>NZ_JANQBK010000020.1 GCF_025370105.1 Sphingomonas hylomeconis
GGACGTCGAGGAGAAGTCGACCGGCGAGCTGCAGCTGTCGGCGGGCTATTCCAGCACCGAGAATATGGTCCTTTCTGCCAGCATTAAGCAGGGCAACTTCCGCGGCAAAGGCCAGGAATTGCGCACCAGCTTCAATTATTCGAGCTATTCGAAGTCGGTCGAGCTGGGTTTCACCGAGCCCTATCTGTTCGACAAGAACATCGCCCTGGGCGGCGACATCTTCCGCCGCGATTACAGCCCGTACGGCTCGAGCAGTGACGACAGCACCTCTTACGAGCAGGTCTCGACCGGTTTCCAGCTACGCGCCGCCGTGCCGATGACCGAATATTGGTCCGCGACGACGCGCTACGGCCTGACCTATGACCAGGTCACGCTCGATGCCGATAGTTATTATACCAACGGCGTATGCGACGCCGCGCTCGCCGGCCAATATCTGTGCGAAGCGGTCGGCAACCGCTGGACCTCGTCCGTTGGCTATTCGCTGCTCTATGACAGTCTCAACAGCCGGTCGCGCCCCACCGCCGGCAGCAAATTCATTTTCAGCCAGGATTTCGCCGGACTGGGGGGCGATACACGCTACCTGCGCGCCACCGTCAACGCCTCGAAATATCTAAATCTCGGCTCCAACTTCATCCTGCTCGCGCATGCCGAGGGTGGCTATATCAAGGGGCTGGGCCAGGATGTCCGGCTAACCGACCGCTTCTATCTCGGCAGCCCAAACATGCGCGGCTTCGATATCCGTGGCGTCGGCCCGCGCGTGACCCGGACCTATTATGACACCTCGACCATCCCGGCGACGCTTTCCACCGACAGCAGCTCGAATTCGCAAACCGCCCTCGGCGGCACCGCATATTACCAAGCGCGGCTCGAAGTCGAACTGCCGCTGGGCGCGGGCGCACGCGAACTGGGGCTGCGCCCCTCGGTCTATCTCGACGTCGGCGCAGTGTTCGGCGGCAAGAAGCCGACGCTCACCGATACCTGCGCCGCCTCGATCTCCACCTCGACCACCTGCGTCGCCGGAACCCGCCAATATACCAATAGCGCCGGCGAATTGCTGTATCTCGATGCCGACGGCAACAGCACGACGACCAATACGGGCACCGCCTACAGCTATTCCCTCGGCACGTACCGCGAGACCTATTCGAGCAACACCGCCAGCCCGCGTGTCGCGGTCGGCGTCGGCGTGAACTGGAATTCCCCCTTCGGCCCGTTGCGGATCGATATCGCCAAGGCGCTGCTCAAGGCCCCGGGCGACGACGACAAGCTCATCACCTTCAATATCGGCGGACAATTCTGATCGGTTTGCGCGCCGGCGGCGCTCGCGCCGGCCGGTACCAACAAGTCTCGTTCAGGAGGACGGGCCCCGGCGCGGCACCATGACCTCCATCACGAGCCCGCGCCCATCCGCGGATACTGCTCGGATCGATCCGCCATGCCGTTCGACGGCATGTTTGGCGATCGCCAATCCCAAACCGAATCCGGTCATCTCCACGCCATCGGGATCTACGCGTTTGAACGGCTCGAAAATGTCGGCGAGCATTGCCGCCGGCACGCCGCGACCCTGATCGCTGATGCGCACCACCGCGCGCTCGGCATCTGCCTCCGCTGTGACGGTGACGCGCCCCCGCATCGGCGAAAATTTCACCGCGTTCCGAATGATATTCTCGAACGCGCGGTACAGCAGATCGCCATTGCCGATCGTCACGAACGCGGCGGATGGCAGGTAATGGATCTCGCACTGCCTGGCCCGGCCCTCGAACCTGGCGTCGTCAACGATCGCGGTCAGCAGATCGATCAGGTCGACCGGGCCAACCTCGAACTCGGCCGTGCCGGACTTCAGGCGCGCCAGCGTCAGCACTTCTTCGATCAGCAGATTGAGCCGTTCCGCTTCACGCTCGATGCGCAGCACCATGTCCGGCAGCTTGTCGGGTGACTGGCGAAGCAGACCGATCGCCAGTTGCAGCCGCGTCAGCGGCGAGCGCAGCTCGTGCGAGACGTCGTGGAACAACCGCTCCTGCGTCGCCAGCAACTGCTGGAGCTGCGCCGCCATGCCATCGAAGTCGCGCGTCAGATCGGCGATCTCGTCGCGCCGCGTACCGACCAGCGGATTCACGCGCGTGGCGAGCTCCCCCGCCGCGATCGCGCTAAACCCGCGGCTGAGATGCGTGATCGGGCGCGCCAGATACCACGCGACCGCGGCGCTGAACACCAGGCTGACGACCGTGCCGATCAGCAGCGGCATGGAGCGGTTGAACGGCAGCGCATCGAACACCACCCGCTCGGCAGAGACCGGTCGGACGAAGGCGAACAGCCCCGCCCCGATCAGGAACGAGGTGCCGCTGGCCAGCAGGAAAGCGATGAACAGCTTCCAGAACAGCCGGCCGGGGCGCAAGGTAGCGAAGGGGGGCATCATTCGCACGCCAGCTGATAGCCCTGGCCGCGGATCCCCAGGATCCACGGCTGGCCATCGGCGCGCGGCCCGAGCTTCTGGCGGATGCTGCTGATATGGACGTCGATGCGACGATCATAGGCGGTGAGCGCGCGACCGAGAGCCTCGAGCGACAATTGCTCCTTGCTGACGATATGCCCGGCATGACGCGCCAGTTCTTCGAGCAGGCTGAATTCGGTGCCGGTGAGATCGAGCGCCGCGCCGTGCCATTCGGCGCGGCGTTTGCCCGGCAACAGCGTCAGCGGGCCGGCGACGATCGGCCCGCCAGGCCCGGCATCGCCGCTGGTCGAGACACGGCGCAGGATCGCGCGCATGCGTGCCACCAACTCGCCGGCCGAGCACGGCTTCGGAACATAATCGTCGGCGCCCAGGTCCAGGCCGGAAATGCGATCCACGTCGTCGCCCCGCGCGGTCAGCAGCAAGATCGGTACGTCGCTCGATCGCCGGATACGCCGCAGCACCTCGATGCCGGACAGGCGCGGCAGCATCACGTCGAGCACAACGAGATCGTATCGGCCGGACAGTGCCTCGGCCTCTCCGCTCTGCCCGTCATGTACGGCAAACGCGCCCAACCCCTCGCCGGCGAGATATTCGGCCAGCATCGCGGTCAGGTCGCGATCGTCGTCGATGAGCAGGATTCGGGGCATCTTCTCCGGTCGGCGCTTGTAGATGTCCATCGTCATGCCCCTGGTCGAACGGATCGCGCGCGCACCTTTACATAACTGAACGCACCTTTTGCCTAACTTTACACGCGCCGCGAACAACCAGACATGCGGCTGGTCTAACGGCAGCGGATCATGATCAATCGACGCCCCCTGTCTCACGTGCGCCGCGCGCCGCTTCGTTCGGCGCTGCTCGCGACCGCGCTGCTCGCCGGCTGTACGGTCGGCCCGAACTATCAACGCCCCCAGATCGCCACGCCCCCAGCCTGGATCGCCCCCGTTACGAAAGACGCGCGGTCGAGTGCACTATCCGGTTGGTGGCAGCGCTTCGACGATCCTACGTTGCTGCGGCTGCAGCAGCAGGCCGAGGCGTTCAGCCCGACGCTCGATCAGGCGGTCGCACGCATCCTGCAGGCGCGCGCCACGCTGGATACCAATCGCGCGCAGGGCGCGCCGACGCTCAACGCCGGCGCGTCCTACACCGAGAGCGGGCAAAGATCGTCCGGCAGCGGACAGAGCTTTCAGGTAACGTCGGGCGGCTTCCAGCCAAGCGCCGACGCCAGCTGGACGCTCGATCTGTTCGGCAAGATCCGCCGCAACAACGAAGCCGCGCGTGCACGTATCGAAGCGCGGGGCAATGATCTGGCCGACGCCCGGATCGCGCTGGCCGCCGAGGTGGCAGACGATTATGTCCAATATCGCGGCTGCGAGCAGCTTGCCGATCTCTATGATCAGCAGGCCAAATCACAGGCGCAGACGGCCCGCCTGACCCGGATCAGCCAGCGGGCTGGCTTTACCGCACCTGCGGATGCCGAACTCACCGATGCCAGCGCTGCAAGCGTGCGCGCCAGTTACACCGATCAGGTCGCACAATGCGATCTGCTGGTGAAGAGCCTGACCTCGCTAACCGGTTCGGACGAGGCGGCGCTGCGCGCAATGCTGGCGCCCGGCAAGGCGAAGCTGCCCATGCCAGCGACATTGGACGTGACGACCCTGCCGGCCGATCTGGTGCGGCAGCGGCCCGACATTGCCTCCGCCGAGCGCGAACTGGCCGCGTCCAACGCGGAAATCGGCGCCGCGACGGCGGATCTCTATCCCAGCTTGTCGCTCTCCGGATCGATCTCCGCGGGCGGGGGCCTGACTCAATGGTCGTTCGGCCCTTCACTCAGCTTGCCCATCCTGGACGGTGGCAAGGCACGCGCCGGGGTGCGCAGTGCCCGCGCGGGTTATGATCTGCAGTTCGCGACCTATCGCGAGAGCGTCCGTGCCGGCATCGTGGAGGTCGAGCAGGCGCTGGTGCGGCTGCAATCGGCGCGCGGGCGCGACGCCGATCTGGCGCGTTCGGCGCAAGGCTATGCCGCCAGTTTCGCGGCCATTGACCGGCAGCGCGAGGTCGGCTCGGTCAGCATGATCGAGCGCGAAAGCGCGCGGCGCAACGCGCTCGACGCGCAGCGGAAACTGGTCGACCTTCGCCTGACGCAGGTGCGCGAGCTGATCGCGCTGTACAAGGCATTGGGCGGCGGTTGGGACGCGACCACGGCATCCACCGGAGCAAATACATGATGCGTTATCCCCCCCTCTCCATGCTGCTGCATGGCGCGCTCATCGCCTGCGCTCTGGCGCTGACCGGATGCAGCGGCACGGACGCGGAGGCCGCCAAGGACGTGCCCGCCAGCCTGACCGTCACGGTGACGCGCCCGCAGCAGCTTTCCTGGCCCCAGCAGCTCAGCGCCAACGGCACTCTGCAACCTTGGCAGGAGGTGGTGATCAGCGCCGAGACGGGTCCCTATCGGATCGCATCGCTGAACGCGGATGTCGGCAGCCGGGTACGTCAGGGGCAGGTGCTGGCGACTCTGGCGCGCGAGGCGCTGCTCGCCGAGCGGGCCCGGTTGCAGGCGGCGGTGGCCGAAGCGCAGGCCAATCTCGTCAAGGCCAATAGCGATGTCGAGCGTGCGCGGCAGATCGGCGACAGCGGCGCGCTCTCCGCGCAGCAGATCCAAAGCTATCGCGTCACGCAGCAGACGTCGCAGGCAACGCTTGCGGCGGCGCGCGCGCAGGTCCGCGGGGCAGACGTACAATTGGGCCAGGCCAACGTGCGGGCGGCGGACGACGGCGTGGTCTCGTCGCGCACGGCGCTGCTCGGCAAGGTGGTCAACGCCGGGGACGAGATGTTCCGCCTGGTGCGGCAGGGCATCATCGAATGGCAGGCCGAGCTCGATTCGCGCCAGATCGCCGCGGTCCGCGCCGGCCAGGTGGCGCGCGTGACCCTGCCCGGCGGGCAGAGCGTCAGCGGCACCGTGCGGCTCGTCTCGCCCACGCTGACCAGCACCACGAGCCGCGGCATCGTCTATGTGCGCCTGCCGGCAAACTCGCCCGCGCGATCGGGCATGTATGGCAGCGGCGTGATCGAGGTCGGCGCCGGGCCGGTGCTGACCGTGCCCGATAGCGCGATCGTGCTGCGCGACGGCAAATCCTATGCCTATCTTCTCGGCAAGGACAATCGCGTCAAGGAGACGGTGGTGACCGCGGGCCAGCGCCGCGATGGCCGCGTCGCGGTGAGCGGCATTGCCGCCGACGCGCAGGTCGTTGCGGCCGGCAGCGCCTTCCTCAGCGACGGTGTCACGGTGCGCGTGACGCGGAGTGCCGCGAAGTGAATATTTCCGCGCTGTCGATCCGGCATCCCGTGCCGGCCGTGCTGTTGTTCATCATGCTGACGATCTTCGGGATCATCGGTTTCAGCCGTTTGCAGGTCCAGAATTTCCCCGACATGGACCTGCCGACGGTCACCGTTACCGCCTCGCTGGAAGGCGCGGCACCTGAGCAGCTCGAGACCGAGGTGGCGCGCAAGATCGAGGACCGGCTGACCTCGCTGCGCCTGCTGGACCACGTCACCACCACGATCACCGAAGGTACGGTGAGCATCGCCGTCTCCTTCACGATCGACAAGGATGGCAATGAGGCGGTGCAGGAGGTGCGCAACGCCGTCGACGGCGCGCGGCAAGACCTGCCGTCCGCGCTGCAGACACCGACCGTATCGAAGCAGACCGCCAATGGCTCGTCGATGCTGACCTATATCATCCAGGCCAAGGACATGGACGAACAGGCGCTTTCCTGGTTCGTGGATAGTGACGTCACCAAGGCGCTGCAATCGGTGCAGGGCGTCGCCAGCGTGGCGCGCGTCGGCGGTATCTCCCGAGCGGTAAATGTCGATCTGGATCCGGCGGCGATGGCGGGGCTCGGTGTCGCCGCGGCAGACGTCAGCGCGAAGCTCAAGGCGATGCAGACCGATCAGTCTGGCGGGCGCGGCGACATCGGCACGCAGCGCCAGTCGCTGCGGACGCTGGCGGCGGTGCACGATCCGGCGGACCTGGCGGCGATCAGCATCCCCGCGAGCACCGGGCAGATGATCACGCTTGGCCAAATCGCCAAGATCGAAGACGGCCATGCCGAGCGCAGCACGCTGGCCTATCGCGACGGCAAGCCGGTGATCGGCTTCACCGTGACGCGCTCGCTCGGCTTCGGCGACGCCGCGGTCGCGGAAAAGGCGCGCGCCGCGGTGGCGAGTTTTTCGGCGCAGCATCCCGAGGTACGGATCGTCGAGGCCAGCAACACGGTCACGCCGATCGTCGACAATTACGAAGGCTCGATGGATCTGCTGCTCGAGGGCGCCCTGCTTGCCGTGCTGGTGGTGTGGCTGTTCCTGCGCGACTGGCGCGCGACGCTGATTTCGGCGACCGCGCTGCCGCTGTCGATCATCCCAACCTTCGGCGTGATGTATCTGTGCGGCTTCACGCTCAACATGATCTCTTTGCTATCGATCGCGCTGGTGATCGGCATCCTGGTCGATGATGCGATCGTCGAGGTGGAGAATATCGAGCGGCACATGCGCATGGGCAAGGGGCCGGTGGAAGCGGCGACCGAGGCGGCCGACGAGATCGGCCTGGCGGTGGTCGCCACCACCTTCACGCTGGTCGCGGTGTTCCTGCCGACCGCCTTCATGAGCGGCATTCCCGGCAAGCTATTTCGCGAATTCGGGGTGACTGCCTCGGTCGCCGTGTTGTTTTCCCTGCTCGTGGCGCGCCTGCTGACGCCGATGATGGCGGCCTATTTCCTGCGCCCCACCACCCATGAGGACAAGGACGGCAAGCTGATGACGCGCTATCTGCGCGCGATCCAGAGTTCGCTGAAGCGACGGCGCATCACGGTCATCCCGGCCGGTGTGTTCCTGCTCGTCTCCTGCTCGATGATCCCGCTGCTGCCCTCGGGCTTCATCCCCGCCCAGGACAATTCGCAATCCAGCGTCTCGCTGGAGCTGCCCCCCGGCAGCACGCTCGACGAAACGGCGGCGATCGCGCGACAGGCGACGGCAATCCTGCGGAACATCCCCGAGGTGACGCACGTCTTTGCCTCAGTCGGCACCGCCACCAGCGGCGGGGGCCTGGATTCTTCCTCGACCGCCGCCGTGGGCAGCGCGACCCTGACCGTCGACCTCGCCGCGCGCGGCGACCGCGATGACAAACAAGCGGGCGTGGAAGCGAAAATGCGCAATGCGCTGCGCGCACTGCCGGGCATACGCGTCAGTGTGGGCGGATCGGGCAATGGCGAAGTGCTGCAGCTCGTGCTTGCCGGCGACGACGGCGATTTGCTCGAACGCACCGCCAGCACCGTGGAAGCAGCGGTGCGCAGCGGGATTTCCGGTATCGGCAACGTAACCTCCAGCGCCGCGCAGCAGCGCCCGGAGATCCAGTTCCGGCCGGATTATGCCCGCTCCGCCGTGCTCGGCGTGACCAGCCAGGACATTGGCGACACCGTCCGCATCGCCACGTCCGGCGATTATGCCGCCTCGCTGCCCAAGCTGAACCTGTCGGACCGGCAGGTGGATATCCTGGTCCGCATGAATCCGGCAATGCGCACGGATCCGCAAGCCTTCGGGCTGCTGCGCGTCAACGGGACCAACGGCCAGGTGGCGTTGGGCTCGATCGCCGAAATAGGTTATGGCAGCAGCCCCGCTCAGATCGACCGGCTCGACCGGCGGCGCAACGTGACGCTTTCGATCGAGCTCAACGGCCGCCCCTTGAGCGACGTGATGGCGGAGGCCAAACTCCTGCCGTCGGTGAAGAACCTGCCGGCGGGGGTGAGCCTGGTCGAGCAGGGCGAGCTGCAGCGCACCTCCGAATTGCTCGGCAGTTTCGGGCTGGCGATGGGGATCGGGATTTTCTGCATCTGGGCGGTGCTGGTGCTGTTGTTCCACGATTTCCTCCAGCCGGCGACGATCCTCTCGGCGCTGCCCCTGTCGCTGGGCGGGGCGCTGTTCGCCTTGCTGATCTGCAACATGAGCTTTTCGATGCCGTCGGTGATCGGGTTGCTGATGCTGATGGGCGTGGTGACCAAGAATTCGATCCTCCTTGTCGAATATGCCATCATGGCGCGGCGCGAACAGGGCATGTCGCGCTACGACGCCCTGATCGACGCCTGCCACAAGCGCGTGCGGCCGATCATCATGACGACGATCGCGATGGCCGCCGGCATGCTGCCGACCGCGCTCGGCTTCGGGGCCGATCCCAGCTTCCGCCAGCCGATGGCCGTCGTGGTGATCGGCGGGCTGGTGACCTCCACCGTGCTGAGCCTGCTCGTCGTGCCGGTGATCTTCACCTATGTCGACGATTTCGAACATTGGCTGCGCCGCCGCATATGGCGGCAAGACCGACGCGCAGCCCCGACGGGAAAAGAACGCCAGGCTGTCTGAGGTTCGGCGGCATGGGGCAGCAGGTCGGGAACATCGATCCTAAGGAAGGCGAGCGACGACTGCTGCGTCGCGATGCGTCTCGAGGCAGGCAGGCCGTGTTCCTTCCATCCAACGCGCCCCGTCTTTCGCGCGCCTGGCGACGCCGAAAGCGCACGCCCGGGGTACGCTGAGATGGCGGCCAGCGATAGCGGCATTGCTACCCCCCAACCGTTTGCGCGACCGCTTTAAGCGCCGCGCGCCGCGCTGCGATTGAGCCCGCCTTCGCCTAGCCGCCCGCGACGAAAGCCCCAGCGGAAGGCCACAGGTTCTGCTGGGAAGATACTCGGAATCGGTTCCTATCGAATTGAGAAATCGAATCTCCGCAGCCCCCTGGTTCCCGGCGCGTGGACCGCACCCGACGGTGGCACGTTCAACCGCAGTCTGGGACCACGCCCGGCTCAACGGCTTGGAATGCGCGAGGGCGCTTGCCCGCTGTTGAAGCCGTTGACTGTGCACTAGCTGTGATGAGCCACTACTGGCGCAGTTAAGCCGGCGCCGCCAAGCTCGCGTTCCGCTTGCGCGAAACCGTAAGAAGGTACGATGTCACCGTCGCGTTGCGAGATGACGCTCCAATGCTGAATCACCTGGCCCCCGGCATCGACGCCGCCTCCGATATAGCGCCCTTGAGAGAGGGTCACGCTCGCCGTTGCGAAGTGCCCCGCACCGGCACACAGAATGGCGCGAGACGGGGCGTCGTCATGCACGAGTGCCAGCAGGCCGGGGCTCACGAACGCCGGGTCAAGCAAGGTTAGGCTGTCGTCGGACAGCACGCCCTGAGTCATCTGGGTTGCCGCCGTCGGTGCCAGTGCGTTGACGCGGATGTCGTATTTCTCGCCTTCGATCGCCAGCGTCTGCATCAGACCGACCAGCGCCATCTTGGCTGCGCCATAGTTCGCCTGGCCGAAATTGCCGTACAGGCCGGACGAGGACGTCGTCATCACGATGCGGCCATAACGTTGCGCACGCATGACATCCCACACCGCCTTGCTGCACACCGCCGCGCCCATCAGGTGGACGTCAACGACAATGCGAAAATCGTCCATGCTCATCTTGGCAAAGCTCTTGTCGCGCAGGATGCCGGCATTGTTGATCAGGATATCGATCCGCCCCCAGCGCTCCAACACCGTCGCGACCATCGCCGCCACGCCCGCTTCGTCGCTGACCGACGCCGCGATCGGCAGCGCTTCGAACCCGCCGGCGACGATCTCGGCGGCGACGCGCTCGGCCGCTTCCTTCCCGAGATCGTTGACGACGACGCGTGCACCCTGGCTTGCAAGGTACAGCGCGTGCGCCCGGCCCAATCCCCCACCGGCGCCCGTGACGATGGCAACGCGACCTTTGAGCAACATCATTCTTCTCCTTATCGAAATTATCTCACTATCTACATAGTGAGTATCTGATTTGCCGACGCGCTATTGCTGTGTCGGACGATCAGCCCGGGGCGGCGCTACCGTGACAGATGGCGCGGAACCCGCCGGCCATGAACAGCGCCATGTGCTCCTTGGCGGCAAGGAAATCCTCCGAGCGGCACAGGCCACCCGAGAGCTTGTCGATCCGCCCCGTTCGCGCCAGCGTTAGCATCAACGCGCCGGTGACGAACTGATAGCCCCAGAAAATCCGGTCTTCGGAGCAATCGGGCAGTGCGCGCTTGAGCAGGTCGAGCAGCCGCAGCACGACCGGATCGAAATGCTCGTCCATCAGTTCCGCGCCCCATTCCGGCGTGTTGGCGACCTGCGCGCCGAGCGCGCCATAATTCTTCCAGCTCTCGCCGCCCTCGATATACAGATCGAGATCGGTATCGAGGAAGGCGTGCAGCGCGCCTTCGACCGTCGGCCGGTCGCCGCTCGCTGCGGCATAATCGTCGAGCGCCTTCATCCGGCGCTCGCTGGTCACCGCGGCACGGCGCGCGAACACCGCATCGAACAGGTTCTTCTTGTCCGAAAAATAATAATTGAGCAGCGTGTGATGCACGCCGACCCGCTTTGCCACGTCGGACAGCGCCACGCCGTACAGCCCGTGCTTCGAAAACAGATATTCCGCTGCGTCGAGGATCTGCTCGGTCTTCTCGGCGCGTTGTTCCGCCTTGGTCGAAGGTCGGGACGGTTTCGTCGCTTTGGGCACGCGCTGGCTTTCCTGCTTTGGCGCGGTCATGCGCCACCATATTCAGTTCGCAGCCGTATCTTGTCGATCTTGCCGGTCGATGCCAGAGGCATATTATCCAAGCGCACGACCGCATCCGGCACCCACCAACTCGCCACCTGCCCTTTCAGCGGCGCGAGCAGGTCCGCGTCGCTGATCGGCTGGCCGTCGCGGACCTCGACCAAAAGGATCGGCCGCTCGCCCCATTTCTCATCCGCGCGCCCGATCACCGCCGCCAGCGACACCTGCGGCAACGCGCCGACGATCGCCTCGATCTCGGCCGGGTTGATCCATTCGCCGCCCGATTTGATCAGGTCCTTGGCGCGGCCAGTGATCATCAGATTGCCATGCCCGTCGATCCGCGCAAGATCGCCGGTCGCAAACCAGCCAGTGGCGTCGGTCGCGTTTTCCTCCTGGCCGAAATAGCGCTCGACCACCGCCGCGCCGCGCACGCGCAAATGGCCCTCCACATCGCGTTGCTCGAGCAACGGCACCCCTGCGGCATCGGTAAGCAACAGATCGACGCCTACTGCAGGCCGTCCCGCCACTGCGGCGGACCGGGCCGGGTCGCTCGCCGGAGAGACAGTCCCCGACGGCGACAGCTCGGTCATCCCCCAGCTGGTCTGCACGACGACGCTCAGGCAGCGCTCGATCCGCTCCATCAGCGCCGGCGCGAGCGGCGCCCCGCCCATGATGATGCGTTCAAGCGATGGCAATGCCACACCGCTCGTTTCGACATGCTCGACCAAGGCGAGCCAGACGGTCGGCACGCCGACGGCGATCGTCACGCGTTCCGAGGCGATCAGCCGCGCCAGGCTAGCGCCATCGGTATGCCGGCCGGGCAGCACGAGCTTGCCGCCGACCGCGGGGAGCGCGAAGGGCAGGCCCCAGGCATTGGCATGAAACATCGGCACCACGGTAAGCACGCTGTCGCGCCCGGAAATCGCCATCACGTCGGTCTGCAGCAGCCGCAGCGTGTGCAGGAAGCTCGATCGGTGCGTGTAGGTGACGCCCTTTGGCGCGCCGGTCGTGCCGGAGGTGAAGCACAGGCCGCACGGCGCGGTTTCGTCGAACTTGCCCCAGGGTACGTCACCCTCGGCTTGCGCCATCAGCGGGTCGAGCGCGGCGACGATCGGGCGGCGCGGCGCCTCCGCATCGGTCGCGACCGATCCGTCGATCACCAGCAGGCGTTCGATCGCCGGCACGCGCTCGGCGATCTGGCGCGCGAGCGGCAGCAGGTCTGCGCTGACAACCATAAGACGCACGTCGGATTGGGTCGCCATCGCCGCCAATTGCACCGCGGTCAGCCGCGGATTGAGCGTGTGGCACACCGCGCCCATGCCCATCACGGCATACCAGGTCTCGACATGCGCCTGGCTGTTCCACGCCAGGGTCGCCACGCGATCGCCGGTCCCGGCGCCGAGCCCGGTGAGCAGCGCGGAGATGCGCAGGCTGCGCGCCATCAGCGCGGCGTAGCCGATCCGATCCGTGCCACCATCCTCGCGGGCGGTGACCACTTCGGTATCCGGGTGCCATTTGGCGGCGTGGGTGAGAAACTTATCGAGCGTCAGGGCGAACGGCTGCATGCCGCCGTCAATCATGTGCATCTAGCATCCTTGGGGGGCAGCGGCGGCGCGATCACGCCGACATTCCAGTTCCACGGCACCCCGCCTTTGGCGCGGCGGCGGCAGACGACCGCTTCGTTGAGTTCGTACATGCCGGGCAACAGGTGCGTGCCGGCTCGCGGCATGCCGTCGAATGTCATGTAACCGCGATTCGCGGCGTAACGCGGCCAGCGCGGCTGCCCCGCAGCGCTCGGCACGCCCTCCCGCGCGAATGACGCCCAATAGCCGAGCATCGCATCCGACAGCGCCTGTTCCGTCGGCGTCGTGGGGATTTTCGGCCAGAATTCTGGTGTCTTGTCCGCATTGCCGAACACATAGGGAATTTCGCTGGCGTGAAAGCCGTACAGGTCCGCCGCGTTCGCGGCCGGATAGCCGTGATCGAAATAATAGAGGAAGGACGGCGCCCCCACCGCTGCCTGCTTGGTCACCAGCCGCTCGGCGGTCCAGCCGTACAATGCGTCGCGCAGCCCGGTCAGCACGCTCTCCGCCACGTTGTTGGCCGGATATTGCTTGAGATAGGCGTCCGCCAGGTCGCCATAGCGCGCGCGGATTTCCGCGCTGTAGTGCGCCACATCGGCCGGCACCGGCGGCGCGAGGAAGCGCAGCGAGCGGATCTCGCCGCTGTTGAAACCCGCCAGGATCGGCACCGGCGCCTGCTGCCCGAGATCGAACGTCACCGCGAGTTGCTGGGGCAGCACCTTGCCGTCGACCGTGCCGAACGGGACATAGCCGGCATTAGCGGCCGCGTCCGTGATCGCGCCCGCGTCCATCGCCCGCAGCCCGCGCAGGTCGGTCGCGCCGAGCTTGCCGGTCAGATAGGTGCCGATAAGCTCGGCTGGAATGTCGCCGAACGACGAGCTGCGCAGTTCGGGCGTAGAGATCATATAGGCGCTTTGCGCGATCGCCTTGGCGAACAGGCCGCGCGCCTGGGGGGCGGCCATCAGGTACATCACGCTGAGCGCCCCGGCGGATTCACCAGCGATCGTCACGTTGGCGGGATCGCCACCAAAGGCTGCGATATTGGCCTTCACCCAGTGCAGGGCAGCGACCTGATCGAGCAAGCCGTAATTGCCCGACACGCCTTGACCTTCGCGGCTGAGCTCGGGATGCGCGAGATAGCCGAGCACGCCGAGCCGATAGTTGATCGACACCAAAATCACGCCCTGCCGGGCGAGCGCAGCGCCGTCATACATCGTCTCGCTGCTCGCCCCCCCGGTAAGCGATCCGCCATGGATCCACACCATCACCGGCGCCTTGGCCGCCTTGGCGGGCGCCCAGATATTGAGCGACAGGCAGTCCTCGCTCATCGCCGGATAGGTCTCGGCATAGATGCTGCCGGGACGCGATTTGGGCTGGACGCAGACCGGGCCGAAGGCGGCGGCATCGCGTACGCCCTGCCACGGCTTCAGCGCGACCGGCGGTTTCCAGCGCCGCCAGCCGATCGGCGCGGCGGCATAGGGCAGGCCCTTGAAAATGCGCAGCCCGGCTTGCTCGACGCCGCGCACGCGGCCGGCGGGTGTGTCCACCACGGGGCCGGCCTGTGCCGCCGTCGGCACAGCCATCAGCAACGCCGCCGCCGCGGCAAACCCCTTCGACAGATTCTTCATACGGAAACCCCGATGTCATCTTCCCGCCTCAGCCCCCGCGCCAGCGCCAGGAACAAGGCGATCGCGACGAGGTAGAACGGGACAAGTGTGTAGAAGGCCAGTTGCAGCGAATTGCCGGGGTGGTTCGCTTTGAACATGTCGCTGACTGCGCCGAGGAACGTCGGCCCCAGCCCCAGCCCGATCAGGTTCATCACCAGCAGCAGCAGGGCGCCGGACAAGACGCGCTGGTTGGGCTGCACTTCCTGCTGCACCAGCGTCACCGCCGGCGAGAGATAGAAATAATTGAGTGCCATCGGTACGATCAGGAACAGCAAGGCCAGTTGCCAGCTTGGTGCCCAGATGAAGCCAATGAAGAACGGCACTGCCAGCGCCAGCCCGATCGCGGGGATATAGGCATAAGCGAGCTTGGAGCGCGGCACGAGCCGATCGACCAGCCGGCCCGAGAAATAGATCCCGCCGCCGATGCCCAGCCCCACGAGTAAGGCGTAATAGATCGCGACCTCGCTGAGGGTCATGCCCTTCTCGCGCATCAGAAACAGAGTGGCGAAATTGAGCAGGGCATAGGTGATGAACTGCGTCGCGCCGCACGCCAAAGACACCAGCAGCAATACCGGGCGCGCGAAGAACATGCGGAGCGTCGGCCAGAACGGCGCGGGCGCGGGCTTGGATTGGGGCGCAGTCGCGCCTGGCAGCACATCAAGCCCACCGCGCTTGGGTTCGCGCACGAACACGAAAACGATCACCGCGGTAACGATGCCGACCGCGCCGAGCGCCAGGAAGGCGTCGCGCCAGCTATAGGCGGCGGCGATCGACGCGCCGAATGCGACACCCATCGCCTGTCCGATCGGCGGCCCGAGATTGTACAACCCCAGCGCCGTGCCGCGCTGGTGCGGCGGGAACAGATCGGAGATGATCGCATAGGAGGGCGGCACCCCGCCCGCCTCGCCGACGCCGACCGACATCCGCGCCAGCACCAGTTGCGGATAATTGGTCGAGAAGCCGCAGGCGATCGTCGCCGCGCTCCACAAGGCGCAGGCAAAGGCGAGCACGCGAACGCGGTTGGTGCGATCGGCGAGCCAGCCGACCGGGATCGACAAGACGCAATAGAAGAGCGCAAAATACAGCCCCCCGATCAGGCCGAGCTGGCCATCGGTTACGCCGAGATCGTCCTGGATCGGCTTGGCCAGGATCGAGAGCAGCTGCCGATCGAGGAAGTTGAGGACATAGACGAAGCACAGGATCGCCAGCGCGACCCAGGCCCGCGTCCCCGGCCGCGCAGGCGGCGCGACCGGATGCGGCGGATGGGCAAGCGGCATCACTTAGAAATCGTAGCCGACGCGCAGGCCGATCGTGCGCGGCCGAAGCGTGCCAACGCGGCTGGCCAGGAACGCTTCCGGATGGCGATAGGTGACCGAATGATCGTCGAAGATATTTTCGACATAGGCGGCCAGCGACAGGCGATCGAGCTGCACGCCGACCGTGGCGTTCACGTTCTCATAGCTATCGGTATAGCCGAACGTCGGCTTGGTGGCGGCGGGATTGCCCGGCACACGCGGAAATTCGCTCGGGAACGAGCCGACATGCTGCGCGCTGAGCGCGATATTGGCCAGCGCGCTCGGCGATACCGCGAAGGCGTAATTGATATAGGTCGAGCCCTGGAAATGCGGTGCCGACAGCCGCGCGCCGAGCGTTGCGCCGGAGATCGCCGCTTCGCTCGCCGACAGCTTGGTCACCTTGGCGTCGTTCAGCGAGCCGTTGACGCCGATCGTCAGCCCGGAGACGGGATAGGCGAGCAGTTCGAGCTCGATCCCCTTGCTGCGCGCGCCGCCGATATTGGTCGCGAACTGCACCGCATCCGAGGTGCGGTTGGCCTGGACTTGGATGTTCTTCCAGTCGATCAGATAGACGGCGAGGTTGGCGGTCAGCTTGCCGTCGAGAAAGCGGCCCTTCATGCCGATCTCGTAATTTTTGAGATTGTCCGACGAGGCACCATCCGGAATGATGATGTCGGCGGCATTGATCACGCTCGCCCGCCCGGCCAGCGCGTTGACCACCGGGGTGCGGAAGCCGGTCGACAACGTGGCATAGGTGGTGAGCGACGCGGACGGCTTGAACGACGCGCTGATCTTGTAGGTCGCGCGCGACGCGCTGACCTTGAGCCCGGCGGAATACGGATAGGGATCGACGCGCGGCGCGACCGGAGCGGCCGGATTCTGGAACGCGACGGCGAAGAAATTGGCGAGATAGCCCCCAGCTTCGGTGAATGCCTGCGAATCCACGCGGCCGTAGCGCAATCCGCCGGTAACCCAGAATTTCTCGTCGAACCGATAAGTCAGCTCGCCGAAACCGGCCAGTTCGTGCGAGATCGTATGGCTGTTGAGCCGCTGGTAATATTGGCCCAGCCCGGCATTGGCGCCGTAAATGGCGCTCAGCAGCGCGGGCGAGGTGCGATAGTTGAAATCGACGTCGAGCCGGCGGCCGAGATAGAAGCCGCCGACGACCCAATCGATCTTGCCGCCGGGATCGGAGCTGAGCCGTGCTTCCTCGACGAACGTCTTCATCGCGCCATCGGCGTCGAGCCCGAACGGCAACGCGCCGCCGAAGGTATTGGCGAGATCGACGTAGAATTTCTGGTCGAAGCTCGAATAGGTCGTCGAACTGGTCAGGTGTGCGCCGTCGAACTGGTAATCGAGCGTCATGTTGCCGGTGGCGAGCTTGCCGGTGTACAAATCCGGCTGGTCGGAGATGCGCTTCTCGCGGCCCAGCGATGGGCTGGTCAGCGACGAATCCTTGGGATTGCTATCCTCATAGGACCCGAGGAACTTGATCGACAGCCGCTCGGTCGGCTTGATCAGCAGGGTCGCCCGGCCGCCCCAATCGATCAGCGTGTTGGAATTGTGCACGCCAGTGCCGACGTTATCGAGATAGCCCTCCTCGTCGCGGTAGAAGCCGACGACGCGCAGCCCGACCTTGTCGTCGATGATCGGCACGTTGATCATGCCGTTATAACGCTGGCGGAACGAATCGCTGCCGGTGAGCCCGAGATCGACCAGCCCGGAGGCGCCGAATTTGGTCAGGTCGGGCGCCTTGGTCAGGATGCGCAGCGCGCCGGACAGCGAGCCCGAGCCGAACAACGTGCCCTGTGGCCCACGCAGGAATTCGACGCGCTCGACATCGTACAGGTTGGTATCGAGTACCGTCGTGTTGCCGATCGTCGAAATCGGCAGTTCGTCGATATACACCGCGACGGTGCTCTGCAGCCCCGCGCCATAACCGTTGGTGGCGATGCCGCGCGCGGTGAAATTGTTGAAATTCGCGCTCGGCTTGTTGAGCACGATGCCCGGCGTCTCGCGCGCCAGCCCCTCATAGCCGACAATTCCCTTGGCGGTCAGCTCCTTCTGCGAAAAAGCGGTGACGCTGAGCGGGATGTCGCGCAGCCGTTCCGGGCGGCGGGTTGCCGTTACCACGATATCGTCATGCCGGTCGCTGTCGTTCTGGTCGGATACGCTGGGATCGAGCGGGCCGGTGGCCTGGCCGTTTTCTTGCGCGTCGGGGGCGTTCGCAGCGGTCTGGGCATGCGCGGTGGTAGCGACCAGCGCGGCTAAGCCCGCCGTAGCAAGGAAAATCGATTTCATGCGTCTCTCTCCCACGAGCGCCGATCGTTAATGCCGGCCGCTACACCGGCTGAATGCCCCGCAGGACATCAGCTGTCAATTCACTATCGCGAGCGTGAGCGTTTAATGAACAGGCTGCGAAATTTCACCCGAGCGTCGATTGGATTGTCTCATAAGACGACACTCAGGAGCGTTTCGCCGCTCTCCGAAAACGGACATCCGTTCACCTTCGGACGAGTATTGAGTTCGTCGCGGGTATTTCCGATGCGACTACTACCGACGCACAGTGGAGCTGGCCGGCCCGGGCAACCATTGCTTGCCCTCCACACGAACCAATGATACCCCAATCGCAATCGATTGCGCAACAAGCGACAGCTATTTTAGGGAGGAAAGCATGACAGCGTTCCGACTAGTCCGGCTCGCAGCTGCTCCGGCCTCCCGGGCGGGGGTCACTAGATTCTGTCACTTGGCCAACGCTGCCCGTTTGACCATGGCCGCGGACGACGGGCCTCCGCCCTCGCGTCAACTGATGAGGAACGGGGAATGACGGCCACCACGGCGATCGGCCGCCGGCATGTGACTGACAAATGCGGTGACGTTCTCCCGAACAAGCGAGATCTAAGCGACTCTTCGCTTATTATCCTGCGAACGCAGCCCGCTGGGGCTGCCGACGTAGTCGCGCGCCGGCTTGCTCCCCCCCTCCTGCGGGGGGACCAGAGATCCATGTCCGGGGGGCTCAATTACCCGGCGATCGGCCGGGGCACAGCATTGCTACTCGCCACGATTTGCTTGGCTAGTGCAACGACGGCGATCGCACGCGATCGCTGGGTAAGCGCATGGGGCACGGCGCAGCAGCTCGCACCGATGCCGCCCCCGCGGATCCCGCCGCCCCCGGCGGGCGGCACCAGGCCCGCACCGCCCCCGCCGGCCGCCCCCTCCCCGATTGTGCCCACGCCTGAAAAGCTCGCCGATCAGACGATCCGGATGGTCGTCCGTCCGACAATCGGCGGTAGCCTGTTGCGCGTGCAATTCTCCAATGCATCGGGCGGCGAGCCCGTTACGATCGCGCAGGCGCGCCTGGCAAAGAGTGCCGCTGGAGGTGCCATTACCACGACCACCGATCGCGCCATCAACTTTGCCGGGCAGCCGTCGGTGGTTATCCAGCCGGGCACGATGGCGATTAGCGACCCCGTGCGGCTTGATGTCGCAGCGCTCGATCTGCTTGCGGTCTCGATCCACCTGGCAGGTGAGACGGCGGTCAACACGCTGCATCCGCTGGGGTTGCGCACGACCTATGTGGCGAAGGGCGACCGCACCAGCGATGCCAGCCTGCCTGGCGCGGAAACCAACCGGTCCTACTTCTGGCTGACCGGTCTCGAGATGCAAGCGCCTGAGACATCCGGCGCGATCGTCACGTTCGGCGATTCCATTACCGATGGGTATGGCACTACGCCGAATACCGCGCGCGCCTGGCCCGATCTTCTCGCCGATCGCTTGCAACACGATCCGCGCACACGCGGGTTATCAGTCATCAATATGGGGATCTCGGGCAACCGGGTGCGTCGTGATGGCGCCGGTCTCTCCGCGCTCGCCCGCTTCGACCGCGACGTACTGGCGCGACCCGGCGTGCGTTGGGCAGTGTTGCTCGAGGGGATCAACGACATCAATTTCGCGGCAATTCCCGGCATCCCCGCCAGCGAGGCAGTCACGGCCGAGCAACTGATCGCCGCCTATACGCAGTTCATCGATCAGGCGCATGGCCACGGCATCAAGGTCGCTGGCGCCACCATCACACCGACCGAAGGCCTTTGGCTATACAGCGCAAAGACGGAGGCATTGCGCCAGACACTGAACGGCTGGATCCGTGACAGTGGCAAGTTCGACGCCGTGATCGATTTCGACGCTGCGGTGCGCGATCCGGCGCGAGCCACCCGCCTCAACCCCGCATTCGACCCGGGCGATCACGTCCATCCCAACGATGCTGGCAATGCGGCGATGGCGGCGGCGATCGACCTCGCCATCTTCACGCAGTAAGGCCACGCGGTCGCTCCATATTGCAACCGATCGAGGTTTGTTGCAAAGCGGTTGCAGCAAGCCTGTCGCTCGGACGTGCTATTGGGAGATGGGGTTTGGCCGGCAAAATCCGCACTATCTATGATCTGGCCGAATTGGCTGGCGTATCTGCGGCGACCGTTTCACGCGCGCTGGCCGGCAAGAACATGGTCAACTCCAAGACGTCGGAGCGGATCCGCAAGCTCGCCGAAAAGCATGACTTCCGTCCCAGCGCATTGGCGCGCAACTTGCGCACCAAGCAGCGCGGGGCGATCGGCGTCGTCGTGCCGCTCGGCCATGATCGCGGTCAGCATCTGTCCGATCCGTTCTTCATGACGCTGATCGGCTATCTCGCCGACGAGCTTTCGGAACGCGGCTTCGATCTCGTGCTGTCACGCGTCATCCCCAATCAGGACAATTGGCTATCCAAGCTGATCGATGCGGATCGCGTCGATGGCTTCATCGTCATCGGCCAGTCCGATCAATCGGAGGTGCTGGATCGCATCGCGGGCGATTACCTGCCGTTGGTGGCATGGGGCGGCTTCGTCCAGGGCCAGATCCATTGTTCGGTAGGCACCGACAATTACCTCGGCGGCCGGATCGCCACGCAGCATCTGATCGAGCGCGGCTGCCGGAGGATCGTGTTTTTAGGCAACACGCAGGCGATCGAGCCGTCGCTGCGACTGGAAGGTGCCAAGGCCGCCATCCGCGCGCGCGACGATATCGTGCTGGTAGATACGCCGACCCACTTCGCCTCCGAAGTCAGCGGTTCGGATATCGATGATTTCCTGAGCCAGACGGATGTGCGTCCCGACGGCATCTTCGCCGCCTCCGATCTGATTGCGCTCACCGCAATCCAGGTGCTGGCGACGCGCGGTATCTCCGTGCCCGGCGACGTCAAGGTCGTGGGCTATGACGATCTGTACATCGCCCGCACCAGCGCGCCGCCGCTCTCTACCGTACGGCAGAATATCGCGGCGGGCGCCGCGCATCTGGTCGGCAGCCTGATGAAGCGTATCGCGGGCGAGACCACTGGATCCACGATCCTCAATCCCGAACTGATCGTGCGGGGAAGCACCTGAACGTGGATTGACTTGCAATCGATTGCTAATACGATGCCCCCCGTACAGTGAAAGCCATGCCACGCGCCGATAAAGGACGGGGATGAGGCAACGAAGACCCGGGAGAGCGATGATGACGAGAAAAATTAACGGGTATAGCGGCCTCGCTGCGCTGGCGCTGTCGTTGGTCGCTACCGGCGCTCAAGCCCAAATAGCCGCGCCCGAGCCCACCACCACCGCCGCACCGTCATCGGACGACGCTGCCAAGTTGCGGCCGATAGCGCCCGAGTTGCAGGAAGCCGCGCGCAAGGCGATGGGATTCTCCAAGATGATGGGCAACATCGATGAAAAGATGGTGCTCGCATCGCGCAATCGGCCCGCCGGCCCGCCGCCGGCCGAGCGGCAGGCCGATGTGCCCGTCAGCGAACAGATGATTCCGGGGCCCAAGGGCGCACCGCAGGTGAAAGTGTTCGTGATCAACGCGAAAGCCGGCACCAGCCGTCCCGGAATCCTGCACACGCATGGCGGCGGCTTCATCCTCGGCACCGCCGCGACCGACATCCGCCGCTTGCAGGACATCGCACGCGAACTCGATTGCGTGATCGTCACGGTCGAATACCGCCTCGCGCCCGAAACCGATTTCACCGGATCGATCGAGGATAACTATGCCGGGCTGCGCTGGATGAACGGCAATGCCGCGGCGCTCGGGCTCGATCGCAGCCGCATCGCACTGACCGGCGAAAGCGCCGGCGGCGGCCATGCCGCCTTGCTCGCCATCACCGCGCGCGACCGCGGCGAATTCCCGATCCTGTTCCAGGCATTGGTCTATCCGATGCTCGACGATCGCACCGGCGGCGTAGTGAAGGCACCCGCGCATATCGCCACGGTCGGCTGGAGCGCGTCGGAAAACCAATATGGCTGGCGCGCCTTTCTCGGGCAACAGCCCGGCACCGCGTCGGTCCCTGCCCGCGCCGTCCCCGCACGCACCGAGAGCCTGGCCGGATTGCCGCCCGCGTTCATCGAAGTCGGCGGGGTGGATTTGTTCGCCGGCGAGGATATCGACTATGCGCATCGGCTGAACGATGCCGGCGTGCCGGTCGAGCTGCTGGTCGTCCCGGGCGCCTTCCACGGCTTCGATCAGTTGGCACCCGACAGCCCGCAAGCCAAGCAGTTCACCGGCGCCAAGATAGAAGCGCTGCGCCGCGCGTTCGCCCGCACAGCCAAATAGCGAACAGGCGGGATTTGCCGGGATCGCCCCCCGGCAAGCCGGCCACTTGGCTAGAATTCCCGGCACGCCCGATGCGTGGCAGCAAACGATTGCATTGATCTCGCCCCCCATAGAAGACCGTTGGCATATTGAGCTCCCGGTTTGCTTGACGATCAAGCTAGTCGCGTTTATGCAATCGATTGAAATTATAAAAAAGACAGGGAGAGGGATGATGATAAAGCTTCGCAGCACCGTTGCGATGATCGCACTTGCCGGCAGCCTGCTGGCGTCGGCGGCATCGGCACAGACCGCGACCACTGAGACACCTGAGCCCACCGACCAAGCGGACGCTCGACCCGACGAAGGGCAGGACATCGTCGTGACAGCCTCCAAATCCGGCGCGCAGACATTGCAGAGTGTACCACTCGCGATCCAGGCGTTCAGCGGCGAAGAGCTGAAGGAACGTAACATCACCACGGTCGGTGATCTGGTCTCCAGCGTGCCGGGCGCATCGGAGGGCTTCCGGCAGTCGAACGGCTCGCGCTTTTACAATCTGCGTGGCGCCGTTACCCAGAATGGCGATTCACCGATCGGCTATTATCTCGATGACGCGCCGTTCATTGTCACTAATTTCGGCATTGCGCCGCCGGTACGCTTCATCGACATCCAGCGCGTCGAAGTCCTGCGTGGGCCACAGGGCACGCTTTACGGGCAGGGCTCGTCGGGCGGCGTGTTCATCTTTCACACGCGCGATCCGAACCTCAAAAGGATCGATTACGCGTTCGAGGCGGAATCATCGAAAACGGTCGGGGCCGGCGGACTGAATTACGGTCTTGCCGGCGCGATTTCCGTGCCGATCATCAAGGACGTGTTGGCGGTCCGCGTCAGCGGCGGTTTTTCGCGCGAGTCCGGTTGGGCTGATGCCTATTTCGGTGCCTTTGACGGAACGCCTGACCAGAAGGACGTAAACTCCGCGAAGAACGACGATCTGCGCGTCGTCGTGCTGGCCCGGCCGGCGGATAACGTTACTATTCGCGCGCAATACTGGAATTTCCGGCCGCGGCAAAACTTCACCGGCTTTACGGCGTCGGTCAAGCCGCCCTATTTCGAAAATACCGCAGGGCAGGATGGCTTTTCCAACGGTGATTTCACACTGTTGAGCCTGACGGGTACCGTCGACTTCAAGGCATTCAGCGTCACCAGTGCGACCAGCTATTTGAAAGGCGAATTCGGAATCAACATTCCGCTGTCGCCCGCAGGATCGTTCTCCAGCCAGTTTCTGCCCAAAATGTTTGCGCAAGAGCTGCGCGTCAACTCCAACGGCGCCGGGCCCTTCCACTGGGTGATCGGTGGCTCGTATCAGAATGGCAGCGGCCCGCAGGTCAATACGCTCACGCTCCCTGCCGTGGTGATCAATGCCGACAACAATACAACCACCAAAAATTACGCAGCGTTCGGCGAGCTCAGCTACGATCTGTTCGACGGCAAGCTTGTACCGCTAGTTGGCTTGCGCACCTATCACGACGATCGCGCTTTCGTCGACGCAACGGCCACGGTACCGACCACCGAGAGCGTGCGCACGTGGCGCCTCAATCTCTCCTACCTCCCAAGCGACGACCTGACGATGTTCGTGTCTGCTTCGACCGGATTCCGCCCCGGCATCGTGCAGTCGCGCGTGCAGGTCGAATCGCTCGCGCTGGCCGGCGTCCCGGTCGGCGTGGCGCTCGACCCCGAATCGACGAAGAATTACGAATTCGGCCTGAAATGGCGCAGTCCGAGCCGCGCCTTGACCGTCGGCCTCAATCTCTACCAGCTCGAATATACCGATCTCCAGACCTCGGTCACCGGCGGTATCGACAACGTCAACGGCTATGCCAATTTCGGTGACGCGACCACCAAGGGGATCGATCTGGAAGTGCATTGGCGCACGCCGCTCGAGGGGCTCAACCTCGGCTTCGTCGGCAACATCAACGACAGCAAATATGATACGGTCAACGCGACGGTCGCGGCGGCACAACCCTTGCTGCGCCCAGGCGCGCGCTTGCTCAACACGCTCGACAACAATTATCGCATCGACGTCAATTACAGTCGCGATATCGCCCCCGACTTCGAGGGTTTCGGCAACCTGTCGTTCAGCCATAGCGGGGACCGTATCCAAACCAACGGCAATACGGCGCGCCCCTATAATCTGGTCGGCCTGACGATGGGCGTCCGTCATGACGACTGGGAACTTGCTTTGGTCGGCAACAACCTCGCCGACGAGCGTGGGCCGACGTTCATCGGCACGACTGGACCGCTATCCGGCTCCGGCCCCACGCCGCGCACCATCGGGCTGCGCTTCCGCCTGAACCCGCGCTAAAGCGGCGCGACGGTGGGCACGATATCGCCCACCGTCGCCACGAAACGCCATGCGGGAACAACGAGCGCGCGCCGCCGCGCGACAATCAGGGTATGCCGGATGGCCATCAAGGAGCGGAAAGCGTGACGGACAGCCAAGCCACCGCAGAAGGCGGCACAACGCTGCTCAAGGCACTAGTGTTTCTCATGTTCGCAATGTTCGCGATGACCACGGACTCGGTCGGCACGGTCATTCCGGAGGTGATCCGCGAATTCCGGCTTGGCCTGACCGCAGGCGGATCGTTCCAATATGCCACCATGTCGGGGATCGGCATTTCCGCGATCGCGCTTGGCTTCCTGGCCGATCGCATTGGGCGCAAGGCGACGATCCTGATCGGCCTGTGCCTGTTCGGCGCCAGTTCCGCCTTGTTCGCCGCGGGGCACAATTTCCTGTTCTTCGTCGTCCTGCTGTTCATTTCCGGGCTCGGCATCGGCATCTTCAAGGCCGGCGCGCTCGCGCTGATCGGCGATCTCTCCCGCTCCACCCGCGAACATGCGCGCACGATGAACCTGATCGAGGGTTTTTTCGGCATCGGCGCGATCGCCGGCCCGGCGATCGTGGCGTACATGCTGCACACCGGCGCGAGCTGGAAATGGGTCTATCTGATCGCCGCGATGCTGTGCGGGCTGCTCGTCCTCGGATCGGCCTTTGCGCGCTTTCCCCGCCCGATCGTGACACGCGCCGAACCGGCTCAGGCCAGCGAAGCGATCCGCATGGCGGGCGATCCCGCGGCACGGTTCTTCGGCGGCGCGCTGATGCTGTATGTCGGCGCGGAGGCGGCGATCTATGTCTGGGCGCCGACCTATCTAGCCGATTATTCGGGGTCGTGGACCTGGCTCGCTGCGTATGTGGTCTCGATCTTCTTCGTCCTTCGCGCGGTCGGCCGGTTCCTGGGCGTATGGCTGTTGGCGCGGCTCGACTGGGCCACCGTGCTGCTGGCGTGCAGCGCGGCGATGGCGCTGCTGCTGTGGGTCGCGGTGCTCGGCGGGCGTGAAGTGGCGATCTTCGCGCTGCCCGCCACCGGGCTGTTCATGTCTGTGCTGTACCCGACGATCAATTCCACCGGGATCAGTTGTTACGACAAGGGCCGCCACGGATCGATTGCCGGGCTGCTGCTGTTCTTCACCTGCCTCAGCGCCGTGTTCGCGCCGATGGCGATGGGCGCGCTCGGCGACTGGCTCGGCGACAGCGCGTACAGCCTGGTGCTCGGCGCGGTCTTCGCCAGCTTGCTTGCCGCGCTGTGCGGTTGGAACGTCGCCCGTGCGCCGTTTGCGGCAACGCTCGCCGCGCGCGACGTCGACGATTACGGGGCACAGGGCGGTGCCGAACTGACGGCGCCTGCGGAACGCTAGATCTCGCCTGTCTTGTGAGGTCGATGTGCGCCAACAAGGTCAACCGCGCAACGCGATGCGGACGCACCGGGCTTCGCCCTGCCCCGCGTTGCGTTGGCCGCGTCGTTCAGCGACAAGGGTCTCGTGGGGGTGCGCAACGGCTGTGCTCGATGCCTGCGTTGCCGATGACGGCTTGAAAGACGGCCCTTGTCGGCGCGTACGGTCGCTGCACATCCGCCCGGATATTGCCAAGGCTGCAACGCACCCGCTGTTATGCGGCGCTCAGCCGCCCCGTGGTGAAGATACGCTTTTACCGCGCTCGCTGGACTCAGCCTTTGGCCGCGAAGTGCCGATCGAGCCAGGCGGCAAACAGCGTCGACCATCGCCCACAGGGCTTGTCGGCCGGACCAAGCCCGAAGCCGTGACCGCCTTCTTCGAACAGATGCACTTCAACCGGCCGTTTGGCGGCTTGCATAGCGCGCATCATGATCAGGCTGTTCTCGGCCGGCACCGCCGAGTCATCTAGCGCATGGACCAAAAAGACCGGCGGCGTGTCCGCGCCGACATGCGACGCCGGGGACCGCCGCGCGACCAGATCGGCGGTTGGTGCATTGCCCAGCAATCGCATCGCCGATTCGGTGTGCGTTATCGGTGCGGTGACGCTGATCACGGGATAGATCAGCCCCATTGCCGTCGGCCGTGCATCCAGCGCATCGGTCGCATCGCGCGGTCTATACACCGGCTGGGCAAAGTCGGTTGCGAGCGTGGCACCCAGATGGCCGCCCGCCGAAAAGCCGACCGCCGCGACCATGTCGGCGCCGTAGCCGTACCGCCCGGCCTGCGCACGGATCATGCGGATCGCCCGCTGCGCGTCCTGCAGCGGCACATCTTCGCGCCCCTTCCAGCCCTCGTCGGGCAAACGATAGGTCAGCACGAACACGGTATAGCCCCGCGCGGTCATCGTGCGCGCCACATCAACGCCTTCGTTAAGGATCGATACGAACGTATAGGCGCCGCCCGGCATGACCAGCAGCGCGCGGCCGTTAGACGTCGCCGGTCGGAACACGCGCAGCACCGGGCGCTCGATGTTGCGCACCATGATGTCGGGCCAGCCCGGCGGCAGCGGTTTGGCCGCAAAGCCATTGGTCGGCGGACCATCGGGCCACAAGGAAATCTGCTCGGCATCGATCCAGGATTTGGGCATCGGCGGCAATTTGGGGAATTGCTGCGCCTGCGCCTGCGTCACCACGCCAAGGCTCGCCAGGCCGGCCGCGGCGGTGAGAAACGATCGCCGCCCGATCGGCACGCCCAGACGTTCGAGATCCGATTTCATGCTCACCTCTCCCGGCGCGATCACCACGCTCTGCTGGCGACACGGTTGCCACGATAAGATCCGTTGCGCCATACGAATCCGAGCCTTATCCACAATCGATTGCGGATCCTTTAGCGAAGATCGGTTGCTGCTGCCGTAATCACGTTGAAATCCAGCGAAGCACGTGCAATCGATTGTGAATGCGATCGCTTCTCGATAGAGAAGCGACTATAAGATGAATGGAGGGATGGCATTGGTCCGGCATATTGGCGCAGGCCGCAATTGGCAGCAGGTCGCCGCCGTCGCGTCGATGATCGCGCGCAGCAGTTCCAACACATCGGGATGGACCGCACGTTGACCCGATCGTCGGCTTCCCCCGTTCCCGGCATATCCGCCCCTGGCCGCTGGACGACCGAGCAAGTCCGCGCGATCGGTGACATTCGCCACGACGCCGCCCCGTTGATCGGTGCCGAACATGTCGTCCCCGTCACGGCAGATCTTGATATTTGGGATGCCTGGCCGATCCAGAATGCCGACGGGACGCCCGCGGTGCTCGACGGTGACGTGACATTGTGGATGGCGCTGGGCGCGCCGCAATTCCCCGACCCCGAGGCGCGCCACGGCCATGCGCGGATCCATTTGCTGTCGCGCGACGCGGGTGGATGGAAACATCTCGGCCCGGCGCTTGCCGACGGATTTTCGCCGGGCAGTCGCGAATGGTCCGGCTCGGCATTGCTCGCACCGGATCGCACATCGCTGATCCTGTTCTTCACCGCCACCGGGCGACGCGGCGAAGCCACACCGACATTCGAACAGCGGCTGTTCCGCGCCGAGGCCACGCTCGCCTACACCGATCAGGGATATCGCCTGATCGACTGGCGCGCGCTGCAGGAGATCATCGCGCGCGATCCGGCGCACTACATGGCCAGCGATGCCGGTACCGGCGCGGTCGGCACGATCAAGGCCTACCGCGATCCGGCCTATTTTCGCGACCCCATGGACGGCAGCCACCATATCTTCTTCGCCGCTTCCCTGGCCGGCTCGTCATCGGCCTTCAACGGTGCCGTGGGCAGCGCAATCGCGCGTGACGATGCGCTGGAGCATTGGCAGATCCAGCCCCCGCTGATCAGCGCCGATACGCTGAACAACGAGCTGGAGCGGCCCCATGTCATCTTGCACGACGGGTTATATTACCTGTTCTGGTCCACCCAGACGCATGTGTTCGATCCCGTTGGCCCGGTCGGCCCCACCGGTCTGTACGGCATGGTCTCCGAGCGGCTGAGCGACGGCTGGCGCCCGCTCAACGGCACCGGGCTGGTGTTCGCCAATCCGTCCGAAGCCCCGAAACAGGCGTATAGCTGGCTCGTCCTGCCCGATCTGCAGGTGACGAGCTTCATCGATGCCTGGGGCAGCGATGGCAAGGATGCCGATGCCAAGCGTTTCGGCGCAACCTTCGCACCAATGCTGCGGTTGCGGCTGGACGGCGACAGCGCCGGGCTGACGGGGCTGGCGTGAACGCGACGACGCGTTTCGCCGGGATTGAACTGGGCGGCACCAAGGCGATCGCGGTGATCGCTGAGGGCAACCGGATTATCGATCGCCGCGTCATCCCCACCGTTGCGCCGGGCCAGACGCTGCCGGCGTTGCGCGCGCAACTTGATCGCTGGCTTGCCGAGGCGCCGTTCGCCGCGCTCGGCATCGCCTCGTTCGGGCCGATCCAGCTCGATCCCGCACATCCTGATTTCGGTCACATCCTGGCCACGCCAAAGCCCGGCTGGACCGGTGCGACAGTCGCAGCCACGCTGACCGATGGGCTGGCCTGTCCGTGGCGGATCGATACCGATGTGAACGGCGCCGCGCTGGCCGAATATCATTGGGGCGCGGGCGGGCAATGCACCAGCCTGTGCTATGTCACTATCGGCACGGGGCTGGGCGGCGGCGTGCTGATCAATGGCCGCGCGGTGCACGGCGCGATGCATCCCGAAATCGGGCATCTTCGGCTGCGGCGCACGATCGGCGACACGTTTTCCGGCAGTTGCTCGTTCCATGGCGATTGCATCGAAGGGCTGGTCTGCGGCTCGGCGCTTCGCGACCGGTTTGGTATGGATCCCGCCTACGCAGCCGATACGCATCCCGTATGGCGGCACGTCGCGGCGGACATCGCCGAATTGTGCGGCACAATCCTGCTCACCACCGCGGCACAGCGCATCCTCTTTGGCGGCAGCGTAATCCTCTCGCGCCCGTTCCTGCTGCCATGGGTGCGCGAGATGGTGGTCGATCGGCTCGGCACCTATCTGCCATTCCTTTATACCGGCAGCGCCGAACAGATCCTCCAATTGGCCGGATTGGGCACCGAAGCGGGACCGCTGGGGGCGATCGCCCTGGCCCAGGCGGCACTGAACGCGGCCGGCCGCTGAGGTTCAGCGCATGACGAGCAGCATTTCCCGTCGCCACCCCGTGGTGGCGACGTCAACCGCAGGCCTTACTTGGCGTCGACCGTGTCGATCAGATCCAGCAACCCATCGACGATCGCTGTCTCCGCGCAACCAGGCTTCAGCTTCGACGACACCACTTCGAACGTATTGTACGCGAACGCCGCATCGTTGGGGATATAACCCGATCCCGCCATGCCGTTGGTCAGCGTGGTCATCATCGTGTGCTTGAACGGCGATTCCCGCTTGAAGCGTTGCGCGATCGTGGTGAACACCTCGCCGTTCACGCCGCCGATCACCGTATCGCCGATCTTGAGCAGGCTCAGCCGCAGGTCGATCGGATCGGCATCCTGATACGTGCCGGCATAGCCCGCGCGGCCCTGATCGAGCCGTTTCCGCCCCGGGCAGGTCACCGTCTTCTGCGCGCCCGCGATCCGCGCCTCGGTCACCGGCCGTTCAAGGCTGGCGCGCGCGACGTGCAGCACTTCTTCGCCCAGCATCTGCCCCATCGACAGCGCCATCTGTTTCTGCTGCTTCATCAGCGTGGCGACGCGCGGATTGTTGCGATCCATTCCCGTCCCGCCCGGCGGCATCGCGTTGCTGATATCCTCGCCACGCTTGGCGTAATCGGCGATGCGGATCGCGCGCAGATCATAGGTCTGCTGGAAGAAGATCGGGTTCTGATCGCCCGCCGCGCCATTCGAATAGACCGCCACCGCATCCCCCCCGAGCGAGTCCTCGATATAGTTCGATGCCGCCCCGGGCAGATCGGCGCTGATCATATCCAGATTTCCGGTCAGCACGGCATGCACGCCGTAATTGTAATAGATCGCGATCGGCGCGCCGGCCGGCGTTTCGAACCGCACAACCGCCACCGTCTTGTCGGACGGGCCATCGTAATTCGGGCCTTCCCACCAGCGATGCGTCTGCGGATCGATGATGTTGCGGTTCACGTTGATGTACGAAACGCCGGTGCCGTACGCCATCCGCGCCGGCCTCATCGCGGCCGCCGCCTTGCGCACCGCTTCGAAGATCTTGCCTTCATATGCATCGCCGCGCAGCCACGGCGCGCTGTGCGTGTGCGTCGCGGTCAGCAGGAATTGCGTCGCGGGAATGCGCAGCTCGCGCGCAGCGCGCGCGCTCACCCGCTGCCAGGTGTCCGTCCCGACCGCACCGGCATCCACGGTGACCATCGCCGCGCGCGTCTTTCCGTCATCCAAGACGATGGCGCGTACATTGATCGGATCAAGTACGCCAAGCATGTTCTTGGGCATATCCGCGCCGGCCGGCGTCACATCCACTTTGGCGGCGCCGACCTTTAGCGCACCAGCCATTGGTGCGCCTTGCGCCATGGAAGCAGTAGCCGGCCCGCACAATACGACGGCAAGCGCCGTATAGAGTTGAAATTTCATGGCTGTCTTCCTGTGTTCAACTGATGAAGTAGAGGCTGGAGAGCATCGAAATCATGCCTGGTTGGGCAGAGTATCGTGACAGCGTTTCAGGCGCGGCGCGCATCCATCATCCTCTCTGCCTCCGCCTATCGCGGCAAGCTTGTTTGCAATCGATTGCTATGAGATAATCGGCGGGGTTGTCGAACGCAACAGTGTTCTGCTGTTGATCGAACGATGTACGCCACCGAGAGGTAGGGTGCCTTCGGGAACCCCCGGACCAAGGATTCAGCGGCATGGGTTTAAAGGTTTAACGGACGGACCAGTACCAAAACGAACGTCCGGGTAAGTCATTGATGTACAAGAATGCAGTCAGTCCGGATTCCATCCAGACGGGCCGTGCAGCCCTCGTATTTACCCGCTGAACGAACGCCAACTTACCGCGATCGCTAACGCGAAAGCGTAATCACCGCTTTCAACATTCAACGGTCGCTCGGCACCCGGCTCGCCCACATGAACGAAAGACCGTTTAGGCGCTGCTTGCCCGATATCCGACGACTCGCGCTCGCAGGCGTGGCCCCTGCGCGGCTTGCAGGCTTCACGATCCGCACAGACCTCGCCGAAGGTCGACTGATAGAGCTGTTGCCCGGCGTATTTCTGCCGGCGACGGAGGCCTTCCACGCCGTTTATGTTGGGCGATCGGAAACATTGCCGGAACGGGTTCGCATCTTCCTGGATCATATAAGTGGTCTAGGAACTGTAAGCTGAGTCGCGCCCTTCGCAGCGAAATGGAGCAGCGGCAGATTTTAGAATGCGTCGTTATAGACATGAACATCGCGAAATGGGCGCAAGCCAATCAGCCGGCTTGCGCGCCCCGAATGACGAGTTTCATTAAAAGCCGACGCTCACATCAACGACGCTGAATGTCTTGAGCTGGTCGTTGCCTGCCGCGGCAGTCACGACCCAATTTTTGACATTCGCGATCATCTCAGCGCTTCCCAAAATAGTCATCTGTTCATGTGGCAGTCTGCCCTGCTCCATACGCGGATATTAGCCTTGGGGACGACGTGAATCGGGGACTTTTCTGCCGTCCCCGCGACAATTCGAAGGGCATACCTCGCGAGGAGCCGACGTCCGCCAGACCGGCACCGCGGAACGACAGGTCCTGGGCCGCTTGCGGCTTGGCAGATCTTCGGCGGCGACCGCGTCAGCGCAGTCATAGTGTCGCAACGAGCGCTATCACCGAGAACTGCCACCCAGATCAAAACCGACCCGTCCAGATCGTTCTGGTTTCACCAAGCTTTCGTACCGAAGCCGATCGACAATGTCGTACGTATCAAGCGCCGGGGCATGGCGAAGCTGACGTGCAACCACGGCAAAATCGCCCGGGGTCAGGTTGGTCACCTCTGCCAAACTCTTCGGCGCGGTGCAGTGGAAGAAGCGAACGAAGGCACGCGCCGCCCGCTCCCGTCCCAGCGGCCGTAAATCCAGCTTGAAAACAAAACGCCGCAGCGTCGCCGGATCGAGCGAGTCCGGATGATTGGTTGCCGCGACCACCGGCAGTGGATGCCGGTCCAGCCAGGTGAGCAACTCGTTCACCTGCCCGACCTCCCAGCTATTATGCGCCCGCGTCCTGTCAAACAGCAACGAATCCGCTTCGTCGAACAGCAGCACGCCCTCCTGCCGTCGCGCTTCGGCGAACGCTTCGGCAATCTGTGCTTCGGTCTCGCCGACCCATTTGGACAGCAGATCGGAAGCACGCTTCACGATCAAGGGCCGATCTAGCGCGCGGGCCAGGTGATGCGCGAGCGCGGTTTTGCCCGTCCCCGGCGGACCAGTGAGCAACAGCGACACGTCAGGCGTTTCGCTATCGCGCATCGCGGCGAACAGCGGTGCGAGCGGGCGATCGGTTTCGAACAGTTCGAGATCGAGCGCGCCGGGGCTGTCAAGCGGCAACTCGGCACCGCGCAACGCCCGGACAAGCGCCGTCGCTGCGCGGACGCCGCCGTCCCCGTCGTCGGCCAGCCGCGCCGCACGCGCCGCCACGCGCAAAACGGATGCGGTTTCCGGGGCGCGGTCGATCAGGCCAACGAATCCATCACCGGGCTGCACGCCCTCGTCGCGCGCGATCCGGTCCAGCATCCGCAACGCCGTCCGCCGCGGCGGCGCGCCGAGCTTCAGCACAAAGCTCATCCGCCGCAGGATCGCATCGTCGATATTGCCGATCGCATTGGTCGTCCAGATCACCGGCACGGCATTGGTTTCCAGCATCCGGTTGACGAACACCTTGCTGCCTTCGCGCCGCGAGAACCAGTCGCCGTCGGAACGCTGGCTGTCACCGATCAGATCTTCCATCTCGTCGAACAGCAGCGCCGCATCGCCGCGCGGGCCGAGCAAGCGTTGCGCAAGCCGCAGCGCACCGACCCGTTCCCGGCGCGTGGGCTCGTTATCGTCCTCGTCGGCCTCGGCGACACTGCGCATCTCGACGCCCGCCGCCGCCGCCAGCGTCCGGGCGAGTTCGGTCTTTCCGGTGCCGGGCGGTCCGTGAATGAGGATGTTGATGCCGGCCGCGCGTTCGCTCACGGCGCCGCGCAGGAGGCGCACGAGGAAGGCGGCATCGGCAACGTGGACAAAGTCATCGAGCGTCAGCGTTGCCGTCTGGCGCGCGCCAACCAGCACGTCGATCATCTCGGCACCCGATGCAGGCGCGCGGTCGAGCAAGCGCTCGAGCGGCCAGCGGATGTCGATCTCGACCACGCCCTGCCAATCGGAGACGAAGCCGACCAAGCCCAGGCGCAGCACCGGGCTTTGCCGCACCGCGCGCTCGGCGTCCTGCGGGTCCGCCCCCGCCAGTATCCCGAGCAGGGTTGGCAAGTCGCGCCCGTGCCGCGCCGCGATCTCGGCCAGCGACGATACGCGCTGGAACCGGTCGCAAGCGACCATCAGTTCGAGCAGTGCGCTATCGACCGCCCCGAGCCCAAGTCGGCGCGCGAGTTCGACCGCGAGGCGTAGCGCCTGTGGCGGCGTTTTTTCTCCAGCCTCGGCGCACGCAATGCCTTTGAGCAACGCGTCCCAGCCAAGCTCGCCCTCCGGATTTTCGCCTGCGAGGAGCCAGTCAGCGTGCGGCTGCGCCCATTCGGTGACCGCCTTGGCGATCGATGTGGTTGCGGGCATGCCGCGACCGATCCGGAGCAAGATGCTCCGGACGATATGATGTTCGTCCATGATGTCCCACCGGCCTCGACCGGACGCGACAAAGCGCGCCTGTCAGGCTCTTTCGAATTTCAGATGTTTCGAAACGCGGCCGCGGGTGATCCCGCCCGGCCGCAGCGTCGTGGGACGCTTACGAGAAGGGCTGAAAACCGGCGGGCGCGACGCCCCGAATGGTTGTAATGGCCAGCAATGCATATCTCCGATGCAAACACGTGAAAGTGTCCGCGGCGACGCCGTTACCGCAAAAGCGCCGCCGCGACAACTATCGTATCGTGACGAGGTTGGACTCCCCTTCCCGTACCGCGAAGGTAGTGCGGCGCCCCGTGAAGCGCTCGATAATATTCGCCGCCGTCAGGCTGTGCTGACTGAACTTGACCGTGGTGAAGCTGCCACCGCCTGCAAGCGCGAACGGCATCAACAGCTGGTCTGCCAGATACGGCCCCGCGAACGCATCGGTGGCGAGGAAACCCGCCATGCGTTGCGCGGCGGTCTTCGCAAGCGATTCCGCTGATACGCCGAGCTTGCCGAAACCGGTGACGATCTCGGCGCCATGTTCGAACGCCGCCTCCAGCAGCAGCGCGTTGCCGGGGCCTTGCTCGGCAGGAAGCTCCCGCACGGCGAAGGCGTCTTCTGGCCAGTCCGGCAGAAGCCTCCGCGCGGTCTTGATCTCACGCTCGGCAATGTCGAACGCGAGCGCGGCGAACATCGCGGTCGCCGAGACCGACTGCAACGCCCCGCGATCAAGGCAATCGATGGGCGCGAGCTTGCCGGGTGCGATGTCCACCTCGATCCGGCCGCCGCCGCGCGGGTAGAAGCCGTGCCGCGTCAACCGCATCTCGACCTGCCCGCCCATGCGCCGCACGACGGGCACGAACACCCGCGCCATGAAATCGAACGGCGGTGCGAGCATGTTGTGCGTACCACCCTCCAGCACCAGCCGCGAAGGAGCGTCGGCAAGCAGCAGCGGCATCAGCAGGGTCTGGAAGACCAGGCTGGTGCTACCAGCGGTGCCGACCGCGAACCGATACTCGCCCGGCGTGACTCGGCCGGGCGTGAAGGCAATCTCCGACGATCCTACCGAAACACCTTCGGCATGCACCCCGCCGACGGCAAGCGCCGCCTCGATCGCGGTGACGTGCTGACGCATCAAGCCAGGCTTGGAGCGCTTCCCGCGGACATTGGTGATGCGGAACGGCTGCCCGGTGACGAGCGACAGCGCGCACGCGTTGCGCACGATCTGCCCCCCGCCTTCGCCTTCCGATCCGTCGATGATGATCACAGTCGTTTCCCGTCATGACAATTGATGCGCGGCATCCACCAGAAACTCCACGTCTCGGCATTTTTCTTGTCGGACGTACCGATGCCGAAATCTCCGTCCCCGATACCAACATCCACAAACGCGCCCTTCAGGCTATTCGACAGTTCCATGCCCATTGTCAGATCTAGCCTGCCCTCATTTTCGAGCAGAGTCAGATCGCTGGCCGCAGGAAGATAATTGATCCGCAACTTCTCGAACCGATCCGCCTTCGGCGGCCCAAAGTTTGGCACGCCCCAAATATCTGCTGACACGCGCGCAAGCGAAAGCGTCCGGTGGCAAGCGACGTCTGCAGCCGTCATCCGCTCGATCAAATCGACAACCGAGGCGCAGCCAGTCGGGTCAGCAGAGAAATGCCAACCTTTACGATTGCGCTTCGGTACAGCATATCGCCAGATGTAGATCGCGCCTGATTGTCGCCATGCACTGACATCTTCGGCCATCACGGCCTCCCGGTGGCGGTGCACGTCAAGGGCTAGCCCTTGACGCACACCACCTGCTTCAGGGTGTGGACGATCTCGACCAGGTCCGCCTGCGCGGCCATCACGGCTTCGATCGGCTTGTAGGCCTTGGGCGTCTCGTCGATCACGCCCTCGTCCTTGCGGCAGACGACGCCCGCCGTGTCGGCGATGTGCTCATCGAGCGTCACCAGCTTCTTGGCCGCCGTCCGGCTCATCACGCGACCGGCACCGTGCGAGCAACTGTCGAACGATTCCGGGTTGCCCAGCCCACGCACGATGAACGACTTGGCGCCCATCGAACCCGGGATGATCCCCATCACGCCCTTTGCGGCGCGCACCGCGCCCTTGCGGGTGACGAGCACGTTCTGGCCGAAGTGGTTCTCGCGCTGGACGTAGTTATGGTGGCAGTTGACCGCCTCCATCTCCGCGTCGAACGGCTTGGCGATCTGACCCCGAAGCGCGCGGATGACATTGGTCATCATCGTGCGCCGGTTGAGTGCCGCAAAGTCCTGCGCCCAGCCGACCGCCTCGACATAATCGTCGAAATGGTCAGTCCCTTCCGGGAAGTAGGCGAGATCCTCGTCGGGCAGGTTGATGAACCATTTGCGCATGTCCTGCTTGGCCAGTTCGATGAAGAACGTGCCGATCGCATTGCCCACGCCGCGGCTGCCCGAGTGCAGCATGATCCACACCCGCTGCTCCGTATCGAGGCACAGCTCGATAAAGTGGTTGCCGGTGCCGAGCGTCCCGAGGTGCACGAGGTTGTTGGTCTTGGCGAGCTTCGGATATTTCGCGACGATCCGCCCGAAACGCTCCGCAAGCGTCGCCCAGGCGTCGACGATCGCCGGCTGCGGGTCACCCCACGAACCGGGATCGCGCTTGCCCTGCTTCACGTCGCGGCCATGCGGCACGGCGCGTTCGATCGCGGAGCGGATCGCTTCCAGATTGTCCGGCAGATCGCTTGCCACCAGCGAGGTCCGCGCCGCCATCATGCCGCAGCCGATGTCGACGCCGACCGCCGCCGGGATGATCGCCCCCTTGGTCGGAATCACCGAGCCAACGGTCGCGCCGATGCCGATATGGACGTCGGGCATCACCGCGACATGCTTGAACACGAACGGCATCTGCGCCGCGCGGGCAAGCTGCGCCCGCGCACCGTCTTCGACCGGTACGCCCCGCGTCCACATCTTGATCGGCACGCCGCCTTCGACGTGCTGGTAATCATACAGTGCTTCGGTCATCGCGACCTCCTCATCATAATCATGGTGTCGGCGACGAGGGTTGGCGAGACATTTCCCTGAGCTATCCAGTCACCTGGAGGCGGAGTTGGACCGCCGACCTCCTGCCTTGCGGCAGGCGCTCTGACCTGTAGTCCCGCCGGCATTCGCCGACGTTTTCGGTTCGGTGCTGGCGACGAGGTAAAGCGGGACATCCCAGATTGCTCCGGGGCGGATTCGAACCGCTCGGCCTTTCGGCCTTTACCGATGTAGTCCCGCCGGCATTCGCCAGCATTGTTCGGTCATGGCGACCAGGTGTTTGACGGACGTTCCTGCTCTACCGTTGAGCTACGCACCCAAAGGCGCGGCGGGATTCGAACCCGCATCTGGAGCGTGACAGGCATGTAGTCCGTCAGGCATTCGCCATGTTGATCTCGTCCACGGCGACGAGAGTTGGGAAAGACCGTCCCCTAAAGGACCGGTGCTCTATCCAGACTGAGCTACCACTCTTTCGAGCAGGCGGGATTTGGACCCGCGACCCCCGCATTCGTAGTGTAGTCCTTCCCGGCATTCGCCATGATATTCGTTGGGCCGTGGCGACGAGGAACGGTGAGACGGCGGTCCTTAAGCTACGTTCCAGCGGCGGGATTCGAACCCGCATCTCCTCAGTCCGTTGCCGGCGCTGAGGCGCTTTACTCGTCGGACCTGTCTGTGGAGGTGTAGTCCCACCTGCATTCGCCACGACCCTTAGTTCATACCTCCGTCTGCTTGATGATTTCGACCCAGTCGCGCGTTTCGCCAGCGGCGAAGCGCGCAATCGTGTCGAACACGGCGTCGGAGAAGCCCCCGACGTTCAGGATGTCCGCCCGGCTCTGTGCCTGCGTCGTCCCGTATGGCTGGATGTCGACGCAGACGAGCCTGGCGTCCGGATTCCGGCGCTTCAGCTTGTCCCACTCCGCCATCGTTGCCGTCGACCCGTGCCGAGTGTCATCGACCCACGACTCATTGTCGGAGACGATCACCACCAGATCGACACTAGCCCGTTCCGCGTTCAGCATCGCCAGCGGTGCCGAGACATTTGTCCCGCCCCCGCCGACCGCCGCCAGCTTCGCCGCATTCACGGCGACGCGGGCCTTGGCATCGAGCTTAAGCTTCACGACCGACTGCTCGAACGGCATCACGCGCGCATCACGATTGGTCCGCAGCATTGCCGCTGTGACCAGCGCCGCGACATCGATGCAGCGTACCGTGGACGAAGCCCCCTTGCGGTAGCCCGTCGCCGGCGACTTCATCGATCCCGACACGTCGGGGCAGACCACCACGCGGCCAAGCACCAGCGGCACCGCTGCGAGCGATTGCTCGAGCGCGTCCTCGAGCGCCGCCTGGACCTTGAGCGGCACGCCCTCGCCGACCTGACCCAATGCCACCATCAACTGATAGGGCATCGGCCCGACCTTCGCGAGCGCCGCAGGGTCGGCGAGCCGAGCCGCAACCGCTTCGGTGACCCCCACAACGCCGAACGCCCCGTTACGCGCCAGCGTGTTGAGGTTCATCCGCAGCGCCTGCCACCCGATTCGCGTCGCCAGCTCGGCCCAATTTTCCGCAGTCAGCGGAAACGCGGTGAGCCATTCGAACGGCACCGGCGGCAGCGGCAGGGAAGCATCCGCCTTCCAGGCCTCGAACGCGGCGATCTCGGCGGGCAGAGCGGCGACGTCATAAGGACGTCCGATCAACCAGCCATAGAAGGCCTTGCGCGTGGCATCGGCCGGCTTGGGGTGAACCATCCGGACGATGTCGGCGAGGCTCGGATCCTTGCCCGTCGCCGCCGCCATCAGCTCCGCCATCGACGCCTGCTCCAGCCAGCGCTGAACCAACCGCTTCGGCCGCGTGCCGAGCGACGTCCGCCCGGCCTGCCCCGACCGCATGATTGCCACGAAGTTCCGCAGCATCCGCCCGTTGTCGATCACGCGCCCGAAGACCGGCACCGCCAGATCGGGATCGGCGACCGTGAGGTACGCCGCCAGCACCGCCGGCATGTCCTTCATCGCGCCTGACTTGCGAGCGTAGATCGCAGCTTGCGCCACGAAATACGGATCGACTGCCTTGGCTGCCTCCAGCACATCGGCAAGCTGCATCTCGGCAGCGCCATAGAAAGTATCCGCCAGCGTTCCCGTGGCAGCAAGCTGCGCCAGCTTCGCCTCGGGGCCATAGGCATAGGCCGGTGCGCCCTCACGGTTCACGGCATCAGGCCGTGGCTGCATCAGCCTGGCGACTGCCGAGGCGAAAAGTCCCTTGTTGGCCATTGTCCAACTCCTCGAATTCTGCCGTTCGGGGGCGGCTGGCGCATTCCAGCCGCCCCGTGTCCGGTCCGCTACCGAGAAGGCCGAAATATCGCCTCACTCGATGCATGACACTCAGCAGGAGGCGTGCCAGTCGCTCTTTGCGTCGCCCGACAAAACATTAAGATACTGATTTTACGTATGATATTATCGGGATGGGCGGAACTGTGAAATAAGTGCCCCTCACAAACCGCAAATATTTGTATCGATCGCGATAGCATTTTATCTTATGGGATAAGGATGAAGCCACGCACCGTCATTGGATTCTTGGGATCGACGCTCGACGCTGCCAAGTTCGGTCCGTCGCGCTGGAACAAGTGGCGGCCAAGCGTCGGCGTAACGATGCACGAGGATCTGCGCGTCGATCGCTTTCTCCTGATCCACGGCAGCCCACACAGTCGCCTTGCCGCCTATGTCGCCGAAGACATCGCCTCGGTCTCGCCCGAGACAACGGTCGAACTGCGCTTGCTCGACTTCACGGACCCGTGGGATTTCGAGGAAGTGTACGGCAAGCTGCTCGACTTCGCCCGCGCCGAGCCATTCGATCCCGAGGTCGAGGATTATCTCGTCCACATTACCACCGGGACGCACGTCGCGCAGATCTGCCTCTTCCTGCTGACCGAGGCGCGCTATTTACCAGGGAGGCTGTTGCAGACGCAGCCGGAGCGCGGATCGATCAACCCGGCAGGCACCTGGAACACGATCGACCTCGACCTCTCACGCTACGACAGTATCGCAACGCGGTTTGCCGTCGCGAGTGCGGAAAGCGCGTCCTTCCTCAAATCCGGCATCGATACGCGCAATGCCGCCTTCAACCGCATGATCGACGAAATCGAGCGCGTGGCGCTGCGATCCAAGGCCCCGATCCTACTGATGGGGCCGACGGGTGCGGGCAAGAGCCTGCTGGCGCGCCGCATTTACGAGCTCAAGAAATCGAAGCATCAAGTCGCCGGGCCGTTCGTCGAGGTGAACTGCGCAACGCTGAAAGGCGACGGCGCGATGTCCGCGCTGTTCGGCCACCGCAAGGGCGCCTTCACGGGTGCCGTCGCGGATCGCCCGGGGCTGCTGCGTGCCGCCGACAAGGGTATGCTGTTCCTCGATGAGATCGGCGAACTGGGCTTGGACGAACAAGCGATGATTCTCCGCGCAATAGAGGACAAGCGCTTCTTGCCGGTGGGCTCAGACAAGGAAGCGGCGTCCGAGTTCCAGCTGATCGCCGGCACCAACCGCGACCTGGGGGAAGCCGTCGCAGCCGGCGCATTTCGCGACGATCTCTATGCGCGGCTCAACCTGTGGACCTTCACGCTCCCCGGCCTCGCCGATCGGCGCGAGGATATCGAGCCCAATCTCGAGTACGAACTTGACCGCTTCGCCGAGCGCGAAGGCGACCGCGCCAGCTTCAACAAGGAGGCGCGCCAACGCTATCTGGCGTTCGCGACGGCGCCCGATGCACGCTGGCCCGGCAACTTCCGCGACTTGGCCGCCAGCGTGACGCGCATGGCGACGCTCTCGCCAAAGGGGCGCATCGACATGGACTGCGTCAATGCCGAGATTGTGCGGCTGCAGCGGCTGTGGTCGGCGCAGACGGACGATGGCGCAGGGGTGTTGGCCGAACTCCTGGATGACGCCGCGCTCGCCGAGATCGACCCGTTCGACCGCGTCCAGCTGGCCGAGACGATCCGCATCTGCCGCAACAGTCGCTCGCTTTCCGAAGCCGGCCGCTCGCTATTTTCTGTCTCACGAGCGCGGCGTAGCACCGCCAATGACGCCGACCGGCTCAAGAAATACCTCGCCCGGTTCGGATTGGACTGGAGCTCGGTTTCTCAAGGCTAGGTTAGAGCGCGGATTTGACGACCGACCGGCTTCGGGTGGGTTGCCCGGCGCAGATCATTCGCGAGAACGGCAAGCGCCGCGTGGTCGTCAAGGCCAATGTCCGCGGGCGCGACGTCTCGAGTGTCGTCGCCGAGGCGCAGGCGGTGATCGCCAGCCAGGTCCAGCTCCCTGCCCGCCTCCGGCTGGACTATGGCGTCAGTTCGAAAACCCCGACTCCGCCCGCAACCGGCCGGCCTCGGTCGTCCCGGCCTGTTTCGCGCTGATCATGCTGTTGCTGTTCGGCGCACTCGGAAATCTTCGCGATGCTGCGATCCCTTCACGGGGGTGCCCCTAGCGCTGGTCGGGGGGTGCTTGCGTCGGTGCTGCGCGGAAGCCCTTTTCGATCTCGGCGGCGGCCGGCTTTATCGCGCTGTCGGCATAGCCGTGCTGAACGGCAATGCTGCCTCTCCCGCGACATAATGTCGCGACGGGCTTGACACTGCGCCACCCTCGCAACATATGAAGTTACATGAAGCGCGACAGCAGATTATCGGGCGTGCTGCACGTCCTGCTCCACATGGCCGAGACGCAAAGCCCGGTCACATCGGAAGCGATGGCCAGAGCGATGCAGAGCAATCCGGTGGTGATCCGCCGGATCATGGCCGGCCTGCGCGATGCCGGCTTCGTGCGCTCGGAAAAGGGGCATGGCGGCGGTTGGACGATCGCGCGTGACCTTGCCGCGATCACGCTGCGCGACGTCTACGCCGCGCTCGGCAGCCCGGCGCTGTTCGCGATGGGCAACCGCACGGATGCCCCCGGCTGCCTGGTCGAGCAGGCCGTCAACGCCGCGCTGAATGGCGCTTATGCCGATGCAGAGGCGCTGCTGCTCGAGCGCTTCGGCAGCGTGACGCTCGCCGGGCTGAGCGCCGACTTCCACGCGCGCATCATCGCGAGCGGCAAATCGATCGATCTGGAGACTGTTCATGCAGCATGATGCCCTCGTCATCGGAGGTAGCTTTGCCGGCCTGTCCGCCGCCATGCACATCGCCCGCGCGCGCCGCTCGGTTTGCGTTGTGGACGCTGGCGCCCCGCGCAACCGCTTCGCCGACGCCTCGCACGGCTTCTTTGGACAGGACGGCAACGAGCCGCTCAGCATGATCGCGGGCGCGCGGGCGCAGCTCGAACTGTATCCGACCGTCCGCACCGTGGAAGGCGCAGCGACTGGCGCATCGCCCATCACCGGCGGCTTCGCGGTATCGCTGGCTAGCGGCGAGACGTTGACCGCGGCCAAGCTGGTATTGGCCTTCGGCATCTCCGACGTGCTGCCGGAAGTGCCCGGGCTGGCCGAGCGCTGGGGCAAGAGCGTGCTGCACTGCCCGTATTGCCATGGCTTCGAATATGGCGGTCAGCGTCTGGGCGTTCTGCAGACGATGCCGATGTCGGCGCATCAGGCGCTGCTCATTGCCGATTGGGGCCCGACCACCTTGTATCTGAGCGGCGGTGACATGCCGGATGCCGAGATGCAGGCGAAGCTGGCGCGTCGCGGCGTCGCCATCGAACCGGCGCCGATCGTGGCGCTGCGCGGCAACGGTACGGCGCTGTCGTCGCTGCTGCTCGCGGATGGTCGCGAGGCCCGGATCGAGGCACTTTATCTCGCGCCACGCTCTCGGCTCAACAGTTCGATTGCCGAGCAGCTCGGCTGCGCCCTGGACGACGGCCCGTTCGGCCCGGTGATCCGTACCGATGCGGCGAAGCTGACCACTGTCCCTGGTGTATATGCGGCCGGCGATGCTGCGCGGGCGCCGCATAACGCTAGTTGGGCGGCTGCCGATGGCGTGACTGCAGGTGTCTCGCTCCACCAGTCGCTGGTGTTCGAGCCACTGGCTGCCTGATCGAGGAACGGTGGGCATGACGCAACGCACATCCTCGCCATTTGCGGACCCGGTCGCCGTCGCATCCTACGCAGCGGAGACGCGTCGCAAGGTCCCTGGGATGGCCGATCTCCACCGTATGGCAACATTGCTGCTTGCCGAGCAGGCGCCGGGGGATGCCCGGATCCTGGTGGTCGGCGCGGGGGGCGGGGCTGGAGCTCGCCGCCATGGCAAACGCACAGCCGAACTGGTGCTTTACCGGTGTCGATCCCTCGCCCGCCATGCTGGATCTTGCGCGGCAAGCCGCCTTGCCGTTCGCCGATCGGGTCACGCTCGTTGCGGGCACGGTCGATCAGTCGCCGCCTGAGCGCTTCGACGGCGCGACATGCCTGCTGGTGCTTCATTTTCTTGACCGGGACGAACGGCTGCAGACGTTGCGGGAGATCCGGCGTCGCCTGCAACCGGGCGGGCGGATCGTGGTGGCCCATCACGCGCCGCCCAGCGACGATCCCGAACGCTGGATGGCGCGCTCCGCCGCATTCGGCGACCGTGCTGCGTCCGACCCGGCAAAGGCTCGGGCCACCGGAAAAATGATGACTGAACGCCTGCCGCTGATCGCTCCAGCAGCGGAAGAAGACGTCATGCGCGAGGCTGGGTTCGTGGACGTCGCCCTGTTCTACGCAGCATTGTCATTTCGTGGCTGGTTCGCCGCCGATCGTCGGCCGAATTGATCCACACGAGCGGTGCGGTGATCGCGGCGAGCTTCGCGGACGGATCATAGCTGCGCGACGCATCGACCTGGTAGATCAGATCGTTGGCATCGAGCAGCGGCAAGGCCTTGGCGACGCGATCTTGTGCGAACGCGGCGGCGCCCTCCCGCGTCGGGTACAGCGCCTGCAGATTGAGCGGCGCCGCACCCGCGATGACAAGGCCGTCTGCGCCGTACGCAGCCCTTGCATCGGCTGCGCTGTGTAATTGCCGCGCGCCCAGACCGGATCGGCCTTGATCCCGTCGATCAGCAATTGCCGCCACATTCGGTTCAGTCCGGCGATCGGCACCGGCTCGCATGCCATCGGCATCAGGGCGCGCGCGAAATCGGGATAGGTTTCACCCCATAGCAGGCCGTGCATGCACCCCATCGACGTGCCCATGATCAGCCGCATGCGGCGGATGCCCAGCCCGTCGTACAGCAGGCGGTATTGCGCCTCGACCATGTCGGCATAATCGTAGCGTGGAAATTTCATGCGTAGCCCGTCGGACGGCTTGGAAGATTGGCCGTGGCCGATCCCGTCGGGCAGGATGATCCAGTAGCGGCTGATGTCGAGCGGCTGGCCCGGGCCGTAAAGTTCGTTGGCGAATTGCGGCACCAGGAAATGCTTGCCGGTGCCGCCGGTGCCGTGAAGCACCATCACCGCATTGTCGATCTCGCCGCGTGCATTGCGGTGCGGTGTGCCCAGCGTCGTATAATGGATGCGCAGGTCCGCCAGCGTCTCGCCCGACGCGAAGCGGAAGTCGCGGATGCGAAAGTCGGCCTCCTTGGTCGGCCAGCGCCGTGCCGCGGCGGGTTGTGGTACCGATGCGGCGAGCGGGGTCGGAGCGGGTACTGCCGCTTGGACGGCGAGCGCGAGAAGGATGGAAAGCATGATGCGTTGTGCCTGCCCCCTCGCCGCTGCCAAGTGGCCTTTGCCTCACCAGCAAGCAGGCCTTGCGCAACCGGTGTCGGCTTGCCAGTCTGACGCTACAGATTGGGGGATCGACCGATGCGTAAGATACTATTGGCATCGCTGCTGGTCGCGGCGGCGCCTTCGGCGATCGCAGCACCGCACGCGCCGCTTCAGCCGGCTGCACCCGCGCCGACCCAGGCAACGAAGGAGCAGTTGCTGACGGCCCCGGCGGGGGCGCGGCATTATACGATCAGCTCGATCGCCGGGAAGCATGGCGACATCTGGTCATGGACCTTGCCCGACGGGCAGATCGCCTATCGCATGACGATGTCGCTGCGCGGCTGGATCACCGAGACCGACGAGACCATGACGCTCGGGCCGGACAAGCGGCCGATCGCGATCTCGATCCGCGGCTATACCGATAGCGGCGACGCGACCGAGAGCTTCACCGTCGATCCCGGCGGCGTCGCGCGCTGGAAAACGTCGGTCGATTCCGGGAATGCGCCGTTCACCGGCCGGCGCTACAACACCTATGGCGGTCCGTGGCTGGCGAGCGAGCATGACATCGAGGCGTTGGTCGCCGCGGGCGACAAGGGCGTCGATCTGCTGCCGACCGGCCATGCCACGCTGACGATCGGCGCGACGCACAAGATCGACGGTCCAGCGGGGCCGAAGACGGTCAGGCTCGCCTTCATTCGCGGCTACGGGTTCGCCCCCTCCCCCGTCTGGCTCGACGAGCAGAACCGCTATTTCGGCAATGCCGGCGGCATGTCGCTGCTCCCCGAGGGCTATGAGAAGGCCGGCCCGATCCTGAAGGACGTGCAGGACAAGGCGACCGCCGCGATGGTGCGCGATATCGCAAATCAATTCCTGACACCGGCAAACCGTACGCCGACCTTGATCGATCACGTGCTGATGTTCGATTCGATCGCCGGCACCTATGTGCCGGACCGGGCGGTGCTGATCGCCGACGGCAAGGTTGCCGCGGTCGGCGCGGGGGGCTCGATCACGGCGCCGACGGGGGCGACGGTGCTCGACGGCCGCGGCAAGACGCTGTCGCCTGGGCTGTGGGACGCGCACCAGCATGTCGGCGACGATTGGTCGCTGCTGCAGAATCTCGCCACCGGCATGACCAATTATCGCAGCCCGGGATCGGAAATCGAGGACGCGTTGAGCATCCTCAAGCGCCGCGCCGCCGGCGACCTCCTCGCCCCAGATGGCAAGGTTTCGGTTGTCATCGATCGCAAGGACCCGCTCGCCGCGCAGGGCGCGCTGACCGTATCGTCGGCAGCGGAAACGATCGCCGCGGTCGACAAGATCAAGGCCGCCGGCCTGTGGGGGGTCAAATTCTACACGTCGATGACCCCGGCCTGGATCGCGCCCGGCGCCGCGGAAGCGCACAGATTGGGACTGCATGTGAACGGCCATGTTCCCGCAGGCATGCGTCCGCTCGACGCGGTGCGCGCCGGCTATGACGAAGTCACGCACATCAACTTCATCATGATGCAGGCGATGCCGCAGGCCGTGGTCGACAAGGCGAACACCGCGGCGCGGCTGGAAGGCCCGGCCAAATACGGCAAGGACGTCGATCTCGATTCACCGGCGATGAAGGCATTCTATGCTGAACTTGCCGAGCGCAAGACGATCATCGATCCAACGCTGACTGTTTGGGAGCCGCTGATGACGTCGGACGGCAGCGCGCTCTCGCCTGAATATGCGCCGTTCGCCGAGGTCGCGCCGCCCGCCGTCGTGCGCGGCTGGAAGATCAGCGGCTATCCGTTGTTCGATGGCCTGACGCGAAACGATTTCCGCAAGAGCTTCGCCAAGATGGTCGGGCTGGTCGGGCGATTGCACAAGGCTGGCGTACCGATCGTCGCCGGCACCGATGGCTACGGCCTCGAATTGGTACGCGAGTTGGAGCTGTATCAACAGGCAGGGTTAAGCAATGCGGCAGCGCTGCAAACCGCGACGATCGTGCCGGCGCGCATGACGGGCATGGCCGATCGCACCGGATCGATCGCCGTCGGCAAGACGGCGGACATCATCCTGGTCGGCGGTGACGTATCGAAGGACCTCACCCGCCTGCGCCATGTCGAAACGGTGTTTCTCGACGGATACCGTCTTGATGGTAACAGCCTGCGACAGGCCAGCGGCCTTTCCGGCATGCCGAAATGACCCATAAATCGCCATCCAGGCGGCACAAGCCGCTCCCGGAAACCTGCCGTTCATTCACAATCTGATTACAGCATTTACCGACCGAGATTTATTGGCAGCTTCAACCTCGAACAGTCGGAGAGCCTCGGGCTGAAAGTCGTGTGCAGCCTTTCCAGGCGGAGGGGGGCCAAGCTGAGCATTGAAAATCGCTTATCATTGGGAACAGCATTACGCCTTGTTCTGCCTAATAGCGCCTCGCAGGCTCGACATAGGGTGGGCATCGGCTGAGGAACGAAACGACCCAATCATGGGTGCTCACCGCTGACAGCGGCGATCGGTAATGGCGCGAAGAATTTCGCCGAAGTGCGAGAGGCGCTGGAGGATCAGATAGCGATCCGGGAGCGCTGCTGGCGCGGGCTGGCCGATCTGGCGGCAGAGCCGACGCTGGCCATGATGCCGAA
>NZ_JANQBK010000021.1 GCF_025370105.1 Sphingomonas hylomeconis
GAACTCGCCGGGCAGCACGGTGAGCGTCGGCGCGCTGACAAACGCCGTCGCGGTCAGCCCGGCCCGGGCCACGATGACGGCCGCGGTGCCGCCGGCGCCAGCGTTGACCAGCGCAGCGCGGCCGGCATTGGTGAGCGTGAGAGTAAGAGCGGTCATAGGGCGGATCCATCGATGAAGCCGGTGTCGCCGAACTCGAGCGGCTCGCCGTTCTGATCCTGCAGCAGGTCAGCCCATGGCGTGCCGGCGTCACCATCGGTCGCGGCAAGGTGCAGGCGGCGATAATTGGTGACCTGGAGCGCAGCGATCGGCGCCGGCGTGCCCGCCACGCGGAGCTGCTGGACCAGCTGGAAATGCGCGCGCGCCGGCTTGGTCCGCGACACCTCAGTGACGATCGCGCGGGCGACTGCGGCCGAGGTGCGACCGCCCCCGGCGACGCCAGCGGTATCGATCACCGGCAGGCGCACCTCGAAGGTGTAGGGCGCGGCGTTCGGCGTAACCTCGAACCATTCGACCAGCTCGAGCAGCGCATCGAACGATGCGAGCACGCGCTCGATGCTGTAGCGCGTGCCCTTCAGCCGCTGATCGTCGATCGCGTTGGCGACCGCGGCGCGCTTTTCATCCTCGCTCCATTCGGGATCCCAGCGGTCGATCGACAGGCCCCAGGCAAGCCAGGGCAGCAACGCGATCGGGCAGGTTTCGGGGTTCCACAACGCAAGCAGATCCGGCACGTCGCCATCGCGCGCCGCAGCGTCCACCAGCGCGCGCTCAAGCGGCGTGGCGTTGGGGGGCAGCAGGCTATTCGCCATAGCCGGCGATCGCGACATCGAGGCCGACGCAATTGGACGCCTGCGTGTCATTACACAGGACGTCCGCCAGCGGCGCGGTCAGCACGACGTTCTGCACGCCCTCGACCATCAGCGCGCCGGTGATGCCGGCGCGCGTGACGTCGCGGCCGAGCTTGCGGCAGGACAGCAGATAGGCCGCAAGCGAAGCCTGCGCGGCCGCGAGCATCAGCGTTTCGTCGGGGCCGTAGAACAACACGAGCCGGGCCTGAACGAGATAGTCGACGATCGAAGCCGAAGCGACGATGACGTTATCGGTCAGCGGGCGCTTGCGATTACCGCGGACGGTCGCCAGCGCGTCATCGACCGCATCGAGCTGGTCGGGCGTCGCCTGGCCGTTGCCACCCCGCGACAGGATCGAGACGAGGACGGTGCCGGGTGCCGGGCTGGTCGCGCTGGCGTCCAGGATCGAGGCATCGGCCGACAGCGCGTGGTAGATGTATGCCGCCTCGGGACCGGCAACGCTGTAGCTCTCGGGCGCCAGCACGATGCGGCGACGATAGGAATCGTCATCCTCGTAGACAGCCGCGGTGCCGGCGACCGGATCGGCCGGCGCGACCTGCAGCCGGGCGACGCCGAACAGCGCGCCGAGCTGATCGAGATTACCGTCCGTCGCATAGGCAACGAACAGCTGCCGCGCGCGATCGTTGAAGTTCTGCCGATCGAGCAGCCGGAAATAGGCCGCGACCTGCAGCACCTTCACGGCCGGATCGCTGTCGACCGTGGCGTCGAAGCTGGGCAGGAACTTCTGCAGCTTAGCGACCATTTCATCGAACAGCTGCTCGTAAGACAACCGTTCGACGACGTCCGGCGCCGGCAGGCGCGACAGATCGACTGAGTTGGTGCTGGCGGGATTGACGGACATAGCGGCCATGTCGTCGCGCACGGCGCGGCATGGCTACTCCGCGCTCTTGTAGAAACGGTTTCTACAAGAGCGCATCACTCCAATGTAGCAACCTCCGCTCCGCAGAAGGTACGCGCTATGGTCGAACGACCGGAATTGGTGGCTAGCTGCCGTCCGTAAAAAGCGGCTTGTCGGCGGGGCGACGAACCAAGCATTGGGGTTCAGCCCCCTCCGACATACGCTGATACTCTTCCGCCATATCTGCGTGGATTTTGCGTATCGCAGGGTCTGATGCTTCGGACGCCAATTTTCTTTCCGTTGCGGCACGTCGAGCAAAGTAGGCGCGGTCTTGGTCATCGAACATTGTAACCTCCTTACAGGCCACCAAATTTCATCATTGCCGTCCGTCTGTTGTCAAGAGACCCTCCGGAGCGGGTCATTCTGGCCGCTTAGGGCGAAAGCGGAGCATCCGCTTATGGTGCCTACGCTAGCCGCGCCGAACGTCCGATTATGATGGAAAGCGGACATTCGCAGGATCGCATGGTCGAGGTCCACTGTGGTCAGAAGGGGACCCGTGCCGGACGGATCAGGCAGGAAAATGGATCCCGCACAGTTTGTTGCCGTCGGGGTCACGAAAATATGCCAGTTCGATGGTGCCCAAGGAGGCAGTGTCGCGCGGTCCGGGCGGAGCTTCGATTGATGTTCCGCCAGCGGCAACGGCGGTATCGTGAAGCTGCTTCACCTGCTCGGGCGAGTGGCAGGTGAAGGCGACGGTGCTGCCGTTGGCGACGCTTGCCGGTTCGTCGTTGATCGGCTGGCTAACGATGAAGTTGGTCCCGTTGCCGTTATTGTAGATCAGACGTGTATGGCCGCTGTCGGCGATGTTCCGCGTCCCTTCCCCGGCACCCAAGGTGCTGAGCACTGTGTCGTAGAAGCGCTTGGACCGTTCAATGTCATTCGATCCGACCATGGTGTGGAAAAGCACAGATACTCTCCTGAAGGCTGATCGACTTCCGAACGCCATTAACGGTCTCACCTAACCGGCATATAACTCGCCGTCACCCCCCCGCGCCTCGGACTGTCCGCTACTGGGCGTTAGCGGACAGGCCGCTTCGGTCATTACGGATCGCTTATCTTATCGAAAAGCATGTCAAGGATTCGCGAGCGCTCGGCATTGGTGAGACCAAGCAACGAGCGCCGCGCGTAGCGAACCGGCTTGGCCTTCGCGGCTGGCCGATCCTGCGCACCCTCTTGGTGAACACGCGCAATCTCGGCCGCGCGGCCGCTAAAGCCGATCCATGCCTCGCGATCGGTCGCATCGACGCGCAGGTTGCGCGCCTGGCGCAGTTTACGGAACATCGCTTTGTTGCGGATCCTGCCCTGGCGCCGAAACTTGCCGGCGCCCTTGTTCTGCTCGGCCGGATCGACGGGCAGCCAGCGATCAACCTGATCCCAGAAGAAGCTGCGAATGCCGCCGGCCTCGATGTCGTATCCGGTTAGCAGGGGGCCTTCGTGCACCCAGCTCTTCATGAGAACGAGGCGCGCATTATCGCCGCGCGGATACAGGAATTTGACCGTATGGTTTCCGGGCCGCTCTTCCTTCTTCGGTCGGCGTGCCGCGAACTTCTGCCCTTCGGGATCCTCCTGCCGGCCGATGCGGGCCGACTGGCTCTTTTGGATATCGCGTGCGATGCGGCGCAGCAGGGTGCGGCGCTCGCTCGAGCCCAGCCCGCGCAAGAGCGCGCCGGCGATCGCCTCGATCTCGGCGAGATCGTCGTTCATTCGGGTATCGTGGTGACGGACGGCTCGATTTCATCGCGCAGCAGCAGCTGCCACAGGTTCGCAGTCTCTTCCACGCCGGGGAACGCGTCGCACCGGCTCGGTTCGGGGACGTGCACGACGTCAAAGCCGCCGCCGGGCTTGCGTTCGACCAGCACGGCTTCGGTCAGCTCGATGTCGATCGACACATCTGCGGAGTTGGCGTCCATCAGTTCGGAATCAAACGAGAAGGGTTCGCGCTCGTCACGCTCGAGCAGATCGGGCTGGGCTTCTGAGATCCACGCGAGGATCGGCACCATGATATCGTCGATCGCGCCGGCATAATCCTGCACGACGATGTTGAGCTTATAGCGATATTCGAACGCCAGCTTGCGCGTGCCCCGCGCCGCCAGCCGCCCCTGATCGATGAACATCAGCAGGCGTTCGGGATTGTCCTGCAAATTCGGGACAGCCGATAGCAACAGCTGGCGCAGGCTGGCGGGCTTGATCACTTTTTTGCGGCCGCAGGGCAGCTGCCGGGCTCGTTCCAAGCGATCAACCGGTCGAGCTGCGAAGCGTTGAGGGCAAACGCCTTAGCCAAGCGGATGATGCCCGCGCGGGCACGGGTGGGGATCTGCGCCAGCAAGGCGGCATCCTCGGGCAGACCGTCAGGGCGCTCGGCGCAGCGGGTCAGCTCGGCCGGGGGCGTGTCCTTCACGACGACAGCGACAGGCACCGGCTTATCGACCGGCACTTCCACCAGCCGGTGCGCGCAGCCCGGCAACGCCGTTGACAGCAGCAAACCACTCATGATCGACAATGTTCGTGCGTTCAGCCTGGGCATCGGCCATCTCCATTCTGAGCGCGGCATCGCGCGCGCTTTCCGCTGCCAGTCGGGCAGCCGCGGTGTCGGTGTTGTTCTTGGCGTCGTGATCGCTCATCGCCTTGGCGAGCGCCTCGGCCGATGCCTGCACGGTCGCGGCCTTGAAGCCGGCGAGCTGGGCGACGTAGCGCTGGCAAATGGCGCCGCGGGCGTGCGCCACGGCGACCGGCTTGCCCTTCGCATCCTTCTCGACGGTGACCGAGGGGGCAAAGTCTGCGCCGGCGCCGGCGCAGATCACCTCGGCCGAGTGCAGCGCGGCGTCGCGATCGGCGCTGACCTGGGCAAACTGGACGTAGAGGAACGCGCCGACCGCGCCGACCGCAACGAGGACAAGCCAGCCGGTCTGTTCGCCGATCCAGCCTGCCGCGAGCGAGAAAAGCTTCCTGATCATGCCGCAACTCCCGTCGCCATCATCGCCTCGAGGCGCACGGCGCGATCGCCGACCTGGCTGTGCCAGCGCGACGCCTTCATGCCGCGCGCCGCGGCGACGTAATCGCCCCGCTGGATCATGCCGAGCGTGTTGCGGAAGCCGAGCATGCCCTTGATGCCGAGGTTGAACGTCATGTTGAGCAGCACGCGCTGGCGCACACCGTCGAGCTTACGCCACCAGGGCAGGTCATGATCGAGCTGCGCCTCGACGGTGTCGATGTCGCTGTCGAGCAAGAACATGGCCTGGTCGCGGGTCACACCGCGCGCGATCACGCCGGACTTGGTGATGCCGAGCGCCCGGGCTTCGTGCGGCCGGATGCCGACGTCGTCGAGGTTGCGGCCGACCGCGATGCTCAGCTTGCTGGCAGTGCAATAATAGACCTTCAGGCGCAGGCCTTCGTCCCGGATCAGCTCGCTACGCAACCGGGGCCGGTCGTAGGTCATTGTCCATCCTTCTTTTTGGGCAACCAGGAGATGATGCGATCACCGATCTCGCGGGGCAGCGCGCCGACCGCGTCGACCGCGCTGCCGATGAACTTGGGCGCGGCCTTGAAAGCGATCATGCCGAGGGTGAAGCTGATGCCCTGCAGCACGAAGGGATCGAGCGTCACCAGCGCGCCGATCGCGCGCGACACGAAGAAGCTGACACAGGTGCCGACCGCGAACTGGATGAAGCGTTCGCCCCATGTGAGGCCCTTTTCGTAGGCAAGGCTGACCGCGGCGCCGAGCGCGGCTGGCGACAGGCCGGCGAGCAGCCCCAAGAGGCCAGCGATCAGGTCGGGGATCGTATGCTTGTCCATTATCAATCCCACAGCTGCACGAGGTCGAGCGTCCGCGGCGCGGCGCTGGCGGTGTCCGGCACTTTCACCGGCGTGGAGAGCGGCAGGACGGGGCCGAGCTGCGCAAGGCCGGGATTGGCCTCGAGGACGATCGGCAGCGCGGCCGAGCCGAGCCGGCGCTCGCGCCACAGCAGCGCGTCCAGCGTGTCGCCCTGTTGCGCGCGGATGGTATCGGCCATCAGATCAGCTCGACGTTGGTGCGGGTCTGCCCAAGCAGGTCGCGCACGGCATGGAGCGCGTCGCGGCGCAGCTCCCCGACCGAGATATCCAGCTCGCCGACCTGGCGCTGGCCGGCGCCCGTCGTGTCCATGTCGCGGTAATGCTCGACCAGATCGGCCTTGGCCGAGGCGCTGATCGCGCGGCGATACAGGATGACGTTGCGGCTCTCGCCGCCAAGCAGCCGCGACGGCACGTCGGCGAGCGCCTCGCAGCCGGCCAAGATCTGCGCGGCGCGATAGCCCTCGAGCGCGAGATTGATCTCGATCATGGCAGACAGGACGGCTTCGCGCAGTCGCTCGAACGTCACGACATCGCGAAGTCGGTTCTGCTTGCGGAATAAGGCCGGATCGACTGCGGGAAACCATCCGTCGTTCTCGATCGATGGTTCGTTCGCGGCCAAGACGGGGGGCACGCTGGTCGTGCCGATGACGAAGCCGCCGCTCATGCGACGATCACCAGCCATCGGCAAAGCGGCGCCGCGCCGGCGATGACCAGCACTAGGCCGAGCGCGCCGGCGCCGCCGCCGACCGCGATCCGCGCCTTGTCGGCTGCAGGCTCGCCGAGATCGATCGCCAGCATGGCGACGCCGACCACGATCAGCATCAGCCCGACGCAAAGCGTGGCCGCGATCGCGAACAACGGTATGGCGTGGACGAAGGCGGCGATCATTGCGATTCCTGCAGTGGAAGTTCCCGGGGTGGGGATCGGATCAGCGACGGCCCTCAGCCTTGCGGCCCTCCCGTGCTGTGCGATCCGCCCCGAGCGCCGGGGGCGAGCTGGTTACGAAGCCTGTTGCGGGGCCGGGGCTGCTGCCGCGGCGTCCTTGCGGAGCTTCTCGAGTTTCTGTTTCAGGCCGATGCGCGGGTTCAGTTCGACCGCGCGCGCATAGTGGGATATCGCCCGATCACGCGCGGAGACGCGGTGTTCTTCCGACGCTTCGGGATACAGCTCAGGGTCGATGACCGCGGCATAGTCCATGCCGAGTGCTTTCTGCAGCTTGGCTTTCACTTCGTCGGGCATGTCGCGGTCGGCCGCCAGCTCGTACAGGCGCGAGAGGACGTCGTGCGGCACGATGATATTGCGTTCGAAGCATGCGATCGCGTTTTCGCTGAGCTGTTCAACGATAAGGGTTGCCGCCTGGCGCTCGTAGCGTGCGGGCAACGCAATGTTGTGGCGGAGAACGTACTCGGCCAGATCTAGCGCGCGCGCCCAGTCGTTCGTGTCGATCGCCCAGACCATAATGGTTGGCAGCACTTCGCCCTGGACGCCTTCGCCGCTCGCGCGCGCCGCATCGAGCAGGCCGTCGATCCACGGCCAATATTCGGGCAGCATTTCGCGCTTGGTGGCGATCTTCTTCTCGATCGACTGGATCTGCTTGAGGCGCTGAAGGTCGTGCCGCAGGCGCAGGGTGACCTGCGCCTCGGCGCGATCGACCGGCGTGCTGCCGGCCGGCGTGGTTGTCGTTTCAGCGAGAAGCCCGCCCTCGACGTCGAAGGATGCCGCGCTTTGTGCGGCCAGGGTGCGTTCCCGGTGCTTGCGAGCGAGGCTCATTGCGGATCCAGACGAAGTGAGGGCGGACTAGGGGGAGGGGCGGAAGCGGCCGATCAGGCCGGCTTCTTGCCCATGACGATGTTCTCGACGAGCGCGGTCAGGCCGTAATCCTCGACCACGTACGCCTCGTTCACGCTCTCGTAGTTCTCGATCTGGTCGAGCGCGGGCTCGTCCTTAAGCTGGCGGCGCGTGGTGCCTTCCTGCGTATAGATCGCGAGGTTTGCGAGCGTGGTGATCAGCATGGCGTTGGCCGGGAAGAACGGCACGCGGACAGCCGGCATGCCACCAATCTGCTTGGTCGACATGATGACGTCGCGCGCCAGCATCTCGGTTGCCTTGTCGCCCGCCGCGTTGACGATCGAGAAATACTTGTCGTGCAGCAGATCGCGGCCGACAATGACGACCAGGTCGGTATCGTCGCGGTGCCATTCGTCGATCAGCTCAACCGCTTCGAACGCGAGCGCATCGAGGTTGACGAAATCGACGTTGGCACCCGTATTATCAGCGCCTTGCGCATGGTTGAACGGCACGCCGGTGTCGTCGACGTAGATCGCCTTCGTGGCGGCAAGTGCACCGGTGGTCAGCGCGCCATCACGCAACCAGCGACTGTCGGCGAACGTGCGGATCTTGTAGAGCCAACCCTTATTGATATCCTGCAGCAGGGGATTGGCATCGAGATCGCTCTGCGCGGCAACGGCAATGCCGTTCCAGCCGATCATAATCCGGTCGCGACCCTTCTGCTTGATGATCGCGTCGCGAACCAACGTCTGGAATTCCGGGCGGTGCGCCCAGGCGTCCAGCTTGGCATACTTGATCGCGGTGTCGCTGTTGGTCTGCTCGCAGCGGTACCGGCCCAGATCCGACGTGTCGGTCGGGTCGGTCGGCGTACGGCGATTGCCGCCTGCAGTGTTGGTGCGGCTTGCGATCGGGCGCGTGACGCCGATGCCGACCTTGTCGCCTTCCTGCTGCGTGACGGTGACGTTGCCGATCTTCGACAGGAAGTCGCTCGACGTCATGACGCGCTCGATCAGCTTCTGCTCGACGACGGGCGCGACCGAGAACTGCGTGGTGGCATCGGGAACGCCGCTGAGCAGCGCGATCTGGCTGACATAGGCGTTGTAGAGCAGGCGGGTCGAGTTACGCATGGCGGGTAGGCTCCTGGTCGGGAAAGGCTGGCGGGTGTTCGGGGATCAGCAGTCGGTCATCGGCGTACCGGCGCCGCCCGAGGCAGGCGCGCGGCTGAAACCGAGCTGCTCGGTGCCGGCGAGCTTGGTTTCCAGCGCGGCGAAGCGCGTCTCGAAGGCGGCCATCGCATCGTTGCCGGGCTTCACCGCCGCGGCGACCTGCGCGCCGATAGCCGTCGAGAAGGCCGCAATGTCGAAGTTGTCGTTCGCCGGGGTTTTGGGTTCCGGGGCCGGATCGACCTTCTTTTCTGGCTCGGCGCGCGAGAACAACGTGGCAACCGATGCGAAGCCGGCGACGATCGCCGCGGCGATGCCGGTCGGCTCGACCGGGGCAGCTTCGAATTCGATCGATGCCGCGTCAGCGCCGGGCGCGAACACGGTGCCAGGCGCGCTGCGCGAGAACTGTAGCTTTTCGGTGCCGATCGACGCGGGCTTGTCGGTGAAGGCGAGGCCAATCAGGCCGATCTTGTTGGTGCCGGCGTAGCTCGGGGTCAGTTCGGCCGAGGGGAAGGGCTTCTGATCGGCCTTGGCGAGCGCGACCAGCTGGTCGTTGCCTTCGACCTGGCAATACAGGGCGCGCCGCTTCTCGGTCGTGCCGGCGATGGTGATATCGACGTCGCGGGCTTCGACGGCGACAACGGTGCCATAGCCGTTGAAGGGCGGCTCGGGGCTGTAACCGGAAATATGCTCGATGTTGATCCGCGGCGAATAGGTGTCGACGTTGAAGGTCTCGACCACCTGATCGATCCACTCCGGTTCGATGACGCGCCCGTCGCTGATCGTGGCACCTGCGACGAAAGCGCGGAAGAACTTGCTCTTGGCCATGGCGATATTGGTCCTCGGTCGGAAAGATTGAGCCGCGGGGGCAACTGAAGCCCGAAAAGGCACCGAAGAGGCCGAACTTCTCAAGCGCACGCTCTTGTAGAAACGGTTTCTACAAGAGCGCGCGGTCGGCCCGGCGAGGGTGGCGTGGCTAGGTTCGCGGCCGATGGACAAGCTCCCGCCCGATACCGGCATGCCGTTGCCAGCCTCCACGATGCCGATCCCGGTCGACGCGTGCCGACAGGCGCGTCGCCTGTATTGGGCCGGGTGGGGCGTGTCGCAGATCGCCGGCGAGCTGGGCCTCGCGCGATCGACCGTACAGTCGTGGAAAGACCGCGACGAATGGGACAAGGCGCCATCGCTCTCGAAGATCGAGGACGCGCTCGAATGCCGCATCAACCAGCTGATCGCCAAGGATCAGAAGACGGGCGGCGACTTCAAGGAGATCGACCTGCTGATGCGGCAGGTTGTGGCCGGCGCGCGGATCCGGCGGTTTGAAGCGCCCGGCGGGCACGAAGGCGACCTGAACGACAAGGTCGGCAACCGGAACGCCGGCGACCGCAAGAAGTCGGTCAAAAATCACTTCACCGAAGAGCAGGTCGACCGGCTGATCGAGATCTTCGAGGCCGAGCAGTTCGGCTATCAGCGCACATGGTGGGACGCGAAGGATCAGCGCACGCGCATGATCCTGAAATCGCGCCAGATCGGCGCGACCTGGTATTTTGCGCGCGAGGCGCTGATCGACGCGCTGACCGGGGGCGGCAACCAGATCTTCCTGTCGGCGTCGAAGAGCCAGGCGCACATCTTCCGCAATTACATCGTCCAGTTCGCGGCGCGGGTCGGCGTCAAGCTGCAGGGCGATCCGATCGTGCTGACATCGGACCTCATCCCCGAAGGCGAGCCCGCGGCCGAGCTGATCTTCCTCGGCACCAATGCGCGCACGGCGCAGGGCTATCACGGCAATTTCTACTTCGACGAATTCTTCTGGGTGTACGGCTTCGAGGAGTTGAACAAGGTCGCCAGCGGCATGGCGATGCACAAGAAGTGGCGCCGCACCTACTTCTCGACGCCATCGAGCGTCGCGCACCAGGCGCATCCGTACTGGACCGGCGATCGTCGCAACCGGCGCGTCAAAAAAGAAGACCGGATCGAGATCGATGTCAGCCACGATTCGCTGAAGAACGGGCGGCTGTGCGAGGATAATGTCTGGCGCCAGATCGTCACGATCGAGGATGCCGAGGCGCTCGGCTGCAGCCTGTTCAACGTCGATGAGCTGCGCATCGAATATGCGCCCGACGAATTCGCCAACCTGCTCATGTGCCAGTTCGTCGACGACAGCCTGTCGGCGTTCAAGTTCAACGAGCTGCAGCGCTGCGGCGTCGATACGATGTCGGATTGGGACTTTTTCAATCCGATCGCCAAGCGCCCGGTCTGCCAGCGCGAGGTGTGGGCGGGGTACGATCCGCAGGATAGCGACGACGGCGATAACGCGGCGCTGATCATCGCGTTGCCGCCAGGCGGGCCGGACGGCAAGTTCCGCTTGCTCGAGAAGCATCAATTTCGCGGTCTCGACTTCGAGGCGCAGGCCAGTGCGATCATGCAGATCCTTGCGCGGTACAATTGCACCTATCTCGGCATCGACGCGAACGGGGTCGGCTCTGGCGTCTGGCAGCTGCTTAAAGACCGCATGCGAAACGTCGTGAAGATCGAATATTCGGTCGAAGCGAAGACCAGCATGGTCATGAAGGCGCAGCACACGATCAGCCGCCAGCGCCTCGAATTTGATAGCGGCTGGATCGATCTGCAGTCGTCGTTCCTGTCGATCAAGAAAACGCTGACCACCAGCGGCCGGGCAGTGACGTTCAAGGCCAGCCGATCGGGCGAAACCGGTCACGCCGACCTTGCCTGGGCGGCGATGCATATTTTCATCAACGAGCCGCTCGACGGGCGCGAACGCCCCAAGACCACCATGGAGATCTTCGAATGAGCAAGCGCAGCAGGGCACGGGCGATGTCGCGCGCCGAGACCGCCGAGGCATCGACCGGCGCGATCGTCGCGTCGAACGATAACGCGCAGGGCATGCAGGCCTTCAGCTTCGGCGATCCCGAACCGGTGCTCAATCGCCGCGAGATCATGGATCTGTTCGAATGCGTCCATAACGGGCGCTGGTACGAGCCGCCGATCTCGCTCGACGGTCTGGCGCGCGCCTTCCGCGTCTCGCCTCACCACAGCTCGGCGATCATGCTCAAGCGCAACCTGCTGACCCGGTCGTTCAAGCCGACGCCTTGGCTGAGCCGCAAGGCGTTTGGGGCGATGGTGCAGGATTATCTGGTGTTCGGCACCGGCTACCTCGAGGCGCGGTACAACGTGCTGGGCGGCGTGATGCGCCTCGACCATGCAATGGCGAAATATACGCGTCGCGGCCTGCTGCCCGGCCAGTATTTCTTCACGACGTCGTTCGACCGCGCAGACGAGTTCCGCCCGGGCAGCGTCGTGCAGATCGGGCAGCCCGATATCAATCAGGAGCTGTACGGCGTGCCGGAATATCTGAGCGCGCTGCAGGCGGCGCTGCTCAACGAGGCGGCGACGCTATTCCGCCGCCGCTATTATCTCAACGGCAGCCATGCCGGGTATATCCTCTATGCGACCGGCGATATCGATACGAACGATACCGACGCGCTGAAGGCCGCGCTGAAGGCGAGCAAGGGGCCGGGCAACTTCCGCAACCTGTTCGTGCATGCGCCCAACGGCAAGGATGGCTCGCTCAAGATCCTGCCGATTGCCGAGGTGGGCGCGAAGGATGAGTTCATCGGTATCAAGAACGCGACGCGCGACGACATCCTGGCTGCGCACCGCGTGCCGCCTCAACTGCTCGGCATCATTCCGGCGCAGGGATCTGTGCCGGGCAATCCGCTGCAGGCGATCGACGGGTTCTTCGAGCTCGAGATCGAGCCGATCCAGGCGGCGTTCCTCGACGTGAACGAAGAGATCGGCTTCGAGGCCGTGGCATTCGAAGAGCGCGCCGCACGCGCCGCATAGACTTCACGCCCGGCTTCGGCCGGGCGGGGGATGCCGGTTGCAGCCGGCAAACCGACGAGGATCAGCTCGCCATGCGGTCCGAACCCGGGCCCAAAAACTCAACATCAGCGTCAAAAGCAGGTGAGTTCCCATCCCCAACTTGGGATAGCTGTTCCTCTTCAGGCCTGTTCCCGCCAGCGAGCGTCATCGCCGTTGGCGACGAAGGCTTGCGCTAGCCGGTTTCGGAGATCGTCGGCAGTTGGCGACGTCATCGGGGTGCAACCTTGATCCCCCTGTTGGCGGCGCGTGACCGGATCGCCGATTGAGTCCGTTCGAGCAGTCGAGCGATCTTAGGCACCCCGACGCCTTCCCGTGCTAATCTTTGAAACACGGCATCGTCCTCAACGCTCCATGCCTCGCCACGCCGAGCTGGCATCAATCGCGCCCGATCAGGTGTCTAGGCCTCGGTGCATAATTTCGGCGTAGCACCTCTGCCTCTGCGCGGTCGCCATCCGTCCGCGGATAGGCGGCAAGAAAATTTTTACCGGTTAGTTCCCTGACTGATGCAGCGTCGGTGAGCCATTCGACCATTGCGGCATGGTGCGCGCGGCGAGTTTGATTCGCAACCTTGCCTTAGCGTTCTCTTCCTGTTCTCACGTTGCTATGATCCGCCCATCCGACGCCGGCCACCCCGTCCTTGAACAGTTGGCATTCGACCTCCATCAACGCACTAAGCGCGATCTATGGCCTGCTGAGCACCGCGATCAGCACGGGTCGTGGGAGGTAGTTTCCCCGGGGCTGCGGGAATGGTTTCGCGATCGAGCTCGCCAGTTCGCGGCGGGAGATATGCGGGTCGCGCCTTGGGTGGCGGGCGGCTAGGGGGGAGGTCGCAGCAGCGGCCTGCGACCCCAACGGGCGCGCTGAGCCCCCCGCCTCGCCCGCGCACTTTCCGTGTCTCTTTTGACGCAAGCGATTCGTTCCTGTCGCCCTCTAGTGGTACGTAGGGAGGGAAACCGGCGAAACCGGCTCTAACTACCGACGCATTCTGACGCATGCTCGGCCGCTTTCGCCCATTTGCAGACGCCCGGCTCGCTGTAGCGCTGCTCCATGATCGGGCGTTCGTTCATCAGACTTAAGTGGCTGATCTGACTTATGGTGTTGTTGATGCCGTTAAGCGCGATTTCGCCCACGGCATGCTCTTCCTGATGCGCCGGGCGGGATCCGGCTCCACGCTGGTCCACGCGTCAGCCAACCGCTGCCTCCGGCGGCGCGGTGGCGAGTGACTTGCGGCGGTCATCCGCCTCTCTGTTGGACTTCGTCTTGGTAGTCCTGAAGCTCGTCAGCTCGCTCAGGTCAGCCCGCATTTGCGCCTTTGTTGGTGTGTCGATCTGCCGCCCCGCGGCCTGGTCGTGTCCGGAGTGCTCAGAGGCGCGGGACATCGCCCGGTGAACAATCATAAAATCCTCATCGCTGACGTCGACCCCCCCCAGGCGCAATGTGCCGACGTTTGAACCGAAGCGGCGGACGACGTCGTTGAGGACGATCTCTTCCACTGCACGCTCCCATGTCTCGCGCAGAGCGGCGTAGAACCCGGTGCACCGGCGCCCGTAGTCGTCAGTCGAAACGGCGAGATCGTCGGGGATGTTGTCGATCATCGTCTTGAGCGTCTGTTCGCGTTCTTTCACTTTGCGTGCAACCCACGGCGTGTCGCCAACCGTCACGATGCCGAACTCGCCGCGGCCGCCCTGCTGGATGAGACAGGGCAGCGCCGGGACCGGGACTGTGCGGTCGACACACGCCAGCGTTAGCTCGTGGTAGAATACGAGGTTGTGAGTGAAAACGACGATCTGTCGTCCCTTCGCCGCCTCGTCCACCAGCCGGCGCGCCACGCGCCGCACGCGACCGTGATCGAGACTGGTGACCGGATCGTCCAAAATGATGCCAGACTTTCTTCCCGCCACATGCGATTCGGCAAGGAAGCATGCGAGGCTGAGCGCGCGCTGCTCGCCCTCGCTCAGGATACGCGCCTTCTTCGCCTTTCTTGTGGACGCCAGCGCGACCTCAAAGAAGCTCGTCCCCTTGGTTGTCTCGTCTGAGAACTGGAGCGGGATGTGCGTCATCGCGAAGTTGCGGATCTCCTCCTCGATCCGGGTCCTCAGCCCCGGCGTCGTTAATTCCTTCCGCAGCGATGTCATAAGACGCGACAGTGGCCCTGTGTTGAGGGCGGCCTCGCACCGCTTCCACAGGTGGATTCTCTTCAACTCGTCGCGACGCGCAACCAGCTCTTCGACCTGGCCGTTCATTTGCTTGCGGTCCGTCAACTCGGCAATCTTGGTAGTTACCGCCACGCTCCGGTCGTCGCCCGACCGTAGCGTCCTGGCGTGGTCGCTCAGCTGTGTCGCCCAGGTCCGCAGCTCGTCGATTGGAGAGGAGGGGAGCGGCGCAAGGTCCGCGATCCGGTCGCCATCGAATTGCTGGATGCGCGCGTCGCGGCGCGCCTCTAGCCCTGCGCTGAAGGCGACCGTGCGATTCACGAGCGCCTGCGCCGGCGCGCCTTGCGTCGCGGCCTCCGCAAGCAGCGTCCGAAGCTCGGCCTCGGCTTTGAACGAGAGAGTTCGTATGGTCGAGGCGCGTTGCGCAAACGCGCTGGCGGCGAGTTCGGCTTCCCGCGTCGCCCGTCCTTCCACATACATGTCGAAGGCCGCTAGGCGCGCGGCTGCGTCTGCGCCTAGCGGCTGCTGGCAGAGCGGGCATGGATCGCCGACGGCGAACGGCTCACCAGTCGAACGTACCCCGGCTTCGGCCGCGAACTGCCGCGCCATCGCGAAGAGCTCGCGCCAGCTGTCTGAGCCCGTGCCCCCGATCGGCTGCGAGCCGATCTGCTCGGTCGCGAGCGTGTCGGCCACGCGCCGCGTCCGCTGCCTAGCCTCCACCAGCGCTCCGTCCCCGGCAGCGGCATTGTCCGACAGGGGCATCGCGGTCGCCTCGACGGCGGCGGCGACCGTCAGGCACGAGGTCGCGATACGATCACAGAGCGCCGCAGTCGCAGCCGGCCCCCGCACTTGCTCGGCCTGTAGGCTTGCCAGTTCCGCCTCATTGTCGGGGCTCCATGTCGCTGCGTTGCGGAGCGCTTGCTCGGTGGGCAGGTTAGCCTCGGGCGTTTCCGTCTGCATTCGCGAGACGAACGCCGCGGCGGTCGTTCCTGGGGAGTAGTGGCCGCCAAACGCTCCCGCACACCGCCTGCTCGCACCGTCGATCCATCCGCGGAAGTGGGCGGACGCCGCCTGGTATAGGTCGGCGAGCCGCCCGACACACGCGGCTTCCGGCGGCATGTAGAGAATGTCACTCTTGCCGTTCACGTAGACGCGCAGGTTGTCGGTATCGAGCAGCGTCACTCCTTCGAGGACCGTCGGCTTCGATTCGCCTTCCCTCCAAGTCGCAGCGACGGCGTCGGCATCCCCGACCCGGTAGTTGTAGGTGATCGATTTGGACGGCGCGCTTCCCGTCGCAAAAACGTCGCCCTCCAGCGGCGCGTCCTCGCGCACGCAGGTCAGCTGGCGCAGCGCGCGCGTGTAGCCGCTCTTGCCCGAACCGTTGTCGCCGAAGACGATGGTGATGCCGTCGAGCGCGAACTTGAGGACTTGGTCCCCAACGAGTCTGTCCAAGCCCTGCAGGGGGCCGACGGAGTGGAGTACGACGTCGTCCGCATTGGCTCCGACGGCGGCGACGCTGTCCTCGGTGAACGGCTGGCATGGGTGCTCGCCTTCGACCGGAAGGCCGTGCGCCAGCCCGATACGGCACACGAGCGCGTCGACGTCAGCATCGACACCCTGCGAACAGGAAGCCGCCCGCTGCATAGCGTCGACCGCCCAGTCCGGCTGGCCTACACACCAATCTGCAAGTTTCCCCATAAACGCTCCCCCAACCGCTTAATCCGCGCGTAGCATAACTTGCAGCACCGGCTCTCGGCGAGTCACCAAATGCGCTGCTGTTCGTTTCATGCGGAGACGCTCCAACTATACGGAGCCTGCTCCTCCCCACCTGAACAAACGACTGCCTATCTCGCCGAGCGAACAAAAGCAGCCGGTCCGCATTCAGTTACAATCAGACGTTCAGCATAGGGGCGGGCGTACCCAGAAGCGGACAGGCCGCCTACGCAACCAAAGCAAGCTTGTGCGGAAACGTGTCGAAACGAGCGACCGCCGCTTCGATGCAGCCGGTAGCACAAACGGGAAAACCCCAATCCGGCTAATCCAGCCCGAAAAACGCAGCTAACCTATTGTTTCTTTGTTATTTCTCGATTGCGGTCAAAACCTAATCCTCCCCAATCGAAAACCGCTGAAACCCCAATCCTATTGGAAACAAACGATTTTTTCGCTCCGTGTGATTGTTCAAATTTACCTAATTCGATTGTACAATAATTGGGGTTTGGATTGGCCGGAAACCCGCGGAAACCTGCGGCGATTAGCTCGATTAGGGTTTTCCCGCGTGCTACTTTACCGAGCCGGGCGGGGGACGCTTTTTATGGTCGAGCATGTGCCACAATTTGTGCCACCATCCGCTTCATCGCTCAGAGCTTTTTGATCTAGCGCCAGATTACCGCGCTGTGGGGCTTACGAGGCATCCCGCGAGAGAGGGCGCGTACGCAAGGGGAACAGACTGTGCCCCCCATTGTGCCAACACAAACCGTAGTTCTTCGCGCGTTTCGCGTGTTGACCGTTGACCTGTAGGCCGCAGAAACCTAGGAAAACTGCCAGTGCCCCCGTAGCTCAGCCGGATAGAGCAACGGTTTCCTAAACCGTAGGCCGCGTGTTCGAATCTCGCCGGGGGCACCATTCAGCATCGGTCTGGCCGATGCGCACGGCGCCCCCGTTGAGGGG
>NZ_JANQBK010000022.1 GCF_025370105.1 Sphingomonas hylomeconis
GTAGGCCGCGTGTTCGAATCTCGCCGGGGGCACCATTCAGCATCGGTCTGGCCGATGCGCACGGCGCCCCCGTTGAGGGGCGGGCTCAGGCCTTGACGTGCTGCGAGATATACTTGTTCATCTCGAACATCGTGCACTTGTCGCGACCGAACACCTTCTTCAGCTTCTCGTCGGCCAGGATCTCGCGCTTGTTCTCCGGGTTCTGGAGGTTGTGTTCCTTGATATAGACCCAGACCTTGCTGATCACTTCGCTGCGCGGCAGCTTGTCGTTGCCGACGATCTCGCCGAGCTCGGGCGACGGCTGCACGGGGGCGTGGATGCCGCCGGTCTTGGGGGCCGCGTCCTTCTTGGGAGCTGCTTCCTTCTTCGGAGCCGTTGGAGTCTTCGCCATAAAATTTCCTTCCTGATGTGCCGTTCAAGCCGACATCGGTTCACGCCTTCTTCAGCGCGCTCTCCTTGTGCGCTGCCTTGCCGCCATTGTCACTCCTAACAATGAATTCCGGATTTTCCGGCGATGCGGCGACTTTGTGGCCCTTGATCGTGGTCGGGCTGGTCTGTTTTTTCTCGACCGTGCCGTGCGCGGTGCCGCCGTGCGATTTCCACGTGACCTCGTCGCCTTTCTTCAGTGTCATGTCGTTTCTCCTGCCGAGCATATTCAGCGCGGCAGCGGAGGATTGGTTGCATGAAAAAGCCCCCGATGCAGGCTGCACCGAGGGCTTTTTCCGTCGATCCGAGTAACTTCAGAACTTGAAGCGCCCGGTAAGCCCGTAGGTGCGCGGCTGGCTGGGATAGCCGGAGATGCTGCCGGTCTGCGCGACGGCCGGGAAGAAGGTGATCAGATAGCGCTGGTTGTTGACGTTGCGGCCCCAGGCCGAGATCTGCAGGCCGTTGGCGAATTCCAGCGTGGCGGCGAGATTGATCTGGCTGACCTTGCGGCTGATATCGAGCGCACCGTTGGCGATGCGGGTCTTGCTCTCGAACTGATAGTCGCCGCGCAGCAGCAGCTTGAGATCGGGGTTGATCTCCTGCGTGTAGGTCGCGCCGGTCGATACGGACCATTCGGGAATGTCGCCGGGGCGCGTGCCGGTCAGGTTGGTCGGCACCACGGTGAGGGCGGGGCCGATCGCCCCGCCATTGTCGAACGAGTCATATTTCGGATCGAGATAGGTCACTGCCAGGTTGAGCGACAATGGCCGGACCGGCGTCACGCTGCCGTCGAACTCCACGCCGAACACCGATTCCTTTTCGGCGTTGAGCAGCGAAAAGCCGGTGCCGGTGAAGACGTTGCTCTGGAAGCCTTTGATATACTGCTTGAACACCGCGATGTTGAAGGCGAAGTTGCTGTACTGGCCCTTGATGCCGACTTCGTAGACGCTGGATTTTTCGGGGCCGGCATAGCGCGAACCGGTCGTCAGGTTGGGCAGCGCCAGGCCGGCCGCGCGAATCGGCGACGTGGCCGGATTGGTCACCGGCGAGCCGGGAATGAAGTCGCTTGCGAACGGGCGGGAGTCACGCGACAGGTTGAAGGACGATGCCTTGAAGCCCGTGGCGTGCGTGGCATAGACGCTGAGGTTGCTGTTCGCCTTGTAGGCGAGGCGCAGCGTGTAGGACAGATTGTCGTCGTCGGTCTTGCCGCTCTCCACCGCATTGGGGAAATTCAGGAAGGGCGGCGTGAACTGCAAGGCGCGCAGCGCGAGCAGCGGGTTGACCGCGGCATTGGACTGGTTGGCCGCACCGAACGCCGCCGCGCCCGCCTGAATTTGCCCGAAGATCGCCGGCTGGGCGGCAGCGAAGCCCTGGATCTGCGCCGCATTGGCCTGGCCCGGCAGACCCAGCGCCTGGCCGACGGTGGTGGCGATTGCCTGCTGCGTCAGCACCTGACGGCCGATCGCGGTGAAATCGAGCGCCGAGAAGGCGTCGGTGCTGGTGACGTCCGAAGCGACCTTCTTCTTGTCGCGGGTATAGTTGAGACCGGCGGTAAAGGTCAGGCCGTCGGTGATCTCGTAATCGGCCTGGCCGAAGATCGAATAGGAATTGTCGCGGTAGCGGAACTTGTCGAACAGACCGGTGCCGGCCGGGAAGAAGGTGCCGACCGGTACGCCGAGAATGGCCTCGACCGTCGGAATGGCGTTGTTGCTGAGCAGATTGACGTATTGGCGGAACTGGGTGCCCTGTACGAGATCATCCTCGACGTTGATCTTCTCGTGGAACAGGAAGCCACCGAGCAGGAAGTTGAACGGCCCGTCGAAATTGGAAGCGAGGCGCAATTCCTGCGTATAGGTGTCGATGTCGGTGCGGTTGGCGTTGGCGCCGATGATATCCGCGCTGGTGAAATCGGAATCCTGGTTGGTACGCAGCTTGACCCCGCGATAGGACGAGATCGAGGTGAGGGTCAGCTGGTCGGTCAGATCGAAATCCGCCTGCAGCGAGATGCCGTAGTTCTTGATGTTATTGGTCGACGCGCGATTGGTGTAGACCCGGTTCGAGAAAGGATTAGCGGAATCGATCTGGCCGCCGAGCGCGCGGACCGCATTGCCGGTCGGCCCGTCGATGATGTTGCCGACCGCGCAGCAATTCTCGTCGATCTTGTCGTAATCCCCGATTAGGCGGAATTTGATCGTCGAGCTCGGCTGGAACAGCAACTGGCCACGAAAGCCGTAGCGATTGCGGTTGTTGGTATCGTCGTTAAGCGCGAGATCCTTCACATAGCCGTCGCGACGGTTGTAATTGCCGGCCAGGCTGAAGGCGAGCGTCTCGGAAATCGGCCCGGTAACGTCGGCCTTGAGCACCACGGCATTGTAATTGCCATAGGTCGCCTCGGCCGCGCCGCCGAACTCGAAGCTCGGCTCGGCGGTGACGACGCTGATGATGCCAGCGGAAGCGTTCTTGCCGAACAGGGTCGATTGTGGCCCGCGCAGCACTTCGACACGCTTGAGGTTTGGCAGATCGGTGATCTGGGCGGCCGAGCGCGAGCGATACACGCCATCGACGAACACGCCGACCGACGGCTCGATCCCGGCATTGTTGGCGCCGTTGCCGAACCCGCGAATGATGAAGTTGGTATTGGCCGAGCTCTGCAGCTGTGCGACGCGCAGCGAGGGGACGACCGACTGGAGATCGTTGAGGTCGCGGATCTGCGCCTGTTCGATCGTCTGCGCGCTGGTGACCGAGACGGCGACCGGCGTGTCGAGCAACGTCAGCTCGCGCTTGGTCGCGGTGACGATGATGTCCTGGTCCTGATTGTCGCCGGCCTGGTCGGCGCGGCTGGTGCTGTCGTCCTGCGGCGCGGCGGCCAGCGGTCGCGACGATTCCTGGCCATAGGCCGGCATGGCGGCAATCAATGCCAAAGCGGATACGGCGAACACGTCACGATGCTTCATGGTGCAATCCCCTCTCTAATCGCCGCGGCTCTGATGGCTGCTGACGAAGTCCAATGGTGAACGGACCGACGCTAGCGCTCGCCCGAAAGCGCCGTCAATCGGAATTGCGCAGAAAACTGCGGGCTTGCGGGACAGTTGCTCAAATGAGACAGGTGCCGCCACCAAGTCATTTTGGCGAAACGATGCTTGCCGTAACGTAAAGCGCCCGAATCTGTTCAAGGATGCCCGCATGACCGATCTTCCCGACGAGCCGGCAGGAGGCGATATGATCGCGCAGCCAGCGAAAATCGCCGTGCCCGAGGATGTTCAGGCAGCGATCCGTACCTTGATCCGCTGGTCCGGCGACGATCCCGACCGGGAGGGGCTGGTCGATACGCCGGCGCGGGTGGCGCGGGCGTGGAAGGAATATTGCAGCGGCTATGGCGACGATCCGGCGCATCACCTGTCGCGCGTGTTCGAGGAGGTCGGCGGCTATGACGAGATCGTGCTGCTGAAGGACATCCCGTTCCAGTCGCATTGCGAGCATCACATGGCGCCGATCATCGGCAAGGCGCATATCGCCTATCTGCCGCGCAACCATGTCGTCGGCATTTCCAAGCTGGCACGCGTGCTGAACGCCTTTGCCCGCCGCCTGCAGGTGCAGGAGCGGCTGACTGCGGAAGTGGCGGACTGTATCTGGGACAATCTCAAGCCGCACGGCGTCGCGGTGGTGATCGAGGCAAGCCACGCCTGCATGACCGCACGCGGCGTGCGCACCGCCGGCGTCGGCATGGTCACCAGCCGCATGATGGGCGTGTTCCGCGATGACGAGCGCAGCCGCAAGGAAGTGCTCGCGCTGATGCACAGTTGAGCATGGCGCGCACCGTTATGGTCACCGGCGGCGCGAAGCGGCTCGGCAATATTATCGCGCGCGCGCTGGCCGCGCGGGGGCACCGCGTGGTGATCCATTACGCGTCGTCACGGGCCGCGGCCGAGTCACTCGCGGCAGAGATCGGTGCCGCCGGGGTGGTGCAGGGTGATCTCGCCGATACGGCGGGGATCGACGCGCTGTTCGCGCGGGCGCGGCGCGTGGCGGGCGGCCCGATCGACGGGCTGGTCAATAGCGCGTCGGCGTTCGACTATGATACGCCGCCGAGGCTGGATCCCGCGCTGCTCTCGCGGCTCTATGCGATCGGACATTCGGCGCCCGCCTTGCTGGCATCGGCGCTGGCGCGGCAGGACGACATCAAGGATGGCGCGGTGGTCAATCTGCTCGACCAGAAAGTCGCCAATCTCAATCCCGATTTCTTTTCCTATACCGGCGGCAAGGTCGCGCTGGCCGGGGCGACGGTGATGCTGGCGCAGGCGCTGGGCCCGCGCATCAGCGTCAACGCCGTGGCACCGGGCCTGTCGCTGCCGAGCGGCGACCAGACCGAGGCCGAGTTCCGCGCGGTGGCATGCGAGAACGTGCTGCGCCGGCCGGTCGAGCCCTCGGACATCGCCACGGCGGTCGACTTCCTGCTCGGCGCGCGCGGCATTACCGGCCAGACCGTCTATGTCGATTGCGGCCAGCGCTTGCTGCCCCGCGCGCGCGACGTGATGTTCGAGCGCCAGCGTGGCTGAGTTCACCACGCTCCTTGATCGCCTGACGGTGATGATCCGGCTCGGCATCTATGCGCATGAGGTGGAGCCGCAACGCGTGACCATCTCGGTCGAGATGACGGTCGACTATCCTGCCCCGCTCGGCGAAGATGCGATCGAGCAAGTGCTTGACTACGATTTCGTCCGTGAGGGCATCCTGGCGCTGGCGGCCGAGCGCCGCTTCGCGCTGCAGGAGACATTGTGCGAGACCATCGCCGCACTGTGCCTGAGCGACACACGCGTGAAGAAGGTACGCGTGCGGACGATGAAGACGGATATCTATCCCGATGCCGGGATCGGCTGCGAAATCGTACGAACCCGCAACTAACGCACCGTGTTCCTGCGACCGTAGGAACCCAGGGCGATCAGGAGCATCGCCTGCGACCCTAGGCTCCTGCGTGCGCAGGAGCACGGCTAACGAAGCGCTAAGCCCGGTTCGCCGCGCTCAGCATCGCACGCACGCTGGCGGTAGCGATATCCGTGTCGAGCCCGACGCCGAACACGGTCCGTCCGTCCACCGTCCGGCATTCGACATAGGCCGCCGCCTGCGCGTCCGCGCCGTGCCCGATGGCATGCTCGTTATAGTCGACGACTTCGAGCGTTACGCTACAATCCTCGCGTAAGGCATCGAGAACGCTGGATATAAGCCCATTGCCCCGGCCGCTGATCGAGCGCTCCTCACCGTCCAGCCGCACCTTGCCGACAAAGGTGCGCGGCGGGCCGCCGGGGGCGTGGCTTTCCTGGTAATCGATCAGCGCGAAGCGATCGAGGCCGCTTGGCAGATAGGTCGCCTCGAACCGGCCCCAGATATCGGCGGCATTGAGTTCCCGGCTGGTCTCGTCGGCCATCGCCTGAACGTGGCGGCTAAAATCGGCCTGCAGTCGCTTGGGCAGCTTCAGCCCCTTGTCCTGCTCGATCACCCAGGCGACGCCGCCCTTGCCGGACTGCGAGTTTACGCGGATCACCGCTTCGTAGCTGCGCCCGAGATCGGCCGGGTCGATCGGCAGATAGGGCACTTCCCACAGCGGATCGTTCTTTGCTTCCTGCGCCGCGAAGCCCTTCTTGATCGCGTCCTGGTGGCTGCCCGAAAACGCCGTGAACACCAGATCGCCGGCATAAGGGGTTCGGGGGTGGACGGGGAGGTTGGTGCAATAGTTGATGGTGTTGACGATGCCATCAATGTCCGAAAAATCCAGCTTCGGATCAACACCTTGCGTGTACATATTCAGTGCCACTGTGACGAGATCGCAATTGCCGGTGCGCTCGCCATTGCCGAGCAGACAGCCCTCAACGCGATCCGCGCCGGCCATCAGGCCCAGTTCCGCCGCGGCCACGCCGGTGCCGCGATCGTTATGCGTGTGGAGGCTGATCACCACGCTGTCGCGGTTGGGAATATGCCGCGCGAACCATTCGATCTGATCGGCATAGATATTGGGCGTGGCGCATTCGACCGTCGCGGGCAGGTTGAAGATGATCGGCCGCTCGGGCGTCGGGCGCAGCACCTCCATCACCGCGGCGCAGACCTCGACCGAGAAATCGAGCTCGGCGGTCGAGAAGGTTTCCGGCGAATATTCGAACGTCCATTCGGTATCGGGCTGCGCCGCGGCGCAGTCGCGCAGGATCTTGGCGCCCTCGATGGCAATGCCGCGCACTTCGTCGCGCGTCATGCCGAACACGATCTTGCGCCAGGCGGGGCTGACGGCATTGTAGAGATGCACGATCGCCCGCGGGCTGCCGCGCAACGATTCGAAGCTGGTCTCGATCAAGTCGCGGCGCGATTGCGTCAGCACCTGGATCTGCACGTCGTCGGGCACGTGCCCGGTCCTGACCAGCCCGGAAATGAAATCGAATTCGGTCGCGCCCGCGCTCGGGAAACCGACTTCGATCTCCTTCAGCCCGACCTTGACCAGCAGATCGAACAGCCGCGTCTTCTTCTCTGCGTCCATCGGATCGATCAGCGCCTGATTGCCGTCGCGCAGGTCGGTCGAGAGCCAGCGCGGCGGGCGGGTGATCGTCTTGGACGGCCATTGCCGGTCCGGCAGGTCGATCTGCGGAAAGGGGCGGTATTTGGCGGAAGGGTCGCGCAGCATGATGGGTCTCGCTCGGTGCTCGAAAACGTCGTTCGGGGCGGGGTGTCCCTTAGGCGGGATCGCACGCGGCCGATACGGGCACGCGGCGAGGGTACGCGCCTAAGGGCGCGTAAGTCGAAGCAGCGAAAGGAGCAGCGCCTGCGTCATTATGCCAAAGCCTAGCGCGCGCGGCGGCGCGCTGTCCACCCTTTACCCGGCGAAGCACGGCATTACCGCGGAAAAATTGATTTCGCGCAATTTCCAACGTTGTTGACTTGGGTAATAGGGCGGCATGGACTCTATCGCTACTCCGCTTCGCCAGCTCCTCTATGTCAGCTCCAGCAATCCCAGGGGCGCCAAGATCGACGTGCCCGAGGTCGTCGCGCAATCGCGCCACAACAACGCGCTGGATGGCGTGACCGGTCTGCTGTGGAGCGATGGCAAGCGTTTCCTGCAGGTCCTGGAAGGGCCGGCGGACAGCGTCGCCACGACGTTCGCGCGAATCAAGGCGGACACGCGGCACCATGCGATCGTGGTGCTGCACGAGCGCGATATAGCCGCGCGCGAATTCGGTACCTGGACGATGGCGCAGCGCGTGCCGGGCGACAGCGCGGATGCGTTCGACGAACGGATCCGCCGGCTGCTGGAGAATGCGTCCGAGACAGTGCGCGGCAACTTCCTCGGGCTGATCGCCGCGCGGAACGGCTGAGGCGATCGCTGCCGCTAGTTAGCGATAGGTTCTCCTGCGAAAGCAGGAGGCCAGAGCCGCAAACGCAGCTTTTGTGACCCTGGGCCCCTGCTTTCGCAGGGGAACGGTTCGGCTTGAGTGCGACGTTCGCCGACCTGACTGGGTCGGGGGCGAGCCGGAGCCCGCCCCCAGCCAGCTTATTTCTGGAACGCGACCGCGATCTTCAGCTTCACCGCGTCCGACACGACCGGCAGCGCGCCGTTGATGCCGAACTGGCTGCGGATCAGCGTGGTGGTCGCCTCGAAGCCGACATTTTCCTTGCCGCCCATCGCCGCCGGGCTCTTGCCTGCGCCGTAGAAGGAGACGTCGAGCGTGACCGGCTTGGTCACGCCGTTAAGCGTCAGGTTGCCGGTGACCATCGCCTTGTCCTTGCCGACCGGCTTCACCGAGGTGGAGACGAAATGCGCATCCGCCGGGGCCGGGCCGAAGAAGTCGGGCTTGCCGCCGTCCTTGCCGGCGCGCAGCAGATGGCCGTTGAGGCCGGCGCTGGTGGTCAACACCTTCGACACCGGGATGGTGATGTCGACGGTGGCCGCGGCGGGCTTCTTGGGATCGAGATTGAGCGTGCCAGTGATGTCGCCGAACAGGCCGAAATAGGGCGTGAAGCCGAGATGATCGACTTCCCAGCTGATCAAAGTGTGGCCGGGATCGGCGGTATAGGTGCCGCCGGTGACGAAGCTGGCATTCTTCTGGCCGGGAAACTGGCCCGCTTGCTGGGCGATCAGCGGTGTGGCGATCAGGGCGGTGGCAGCGAGTAGGATGAGGCGCATCGTGGTTCTCCTGTTGTTGGAACCATGCTGGCGCAGTGCAGGGGTGCGGTCAAACCTATGTCGAGCAACCCAGTGTTTCAAATCCTCCCCCGGCGTGCCGGGGGAGGATCTGGAAGCTCAGTTCTTTGCCTTGTCGACCAGCGCGTTCTTGCCGATCCACGGCATCATCGCGCGCAACTCGCTGCCGATCTTCTCGATCGGATGGGCCAGCGCCTGCTTGCGCGACGCCTTGAGCTCGGGCTGGCCGGCGCGGTTGTCGAGGATGAAGTTCTTGACGAAACGGCCCGACTGAATGTCCTCCAGCACGCGCTTCATCTCGGCCTTGGTCTCCGCCGTGATGATCCGCGGGCCGGTGGTGATGTCGCCATATTCCGCCGTATTGCTGATCGAATAGCGCATGTTGGCGATGCCGCCCTCATACAGGAGATCGACGATCAGCTTGGTCTCGTGCAGGCATTCGAAATAGGCCATTTCCGGAGCATAGCCGGCTTCGACCAAGGTCTCGAACCCAGCCTGGATCAGATGCGTGATGCCGCCGCACAGCACCGCCTGCTCGCCGAACAGATCGGTTTCGCACTCCTCCTTGAAGTTGGTCTCGATGATGCCGCTGCGCCCGCCGCCGACGCCGCTGGCATAGGCCAGGCCGATATCGTGCGCGTTGCCGCTCTTGTCCTGATGGATCGCGATGAGGCAGGGGACTCCGCCGCCGCGGACATATTCGGAGCGCACGGTATGGCCCGGGCCCTTCGGCGCGATCATGATCACGTCGAGATCTTCGCGCGGCTCGATCAGCCCGAAATGCACGTTGAGACCGTGGGCAAACGCAATCGTCGCGCCCTGCTTGAGGTGATCGTGCAGGTCGTCGGCATAGATCGCCGCCTGATGCTCGTCGGGGGCGAGGATCATCACGATGTCGGCCCAGGCCGCGGCTTCCTTGTTCGATTTGACCGCAAAGCCGGCGTCGATCACCTTCTTGGCGGTGGCCGAGCCTTCGCGCAGCGCAATCGCGACATCCTTGACGCCGCTGTCGCGCAGGTTCTGGGCATGGGCATGGCCCTGCGAGCCATAGCCGACGATGGCGATCTTCTTGTCGCTGATGAGGTTCAGATCGGCGTCGCGATCGTAATAGACACGCATTCTTCTTGGTCCTTTTGCTACGTCATCCCGGCCTTGAACCGGGATCCCGCTTCTCCATCGGTCGACGAAGGCAGCGGGACCCCGGCTCAAGGCCGGGGTGACGGTGGTGTTTGGTTGGTCGTTAACTAAGCCGGATCTTTGCCGCGCGCCATCGCGACGATGCCGGTGCGGGCGACCTCGATCAGCCCGACTTCGCGCATCAGCATGATGAACGTATCGATCTTGTCCGGGCCGCCGGTCACTTCGAACACGAAGCTCGAGGTCGTCGCATCGACCACGCGGGCGCGGTAGACATCGGCGAGGCGCAGCGCCTCGATGCGGTGATCGCCGGTGCCCTTGACCTTGACCAGCGCCAGCTCGCGCTCGACATGCGGGCCCATCGCGGTGAGGTCGCTGACCGAATGGACCGGGATCAGCCGGTCGAGCTGTGACAGGATCTGCTCCATCACATGATCGGACGCGCTGGTCACGATCGTGATCCGGCTGACTGCCTTGTCGGCGGTGACGTCCGACACGGTCAGGCTCTCGATATTGTAGCCACGCGCGGTGAACAGGCCGGCGATGCGGGCGAGGATGCCCGGCTCGTTATCGACCATGATCGCCAGCGTATGGCGCTTGGCGGCTTCTTGCGTGATATGCATCAGACGAGGGCCTTCGCTGCGTCGTCCATTTCGCCGGACACTTCGGCGCCCTGCAGGATCATTTCGGTATGCGCCGCGCCCGACGGGATCATCGGGAAGCAGTTGGCGAGCTGGCTGACCATGCAATCGACGATCACCGGGCCGTCATGAGCGAGCATCTCGGCGATACCGCTGTCGAGCTGGTCCATCGTCTCGATGCGGATGCCCTTCCAGCCATAGGCTTCGCCGAGCCGGACGAAATCGGGCAGCGAATCCGAATAGCTCTCGGCATAGCGGCTCGAATAGGTCAGCTCCTGCCACTGCCGCACCATCCCCATATATTGGTTGTTGAGGATGAAGATCTTGACCGGCAGGCGGTATTGCGTCGCCGTGCCGAGTTCCTGGATGTTCATCTGGATCGAGGCCTCGCCGGCGATGTCGATCACCAGCGCGTTGGGATTCCCCATCTGCGCGCCGATCGCCGCCGGCAGGCCGTAGCCCATCGTGCCGAGCCCGCCCGAGGTCAGCCACTTGTTGGGCTGCTCGAAATCGAAATGCTGCGCGGCCCACATCTGGTGCTGGCCGACCTCGGTGGTGATGATCGGGTTGCGCTTGTGCGTCGCCTCCCACAGCGCACGGATCGCGCGCTGCGGCATGATGTCGGAGGGCAGATCGGTGAAGCCGAGGCAGTTCTTGGCGCGCCACCCGGCGATCCGCTGCCACCAGTCGGTGAGATCGGGCTTGGGATGCTGGCGGGCCTTCCAGATCTTGATCATGTCTTCCATCGCATGGCCGACATCACCGACGATCGGCAGATCGACGCGCACCGTCTTGTTGATCGAGCTGCGATCGATATCGACATGGATCTTGACGCTGTTCGGGCTGAACGCGTCGAGCCGGCCGGTCACGCGATCGTCGAAGCGCGCACCGAGGCAGATCACCAGATCCGCCTCGTTCATCGCGAAATTGGCTTCGTACGTGCCGTGCATGCCGAGCATGCCGAGCCACTGATCGGACGAGGCGGGGAGCGCGCCCAGGCCCATCAGCGTCGAGGTGACTGGCGCGCCGGTGATCCGCGCCAGTTCGCGCAGCATCTGGCTCGCCGCCGGGCCCGAATTGATGATCCCGCCGCCGGTGTAGAAGATCGGCCGCTCGGCGGCCGCGATCAGGTCGACCGCGCGCTCGATCAGGGCGCGGTCCGCCTTGATCTGCGGGCGATAGGTCTTGTGCTGGATCGGGCCGGGCTTGGTATAAGCGGCGGTGGCGATCTGCACGTCCTTGGGGATGTCGACGACCACCGGGCCCGGGCGGCCCGAGGTGGCGATGTGGAACGCCTCGTGAATGATCCCGCCCAGTTTGGCCGGGTCCTTCACCAGGTAGTTATGCTTCGAGCAGTGCCGCGTGATGCCGACCGTATCGGCTTCCTGGAATGCGTCCGAGCCGATCAGCGACGTCGGCACCTGGCCGGTCAGCACGACCATCGGGATCGAATCCATCAGCGCGTCGGTGATCCCGGTGACCGCATTGGTCGCGCCGGGGCCGGAGGTGACGAGCACCACGCCGCACTTGCCGGTCGCCCGGGCATAGCCCTCGGCGGCGTGCGTTGCCGCCTGTTCGTGGCGCACCAGCACGTGCTTGATCCGCTTGGAGCGGAACAGCGCATCGTAGATCGGCAGGACGGCGCCCCCCGGATAGCCGAACACGACCTCCACGCCGAGATCGCACAGCGCCTCGACCAGGATATCGGCTCCACTCTTCTCAGGCGTCATTGGATCATCCTTAACGTTGCCGCACCGCAATAGCGGCCGGCGAGGGGTGCGGCTACCCGTATGATTCGTACGCGTCAACCGCTATAGTTGTAATAATCTTTCGCATTGCTCGACATGGTCGGCTGTTTCCGATGGCGCGAGACGCGGCCAGCCCGCCGGGGGCTGGTTGCGAAACCAGGTATATTGGCGCTTGGCATATTGGCGCGTCGCCAGCCGGAGTCGCTCCAGCGCCTGGTCCCGGGTGAGGTCCCCAGTCAGCCAGCCGGCAATCTCGGCCACGCCAATCGCGCGGCGCACCGACCAGGCGGCGGGAATGTCGGCGCGGGCGAGCAACGCCGCGACCTCGGCGACCGCGCCCTGCTCCAGCATCAGCGCGGCACGCTGGTCGCAGCGGGCGAGCAGCCAGTCGCGCTCGGGCAGCAGGATCGCCGGGCGGAGATCGACCTGGCCGGCAATCCCGCCCTCCAGGTGCGCTTGCCAGTCGGCCAGCGTGCGCCCGGTCGAGCGCACCACTTCCAGCGCGCGGGCGACGCGGGTGGTATCGGCCGGGGCTAGGCGCGCGGCGGCAGCGGGGTCGGCGGCGAGCAAGCGGGCATGCGTCTCGGCGACGGGCAGCGCGCGCACCTCTTCCCGGATCGCGGGATCGATCTCGGGGATCGGCGCGATGCCGTCGAGCAGGGTACGGATGTACAGGCCGGTGCCGCCGACCAGGATCGGCAGCTTGCCCTGCGCCTGCACCTCGGTGATCGCGCCCCGCGCATCCGCCGCCCAGCGCGCCGCGGAGCAGCTTTCCGCGCCGTCGATATAGCCGAACAGGCGGTGCGGCACGCGCGCCTCGTCCGCTTCGCTCGGGCGAGCGGAAAGGATGCGCAGATTGGCATAGACCTGCGCGCTGTCGGCATTGATCACCACGCCGTCATGGCGTTCGGCCAGATCCATCGCCAGCGCGGACTTGCCGCTGGCGGTCGGCCCTGCGATGAGCGCCAGCTTCGGTAGGGAGTTACGCATGTTCATCGCCACGCTGATAGCACCGGGCACGCTGGCCGGGGGCGATATTTCCGCCGCGCGTGATCGGCTTGCCGCGGCGGGCTGCGCGCCGGGCGAAACGATGTGGCTGGACGATGGGTACGCCGCCGACCTGCGGTTCGACGCAGCGCCCGACGCCGCGCGCATCGCGCTGGAAGGCGCGGTCGCGGCGACCGATATCGTCGTGCAACCGGCGCTTGGCCGCGCGAAGAAGCTGCTGATCGCGGACATGGATTCGACCATGATCACCGTCGAATGCATCGACGAACTGGCCGACTATGCCGGCATCAAGCCGCAGATCGCCGAAATCACCGAACGCGCGATGCGCGGCGAGCTGGAATTCGAGGCGGCGCTCGACGCGCGGGTCTCGTTGCTCGCCGGGCTCGACGATGCGGTGATCGAGCAGTGTCTGCGCGAGCGCGTGGCGATCATGCCCGGCGCCGTCGCGTTGGTGCGCACGATGGCGGCGCGCGGCGCACTGACCATTTTGGTGTCGGGCGGCTTCACGCGCTTCGCCGAGCCGGTCGCGGCGGCGATCGGGTTCGACCGCGCGATCGCCAACCGGCTGCTGGTCGAGAATGGTGCACTGAACGGCAAGGTCGCCAAGCCGATCGTGGGGTCAGCGACCAAGCTGGATACCTTGCTCGCGGCGCGCACGGAGCGCGGGCTGGCCGACAGCGAAACGCTGGCGGTGGGCGATGGCGCGAACGATCTGGCGATGATCGAACGCGCCGGGCTGGGCGTGGCCTATCATGCCAAGCCGATCGTCGCCGCCGCGGCCGCGGCGCGAGTTGATCATGGGGATCTGACGGCGTTGCTCTATGCCCAGGGGATCAAGCGGGCGGAGTGGGTGACGGGGTGATCCATTTTGGCGCTGCCCCGGCCTTCGCCGGGGAAGCGTAACAAGCAACGAAGCCAGCTTACCCCTTGGTCGGCACGCACGGCTTGACCGCCGCGCAGGCACGCGACGCTTCCGCGCTCGATCCATATGGTCCGACCAAGAGCCGGGTCAGCGCACCGCTCTTGACGTAATAAGGCTGGCGCCCGGCGAACCGCCCGGCGACCTGGCCCCACAACCGGCGCGCATTGCCGGGATCGCCGAACGCGCCGAGCTGCACGCGCCAGCTGCCGCTCGCGGCAACCGGGGCGGCCGGCGCCGGGCGTGGTTCCGGGCGGGCGGGGCGGGGCGCGGCGGCCGCGACGGTC
>NZ_JANQBK010000023.1 GCF_025370105.1 Sphingomonas hylomeconis
TGGTGGGCGATGACCCTACCACACCGGCTATATTTTTCGGCGCTTTTCCGGTATTCTGCATACAAGCGACTTGTGGAGTGCCCCCTACCATGCCCCCAGCAGATATTTGCTTTTCGTCCGCGTCTTGAGACCCCGGATGTTTGCCGGCGGGTCGGCTTTGGCAAGAAGATGATCTATCGCCTTATGCAAAACCGCCGCTTTCCACTGCATTTTAAGGTTGGCGCCGCCTCGTCGCGCTGGAGTTAGCTTAAGGGCGAGGTCGGGTTGCGCCGCTACCCGGTCCGGACCCTTGACGGAAAAGGCTGGTCTCCCCGCTCTTTGCCCCCCCGCCGGGGGACGGGGACAGGCCCTAAATATGGTGGGGCCTATATACGTGTGTGACCCATAGGCATTATTAGCATGTGTTTAAGCATGTCCCCGGAACGGAACTAACCCTGATGCTTTCTCTCAACATCTCTACGTGATCCCCCGCGACGCGGGTCGGGGCGAGCGACTAGCATTCCGCCCGTAAATTCGCCCCAAGGATCGTAGAAAATGCCTCTTTACCGCTTTCAGGTCGTCGGCGAGAACGGCGATAATACGGTCGAACTCGAAAGTTTGGAAGACGCCCGGTGTGAAGCTATCAAGCTTGCAGGGACGATATTCTGTATGGATGGTGAGACGTTCTGGGAAGACAGGGACTGGACGCTCAACGTTAGCGATGAGGCGGGGCTGATCTTGTTTTCACTTATGCTCACCGCTGTAGATTCGCCTGCGGTTATCGGTGGCAACGACAGATAAGAACGCAAGAAAAGTCCGGCTGGTTAGCCCGGGCTGCGCGGGCCGTACATCGCCCGACCAAGTGCGCCAGCGCCTCGCCGATCTAGCCGAGGCGGCCGGCGAAAGCCTCGCCGCGCTGCCCCCCTGGCGGACAAGAACGACGCTCGACTTGCTAAGGTCTTTGGAAGATAGGATCACCGGAACGATTTCGGGGAATGGAAGTGAGCCTTCAGAGCCAACAATTGCGGCAGCGAGCCGCAGTGGATCGTGCAACCGCCGCCAGCAGCACGCTGTCAAACGTACGCGACCGGTTGAACATGTCGGCAGATCGGCTCGAGGCGTTGGCAGATCAATCTGAACGAATTGAGCGGATCAAGAAGGATCGCGAAGATAACGCAATCATCCCGGCCCGGTAACGGCCTCGATCTCACGAAACGCCGCCTCCGGCTTTTTCAGTTGATTCAGCTGCTCCGCGGCCGTCGTCGCAAGCCGTCAGCGCACGTTCGGCAATTAACGGAGCTGGTGCCCGCAGATCTTGAGACAGCGCGCGGCTAGCTAATGCGGGGCTCCGATATCTGCACAACCACATCGCCACCATCTGTGCTCGGCGCGGCCTCATCGAGCTTCGCAATTAGCTCCCCAAAAATGTCGCCGTCACTGACTGGAAAGCTACGCTGCAGAGTGTCACCAAGCGAATAAGGGGCAGGCGGAATCGCCATGCCGATTGTCGTGATTGTCGCTGCCATGTGGTGTTCCCGTCCGGCATCAAACGGCCCGGCGGGGCACAATGTCCCATCGATTTGAAACTTATTTCACCACCCGAAGACGGCGCCCTCCTGTCGAGGCTAGTTCGTCATATTCTTCAGCGAGCTTACGATGGATGTCTGCGACCATCGGGTCGCTAGACGCCGCTGCCATTTCGCGCTCTTTCTGCGCGCGCTGCCTATAATATGTAACATCTGTCATCGCGGCACACACCTCCGCTTCGCCATCTCCTTGGGAGATCAAAGAATATTGTTTGACCGCGACCGATGCAAGCGGGTTTGTAAAAGAGATGATTGCCGTGTGCTCGTCGGAGGATTCCGATGGTTCCACCGGACCTTTGTCACCTGTAGGAACGCGCATGCTTCTGCTCGCAATAGTATTTTTCGCTCTGATGTCCGTTCCTCAACAGGAGACGGAAACAGATGACATTGTTGTCGTGGCGCGCAGCACGAAGTGCCTATTGAAATTTGCCGATCGCGAGTTGGATAAGGCTGAGTTTAAGCGCCGCACAGCGCAGTGGGCCGCGGGTAGACCGGTCCGCGTGATTGCTCGGCAAAGCGCGGACCGAAAATGCCTAGCCAAAATTGCCTTTCAGCTGGCCGATCGGGGCGTACGGCGCATTACTTTCGTCGAGCCCTCCGACGCTACAGCACCGAACTCAGTGGGGCCGTGGGTTTCGGGCGACGACCCGTTCGCGGTTGATCCGCGCGCTGCCAAGCGTCCAATAGTAGCCGACGGCGATCGTCGCACGCCTTAAGGTCGGCACGACATTCGCGGATCGTGCCCGCGCCATCTGCGCTGTTCGCAGATTCGTCAGCCGGGCGGCGAACTGTAATTGGTACGCTCGGTGCCAGCGCCGCCGCCAGGGGCGACATTGCAGTACCAAGGGTCGACGCGGTCACTCACTTGCTTTTGACACTGATGTTGAGTTTCTGAGCGCGGGAGCGCACCGCTGACTGCGTTCGCTCAAGGCGACGTGCAATTTGCGGGATCGCCCAACCGCTGCTCACTAACTCCAGCAAAAGCGCAAGATCGCGCTCGCTCCATGCCTTGCTGCCACGAACCTTTACGCGCGGCGCCGCCGCCAGGGGCGCGCCTACTTTCGCGCGAATGGCTGCCGGCAAGCGTCTGCCACAGCAGTGACAACGACGCGCAGCCTGCTGCGACGACCTTCTCTTCAGTATTCCCAAAAATCTAAAGAAGATCGCGGTGAGGCATGTGATCGCTAATGTGAGCTGCCGGGGAAATGGAAGTGCACGAGGCATTCGATGATGCGCTTAAGGTGAGCCATTTTGTCGCTGTTTTCCTCAAGCCCACGTAGCTGCCACACGCGGCGCTCCATCTCGTCGGGCCAGCCGACGCCATATTCGTTCAGAAGCTCCATTGCCTCAATCCAGGTCTCTTGCTGCTCGGGCATAGATAATACCAAGCCAACGTGCGCAAACCGCACTAGCGGGCTACTATATATCTGACTTCAAATCCGATTGTCTTTGACTTAAGTTGAGACATTTCCACCACTCATTTATCAATTCAACTTGTGAAGTGCGGCACTTCCTTGCACCAAGCGGTGCGACGTTGCCGCCGCTGGCTTGCCTGTCTGGCGACCGTTGATAAGCCCGCACGACAAAGCTCGTCTGTATCATTCTGGGCCCTCGTCGGTCTCAGCATTGGGCTCCGTTCCCGCTGCGGCTGGAACAAAGGTTAGCTTCCCTGCTTTTACGCGGGCTTATGTTTTACGAAGTTCAGATTGCTCACCGGCTCCGCGACTGCCCGGGACATGATTTCTCGCACCCTTATTTGGGGCGGCCGGCAAATGCGCATCAGTGGAAGCGCTATGCGCCGAGGTCGAGAACCATGAGCTCGACAAGTGAAAGCCAGCCAACCCTTATGAAACCAGGCAATTTCGTAATTTGGCGAGCCAGGGAGGTAGCGCCGGCCAATCCGCAACGCCTCGCCGACGCCCGAATGGCATCGACTTGATGGGGCGCGGCTTGCGGATCGCTATCATCGCGGTGGCCGTACTCCTTGCTATTGCGTTGTTCCGATAGGTTGGCCCGGCTGTGCTAGTGTGACCGCAGCGATAGCCGGCCACGCTTCGACCAACAGCCGGCGCCTGTCGTCACACGCCTTGAGGTCCGCGCGACCGTCGCGGATCGTGCCCTCACTATCAGCGCTGCTCGCTGATCCGTCCGCCTGCCGCCTGATCGGCGTCGGCAGGCACGGCTGCAGCGCTGCGGCCGGTGGACGCGGAATTTGCGGAAAAGAGCTCAAGGTCAAAGGTGTCGATCCCTGACACGCGGTCAGGGGCAAGACACAGCACGCGGCCAGCAGGTGTTTCAGCATAGGTCCTCACGGTATCGGTTGAGCGAAGGATGATCGGTTCTCGTGCGGCAAGCCGGGCGGCATAGGTTTCGGAAGCCGTGGCCAGCTGCCCTTTGAACCCCGCCTCGGCCTCGGCGACGTCGCGCTCCCCGATCGCTTTGTCGGTCGCCCGTTGGGCTCGCTCGAGCTTCAGGTCGGCCCGGGCGTCCGCCAGCGTTCCGCGTGTGACGATCAAGCCGGCGGCAAGCAGGGCAATCGGCGCCGACCACCAGATGCGCTTGAGCAGCGTAAGCGCCGCCGCCCAGGTCACGCCTCGTTACTCGACACCGGCACGCCCGACGCGCCAACGTGCACTGGCTTACCGAGGACCGCCACGCCCTTTGGCCATCGCCGAGCAATGCACCGCGACTTTTCGAGCCGCATCACGCTGACCCGATCGCCCTGGTTGCCGCCCAGCACATGGTAATGCGTGCGATCCTCGCCGACGTAGAATGCGACGTGTCCACCGCCGGCGCGGTCGAACACGAGTATCGCACCTGGCGCGAGGTATTCCGCGCGCAGGTTGCTGCCCCACTCTTCCCAGGCCTTCGCGCGCACGGCGACCTTTATCGCGCTAAGATCGATCCCGGCCGCGCGTAGGCAATTGGCAACGAACAGGCCGCACCACGGGACGCTGTCGGCATTATAGGCCATGCCCAGCACCTTCGCGCCGAGCAGCTTGGCCCAGCCGAGGATGGAGGCATTGTTCGCCGCGCCCGCTGCTTCGCGGGTACCAAAAAGCATTCGGGCATGGCTAAGCCACGCCGGCTCTGAAACCGTCGTCATAATAGTTCTCCGCAGTTGCTATCTTTCGACCGGCGTGTTCAACGTCGCAGGGGCGGCGCTTAACTCCCTTTCGCGCCGGTCTGATCTCAGGAGCGGTCCGTTCGACAATTCGGTCGGACGGGCCGTTTTTGATGTTGAAAAAGCGTTAGTGCACTGATTTGATGCTTACTCGGCCGCGCCGGTAGCTCCACTCTGCGGCGCGCCGAACAGGGGGCGGCCCGCTCGATCCGCCGGTTTCGAGCGGGCCGTTTCACCGGGACGAGTTGAGTTTGTAGCTTCGGGGGCCTACTGCCGCTTAGTTAGCAGTGATGAAAGGCTCCCCACCACGTAAGCTGCTGAATGGGGGCGGCCTGACCGACGGGGAAACGCTCGGTTGGGCCGCTTTTATCTATTGTAAGGGCGGCTCGGCCTTAGCGCCCATCGCCTGTTGCAGAGCGCTGCGCCCGACACTTGCGAGCAGCCGGAACGTACCAAAACCACCCCAGCCCGCACATATGCCCGACGCGATAACCGCCCACCATGGCCAGCGATATTCCACTGCGATGGCGCCGCCGAGAGAGCCGAATGCCGGCAGCATTGTCAGTTCGACGACGATCTGACGCACCCCGATCGCGGCGCCGCGCTCGTATTTCTGCCCCAGCCTGCCGATCTGGCCTGACGCTACCGCAAACACCATGAGGCAGAAGGCAGGCCAGCTATCTTTGAAGCTCATGGGTGCACCGCCGTGACTACGCCGATACCGACGCCCATCACGGCAAAACCTACGCTGACGAAGAGGCTGATCGAACGGCGCTTGGTCACTGCCGCGTGGATTGATGCCATTCCGGTGCACATCAGCAGCGCTCCCAAAAGATCCATACCTCGGTCGAAGCCCGACCATTTTCCGGGACTCAGTGAAACGAGCTGGGCAATGCCGCCCACGGCACCAAGAGAAAGCCCAGCGCCGAGCAGCAGCATGCCGGCGAACAGCAGCATCACGCTCCAGGGCGTCGTGATCGCGATCAGCAATTCGGCATAGGCGCGGTCCAAGCTGTTGAGCAGCCGCCGACGGCATGCGGTCTTGTCAGGTCCGTCACAGCGGGCGACGTGCCATATGCAGCGCGCCACGGGCTTGAGGCCGTGAAACCCTACGGCTGTGAAGCGGATCGACGACAGGAAGATCGCCCAAACCGCGGCAACCCCGATCGTGTGAATGATGGCGGGATCACTCATCGCGCGCTCCCTTCACCGTGACGGCCGCCTGCCGATAAGATGCCGGCGCGGCCGTCCGGATCACCGAAAGATGGAAATCGCGGCTTGCCTTCGATATACGTGGGATCGACCCAAATCGATTGCGTTCGCGCGCAGGACGCCTAGAGGCCGCGATATGGATGAAAGCCGAATCGAAGTTGTCGAGCACCGGCGTCGGTCGCAGGACGGGCATTGGCACTGGCCAGTGATCACTCGCGGCCATGTCCTGTTGATGATCGTATTGCTGGCGATCACTGCCGCCGCGATCTTCGCGATCTGGTACGACAAATAAGTTCATACGGTTTGTGATCTGGTCGAGGATCCGTAGCGCTGTCATGGGTTCCTCCCGGCGATCGGGTTGAGGATGAGGGGTATCGCCGTCGTCCCCCTCCTTGCTGCAGGGTTGCGCGCGGGCCTTTGCCGGGGCACATCAAGGCGATGCAGAAAGATCGCCACTATATCGCCCTCGACGCTTGGCGCGGCGTCTGTGCCTTGCTGGTGGTGATTGGCCACCTGAAGACCAGCGGTTACATCTCGGCCATGCCCATTTCGGGCGCGTCGTACCGCTTCGTCGACTTCTTCTTCGTTCTGTCCGGGTTCGTCATCACGCACTCTGCGCGAGACGGCATCTGCAGCACGCGCGCGAACGTCTGGTCGTTCATCATCCGACGCATTGGCCGGCTCTGGCCGCTGCACATCGCGGTCCTGCTCGGCTTCATCGCGTACGAACTCGTCATGCTGGCCGCTACGCACGCCGGCATGTCGCTCGGCAAGGAGCCGTTCTCCGGCAAGGACCAGCTCGCCTACATCCCGGCCAACATCCTGCTGATACAGGCGTGGAACACGCTGCCATCCGCCAGCTGGAACATCCCGGCCTGGTCGATCAGCGCCGAGTTCGCCGCCTACCTGATCTTCGCGGCGTGCTTCGGACTGTGCGGCAAGCGCGGCATGATACCGCTGGTGGCAATCGGCATCATCAGCGCGGGCGTCATCATATCCGCCGGCGCGGCTGGTCCGGCCGGCACCTTCGATTACGGCGTCCCGCGCTGCCTGTTCGGCTTTGCGGGCGGCGCCCTCATCTACTCGCTGTGGCGCAAAATGCCCGACGAACTCCCCGGCGCTACCGCATGGGAGGCCGCGATGGTCCTGCTGACGTTCGCCGTCGTCATCTACTGCCCGCTCGAATGGGGCGCTGCCGTCGTCCCGGTGTTCTGCGCGACTGTGCTGGTATTCGCCTTTGAAAAGGGCGCCATTTCGCGTGTCCTGATGACCGCCCCAGGTCAGTTCCTCGGCAAGCGATCCTACTCGATCTACATGGTGCACGTTCTGATCGTGGTCTGCATCCTGTCGGCGGTCGCGGTGATGCCCAAGTTCGGTTTGGATGCGCTGGCGATCGGCAAGGTCGGCGACAACACCGGAATCGTGGCGGCGCCCCTGCTGGCTGACGCCTTGATCGTGCTTTATGTCGCCGTCGTGCTGTTGATTTCGACGGTCACCTTCGACCTTATCGAAGAGAAGTGGCGCAAGCGCTCGTCGGCCTTCGCCCGCCGATTCACCCGCGGCGGCACTCAACAAAGCCCTGTTGCCGTTTAGCCTCACGACTTGACCTTGGCGGCAAAGGCGCGTGCGACCATCTCTTCGGGTTCGAAATGCCATTCGCCGCGCTCGTTGACCAGCTTCGCCAGATCCAGCTTGGCGGCGTCCGAGATATCCATCTCAAATATGGTGCGAGCCGCCATGAGCGATGGCTTGCGCGGGGTCATGCCGTCCGCCTTCTTCATATAGGCGCGCAGCATGTATGGGCCGACCACTCCATCGATGTACCAGTGGTCTTCGTAATAGCCCTGTTCTTGGAGCTCGCTTTGCAGCCCGTGCGCGTCCAGTTTCTTCATGCCGGCACCTCGATGTTGGCGGTGTAGGTTGTGTTGTTCAGGGTCACGCCGGCCGCAGTCATATTGCGAACGCGGAACTTCACGGCGCCCGCCACGCCCCGCACCGCGCAGATCTCCAAGCCCGGATCGAGGTCCGGCGAGGCTGTGATCCGTGCGGTCATGCCCAGTGCCGCAGTTGCCACCGTAATGGACATTTCCGAGGTGATGGCGTTGGCCGCCATGCCGCCCGGCCCGCTGATCAACTGGCTAACCTGCGCCAAACGCGTCGGGACTGGCACCCACGAATTGACTTCACCGATCCGCCCAGCCGTCGCGTTCTGATAGACCCATTCGTTCACGCCGATGCCGGGGACACGCAGCCGAGCGCGCAGTCCAGGCCAACCGCGGAGAATACCGACAGGCGATGCGTCCACGATGGCAATCGCGTTGCCGCCCCACTTTAGAACAGGCTCGGTTCGGGGTAGCGTGCCAGTTGGGCCGAACGGCAGGATCTTGGCCGTGTCGAACGTGCCGGAGACGATGATCTCGGCACTGGCGGCCGTAACGCCCACGGGGACCTCAACGAGGCCAGCCGTTGCTACGCCCGCGACCCGGCCATCCCAATTCTCCATTTCCGAAAGGACGTAGCGGAAAACGTAGCCAGTGTCGGCACCGACAGAGGCCATCGCCTTTTTGACTGCCAGATTACCGCCTGAAATCTTCAACTCACCGAAACGGGAACCGACCAAGATGTAATCGAGGGCACCGTCCCCGATCATGTTGCAGTCCTTTAGGATCGTGCTTGCTTTCAAGACCGTGGCGATGGTCTTGATGTCGATCAGATTGCCCTTGGTGACGCCCGTCGGAATAACGAAATCGCAGTTGCGCCATTCAACGCGCTGCCGACGCGTAAAGCTTTCGTCGTGCCAGACCTCGACCGAGCGGAACGTGTCTTTGACCCCATTGTCGAGATCCCTCGGGTCTTGGACGACGCGGGTTCCAAACCAGATCGCGTCGCAGCGCTGCACGCGCGAAACCGAAGTTATCTGCCCGCCGAACATGCGGAGGTAGACGTTGTAGAAGTTGTTATATTTGAGCGGGTGCACGTTCTGCCCGGAGAGGCTGACGACGTTCGTGATGAACATGTTAGGACGGTTGCCCGACGAACCGGCATCGCCAGCGCAGTCGAATGGGCCGCGGATATACCCGTTCGTAAGATTGATGACTGCTCCGTCCGGAGTGAGCGCTGGCTCCATTTCGAAGCCGTCGACGATGAAGTCCGAGACGTTCGAGACGTTTGCGATACGCGAAAGCTGGATCGAGGAACGCGGGCGTACGGTCCGGCCATACGATTTAAAGTTCGTGATGGTCAGCTCTTCGCTAGGCGTCGCGCTGAAATAACCATCGCCAATTTCGCCCGTGGAGGAGAAATTCTGGATCGTGATCGACTTGATGGTCCCGGTGCCGCTCAGGTGGCGGATGTTCGCCGTCTGCTCGAAGTACCATGGGTCACCAATGCGGACCTCTTCCCCTGCCGTTCGAGCGGTATGGAACCGCACGATGCGGGAGGCCCCGGTTCCAATGATCGCATAATCGAGAAAATCGTACGCGTACCAGATGCCGCCGATCCGGGTGAAGGCCTCGATGCCGACGTAATCGATCGCGCTTGGGTATGCGAAGTCGGTCTGCCCAGCGGTTGCGACGTAATCAACCGGAGGGTCGGAAGTGATGCTGAACGGATAGTTTCGCTCGTTCCCGTCGACCACGAAGTCGCGGAGGACGTAAGATGCGCCCTGGTTGCCGCGCAGCCAGACAAGCGCGTTTGCGCCACCGCTTGCAATCGTATTGCCCGCAATAGCGCGGCGCTTGATGATGGATGTCCGGCCTTCGCCGCGGATCTCGAGCGAGGTGTTGTCCGCCGCGGTGAGTACCACCCCGCCGCTAGTGATCGTGGTATTCTCTGCCAGATAACTTCCCGCCGGCAGAAGAATCCCGACGCCAGCCGTGTTCGCATCCGTGCAGGCCGTAGCAATTCCCGACTTTACGGCGGCCGCGCCTGCCGTTGTGTCTACACCGGGCAGTGCGAAATATGGGGAGGCCTGCACGTTTTTCGACGACAGGAAGTTCCCGCCAGGTGCGCCGGTCGGGCCGCGCAAGCTTCTGCCCGTCCCCCAAACGCCGTTCGCTTTCGGCCCGTAGAAAATTGGGTCGAGTGGGTTCGTGGTGTCGTAATATGTGCTTCCATTGATGCCAAAACTGTTCGATGGCGGCCCTAGACCTGGGGTTGGTATGACGGCATCCCGGGCGGCCTGCGCAGCCGCGACCAACGGGGCCAGAAGGTCGATCCCGTCAATTGAGATGTTGATGACATCGTCGCCGAAGGTGAGTTGTGCGGCGCTCCACGGCAACATTCCGCTCGCCGCGTTGCCGTAGCCAGACACCAGCCCGGTCGGCGCGCCATCGGAATCCATGACGTTCGCGAGCACGATGAACGGGCCATAGACGCGCGTCGCGCCGACAGAGGTGCCGCCAAGCTGGATCGCATAGGAAAGGCCCGTATCGGCGCCGGGTTCGCCACCGTAGGGCACCATGGCCGCGTTGGTCATCGTCGTCTTGTTGATGCGCAGCACAACGGTGCTGGTCGGGATGCCCGCGACGGTTGTCACGCTATCCAGCTTAAGACCTTCGGCCGATGCGGTCGTGACCGTCGCGAGCGCGATCAGCGGAGCGCCTGGCGCATCCGGCCGCAACCGGATCTGCATGCGCATGTCCACGCCGGTCAGGTCGAGCCCCACGAAGCGGATCGTCCGCACGCACAGTTCGTTGCGCCATGCCGCGAGCGGCAGGCGTGCTGCAGTTGCCATTGATGTGTCTCCGGTAGAGGGCTGGTCAGCCGATCCGCATGACGCGGCAGGGGATCGAGAAGGATGCGCCGATCGCCAGCAGCGGCGCGGTGAAGTAGACCACCAGCGTGTTGGCCGCGGTCGCGATCGCGTTGTGCAGGGCGTAGCCGGCCGGCAGCGCGCCGGTCGGGAATAGCAGGATGTTGTCGCCGGCCTTCACGCCAAGCCCGGTCGGCACCATCAGGGTCACCGATCGAATGCCAGCGGATAGCGCCACCGCCGCGGTCTGCGTGACGGTGACCGTGCCTAGCATCGTCGCGCCTGGTGCTCCGGCGGCGCCTACGTCACCCGCCGCCCCCTTGGCACCGGTGTCCCCTTTGGCGCCGGGTGGCCCCTTGAGCGACGGATCCTTCGACGGGTCACTGACCAGCCGAATATTCATCGGGTTCGCCATCGGCAGAACACCGCGCCAGATCAGCACCGCTGATGGTTCTCCGAGGGAGGGCGGATCAAGCGTCAGACGCAGGGTAACCGTGCCGTCATCGTCGGCATCAAAAACCGCATAGACCCGGCGATTCATTGGCACAGTTTCGACGGGAGGTGGCATTGTCAGACCTCGGGCGTTCTCGGGGTGTACCCGTCGCCACCGCCGCCGGGCGGCGGGGTTTCCCCGGGCGGGTAGACACCACCATCGGATGTCGACCACCATTCGAAAAACACGAGGTTGCTGTCCGCCATGCTGGACAGCGCCGGCGCTGCGACTGCGGAATAGGAACTCCCGGACAGAGACCAGAAAATGCCATAGGACTGCCCGCTATCCAGTCCGCTAAGCGCCGAACCGGGAAAGGAGATGGTCTCAGCCGTATCGATCGTGCCGGTGAATGCTGAGATGTAGATGTGCGTATCGTCGCTGCTGAACGGGAAGGCTACGGTGCGGCTCAGCAACCGATGCGCGCCGCGCGTCGTGCCTGGAACAGTGAGGCTGCCCGCGGTCACTGGGCCCAGGACCAGACGCTCGCCGGGCTGCCCCTGCGGGAAGGTGTAGGATACCGCGCCCTCATATTCCTGCCCGCTCTCCACGCTGGTCAGCGTGCGCGCGGTAACGGCAGGAGCCGCGATACCCGCGTCGATCCAGTTATCCGATGGGCCGTTTCCGGTGTCGAAAAGCCGATATTCGAACCGGACCGCCGAAACGTACAGATCCTCGACCGCGCCGGAGAACGTCAGGCCCGGCTGGGTTGCGCCGTCCGCGCCCACCGAAACGCCAGCGAGCGACCAGCTGCCTACGTCCGGCACGCCATAACCATCAGGCGGCGTCTGCGCCTCGGCCGTGGCGCCTGGCGCTATCTCGTCTACGGCCGTCCATGAATAGACCGTGCTATTGATCTCACGCAGCTGGATCGTGATCTGCCGGGCCTCGTCGAGCGCATAAGCCTCGATCCGCCACATCACCGGTAGACCCTTGGTCCTGCGAGCCGAGGTCCAGACGATCCAGTCGCCCTCCTCGAGCTCGCTGAAACGCGGCCCCAGGGTGATCGTGGCGGTACGCAGCAGCCTGCCGAGCCGCCGCGCGATCTCGCCGCAGCGCTGCGCCTGGGTGCCGGACGTCACGAACGGCAGCTGCAGCGTGTTCTCCCGCGACCCGCCATCAGCAATCAGGTCCGCCGTGTTGCGTCGGATCGGCGCACCATGGTCCGCCCAGCGCTGGCTCGGCTCGACGTAGCGCGGGATAACGGTGTTGCACCATTCGTCATCCGCTTCCGATCGGAAATCGGAAAAGGCGATCGGCTTGCCGACGACCATATCCGCGTCGGTGATGTATTTGACGGGTGCCTTGGCATGACCCGGCTCGATCTCGATCGCCCCTTCCGGCTGCAGGATCACGCCAGCGCAGGCACTGGCGAACTTCGCTTCCACCGTATCGAATTGATCGAGCGCATTGATGACTGCGCCGATGCGGTACCGCCGTTCGCTGCCACCGCCCGCCTTCGCCACCAGCTCGTCGCAGATGTTGGCCGGCGCGGCGACATTCTCTGGCGGCGCTTCCGCGGCCGAAAGCCCACGCCCGATCAGCAACTGCCCCGGCTGGTCGATCCGGTCACATGCGTACAGTCCGCGCACCCATGCATATCGGCAGTCGATCGGGTTATCGCTCCATTCCCACGTCGCGGGGTCGTTCCAGCGATGTGGTCCCGATCCGCCGGGAACGGTCGAATCCTTGCGCGCCTGATAGATGCGCGCGCCTTTGAGCAGGAACGCGAAGCGAGGACGGCCGCCGGTCCACGTCGGGTTTTTCTCGTCGCTGGCATCCGCCATATAACTCGCCAGCACATAGGAAATGCCGGCGAGATTGTCGTTCGCGCCATAACCGCCATGGGCCAGCATATCGTCGCCGACCGCCTGGTCTTCGGTGCCGGGATACCATTTGAGGTACAGCTTGCCGTTGAACCCCGACACCAAGCCATTGCCGGTGAACGCATGATATTCATCGTTTATGTAGAAACCGACCAGTTCCTCGCAGCGATGATCGGCCAGCGCGATCACCAGCGCCTCCCAATCGGTGCCGTATTTGCCGCCCCAATTGAATGCGTCGACCATGCCGCCACCGGTCAGCGCCATACCGAACACCGCTTCGCGCCCAAGTTCGCCGAGATCGAGGCCGACCGTTTGCGCCTGCGCCTCCGGCGCGTTTGGAACCTTGGGCTTCAGCACAGTCGCCACTGCAACGCTGCCGATGAACGATCCTATCGCCGCTCCCCACGGGCCGCCGATTACGCCGCCAATGATGGTCAGTGCCAGCGGCAGCACAGAGCGGATGACGCCGCTCATGCGTCGACGCTCCACGCCCGGATCATCGCCGCGCGCTGTTGTCGCTCGGTACCCTGCTCGGCCGGGCCGACCAGTGTGACGCCCTCGACCACCATCAGGCGGATGCCACCGGGAAACAGATCGTCGGCCACGCCGGCGACATCGCCGCGCTGTGCCATTGCCGGCGCGATTTCGGTTAACCGGGCGGTGACGATCGCCGGCAGCCCGCCGAGCCGTTGGGCGACGCGCAGCGCGCCGACCCGCGACGACCAGGTCGCAGAACCGATGACGTCGCGCCCAGTTTGCGCCAGCACGGCCCCTGCCGCAAAGCTCGCGCAGTCATTGGCATGCCGCCCCCAGGCGAAAGGCATGTCCCGGCGATCGGCGATGAAGCCGAGCAGTGCATCATAATCCCGCACCATGCCGCTACAGTTTCTGGATCTTCTGGACGAGCATGTCGCGCAGCGATCCGCCCGCTGCAACGCCGGCGCGCTGGGGTGGCTTGCCGCCCCAATACAGCGTCTTGTTGAACGAATAGCCGATCGCGCGCAGACCGCCGTCCAGCGGCTTCACGAGACGTTGGTCGGCGTCAGTGCGCATCCGTCCACCACGACGCCGCAAGCCGCGCGCGGCGCCTTCGATCTTGGCGGTGATCGTTGCCGTGGAACCGGGAATATCCTGGCTGGTGACCTGATCGATCCGCCCGCGCGTGAAAACCTGCACATCGAGCAGCGCACCCGCGCCACTGAAAATCAGGCGACGCAGCACCGCCGGCGCGGCACGCAACTCCTCGGCCTCGAGCAGCGGCAGCACGTCAGGATCGACGCCCGACAGTTGCAAGGTCACATCCTGCGCAGCGCTGCCGAGCGCCCCCGCGCTGACCCGGGCCAGCCCGCGATCCCCGATGCCGATATACTCTTCACCCTCGATCTCGATCGGCCACGGCCCACCCCATACGCGCACGGGCGGATCGCACAGGATCTCTACCGCGCCGACTTCGATGGCCGTACCGGCGACGATCTCCGCCATGGCGGCCGATGGCAGCGTTTTCATGGTACGAGATCCTCGACTGCGGCGATCTTCCCGCCGGAAACGGACAGGCGGCGCGTCATCGCCCCAACATTGGTATCCTTGGTCAGCCGCATCAGGCAGGTCGGCGCGGCCAGGTTCACCACCGCTCCGGATGGCGTGATCGGGGGCACGGGCGGCTCGATGGCGAACTGCAGCACGCCGCCGGCCGTGGCGGTTGCCGGCTCGATCGCGCGCACCAATGATCGCTTCCAGCCGTCCCATTCGAAGCCGATATAATCGCGATGGCTGATCACCATGCCGCTCAGGCAGCCGGTGAGCTGCAAGATTGCCGTGCCATCGGCGTCGAACGTTTGCGACCAGCTGGACGGGTGGATCGTGAAAGGCACGCCGCCCAGATGATAGCGCGGGGCGGGGCGGGAGACGTCCCGGCCGTGAAAACGCTTTCCGGCGCCGCGCATCGAATCGACCCACGCGGTCACCTCGTCCGATTTTACCCGGCCGATGCTGTTGGCCATCGGCCAGGACGCCATCCATAGCGGGAAACCGGCCGTCAGGGCGCCCAGCCGCCCGCCTGTTTCGGGCGACAGGAAATCCACCCGCTGCAGTTCGAACACCGGGCCGGAGCCGACGAACGCCTCCGGCAGGGCGCGGGGGAACGTGATCGTCATGCCTGGCCCCGTACTTTGGCGTCGTTCATGATCGCGATCACCCGGCCGGGCAGTTGCTCTGCCATCTGCCGCTGGTTTTCCGCGACGACCGCCAGCTGCTCCGCGCTTGCTCCCGGGGCGTGGATGCTGGCGTCGATTGACACCTGCATTGGCCGGTTATCGTTACCTGCCAGCATGCGGCGCGTATCCGCGGCAGATGTCACCTTGCTGCCGGCAGGCAGGTTGATCAGCTCCGGCCCGTTCTCCGCCACCCACGTCATCCCGCCCGACCAGTTTTCGGTTCCCACGGCGTTGCGTCCCGCACCGGCGAAAGACGTGAAGATGCTGGTGAGGGTCGGCAGCGCGTCGTTCCCGTTGATCATGTTCTTCAGCGGGTTGAGCAGCGCCAGCTTGATGAATTCGGATTTAAGCTCGTTGAGGATCGTCTTTCCGGCATTGCCCCAGCTCGACCACGTGTCCTCCGAGAGAACCGTCTCCGCGAACTGACTGCCGAAGCCTCGCACCTCATCCCAGGCGGCCGCCTGCACCTTGAGCCGAGCATTGTTCGCATCGATCTGCGCGCCAATGCCAATCAGCGCCTGGCCCTCTGCCGACTGGATATCCACGCCGTTGCGCATCAGCTCATTCGCCAATTGCAGCTTGCTGAGTATCGCCTCGCGAACGGTATCGCTTGCGCCGACCAGATCGAGTTCCGCCTGTGAATAGGCCAGCGCTGCGCCCTGATCCGCGCGGAACTGCTGGATATATTCCTGCCGGCGCCTGTCGCTTTCCTCGATCTGCTTAAGCCGTTCGTCCTCGACGGTCTGGTCGCCGCGGTACCCCTCCACCGACGGTAAGCTAAACGCTGCAGCGCGCGCCTTGATGAAGGCATCCTTGGCCCCTTCGGCGTAGCGCGCTGCCGTGGCAGGATCGAGATGCGTGGCGGCGATCTTCGCCAGTGTCCGCTGATAATCGTCCGCCGCAGCCTTGGCCGGATCGAACTGGCTGGTCAGGGACTGGATATCACGCTCGCGATCCTGCGCGCGCTTCGCGGCATCGCTGAATTCGTCGAGCGCCAGCTTCCCCTTGGTCCACGCGACGTGGAAATGATCGCTATGGCCCTTGTCACCGGGCCCGAGCAGCTCGACAACATCGATGCCGCGCGATTCGAACAACCGGCGCACGTCAGCCTTGTCCATCGAAGCCATGCCGCCGGCCGGCACGAAATCGACAGCCTGGCTCTTGTAGTGATAGCTGTTGGGCACATGCTTGCCGCCGGTCGTGCTGGTCACCTGCACGCCCGGGATGGCATCCCGCAGCATCTTGGCCACCGCGGCGGCGGTCAAAGTCTCACCATCGCGGCGGCCTGGCCGATCGGTTTCCTGTGCGGCCTTTATTCTCGCCGCTTGCTGTTGCCGCAGAATGCCGAGTTGCCGCTCCATTTCGGCGCGTGTCGCCCCTTCCGCGATCAGCCGCTGCTTTGCCTTCGCGATCAGCCCGGCGGGGCCATCATAGGAGCGCTTGATCGCCTCCACCGGATCGAGCGATCGACGCGCGTTTTCGTCGGCGAGATTGGCCATGGCGGACTGCGAGTTGCGCCGTGCGGTAGCCAGATCAGCATCCGCCTGCTTGGCTTGCGCCTGGATCTCGGCCAGTCGATTTGCATAGACGTATTGGGCAGCACCCCCGTTGGGGTTGAGCATCGACTGGCTGGCGGCATATTCGGCCTTCGCCCGGGCGAGCAGCGCGACCGTCAGTTCGCGGGTGGTGATGATGTGCTTGAGGTTTGCGGCTGCCGTTTCGCTATCCTGCTCGGCCGCTGTCTTGCTGGACTTGGCTGTCGCGTCGAGCGCCGCCTCCTGATCGCGGATGGCGGCGGAGACACCGGCCGTGGAAAGCGCGAAGCGCTCCTTTGCCTTGCGGTTGACCTCGGTCTCGGCCGCGTCCTTTTTCAGCTTGTCGACCGCATCGTCGAGCGCGCTGTTGCTGTCGATCAACTTGCCGATGAACGGCGCCAGGACCAGGGCGCCAGCCGTGAGCGCCAGCCCCCAAGGGCCGATCATGAATCGCGCAACGGCGCCGGCCTTGCTTTCCAGGTTGGCGAACTGGCCCGCTAGCTGGCCGCCCTGAATGGCCACGACCTGGATCGGGTTCGCGCCCATCGACAGCTGCGTGAACACGTCCTGCAGCTGGAACGACAAGCCTTGCATCGCCGCCCGCTGCGCGCCTGCCGACGATGCACCCAGCCGATGCGCCGCGGTGTTGGCCTGCAGCAGTCCCGATTCGATCCGCAGCTTGGTGCAATAATCGTCCAGCGAAATCGCGTTCGCCGCGATCAGCGTCCGCGCCTCAGCCATCTCGCTGTTATATCGCGCCTGGCCGGCATAGGCCGGGTCGATCGCCGCGCGCAGTTTCATCGCGGCGTTGGCAAGATGCTCTTCCGCAAGCGCTGCGGCTTCGAACACGGCCGCGCTCTGACGGGCGGCGCCGGTCGATCGATCGAGATTCACCGTTGCAAACTGGTTGCCGGATCCGCGATCTGCCGCGACCGCATCGAACTGCGATCGGACCCCTGCCTGCGCCGCGGCAACCTTGGCCTGCGCCGCCTGGCGGCGATAGGCGGCCATCTGCCGCTCGGTCAGCGCATCGGTCGCCGCCGCGGCGCGGGTCGCCGACTGCTCGGCACCTTCCGCTACCTCGTTCATCGCGGCCTTGCCGGCCGCCCCAACCTCACGGAAGTCGTTCTTGACCTCTGCCTTGCCATCCGTGTGCAGGCGGAAGCCGACCGATTTCATTGGCATGATCGACCTCCTTTCCAAAGCGCCGGCGCGCCGCAAAATCGCGACGGTCCGGCCATCAATCCTAGCTATTCGTCTCCGCAGTTCGTCGGCTGCTCTTCGTCAGCAGGATTGACGATCGCAGCTTCGACGCGCGGGAGTATCTCAGCGAGCATCTCAAGATCGGCGCTTCTTGCTGCACCGATCATCATCACAGCGCTATAATCGAGCCCGATGGGGCGGGTAACAGCGCCGTCAGGGCCCGATATCGTCGCCAGCCGCAGTTGAGACCCGATACCTCTGATTACTTGCCAGACGCCTTCGCCCGCTTCCGTGCGGGTTTCGTGCCGGTCGTACGGGCATGCCGCAGCGCCGGTTTCTTCGTCATGACAGCGCCCGAGCTTTCCAGCGTCGCAGACGAGATGGCAGTATCGGCCTCCGGCGTCTCCCCCTCCGAAGTGCCATTCAGCGAGGGCGCCAAGCCGTTTTTTTCCGCATCCAGCTGCGTCCAGGGCATGACATATTCCCGGTCCGCCGCCTCAAACAGGCGGGGCTCGGCGAGGAAAGCACTGATCGTGCCGACCTCGACACCGGTCACGTTGCCTTCCTCGTCGCGCAACTCGCGGTCGTGGGTCGGTGCGATCGGCAAATCGTCATCGGAGGCAGCGGATCCGATCCCTTCCCACGATAGGATGTTGTGCCGGATCAATGCGGCGCTGAAGGCGTCACCTGCGCGCTCCATGCCATCATCGCCGTGCTCGCGCATGATCTCGGCCACCGCGCGGCGCGCCGCGCGCAACGAAAGCGCCGAAGGCTGGGCGTTGAACGTCACCTTGACGGCCGGCGCCTTGCCCCTGGCGGGGATCAGCTCATGCGTTACCGGTTCCGGTTTGCCGAGATTGAACAGCATCAGCCGGCGTCCACGAAGTCGATGCGGATTTTTCGATCTTCCTCGATCACCTCGTAGTGATCGTCGACGCGGACGAGGTTGCCGCCCTCGACGGCATAGCGCCGAACCTTTCCGGCCGCCGCATCTGCCTCGATCACGTTGGTGATTTCCTCGCCCGTTGCAGCATCGCTGATGCGCAGCGCCTTGGCGACATCGTCCGGCATGCCGCCGGCGAGGAAATAGGTCGGCGCGGCAGGCGCCTCGGTTTTCTTGGTCATTGAAACGCTCCCTTACTGCGCGATCAGGCGTACGATGCCGTATCGTTGGTCAGCACGACCGACAGCTGCGCCCCGGACGAACCCGACGCCTGCCAGTCGAAATCGGCCATGATGCCCTTCGGGCCCAGGATCGCGCGCTTCGGCTTCGGCAGGAACACGCGCGGCAGCGTGAAGATCAGGCTGTACCCGCCGTCCATCTTCCAACCGAAGCTGAGCGCGATCGGCGTCTTGGCGCGCGCTTTGTTGAGCAGGGTGAGATTGGTGAACCGCGTGCTCAGCGAGCCGCTCGACATCGCCTTCCCGGGATCGATACCGCCGATGCGGCCGTCCTCTCGGATCACCTCGACCTTATCCAGCTGGTTCGAATAGGCCAGGCTGGCCGACACGACGTCGCCGGCCGCCGTGCCATCGACGCTGATCGATCCGGTCGCCTGGGCGAAGCGCGGCCCGCGCAGCAGGGTTGGCGACCCCGCGATGCTGGTCGTAGCCGGATCAGCCTCACCCTGCGCGATCATCGATAGCACCGCGTTAAGCATGCCCGAACGCGCCAGATCGATCTTCAGCGAATTGACCGCCGCGCCGTAATGCGCGCTGTAGGTCGGCACCTCCGGGTTGCCGAATTCGGCAGTCACGGTGGGCAAGGTCGTCGCACCGGAGGTGAACGTATGCGCGAACTTGCCGCTGCCGGCGCTCGCCGAGGTCGGTGCACCGAAGGTCGCGCGCAGCCAGAAACCGATGCCGCGGAGATCGACCGGCACGACGATATCGCCATCGTTGGTGATGACATCGTAGGTCGGATCGAGACCCTCGCGACCGAATCCCAGCTGATCATCCTCGATCAGCGGCTGGACTTCACCCAGGCCGTGGCTGACGAACGGCAGCTTGTAATAGGTGCCGGCCGGCGATGTGCCGTAGGTCGTCTCGAATGCCGCGGCCAGAACGGCGTTGATGCCCAACGGGCGCGGTCCGGAAGTAGGTGGTATGGCCATCGGGGCCTCCTTTGCGGTACGGAAGGATCAGCCGAGAGGGCTGTTGGTCGAATAGCTGGCGATGATCGAGAACTCGGCCCACCCCACGGGGACGGCGCCACGCATATCGGTCTCGCCGTCAGTGGGCGCCTCGGCGTCCAGATAGTTGCAGAGGCCACCGAGGAATCGGTCCGCTGCAATGCGAGCGCCGATCAGAGACATCATGTCGTCCAGCACTTCTTGGCTGGTCCGGCTTGAGGACTGATAGGCCGCGATCTCGATCGGTATCGAATGCTCGTAATGGTAGGTCGGGGGGCAGAGATCGATATCGGGTGAACCCGGATCGCCGGAGCGGACGATAACCATGCCCAAGAGCCCGACGGCTTCGGGCTTGGCCTCGTCCGCGGTCATGCCCTTCACCGATGCTCCGGGCAGTGCGAGCTGCACCATCTCCTTTACCGCGTTCAGCACATCAACGCGCTTGCTCATGGCCTACCTCCAGCGCGCATTGAGGTTCGCCTCGAACCGGGTGTTCGCGATGATCGCCGGACCGGACAAATCGACCGACTTCGGCTTCTTCACCGCGCGCACCAGGTTGAACATGATGACCGACTGCAGCTGGCGCGGATTGCGGGTCGTACCGGCGCGCTCGCGATCTGAGGCATTGCGCCAACGGCCGCTGGATTTCCGAATCACCAGCCCTTTGAGAACGAGATAGGCGACCGTGCCGGTCTTACGCACGCTCGGGCTTCTAAATCCTCGGTCATTGGCCATGATCAGGATCAGTCTGCGGCCGAACTTTGCCTCGACTTCATCAGGGCTTAGCGCATCGCCCTGGCGCTTTCTCGGCGTGTCGTCGGTAGGCAGCGCCAGAAGCCGGCGTCCGGCGCGCGCGACAATGGTCGCGCCAGTGGCATAGCTTTCGATGATCGCCGCAGCGCCTCGTCCGTCCTTGGACGGCTGCGCATAAATCCATCCAGTCGGCTCGAGGGAATTCTTCACTTTCGGATAGGCGACGCCGCGGACCGCATTGGCGAGGCGGTGACCGAGGCCGGCAGCCCGCACTTCGGCGCGGAAGGCCTCTTTCACCTCGTTGGTCGTGTCGCGCATCGCTGCGGTCAGAAAGCCGGCGATCTCGCGCTCTGTGCCGGATAGGATCTTGTCCAGATCCGGGCCGGTGACCTTGGTCGTAAGCACTATGAGATCGGCCGCATCTCGCAGGACCATGTCAGCCCCTCTGTGTCGAGCCAGGGTTCACCCATGATCTCGAACAGCGGATCGCCTGGGGCGACCCCAACAAAATTGCCAACCTGCAACCGGTCGCCGGCCGCAGGGACAGCTACCTCGGATCGACGAAGCAACAGCAGGTTCAGGTTGGTTGGCACCGGACCGCTGCCAATCGGCATTTCTTCCGTTCGCTGATCGCGGATGGTGCGAACGCCCGTGGGAGGCGCTGATCCATCACCAGAGGCATAGACCGCCGCCACGGAGCCGGGTGCAATGAACAATGCATCCAGCGCCGCGGCGAACGGGTCCATTTTAGGCGACCTGCCCGGTGACGAGCACCCGACCGACCACGGCAGCCGACGCCGCGGCCTGCGTTGCGGCACCGATCAGCATATTGGTGCCGACCGTCGCAGTGACATTGAAGGCGGTATTGTCCCAATAGACCTTCTGGCCAGCGGTCCATGCGGCTCCCGCGGCCTTGGTAAGGTCCCACACGCCGACGCGGCGTGCCTCGACGGGCTTGCCCGTGGCAGCGGCCGCGAGCGCGACGGCAAAGATACCGCCGACCACGAAGCCGTCACCGCTGGCCAGCGTACGCGGTGCGATGAGGGTGAGCGCATCACCCGGCTGAACGAAATTACGTGCCATGTCGGCTTACTCCTTCGAGGCGGGCTTGCGGCCCGGCTTGGCTTCGGGGATGGGCGCCGGGGCGACCTGCGAGAGGTGGGGGTTCTCGGCGCTGGTCGACGAGATCGGACCCGAGGCGATCGTGATCGACTCCTCGGGGACGTCTGCCATCTGGTCCTCCGTGAACCCGTCCGTGTCATCGACGGCAAGGTTCTCATCGACGAGTCGCTTGGCATCGTCATCCGACACGGGGATCGAGCCTTCGTGCGGATGGCGCAGTGCACCGCCGACATAGGCGGCGCTCAGAAGCGTGATGAACTTCATGGGATATCTCCAGAATGAGGCGGGCAGCCGACAGGCCGCCCTCCTGTCTCAGGTGCCGCCTGTTAGGCGCCGGGCTGCTTGTAGGCGGAGCGGTAGTTGACCGCGCCGGTGCCGTAGTCGTGGCGCACCTTCCATTCGACGCCATCGACGCGCCAGCCATCCTGGCTGTCGGTGAACGGCTCGGTCACGCCGTTCAGGAACACGACCTCGAGCGCCGGCGCCGTGTTCGGATCGGCGAAGCCGTAATAGGCCGTCCCGGTCAGGCGCTGCGTCGCGATGACGTCGCTCAGCAGTCCCTTCACGATGTTCGGCTTCTGCAGCTTGTTGACGGCGTCGGGATCGTATTCGCTGCCGTTGATCGTGATCGCGGCGCCGCGCAGGCTCCGCGGGACCAGCAGGCGATCGAGGCCGATCTCCAGATACTCGTTGCCGCTGATGTCCTTCTGCGCGCCCATGGCGGCATCCATGGCATCGAATGCTGCGACCGACGGCGCGGCGCCGACTGCGGCAAGGTTGCCGTGCGCGGCGTCGAACAGCGGGAGGCCGTCGTTCATCACCGGGTTGCTGTTGAGCAGCGCATAGACGTCGACTTCGATCGTCAGCTTGGCGGCGCGGCCGAGATCCACGGCCAGGCCGGAGAAGACGTCCATGTCATCATTGACGATCGCCTGCCGCGACAGGTTGATCATGTTGCCGACGGTCTTGGCGACGATCATCTCGCGCGCCAGGTCGGGGATCGGCTTGTTCTTGAACTCGCCGGCCTCGTTCACCGTATCGAGCGCGCCGAAGCTGCCGCGCAGATAGCGGGTATGCGGACGGAAGTCGGTCACCGTGCCGATACCGCAGAAGCGGGTCCACGTGTCCGGCGTGGTCGCATAGGCGGCCTGCAGGATGCGATGGATCGCGGTTTCGAACAGGACGGGGAAGTCGCTGGTCGTCTGCGTGATCACCGCGCCCTGCGACGTCATCGCCTGGCGGACGATGGTGTCGGGGTCGCGTATGCCGCGCGTGTTAGTGCCGCCGTTTTCGAGTGATTCGCGCGCCAGATCGACGTTGCGCATGCCGCGGAACTCGCCGGGATCGACCTTGATGGTCTCGCCCTTCATCGCCGCCGCTTTCTCGACGAGGTTGGCGACGCCCGCCTTGACGAGCAGCCAGTTGGTGGCGCCCTGGCGAAACTTGTCGCGCTGATCGACCGTCACGCGCGCCGGGCTGTTATGCCCGACGTTCACCGCGTCGCCATTCTCCGCCAGCTTGTCGAGGATCTTCTCACGGGCGGCCGCAAGCGTGGTGCCATCTGCGACCATGTCGTCGATGAAGTCGGCCGCCAAGCCGTGCTTGGTGCCGAGCGCGCGGATGCCCGCGGTACGGGTGCGCTCGGCGGAAACCGCATTCTGCACGTCGGTCGTGGTGAGGGCCGCGGCGGAAGTGTTGGCCGCTGCCGGGGTCAGAGCGAGCGCACCGGTTGCCGGCAGGGCATCCCGTGCGTCGAGTGCGATGGCGGACGCAGTGATCTTGTCGGTCTCGGTCTGCGTGCCGCCATCCTTCTGGAACGTGGCGATCGCGGCAACCAGCGCCGCGCGGGTCTTGTAGAGGTCCATGGTTTTCTCCTGTGGACGGTGAGGAGCGGACGCGGCCGCCTTGGGCTTGCCGATCATCGCCATTGCGGAGATGCGCGGGGTCTCCGGGGCCTTGCGGAACCCGAATGCGGTGACGTCGCAGGCCGCGGCGATGGACGCCTCGACGACTGACGTGACGAATTTCTGCTCGAGCGCCTGTTCGGACGTCAGCCACGTTTCGGCGTCGAGCATGGGGACCAGTTCGTCAGCCGTGAGGCCGGTCTGGCCGGAATAGATGCGAACGAGCTGGTCGCGGATGATGTCGAGCTTGTCCGCCGCGGCGCGCAGTTCGCGCGCATCGCCGATCGCGACATCCCAAGGGTTATGGATCATCATCAAGGCATTGTCGGCCATGATGATCTCTTCGCCGGCCATAGCGATAACCGACGCCATGGAAGCGGCGAGGCCGTCGATATGCATCGTGACCTTGCGGCCCGCGGCCTTCGCGCCGGCAAAGGCGTTGAAGATCGCCAGCCCCTCCATGACGTAGCCGCCGGGCGAGTTGATGTGGACGACGAGGTCATCGTCACCGCCAGCGATCAAGCCGAAAATGGTCTTGGCATCAAGGCCATCCCACTCGTCGCCGATAATGCCGTATAGAAGGATTTCGGTCATCTAAGCCCCCTGGGCTGGGCCGGCCGTAGCCGGATTAGCGGCTTCCGCCGGGTTGCCGACCGCCGTGACGCGGCGCGGATCGCAATCGAATATGAGGCCAAGCTCATCGAGCTTTTTGAAGTCGGAGATAGCTTCGGCGAGGAACGTGTCGGGGTCTTCGCCGCGCTCGCGTGCCCATTGAGAAATCGTTTTTCCGCCGGCCCGGATCGCATCGCGCGACGCCTTCACCTCTTCCGACGGGTTGATCATTTCGCGGCCGGGCGGGGTCCAGCGAACGGTGACCCCGGTCACATCCTCGCCGACAAATTCCAGCGCATCGATCATCCAGGCGCTCACTGCACCGCAGAACTGCGGAATGAACATCGTCCACTGCCAGGCGGAGAGTGACCGCTGATATTCGAGCCAGCCCATCCGGCCGGACGAGAAATTGACGTTGGACAGGTCCCCGGTCAGGGCCTCGTATGGAACACCGAGCCCTGCCGCGATCGCGCGAAGCGATACCTTTGTGTAATCAGCGTATCCGTCGACGCCGGGGGGGCTAGAGAAGTTCACTTCCTCACCTGGCCGGAGGTATTGGAAAGTCCCCGGCTCCACGAAATCGAGCGGCTCGCGATCATCGATCGCCTCATCAGACGCGATGCCCGGTATCGCGGCGCCGTCATCTTCACCGGTCACGACGCCGACGAATGCCGATGCGAGCTTCTGCCGCGTCAGCTGCGCGTCCTCAAAGTCCGCGAAGTCCTTCATGCGAAGCACAATCGGCGCAAGCCAGGTCGCGCCATGCTCCATTTCCGGCCTATCGGCACGAAAGACGTGGGCAACGTCTGTGGCTCGTACGAAGGTCGAGCCTAGCGAGCTGGGTCGGGCGCTCCCCGGATGACCACTATAGAGCCAGTACCCCTCGCGCGCGCCGATCGGGTTGAACTGTACCCCGTTCACCAAGAAGCCGCCATTCGACCCAGGTGCGGTGTCCAAAGGACCGTGTTTCGACGGATCAATATAATCTGGCTCGAGCACCTGAAGCTGCATAGGCAGCGGCAAGCCGTCCGAAGCGCGCCGCCAGCGCCGGCGCATGATCACCGCACCGCTCTCCACTATCGTTCGAGCAGCCTGTAGCTGGAGACCATAGAGATCGTGCCGGCCGCCGCTGTCGCAGGAGCTGGTATCGAAATGGGCACGCGCCTTGGCATTCAGCGCGTTGTCGATCTTCCCATCCCGATACACCTGAAAGGTGATCCCGGTGCCGACCATATTGTTGGCGATAGTTGCGACGCCGCGAGCGGCGAAGGGATTGTTGCGGACCAAGTCGCGAGCGATTCCGCGCAGCGCCGCCATGACCGCCGGAGATAGCTCACCGTTCGCATCGCGTTGCGTGCGCCGCCAGCCGGCAGCACGCCGCCCAAAAGTGGCGCCGTCGTATTCTGCCCGCGGCCCGCCGCGCGCGATGCGCTGACGAGGTGCCACCGGCTGGGGAGCTGGATCCGTGCCGCGACCGAAGAGCCGGTCAAGCAAGGTGTACCGCGCCACGCTCAGAGACCGCTACGATAGTAGGGCACGCGACGACGCACCAAACCGTTGGTCGCTTGCGCCTGCATACGCAGCTCGGCATCCACGACCTTAATTGCCGCCAGAACATGGTCGAGCGACTGATATTCGGTGCGGCGGCCATCCGCGAACGTGACGGAGCGGACGCCGGACGACACCGCCGCCTGCAGTTTTTCGAGGTCGGTAACGGACCAAGCCATGCCTACCTCCTGTTGCTAGTGAATGGGTTCGCCTTGCGCGGCTTCGAGGCACGCTTGGCAGGGTTGGTATGTTCGCTGGCCTGTGGTGCCGGCGCCGGCCGACCGTCAGGCATAGGTTTCGTCACCGATTGCGCGGGCGGCCCGGGTAGGGCGAACTCGCCGCGCGCCTTTTGCCAATCTGTCTCGCGCCAGCGATCGACACCCAAGGAAAATGCCACCGCTCGCGCGTAGACTGCGTTGTCCAACGCCTCGTTGCGATCGCGAACCTTGTGCCATTCGCGCCGGAAACCGCCGCTGCGCAGGCGTATGATCCTGAGCTCTTCGGCAACGAGCTGCTTGACCCACTCGTCCGATGTGCCGTCCGGCAGAAAGACGTAGCCGTGGGGATAATCCTCGCCGTCGACCGGCCTTTCCTTCTCGAGGTCGCCGAACAGCTCAAGCTTCGCCATAGACGTGCCGATGTTCCAGAGCCGGACACCCTTCTTCAGTTTCCGGCCGTTTACAGTCACATCCTGCCAGCTCGGCGCCCCGATAAGCTGGTTGTTGGCGATCGCATGGCGGCCTTTCACCGCCATCACGAAGCCTGGATGGCGCCGCGCCCACCCGTAGACCTCCATCGTATTCTCGCCGTCGCCGGAATCGATGGCGACGCGCGCGAGGCGCATCGCCCTGCCGTCTTCGGTCGTCCAAGTGCGGGCGACCTGCTGATCAAGCTTCTTCCAGGTCGCCTTGTCCGAAATAGACCCGAACACCTCGACCCGCTCAACGAACTCTCGGCGCTGGTTAGGGCCGAACGCCCATATATCCATGTCGATGCGGCCGCCGCCGCCGCGCTGGACGTCTGCGGCGCCGATCAGCAAACCGGCTTTTGCCGACGGAATGCCAAGCAGCATCGCCTTCTCCCGGCGATCGTAAAGGCGCTGCCATTCCGGCGCTTCGCCGCGCTCGGCCCAAGCCTCGCCCAACACCTGATTGACGAACGTCCGCAGAAGGTTCGGATCCTTCCGCACCTCCATGAACTCGCGCGCAATTTCCAGCCAAGCCGCACCAGGATGCTGGCTGTATGCTGCCCAGATATGAAACGAACGATGCCGCGGGAACGCGACCGGGTTATGAGCTCGCCACTCGCCTTGCTCATCCATCCAAGGCTTCTCAGCCTCGTCGATCTCGCAGCCCGTCTCGCACTGATACCAAGCACGGGTCGGATGCTCTTTCGGTGCCCACCGTATCCCGGCGCCAGTCCCATCGCCGAACACCAGCTGCTGAACGTGGCCGCAGTGCGGGCACGGGACGTACCGGAATTCCTGGCTGCCCTGCTCGAACATGAGGTCGATGCGGCTGAAGCCTTTGACCTTGGGTGTAGAGCCGGCCGCGCTGAAGCGACGCGGAGAAGTCAGGTTGCGCTTATAGGCTAGGCGCGCCGGGTCTCCTTCCTCCTTCGACGCCCAAGGATAGCCATCACATTCCTCGAGAAACACGTCGTCAGCGGTGACGCGCCGGAATTCCTTCGGGCTGTTCGCGCCCTTGATCTGAATCCAGCCGCCCTTGTAGCGCTTGGCCCGGATCTGATTGTCGGCATGCCGTGGCTTGAACGTCGCGACCGACCGGACGACGGGCCATTGCAGCACCGGGTCGAGATCGTCGCGGCTGAACTTCTCTGCGTCGTCGATCGTAGGCTGGTAGATCAGTGTGCGAGCAGGATCGAACTTGATCCGCCAGGCGACGAAGCACTGAAGAATCGTGGAGTAGCCGATGCGGCTGCTCTTCCTGACCGATAGCTGCGAAGTCTCAGGGTCCGTAAAGGCGTCGGCAATGTCGGCCTGGAATGGAAAGGGCCTGATGCGCGCGCCGTCGTCCGACCGCGCATGCTCTGCCATGAACTTCGACAGCGGCGGCCGCTCGCGCGGCTTGCATGCTGCCAGCCATCCTCGTGCCAGCGAAACGCCGTGCGCGCCCGGTGCGCGATACGGCTCAGGTTCCTCCTTCTTCTTCGGGCTCGCCCTCATCCAAGCCCCCGCCGCGTGCCTCTTCGATCCGCGCCATGCTCAAGTCGGTGAGGACGTTGTTGATCTCCGCGTCGATGCGCGCGCGCAGTTTCGTATCGCCCTTGGAGACCCTGGCTCCGACCTGCTGCAGCTGGGCGACGATCATGACGATCACGCCCGCACCAGCGGCGACCATGTCCGGTAGAGAAGCAAGTTCCTTGCGGCGCTCCGCGTTGTCCATCGCCTTGGCGTCTGCCTGCTCTTTGGCGAGCCGCGCTTGCTGCTGTTCCTTATCAAGCGCGTCCGGATCAGCGTTGGGATCGACGCCGTACTTCATCTGCGCCCAAGCTTCGATGTTCTCGAAGAGTGACGCGCCGTCCGCCGGCAGGTCTCCCTTCGACCGTAGTTCACCGATCCAGCGACTTGACCAGCCGAAGATGGATGCCAGCTGGGGCCGGGTAGGCTCGTCGAGGTTGATTTCCATCCACTTCCTCGCTGCCTCGGTCAAAAACCGGAGAACTCCGCCAAAAACCAGGCCATGGAGGAAGAACCATAGGCAATCTCGCGCCTAGAAATCATCTGCGCCTTTGCCCCCCGTATAGCGTGCTAGTCTCAGGGGGAACCACGGGCCGCCCCCCCCCC
>NZ_JANQBK010000024.1 GCF_025370105.1 Sphingomonas hylomeconis
CCCCCCCCCCGGGGGGCAACGGGCGGGGCTACAGCAGCACGCCCTGCTCGATCGCTCCGTATCGTTGCTCGTACAGCGCCTCTGCCGACTGACGTACCTTGCCGGCGAGCATTGCGAGCCACTCATCGAATGGCCTTGATGACTTCCTCATGTTGCAAGGTCCGCAGCATGGGGTGAGATTGACCACCCCATGTAAACCGCCCGCAGCCAGCGGGATGATGTGGTCGAGCTGCGCTGTGGCGGCGTCAATCGGCGCCAGGCAATAGGGGCATGACCGACGACTTCGAAGTACGCGGGCAACGGCAGCGGCAGATATCGTACCATCCGCTTGGCTCGCCGCGCGTCGCCAGCGTGTTGTGCCCCACCGCGCCTCAACGTCAGGATGAGCATTCTTATAACGCTTCACGCGCTCGCGACACTTATCCAGATTGTCGGCGTGATACCGTCTAGCCTTATCGTTGGCGCGCAGCCTGCGTGCCTCGGCAGAGGCTACTCTATAGCGAGCAAGCCACCATACCGGCGCTTGCGCCACCCACTCCCTCCACGCAGCGTTGGCCGCTTGGGCAGCAGTCAGTCCGACTGGCACCGCATAACCCGCGGCGCGCCCCTTGCCGCCCGGCCCGCTCGGCCTCCACTCGCGCCCCTGACGCTCAGCCGAACGCTGCCTGCTGATCCGCTTATACTCGGGCGACTTGTAATAAGCCCGGTCGTGCGGCGCATCAGCATGCGGTCGATGGCACGCTGTGCAAGCCCGATACAACCTGCCGCTCGCCTGCCTTGTGAACTGCTCCCTCGGCTTAGTTTCGAGGCATCGAGTGCAACGCTTACCCATGGCAGTATGCTACCGCTGCCGGGTTGCTGTCGCTACCCCCGAAAGACTGCTTGCGGCCGGGCTGTCATGTATTCGCCTTCGCCCCCCAACGCGGCGGTTCAGACACCAATGCCTACGAACAGGGTAACCTTCATTCCCCGGAACAATGGGCTCGGTTGCGCTTTAGCTCGCGAACAATACGGGGGGGGATAATGTGCTCAATCTGGAAACCTCAGCCCCGTGGAGCCGGTCGAGCCCACGCCGGAAAGTGTTTGTCCCCTCGCAGATGTTATACCGAGGAGAAATTCTTCGCGTCCACCTGCTCAATATCTCGCGAGGTGGTGCACTGATCTCGATCCCATCGCCGCTGCCGGTCGGCCATACAGTCGCTGTGGGTCAAGGCATGACAGCAAAGGTCGCAACGGTAGTCCGGGTGTCGAATAATCGCGCGGCGGTCGAGTTCCGTATCCCGTTCTCGGACATTCAGATGGAAGAGTTCATCGCAATGCACGAACACGCGCCCGATGATCATACCCGCCGCGCATCGAGAAATACCGTCCGAAGTTTCGCGTAACTACTCCGGTAACTAATCGCGTTAAGACACCGCTAACACGCCGAGGCGACCTTCTAACCAGGGATGGCGCCATGACAGCTCAAGTTAACGATGCAATCGCATATCACGAACGTCGCGCACTTCAGGAGCGATCCTGCGCTGTCCGCGCCATAGATCGGCAAGCAAGACGGGCGCACGCGATGCTAAGCAAGTTGCACGAAATGATGCGCTACGATCTCACGAAGTGAGCTGAACATCTAACCCCTGGAACAAGAAAGCCCACCGCTAAGGGTGAGCTTAATGTTAGCAGGCGTCTCGCTCGGACGCAGTTGTTCCGCGGTCTTTTTGGCACTTTTCGAGGCCACCTGCAAGCCCCTTTTGGGTTTCGTCGGCGAGTTACCCTGACGTTTTATCATAGTGGAAAGCAGCCGATTTTGTCACAAACTAAAAAATCTTGACTGCGCCATCGGCCCAGATTGCTAAGCAAGCTGCTATCGCTGCGCAAATCAATGCCGCCCTTAGAAAGGGCTGGTCAACCAGCCAAACAATCGCCTCTATTGAACAACCGAGAGCGGTGAAGATGGCAGCAGCCGCAATAAAATCAGCAGCCGTCCAACGCAATTCCCCAGTGAACAGCATCGCTATGGCTGGAAGGATGAGCAATCCGCCAAAGAACGTCCACATGGCGAGACGTAAGCGTCCCAGATTAGCTGCTCGCGGGTCGACCGATAGATTCACGAGGTTCTCCAACGACACTATTTTCTCATGCGTTTCTTATCTCTGCAAGGGGGTGTTTATCGCCTGTCCGCTTTTACGACCTCGTCTGGCGCTCGGTCACCCAATGTGGGCAGTAGACGGCGTTCGCTTGATCCTCGTCTCCAACGTCGATTTAATTGATACCGGTCCGGCCTTCCGAGCTGGGCCGCCCCAGCCGCAGCGATTTCACGGCAACGAAGTAGCAAGAGATTGGTCATACCTAGAGGCATGTTCCGAATCCGCCGCGAAGATCCGTTCAGCTTGCACGCAGCTCAAGAGCAGGCAGAGGATGCGGCTCGTGCCGTGCGTCTCGTCCAAGCACTGGAGAAAAGCGGTGCGGGTTGGTTTTGGGAAACAGATTCTCAGGGGTGCCTGACTTACCTGTCATATGAGATCGAGCAGATCCTACACGGCGCGAGTGCCCAGAACCGCGGCCTGACCGATGTCTTCAAGATGGACGGCCAAGGCGGCGGGATCGGTCGCACCTTATCCTTCCATCTGAGTACCAAAACTGGGTTCGCAGATTTGGCCGTAGAGACACGGCACGATCCGTCGGTGCGCTGGTGGTCAATCTCTGGATCGCCGCGTTTCGACAAACAGGACCAATTTATCGGCTTCGTCGGCTACGGCAGCGATCTGACCGAGAAACGCCGTGTTGACGCTGATATAAATCGGTTGGCCTATTCGGACGCCTTAACAGGCTTGGCCAACCGGCAGCGGATGCAAACCGTTCTCACGCAAACACTCTCGAGTACGCGCAGCGGGTTCGATCCCGTTGCCTTGCTGCTCCTTGATCTCGACAGGTTCAAAAGCGTCAACGATACGCTTGGCCATCAGGCAGGCGATGAGCTTCTGGGGCAAGTGGCCAAGCGGCTGATGCAGGCAATGGGTAACGTCGGGCTGGTAGGCCGTCTCGGCGGCGACGAGTTCCAGATCATTATGTCGGGGGGTGAGGTCCGGTCCGTGGCGGAGCACTTCGCCACCAATATCATCGATATCGTCTCCAAGCCTTACTTAATCGACAATCTGCCTGTGACGATCGGCTGCTCGATCGGGATCGCTTACTCGCCGGAACACGGTACCCATTCCGAATCGCTCACCCGCAATGCCGATCTGGCGCTATATCGTGCCAAAGGTGACGGACGCGGCGTGCACCGGGTGTTCACGGCCGAGATGTTGGCTGGTGCCCGAACCCGTAAACAGCTTGAGGACGATTTGCGGGTGGCGCTCACTAATGACGAGCTTCACCTCGCCTACCAGCCGGTCGTGTCAGTGGGGTCGGGTCGGATCGTTGGGTGCGAGGCATTGCTCCGATGGCGGCATCCTCAGCTGGGACAGATCAGCCCCGCCGACTTCATACCGGTCGCAGAGGACTGCGGGCTAATCGAGGCACTTGGCGAATGGGTGCTGCGAACTGCGATCCACAACGCGACCATGCTGCCGGGCAACATTCGGGTTGCGGTCAACGTCTCGCCTATTCAGTTCGGCAACCCCGGGTTCGCCGCCATTGTGGCCAATGCTTTGGCCAACCATGACATCGCACCAGATCGAATCGAGCTGGAAATAACTGAGGGCGTGTTCCTGCGAGACACCGACTCTTCCGACAAGATGTTCAAGGCGTTGAAGGGATTGGGCGTACGGCTCGCGCTCGACGATTTTGGCACCGGTTACTCTGCGTTGGGCTATCTTAAGACGGCACCGTTCGACAAGATTAAGATCGATAAGAGTTTCGTTCGGGGGGCGATCAATAAGGGCAACCGCAACGCGGCGATCATCCAATCGATCGTTATGTTGGCCGATGCACTTGGAATGGAGACGACAGCTGAAGGCGTAGAGCAGCAAGATGAAATTGAACTAATCCGGGAATTGGGATGCACGCACATTCAAGGTTTCGTCTATGGCCTGCCTATGCCATTGAACGACTTCGTGGAACAGTTGACCGCCCAAGGTGAAGCTGCCCCCCCGGTGGGTTACAAAATTAGTCGGGCTCCGAGGAACAAGGTAATCCGGAACGCCAAGCTCGTTCTTGGCGACCGGACCTATAACGTCGCTATCAGGAACATATCGGCCGAAGGCATGATGATCGAAGGCCCGGCGTTCGCGGGGGAAAGCGTGGGTCTCATGGTCCACATCGAAACGCCCGAACGGGCACGACTGCCGGCGATCATTCGCTGGGTCCGTGACGGCAAGACCGGACTGCAGGCAATTAGCAAGCCGATGAACGCATGACCAAATGGGGCATAACGCTGGCTTGAGATCAAGGCGGACGTTTGACTCTGGAGATACGAGACTGTCCGCTTTCGTGCCGCCGCGAGAGTTGACGGATCGTCAGATATTCTAATCCCGATTCCGGACTCCGGGTAGGTTTACAGCGCGGAAACTCAGCTGTAGCGCACCGAGTGGGTCGAGATAGGAAGATAGATGTCTGATAATAAAGGTGCCGACGCAGTCGCGATGGCGGCTGAATTGACGATCGCCTGGCTGTCAAATGGCCACACCCGGGTTGCTGCCGATGACGTTCCTGCGTTTCTCATGTCAATGCATGAAGCCCTTTCCAGCCTGGCAGCGCCCGTCTCAGCCGATACGAAGATTGCGGCCCAGACGAACTATACGGGCGCTTTGACCGAGCGTAAGTCTTTGGCAAGTCGGGATCATATCATCTCACTAATCGATGGGAAGCCGTACAAAGCGTTGCGCCGCCATTTATCCAAACATGGCCTAACGCCGACGGAATATCGCAAGCGATATAATCTAAAGCACGACTATCCCATGGTAGCGCCTGCCTACTCAGAACGGCGCCGGGATATAGCCATGCAGACCGGCTTGGGCCTTAAGTCGCGCCCCCTAGACGCCGTCTAAGCCACTGGAACCCGCGCGCGGCAAAAGCGGCTGTAGCAGCAGCGGCGGGGGATGAGAGCGGGGGAATGGTTTACCGAACCATCCCCCGCCCCTTTTGGTTTTGCTGATCATCCCTCGCCTGGCGGGGGCAATGTCGCAGCCGATGGCATGGCGTTACATATGATCGCCGTGCGGCCATATCTCTGGTGCGCGTCGGCAAAGGCCAAGTTTCGCGCGTTATTCCGCCTCTTCGGGGCCGGGGTCATTCGCCGGTGCTCTGGTGGTACCCTCGTCAGCCTCCTCCATTACCCTGTGTATAAGCGACTCTGTTCCGGCTTCGCTAATCGTGCGACCCAATTTGATAGCCACTTCCGGTGTCATGCTTACGACGCTGCCGTCATAGCTCTCGACGAACACGTGCCCGTCTTCGACCCATACCTTTCGTGGCGAGCCGTAGGCCTCTACCTGCCGTAAATGTTCCTTATGAGCAGCCTTTTCGGCAGCTGTCCGCGGCACATATACTGGAGGTTTTGTCACGATAACCGCGCCTTAAGCATAAACCATCTTGGATAAATACCCGGGCGCTTCGGTTGTTCCTGATCAGTCTTCGCTCACCGCGGCAACCTTCTCGCGAACGATTCTAGCAATGTCGGCCCAAGGCCGCAGATAGCCGCGATCGTCGAGGAACTGGGAATCAATCGCCGGCAGCAGGTAAGGCTCGTTGGTCGCCTCCGCAGACGGTTGCTGTCGGCGCGCAGGCTCGTAGGTCTGAGGTGGCGATTGGACCGCGCGATGCGGAACAATTGACGGCGCGACCGCTCCGTTCATTGCATCGACCATGACCTGATCGATGACCGAGAACGCCGCCGCTACGCACATAGGCCAGCGCTGGATTGCCTCCAGCAGCAGCCGCTTAGACTTCCGCTTATGGACCCGATGCCGGACCGCGGCCACGCTATAGCCGATAGCGTCGCCAACGATCATGTCGAGCACCAGCGCCTTGGGCGCTGGCAGCATATCCCGCCAAATGCCGTAGGCGTGGTGCATCCGCACCCGGTGGATCCGCTCGCCAACTGCGCCACCACGTACCGACTGGTCCACGCGCGCCTCGAAGCTCGCCACCTTTACCGCAACGTCCGCCTCGATGCTCCGATGCACGTTCGCGATCTGCGCCGCCCATTCGAGCTGCTCAGTGTCGATCGTGCCATTGGCGTGGAGCTGGGCCAGCGCGCCGTCATGCGTTCTGCCGGCACGCTCGAGCGTCTCCGGCGTACCTTGCTTGTGCGACCAGCGCGCGGCAATCGACTGCTGCGCCTGCGCCTCAGCGATTAACCGCGCCTCTTCTTTGCGCCAGACGCTCGCCTTCATTCCCTTTGGCTTCTTGAACACCGGTGCCAGCGGTAGTTGCCCCAGCACCAACGTCTCGAACCGGGTGCGTTCGCGCTTCCGCGCTGCGTCCAGGCGGCGCATGCGCAGATTGACCTTGTCGACCAGGCCAGGTTCCGCTGCGGCACGTTCCGCCAGCGCCTTGCGGGCGCGCTCGATCCGCTGCGGACGCGTCTCGTTTTCAGCGCTCACGCTGCATCTTCCCGCACCCGCGACACGTAAGTGCTGTTCGTCCACTGCCAGTCCATTTTGATTGTCTGCTCCTTGCCGGGCAAACCCATGCGGACCTTGCAGATGATCAGCTGGGTCTCGTTGCTCTCTTTGTTCGGCCGATAGATCACCGCGCCGTAGTCGGCCTTGTTCGCCCAGTGCGACGAGCCGGAGATATCATACAGGCCTGGCGCGTCCGGCTTCTGCCCCCACATCGATGGCTTCTTCGGGTGCGCCACAATCCAGACCGCGACCATGTACTGGCGAGCGAATGCCTTGATCGCCCGTATGGCGCGCCCAGTGTAATCCGTCTCAGTCTCGTCCGGCCGGCGCTTGTGCTCCAGCTCATTCCACGGATCGAAGATCAGCAGCCGGGCTCCGTCGCGCAGCACAGCGATGCGCCCGAGCTCGAGCATCTCCTCAAGCGTCATCTCGTGCTCTTCGTCGGTGAAGTCCTGGCAGATAATCGAGAAGCGCTGATCGAGCAGTTCGTCCGCCTCGGCGACGCGGGCGGCCGAGACGTACTGCTCGTTGCCGACGTCGTTATCGGAGCACTGGATTATGGCAGCACGCAGCTTTCGCTGCAGGATCGGTTTCACAGCGGTCTCGAAGCTGCCCATGGCGACGTTGATGCCGCGGCGAAGCAGATCGGCGATGATGAACACCATCAGCGATGTCTTCCCGGCGCCGGCGAACCCGGTCCAGACCATGAGGGTGCCCGGAAGCAGGTGCGGACCGTCGACGGCGCCGGGCAGGTACAGCGGCACCGACGCATATTCGGGCGGCTCCGGGAAATCGCGGAAGCGATAGAGGCCCTTCACGGGATAAGGCTTAGCCTCGTTCAGCACGAGGGCCACCGATCCCTCGCCGTACAGCTCAAGCACCTCGTTCAGATCTTTGCAGCCGGCCGGATAGCTTACAAACCGGCAGCGCTCCGGGCCGAGGCGCCGGGCGAGTTCGGCCGCAAGCAACCGCCCGACCTGGTCGCCATCAACCGCCAGAATGAAACTACCGACGGCGTCGAGATGCGGCTTTGCGCGCCATAGAAACCGATACCGCTCGGCGTCGTTCTCCTCGGTGATGTCGCCGCGGCTGGGCTCATTCGGACCGCCGTTCGGCACCGATACGGTGTGCGGAAACCCGGATTGGATCGCCGCCAGGGCATCCCACTCCCCCTCCGTGATCACCACCGCCGCTTGCCCGCTGCGCACTGGCTCCGAGAGCAGCGCGTCGTGGTTCCACAGGATGAGGGGCGCCCCCGCGTCCATCCGGTGCCGCTTTTCCCCCGTCTGCCGGAACTTGTGGTTCACCACCTGCCCGTTCTCGACATACGGCACGGTCAACCAGAACCCGCTGCCGCCTTGCTGCGTGGAGGTCAGGCCGAATTTCTCCGCCAGTACCGGGTCGATCGACCGTCCGGTGAGCCATTCCGCGTGTTTGGGATGAAGATTGCTCATATCGTTTTCCACCAGTCCAGGGGCAATTGTGGCAGTTGAAGACGACGCCATCAGCGTCGATCGTGACGGAAAGGCAGGGGTCCCGCTTGTGCTTCCGGGTGTGCGAGCACTCGGGGCAGAGGGTCTTGTGATTGCCCGGCCCGTAGTCGCGAAGCACGATCCGAAGCTGGGTCAGGATCTCGCGAGCGCTCAGCACGGCGAACTCATTCGCACGCCGCCGATCGTGTTGGCGCCGACTTCCGTGCCGGCACGCCGCCTCAAGATTTTCTCGATGAACGGGATCGGGTCGACCAGGTCGGGCTCGCGCTGTGCCACGCCGAGCGCCTCGAGAACGCTGGCGGTGCCATGGGCCCCCTTCCACTTACCGATCACGCTGCCGGCCTGTGCCTTGGCGACGCCCCGGGTTTGCAGGAAGCGCTTGCCGGCATCCCACAGGTGGGCTTCGGCGGCCTTGGCGACATCGGGAGAATCCGGCGGCGCCGCCGCTTCGGCGGCCGTAGCTTTAGCTACGGTATTATAATCTCCCTGTCCCTGTCCCTGTCTCTTGGATGCTGTTTCACGCGTGACAATCGGGTCTGTCACGCGTGACATTGCCGTGACCAAGGAGGCCACGTCACCGGGACATTCAAGCGACAACCATGCCTCAAAGTCGGGGCTGTCACGCTTCTCATCCGGCTTTCGCTCGTTGTGCTTTCGTACCGCCGCGCAGAGGGTGCGATGCCGCTGGCGCCGCTTCCGGTCCCATCCGCTGATTACCTGCTCAGCTACGACAGGATGGTACAGGCGGCCATCGTCGCATTCGATCCAACCGCGCAGCACGTCGGCACGGTGCTTCCGAAACGTCTTCAGATCACGGCCAAGGCCGCATAGTCGCGCGAGCACCGCGTCTGCAGCTGGCAACGATCCTGCGGGTAGCTGATGCCAGGACGCCGACCAAAGCAGCACGGCATACCAGCACGCTTCCGGGTGCCCCTCCGCGGCGAGGTCACTGTCGCGCAGACGGGCCACGTGCAGCGGCATGAAAGGGAAGTCCTGCAGGTCGCAATTGGGTGGGGTCAGCGGGGCTGGTCGGTCAATCATGCAGCACCTCGTTCGGCCGCGATCATTTCCAGCCAGATTGACGTGAGAACGTGGACACGCCGGATGAGCGTCTCATGCGGCGCGAGCTCGGCGGCCTCTGTGATGCCATCCGCCTCGATCGCCATGATCGCTGGCAGCAGTGTGGCAAGGGTTAGCGCGGCCTTGTCGTCGCCGGTGCACACGGCACCCGCATCGGCCCAGCGCCCACCGACCAGGCCGAGTAGAGGATCAGCGAACCGCCCTCCCCACTCATGGCAGCCAGCAAGGAATGTCGGCAGGTCGATTGCCGCAGACGTGTTGGCATAGGCGGCAGCCCGATCATCGGACTTGCCCAACACCCGGCCGATGTCGATCCACGTGGCGCCATCCTCGGTCTTGATTGCTGTCAGCACAGCATTCTGCGCATCGACCGCGCCTGACGCGGTAAAAGTGCGGCGCGTGCCGTGGAAGTGCGGTGCGCTCATGATGCAAAAGCCCTGTCATGGCGAAAGACAAACAAGCTCGAGAGCACAGCCGGTTGACGGCATGCGCATTGGCAAACGTATTGGCGGCGATCGTTGACGCGATGGGCGACGCGGAGCTGCCCCCGATGGCGATCCACCGATTTCTGCACCGTCTCGACGACCTCAACCAGCTTCAGCTTTGGGGCGAGCCGCTCGAGTTCATGGAGACGGTCATTTGCGTGCTGCGGCGATCGGTCGCAAGCAATGACTGATGTTCTCAAAGACATGCAGGTGGCGCCGGCTCAACACCAAGCGGTGAACCGCTTGCCGTCAGACGCTGTCCAGTTATCGTGTCATTTTCGAAATCAATTCGAAGGGGCTCAGCTGTGGTCAGGTATCTTTGATGGCGGACGCTTGGTCGGCGCCCGCCGTTATCATCAGTTGCGCCAGCTTGGCGGCATCGATGTTGAGCTTGGCCTACACTCGTCGCGTCGATCGCCGGCAGCGAAGCGCCGACCAGCCGGTAGTCAATATCCGAACCGAGGTATGCTTCGACGAGAAATGGTGCACGATGACTATAAATATCCTGAACCGGACGGACGGGCTTTGGGAGCTCGAAGAAATCGCCGTTACAAAACCGCGCGGTATTCGATATGCGATGCGAGCTGCGGCATCGAAAACCGACGGCTTGGGCGGCAGGGTGCCCACGCTGGAGAAATTCGAGTCCGCCGCAAGGGCGGAGCCGTTGCGTCCCGGTATCCTGATACCACCCGCGGGTACTCCGCGAAGCCAAATTTCGTGGGGAGACGAGATTCACGAACACGTGTTCTTGTCCCTCTCCAGCCGGCGAACGCGAGCTTCGATACGGCTCAAGCTTCGCGCGTTGGAGGCCGATGCTCGATCAGTGACGATCAAGGTCCAGAGGCACATACCGGCAGCACCCAGCACAGCGAGCGTCTGAACGATCTCTGGGCCGTTCATGCCGCCCCCACCTGTGCTGGGGCGGGGAGCCACGCCCGAATAGGGACGGCGCCATCGGTAGCGCGCTCAATGGCGTCTGCTAGATCGAGTGTCGGGCGGAGCCGCCCATGGCGCAGCTTGCTTACCATCGAGCGATCTCGACCGATCAGCGGGGCAAAGTCCCGATCGGCGATGTTGCGGTCCTTTAGATAGGCGTCTAGCTCGGTGCTCATATCAGCATACTGTGCAATAGATGCACAAACGTCAAGTGGAATATGTGCACCAGATGCGCACGACTTACACTTTAAGATTGTGCATCGTAAGCACATGGACGTGGATTGGCTCAAAGCTCGCAAGAAAGAGCTGAAAATTACGGACGACGTTCTGGCGGAGGCGCTTGGCGTCGAGCGATCCGTCGCGAACAAGGTCGCTAACGGTAAGGTGGTTATGAACGTCCGGCGCGCGGATGCCGTGGCTGCACTGTTGCATGTTACTCGCGATGAAATGCTTTATCGCGCCGGGTTGGCGTCCGAGGTACCTGCGCCGACGTCGAACCCGGCGGTTGATGACGACGATCTCGCAATGGTCGAAATACAGCACATCGACATGGCATACGGCATGGGCACGACGTTCGCCGTAGATTACCCGGAGATCGACGTTCTCCGATTTCCAAAAGTGTGGATTGAGTCGATCACGCACTCGCCACCAGCCACGCTAACCTGGACGCGGGGCAAAGGCGATTCAATGGAGCCTACGATCCGTGACGGGGATCTAGTGTTGCTTGATCGATCGCAGCGCACACTCACCGAGCGCGACGCCATGTGGGCGTTCACCATCGGCGAGGAAGCGGCAATCAAGCGACTGCGACGCCAAGGCGACAGCTGCGAGATATTCTCCGATAACGCTAGCGTGCCGCCGGATCGGCAATTGCTGCGTGACATCAATATCGTCGGTCGTGTCGTGTTTGTGGGGGCGAGAAAATGACCGAAGGCCGGGCCACATGGTTTGCGAGGGGCCTGTGATCGCAGCCGATCCGGAGCGGTCGTTTCGTTTTGTCTATCGCGGGCGTGATGCGGCGAGGAATTCCATCGAAATGCGCCATCTTGGCGCTTCGTTGATCGGCCTAGATCGTATTATGTCCGACAGCCTTATGGTTTTAACGGAGCAACGCCTTCCGACGCGCCGTGAGCGACCGCCGATTGCGTTAGAGGTTCAAGCTCCGCGCGCTGGATCGGTTGAAATACTCGGAGGCCTTGCGCCACTGGTAGGCCAGCTCCCGCTTCTTTGGGATTTTGTCGCGTCCGGGCGAGCGAAAAGCGCGATGGAGTTTGTCTCATACGTGCTTAAATTGCGCGGTGGACGGCCTTCCGAAGCTGAGGTACATAAAGAGAACATGCTTGAGATCTTGCGTATCACGGAAGCGGCGAGGGAACGTGCCGACCAGCGCTGGCATGATACTATTCGCGAGACCGTCAGCCACCTAGCTCACTCAGTTGCGCAGCGTTCTGGATATGCTTCGAAACAAGCCGTAGCCCCAGTTGGCCGCTCAGTCGACCAACTGCAAATCGGTGATGCTTCCGGCGCCGGCAGCCTTATCGATGCTCCAATGGCCGATGTGATCCGTGAGGGAGGCGGCGCAACCGTTGGGGATCAGGAGCGGCTGGTGGTCCACGTAGACGGATATCAGCACCATAACCGAACCCTGAAGATTGCTCGGCTCGACGGCGAAGGATTCATGACGGCAAACGTGACCGACCCCGCGTTTGATCAAGCTCCAAACTTGTACACTGAGGCGGCGACAGTGCGCGCAAGCCTCGTCGTCGACGCCAAAAAGACCTTTCGGGATGGACGTATTGAACGCCTGCATATCTCAAACGCGGTAGAGATACTGGCCGCCTGAGTGCTCGTTCTGTCTCTTGCCATAGTTGGCGTGGCATTCCCCAACAAGCGCGGCCCGACGCGAAGGTTCGGCATCTCGCTATGCCGGCCAGGCGATGCGATCCAGCTTGTCCGCGAACCGAAACACCCGGCCGACGAAAACGCGATTGCCGTGTTCGGCCACGATATCCAGCTTGGCTACGTCCGATCGGAGCGCGCCGCATTTGTCGCCCGCATCCTAGACGGTGGACACGAGGCGTCGGCGATTTTCCAAGAGGCAACGCAATTCGGCTGCGTAATTCGCGTTGCTTTTGATGGGGAGGCGCCCACCCTGCCACCAGTTCGGGCCGCAGTGCGGCAGGTCGACGGCGAATTTTGGCCGGACGCCATCTACCCGGAAGAATAAAGTGCAGGATGTGCACATTATGGGTTGACGGTATTGTGCAATAGATGCACATTATCGCTATCGCCGCACGAAGCGGCATGGAGACCCGTCATGGCCACGCAGTTTGCCGACATCGCACCGTGCTCGTTCCCGCTCGCCGCGCCAAAGCCCAACATCAAGATCGCCTACATCGCCGGGCCCGCCGCCGTGGCGGTCGGCGCGGCTATCTCGAAGCTTCCAGAGCAGAAGCAGGGCGCCACGCTCGAAGATCTCGCTTGCATCTCGGATACCGCGGCCCTGACCAGCTGGGATTTGGCGTGCGAAGCGCTCGAAAATGCCGTTCAGTCGCGCGACGAGTTCCAGGACACCATTTTGGTGCCGCTCGACGCCATGCTGAAGTCCGTCAAGGATGCCGGCCACGATACCACTGCACTGAACGCGTACTATGCCGAGCGGTCGGCTACGTACGACGTGCTCGTCGGTGCCGTCTCGGCCGCCACCACTGCCCTGGCGACCACACCAGCACCGGATGCTGCGGGCCTCGCCTACAAGGTCCGCGCGCTGGCCGCGGACGAGTTCCACCTCAACACGGCCGATAATACGCCACTCGTAGAAGCGATCGACGCGGACGCCAAGGCGGTCCTTGATCGCGCAACCGAGCGCAATCCTTTCATGCGTGGGCCGCTCATCCAGTGGCAGCGTAGTTATAGCCGGTACGTAGAGGCGCTTAAAGAGGCGCGCACGTATTACGACACTGTTCTTACCCCGGCGGATGATAGGTTCCAGGCCGTACGCGACAAGTGGCCGCTGCACTATCACACTGGCAACGATCCAATCGCTAAGCGCGAGCTCGCGGAGGTGGACTACACGGACATCGAAAAGAATAGCGATCAGCTGTGGAACCAAGCCACGGATGCCCGCGTCGAGCTCTACCTCGCCCCAGCTCCAAGTACGGCTGAGCTCGGCGTCAAGCTGAAGATATTCGCCGAGAACGACGATCACGATCTCACGCGAGCGCGCGATATCATCCGTCAGATGGTGCACGATGCTCGCCGGTTCGGCCGCATGGGGTCGCATCCTATTGGGGACGAGGCGCTGAACGATGCTTTCGCTGGCCTGCGGAAGGAAATGCTCGCCTATCGCGCTCGACCTGAGGACACCTCCGTTGAAGCTGATCAAGCAGCCGATCTTCGCGTCGATGCGTTGGAAGACGTGGTCTATAAGGCGCGAGCGGCTACGCTAGAGGGCGTGCTGGTGAAGCTTCGAGTGGCCTTCCAGCACAAGGAATTGAGCCCTTGGTCGGATCTCGCCATGGGCGATCCTACGAACCAGGAATTTGTCCGGGGGCTCTATCTCGCTGATATGTTCGATCAGGTGCTGTGGTCCGCGATCGAAGACCTCGCGCGCATCGCTGGCGTAAACCTCGCTGAGCAGGGCGCATAATGTCCGCCCCGGATACCTGCGCGTCATGCCGGTTCTGGGATCGGTACACCGACGACAGCCTGCTGAAGAGCCAGCGCCGCGTGGGTGACTGCCGGCGCCATCCGCCACGCATCAGCGAGACGATCCTTTCGAGGTTCATGACCGTGCCGTCCTTCGGTCTCCATGTGGACGCCAGCGAAGCGGCCGAACCACTGACCATCTACGCCGCCAGCGCTTTCCCGGTGACGCATCAAACGTCCTGGTGTGGCGACTTTGATCCCACGGGCGGGGAGGCCCCGATATGCTGAACGTTCTGGACGGGACAAAAAGGGTCAAGGGTGTCCTTCGGATCAGCCGTGTCGCCCCCGATGGCGTACCGGCGATCGCGACGGCTGATTGCGGGGACCGCGAACTATGATCGCGTGGCTGCATCGCTTCGGCCGGGGACAGGGCACCGCGGCGCGCGTCGAGAGCCGCGCTAAACCACGCGTGCGGATCCGTGCCGATGGCTGGATCCGCCACGTGCCCAGCCCATTCCCATTCTCACCAAAAATGCTGGTCGAGGTGATGCTAGCGGGCGGCACCGTGCTCGGGGACCACTTATGCGACTATGCAGGATCGTACCCGGAAGCGTGGTGGCGCAACCAGGCGCCCACTCGATCAAACAACATCCGCTTTTATCGGATCGTGGGGGAGCCGCCGCAATGAGCAGCCGCCCCCTGCCCGCACGCGCAACTATCGAGCGCGCCGTGAACGCGCTGATCGATTTGCTTGACGAACTGGACGGCGACCCTGACTTTGAGCCGGAACAGGATACCGGCGCCGATGACCGCGGCGAGCCGGCGGGGCTAACTTTCCAACGCGGCGACCCTGCTTGGCCCGTCGACAGTGTTCACGAGCGGTGGCTAAAAAGTGACACCAATCCCCCCTGCCCAGGACCGATCGCATGAACAAGCTGCAAGCCGCCACCGACACGGTCAAGGAACTCGCCGTCTGGTATCTCGCGTTGCTGACGATCACGGCCGCAGTGTTCGCCGGCGCGGAGGGCGTGTCATTTCCTGACGCATTCTATTGGGCCGCTACCACAGCAACTTCTACCGGTTATGGCGACATGTCACCCAAGACTTGGACCGGCAAAATCGATGCGGTAGTACTAATGCACCTCTCGATCTTCGTCATCGCGCCGATGGTTATCGTCCGGCTTATTGATCGGCTGACGGTCGACCCCAACACCTTCTCGCACGACGAGCAGGCTGCGTTGCTTGCGGATGTGGCAGCAATTCGAGTGATGCTCGAGAAGGAGGGCAAGTGATCGATCGAAGTCGAGACAGCCTAGTTCGCTTGCCTGAAGTGCGCCGCCGCACCGGGCTCTCCACGCCGACCATCTATCGCAAGATGAAGGTCGGAGAGTTCCCCGTTCGAATCGCACTGAGCGCGAACGTGGTGGCTTGGTACGAAAGCGATATCAACCGGTGGGTGTCGAATCCGCTGGGGTGGCAGTCGGCAGCGTAGGAGATAGAACGTGGGAGAAGCCAAGCATAAAGAGGCGGTGTTGCGAGCGGCCCTGCTGGTCGAATGCGACTTGTGGGACAAGCCCGGCACTCCCGAAGAGGCCACCGCCGTTGCTGAAATAAGGCGCCTTCCTATTGAGCGCGCTGAACGGGCGCCCGCCGACGAACTCGCGTGGGGAAGAATGCCGGCAAGGGAGTGCCACGCCAACGCCATATGGTATAGCGAGAACGACCCGTCCGGTCAGACTGAGCATGTGGTCGGCTGGTGGCTGCAAGGCGACATCTTCATGCTGCATTCCGTCATTCGCGCGGCCGGTCGCTATATCTGCATCACGCCCCAAGAATGGGACGTACCCTCAATCTTTCCGTTCATCCCGGATCCGAAAATTACTTGGATCGCGGAGGGCGATTTCCGTCGGTACGTCCGGGACGAATATCCGATTGGCGCTGGCTTGCGCGCCGACCCGGCAGCACATCGTGTTGCCATCCTGTTAATGCGCGAGCGGCTAAACGCCGGTATGAAACCGCGTCGGGCGATGGAGCTAGCGGATCGCGAAGCATGCGAGCGGCTGGGTATACCCTCATAAGAGTATGGCTTGGCCAGCGTAGCGTTCGTAAGGGGGTATTGGCAGCGTTGATAGCAAAAAGGCCGGGGTTTCCCCCGGCCAGTCTGTCGTTGCTGTGTTAGGTCGTTTTCGGTTCATAGATAGGAATGCGATAAACCTGGCCTTTTGGTTTACACACCCGCTTACCGTTCCGCAGCGTAATGCATTGGCGGTAAATGACGTCGATGATCTTCCGTTTTTCCACGGCGAATCTCCTGTCTAGGGTTGACCTAGACACCGGAGCATGCAATTCTCGGATTGTTCAGAAACGAGGTCGGCGCTCAGGCGTCTAGGCTTAGGAAGGACCGGCCCTTAGGGGTCGGTTCTTTTCGATTCCGGCGATCCCCCGGACCCCCAGCTCACATCAATAGGCATCACCTTTCTACGGGCGCGACTCGCCCGTGGGGACGTTGTGCCACATCACCACTCGCTAAGCAAGCGTTAACGAGTGGAGTCCGCAACTCGCGAGTTGACGTAGCGGTCAATATGGTGTTTGGTCACTGGCAGCAGGAGGACGGCATGGAAGAGCTTTTACAAAGCGCCCTGCAACGCAGACAGCAGCTACGCGACGAACTTGCGGCGGTAGAAACGTTCATCCAGTCGCTCAGCGCTGCGCAGCAGCGTCGTGCACCTTTTGCGGATCAGGCCGACCTATTCAAAGTAAAGCCCCCACTAACGACCGTCAGAGCGCAGAAATCAGCAGCCGTGACTGCCGCGCTGGACGACGCCGCGAAAATGATTTCCGAGGCTGGCCGGCCACTGACTCGCGGCGATCTTGTCAGAAGGCTGGAGGCCGCTGGCCATCAGCTAGAGGGCGGCGACAAGCATAAGGTGCTAGGGACGAATATCTGGCGATCAGGCAAATTCCTGAACGTAAAGGGCGTAGGGTATTGGCCGAAAGCAGTCCCCCTTCCGGCGGAGTACCAACACCTACCCCTCAGGGATACCGCCATCGACTAGGGTGGTCCGCTTCCGTTCCGCCACCCGCGCGTCCACCGCACTCTCCCAGCGCGCCGTCGTGCGCCACTCCATTTCAGAGCCCGGCCCATAGCGCTCGCCTGAGATAAAGCCCTTTCCGCCCGGCCTATCGTTCCTGCCCTTTCAGCAGAAGGGCGGGCTCCCCCAGACCGACGGTGAGCAGATCCGCCCACTCATTCGCCAACTCACGCCGCCGCCCCATGTGCGTCGCCCGATTGTAGGCCATCTCCGACCCCGAAAGCCCTTTCGGCTTGTGGGCCAGCATAGCGTCGATCTGTGCGCGATCATCCGGACGCTGCTCGTTCACGGCGATCTCATTCATCACCGTCGAGAAGGTCGCTCGCCATCCGTGGGGCACATGCCGGCCGCTATAGCCGTTACGCGCGTACATATAGCCGATCGTATTTTCCGACATCGGCCTGGCCGTCGACCGGATGCTGGGGAACAGGTAGGCGATCCAGCCCGTCAGGCGCCGCACGGCGTGCAGGACGGCCACCGCCTGGGGCGGCAGCGGCACAAGGTGCTCGAACGCTTCGTCGCCCTTATGCTCGAGCTCCAGCTTCATTCGCTCCGCCGGCACTCGCCATAGCGCATTGGGGGCATCCGCATCGGGGGCATTCCAGTCGATGCCCTCAAATTCCTGCCACCGGGCAGCGCGAACGATACCAGGCCGGACCAGTGTAAGCGCCAGCAGCCGAGACGCGAGAATGGTCAGCGGCCCCGCGGTCGTGCCGTCCATGTCGATCAGTAGCTGGCGCGCGGCATCGATCGTACGCAGCGCCGGCTGTTTGCCCTTCTTCGCAATAGGCTTCAGCGCTCGGCCGATCGTCGCAGCGGGATCCGCGCCGACGAAGCCTTCAGCGATACCGTAGCCGAAAACGCCCGACACATGCTGACGAATGCGCTTGGCGGTATCGATCGCGCCGCGGGCTTCGACCTTCCGCAACATCTTCAGGATCATAGGGCCATCAATATCCAGCAGCGGCAGCTTACCTATCTCAGGGAAGACGTCGCGCTCAAACGCCTGAATGACCTTCTTCGCCTGGACCGGCGACCAGCGAGCTCGTTGCGCCTCGTGCCAGTCGCGGCCGACCTTCTCGAAGGTGACGCCAGCGGCGGCATGCGCCGCCATCTTCCGTTTGCGCTCCTCGAGCCCTGGGTCCCGATGATCGCGTAAGAGCATGCGCGCACGATCGCGCTCCTCACGCGCCTTCGTGAGCGACACCTCAGGATAAGGGCCAAACACCAGACACTTTTCCTTGCCGCCAAACCGATATTTCAGCCGCCACGATTTGAAGCCTTTCGTGGTGACGAACAGGTAGAGGCCGCCGGCGTCCGACAGCTTGTAATCCTTTTCGCGAATCTCGGCTTTGCGCGCCTGGATATCGGTGAGTGCCACGATGCCCCCTTTTCTCGCTAGCGTACCCCCATCGTGCCCCCAGCCGAAGCTTACTTGGGTGTCGACGGGTGAGAACCCTTGATGCTATGAAAGTGGCGGGTTTCCGGGGCTCTTGCAACCCAGTGAGGGCCGTTGGCTACCGCTGAAAAGGGGAAGTGGTGGGCGATGAC
>NZ_JANQBK010000025.1 GCF_025370105.1 Sphingomonas hylomeconis
AACTCACCTGATGCAGCCACTACTGTGAATTTCGGCTTTCCACCACCTGTTGGCGTTCAGGACGTGCTGGGGCGATCAAAATGCCCGAAAGCCGACCAGCAGCTAACGGGCCGAAAAGCGGACGGGCAGAAAACGCCCATTAGCCGATCTTCCGATTTTCTCGTATGCAGCGTTCGGGAGTTCAGAGGCGATGGATGATTGGTTTGCAGCAGGCCTTGGTTCGTGGCTAGGAAACCGCTGGTTTGGGGCATGGTTCAAGCGACATCCGTCCATAGGCTGGAGAATATTCGCTGTGGGAACAGTCGTAGCGGTTGCCGTCCTGATATTCTTGGACTGAACGGCAGCTTCCCACCAATAATCGCCACTAAGGACCGGCGCCATTTACCGGCTATCGGTTGAATTGTTGGAAATGTTCTGCTTTCGTTCGCTGATGCGCCCAGCACCCCGCCCCTGCCGCCCGCCACTCGATCAACGCGCCCACGCGCGCGCACGCGATAAGCGTGCGACTTTCGCGACTTTTGCCCCCATCCGCGCATCACGGGCGCCCCGCTCGGCAAGCCCCGCCATACCTTGCCATTTCCGCGCCCGCACGTTACTAGCGCCTCCGTCCGGCGGGCTTTGCTCTCGGAGGAAGGCGCCGAGTCTCTCGGGCGCCCTTTTCGCATTGATCCTGCGATCTCCTCCCTCACAGTCCGGACGGATGCCGCGATCGGCGCTCGGCCGCCGCGGTATTTTGGCCAAGACCGCCGGAAACAACCGGCTGGCCGGAAACTGAACTTAGGACGATCCCTCTTTATGGCCACTCAGGCACATCCCACCCGTGACGATTTCGCAGCCATGCTCGACGAGCAGTTCGGCGGCGCCGACAGCTTCGAAGGCCGCGTCGTCAAGGGCACCGTTACCGGCATCGAAAACGACCTCGCCGTCATCGACGTCGGCTTGAAGTCGGAAGGCCGCGTGCCGCTGCGCGAATTCGCCGCACCGGGCCAGAAGGCCGATCTCAAGATCGGCGACGAAGTCGAAGTCTATGTCGACCGCGTCGAGAACATCCATGGCGAAGCGATGCTGTCGCGCGATCGCGCACGCCGCGAAGCCGCCTGGGACAAGCTGGAAACCGAATTCGCCAAGACCGCCCGCGTCGAAGGCACGATCTTCGGCCGCGTGAAGGGTGGCTTCACCGTCGATCTCAACGGCGCCGTGGCGTTCCTGCCCGGCTCGCAGGTCGATATCCGCCCGGTCCGCGACGTAACCCCGCTGATGGATATCCCGCAGCCGTTCCAGATCCTCAAGATGGACCGCAAGCGCGGCAACATCGTCGTGTCGCGTCGTGCGATCCTCGAAGAGACGCGCGCCGAGCAGCGTTCGGGCCTGATCCTCAGCCTCGCTGAAGGCCAGATCATCGATGGCGTGGTCAAGAACATCACCGATTACGGTGCGTTCGTTGATCTGGGCGGCATCGACGGCCTGCTGCATGTCACCGATCTCAGCTACAAGCGCGTCGGTCATCCGAGCGAAGTGCTGAACATCGGCGATGTCGTGAAGGTGCAGATCATCCGCATCAACAAGGACACGCAGCGTATCTCGCTCGGCATGAAGCAGCTCGAGAGCGATCCGTGGGACGGCGCGATGGCGAAGTACCCGATCGGCGCCAAGCTGTCGGGCCGCGTCACCAACATCACCGAATATGGTGCGTTCGTCGAGCTCGAGCCGGGCATCGAAGGCCTGGTGCACGTCTCGGAGATGTCCTGGACCAAGAAGAACGTCCATCCGGGCAAGATCGTCTCGACCTCGCAGGAAGTCGAAGTCATCGTGCTCGAGGTCGATTCGGACAAGCGCCGCATCAGCCTCGGCCTCAAGCAGGCCCAGGCCAATCCGTGGGATGCCTTCCTCGAGGCGCATCCGATCGGTTCGACCGTCGAAGGCGAAGTCAAGAACGCCACCGAATTCGGCCTGTTCATCGGCCTCGACAACGATGTCGATGGCATGGTCCACATGTCCGACATCGCTTGGGGCGTTTCGGGCGAGGACGCGCTCAACCTGCATCGCAAGGGTGAGACGGTTCAGGCCATCGTGCTCGATATCGATGCCGAGAAGGAGCGCATCTCGCTTGGCATGAAGCAGCTCGAGCGTGGCGCACCGGCAGCCGGCGGCGTCGCCGCAGGCGGCACGGCAGCGGCGGGTTCGGGCCTCAACAAGAACCAGATCGTCACCGTCACGGTGCTCGAAGTCCGCGACGCGGGTCTCGAAGTGCAGGTCGGCGACGATGGCGCGACGGGCTTCATCAAGCGTACCGATCTCGGCCGCGATCGCGACGAGCAGCGCCCCGAGCGCTTCCAGGTCGCGCAGAAGTTCGACGCGATGGTCACCGGGTTCGACCGGTCCAAGAAGCCGACCTTCTCGATCAAGGCGATGCAGATCTCGGAAGAGAAGCAGGCCGTGGCACAGTATGGTTCGTCCGATTCGGGCGCGTCGCTGGGCGACATCCTGGGTGCCGCGCTCAAGGCACAGGGCGGCGACGCCAAGAAGTAAGCCCAGGCGCCGCAAGGCCGGGCTATCGAGGGCGGGTGGGGAGCGATCCCCGCCCGCCCTTTCTTGTAAGGATCGATGTCGCATCCGGCCTAGCGCATTGACCCGTATCAAGTTATCGTTACGCAGGCAGCGTATGATACCGGGTCACTCCGGCGTCGCCGCCCCGTTCCCGGACGGGGTGGATGCCGGAAACAGAGGCGTTATCATGATCCGATCCGAGCTGGTTGAGACCCTGGCACAGGAAAACCCCGATCTCGCGCCGCGCGACATCGAGGCGATCGTCGGCACGTTCTTCGACGAGATCGTCAAGCGGCTGGCGCAAGACGGCCGGGTCGAATTGCGCGGCTTCGGCGCCTTCTCCACCCGTGCCCGTGAAGCGCGCACCGGCCGCAACCCGCGCACCGGCGAAATGGTCGAGGTCGAGGCCAAGCGCGTGCCCTATTTCAAACCCGGCAAGGAAATGCGCGGGCGCCTCAACGTCGAATGACGCGCAAGCACGGTTGACGGCGCCCCCCGGTCCGCGCCACGAGACACGCCGTGCGGACGTGGCGGAATGGTAGACGCCGGAGACTTAAAATCTTCTGCCCTTCGAGGCGTGCGGGTTCGAGTCCCGCCGTCCGCACCATGATCTTTCGGGCACGGCACCGTGTCGTCCGTCGCGCGTTGACGCTTCCAGCCGCTGCATTTCGCGCGGGTGACGGAGATACTCATGAGCGACGCAACCACCACTTCCACGCCGACGACCACGACCACGACCTCGAACAGCAAGACGGCGCTCGCCGACGCCTTCCGCACGCATTTCTCGGGCGACGCGCCGCTGACCGACAAGGCCAAGAATTTCGCCAAGGCCAAGCCTTGGACCAGCGCCGCATTGCTCGGCGTCGCCGCCGTCGCGCTGCTCAACACGTTTCGCGGCGCGCGCAACTGATCCGCCGGCGACCTGCCGGGTTCCGGCCCGGCGGGTCCCTTCCATGCCAGGACGGGCATTGTTGCGCGGCCCGGCGCACGTCGGTGGCGCCAGGCTGGCCTAGCTGGCAGGATGCGATGATGCCCGTACTGACCTGCCCCGCCCTGCCGTGAAACGGCGCATCGCCCTGCTCATCGCGGTGACGTTGCTGGCGGGCTGCGACCGCCGGCGCGATGCCGGGCAAGTGGTGGTCAGCGCGATCGGCAACGATCTGCGCATTGGCGATTCGTCGCGTGGGCCCCTGGCGCTGCCGGCGCGCACGATGCTGGATGCCACCGCGCAGGGCCTCGTGCGCTTTGATGCCGCCGGGCAGGTCGAGCCCGGCATTGCCGAGCGCTGGATCGTGATCGACGACGGCATGAGCTACATCTTTCGGTTGCGCGAGGCGACGTGGCGCGACGGCAAGCCGGTGACCGCGGCGCAGGTGGTGACGGTGCTCAGACGGCAGGTGGCGGCGGGATCGCGCAATCCGCTGCTGCCGTTTCTCAGCGCGATCGACGAGGTCGTGGAGATGACCCCGGAAGTGATCGAAGTCCGCCTCAAACGCCCGCGCCCGGATCTGCTCAAGCTGTTCGCGCAGCCCGAGATGGCGATCTTCCGCACCCGCCCGCCAAGCGGCAGCGGCCCGCTGCGCATCGTCAGCATCACCCGCGGCCAGGCAGTGTTGCGCGCCGATCCCGATCCGACGCGCTCGCCCGACGAGGTGGAGGCGCCGGTGCCGGAGGACGATGTGCACCTGATTGCCGAACGCGGCGCCCGCGCCATCGCGCGCTTCGCGGCGGGCAAATCCGATCTGGTCAGCGGCGGCACGTTCGCCAACTGGCCGCTGCTCGCCACCGCCGACATCCCGCTGGTCAGCCGGCGGACCGATCCGGCGGCGGGGCTGTTCGGCTTGGTCGTCGCGGATCGCACCGGATTCCTGGCCGACGCACGCAATCGCCTCGCGCTGGCCGCGGCGATCGACCGATCGGTGATCCTCGGCGCCTTTGCCGTGACCTGGCCGTCGACCACGCAAGTGCTGCCCGAGCAGCTCGATTCCGCCGCCCTGCCCGTCACGCCGACCTGGGTCGCGACCGCAGCGAACACGCGCCTGGCCGACATGCAAAAGCTGGTGACGGCCTGGACAGCGCGCCATCCCGGCCCGCTGACACTGCGGATCGCGCTGCCCGACGGGCCGGGAGCGACGATCCTGTACGCCATGATCGGCGCCAACCTCGGGAAGATGGGCATCCGGACGGTCCGCGTCGGCGCCGAGGACGCCGCGGATCTGCGGCTGATCGACGCGGTTGCGCCATACGATAGCGCGCGCTGGTATCTCGCCACCGCCTGTGCGCCGTGCGGCGACGTGGCCGGCGCGGCGATCGAGGCGGCACGCCAATCGCCCGACGGGCCGTCCCGCGCGGCGCGCATCGCCGAGGCGGATGCCGCGCTGGCCGCTGACGGCGCCTATATCCCGCTGGCGCGGCCGCTGCGCTGGTCGCTGGTCGCGGTGCGGCTGCGTGCCTGGCAAGCGAACGCGCGCGCCTGGCACCCGTTGAATCACCTGCGTAACGACACCAAATAAGTCCCATGGCCAACACGACCCGAATCAATTCCGACCCCGCCGCCAAGCTCGCCGGCATGATTCCGTTCGGTAAGGACCCCGCCTCGGTGCGTCAGCGCGTCGTGGCGATGGAGCGCCTGCTCGAGGGGCTGTTCACGATCCCCGGAACCAATCGCCGCGTTGGTCTCGACGTGATCCTCGACATCATTCCAGTGGGCGGCGGCGTGATCGCCTCGGCGATGGGCGCCTGGATGGTGTGGGAAGCGCGCAACCTGGGCATGTCGAAGACGCAGATGACGCGCATGTTCGGCAATGTCGGAGTCGATTTCCTGCTCGGCCTGATCCCGTTCGTGGGCGCCGTGCCGGACTTCTTCTTCCGCTCCAACACGCGCAATCTGCGCATCATCCGCCGGCATCTCGACAAGCATCACCCCGCCACCGCGACGATCGACAACTGAGCCGCAGCGCGGCTCAGCGGCGCCCGCGCCAGATCTTGAGCGCGGCATTGCTCGCCAGCCCGCCGGAATTCGGCCGGCAGCGTTCGTAGCGATAGGCCTTGTCGAGGCACAGCCACAATTCGTCGAGCCAGCCCTGCTTCGTTGCGGTGACGCGGATCGACGTGGCCGGCAGGCCGGGATTGGCTGCCGCCATCGCCCGGGCGAACCCGTCCGCGGTCAGCGGCCGGCGCGACAGCGCGTCCATGTCGGGATAGCGCAACCGGCCGTACAGCCGCGTCGCGGTGCGGAAATAGGCCGCCGGCGTGGTGCCCATGCAGGTGCCGTGCTTGGCCCATTCGTGCTGGATCAGCTGCGGCGAGGGCGTCGCACAGATCGTATCGCGGATCACCTTGCGCGGCACGATCGGCGTCGCCGTGCAATATTGCGGCCATTCCGCCCCGACGCCGTCCGGCCACAGACCGTGGAGCGTGAAGCCGAAGCGGTTGCCGCCGCCGCACTGGAAGCGCGCCGAGCGCTCGCCGGCATTGCTGCGGCAATATTCCGGCGCCCAGGTGATCGCCAGCGTATAGCTGCCGATCGGCAGCACCCGTTTCGGCTGGCTGGCCGAGGGCAGATCTGGCCGCGGCGTGGGCAGGTTGCGCGGAATGGCACACTGCAATGCCTGCGCGTTCGCCACGCCAGGCACCAGCAGCGCGGCGGCCAGAACGAGCGTCTTCAAAGCGCTTCCGCCTTCGTTTCGCCGAACCAGATCTTGGTATCGGGCTTGAACAGAAACGTCACGGCGATGACCTGCAGCATGCTGGTGATGATGCCGATCGTGCCGCTGGCGCCGGACGGAAACGTGCCGGCGAGCAGGGTGAACGCCAGCCCGATCAGACCCAGCGCCATCAGCACGACGGCGATCCATTTGGCCACCGCGCTGCCCTTGCGCGCGATGAAATACCACAAGGCGAGCGTGATCGCGAAACCGATCAGCGTCGTGGCGGTGAGGAACCAGCTGCCCATCATCGCCGCCTGCGGGCTTGCTGCGAACGCCGCGTTCGTCGCCGACCAGGAAATCGCCGTATTGACGAGGCCGAGCGCGAAGGCGCCGAGATAACAGCGTTCAAAATTCACGATCGATTGCGGCCGATTGTCCATCACGTCTTCCCCCCGTTTGTTGCGCACCCAGGATACCATGCTTGGCCGCAGTGCCAAGTGGTTCAGAGCGCGGCGAAATCCAGCCCGATATCGGCGGCCGGCGCCGACTGGGTGAGCCGCCCGACACTGACATAGGTGACGCCCGTCTCGGCGATGCTGCGGATCGTATCGAGACGCACGCCGCCCGACGCTTCGGTCGGCACGCGCCCGCCGACCAGGGTCACCGCGCCGCGCAGCATTGGCGGGGCCATATTGTCGAGCAGCAGATGCGTTGCGCCCGCCGCCAGCGCGGGTTCGATCTGGTCAATCGAATCGACCTCGACGATGATCTGCGCGATCCCCGCTGCTTTCGCGCGCGCCACCGCTTCGCCGACGCCGCCGGCGACCGCGACGTGATTGTCCTTGATCATCGCCGCATCCCACAGACCCATGCGGTGGTTGGTCGCGCCGCCCATCCGCGTGGCGTATTTCTCCAGCAGGCGCAGGCCCGGAATGGTCTTGCGCGTATCGAGCAACGTCGCGCCGGTGCCGAGGATCTTGTCGACATAGGTCCGCGTCATCGTGGCGATACCCGACAGGTGCTGCACGGTATTGAGCGCGGAACGCTCGGCGGTGAGCATGGCGCGCGCACTGCCTTCGAGGCGCATCAGATCGGTGCCGGCGGCGACCTTCTGACCGTCCTCGACCAGCAATTCGATCCGCACGTCGGGATCGAGCTTGCGGAAGAAGGCCTCGGCAATGCCGAGCCCGGCGACGACGATCGCATCGCGGCTGTCCATCGCGCCGGTGAAGCGCGCCTCGGCGGGAATCACCGCGGCGGAAGTGATGTCGCCGGCGGTGCCGAGATCCTCGGCCAGCGTGGCGGCAACGAAGGCATCGAGATCGAAGCCGGGCAGCGAGAAGGTCATGCGACGCCGCCGAAAGTCGCGAAAGTCGCACGCTCACGCGCGCGCACGCGCGGGCGCGGCGCGACGGTCCGGGCGGAGGGCGACGGGCGGGCGGGGGCGAAGGGGCGGTTGGGCATAAGCGGGCTGTTGCACAAATCCGGGTTTGTAGGACAGCGCGAATCGACGCGCGGCGGCCTGCTTGTCCGTTCTGCCCCCCGGCTGAGATCGCGCAGGACGGGCTAGTGATTTGATCTGCCGGAAACCCCGTCTAGGGTGACGCGAACCCCGATTGCGAGACACATCGATGCGCCTGATCCCTGCCCTGCTGCTTGCCACCGCCGCGCTGCCCACCCTGCCCGGCCTCGCCACCGCGACAACCGCCACCCCGGCGCCGCGCGGCACGACCGAGCAGCGCTTCGCCGCGCTCTCGCAGCGGTATATCGACGGCATTGCCAGGTTCGCGCCGACCTATGGCACGTCGCTCGGCGATCATCGCTTCGACGACCGGATCGGCGATGTCTCGGCTGCCGGCCGCGCCGCATTGGTGGCGCATGACCGCGCCCTGCTCGCCGAACTCGGCCGAATCGACCGTCGCGCACTCGGTCGCGAGGCGCAGGTCGATGCGGCGTTGCTCGACAATGCCTTGCGCTACGATCTGTGGCAGATCGAGGTGCTGCAGAACTGGCGATGGGATATCCAGATCTACAACGACACCGCCGGCGGCGCGCTCTACAGCCTCGCCGCGCGCGATTTCGCCCCCTGGCCGCAGCGGCTGAAGGCGGCGACCGCGCGGATGGAGCGGATGCCCGCCTTCCTGGCGCAGGCGCGCGCGGCGATCGTGCCGGCGCTGGTGCCGCAGATCTACGCCACCACCGTCGCCAAGCAGAATAGCGGCATGGTCGAGATCGCCGAGGGGATGCTCGCGCCGCATAAGGGCGAGCTCACGGCCGCCGACCGCAAGCGCTTCGACGCTGCGCTGGTTACGCTCAAGGCGGCGGCGGCCGAGCATCAGCGCTGGCTCGATACGGTGCTGGTGCCGCAGGCCAAGGGCGATTTCCGGCTCGGCGCCAAGCTGTACGACCAGAAGATGAAATATGCTTTGGTCTCCGACCTGACGCGCCCGCAGATCAAGGCGCGCGCCACCGCCGCATTGGCCGACACGCGCGCGCAGATGTACGCGCTGTCGCGGCAGGTGCTGGCCGGCAAGCCCGGCGCCCCCGCCTTGCCTGAGCGGCCGTCCGCCGCGCAGCAGCAGGCGGCGATCGAGGCGGCGCTGCAGCTGAGCTATGCACAGCGCCCGGCGCGCGACGGGCTGATGGCCAAGGCCAAGCAGACGCTGGCGCAGGCGACCGACTTCGTCCGCGCCAAGAACCTGATCACCATGCCCGACGCGCCGGTGAAGATCATCACCATGCCCAAGTTCCAGCAGGGCGTGGCGGTGGCCTATTGCGACAGCCCCGGGCCGCTCGAGACCGGGCTCGACACCTTCTACGCGATCTCGCCGATCCCCGACGACTGGACCGAGGCGCAGGCGACCTCGTTCCTGAGCGAATATAACGACTACATGATCCAGGATCTCAGCATCCACGAGGCGATGCCGGGCCATTATCTGCAGATCGCGCACGGCAACCAGTACAAGTCGGTGCTGCGCGCGGTGCTGTCGTCGGGGCCGTTCGTCGAAGGCTGGGCGGTCTATGCCGAGGGCATGATGATGGATGCGGATTACATGAACGGCGATCCGCTGTTCAAGCTCACCGTGCTCAAGATGCGGCTGCGCTCGATCACCAATTCCTTGCTCGATATCGGCATCCAGACCGAGGGGCTGAGCCGCGACAAGGCGATGCAGATGATGATGACCGGCGCGTTCCAGCAGGAACGCGAGGCGGCCGGCAAATGGGTTCGCGCGAGCCTCGGCTCGACGCAGCTGCTGAGCTATTTCACCGGCTATGCCGAGCATGTCGCGATGCGCGCCGAAGCCAAGAAGCGGCAGGGCGCGGCGTTCGATCTCAAGACGTATAACGACGCGGTGCTGGCGCATGGATCGCCACCGGCGCGGTTCGTGCGGCAACTGATGTTCGATCTGCCGATCGGGTGAGCCGATTGGCAATATGGCCATAATGCGCTATCTTATAGCCATAGGAGCCGGAGCATGCCGCGGTACAGTGTTGCGACGACCAGGGACAACCTGTCGAACCTGATCGACAAGGCCCTGGCCGGTGAAGAAGTGATCATCACGCGGCATGGCAAGCCGACGGCGGCGCTCAGTGCATTGCACCGCGTGGCCGATCCGCAGCGTGACCGGTCCGAATGGATGGAATGGCTGCGCGAGCGTCGCGAATCGCGCAAAAGCCTCGGCATGGACGGCGCTGCTCTTGTCCGGCAGATGCGGGACGACGGGGCGCATTGAGTTTCTATCTCGACACCAGCGTGATCGTGTCGCTGTTCCTCGACGAGCCGCGAACATCGGCCGTCGCTGCGCTGATCGCCGATGGGGCAAGCCCGATCATGATCAGCGAATTCGGTGTCGGCGAATTCAGCGCCGCGATCTCCACCGCGATCCGGATGGATCGACTGACTGATATCGATGGTATCGCGATACTTGAGGATTTCGACACATGGTGTGCCGACGCCGTCACATTTGCTGCGGTGACGAGCGCCGACCTGAAAGAAGCGATCGCAATAGTGCGCCGTTTCGATCTCAAGCTACTCTTTCCCGACGCGCTTCACGTTGCAACATGTCGCCGCGTCGGCGCGACCCTGATCAGTGCGGATCGCCGACAGTGCGGGGCGGCGGCAAGGCTCGGTATCACTGTCGCAGCGCTATGACGCGTCAGTCCCCCGTCACCCGCAGCGGGCCGAGATCGCCCATGCCGACCGTGCCACTGGCCATCGCCAGCATCGCATCGAGGCTCTTCTTGGCCTGCAGCCGCAAGCCTTCCTCGATCTCGATCCGCGGGCTCAGATCGCGCAGCGCGACGTAGAGCTTCTCCAGCGTGTTGAGCGCCATGTACGGGCAGATGTTGCAGTTGCAGTTCCCGTCCGCGCCGGGCGCACCGATGAAGTTCTTGAGCGGTGCTGCCTTCTGCATCTGGTGGATGATGTGCGGTTCGGTCGCGACGATCAGCGTGTCGCCGTCCATCGCATCGGCATAGGCCAGGATGCCGCTGGTCGAGCCGACATAATCGGCGTGATCGAGGATATAGGGCGGGCATTCGGGGTGTGCGGCGACCGGCGCGCCGCGATGCTGCAGCTGCAGCTTGAGCAGCTCCGTTTCGCTGAACGCCTCGTGGACGATGCACACGCCCGGCCAGAGCAGCATCTCGCGCCCGGTCTTGCGCGCGAGATAGCCGCCGAGATTCTTGTCCGGCCCGAAGATGATCTTCTGGTCGAGCGGGATCTGGCTGAGAATCTTTTCCGCCGAGCTGCTCGTCACGATGACGTCGCTGAGCGCCTTCACCTCGGTCGAGCAGTTGATATAGGTCAGCGCTATGTGATCGGGATGCGCCTCGCGGAACGCCTTGAACTGGTCGGGCGGGCAGCTGTCCTCCAGGCTGCAGCCGGCATTCATGTCGGGCAGCACGACGATCTTCTCGGGGCTGAGGATCTTCGCCGTCTCGGCCATGAAGCGGACGCCGCAAAAGGCGATCACCTCGGCATCGGTCGCCGCCGCCTTCTTCGACAGATCGAGGCTGTCGCCGACGAAATCGGCGAGATCCTGGATTTCCGGCTTCTGGTAATAATGCGCGAGGATGACGGCGTTCTTCTCCTGGCGGAGCCGATCGATCTCGGCGCGCAGGTCGAGCCCCGTGAGCGTGCCGCCGATACCGTTACGTGCGTCCATCTTGCCATCCTTGTGCGACCGTTGCCGGTCACATGGACGCGGGCCGCCCCGTGATCAAGGGAGTGCCGGGAAATGGCGGGTAGGCATAGGGCGCGACCTCAGCCCCCGGCGTGCCGGCGGTGACCGCCGCATAGAGCGCCGGGCCGGCCGGCGAATAGATCAGCGCCTCGGTCAGCAGCGTCGAGCCGATCATCACGCCGATCCCCCAGACGAAGCCGGGATGCACCGATCCGCGCCAGCGCAGATCGTGCAGGATGCCGAGCATGGGCAAGACCATCACCGCCAGGAAGGTCAGTTCATAGGCATAGGGAATCATCAGCGGCATCGGCAGCAGCCGGCCGAACGCGGGCGCGAGCAGCAGCGCCATGCCGCAAAAATGCAGCCGGCGGTGCCATTCGGTCTGGCGGCGGCGGACGATCGCCGCGGCGGTCAGCCCGGCAAAGGTCAGCACGCTGACCGGGTTGAGGATCAGGAATTGCAGCGGCGTGAAGAAGAACGGCGCATTGCCCGCGCGCACCATGCGCACCGTGACGAGCGTGCCCATCACCACCATCGCGACGGTCCAGCCGGCGGCGATCCAGCCCAGGCGGCGGTGCAGCGCCAGCGACTGCGATGCGGCGAACACGTTCTGCAGCACATAGATCGCCACCCAGCCCATGAACACCACGGCATGGACATGGACGACCGGCGGCGCGGCGAACGAGGACCGCCCCATCGCCAGTTGCAGCGAAAAGCCGGCGGCGACGATCGTCGCCATGGCGATGCTGGTGTTGAGAAAAAACCGGTCCTTGCGCGCCATTCGCGGCGCCGGTGCGAACGTCGTGGCCATATTCACCCCCCGATGAATGTCATTCCGGGGCCGTATCTATCACAGCGGCGCGGGCCACGCCAATATCACTGGGCGTTGGCGAGGATTTCCTGCGGCGACCGGCTGGCATCCCAGCGTTCGGTGGTGCCGGACCGTTCGAACGGGAAGACGATCGCCACGCGGACATTGCCGACGCCGGCCGCCTCGAGCGGCGCGCCGAGCAGTTTGGCGAGCGCGCGCCGGGCATTCTCGCGCGCGGCGGCAATCCGCTCGGGCTTGCGCGCCTCGACCTCGGCGGTGCGGCGCGCGCCGATCGATACCTGCCGCGCCAGTGCCTCGGCGGCGGCGCGGGTGACGTACAGGCCGCGCGTCTCGCTCACGCTGGTCGCGCTTTCATCGACATTGGGCGCGCCGACGGTGACGTCGGGCGCGAGGATCGTCAGCACGCGCGCCTGCTGGTCCCAGCGATAGTCCGCGCCGCCCATCCGCGCCATATCGACGAAATAATCGACGCTGAACGGTGCCTTCACCACCTTGTCGGACGACAGCATGCCGAAGCCGCGCACGTCGGACGCGGTGCTCTGCACGGTGCCGGACAGCGAGCCGACCTTGAGCGCGCTGGCCCCGGTGAACGTCGCGCGGACGATGCGATCGACCGCGACGCCGTCGTCGCGCCGCTCGACGACATATTTCTCGCTATATTTGTCATAGCCGATCTTGGCGATGACCAGCGCGGCGATGATCGCGACGATCGCCGCGACCAGCGACGCGATCGGCCGGTTGGGCTGCGGTTGCGGCTGCAGCGGGGGTTGCACCTCGGCCATCAGGCGGCCGCCGACCAGATGTCGCCCGCCTGCCCGGCCAGCCCGCGCCGATCGAGATCGATCAGGTGCGCGAGCACCGAGCGTTCCGCCGCCGGGAACAGCCGCGGATCGATTCCGACATACATGCGCTCGACCATCGCGGGAATCGCGCGCGGCGCTTCCTTCAGCAGGCGCAGGATCTGCCCCTCGCGCTGCCGGCGATGCCCGATCATGCCGCGCACCAGCCGCGCGGGATTGTCGACTGGATCGCCGTGCCCGGGATAATAGATGCGGTCGTCGCGCGCCTGCAGCTTTTCGAGGCTGCGGATATAATCGCCCATGTCGCCGTCCGGCGGCGAGACGATGCTGGTCGACCAGCCCATCACATGATCGCCGCTGAACAAGGCGCGCGTCTCGGGCAGCGCGAAGCACAGATGGTTGGAGGTATGCCCGGGCGTATGGATCGCGGTCAGCGTCCAGCCCTGCCCGGCGACCGATTCGCCATCGGCGAGCACGCGATCCGGCGCATAATCGTGATCGAACGACGCGTCCGCGCGCGGGCCGCCATCGTCTGCGGAATCGCCCTGCGCGAGCGGCGCGCAGCCGACGATCGGCGCGCCGGTCGCGGCCTTGAGCGCGCGCGCGCCGGGGCTGTGATCGCGGTGCGTGTGCGTGATGACGATCGCGGCGAGCGGTCGCCCGGCAAGCGCGGCGAGGATCGCCTGTGTGTGGCCCGCATCCTTGGGGCCCGGATCGATCACCGCCAGATCGCTAGTGCCGATCAGATAGGTCTGCGTGCCGGTATAGGTATAGGGCGAGGCATTGGGGGCGAGCAGCCTGGCGACCAGGGGCTCGAGCGTTTCGGGGACGCCGGGGTGTTGCTCGCTCATGTCGCTGAAATGGCGCGTCGATCGGGCGAAGGCAAGGGACCTGCGCTGCCCTGATCCTCCCCCGCCGGGGGGAGGTGTCGCCGGTGGCGACGGCGGGGCGGCACGCGACGCGCGCTGGAACGACGGGCGTCGCGTACCGCCCCCTCCGTCACGCTACGCGTGCCCCCCCTGGCGGGGGTGGATGAGACGTGGATCGGCTGCGTATGCGCGGCGGAGGCGCTCAGTCCCCCGTCGCCATGTCCGCGGTCACTTCGGCGAGGCTCTCGTCGATGCCCTTGAGCGCTTCGGCGCGTTGCGCGGCGGTCATGCTGGCATTGCCCTCGATGCTCGCCCGTGCCGCGCGCAGGCCGGACGCTGCGGCGCGCAGCGCATCGCGCTCGATCTCGCCGCTGTTCGCCGCGAGGGTCGCGCCCTGCGCGGCCGCCGCCTGGATCCGGTTGTTGCAGATGATGATCCGGCGCCGGCCGTCCTTCATCTCGTTGACCACCATTTCCTTGGCATCGGCCGGCCCGGCACAGGCCTGGGAGGAGATTTCCGGCATGTCCCAGCGCTGCTCGCTGAGCTTGCCGTCCTTGTCGCGCGTCTTGACCAGGATGCGGCTGACCGTCTTGCCCTGATCGTCGGTGGTGGTCGTCGTGGTAACCTGACGGCTGGTGCCGGCGATCGGCGCAGGCAGCGCTGCGGGCGCGGGCGGCGCGGGCGGCGCGGGCGGCGCGGGCACGGCGGCCT
>NZ_JANQBK010000026.1:0-2500 GCF_025370105.1 Sphingomonas hylomeconis
GCTGGCCGATCTGGCGGCAGAGCCGACGCTGGCCATGATGCCGAATGTGGCGGAAAGCTATCGCCGCAACATCGTAAAGCTAGGCGACGCACTGAAGGGCGAGGAGATCGAGCGGGAGGAGGCGCGTCAGGCGATGCGCGCCCTGATCGACCACATCGTGGTGACGCCTGCCGAGGATCGCCGCGGCGTGGCGCTGGAGGTGCGCGGCCGGCTCAGTGAAATGATGGATTTTGGGCACAAAAAACCGCCGCAGGCTATCCTGAGGCGGTTGGTATGGTACCGATGGTTGCGGGGACAGGATTTGAACCTGTGACCTTCAGGTTATGAGCCTGACGAGCTACCGGGCTGCTCCACCCCGCGCCACGGTACGCCTCCCATGCGGTTGGCATGGGGGAGTATGACTTGTGAATGGGTTCTATATGATCATGAACTGTGCTTCGCGCACCGGCTGCAATGCCTGGCGACGACCTACTCTTCCATCGCTTAAGCGATAGTACCATTGGCGCAGTCAGGTTTCACGGCCGAGTTCGAGATGGGATCGGGTGGGGCACTGACGCTATAGCCACCAAGCAATGAAGCCGGTGCGCAAGCAAGTTCATGGTTCACTGAAACCCATCGTCGAAGCCCGCTGGGGGCTTGTGGATGGGTTCCAAAATCGATGCACGATTACCGTGTAGGCGTAGTTGTATTAGGCGTTGCTCTTAATCATCCGCACGATCATCCGACTTGCTGGTCACCCAGTGTTGTCATTGATGGTGGGACTCTCAAGCGCGAATAGAGCAATTAGTATCGGTTAGCTCCATGCGTTACCGCACTTCTACATCCGATCTATCAACGTCGTGGTCTCCGACGGCTCTATGAAATCTTATCTCGAGGGAGGCTTCCCGCTTAGATGCTTTCAGCGGTTATCCCGTCCATACATAGCTACCCTGCTGCGCTCTTGGCAGAACGACAGGTACACCAGAGGTATGTTCAACCCGGTCCTCTCGTACTAGGGTCAACTCCTCTCAAATTTCGACGCCCACGGCAGATAGGGACCAAACTGTCTCGCGACGTTCTGAACCCAGCTCACGTACCACTTTAATTGGCGAACAGCCAAACCCTTGGGACCTGCTCCAGCCCCAGGATGTGATGAGCCGACATCGAGGTGCCAAACAACCCCGTCGATATGAGCTCTTGGGGGTTATCAGCCTGTTATCCCCGGCGTACCTTTTATCCGTTGAGCGATGGCCCTTCCACGAGGGACCACCGGATCACTATGACCGACTTTCGTCTCTGCTCGACTTGTCAGTCTCGCAGTCAGGCTGGCTTATGCCATTGCACTCTAACAGACGGTTTCCAACCGTCCTGAGCCAACCTTCGCGCGCCTCCGTTACTCTTTAGGAGGCGACCGCCCCAGTCAAACTACCCGCCACAGAGGGTCCCTGATCCAGTTTCATGGATCGAGGTTAGACATCAGAAAACAACAGGGTGGTATTTCACCTATGGCTCCACGTCAGCTGGCGCCAACGCTTCAAAGCCTCCCACCTATGCTACACAGTTCTTTCCTAATGCCACTCTGAAGCTGCAGTAAAGGTGCACGGGGTCTTTCCGTCTAACCGCGGGTACTCCGCATCTTCACGGAGAATTCAATTTCGCTGAGCATGTCCTGGAGACAGTGGGGAAGTCGTTACGCCATTCGTGCAGGTCGGAACTTACCCGACAAGGAATTTCGCTACCTTAGGACCGTTATAGTTACGGCCGCCGTTTACCTGGGCTTCATTTCGGAGCTTGCACCCCTCCACTTAACCTTCAGGCACCGGGCAGGCGTCAGGCCCTATACGTCGTCTTGAAGCCGACTTAGCAGAGCCCTGTGTTTTTGCTAAACAGTCGCTACCCCCTGGCCTGTGCCCCCTCATACCGCTTGCGCGGAGTGAGGGCCTCCTTCTTCCGAAGGTACGGAGGCAATTTGCCGAGTTCCTTCAGGACACTTCTCTCAAGCGCCTTGGTATACTCTACCTGACCACCTGTGTCGGTTTCGGGTACGGTCTATACGGTGGGGCTATTTCCTGGAACCTCTTCGAAGCCCTCCCAATCCAATAAGGGAGAACAACTCACGAGATCCGTCACACACCACCAGGCCCACGAATATTAACGTGGTTCCCATCGACTACCCCCTTCGGGCTCGTCTTAGGGGCCGGCTCACCCTGCGCGGATTAGCCTTGCGCAGGAACCCTTGGTCTTTCGGCGAGAGGGCATCTCACCCTCTTTATCGCTACTCATGTCTGCATTCGCACTTCCGATACCTCCACGACCCATTACCAGATCGCTTCACAGGCTTACGGAACGCTCCGCTACCGCGTGAATAAATTCACACCCTAAGCTTCGGCACGTATCTTGAGCCCCGTTACATCTTCGCCGCAGGACCTCTTATTTAGACCAGTGAGCTGTTACGCTTTCTTTAAAGGATGGCTGCTTCTAAGCCAACCTCCTGGTTGTTTTGGAAGTCCCACATGCTTTC
>NZ_JANQBK010000027.1 GCF_025370105.1 Sphingomonas hylomeconis
GCGGCCGGGCCGAGGCGCGGCGGCAGCTTGCGGCGCAACGCGACCAGCAGCGACGGCGGCGCTGCGATGCGCTCGCCCGCCGGCCGGCCGGCGCGCAATGCGCGGACGTCCTGCGGCGCGGCGTTGATCAGCCGCACGCGTACCGGCGCCATCGCCGTCACGCCAAGAAGTTGCGCCGCACCGCGCGACAGATCGATCTCGCGATCGCGGCCGCCCGGGCCGCGATCCGCGACCAGCACCAGGATCGTCCGCCCGGTATCGAGCGCGGTCACCTCGGCGACCGAGCCGAGCGGTAGCGTGCGATGCGCGGCGGTGATCGCGTTGGCATCGAACGGCATGCCCGATGCGGTGGTCGCGCTGCCCATCTCCTCGCCGTACCAGCTGGCATAGCCGACCGCGTCATAGCGCTGCTCGCCGGAGGTGCCACGCGGCCCCTCGCTGGTGGCGACTGCCGGGGGCATATCGGCTTGCGGGGGCGCCGGGGGATAGGAAGCGCCGGGCGCGATGCGCGAGGGCGGGATGTCCACCGTGTCGACGCGGTTGGCGCCAGGCTCGGGCGGATAATCGTCCTGCAAGCGATACGGTGCGCCCGGCACATCCCCGGGCTGGTCGAGCGCGGTCGGATCGTCCGCACGCGGCGCATAGGGCGCATCGATCGTGCGCGACGACGGGCTCTCGATCCGTGGGGCATCGCCATAGCCACTGCCGCCGCAACCGGCGAGCAGCAACGTAAAACCCAGAACCGATTTAGTGTTCGACAGCATCCGCGAGCAACCCAACTGAAAGAGCATAAAAGTTCGAACAGTTATAATCGAGGATAACCCGATAATTTCCGGTTAGCAGATAACCGGTGCGGCCGATACCATCGGGCTCGATCAGCGTGGCGAGCACGCGATCGTCCGGCCAGGTCTTGGTCTCCGGCGTGACGCCCAGCGCGCGCCATTCCGCCATCGTCTTCCACGCACTATGCCGGGCGAATACGCGCGGGCAGCGCGGCGAGACCAGCCGGCTGGTCATCGCGCCGCGATCGAGGCTCGCCGGCACGGTGACGGCGAGGCCCCAGGGCTGGCCCGCGCGCCACCCGGCATTGGACAGGTAATTGCCGATCGAGGCCAGCGTATCGGCCGCGCTGTTCCAGATATCGGCCTTGCCGTCGCCATCGCCGTCGCGCGCGAGCCGCAGATAGACCGAGGGCAGGAATTGCGAGCCGCCGAACGCGCCCGCCCAGCTGCCCTTCATCTGGTACAGCGGCACGCCGCGATCGACCATCTGCAGCGTGGCGATGAATTCGCCGGCGAACAAATCGCGCCGCCGCCCCTCATAGGCGAGCGACGCAAGCGCGCGCGGCAGATCGAAATTGCCCATCACGTTGCCGTAATTGGTTTCGTGCCCCCAGATCGCCACCATCACCGATTCGGGCACGCCCATCTCCCGCTCGATCCGCTCGAGCCGTCCGCGCTGTGCCTGATAAGCGGCGCGTCCGCGCGTGATGCGCGATGCATCGACATGGCGCAGCTTGTACGGCGCGAAATTGGGCACCGGCGCGTTTGGCGAGGTTTCCGGCTGTTGACGATCGAGCTCGATCACACGGGTGTTGAGCGTCAGCGTCGGCAGTACCTGATCGAGCGTACGTGCGCTGACGCCCTTGGCCAGCGCCTGGCCGCGCAACGTCTGCAGATAGGCCTGGAAGCCGGCCTCGTCTTGCGCCAGCGCTGGGGCGGCGACGAAGGCACACGCGCTGGCGAGCGCGGCGGCGAGCCGTTTGGTCGTTCGGATAAGCTTACTCATGATGGCGACACTGGCACAGCGCGGGCGCGCCATGAACCCCAAAGCGTCGCAACCCTTGCACAAAGCGGCGAAGCGCGGATATGCGGGGCCTCCACTGGAGAGATGGCCGAGTGGTTTAAGGCAGCGGTCTTGAAAACCGCCGTGGGTGCAAGCTCACCGTGGGTTCGAATCCCACTCTCTCCGCCACTGCCAATGTGGCGTGATCAGCCCAGCGCGGTGAGTGTCGCGAAGGCATCGTCGTTCAGTGTCGATTGGAACAGGCAGCCTGCCTCGAAATCGTCCGCCCACATCACGGTAGCGGCGACCTGGCCGATCTCCGGCAGCGTCAGCCAGATCATCGTGCCCTTCTTGAAGCCGGAATAGCTCTGGATCCGTGCGCCGTGCGTCGACAGATCGGTGACCTTGCACAAGGTGCGGTCGAGCCCGCCGCGACCAATCCGAGCATCGAGCGAGACCGGCGCACGCGGGACGCGACGTCGGCCATTGGCCTGTGCTGGTTCATATTCCGCCGCGAACATGGCGCCTCTCACAAATCGTTCGAGGGCAACTTATCCCAGTATAACTACCGCGCCGTTAAGACGGCGCGGTAGATTGAGTATCTTACTTCTTGCCGAACGACATAGCGCCGAAACGCTTGTTGAAGCGCGCGACCTGCCCGCCGGTATCGAGCATCGTGCCGCGGCCGCCGGTCCAGGCCGGATGCGCCAGCGGATCGATTTCCAGCGTCATCGTGTCGCCTTCCTTGCCCCAGGTGGAGCGAGTCTCGTAAACGGTCCCGTCGGTCATCTGCACCTTGATGGTGTGATAATCGGGATGAATGTCTTTCTTCATGGCATATTCCTTTTGCGTCAGTGGCTGGTTTCCGACCAGCCGGGACAAGCGCGGCGCACTACACGCCGCGCCCTATCGGGGCAAGTGATTAGCGTCGTGCTCAGGCCTTGGGCGGATCGGCGATCATCGCAGTAAAGTTGGCCTCGGCCGCGAGTTGGCCGTCGATCGTCGCGCGGCCGGCGAATTTGCACACGCTGGAGCGCTTCTGGACGAACTCGACGTCGAGCTGCAGCAGCACGCCCGGCTCGACCGGCTTCCGGAACTTCGCGCCGTCGATCGCCATGAAATAGACCAGCTTGCCCGATCCGGCGAGCCCGAGCGATTCGACCGCGAGGATCCCGGCGGCCTGCGCCATCGCCTCGACGATCAGCACGCCGGGCATGATCGGCCGTCCCGGGAAATGCCCCTGGAAGAATTGCTCGTTGATCGTCACCGCCTTGATTGCGGTGATCGACCGGTCGCGCGTCAGGCGCGCGACACGGTCGACCAGCAGCATCGGGTAGCGGTGCGGGAGCGCCGCCATGATCCGCGCGATATCGAACGGACCAAGATCGTCGTTTGGCGCTCCCGCGTCTACCGTCTCGTTCACCGCGGCTTCTCGGCCGCCTTCGGCGTGGCCGGCGCCGGCGTGCCCGGAGCGGCCGCACGCTGCGGCTGCTGGCCCGGCTGCCAGTTGGCCGGCGGCGTGATGCTCACCTTGGGGATCAGGCGATCGATCTCCGTGCTGATGGCCGGCGTGATATCGGCGGCAGGATCGGCGAAATAGGCCGCGTTAGGGCGGATCAGCAGCGTGATACGACGCGCCTTGACGACGTTGGTGACGGCATCGTTGACCTTGCCGGCAACCTGTTCGGCGGCATAGGCACGTGCGCGCGACGCCTGCGACGTCATCCGCGCGATCTCTTCCTGCCCGGCCTTCTCCTTTGCTTCGATCTGCGAAATCTCCGGGCGACGCGCCGCGCGCGCAGCCTCGATCTCAGCCTGGTTCAGCTGGTTGTCGCCATTGGCATCGAGCTTCTTGTACAGCGGCTGAAGTTCGGCGGCGATTGCTTCGCCGCGCGTCTTTGCCTGGTCGAGCTGCGCCTTGTAGGTCGTGCCGATCTCGGTCTGGGCTGCGGCCCACACTTTCGAATTGGCGATCGCGGCATCGGGATCGGCGATCGCGACATTGGCGGTCTGCGCATTCGCCGAGACGGCAATGGCGCCGGCCGGCGCGACCAGAGCGGTCGCCAGCAGGATCTTCTTGTACGTGTTCATCAGAATGCAGTCCCTACGTTGAAGGTGATGAGCTTGTCGTCGTCGCCCTTGTCCTTGAGCAGCGCGTAGGCGAGATCGACGCGCAGCGGGCCGAATGGCGAGTTCCAATTGACGCCGGCGCCGACCGAGACGCGCGGCTTGGCGCTATCACCGACATAGCGTTCGAAGAACGGCTGTGCGGCGATCAGCGGCGTGTTGGCGGTCAGGCCGTTGCAATTGCCGTTGGCGTCCTGAACGCCGGCCGGACAGATCGTCGTCGCGGTCTGGCCGGCCGCATTGGTATAGGCGAACAGGTCACGCCCCTGCGTGTCGCGCAGCGGCAGCGGCAGCACGGTGCCGTCCGCGGCGACCGGGAAGACCACCGTCGGCTCAGGACGCGTCAGGCCGAACAGCGCACCGGCCTGGACGTAGATCGATGGCCGGAGGCCCAGTTCGCGCGCGCCGGCGCCAAGCGGGATTTCCAGTTCCAGCCGGCCCGAATAATAAGCCCGGCCGCCCAGCGCGTCGTCGACGATCTGATCGCGGTCGGTAACCAAAATCTGCTTGCCGGACGCATCGGTGGTGAACGGGATACGCTGGACGCGCGGGCCTACACCGCGAATGTCGAAGCCGCGGAATTCCGGTTCGCCGAGATAGAAGCGATCGGTAATGCGAACCTTGTCCACCCCTGCGCCACGCGATTTCTCGAGCGAGTGGATATAGCCGCCCTCGGTGCTCAGCCCGAGCGTGAAACCGCTGCCCAGCCCCCAATATTTGTCGGCGTCGAACTTGGTGCGGATGTAGCGCACATCGCCACCCAGGCCGGCAAAGTCCTGGCTCAGCACGACGCGCTGCCCGGCCGTCGGGCGCAGGCGGCTGTTGAGGCTGTCGTAAATCAGCGAGTAGCCGACCGACGAGGTCGCGCGATTGCCGATCGCGTCGCACAGATAGCGCCCGGCCTTGAGCGGATCGCACACGCCGTTGCTGTAATAGGTGCTTTCGTCGAGCCCGACATCGTCGAACGTCAGGCCGTAGCGCGCCGACAACGAGAGATATTCGGTCAACGGCACGCCGGCACGGACCTGGAAGCCGGTCGAGACCTGCGTATAGGTGGTGTTGCGGTCGCCGCTGGCGGTCAGGTTGAACGAATTATAGTCGCGGCGGAAGATGTCGCCGCCCAGCGCGATATTCTTGTCGAACAGATAGGGCTCGGTGAAACCCAGCTCGATCGACTTCGAATAGCTCGAATAATTGACGCTGGCGCGCAGCTCCTGGCCCTTGCCGCGGAAGTTGCGCTGGCGGATCGAGGCTTGGACGATGAAGCTTTCGAGGCTCGAGAAACCCGCCGACAGCTGCAGCTCGCCGGTCGACTTCTCCTCGACGTCC
>NZ_JANQBK010000028.1 GCF_025370105.1 Sphingomonas hylomeconis
CGGTACCGCAGGCCGCCAGCGTGGCGACCGCGCCCGTGGCCGCGGCGCCGGCGCCGGTCCCTGCCGCCGCGGTCGCGCCGCCCGTCCCGGCACCCGTCGAAAGCGCCGCCCCCGCCGAACCCGCAGCCACCACCGAAAGCGCGACGACCCGGGAGGCCGCGCCGGTCTGGCCGTGGATCGTCGGCGGGCTGGTCGTGCTCGGCGCGCTGCTGGCGTTCCTCCTGCGCCGCCGCAGTCGCGTCGATGCCGATGACGAGGACGACTATGACGCCGACGAGGCGCAGGTGGCCTATGCCGAGTCCCAGCCTGAACCCGTCCCCGCGCCGCTGATGCAGCCCGAGCCGGCGCCGGCCGATGTCGCGCCCGTCGCCCCGGTCTTCCGCCAGACGCAGGGTGCCGGCCGCCTGCAGCCGCAATTCCTGAAGCCCGTACCGGCCGCCGCGCCGGTCCTGGCCGCAGCCGGCGAGGGCGTCGCGGTCGAGGCCGCACTGGTCGCCCCCGAAGCGGCCGAGGTCGACGCGCTGACCGCAGGCAGCGCGCATGCCGATCGCCCATGGCTCGAATTCGCCTTTCGCCCGGTGCGCGCCGGCAGCAATGCCGAGGATGCGTTGGTCGAGATCGAGCTGACCGTCGGCAATTCGGGCGGCCGGGTCGCCGAGGACGTGCGCATCTCCACCTTGCTGCTCGCCGATGGCAGCGCCAGCCAGGCCGAGATCGACCAGCGGCTGGCCGATCACGCGCGGGGCGAGGTCGCGCCGGTGACGATCGCGCCGGGCGAGGGCGCGCGCGTCGATGCCACGCTGTCGCTGCCCAAGGCACAGCTGGGCGGGGATGCGCGCATCTTCAATCCGGTGGTCGTCGCCGATGCCCGCTATCACCTGGCCGATGGCAGCGAAGGCCGCACCAGCGCCGCCTTCGTGATCGGCCATGCCGGCGCGGAGGAAGGCCTGCGCGGGATCACGCTGCATCGCCAGCAGATGAGCGGCGATATCGAGGCACGGCTGCACGGCGTGCCGCAACACGCCTGATCAACGTTGAGAGCGCGCGGCGGCCCGCCCGACCCGAAACGGGCGGGCGGGCCTTGCCGCACCCGGCGCCCGCACCGTATGGCGCTGATCGAACTGGTTCGGGGATGATGCGTGGTTTCTCGGTTTGCTCGGCTAATCTTGATGGTGTCGGCGGCGTTCGCGGCGCCCGCCGCTCTGGCGCAGAACGAGCAGGGGCAGCTCGTGCCCGGGCTGGAGAATTTCGATCTCACCGGCCCGCGTCCGCGCCCCACCCCGGTGACTCCGCCGGTCGCGCGTCCGACCCCGGCGGTGCAGACGCCAACGCCGCGCGCCACGCCGGCGCCCCGCGCGACCGCGGCGCCGCGCGCGACGCCCGCC
>NZ_JANQBK010000029.1 GCF_025370105.1 Sphingomonas hylomeconis
CCCGCCGACAGCTGCAGCTCGCCGGTCGACTTCTCCTCGACGTCCGCGGTCAGCACGACGCGGTCGGGGGCCGAGCCCGGGCTCTGCTTGAGTTCGAATTTGTCCTGGAAATAGCCCAGCGAGTTGATCCGGTCCTGCGAGCGCTTGACCTGGAAGCTGTTGAACGCATCGCCCTCCGACAGGCGGATCTCGCGCCGGATCACCTTGTCCTGCGTGTTGGTGTTGCCGTTGATGTCGACGCGCTCGACGTACGAGCGCTTGGCCTCGGCGATGTTGAAGTTGAGCGACATGGTCAGCGTGTCCTTGTCGCGGACGAACTCCGGGTTCACCTCGGTGAAGGCATAGCCGAACAGCCCGGCCGTTTCGCTCAGCTGATCGACCGAATTCTCGACCTTCTTGGCGTCGTACCAGTCGCCCTTCTTCATCGTCAGGCTGGAGGCGAGCTTGGCATTGTCGAAGTCGCGGATCGAGCTGTCGACGGTCACGTCGCCGAATTTGTAGCGCGGGCCTTCCTCCACCACATAGGTGATGATGAAATCTTCCTTGTCCGGCGTCAGCTCGGCCACGGCGGACGTCACGCGGAAATCGGCATAGCCCTCGGTCAGGTAGAACTGACGCAGCTTCTGCTGGTCGTACGCCATGCGATCCTGATCGTAGCTCGTCGCCGAGCTGAGCAGGCGGAACAGGCGCGCCTGCTTGGTCGCCATCTGCTCGCGCAATTTGTCGTCGTCGAACACCTCGTTGCCGATGATGTTGATCTGGCGAACCTTGGATTTGGGCCCTTCGCTGATTTCGAACACGACATCGACGCGGTTCTGATCGAGATTGACCATCTTGGGCTGGATCGACGCGGCGAACCGGCCCTGGCGGCGATAGAGCTCGACGATGCGCGCGATATCCTGGCGCACCGCGGTGCGCGTGAAAATCTGCCGCGGCGCAAGCTTGATCTCCTTGCGGATCTTGTCTTCCTTGAGCCGCTTGTTGCCCTCCAGGATGACGCGGTTGATCACCGGATTCTCGCGGATGCGGATGATGATGTCGCCGCTCTCGACGCCGGCGATCGACACGTCGGCGAAGAAATCGCTCGCCAGCAGATCGCGCAGCGCCTGATCGAGCGTCTCGTTGGTGTAATTCTGCCCGACGCGCAGCTTGGTGTAGGACAATACCGTGTCCGGCTCGATCCGCTGCGA
>NZ_JANQBK010000003.1 GCF_025370105.1 Sphingomonas hylomeconis
TTCGGCATCATGGCCAGCGTCGGCTCTGCCGCCAGATCGGCCAGCTCACGCCGGCAACGCTCGCGGACCGCTATCTGCTCCTCCAGCGCCTCCCGCACTTCGGCGACGTTCTTCGCGCCAAATTGTAGAGCATTACGTTAATCACGTTACTGACTACATGCCTACGATTTCATAGAGCGGTTACTTTGCAATGTCAGATACCATATTTCGAGCTACATCGAATTATCTACACTTTTGATACTCATCTAATCTGCGCTGAATGTAAGTGTGATCGTGTCACTGTAGCGTCCCGCCGCCGCGCCCTCCGCTTGGGGAACATTAACGGTCAGCGGAAGGACGCTGAACGTCGCTGACCGCCTCAGCGGAAGAGTTGCCGATGTGGTAGACAGGTCGGTGAGGCGTCCGGCGAGCGTAACCTTGTAAGGGATGGCGGTCAGCCCGGTTTCATGGATCAGCCGTCCACGCCCCTGCGACGACAGGGTTACGGTCACGCCGACGTTTGCGGTGACCGTGAAGTCGACCGTGACCGAAGCGCCATTCTCCAGCCGTCCGAGGTCGAGTGTCGTCGTGCGCGCGGTGGCAAAGGCGGGCGCGCTGACCGACACGGCCGGAGGCACCCGCGCCGATACGACCAGCGGGACCTGGCGGACCAGTTCGGGAACGCCCGTGTCGCGGTACAAACTGACGATCGCCTGACCCGTATAGCTGCCGCCCGCGACCGGCTGGCCCGGCGCGAAGGTGACGAACAGCGGCAACTGGACCTGCTCTTCGCCCGCGGCGAATGCGCCCGACCGACGCGTTGCGAGCGTCCCCAGCGGATCGCGTGCGGCGATCGACCGCCCCGCCGGCGCGTCGAGGATGTCATAGGCGAGCGTGTCGCCCGCACCGCGCAAGCCCGCTTCGACGCCCTGAACGACGATGAACCAGCGGCACGCCTGTCCCGTATGACGGAGCGTCAGCAGCACCGGTTCCGATGTCGGCGGCGAGCTGGCCTCGTAGCCGCGCCCGTATAGTCCGCGCCACGCGACCTCGCCGCTGCTGTCAACGTCGATCTGACATGGTCTTGCGGCGGTGTCGTCTGCGCTCTTCGCAGCCGCGGGCACGACCACCAGCAGAGCCGCGAACAGCGACGCGATCTTGGCCGCGGCCGGGCTATTTCTTTGCATCGTTCACCTCGACATCAAGGGGGATCGCCGCGGCTGGACGCCAGATGCCCTGCACCCCGTCCGGCACCTGCAACGTGAAACGCACCGGTCGGCCTGCCACGGTGACGATCGCCTCATAGGTGCCGCCCGCCTCCAACCCCTCGACGAAGAAGCGTCCGGCGGCATTGGTGAACAGGATAGCGGGAACCGCATCGGCAGGGGCGTCGGCCTTGCGCACCTCGCCGCTGATCAGCCCCAACGGTGCGCCAGTGCGATCGACCAGCATGCCGAGGGCGGAAACCGCCCCCTGGCCCGCGCCGACCTTCAATCGGTATCCGCTGCGAAACCCAGGGCGCAGCATGAAAACATCGCCGCCGACCCCTGATCCGGCGGGCGCGTCGATCGCCACGACCTCGATCGGGCGTTCGTAATAGGGGGGCAGGTCGGGAACGACGCCGGGGCCGAGCGTTCCTGCGAACGCACTATAGCGCACGTTGGTCCCACCCAGCCCACTGCGCGGCTCGATCGCCAGCCGGGTGGCGACGTTGCCGGCATTCTCGACAATGGCGAAGCTGTTGCTGATCGGGCGGGACAGCGCGAACGCCCCGTCCGCCATGACCAGCGCGGTGCCGAACGCCACGCCGGTACGGATGTCGTCACGCCCGTTCACGTTGGTGCGCGTCTGGCCGAGTGCGGCCTCGAACCGGTTGCCGATATAGGTCGCGCGCGCGAACTGCCGGTCGCTGCCGTCGCGCCGCTCCGCGCCGACCGTGTAGCCGAACGCACCGACACCGGCGGCTGCAATCTCGCTATATTCGGCGCGCATCGCGGTATCGCGCGAGGTGTAGTTGGCCGACAGCGTGCCGCGTCCCAGCGGCACGAACACCGACACGCGGGCGATCGCGCCGCTGCGGTCGAGGTCGCGTTGCCAGTCGAGCGAGGCACTGGCCGATACTGGGCCGAACTGGTGGGTCAGTGTGCCGCCGATCGACCAGCGCTGTCCGGGGCGGGGATCGCGAACGCGTTCGTAGCTGCCACCGATCTGGACACGAAAATCGTCCGAAAACGCTTGGCCCATCCGGACCTGTGCGAACAGCGACGAGGGCTGGCCGCCGAACAAATCGTCCAAGGTGCGGAAATCCCGTCCCGTCAGGATCAATTGCGCATCGATAGCGCGCCCGCGCAGCACATCGGCATCGCGCCAGGCATATTGCAGCGCGAGCCGCGACGATCCCGGCCCCAAGCGCCGCACATCGGTCGCTGCATTGACGTCGAGCGTGCCGAGCGGTGACGCCCAGGCAACCTCGCCCCCAACCAGCGCGAGCCGCGTATCGAGCTCGACCGACGCGCCCAGCGTCAGCGTCTGCGACAGGCCGCGGCGGTAGAACCCCATGATGTTGAAGTCGCTGGTGTCGTAGCGCCGCACGCCGTCGCGGTCGCGATAGGGGATGCCGGCATTGATCGCGAATTCGTCGCGGCCCGGATCGAGCAAATCGATACCGGCAAACGCGGGAAAGGCGATCACCTCCCGCCGTCCGTTCGCCTCGGTGATGCGGATCTCGATGTCGTTGGTCGCCGACGTCACCAGCGGCAGATCGCGCAGCGTGTAGCGGCCCGCCGCCAGCGGAAAGCTGCGCACCGGCGCGCCGTTGACCAGCACCTCGACCTGCGCGGACGATTGCAGTTCGAACCCGCGTTCGCCCGATGCGCGGAAATCGAGATAGGGGTCGATGCGATATTCGCGGTAGGCGCTGACGCCGGCGATGCGCGGCGCAACCTGATACGGGCGGCGCGCGACCGACAGGTCGCCGAGCTCCCACCTGAGCAATTTGTCGATATCGTCATAGGTCATGCGGACGTCGCCGCGCGACAGCGGACGGCGCGCATCGGCGTCGTAACGCAGCCGTGCCTGCGCCACGACGCCCTGCACGTTCACGCCGACATCCATGTCGGCGGCGACGCGCGATACGCCGCGCTCGGCGACCGCCCGCTCGACCACGTCGAGACCGCCGCGCACCGAGACATAGGCCGACACGTCCGCCTGTTCGGCATAGGCGACGCTCGATGCGACGCGCGGCGGATTGAGTGGCAGGATGCGCGGCGTTCGCATCGCCATCGGGATGCCCAGGATCAGGACGAGCTGGCCGGCGTCGAATTCGGTCGTAAACCCGATCCCGCGCAAGGCGGCGAACGACACGCGCTCGCCCGCTGCCGCGGCCCCGAACGTGCGCGCGGCATCGGGCAACAGGATGCCGCCGACGATGCGGCGCAGGACCGCGCCATCGATCCATCCGCCGGGCGACGGGTCGATCATCGCTTCGCCTGCGTTCATCCCGTCGACGATCACGCCGTACCGGCCCGCGATGATCGCCGGGCGCTCCTTGCCGAACATGCGGCGGAACAGCTCGTCGGGCGACAGCGCGGCTGGGTCGGGTTCGGGCGTCGCTGGCGCGGGCGGCCCCGGCGCGACCTGCGCGGGGGCGGGCGGGGTCACAGCGGGCGGCGCTTCGCCGATCTGCCGCCCCGCGCCGCCCTGCATCGCGTCTGCAGACGCGAGCGCGGGTGCCGCGGCGGTCTGTGCGATGCACAGCGCCGGGCTGCAGGCCAATGCCAGGAACACGGTCGACGCCAGGCGCGACCGAGCGCCCATCATCGCAGGACGATATATTCGGTGGAGAGGCTCCCGGTCAGCTTTCCGGCGGGCAGGCCATCGGGGGCGGCGATGCGCACCACACGCTCGACGCCCGGCAGGATGTTGAGGCCGATCAGTTCCTTGACCGCATCGCCCTCGAGCGTGATCGGGCGGTTGTCGGCCCCGCGCAGCTGCAGAACCGGCTTGTCGAGTACCGCGCGCATGCCCCCGCTCGACCGGACGCGTACCGCCAGTTGGCGACGACCCTCCGGTCCGGCCGCGGGTTCGACCGACACAATGTCGGCGGCGGGCTTCATCCCCTCGGGCTGGACATACAGCGCCATTTCGTAGCGGTATTTCATCGTGATGTCGGCGGTGCGATCGTTGCGCGACGTCTTGCTCAACTGGATCGGCAACTGATCGGTGACGATGCGATAGGCCAGCTCGCGGTACGGCTTCGGATCGCCGACCCACTGGATCTTGAAACTCTGGCTGGCCTTGGGTGCGATCACCATCTGCGGCGGCGTCAGGATGATGTCGCTGTCCTCAGGCGTCAGCCGCTCCGTGCCGTCGCTCTGCTGCTCGCGCTTGTAAGCGCGGATCTCGATCGCGATGGGGACCGGATGGGTATTGGTAATAATCGCGGTCGCCGCCGATCCGGCACCGCTCGCCTTGATCTGGATGACCATCGGCTTGAGGTCGTAGGCGGTGGCGGAACCGCCGAGGCCGCCGGTCAGCAGGCCGGTGCAGGCCATCGCCAGAAAAATCCTTTTTGACATGGGTTGCCCCCCGGGGTCTGGATCGAATGAAGAGGGATGACCGGGAGGGTGCCCCCTCCCGGTCACGCCGCGAAATCTCTGGGGGGGCGATCAGAGATTGGCGGCGAGCGTGATGGTCAGCTGGTCGGAATAGGTGCCCGCGACCGCATATTCGCCGATCGAATCGAACGACAGGTCGAGGTTGCCGGTCCGCAGGCCGCCATTGGTCAGGATGTTCTGCCAGTTGGTGTTGGTGACGATGACAACCGGCGTGCCAGCCATCGTCGCCGAGTTGGTCGTCGTCTGGTTGGTGCCGAAGAAGCCCTGCGCCTCGACGTCATAGTCGATGACGACCGCGCCGGCGCTCTCGGCATGGCGCATGCCGCCGTTCAGCGAGGTGAGCGACACCGTGTAGGGTGAGTTGCACGAATAGGCGATGGTCAACGCACCCTGGTTGCCCGTGTTCAACATGTCGACGTTGCTGGTGCCCGATCCTTCGGGGATCAGTTCGCAGTTGCTGGCGACGGTGCCCGCCAGGTTGAGCGTGTAGCTTTCGGAATCCCCCGTGACTTGCGCCATCGCGGGCGAAGCCGCGGCCAGAGCGAGTGCCGAGAACGAGCCAAGGATCATAGTCTTCATCGCAACGTCTCCTGTTGTCCGCCGGACAGGCGGGGTCATACGCCCGGCAGGGAATCTGCCGGGCGGCCGGTGTCGTGCGGGTGTCCGGGGGTGGCATTGCCCGGATCCCGGCGGTGCATGTCGGTTGCCCGGACCGGATGACCGGCCGGCGCGAATGCAGGCGCCCGCCGCTGCATCCGACGAAAGGGGAGGGGCGGGCGAGATGGACCGGACTGGCGGTTTTCCCTTCCACCGCCCGGACCGTTCGTGCCCGGTGTCGTCCCGCACCTCCTGTCGACAAGGGGTACGCCCCGTAACGATTCCCGGAAATTCCGATCGAATACGGATCGGAACCGGCGTGCGGGTCCGGACTCTTACGGAGTTGCGGTCAAGGCGGTCGGCGCCGCAGCACAGGGCATAGGCGGCACGGTCAGCGCGCGTTGGGAACAGCCGTTCGCCCGCGACGTGTGTCAGCAGGGAGGAACGGAATCATGGCGATCGATGACCCGCGCGACGCCGCTTTGGATGACGATATGGAAGCGGATGCGCTGGCGCGGATGACGCTTAGTGAGGCGGAGCATCGCGCGCGCAATCTGATTTCGCTGGTCCTCGCGCTCGCCCAGCAGTCGTTCAACGGGCTGAAGGGACATCCCGAAGTGGTCGCGTTCCTCGACCGCGTCCGCAGTCTCGACGCGGTCGCGCGCATCGGGTGCGAGGTGAAGGGCGATTTCTGTTCACTGCCCCGGATCGCCGAACGCGTCACGACCCGGCTCGACAATCCGATGGCGCCGCGAATCGCGCGGACGGGCGGCGAGGTGTCGGTCGTCGCGCGCTGGGCGCACCTGCTGACCATCGTGCTCCACGAACTAACCGCTAATTCGGTGCGCCACGGCGCGCTCAGCGCAGTCGGCGGCCGGGTTGATCTACGCTGGGTCGCGAGCGCGGGCGACAATAGCGGTGGCGCAGAACTGCACCTTCACTGGCGCGAGACGGGTGGCCCGGCCGTGACGTCGCCCGGCCCTGCGGGTTTCGGCATGCGACTGCTACGCGATCTGACCGGCCACAATAGCCGGTGCCAGGCGTCACTGCGGCTGCCCCCTACCGGGCTCGTCTATGCATTGACCTTGAAGCTCTATGCGAATGAGGTGCGGTATTGAGCGATCCGCCTTACCCCCGACGTCCACGTCAATCGTTGCGGGTGGGGGGCGATACGTCGGCGCCAGCAAGCGCTTTGGCCAAAGGCGCGCCGGTCTCTGGTCTGATCGGCACCTCGGTATGCAGGCCGCCGTGCATCCTTGCCTCGATGCCCAGCCGGATCAGTTGCGCAGTGCCGGCAGCGCCGGTTTTTTGCAGTAATTTGGTGCGATAGGTTTCTACCGTCCGCGGGCTGATCGACAGGTGACGCGCGGCTTCCTTGCTGGTCTGGCCGGCAACGATCAGGTCGAACACCTGGCGCTCGCGCCGTGACAGCGTATCAAGGCGGCTCGCCGGGCGTGCGGCTTCGTCGACCTGCCGCCGCCCCGCAGCGACCGCGCCCATGATCGTCGCGGTGTCGAAGGGCTTTTCGAGGAAGTCCAGTGCACCTGCCCGCATAGCCTCGACGGCGAGCGCGACATCGGCATGGCCGGCAATGACGACGACCGGATCGACGCGCCCCCGCGCCGCCAGCGCGCGCAACAGTTCGATCCCTGACGTGCCCGGCATCCGCACATCGCAAATAACCACGCCCGGCGGCAAATGATCGATCATGTCCAGGAACAGGTCGGCGCACCCGAATGTCTGCGCGGGAACCCCGCCGGTCGCCAGCAGCAACGCAAGGGACCGGCACATCTCCGGTTCGTCGTCGATGATATAGACCGGGCGTTCCTCCGCCATGTTTATCCTCCCGTGCTGCGTCGCTTTACTGAAAACACGAACCGCGCCCCGCCGAGCGACGTGTCCCGATCGTGTGAGATGCTCCCCCCATGTGCCTCGACGATGGTCCGGCAGATCGCCAGCCCGATGCCTACGCCGTTCGACTTAGTCGACTGGAACGGCGCAAATGCCAGATCAGCGAGGTGATCGGGCACGCCGTCGCCGCTGTCTTCGATCGAAATGCGCAGCATCTTGCGATAGTCGACCCAAGCGCGCACCGCGATGCGGCGATCGTCACGCGCTCGCACGGCATCGGCGGCATTGGTGATAAGGTTCAGCACAACCTGCTGGAACTGAACCTGATCGATCAGCACCTCGCCAAGCTCATCGGCCAAGTCGAGCTTGAGTGTCGCGCGCGCCTCCAGCGCGGAGAAGCTGCCTAGCCGTATCGCCTCGCCTAGCGCGTCACGCGCGTCGATCCAGTGTCGCGCGGGCGATCGTCGCGCCGCGAAACCCCGCAGATTCTTCAGCACTGACGACGCACGAAACACCTGCGCGAGTGCATCGTCGATCGCGGCCTTGGCCTTGACCACATCCGGCTGCGGGCGGTCGAGCATTGCGCGCGCGGCCCCAACGTAATTGGCGACGAACGCCAACGGCTGGTTTAGCTCGTGCGCTATCGACGATCCAAGCTGGCCAAGTGAAGTCGCGCGCGCAATCTGGTGCAGCTCACGCTGGACCATGGCAAGTTCCTCCGACGCCTGCACCATCGCGGTCTCGTCACGGACGTAGATGATGGCAAACCGGCGTTCGGCGATCTCCATTGGTACCGTGGTGGTGCGGAGGTGCAAGATCCGCCCATCCTCCAGCATTACCGTCTTTTTTTCGGCACCGACGTTGTTCTCGCCAAGATAGCGTTTGACGGTCTTGCCGATCACATCGCGGTGAGAGAGGCCCATCAGCCTGTACGTCGCCTCGCTTGCTGCAACGATCTGCTCGGATTCGTCGATCACCAGCGTGACTGCAGGCGATTCGCCAAAGAACAGCTCCAACACGCGTTCGCGCCGCGCGGCGTTGCGCAGTGCGACCAGCACCTGCGCGCGCAGACGCCGGATGGTTTCGCCGCACGCTCCCAGGCACAGGCAAATCAACGCAATGAGGGTCACATTCCGGGTGTTGACCAACGGGTGCTCGCCTGCCGCCAAGGCGACGGTGCCGATCAGCGACAGGACTGTCGCGATCGCGGCGGCGGCGAAACCATACAGCATTGCGGCGAGAACGACCGCGGCGACGCAGAAAAGGAATGGCAGATGCATTTCCGCGACTTCGCGCACCGCCCAGGTCGCCGCCACCGCGGCGATGGCGGCCGCCGCACCGATACAGGGCGCATTCTCAACCGAGACGTCTACCTGGTCGTCCAAGGTAGCCCATAGGTGGCGCATTCAATCATCCCAAGGTGACCCGCTGCTTTCCACCGCTCACGCGGTTAAAAACGGGCCATGCTTCCCATCGTAAGGTTATCGGCATATTTAACATGAGTTAGGGAAAGGGCGTCTAGCCAGAAACGCTATTTTGTAAAAATATTATAAGTTTTCTTGTTTTCAGTTGTTCTTTTGAAATAAAAGTTATCATCTATAAAATAGGATTATCGATTTTTACAAAACGAAATATTGACTTAATATGGCGTTGATTAACGCAACTGCTGGCAATAGTGCCGACGGCGATTATCTATTTTAAAGATTCTATTTCAAAAGGGCTCGAACTTCGCGCGTTTATTTGGCGGCGCTTAGTTAACTTTTTCTATGGCCTATTTAGGCCTGTGGACCTGCCAGATTTCTTGCAGCGGCACACTCTACCTGAATGAGCAGTCACTACTGTGTAGCGTGCGCGATGCCAAAGCGTCCCGAATCGGGCCTTTCAACCATTGCAATGCGTCCAGCGCTTTTATGGGCTTTTCGGAAACGTCACGCTTGGCGCAACAAACAAGCGAGCGGTCAAAGGTCGGCTTCCCGGGCAGTTGCAACGATCGCGGGGTGTGTTACTGCCGTATGGCGGGTGCTGTCGGGGGAATCCAGTTGCGTCGTATTTTCTCGTTCATTCTAGTAGGCTTGGGGAGCTGGTCGGCTCCGCCGCAAGCGACGTCGCTAGCTATTAGCGCACCGATCTTCGCTGCTTGCCCGGACGCCAAGGAGCGGCCGGAGCTGGCGCCGTCGCTGTGCGCACGCATAACGGTGCCGCTGGATCACCGGCAGCAAGATGACCGCCAGCTATCACTGTTTGTGCGCAAGTTTCCGGCCGCGTCGCACTCGAAGGGGCAACTCTGGCTGGTCGCTGGCGGGCCGGGCGAGTCCGGGGCATCGTTCTACCCTTTTCTGGCGTCGTTACGCGCCGCCGCGCCCGGCTATGATCTGATGATCCCGGATCATCGCGGCACTGGTTTTTCAACACGGCTATGTGAGGCCGAAGAAGCGGTCGGCAGCACTGCGGGAACCGCGCTGTCCGGCGCGGAATGGGGAAGCTGCTTTAAGACGCTCCACGCCGACGCCGACCGCACGCGGGCTTTCTCGACCAGCAACGCCGCCCACGATCTTCAGGCGCTCATTGACGGCTTCGCGCAAGGCGGCCCCACGTTCTTGTACGGCGTGTCTTACGGCACCCAGTTGGTGCTAAGGACTCTGACGATCGCGCCGCCAAGCCGGCTCGATGGTGTGATTCTCGATTCGCTTGTTCCGCCCGAAGTGGACCCGCACTGGGATCTCAGTCACCGCTCCGCTGTAGTTGATGCGGTAGGCCGCCGGGTGCTTGCGTCCTGCGACCGCAAACCGTCCTGCCGGGCCGCATTGGGCGGGTCGGCCAGCGCCGCCATGCGCGATGTGATCGCAAATCCCAAGCTGCGAGAGGTACTGGGCGACCACCCGAAATACCTGTTTGGTGCGATGCTGGATGTGCCCGAGGTACGGGCGCGCATCCCCGTGATCCTGGCGGATCTGCGTAAAGGCAAGGTCGCATCGTTGGCAGAGGCGAAACGGCGTTTGAAGCAGATCGGGAGCAAATTGCTTTCCTATCCGCAATCGAGCTCGTCGATCCCACTGGTCGGGCTGATCAGCGGGTCCGAAAGCAATTCGCGTCCGGAGCTGACCGATGCCGTCGTGCAGCGCGAGGAGCGCGAGTTCCTCTTCGCCAGCCCGTTGCCGGGCCTGCTGACCCAACCAGGCCTACCGCTCTACAAGCGTGACGATTCCTTTGGCCGGCTTCCGGCGCGAATGCCGCCAATCATCGTCCTGCAAGGCACGCTTGATCCGAAGACGCCGATCGAGGGTGCTGCTGCACAGATTGCCTTACTCCAGAACCGCAGCAGCGTGGCACAGGTCAAGGTGATCGGGGCACCTCATTTCCTGTTGTTCGCGGCTCCCGACTGTCTGGTGCCGGCGGTATATGATTTCGTACATGGTTTGCGCGCTCGAAATACCATTTGTAGGTCCGTGCCCAACCGTTCGTCACTCTGATGGCAATGCCTCAAACCAAATAGTTCGCAATGGCGATGTCGCAGTAGCAGTAAGGTGGCTGCAACATCTGCAGTCCACCGCGAGGTTCGATTTACGCCGCGTCGACCGGTTATTAAGATCGGTGGAACACTGGGATGAACAAAGTCCGCTTGTCGTGGGCTCTTCAACAAGTCTGAATGGCTACCTTAGGGGCGTCTCCGCTGCGGCGCTGCCGCTTAGAGGTATGCCGAAAATCCCGCCGTTTCTTTGGCTTTCGCCCAGGTATTTAGCGAATTTTCCGCAGACACCGGGATGGGCACCATATCATTGCTGATCGCCGGCGACCTCTTTGACCGCATCGCGGAAGGCAACCGCCGGTCTGGCAGGAAATGGCGGAATGTCGTCCTTTGGGCAGAAGGCATTACGGCACAGGAAGGCGCCACCCCCTTTGATCGGATGGCATCATGTTTCGCTTCTCAACTACCAGAAATCGAGTCCTTCTACTCGCTGCGGCAAGTCTTGTCGTCGGGTGCGGATCAGTCGCGGCCGGTCGCTCGGCGCAATCGCCGCCCAACCAGCACGTCGCACCGGTGGCACCCACTGCCAGCGAGCCGATTGCGCCATATCGGGCCCGCTTCGGGCGACAGCGCCCGATCATCGCCATCGTCGGCGTCAACAGCGGCACCGAACTCACCGATTACGTCGTGGTGCCGGCCGTGGTGAAACGCAATGATCCCACGCTGCTTACCTGGATCAAGCAACAGGCGGCAAAGGGCGGCACCCTGGTCAGCATCTGCGACGGCGCGCTCGTGCTGGCCCAGAGCGGGGTGCTCGACGGGCATCGCGCCACCGCGCACTGGGCAACCGCCGACTATCGCCGCAAGCATTACCCGCAGGTCAACTGGATCGCCGATCGCCGCTACGTCGCAGACGGGCGTATCGTGTCCAGCGCAGGCATCAGCGCCGCCATCCCGACCTCGCTCGCGCTGGTCGAGGCGATCGCGGGCCATGAGCGCGCGGCCATCGTCGCTGCGCAGGTCGGCGCGCCCGACTGGAGCCCGGCGCATGACAGCCACCGCTTCGCGCCCAGGTTCGGACGCAACCTGCGGGCCTTTGCGACGACGCAATATCTCAATGGCTGGCTCCACAAGGCGACGGCGATTGGCGTTGCGGTCGCGCCGGGAGCGGACGAGATCACCGTCGCGCTGACGGCCGACGCCTATAGCCGGACCGGCCGCGCCAAGGCCTTTGCGCTTGGCGGCAGCACCGCCCCGATCCTGACGCGGCACGGATTGACGCTGCTGCCCGATCGTACCGATCCGAAGGCGGTCGATCGCATCGTCGCGCTTGCAACGGGAAAGTCTGCGGCGACGCTCGACCGGGTGCTTGCGGAAATCGCGCGGCTGTACGGCAAGCAGACCGCTTTTGGCGTCGCGCTCGACTTGGAGTATCCCGGTTACCATGGCTGAAGACGCGATCCCCGTTCCCCAGCCACAGGCACCTCTCCGTGTCGTGCTGCTGGCCTATGATGGCATGAACCTGCTCGATCTGGCCGGGCCGTTACAGGCGCTGACCACGGCGAACCGCGATGTCGCTCCGGGGGCACCGTGTCGCTACGAGACGATCGTCGCCTCGGGTGAGGGGGGCGCGATCGTCACCAGTGCCGGCCTGCCGGTCGTGACCGTGGCGACGGCGGCGCTGGCCGATATCACGATCGACACGCTGATCGTCCCGGGGGGCTGCGTCGGGGAGGATTTTGCGGTGCCGCCTGCGCTGCGCGACTTCATTGCGGAACGCGCAGAGACGGTGCGTCGATTGTGCTCGGTCTGCACCGGCGCGTTTCTGCTGGCGGCGGCGGGACAGTTGGAGGGGCGGCGGGTGGCGACGCACTGGGCCTGGCTCGATCGGTTGAAGACGCGCCATCCCGGGCTGGACGTCGATGCCCACAGCATCTTCGTCCGGGATGGCAATCTCTGGACGTCCGCGGGCGTCAGTTCGGGCATCGATCTGACGCTGGCGCTGATTGAGGAGGATTACGGTCCCCGCGTTGCGATCGACGCTGCGCGGCAGATGGTCGTTTTCGTGAAGCGCGCGGGCGGCCAGTCGCAGTTCAGCGTGCCGCTCGCGGCGCAGACGAAGGACCAGGCATTTATCGAGCTCCATGCCTGGATGGCGGCGAACCTCGCGGCGGACCTGTCGGTCGGGCAACTGGCGGTGCGCGCAGGGTTGGCGCCGCGCACCTTCGCGCGGGCCTATGCCTCGAAGGTCGGGCGCACACCGGCCAAGACCGTCGAGCTGATGCGGATCGAAGCAGCCTGCCGCGCGCTCGAGGAAACCGATCTGCCGCTGAAGAGCATCGCGCAAAGCACCGGCCATGGCGACGAACAGAACCTGCGCCGGGCGTTTCAGCGCCAGCTTGTCACCAATCCGGCGACCCATCGCTTGCGGTTCTCGAGTCTATTGCCGTGACCATTGCAGGTCGCTGTCGGCGGGGGCGAGCGCGGGCTCGTTGCTCGCCTGCCTGGGCTGAACCACGACAGCGATGATCCGTCCTGCCCGGAAGCCGCAACACGGCGTCGCCCAATCACCGGCACAGCCGCAAGATGAACCATCGTCCGTTTTGGGGGCGCCGTTCGCGCAGTGGGGGAGGGCCGGCACGATATCGCATTCGCCGACGGCACGCGGATAACGGCCGGATTGCTCGTCGGCGCGGACGGTGCCTGACGGTACTATCAGTGCGGTCAATAAGAATGCCTGCGGCCGTTCAGTTGCAGAGCGGGATCCGTCCTTTCCTGTAAATGGACCGATGGGGTTTATTATGCGGCGCGGATTGCGCGCATCGGCAGCGACATGAGGACCCTGGACGTCGTTTGGACGCAGGGTGCCACGACCAGCCGCACCGCGACCAACAACTGTCGTTCCGCAGCGTAGGCGGCCGAATGCGTTTGAAACGACAGCGGCACCCTTGATCCTAGCGTACCGCCGTAGCGTGCTTGCATGCATGCTGCACGAGCGGCCTCGGCGCGTTTGCTACCCTGGCAGCGGCACAGTGTCGTACGCGATTCTCTCATGGCCAACGGGCGAGGCGGTCGCTGCGGCAACACTGGCGCGCAGGGGAATAGTCGCACGTTCAAGACACAGGTGAGTTGATGCCCCCGAAAAGGAGAAGGGCAGCAACTGCCGATCCCAGTCTCATCGCCGACTCACTGCGGGCGGCTAGGCTGTGCAGGCGCGGTGAAGCTCATCCATCGCATTCTTGTAAAAAACTACAGTTATCAGAGATTTGACGCTTACTATAAAGCGGCCCCGTAACCAGTATTCGGAGATTGGCGTGGGCTTTCTACAGAAATTCAATTGCGGAAGGGGCCGCCACCAGCGTGATCGGGACCGAGTAAAGCGCGCGAAGGGCGCCTTTGTGTCTGTTTGCGCCGGCTGCGGCGTGCCGATGTGGCGATCTATCGCGGGGTGGTCCGTAGGAGAACCGAAAGCAGACGAACCGTTCTATTGAATGGTGGCCACGTTCTTGCTGACCGTTTGCCACGGATCGCCGACAATAATGCGGTTCGGCAGGCGTAGCGGGTCAGACGACCGGCCGCGCTCAACCGCAGGCTCTCTCATCAAATGGGGCAAGGCAAATGCTGCGAGGCATTCGGTCCGCGGCTCACTTAGAACGCTCGAAGGAAAGTCTTGTTGAGGCCGAAGCAGATAAACAATGTCTTGTTGATTACCAGGGTCCGCACGGGGAACCAGGGCAATCAATGCTTGTCGATGGCGTGGTACGAACTGCTGCGCAAAGCCTTTCCGCAAGGTCAGGTCGGCATGATCGAGCGCGGGGCCGCCTATCTTGGGCAGTTCGGGATTTCCGACGTCGATCCCGCCGCCCCGATCGACGGCTTTGAGCGTCTCGTCGATGCCGCGCTTGCGCTTCCGCTGGATGCCAAGCCTTCGCCGTTGCATCATAAATCCGTCATCGATGCGATCGTCTCCCAGCCGGCATCGCGGAAATTCGTTACCCGGTTGACGCGCGCCGGGCGCGTACACAGAGCACTGGGAATAGCCGCGAAGGGATATGCGCGACGCATCGCACTTTTTCGGCAGATGGATTTAGTCGTGGTCAACCCGGCGGGGGAGTTTAGCGGATCCTCGCTGGACGTGGCATTAGCCTATCTCATCGAGGTTCGTGTCGCCCAGCGACTGGGCTGCAAAACGGCACTGGTAAACCCATCGTTCGAAATTGAAAACGCCGTTCTTCAGAAGATCGCTACGTACGTTTTGGATCACGCCGACCTGCTGGAATTTCGCGACGATCAAAGTCGGCTCCATTATGTTGCTGTAGGCGGGAAGAAGGCAGCGATCGTGTTGCCAGACGCCGCCATTCTGACATCCGCCCCGATTGCGGAGCGCGAGCCGATGGCGCTTGCCGTATCCATCAACGCCTTACACGCCGAGAAATTGCGGCAGGTTCCGGTATGGGAAGCGCTGCTGCAGCGTCTCGAGGCATCCGGATACAGCGTCACGCTCGTATCCAACGAGATGATGACCGACGGGCCTTTATATGAGCGTTTCGCCGGGGTGACAAAGGCTCGGGTGGCAAGAGGCGATCTCGGCTATATCGATTATGCAACCATGTTGGCGTCGTTCGACGCCGTCATCACCAGCCGTTTGCACACCGGCGTACTTGCGCTGACGAGCGGGGTTCCCGTGGTGCCGCTGGAACCGAGCACGTTCAAGATGAATGGCTTTTTTCGTCATCTCGGGCTGGAGGTCGAAGTCGTGGAGACCGCCACGGCGGGTTGGGATGTCGCGGTAGAAAGGCAATTGGCCGCGCTATTGGCGGACCGAGCGGCGACCAGCGCGACGATAATCGAAGCGCGAGATCGCGCACGGGCGCGGATCGAAGCAACGTTGCTTCCGGCCTTCGCTGAGTTGTAGGCCGCACTATTCGTAATAAGGTGATCCAGTACGTCCCCAACAATAGCGAAGAGTACAGTGTCAAAATATGGTCGGCCAATAATGATGTAGGCCGAGCGGGCCGGCCTAAAGCAGAAATTGTTTGTAACTTGGTCCGAGCGGTCCGGAGAGCCGGCGCATACTATCGCGGCGGCTAAATTGCTTTGAGTCGGCACTGTTCGTCGTCATACTGACCCGGCGCAACGCTGTCCGCCATAGGGGGGGCAGTCGCAACGGGAAAATTCGATGAACGGGGCTGAAGGGGTGCTCGCCGGGGCGACGGCCTTTGTCGCGACGCATTTTCTGTTGTCGCATCCGCTGCGCCAGCCGCTGATCAAGCTGGTCGGAGACACGGCTTTCAGCGCGCTCTATTCTGCCGTGGCGTTGGTCACGTTGGGCGCGACGATCTGGGCCTACCGGGCCGCGCCGGTCACGCCGCCCTTATGGGGCGTGGGGGACGGCCTTTGGGCGGTTTCCACGGCTGTCATGCTGCTGGCGTCGATCCTGCTGATGGGCTCGTTCATCCGCAATCCGGCGCTGCCCGGCGCGGCCGCGCTGGCGGCCACCGCGCAGCCCCACGGTGTCCTTGCCATCACCCGCCATCCGATGATGTGGTCGTTCGCGATGTGGGGCGCATCCCACATCCTGATCTATCCGATCGCCAAGAACCTGATCCTGTCGGGCGCGATCATCCTGCTCGCGCTGGTCGGCGCGGCGTTGCAGGATCGCAAGAAGGCCGCGCTCGATCCCGACGGCTGGCCCGCCTGGGAACGCAGGACAAGCTATCTGCCGTTCGTCGCGATCCTGCAGCGGCGCGCGACATTGTCGGGTTTGGGCGCACATGCGCTGCTCGGCGGGATCCTGATCTGGCTTGCCGCGACCTGGGCGCATATCCCGCTTGCCGGCTGGCCCGCCGGCATCTGGCGGTGGCTGTCCTGATCCCGCCGTAACACGCGTCCGCTGCAAACCGCACCTCTCGTGGAGCGGGGCCACGCGCCTCTGGTTGCGCTCGACCGGCCGGTGTCGGCAAGCGGGTCAACGGTCCGCGCCAGCCAATTGCGCGCGCAGGCCAGTCCATGCACGGCTTATTTGGGCAGGGCCGCCGACTGGCCGGCGGTAAAGCTGGCCGTCTGGCTCGGCACGCCGGTGCCCGGCTGGCCGCTGCCGATGCTGACCCGGTAACGGCCCGCGGCGACCGAGCGCGCGCCATCGGGCGTCACCGAACTCAGATCGCGTGGCGATAGATCGAAATTGACGAGACGGGTTTCGCCGGGGCGCAAGGCGACGCGCCGGAAGCCACGCAGCGCGATCCGCGGCACGCCTGCTCGGTCGGGGAAGTTCAGATAGAGTTGCGCCACCTCCTCGCCGGGCCGATCGCCCTGGTTGGTGATCCGCGTCGTCACCCGGATGCCGTTCTCGGCGCCGCCGCGCTGGGGGGTGATGGTCGGCATCGTATAGCCGAAGCGCATGTAGCTGAGGCCATGGCCGAACGGATAGACCGGTATGCCGGTGAAATAGCGGTAGGTCCGCCCGGCCATGGCATAATCGCCGAACGGCGGCAGATCGGCGACGCTGCGATAGAAAGTGAGCGGCAAGCGTCCCGAGGGGTTGGTCCGCCCGGTCAGGATATTGGCCGCGGCAGTGCCGCCGGTCTCGCCCGGATACCATGCCTCGAGCACCGCGGCGGCATTGTCCTTCGCCCAGGCGAGGTTGATCGGGCTGCCGTTCATCGCCACCATCACGATCGGCTTGCCGAGCGCGCGCGCCTGATCGAGCATGGCGAGCTGATCGGCGGGCAGATCGAGCGTGGTTTTGTCGCCGCCGGCGAAGCCGGGCACCGAGACGGCGGTTTCTTCGGCCTCGAGATCGGAGGTGAGCCCGACGACCGCGACCAGCACATCGGCGGCCGCGGCGGCGCGGCGCAACTCGGCGAAGGGCGCGTCCGACACGCGCTTCCACACCAGATCGATACCATGGCCTTCGGCGCGGATGGGATAGCGCTTGCCGGCCTCGAGCGTCAGCGTGGTCATGCCGGGCAGGTCGTTCCAGCGCGCCTGGCGGCGATCGGAGACGATCTTGCCGTCCAGCGTCAGCGTGCCGCCGGTGCCGGTCAGGCCGACGCGGTAGCGGCCGGTGTCGGGCGGCACCAGAAAGCCGGTCCATTCGGCGCGGTGCACGTCGTTCACTGCGGCCAGATCGAGGTTGCGGTCGCCGATATCGGGCTCGATCCGGGTGACGACCGGCGTGCGTTGATACTGCGCCGCTGCGATCTGTTTCTCGCGCGTGCCGGGCGCAAAGCGCGCCGGCATTGGCGTCGCGGTGTTGAAGTAGCGCGCCAGAACGCCCGGCCGGCCGTCGGGCGTCAACAGTGCCGCGGTCGGCACGCGGTCGCCATCGGTGATCGATTCGCCGAACGGCACCAGCGTGACCTGGCCTGCGCCCAAGGCAGTGCGCAACCCCTCGAGGACCGACACCGGCGGGCCCGACAGCGGCGAGGAATAATTGCCGCGCAGCACGCGCGTGGCATCGCCGAGCGGCCCGATCACCGCCAGCTTCACGCCGGGCCGGAGCGGCAGCACGCCATCGTTCTTGAGCAGCACCATCGAGCGTTCCGCCGCGGCGAGCGCGATCCGGCGATGCTCGGGCGCGCCGATCGCGCTGGTCGGGATCGCCACCGGCGCGCCGGCCAGGCCGGGCAGATCGCCGTTGCGGTACCGCGCGGCGAACAGGCGGACGAGGCTTCGATCGATATCCGCCTCGGTCAGCAGGCCGCGCTGCAGCGCCGCGCGATAGCGGTCTTCCAGCCCGGCGGTATCGACCATCGTCTCGGTATTGCATTCGCTATCGACGCCCGCGCGCAGCGCGGCGGCGACCGCGGCGGCGGCATCGGGGGCATATTTGTGATTGTCGGCAATATCCCTGACCGCGTCGCAATCGGACACGACATAGCCCGTGAAGCCCCAGGCGCCGCGCAGATGATCCTTCAGCAGCAGATCACTGGCACAAGCCGGCTGGCCGTCGATCCGGTTATAGGCGCACATTACGGATCCGGCGCGGCCGTCGACCAGCGCGGCGCGGAAGGCGGGGAGATAGGTATCCTCCAGATCGTGCGGCGTGACGAACACATTGGCGTGATGCCGTGTGCTTTCCGGCCCGCTGTGCACGGCGAAATGCTTGGGGCTTGCGATGACCTGCGGGCGATCGGGATTGGGGCCCTGCATGCCGCGGACGAAGGCGACGCCCATCGTCGCGGTGAGGAACGGATCCTCGCCATAGGTTTCCTGGCCGCGTCCCCAGCGCGGATCGCGGAAGATGTTGATGTTGGGGGACCAGGTATCGAGCCCGGTGCCGATCCGCCCGGTGCGACCGGTCGCGCGCGCCAGCGTGTGCAGTCCGCGCACCTCCGTGCTGATCGCGCCCGCGACCTGCTGCACGATCGGCGCGTCGAACGTCGCGGCAAGCCCGATCGGTTCGGGAAAATTGGTCGTCGCGCGCGGCCCGAGCGCACCGTGCAGCGATTCGGTCCACCAATTATAGGCCGGCACGCCCAGCCGCGGGATCGCCGGCGCGACGTTGAGCAGTTGCGGCAGTTTTTCCTCGAGCGTCATCCGCGCGACGATCATGCGGGCCAGGCGCAGCGCCGGATCGTTTGCTACCAGCCGGCCGGCGCCAGGATTGCGTGCGACCGCCGGCGTGGCGATTGGTGGGAGCGCTAACAACGATGCTGCTGCCAATGTACCGATCCGCATCCCTTATCTCCTGAATGCGGCTTGGTGCTTATTCTTGATCGAACTGCCGCTGCCACGATTGAACCGTGATAGCGCTTCCAGGTCAACGTGAATGATGCTGCACAGATGAAGTGCCGGTCGATTTCGCCGCCGATTGCCGACGGAGCAGCGGGGCGCTACTGCGCCGGCGTCGTTGTGCGCTCCAGCAGATCGGCAAGATCCGCCTTCCAGTTGATCGCCCAGGTGTGCGTGCCATGCCCGTGCGTGTCGGCGGTTTCAGGTATCAGTCGGAACCGCGCATTCTTCATCTGCCGCACGGCCTGCGCCGGATAATCGAGGTTGCGCGGATTGATGAAATCGTCCGCCGAATTGATCCAGACGAGCGGCGCGGTGATCGCGCCAAGCTTTGCCGAAGGATCATAGCTGCGCGACGCATCAACCTGGTAGATCAGGTCGTTTGCATCGATCAGGGGCAGGGCCTTGGCGACCCGCTCCTGTGCGAAGGCCGCGGCGGCGTCGCGGGTGGGATAGAGCGCCTGCAGGTTGAGCGGCGCGGCGCCGGCAATGAACAGGGCGGTCTGCGCCGTGCGCAGGCCCTGCAGTGGCTGGACGACGTAATTGCCGCCGGCCCAGGCCGGATCGGCCTTGATCCCGTCGATCAGCAATTGCCGCCACATCCGGTTGAGCCCGGCGATCGGCACCGGTTCGCACGCCAGCGGCATCAGCGCGCGCGCGAAATCGGGATGCGTCTCGCCCCACATCAGCCCGTGCATGCAGCCCATCGACGTGCCCATGATCAGCCGCATGCGGCGGATGCCCAACACATCGTGCAACAGGCGATATTGCGCCTCGACCATGTCGGCGTAATCGTAGCGCGGGAATTTCATGCGCAGGCCATCGGACGGTTTGGACGACCGGCCATGGCCGATCCCGTCAGGCAGGATGATCCAGTAGCGGCTGATGTCGAGCGGCTGTCCCGGGCCGTACAGTTCGTCGGCGAACTGCGGCACGAGGAACTGCTGGCCGCTGCCCCCGGTTCCGTGCAGCACCATCACCGCGTTGTCGATCTCGCCCTTGGCATTGCGGTGCGGCTGGCCGAGCATCGTGTAATGCAGCCGCAACTGCGCGAGCGTCTCGCCCGAGGCGAAACGGAACGCCGGGATCGTGACATCTGCCTCCCGCGTCGGCCAGCGTCGCGCGGCGGGCGGCTGCGGCACGGCGGCGGCCAATGGCGTCGGGGCGGGGGGCGAGGCGCCCTGGGCGGGGGCGGCGGCCTGCGCGGCGAGCATGAGGAGCAGGGAGAACATGCCGTATCTTGTGGCGCGGTGCGTCCGGGCTGCCAAGCGGTTGGCGTAACAGCCAGGATATTTTACCATGTGCGGGACCGATTGCCCCATGACCCGTTCATGCTGGGCGGGTATGGCGGGCGCAGGGCCGCGTTTGCGCCGGGCACAGGATAGTATGACGATGCGTTTGAACAGCAATTCCCTCCCTGTCCGGTCGGCGGCGGGCCTCGTGCGCGCGGCGACGATCGGCGCGCTGCTGGCAACCACGCCACTTGCCGCGCAGCAGGCCGCGCCGGTGCAGCCGGCGGCCCCGCCGGTGCCGGCGATGCCGCGCACCGAATTGAGCGACGCGCAGGCGCGCCAACTGGCGGAGCTGATCGATCGCGATGCCGTGGCGCAGGGGCTGCGCGAGGACGCCGCGCCGCACGCGGTGTCGCTGGATCGCGAGGCGCTGGTCGGTGCCGCGCTCGATCACGCTCGGGCGGTGCATGCCGGGCGGCTCGCGACGAGCGACTTCCAGCCCGAATGGGGCATCCGGCCGCAGCAATATGATCCGCTGCCCGGCTTTGCCGATGCCGTGCGGCGCGATCGGCTTTCTGCCTGGGTCGCATCGCTGCCGCCGCCTTATGCTGGCTATGACACGCTGGTCGCCGGGCTGGCACGCTATCGCGCGCTTGCCGCCGCGGGCGGCTGGAAGGCGCAGGCGACCGGGCCGGAACTCAAGCTTGGCGCCAGCGGCGCGCGCGTCGCGGCGTTGCGCCAGCGCCTCGCGATCGAGGATTCGGCGTTGGATGGGAGCGGGGACCGCTACGATGCCGCCCTGGTCGAGGCGGTGCGCCGCGCGCAGCGCCGCTACGGGCTCAATCCGGTCGGCAGCGCGGGCGCGCAGACGATCGCCGCGCTCAACGTGCCGGTTGCGGAGCGGGTGCGCCAGATCATGGCCAATATGGAGCGCTGGCGCTGGCTGCCGGCGGACATCGAGAAGAACCGCGTGCAGGTCAACATCGCCGCCGCGGTGCTTACCGTGTTCCAGGGCGACGCGCCGGTCATGTCGATGAAGGCGGTCACCGGCCGCCCGGGCGACGAGACGCCGATGCTGGTCTCGCAGATTCACAGCATCGTGCTCAATCCGCCCTGGAACGTGCCGTCGTCGATCGCCAATCGCGAATTGTGGCCCAAGGAGAAGGCCAAGCCCGGCTATCTCAAGCGCAACGGCTTTCGCGTGATCGACACCGGCGATGGCGGCAAGCGGCTGCAGCAATCGTCGGAGAACAGCGCGCTGGGCAAGTTCAAGTTCGATTTCGACAACAATTTCTCGGTCTACCTGCATGATACGCCGGCCCAGGCCGGGTTTGCGCGGTTCGATCGCCTGTCCAGCCATGGCTGCGTGCGTCTCGAAAAGCCGGCCGATCTTGCCAAATTGCTGCTCAAGACGACACCCGATTGGCCCGCCGCGACGATCGACTCGACGGTGACCGCCGGCAAGACGGTGCGCGCCAAGGTCGCCGACCCGGTGGCTGTATATCTGCTGTACTGGACCGCGTTCGCCAACAATGCCGGTCAGGTCAGCTTCCGCGCAGATCCGTACAAATGGGATGGCACGCTCGCCGCCAAGATCGAAGCCCGTTCGGCGCGTCAGGCGCTGGCATCACGTTGAAGGTATGACCATGAAACCGACCCGCCCGCTGCTGCTCGCCACCACCGCCAGCCTGCTTGTGCTGGGCCTTGGCGCCTGTTCGCGCGAGGCGCCCGAGCCCGCGCCGGTTGAGAATATCGCCAGCGACGAGGATGTCGCCCCGGTGGCGGAGGCGGTACCCACGCCGGTGGCGTTGCCGACCGAGGCCGCACCGACGCCGCCGGACGTCAATGCCAGTGCCGAGATGGATGTCGAACCGGTGACCCCGCCAGACGAGCAGATGCTCGACGATGCCTCGGCCACCGGCATGACCGCGCGCGCGACACGCGACGAGGCGACGGATGCGCCGGTGACGGGCGACAACGAGCAGAAATAGCCGGGGAGGCGGCGTCGCGGGGAAAGGGGCGGCGCGACGCCGCACGATATTGTTGACAATGCCTCGCAATAGCGGCTTTAGGACGTCACCCTCTGCTCGTCTGGTGAATCGTCATCCCCGAAACCGTCACGCCCGTCCCCAAACCGAAAAAGCGCAAATGGCGCGGCTGGTGGCTGCGGCAGCTGCATAGCTGGCATTGGGTGAGCGCGGCGGTGTCGCTGATGGCGATGCTGTTGTTCGCGATCACCGGGATCACGCTCAACCATGCCGCTTCGATCGGCGCGACCCCAATAGTGACCAGCAAGGAAGGCACGCTGGCGGCGCCGCTGCGCGCCAGCCTGGCCAAGGCACCGGCGGCCGATGCGGCGCTGCCCGCGCCGGTTGCCGCGGCGGTCAAGCAGGCGGTCGGCGTGGATCCGGCGGCGCAGCCCGGCGAATGGTCCGACGGCGAAGTCTATGTCGCGCTGCCCCGCCCGGGTGGGGACGCCTGGGTCAGCATCGACCGCGCGAGCGGCAGGATCACCGCCGAGACGACCGATCGCGGCTGGATTTCCTATCTCAACGACCTGCACAAGGGCCGAAATGCAGGCGCTGCCTGGTTCTGGTTCATCGATCTGTTCGCCGGCGCCTGTATCCTGTTCACGCTGACCGGGCTGCTGCTGCTGCAACTCCACGCGCGGCATCGCCCGTCGACCTGGCCGCTGGTCGCGTTCGGCCTGGCCCTGCCCGTCATCATCGCCATCCTGTTCATCCACTAAGGAGCATCCCATGCGCTCGATCCTGCTGACGTCTCCGGTGCTGCTTGCCGGGCTGGTCACCGCGCCGGCGATGGCCGGCACGGTGACGATCACCATCCCGCGGCTCGGCGTGGCCGAATATCACCGCCCCTATGTCGCGGTGTGGGTCGAACCCGCCGGCGGCGGCGCGGCGCGCACGCTGGCCGTGTGGTACGCGGTCAAGAAGGGCGGCAACGAGCCGGGTACCAAATGGCTGTCCGACCTGCGCGCCTGGTGGCGCAAGGGCGGGCGCAGCCTGAGCCTGCCCGCCAACGGCGTCAGCGGCGCGACGCGCGCGCCCGGCCAGTACAGTCTCCAGCTGCCCGCCGATCTCAAGCCCGGCGCCTATGTGCTGAACGTCGAGGCCGCGCGCGAGACCGGCGGTCGCGAGCTCGTCACCTTGCCGCTCAATGTCCCAAAGATCGCCGGCAGCGCCACCGGCAAGGCCGAACTCGGCGCAGTCACGCTTTCAGCCCGCTAAGACAGGAGATCCAGACCATGCGTCCCATCGCTCGCCGCCTGCTCGCCGCCGCCGCCTTGCTGTCGATCCCCGCCGGTCTTTCCGCGCACCGCATGTGGCTGCTGCCGTCGGGTACGGTGTTTTCCGGCACCAACAGCTGGGTGACGGTGGATGCCGCCGTCTCCAACGACCTGTTCTTCCTCGATCACCAGCCCGGCCGGCTGGACGGAATCAAGGTGTGGCAGCCGGACGGCACGCCGGGCGAACTGAAGAACGGTGCGACCGGCCGCTACCGCTCGGTGTTCGACGTGCAGCTCGACAAGCCGGGGACGTGGAAGATCGGTTCGCAACTGTCCGGCGTGGTCGGCAGCTTCAAGATCGATGGTGTCGAGAAGCGCGTCGGCGGGCGCGGCGGCCCGCCGCCCGGCGCGGGAGGCCCCGGCATGGGTGGGCCCGGCATGGGTGGCGGCCAGCCCGGTGCGGTGCGCCAGCCGCCGCTGACCATCGCCGATATCCCGGCCAATGCCACCGAGGTGAAGCTGACCGAAACATCGAGCCGCAACGAAATCTTCGTCACGGCCGGCGAACCGACCACCACCGTGTTCAAGCCCACCAACCAGGGCCTCGAATTCGCGCCGATCACGCATCCCGACGAACTCGTGGCGGGCGAAGCGGCCAAATTCCGCTTCCTGATCGACGGCAAGCCGGCAGCCGGGATCAAGGTCAGCGTGATCCCCGGCGGCAAGCGTTACCGCAACGAGGAGGGCGGCCGCGAACTTACTACGGGCGCGGACGGCGTGCTCACCGTCACCTGGCCGACCGCCGGCATGTACTGGCTCAACGCCACGACGACCGACACCAGGACCAGCACGCCGCGCGCGACCGAACGGCGCATGGCCTATACGACCACGCTTGAAGTGCTGACCCCCTGAACGTGCGGATCGCGCTGCCGGCGCAGATCGATGGCAGCGCGTTCGCCAGCCACGATCCGGCGGCGCCGATCGTCGCGCTCGACGGGCTGACGATGGGCACCAGCTGGCGCGTGCTGTTCGTGCCGCCGCGGGGAGCCGATACCGGCGTGGTGCAGCGCGCGATCGTCACGCGGCTCGCCGGTCTCGTCGCCGAGATGAGCCATTGGGACAGCGGATCGATCCTGGCGCGGTTCAACCGTGCGGCGGCGGGGACTTGGACCACGCTGCCGCCGGATTTCGCGCATGTCATGGCCGCCGGCCTGCGAAGCGCGGCGCTCAGCGAAGGCGCGTTCGATCCGGCGATCGGGCGGCTGGTCGATCTCTGGGGTTTTGGCCCGCCCGGCGCGATGCCGGCGCCCGACGCGGCCGAGATCGCCGCCGCGCGCGCCGCCTCCGGCTGGCAACGCCTCGATTTCGATCCCGCCGCGCGGCGGCTGCGCCAGCCCGGCGGGGTGGCGCTCGATCTGTCGGGCATCGCCAAGGGCCATGCCGTCGACGCGCTGGCGGATGTGCTGCGCGCGTCCGGGGTCCGCCATGCGCTGGTCGAGGTTGGCGGCGAGCTTGCCGGGTTCGGTATCCGACCGGACGGCGATCCCTGGTGGGTCGATCTCGAAGCCCCGCCCGGCGCAGACCTGCCGCCGCTGCGCGTCGCGCTGCATGGGCTCGCCGCCGCCACGTCGGGCGATTATGCCCGCGGCGCGCATAATCTCGATCCGCGCACCGGCCGTCCGGCGGCGCATGGCGTGGTCTCGGTTAGCGTGCTGCACGCATCGGCGATGGAGGCCGATGCCTGGGCCAGCGCGCTGACCGTGCTGGGGCCGGGCGGTATCACGCTGGCCGATCGGATGGGCCTTGCGGCACGGATCGTCACGGTGACGGGTGGTGCGATGCGCGAGCATCTTTCCGCCGCGCTGACCGCGATGCTCTAGGCGTGCCGCGAGGCGGCTGATACGAGCGGGCCGTGCGTATCCCGATCCTCGCCATGCTGCTGTTCGCCGCCACCGGTGCCGCGGCGCAGACCGCCCCACAGGCGCCGGTGCAGGCCGCGCCGGATAAAGTTGCGGCCGGTCTCCAGCCGCCGGCACCGGTGCGGGAAACCCCCGGCGATGCGCTCGCGCATGACGGCGCCGAATATGCCCGCCAGTTCGGGGTTCCGCGCGACGAGGCGATCCGCCGGCTTGCCGCGCAGGAAGCGAGCGTCGCGGCGACCGACAGACTGGCCGAGACCTATCGCGACCGGCTGGCCGGGATCGTGATCGAGCATCGCCCGGACTATCGCATCGTCGTGCACCTGACCGGCGACCGACCGGTGCGCGCGACGCGGATCAGGGCCGGCACGATGACCGTGCCGGTGACGTTCGAGACCGGCGCGCGCGGCACGCGCGAGCAGGGCATCTGGGCGCTGACCTGGCATCAGGCGGCGATCCGCGCCGCGCTGCCGAGCGCGCCCGGCATCGGCTTCGATCCGCGCAGCGGCGAGCTTGTCGTGATCGTGCCGAGCGCACAGGCCGGCCCTGGCGCCGCAGCGTTGACGGCCAGGCTCGAGGGCATTGCCGGCGTGCCGGTGCAGTTGCGTATCCTCAACCAGGTCGATCGCAACATGGACATGGCCGGCGGCGCGCGGCTGGAAGGCGTGAGCCCGGCGGACGGCAAGCGCTATGTCTGCACCACCGGCTTCACCGTTACCGACGGCACGCGCGATGCCATCGCCACCGCGGCGCATTGCCTCGACCAGATGAGCTATCGCGATCCGCAGGCGGGGCTGCGGCCGCTCGATTATGTCGGGCAATGGGGCTGGGGCTATCGCGACGTGCAGATCAATGCCAGCGCCGCGCCGCTGCCGCCGATCTTCTACAGCGACACGGCCAAGTCGCGCGTCCGCGCGGTCACCGGGCAGCGCACGCGCGCCGGCACGCGCTCGGGCGACTTCGTGTGCCATCGCGGCGAGCGCACCGGCTACAGTTGCGCCTTGGTCGAGCTGACCGATTTCGCGCCGGCGGGCGATATCTGCGGCGGCGCCTGCCTGCCGACCTGGGTCACCGTCGCCGGCCCGACCTGCAATGCCGGCGACAGCGGCTCTCCCGTGTTCAGCGGCGGCACCGCGTTCGGCATCCTGAAGGGCGGCAGCTATCGCCGCGACGGTTCCTGCGCCTTCTATTTCTATATGTCGGTCGATTATCTGCCCGCCGGCTGGACGCTGCTGCGCGGCGCCGATCCTGCTTCGTGACGCTTGTCCTATGCCGTCCGGGTCACCATCTTCAGCGTCGCAATGGAGAAGCCCATGACCAGCTACAGCAAGAATCAGGACGCGATCGCCGCGCTGACCCCCGAGCAATATCATGTGACGCAGGAAAGCGGCACGGAGCGCCCCGGTACCGGCGCGCTGCTCGGCAACAAGGAACCCGGCATCTATGTCGACATCGTCTCCGGCGAGCCGCTGTTCGCCAGCGCCGACAAATATGAATCCGGCTGCGGCTGGCCGAGCTTCACCAAGCCGATCGAGCCCGCCAATGTCGCCGAACTGGCGGACAATTCGCTGTTCATGCGCCGCGTCGAAGTGCGCTCCAAACATGGCGACAGCCATCTCGGCCATGTGTTCGAGGATGGCCCGCGCGATCGCGGCGGGCTGCGCTATTGCATCAATTCCGCCTCGCTGCGCTTCGTCCATCGCAACGACATGCAAGCCGAGGGTTACGGCGAATATCTGAACCAAGTGGAGAATGTTGCATGAGCACCGAACGCGCCGTCTTGGCCGGGGGCTGTTTCTGGGGAATGCAGGATCTGATCCGCAAGCTGCCGGGCGTGGTGTCCACGCGCGTCGGCTATTCGGGCGGCGAAGTCCCTAACGCCACCTATCGCAACCATGGCAACCATGCCGAGGCGATCGAGATCGTCTACGATCCCGCGCAGACGACGTATCGCGCGCTGCTCGAATTCTTCTTCCAGATCCACGATCCCTCGACGGTGGATCGCCAGGGCAATGATCGTGGTGCCAGCTATCGCTCGGCGATCTTCTATGCCGATGATGCGCAGAAGGCAGTGGCCGAGGATACGATCGCCGATGTCGACGCCTCGGGCCTGTGGCCGGGCAAGGTGGTGACCGAAGTCTCGCCGCTGGGCGATTTCTGGGAAGCCGAGCCCGAGCACCAGGATTATCTCGAGCGGCTGCCGAATGGCTATACCTGCCACTTCGTGCGCCCGGGCTGGAAACTGCCGCGGCGCGAGGCGGCGTAAGCGCTTTGCAGGGGTGGCATTTGGCCGGTTCCTTGCAGTCACCCCGGAAAACCTTGGCACCGATCCCGTTTGAACATGTGCCTTCTGTTCCCCCGCGAAAGCGGGGGCCCAGGGTGCAGGCGATAACGTTTGGTACCCTGGGCTCCCGCTTCCGCGGGAGAACAGAAGCGTAGATGTGTGAAGGCTAATATGACCCCGAGGATCCGCGTTGCCCTGATCGGCTACGGCTTTTCCGGTAGCACGTTCCATGCGCCGCTGATCCGCGCCGTACCAGGGCTAGAGCTGCGCCTGATCGGTTCCAGCGACACCGCCAAGGTCCATGCCGACCTGCCCGGCATCACCGTCATCAACGATCCGCTGAGTGCCGCCACCACCCCCGATATCGACCTCGTCGTCATCGCCACCCCCAATGACAGCCACGCCCCGCTTGCCGACGCCGCGTTGAGCGCCGGCAAGCATGTCGTCGTCGACAAGCCCTTCACGCTCGACCTCACCTCGGCCCGAGCGCTCACGACGACCGCGACACGACACGATCGCCTGCTCACCGTCTTCCACAATCGCCGCTGGGACAGCGACTTCCTGACCGTGCGCCAAGCACTCACCGACGATGTGATCGGCGCGGTCAAACATTTCGAATCGCATTTCGATCGCTTTCGCCCGCAGGTCCGCGATCGCTGGCGCGAAGGCGATGGGCCGGGCAGCGGGCTGTGGGTCGATCTCGGCCCGCACCTGCTCGATCAGGTCTTGTTGCTGTTCGGCCTGCCCGATCGCGTCACCGGCAACCTTGCGCTGCTGCGTGATGGTGCGCGGTCGGACGATTGGGCGCATGTCGTGCTCAACTATCCCGACAAGCGCGTCGTGCTGCAGGCAAGCATGCTGGTGGCCGGCGGATCGCCGCGGTTCATCGTTCACGGCACTGACGGGAGCATCGTAAAGCAGCGGGGCGACGGGCAGGAGCAGCAATTGCTTGCGGGCATGACGCCCGGCGGCGCAGGCTGGGGTGATGATCCCGATCCGCTGGTCGTCCATGACGGTAGTGGCGGCCGGCGTGAGATCGCGGCGCTGCCCGGCGATCAGCGGTTGTTCTACGCCGGCCTCGTCGCGGCATTGCAGGGGGGAGCGCCCAATCCCGTCCCGCCCGTGCACGCGATCGCGGTGATGGCCTGCCTCGATGCCGCGGCGGAATCGGCGCGGACGCAGCGGTCGGTCGTGCCGTCGCTGACCAATGAGGAGCGCGCCGCTTGGTTTGGCGGCTAAACGCTTTCCATACCTGATAGTCTAAAATTCGCTTTCGCCGTACGATCGGCCATAGTATTCGCGATACCGATCGAACGAGAGGGTATCTAATGACCGCTGAAGCGCTGTTTTCGCCGTTCACCTACAAGTCGCTGAGCCTGAAGAACCGCATCGTCATGGCGCCGATGACGCGCTCGCATTCGCCGGGCGGCGTGCCGACCGATGCGGTGGCGAGCTATTACCGGCGGCGCGCCGCGGCGGATGTCGGGCTGATCGTGTCGGAAGGCACCGGCGTCAACCGGCCCGCCTCGCTCAACGATCCCGATGTGCCGCGCTTCCATGGCGAGCGCGAACTGGCCGGCTGGCAGAAGGTGATCCATGAGGTTCACGCGGTCGGCGGCGTGATGGCGCCGCAATTGTGGCATGTCGGCGCGGTCAAGACGCGGCACGAGAGCTGGAGCCCGCCCGGTGCCTATGACAGCCCGTCGGGCCTGTCCCGCCCCGGCAAGCAATTCGGCGAAGCGATGGCCGATCATGAGGTGTCCGATGCGATCTCCGCCTTTGCGCAGGCGGCGGCGGATGCCAAGCGGCTCGGCTTCGAGGCGGTCGAGCTGCACGGCGCGCACGGCTATCTGATCGACCAGTTCTTCTGGGAAGGGACCAACGCGCGCAACGATCCGTTCGGCGGGCCGTCTTTGGTCGAACGCTCGCAGTTTGCGGCGGAAATCCTCAAGGCCACCCGGGCGGCGGTCGGCCCGGATTATCCGATCATCATCCGCATCAGCCAGTGGAAGCAGCAGGATTATGCCGTGCGCATGGCCAATTCGCCCGACGAGATGGCGGCTTGGCTCGGTACGTTGGTCGATGCCGGCGCGGACATCCTGCATTGCTCGCAGCGCCGCTTCTGGGAGCCGGAATTCGACGGTTCGGATCTCAACTTCGCTGGCTGGGCCAAGAAGCTGACCGGGCAGCCGACGATCACCGTCGGCTCGGTGGGGCTTTCGGGCGAATTCATCGCGTCGTTCGGCGGCGAGGGTTCGGAGCCGGCGGCGCTCGACGAATTGCTGCGGCGGCTGGATCGCGGCGATTTCGATCTGGTCGGCGTGGGGCGCGCGCTGCTGCAGGATCCGCTGTGGGCGACCAAGATCAAAGAAGGCCGGATGGACGAGCTGGAGCCGTTCCGGAAGGAAGCACTGGCGACGCTGTCGTAACGTTGCCCCATATACTGCCGTCATCCTGAACTTGTTTCAGGATCCATCGTGCCACGCGGACGATCGTCCGAGAGGAGGACTGGATCCTGAAACGAGTTCAGGATGACGGCAGTGGGAAGGGGGCCCCGCCGCCGTGAAACTCAGGCGCCGCCGATATTTAGCGCAACCGCCTCGGCCACTTTGATCCCGTCCACCGCCGCCGACAGGATCCCCCCGGCATAGCCCGCCCCTTCGCCCGCCGGAAACAGGCCTGCGGTATTCACGCTCTGGAAATCCTCGCCGCGGGTGAAGCGCACTGGTGACGAGGTCCGCGTTTCTACCCCGGTCATCACCACGTCGGGATGGTCGTAACCCGGGATCATGCGACCGAACACCGGCAGCGCCTCGCGCATTGCCGTCACCGCGAAATCGGGCAGGCACGCAGCCAGATCGGTCGGCGTTACCCCCGGCTTGTACGACGGTATCACCGATCCCAGCGTCTCGGACGCCCGCCCGGCCATGAAATCGCCCAGTCGTTGCGCCGGCGCGGCGTAGCTCGATCCGCCCGCCACGAACGCTGCCGATTCCCATTGCCGCTGCAGCGCGATGCCCGCGAGCGGGTGGCCGGGATAGTCGCGCGCCGGATCGATGCCCACGACCAGCCCGGAATTGGCGTTGCGCTCGTTGCGCGAATATTGGCTCATGCCGTTGGTCACCACGCGCCCCGGCTCGGACGTCGCCGCCACCACGGTGCCGCCCGGGCACATGCAGAAGCTGTAGACCGTGCGCCCGCTCGCGCAGTGGTGCGACAGGCTGTAATCCGCAGCGCCCAGGATCGGATTGCCTGCGCAGGGGCCGAAGCGCGCATCGTCCATCCAGCTTTGCGGATGTTCGATCCGCACGCCGATCGAAAACGGCTTCGCCTCGACATGCACGCCCTGCGCGTACAGCGCCTCGAACGTATCGCGTGCGCTGTGCCCGATCGCCATCACCACATGGCTGGCCTCAAGATAGCCGCCATCCTGCAGGTGCAGCCCGCGCACCCGCCGCACGCCGCCGCCGTCGGTCGCGATATCCAGGCCATTCACGCGCGTCGAAAAGCGGTATTCGCCGCCGAGCGCCTCGATCGTCTCGCGCATGCTCTCGACCATCGTCACGAGCCGGAACGTGCCGATATGCGGATGCGCCTCGGTCAGAATCTCCGCCGGCGCGCCGGCCTTGACGAATTCGGTCAGCACCTTGCGTCCGAGATGGCGCGGATCCTTGATCTGGCTCCACAATTTGCCGTCGGAGAAGGTTCCCGCGCCGCCCTCGCCGAACTGAACGTTGGAATCGGGATTGAGCACTGCCTTGCGCCACAGGCCCCAGGTATCCTTGGTCCGCTCGCGCACCACCTTGCCGCGATCGAGGATGATCGGCTTGTAGCCCATCTGCGCCAGGATCAATCCGGCGAACAGGCCGCACGGCCCGGTGCCGATCACCACCGGGCGCGGGGCATCCGCCGGTGCCTGTGCGACGAAACGGTAGCGCGTGTCGGGGGTGCGCTGCACGCCGCGGTCCTTCTTGAACCGCGCGAGCACCGCCTCCTCGTTCTTGACGTTGACGTCGACCGAATAGACCAGGAGAATATTCGCCTTGTCGCGCGCATCGTGCGCGCGTCGGGCGACGACGTGCTTGATCAGGTCGCGCGGCGAGATGCGCAGGCGTTTGCAAATGGCCGCGGGGAGATCCTCGTCGGCATGGAACAGCGGCAGCGTCAGTTCGGTGATACGGAGCATCGCCGCGCCTTAGCGGCTCGCGGCGCGCGACGCCAATATGCCGGGCGGATCCCGGCACGCCGCCGCCGCCAGGCCGCGGCGATTATCGCCTGGTTCGATCGCTATCGCCAGCCGCGCCCGGCGACCGGCCTCAGTGCCGCCCGGCGAGCGGCCCGGCGGCAGTGATCGCGGCGGCCAGCGTGACGATGCTATAAGGTTTGAAGATCACCGCGATCTGCCGCAGATCGTCGGTAACATCGAGCGCGTCGCCATAGCCAGTGGCGAACACGAACGGCACCTGGCGCGCGCGCAGCTGCTTGGCGACGGCCACGCTGGTCTCGTCGCCCAAATTGAAATCAAGGACCGCGAAATCGATCTCGCGCTCCTCGATCAGCGCCAGCGCCCGATCGACCGAGGGCGCGGTGCACACGTCCTGCGCGCCGAGCTCGCGCAGACTGTCCTCGCAGTCGAGCGCGATGATCATACTGTCCTCGACCAGCAGCACGACGCAACCCTCCAGCGCGCGGCCGCGCTCGGGCTCGACATGCGGGAGCGCGTCGGTCGCCACGGCGTCGGGCAGGATCGCACCGACGAAGCGCGCGGGAATCGCAAACGCCGCCTCGAACCCGGTGACCGGAAAGGCGGTCACGGCGCTGCCGCCAAGATCGTAGGGGATCGACTGTTCGATGATCGTCGAGCCGAAACCCTTGCGCGTCGGCGGCGCGACGGGCGGACCGCCTTCCTCGCGCCAGCGGATCGCCAGGGTGCCGTCTTCCGCGATATCCCAAGCCAGCGTGACGCTGCCGCCATCGCTCAGCGAGCCATATTTGGCGGCGTTGGTGACCAGTTCGTGCACCACCAGGGCAAGCGCGGTGAAGGCCGTGGGATCGATCAGGACGTTGGGGCCGTCGAGCGCGATGCGGTCGCGCTTGGCGCCGAGATAGGCGTGCGTCTCGGTCAGGATCAGATCGATCAGCCGCGCCGGCGCCCAACGTTCGGCGGTCAGCTGGTCGTGCGCGCGGGCCAGTGCCTGGACACGATCGTCAAGCGTCGCGACGAACGCGTCGGCAGACAGCGCACTGTCGCGCGTCTGCGAAATGAGCCCGCGGATCAGCGACAGGATGTTGCGCACGCGGTGATTGAGCTCGGCAATCAGCATCTCCTGATGCTCCTGCGCACGCAGCCGATCGAGCGTTGCCGAATCGGACAATTGCAGCACGATCTCGAGCAAGGCGACGCGCAGCGTCTCGGCAACGATCAGTTCGGCCGGGGTGAAGGGCAGCGAGGTGCCGCGGACCAGTTCCGACCAGGTCTCGAAGCTCTTGCGCGGCGTCAGCCGTGGCCCGTTGGGGCCATGGACGATCTCCTTGGCAGGATTGCCGGCCCAGCGCACCGCGTGCAGCCGCTCGGTGCGAAACAGGATGACGTAATCGCGCGGCGAGCGCGACAGCGGTATCGCCAGCATGCCCGCCGCGAGATGCGCGAACGCGCCCGCCTCGGGCAATTGCGCGACGATTCGATCGGTGGCGAAGATCTGGCTGGCGGACAGCAGGTTGAGCCGATCGACGATCCGCGCAAACTGCGCGGCATCGGGGGCGAGCCCGCTCAGCACGATCTCGCCATCGATCGACACGCCGACTCCGTCCGCCGGAATCGCGCCGAAGATCATCTCGCCGAGCCAGGCGACGTTCTTCAAGCGGCTGCCGTCGCGCGCCGCGGAGGTCATCAACTGATCGGCGATCAGACGCGCGCGCTGCTCATATTCGCGCGCGATGCGGCGCTCGCGGCTTTCCAGCATCATCGAGAACATCCGGCCGAACAGTTCGGCTGCGCTGCGCAGCGCGAAGCCGGGCAGGCGGGGGCTGTAATGGTGACAGGCGAACAGCCCCCACAAGGCACCGTCGACGATGATCGAGATCGACATCGATGCCTGGACGCCCATGTTGCGCAGATATTCGATATGGATCGGCGATACCGCGCGCAGCACCGAGATCGACTGGTCGAGCGGTTCGCCGCGCAAATCTTTGCTTGGCAGGATCGGCACCGCTACCGCATCGACATCGGCGATGATGCGGAAGACGCTGCGCAGATACAGCGCGCGCGCCTGCGTCGGAATGTCCGACGCGGGGTAGTTGAGCCCCAAAAAGCTGTCGACGCCGCTTCTCAGGGCTTCCGCTACCACCTCGCCACTGCCCACTGCATCGAAGCGATAGACCATTACGCGATCGAACCCGGTCAACGCCCGGATCTGGCGTGCGCCTTCGCGCAGGAAATCGTTCAGTTCGCCGATATGTTCGAGTCGCACGACCATCGTACGCACCAGCATCGCGGCATCCAGCGTCTCGCCTTTGACCGGCTCGGCCTCGATCACCAGCGCGCGATCGACGAAATGCAGCGCGACATCAAACAATGGACCGTCATCGACCAGCGCGAGACCGAACATCCGTTCGATCGCATCGCTGCCGCGCAGCTTGGCGGCCATGTTACGCAGCGCATGGCTGGCGCGGTCGCTGAACAAGGCCGCCAGCGGCGTGCCCAGCAGTGCCTCGGGCGGGGTGTCCATGAACTCGGCGATATTGGCCGAGACGCGCGAGATCAGCCAATCGGTGGAAACCGAGATCAGGAACCCGAACGGCTGGATCGTGCCGGGCACATGGATCGGTTCGCGATCGCAATTGGTAATGTCTATCGGCAGGGGGGCATTGGGCATCACGCAAGGGCCGCGACGGGCCGCGCAGCGCGACCGTGCAGGTGTATCGAAGACATGCCCGTTTCCTCACTCGAAGCGGGAGCACATAATGCGTCTCTCAGTCACCGGCTGCCAGAAGCGTTCCGTCGGCGATACGATCACCCTAGGCGTTCGGATCGCACATAGCGAGCGGCCGTATCTGCAGCGATCATCCGGGGTCGATCGGGCGGGGGCGACCGGCGGTCGGGCGCGACACGATATAGGCGGCGCATCCTGCCATCGCCGCCGCGACGCCCAAGGCGAGCAACCAACCGGGATGTGCCCCGAGCAGAAACAGCGCGAAGCCAAGCAGGATGCCGCAGCAGGCGGCGATCTTGCCGCGCCTGGGGATCGCGCCTTCCGCCCGCCACGCCTGCAGCGTCGGCCCGAAGCGCGGATGATCGAGCAGCCATCGCTCCAGCCGCGGCGACGACCGCGCAAAGCAGGCGGCAGCCAGGATCAGGAAGATCGTCGTCGGCATCAGCGGCAGAATCGCACCGATGACGCCGAGCGCGACATTGAGCAGGCCGAGCAGCAGCCAGCCGGCACGCACCATGCGGTTGCCGGGCACCGGCTCAGATGCGCGCATCGACCAAGTCATGGACGCGGATGAACGCGGCCCGGGCACCGGCGACCATACGCGCCTCCTCGGGCGGCAGCAGGGTGAGGGCGTCGAGCGCGGCGGTAAAATCGCGCCAATGCTGCGCCCGCCCTTCGGGATGGCCGGCGAGATGCCGCGCGCCACAGCTGCCGTCGAGCCCGAGCCTGGCCGCCGCCTTGAACAGAAAGGCAGCGCCGAGATTGGAACCCTCGGCGACGTACAGCCAGCCGAGCGCAGTCGGCACGTCGATCGCCCCCTCTGCCGGATCGTCGAATAGCGGCGCGCGATCGGGCAGGGGCAGCGCCTGGCCGAGATCGGCAATGTCCTGCGCGACCTGATCGAGCCGGCGGCGCGCGGCGAGATCGGGGATCAGCGCGGTCAGCGCGGGCAGGCAGTACAGCGCATCGATATCGCGGTGGAACAGATATTGCACCGCGAGAAAACGGCCGTAGCGCGCGCGATCGCCGAACGGATCCGCCGCCATGATGCGCGTGTCGAGCCGCTGATGCGTCTCGCCGGTGGCGGCCTTGAGCCGCCGGGCGCGGCCGTCGGTGATGCCGGGCATTGCAGTCATGATGCCCTATTGTCAGATTCTCGCCGCCGCGTCGAACGGCGGCTTCACTTTATCGTCACCGCCATCACGTTGTCATCGCCGTTGCGATCGACATACATATTATAGGGGTCGATCCCGGCAAAGGCTGGCTTGCGCTTGCTGACGAGGCGCACGGTCTGGACGCCTGAGCGGATCGGGCGGCGTTGCTTGAGGATCACGTCGCCGGCGGCAAAACTGCCGAGGCCGGGGCGCTGGTCGAACAGCCCGACATCGATCGCATCCACCAGTGGCGCGGCCTGTTCCTTGCCCGTGCCATCGGCGTAGGATTTGCGCGCGTCGATCGTCAGCACGGTTTCGTACGTACCGTCTGGCAGCTTGCGGCTGTCCGCCGCCGTCGTCTTGAGATCGTAGATCGTGATGCGATCGGTGAGATCGAGCACCAATTGCCGTTCGGCGGGGGTGCGAGCCAGCGACAGCAGCCCGTCGACCAGATCCAGCGAGCGCGGATAGGGTTTGCCCTTGAAGCGGTAGCGCGCCAGCAGGTCGCGCAGCATCGCGTTGACGCGCGCTTCGCCGAGCCGCTCCTGCAGCAGGTACATAACCAGCGAGCCCTTGCGGTAATGGATATAGCCCTGATTCTCGACGCGATCGAGCGGCACTTCCTCGACCACTTCGCCGCCGCGCGCGCGGAGATAGGAATCGAGTTCGTATTTCAGGAAGCGGCGGATCTTGTCCTCGCCATATTGGTGTTTCATCACCATCAGCGCGGAATATTGCGCCATCGTCTCGACCAGCATCGTGCTGCCCTGCATGTCCGCGCTGATCAGCTGGTGCGCCCAATATTGGTGGCCCAGTTCGTGCGCGGTGACATAGGTCACATAGTCGATCGCGTCGGGATCGCGGTCGTCGGCGATGAAGCCGATCCGCTCCGAATAGGGGATCGTGCCGGCGAACGCCTGCGCGAAGCTGGCATAGCCGGGGAATTCCAAAATCCGCGCGTAATCGAACTGATAGGGACCGAAATTCGCGCGGTAATACCGTAGCGAGCGTTGCATCGCATCGAGCATGCGATCGACGTTGAAGGCGTGCTTGGGATCGTAGAACACGCTGAGCGTGGTACCGTCGGCGATGCGGGTCTTTTCGTCATAAGCGGCCGACTGGACCGAGAAGAAGGCGAGGATCGGTGCGGTCGACACGAACCGTGCGGTGCGGCGCCCGTTCGCGATCATGTCCGCCACCTTGCGGCCCGGCGCGATCGGCACCTGGCCGGCCGCGGTCGAAACGGTGATGTCCGACCGCACCCACGGCGCGTTGAACAGCATGTTGCGTGCCTGTGCCGATCGATCCTCGAGCTTGGGCATGCGCAGTTCGGGGGGCAGGCCATATTTGCGGCGCTTGGCGCGGTCCTGCAACAGGCCGTTCTGGTCCATCCCCAGTTGCGGCGCGAACTCGCCATTCTGCAGGAAGCTGCCATTGCCCACCACGCGCGTATCGTCGGCATTGGCGCGCATGCCGCGCTCCCAGCGCGTTGCCTGGAAGCGGAGCGTGCCGCGCGCGCCCGGCGCGAGCGGCGTGGCGAAGCGATAGATGCGATATTGTACGTCGTCGTCGTCCATCACCAGCCTGGCGCCGGGAATGGTCACCGCGCCCAATGTCGTCTGGTCGTCCATCAGCCGGACATGCAGATCGCGCAAAGGAGCGCCGGTATCGTTGACGAAGGCGTAGCTGCCGCTCGATTCCATCCGGCGCTCAGCGGGATAGAGCGCGACGTTCAGCCGCATGTCGGTCACCGAAGGCTGTTTCACCGCGACATATTTGAGGTATTTCTTCTCATAGTCGGCGAGCCGGCGTTCGCCGTCCTGCGCGGTGCGATACGTGTTGATCACGTTCATGTCGCGGTAGAGATACGCGCCGGTCGCCGCACTGACGATCAGCGCGCCGGCGAGGACCGCGCCGGGCACGCCGATCAAGCGGCGCGGCAGCTGCACGAGGCGCGATTTGAGCCGCGTCTCGGTGCCGCGCCGCCACAGCAGGTGGGCAAACACCCCGAGCGCCAGCGCGACCCCGCCCCAGTACAGCCGCAGCCACCAGGAACGCGCGCCGCCGATCTGGTCACCGTTCATGTCCGAAAGCTGGACCGTCCCGGTGCTGCCATATTGGTATAGCGGATGTTCGTACCCCATGCCGGTCAGCGTGATCGTGCCGACGAGATAGACCAGCATGATCGCCCAGCCGGCATATTTGTTGGGCGACAGCGCCTGCACGAACACCGCGAGGATCGCCAGGAGCAGCGCATCGGCGGTCATCGGCAGCACGTACCAGGCGAGATACTGGTCGAGCGCAAGATCGGTCTGCCCGCGGGTCAGCTGGACGAGGCAGGCGGCGACCACCGAGATCAGCGTGGTGGCGAACAGCACGCCGGTGACCGCGAGGACCTTGGGCACGAGATACGCCCAGTTGGGCAGGGATGTTGCATCGACGATCTCGTGCATCCCGCGCTCGCGATCGCGCCACACCAGTTCGCCGGCATAATAGATCGCGATGATCAGCGGGATGATCGAGAAGCTGCCCTGCAGCGTGCCGATCACCGCGAAGGTGAGCTGGCGGATCGGCGTGCCGAACATCTCATTGGCGAACAGCAGCCCGGCGACGGCGTTGAACAGCCCGATCGCCAGCAGCACCAGGAAGGCCGGGCTGCGGAACACCAGCGCCATTTCGAAGCGGCAGCGCGCGATCAGCCGCGTCCACGCCGCCCGGTCAGGTTGTGCGGCGGGCAGCTGATCGACCACCACCGGCGGCGTCGCGGCCAGCCGGGCGGTCTTGCGCTGCTGCCGGCGCAGCTTGCGCTTGGACAGGCCGCGCTCGGCAAAGCTGAACCGCGCATAGGCCAAGACGATCGCCAGCAGCCCGACGGCGATTGCGATCAGCCGGTTCCACGCCAGCACGCCGGCAAAGGCGGGCAGGCCGGCATTGGCGTCACTCGCGGTCCAGTAGCGGGTGGTGGTGTTGAACGCGCCGAGGCCGAACAGTTCGACATAGCTGCCGAACGGGCGCCATTCCGGCTTGCTGCGCAGGATCGCGGTGAGCGCGAAATACAGCACCAGGAAGACGACGACGCCGAGATAGGAATACATCATCGAGCGCGTCATCGTCGCCACGGCAAAGAAGATCGCCGAGGTGAGGAACACGTTGGGCAAAGCGAGCAGGAAATAGGCATAGGCGTAGTCCGCCAGCCGGTTGGGCCCCAGCTTCTCGGGATCGACCCAGGGCATCAGCGAGCCGAGCCAAATCGCCAGCGGGATTGCGGCGAAGGCGATCGCCGCGGCGAGGAACGCCCCTAGGAAGCGCGCGAGCAGGTAATCGGTCTTGGTGACGCGCGTCGATCGGACCATCGGCCCGAACCCGCTTTCGTCATCGCGCACGATCACGTTGGCGACGAACGCGGTCGTCACGAACATGAAGAACAGCGACATGATCAGGTGGATGTTGGCGATCGCGACGGGCGCGTTCTTGTGGATGTTGGCGCCGCTGCCGATCTGGATCTGCTCGACCGTCATCGCGCCGAAGGTCAGCAGGAAGAACAGGATCGAGACGGTCCAGAAGACCGGATTGCGCAGCTGGTAACGCAGTTCGAAGCGGGCGATCTGGCCGAACATCGCGCTCAGGCCGCGACGGCGGAGGAGGTTGCTTCGGCCGGCACGCGGCGCGAGCGGGCGAGGGTGGAGAAATACACGTCCTCCAGCCCGCCCTTGACCGCGGCGAAGCCGTCACCCGGGTCGTCATGCGACAGGATATGGATGATCGTGCGCCCGGCAAACAGGCGCGTCGAGATCACTTCGTAGCGCAGCCGGGCCTCGTCGAGCTCGTCGCGGCCGATCGTCTTGGCCCAGACCGAGCCGCGCGTCTGCTCGATCAGCGCGAGCGGTGCGCCTTCGAGCTGGATGCGGCCGGCGGCGAGCACCGCCATGCGCGGGCACAGATCGGCGACGTCCTCCACGATATGCGTCGACAGGATCACGACGACATTCTCGCCGATCTCGGCGAGCAGGTTGAGGAAGCGGTTGCGCTCCTCGGGGTCGAGCCCGGCGGTCGGCTCGTCGACGATGATCAGGCCGGGATTGCCGATCAGCGCCTGTGCGATGCCGAAACGCTGCCGCATGCCGCCGGAAAAGCCGGCAATGGCCTTTTTGCGCACGCTCCACAGATTGGTCTGGTTGAGCAGCGTTTCGACCGTTTCCTTGCGCTCGCGCGCCGCGGCGATGCCCTTCAGCACCGCCATGTGATCGAGCATGTCATAGGCCGATACGCGCGGATAGACGCCGAAATCCTGCGGCAGATAGCCCAATGTCTCGCGCAGCGCCTCGGGATGGGCGATCACGTCGATCGCGCCGAACCGGATGCTGCCCGCCGTCGGCGTCTGCAACGTGGCGACGGTGCGCATCAGCGTCGACTTGCCCGCGCCGTTGGGGCCGAGCAGCCCGAACATGCCGTTCGGCACGCTCAGGCTGACATCGTCGAGCGCGCGCGTGCCGTTGGCGTAGACATGCGTGACATGGGCGAGCTCGAGCATGGGGGACCCTTTCGCGAAAAGAGCCTGGATCGTACCGAGTGTATTGTGAATGTAAAGCACCTACTTTGCGCTATCGTGCTGGAACTGCGGCGTTATGGCGGGGCATGGCGACGATCGACCTTATCGTGGGCAGTTATGCCGGTTCGGGCGGGCACGGCCTCTATCCGCTGCGCTACGATCCGGCGGCGGACCGCTGGACGGTGGGCACGCCGGTCGCGTCGATCGTCGATGCCTCGTTCGGGCTGCGCGCGCCGGGCGGCAAGACCTATCTGATCGACGAACATGCCGGCACGCTCGCCAGCTATGCGTCCCATGACGAGGACTGGCGACGTTTGTCCTTGGCGGAGACCGGCGATGCCGCGCCCTGCCACCTCGCGCTGCACCCGTCCGGCCGCTGGCTGGCGGTGGCCAATTATGGCGGATCGGTCGCCGTGCTGGCGCGCGACCCGCTGCGCGGGCCGATCGCGCTGCATCGCCTTTCCGGGCACGGCCCCGATCGCGCGCGGCAGCAGACCGCGCATGCCCATTGGGTGGGCTTTGCCGCCGACGGCACGCTATTATGGTGCGCCGATCTCGGCACGGACCGGATCCTGGCTTTTGCGTTCGACACGGCGACCGGGGCGCTCGGCCCGCTGAGCATCGCCTATGCCGCGCCGGGTGGCTCGGGGCCGCGCCACCTGCTGTTCCATCCCGACATGCCGATCGTCTATCTGGCGAGCGAAATGGCCGCGACGCTCACCGTGCTGCACCGCGCCGGGCCGACCGGCTTCACCGCCGGCGTGATCCGGCCAACCTCCGCCGGCGCAGTTGCGGGCAATATCGTCGGCGGCATCGCGCGCAATCGCGCCGCCGATCGGCTCTATGTGGGCAATCGTGGCGCCGACACGATCGCGGTATTTGCGCTCGATGCCGCGGGAGATCCGACGATGCTCGAGGAAGTGCCAAGCGGCGGTCGCTCGCCGCGCTTCCTCTTCGTGCTCGATGCGGTCGCGCGCTTGCTCGTCGCGCACGAGGGCGGGGAGACCGTCACGGCCTTCACGATCCGGCCCGGCGGCCGGCTGACCGATCCGGTGGCGCTGCCGATTCCGGGGGCGGCCTTCATCGACTTCGCGCCTCCCACATCCTGCGCTGGAAACTAGGTAAGCGGACGGGGCGCTGACCGCGGGCACCGCGGGGCGTCGCACGGGCTGCTCGGAGCAATCGTGCGGTTGAGGCATTCTAAGCTTTGCCCATTTCGTTTCGATGGAGATGCCGAATGACCGTGCCCAAGCTTGCCATATCCCTCGCTTTCGCAGCAGCGCTCACGGCCTGCCAGCAACCCTCGGCGCCCAAAGCGGATGGCGATGCGGCCGGCAATGCGGTCGTACCCGCTGTCGCGAGCGCCCCGAATATGTGGAATGGCGGCCAGGCCAAGCCACTCGACATTCAAGTCGCCCATCCCAATGGCGCGGTCCTGCAACTGACCTCGCTACAGTCGCGACCGACCGACACCGTCGTCGGCATCCGCGTGATCAACGGCCGGGACCAGGATATCGACCTCAATCGCTATAACAGCAGCCGCGACGGTTACCTGCTGCTCGACAGTGGCGAGCGGCTGTATCTGTCACCGCCATCGACCAATATGCGGCTATCGATTCCGGCGGGGCAGACCTTCGAGGGAGAGCTCGTGTTCTTGGGCCGAATGCCCGCGATCAACAGCGCCGTGCTGGTACTGAACGAGGACGGTTCGAGGGACAACCAGAATACCGCGACACCGGGATTCCGCATCGATCTGCCGCTGGCGACTGGGCAAGCGGGAGCGCGCCGGTGAGCCGGGGCGTCGCCCCGATCGCGCTGTTGCTTGCGCTGGCGTCGTGCGACAATGGGTTGGTCAGTTTTGGTGGCGCAGGCCAGCCGATTGATGCCCAGGCGGTCCACCCCAATGCGACGGTGCTCCAGGTGCTGTCGCTGACGCGATCGGGGGACCGTAGCGCTGTCGCGATCCGCGTCATGAATGGCCGGGAGCGGGACATCAAGCTGAACGCCGGCAACGAGCAGAGCTACCTGTTGACCGAGAGCGGCGAAAAATTGCTGCTGGTCCCCTCGGCCACGACGCCCGATCTGGCCGTACCGCCGGGCAAGGCGATGGACGGCATGATCGTTTTCGCGGGTAAATTGCCCGCGTCGGGCACGGCCACATTGATCTTCAACGGCAATAGCAGCCGCGACAGTCTCTACACCGCGACTCCGCGCTTCGAGATAGCGCTGCCGCTGGATAGCGCAGGCGGCGGCGCCATTTCCGATCAGTCGGCGCTGTCGAACATGCGGGAATTGCCCGCGTCCCGCATTGGCCCGGCGACCAATGGCGGATCGCAGCTTGGTGCCGCCGGTACGGCCACGAGCAGCCTGTCGGCCGCCGAAAAGCTCAAGTCGGCATTGGGCGCGACCGAAAGCGACCGCGGAACGATCGTGTCCCTGCCCGGTGACATCACCTTCGACTTCGACAAGGCGACGATCCGCGCCGAAGCCGAGCCGACCCTCGCCAGGCTGGCGGAATTGATCGCCGCGGGCGCGGCCGGCCCGATTGCGATCGAGGGTCACACCGATGCCAAGGGCGACGACGCCTACAACAAACGACTTTCCGAGCAGCGCGCGGTGGCGGTGAAGGACTTTCTGGTCGGCAAGGGCGTCGATACGGCGCGCCTGCGCACGATCGGCCTTGGCGAACTGCGCCCGATCGCGCCCAACGCGAAGACTGACGGCAGCGACGATGAAGCGGGCCGCCAGCGCAATCGCCGGGTCGAGGTCATCCTGCCCAAGGTCCCGGATGCCAAGGCCGCGTCGTCGCCCATGGCAAATTAGGCCTTCGGCTACCGCTCAGGCTGGGGCTCGACCGGCCTTGGATAGCCGAACGGTATGCAGACACGGCTTGCGTGGCATAGGATCGCACCGCTGCGGCGCGGGCGCCGACCCGCAAGAGCCGGTGCGCAGTGATAAACGGAACTGGTGCACCCGACTGGATTCGAACCAGTGGCCTCTGCCTTCGGAGGGCAGCGCTCTATCCAGCTGAGCTACGGGTGCTGGTGCAGATCAAGCGGGTAGCAAAGCTCTGCGGCTGACGCCAGCCTGTTTAGCGACGGGGCCGTTTTGCCAGCGTGACCGGCTGGAACGGCCCCAGGCCGCAACTCGGGCCACGCATCACGCCGGGGGATCGCAGCACGGTAATGATATCGGCAGAGCAGAGCTGGCTGAGCGAGGTCTGGTAGCTGAAGCTTTCCTCGAAGCCGAGGCCGGGGCAGCCACCCGGCAGCGTGGTACGGTAGACCTTGCCGCCGTTCATCTCGAAATCGATCACATGATCGTTGCGGACATGGCTCTGGCGGATGTTGCGCAACGGGATGCAACTCTCCGGCTTGCCGACGGGCGTGGCGGTGGGCAGCACCTGGCGGTCCCGCGCCGCGCCGGGCGCGGCGGCGGCGATCACCAGAAGAGCGAGCAGAACCTTACGCATCCTTGGTCTCCTTGGACGCAGCACTCTTGGGCGCGGGCGTCTTGGGCTTGAACGCACATAGATCGCGAACGATGCAGCGCCAGCATTCCGGCGTTCGCGCCTTGCACGTATAGCGGCCGTGCAGGATCAGCCAATGGTGCGCATGGACCCGGAACGGGCCGGGCGTGACCTTGTCGAGCACGAGTTCGACCGCGAGCGGCGTCTTGCCGCGTGCCAGGCCGGTGCGGTTGCCGACGCGGAAGATATGCGTGTCAACCGCGAACGTCTCCTGCCCGAAGGCGACGTTGAGCACGACGTTCGCCGTCTTGCGCCCGACGCCGGGCAGCCGCTCGAGCGCGTCGCGCGTCGATGGCACCTCGCCGCCGAACTGGTCGACCAGCAGCTGCGACAGCGCGATGACGTTCTTCGCCTTGGTGTTGAACAGGCCGATCGTCTTGATATGCCGCTTGAGCCCGTCCTCGCCGAGCGCGAGCATCTTGGCGGGCGTATCGACCTCGGCGAACAAGGCGCGCGTCGCCTTGTTGACGCCGACATCGGTGGATTGCGCGGACAAGGCGACCGCGACGACGAGCTGGAACGGGTTGCCGTATTCCAGCTCGGTGACGGGATGGGGATCGTCCTCGGCGAGGCGCCGGTAGAAGTCGAAAACGTCCGCCTTCTTCATGCCGCCGCGATCACAGGCCGAGCACTTCGTCCATCGTGTAGCGCCCGGGCGCCTTGCCGACGAGCCACAGCGCGGCGGTGATTGCGCCCCTGGCGAAGATCGCACGATCCTCGGCGCGGTGGCCGATCTCGATCCGCTCGCCGGTGCCGGCGAAGATCACCTGATGATCGCCCGCGACCGAGCCGCCGCGCAGTGACGCGAAGCCGATCGTACCCTCGCTGCGCGCGCCGGTGAGCCCGGCGCGGTCCGACACACGGCTTTCGGCGAGCGTGGTGCCGCGGCCGGCGGCGGCCGCTTCGCCGAGCAGCAGCGCAGTGCCGGATGGCGCGTCGACCTTGTGGCGATGATGCATCTCGACGATCTCGATATCCCAATCCGGGCCGAGCGTGGCGGCCGCCTGGCGCACCAGTTTGGCGAGCAGGGTGACGCCCAGGGACACGTTGCCGGTCTGCAGCACGGCGATATCGGCGGCAGCGGCGTCGATCAGGGCGTGGTGCGCCGGCGTCAGGCCCGTGGTGCCGATCATGATCGGCGTGCCGGCCTGCCTGGCCGCCACCAGCGTCGCGTCGAGCGCGGACGGGGCGGAGAAATCGACCAGCACGTCGGCGTCGCGCGCGAGCGGGGCGGGATCGCCGCCGGCATCGATCCCGCCGACCAGCGTGCCGCCCATATCGGGTATCGCATTGGCAAGCGCTTGCCCCATCCGTCCGGCGCTGCCGATGATGCCGATTTTGGTCATGAGGTGAACGGTCCGGACTGGCTAAGGTTGGTCAAGGGGTGGGCGGGGGGCGCATCCCGGCGGGCCGGCAATGCGGGCGATCCCCGAACAGGGTGCTGTCTCGATCCTGCTGCCACAATATGGTGCTGCAGGAACAGCCCTTTCATGCCGCGGCGACCGGGCGATCGCTGCGCGGCTCGCCGCGCGGGACGATCTCGACCAGCGAATCGCCGGCCTGCAGCGCCTTGGCCTCGGGCTCCCAAAAGCCGTGGCAATCGCCGTTGCGATACAGGCGTACGCCGAGCCCGGTGGCGAGTGCGGCCAGCGGCCGGCCGATTTCGTCCGGCGTCACCGCGCGCTCGCGCAACGAGACGCGCCCGTCCGACGCGGCGAGATCCGCCATATAATCGGCGATATGTGGACCGTGGGTCGATCCGGCAAGCAGCAGCCCGGCAAAGCTGGCCGGATTGATCACCGTGTCGGCGCCGGCCTGATGCGCCAGCGGCTCGTTGTCGGCGGAGCGTATGATCACGCTGATCGATACGCTCGGCGCGACACGGCGCGCGGTGAGCACGATCAGAATCGAGGTGTCATCGCGCCCCGCGGCAACGATCACCGCCTTGGCATGGGCGATCTTGACCGCCTCCAGGCTGGCGTTGCGCGTGGCATCGGCCAGGATCACCGTCATGCCGCAATCCTTGGCGCGGTCGAGCGCGGCCTGGCTGTCGTCGATCACGACGATCGATTCCGGCGCGGCGCCGCGCCGGATCAGTTCCTTCACCGCCTCCGAGCCGCTGGTGCCATAGCCGATCACCACGATATGGCCGGTCAGTTTCTGCTGGATCACCGTCATCCGCCATTTCTCCCACACCCGCTTGAGCAGGAAATCATAGGCCGTGCCAAGAAAGATCAGCCACACGAACAGCCGGATCGGCGTGACCAGGAAACTGTCGATCAGCCGCGCCTGCGTGCTGACCGGCACGATATCGCCGTACCCGACCGAGGTGATGGTGATGATCGTGAAATAGACCACGTCGGCAAAGCTCACCGCGCCGTCGCTATTGTCGCGCAGCCCGGCGCGATCGAACCAGAAGATGCCCAGTGCCACGCCGATCAGCGCGAAGGCGAGGCCGACGCGCAGCAGCAGCGACAGCCAGGGCGGGGTGCTGCCCTTGCGGTGCAGCGTCAGATGATGATCGGGCTTGCGGGCACGCATGGCGCGGCGTTTAGCGAGGTTTGTGGCGGGGGGCCATGCGTGGTGTGCGTGACGGCGGTGAGCGGCTGCCGTCGCGCTGTGCGATGGAGAGCGCGCCGGCTGCCGGCAAGAGCCTTCGCCGGGTCATCGGCGACGCGATGGATTCGATTGTTCCGCGCAACGCCGTTACGCGACACGCAGGCAAAGGTCAGGTCAGGACGCTCGAGACCGACATAAGGCTGGGCTGGGCGCAGTGATCGTTGGCCGCGGCCTGCCGGCGACCGCCGTCCGGCGCGCCGGCGGTGCGGATCCGGATGGCGCCGCCCTCGTTCTTGGCTTCGTACATCAGTCGGTCGGCGACACCGACCTGGGCCTTGTCGACACCGGTTTCGCTCAGGTCCAACATCAGGGCGCCGATGCTGCAGCCCAGCGCGAACGGCAACGGCATGCAGTTCATCCGCCGGTGCAGCGTCTCGGCGAGCCGATAGCCCTCGGCTTCGCTGTCGACCGGCAGGAACAGCAGGAATTCGTCACCCCCGATCCGCGCGAACACGTCGCCTGATCGAAGCAAGTCGCGCACACCGGTCGCGAAGGCCTGTAGCGCTTCGTCCCCCGCGGCATGGCCGTGGCGGTCGTTGATTTGTTTGAAGCCGTCGAGATCGACATAGGCGAGTATGCCCCATGCCCGATGCCTCGCGGCCACAATGGCGTTGTCATAAAAGGCCTGCTCGTTGACGAGACCGGTCAAGGGATCGCTGCGTGCGCGATGCCATTCGTGATCGTGCGAGCGACGCGCGCCGGACATCAATACGATGATGATCGTCACGGCCAGGATGCGCATCGCCATGTTCCAGACGATCGCGGTGTGACCGAGCGGATAGGCATCCAAACCGTTCGCGGCGAGCGATACCGCCACACAGGCGGCGCTGCTCAGCGCGGCTTCGCGCCCCCCCAAGGTCCAGGCGGGCATGCAGACGATCAGCAGGTAGATCGGGCCGAACCACAGCGTATTTCCTGTCGCCCAATCGGCGAGTCCGGCGATGACGATGGCTGCGGCAGTCACGGTGCGTGCATGGGGGCGCGAAAGCGCGGTCGACCACGCAATCAGCGCGTCCAGCCGGTCATGCCCGTGCCAGGCGGGCGGCATCGTCTGGGGGGACAACGGCAAATTCATTTTGTTGCCGTAACGATGAAAGGGTGAAGCTTGTGTTAAGAATGGCTCATCGCTGCAAATCGAGGAACAGGGGCGTCATTTCCCACGGCCTCGTATGGCGATTTCTTGGTATTGGCGCCAACGCGCACTGATCGAGATCTGGCTCCATCGGGCTGAAAAGCTGCTGCGCAGAAAGCAGGACATATATCGAACCGCGCTATCGTGGCCGATTGGCAGAAGTCGCGACGCCGGCTTAGATGACCGCCATGCGTGACATCGAAAACATCGTCATCCTGACCGGCGCGGGCATTTCCGCCGAAAGCGGTATCGCCACGTTTCGGGGGCCCGGCGGATTGTGGGAGGGGCACCGGGTCGAGGATGTGTGCACGCCCGAGGCGCTGGCGGACGATCCCGCGCTGGTGCACCGGTTCTACGACCTGCGGCGCGCGGCGCTGGCGGGTGTCCAGCCCAATGCGGCGCATGTCGCGCTGGCGCGGCTGGATGCGGCGTGGAAGGGCGATCTGCTGATCGTGACGCAGAATGTCGATGATTTGCACGAGCGCGCCGGCGCCAGGCGGCTGCTGCACATGCATGGGGAACTGAACTCCGGCTTGTGCGCGGCGTGCGGGGATCGACGGGCATGTACCGGGGCGATGCCGCCGGGAACGGCGTGCGGTGCGTGCGGTGCGGCAGCGGTGCGGCCGGATATCGTGTTCTTCGGGGAGATGCCGTACGCGATGGAGCGGATCGATGCGGCGCTTAAGGACTGCGACCTGTTCGTGTCGATCGGCACGTCGGGCGCAGTGTATCCGGCGGCGGGGTTCGTGCAGACCGCGCGCTATTACGGGAGCCGGACGCTGGAGCTCAATCTGGAGCCGTCCGGCGGAAGCGTGTTTTTCGGCGAGACGCGGCTGGGGGCGGCGGGTGTGCTGGTGCCGGATTGGGTGGAAGAAGTGCTGGCTTGATCCTCCCCGGAACGGGGAGGTGGCAGCCGTAGGCTGACGGAGGGGGTGGGCCGGCAGCGCGGCGGCTGCGTTACCGGCCCACCCCCTCCACCACGCGCTGAAGAAGCGCGCGGTCCCCCTCCCCGTGCCGGGGAGGATTAAGAAGGCTCACTCCACCCAATCGAGGCCCATGTCGCGATAGACGTCGCGTTCCTCGTCCCAGCCGGGCTTCACTTTCACGTGCAGATACAGATGCACCGGGCGGCCCATGATGCTGCTGAGCTCGGCGCGGGCGCGGGCACCGATTTCCTTGATGCGCGTGCCGCCCTTGCCAAGCACGATCGCGCGCTGCGTGGGGCGTTCGACCAGGATCTGCTGGTGGATCTCGAGCGAGCCATCCTGGCGCTCGTTATATTGCTCGGTTTCGACCGCGCTCGATTGCGGCAGTTCGGCGTGGAGCTGGAGATAGAGCTGCTCGCGCGTGACTTCCGAGGCGAGGCTGCGCTCGGTGGCGTCCGACACCTGGTCCTCGGGATAATGCCACGGGCTTTCCGGCATGGCCTTCGCCAGATGCGCCTTGAGATCGGCCAGGCCATCGCCGGTGGTGGCGCTGACGAAAAAGGTCTCCTGGAACGGCACGAGCGCGTTCAGCTTCTCGGCATGGACGAGCAACTTCGCCTTATCGGCAAGATCGACCTTGTTGAGGATCAGGTATTTAGGCTCGGAGCGGCCGGCGATGCTCTCGACGATGCCGGTGACCTTGCTGCCGAGCCCGCCCTTTGCATCGACCACCAGCGCTAGGATATCGGCGCCCTCGGCGCCACCCCAGGCGGCGGAGACCATCGCGCGATCCAGCCGGCGCTTGGGCTCGAAAATGCCCGGGGTATCAACCAGCAGCAATTGCGTGTCGCCCTCGATCGCCACGCCCATCAGGCGCACGCGGGTGGTCTGCGCCTTGGGGCTGACGATCGCCACCTTCTGCCCGACCAGCGCATTGACGAGCGTCGACTTGCCGGCATTGGGCGCGCCGAGGATGGCGATCAGGCCGCAATGTTGTGTGGGTTCAGTCATTTCTTGGTTCCGTTGGTCAGCGCCGCCAGCAAGGCGGCGGCGGCGGCGGTTTCCGCTTCCTGTTTCGAACTGCCCTCGGCGGTCGCCTCGGCGAGCGTGCCGATGCTCGCCTTGACGGTGAAGCGCGGGGCGTGGTGCGGGCCGGAGCGGTCGATAATGTCATAGGCCGGTGTGCGGCGATTGTGCGCCGCAGCCCATTCCTGCAGCGCGGATTTGGGATGCTGCGGCGCGACGCTCTGCGCCTTGACGCGGTCGCCCCAGGCAGTGCGCACCGCGGTGCGCGCGGCATCCAGCCCGGCATCGAGATACAGTGCGCCGATCAGCGCCTCCATCACGTCGCCGAGCACATTGTCGCTGTCGGTCGCACCATCGTCGCGCGCCTGCTTGCCGAGCTTCAGATGCTGCGCGACACCCAGGCCGCGCGCGACATCGGCGCACACCGCGCCGGTGACGACGGCATTCAAGCGCTTTGACAGCGCGCCTTCCGGTTCGCCGGGAAACAGCGTGAACAGCCATTCCGCCATGACAAGGCCGAGCACGCGATCGCCGAGGAATTCGAGCCGCTCGTAATTGGCCTTGGCCTGGCTGCCATGCGTCAGCGCGCGTTCGAACGGGGCGAGATCGGCCGGGCGATGGCCGAGGATCGATTCAAGCCAGTCGCCCAGATTGCCGACGGGAGATAGGCTCAAAAGCCTTCCCCGATGCGGCTCCAGCGCGCGGCGGTGAACCAGGTCCAGGGCAGCAGCCAGGAGGCGCTGCCGTCGGTCGAGAAGAAGCCGATCACCGCCTTGCCCTCGAGATTTTCAAGCGGGACCATGCCGATGCCCTGGCCTTCGACCTGCGGAAAGCGGCTGTCGGCGCTGTCGTCGCGATTGTCGCCCATCATGAAGACATGGCCGGCCGGGACAGCGAAGACGCCGGTATCGTCGGCGATCGTGGTGCCGCGATCGAGCACGTCATAGCTGCGGCCGCCGGGGAGCGTCTCGCGGAAGCGCTCGTAGCGGCAGATCGGCTGGCCCTTGTCGGTGTCCTGATAGGCGGCGCCGCATTCCTGCGGCCCGAAATTGGGCGTCAGCGGCAGCGTAAAATCGGCGATGCGCTCCTTGGGCACGGCGACGCCGTTGAGGATCAGCTGCCCGTCGCGCATCTGGATCGTGTCGCCGGGCAGGCCGATGACGCGCTTGATGTAATCCGTCCTGTTGCCCGGTGGCGCCTTGAACACCACGACGTCGCCGCGCGTCGGCAGATTGGCGAAGATCCGGCCGGGGATCAGCGGCACGCTGAACGGCAGCGAATGCTTCGAATAGCCGTAATTCCATTTCGAGATGAACAGATAGTCGCCGATCAGCAACCGCGGCAGCATCGATTCGCTGGGAATCGAGAAAGGCGAAAAGATGAAGCTGCGGAAGATCAGCACCACGACCATCAGCTTGAGCAGGAAGGTCAGCGTCTCGCGCGTCTCGGATCTAGGTTTCGCAGGCGCAGGCGCGACGGGCGCGGTGTCGCTGGACAAGGTATCGATATCGGACATTGGCGCGGTTTGCGGCGGCGGGACCCAAGCGTCAAGCTGGCGGTTGTAACCCGCGGGCGCTAGGCCGATCTAACAGCCACAAGACAATTCCGAGGTGACCGATGCCCACTGCCGACTGGAGCGCGATCGAGGCGCTGCCTGCCCGCCCGCTGACCGACCTGTTCGCCGGCGATAGCGGACGACTCGAAGCCTTTTCACTGGATGTGGCGGGGCTGCATTTCGATTGGTCCAAGACGCATCTGACGCGCGAGGCGGTGGCGGCGTTCGAGGCGCTGGCCAAGGCGCAGGGGCTGAGCGCCAAGCGCGAGGCGCTGTTCGGCGGGGAGGTGGTCAACGTCACCGAGGGGCGCGCGGTCGAACATACCGCCGAGCGCGGTGAGGGGTCGGAAGAGGCCGTGGCCAAGGCACGCGCGCTGCAATCGCGGATGCGCGCGCTGATCGACGCGATCGAGGCGGATGCGCTCGGGCCGGTGCGGCATATCCTGCATGTCGGGATCGGCGGATCGGCGCTGGGCCCCGACCTGCTGATCGACGCGCTGGGGCGCGATGCCGATCGCTACGACGTGGCGATCGTCGCCAATATCGATGGCGTGGCGCTGGAGGATGCGTTCAAGCGCTTCGATCCCGATGCCACGTTGCTGGTCATCGCCTCCAAGACCTTCACCACCACCGAGACGATGACCAACGCGCAGAGCGTGCTGCAATGGATGTCGGAGCACGGCGTGTCGGACGTGTACGGCAAGGTGATCGCGCTGACCGCCGATCCCGACAAGGCACTGGAATGGGGCGTGGACGAGACGCGCATCCTGCCGTTCAGCGAAAGCGTCGGCGGGCGGTACTCCCTGTGGTCGTCGATCGGCTTTCCCGCGGCGCTGGCGCTGGGCTGGGACTGTTTCGAGGAACTGCTCGAAGGCGCAGCCGAGATGGACCGGCATTTCCGCCTCACCGCCTTGCACGAGAATGCGCCGGCGCTCGCCGCTTTTGCGGATCTCTATTACACGCAGGTGCGCCACGCCGAGACGCGCGCGACCTTCGCTTATGATCAGCGGCTGAAACTGCTGCCGCCCTATCTCCAGCAACTGGAGATGGAATCGAACGGCAAGGCCGTGACGACCGATGGCGAGCCGCTCGGCCGGCCGAGCGCGGCGATCACCTGGGGCGGGGTCGGTACCGAGGCGCAGCATGCCGTGTTCCAGCTGCTGCATCAGGGCACGCATCTCGTGCCGGTCGAATTCGTCGCCTGTATCGAGCCGGGCGATACGCTGGGCGAGGAGCATCACCGGCAGCTGCTGATGAATGCGTTCGCGCAAGGCGCCGCGCTGATGGCGGGCAAGCAGACCGACGATCCGGCGCGCAGCTATTCGGGCGACCGGCCGAGCGCGACGATCCTGCTCGAGGATCTCGATGCCCGCTCGCTGGGCGCGCTGATCGCGTTCTACGAGCACCGCGTGTTCGTCAACGGCGTGCTGCTGGGGATCAATTCGTTCGACCAGTTCGGCGTCGAGCTGGGCAAGGAAATGGCCAAGGCGGCGGTCGAGGGCGGGCAGAGCTTCGATGCCTCGACCGACGATCTGATCAAGCGGGCGTTCGGGTAAGCCGACCGCTCCCAACACACCCGTCATCCTGACGAACGTCAGGATCCATCGCGCCACACGGATGATCGCCCGACAGGTGAAATGGATCCTGCCTGTCGTCAGGATGACGGCACTAGGAATGTATCATGAGTGACTACGACTACGACCTGTTCGTCATCGGTGCCGGCAGCGGCGGGGTGCGCGCCGCGCGCGTGTCTGCCGCGCACGGCGCCAAGGTGGCGATCGCCGAGGAATATCGCGTCGGCGGGACCTGCGTGATCCGCGGCTGCGTGCCCAAGAAACTGCTGATCTACGGCGCACATTTCGCCGAGGATCTGAAGGACGCCAAGCGCTTCGGCTGGAACGTGCCCGACACGTACGACTTCGACTGGAAGGTGCTGCGCGACAATGTGATGGAGGAGGTCGACCGGATCAACGGCGCCTATACCAACACGCTGACCAACCACGATGTCGAGATCATCGCCGAACGCGCCGAGGTCACCGGCCCGCACAATGTGAAACTGGCCGGCGGGCGCGAGATCACCGCCAAGACGATCCTGATCGCCACTGGTGCCCGGCCCTCGGTGCCCGATTGCCCCGGTGCCGAGCTCGGCATCACCTCGAACGAGGCATTCCATCTGGACGCGGTGCCCAAGCGCATCCTGATCGCCGGCGCGGGCTATATCGCCAACGAATTCGCCGGGATCTTCCACCAGCTCGGCGCGCACGTCACGCTGATCAACCGCAGCGACGTGATCCTGCGCGGCTATGACGAATCGATCCGCGATCGCCTGCTGCAGATCTCGATGATGAAGGGAATCGAATTCCGCTTCCACGCCGAGTTCCAGGGGATCGAGCAACTCGACGATGGCTGCCTCAAGGTCAGCATGTCGGGGCACGAGCCGATCACCGTCGATTGCGTGATGTTCGCCACCGGACGCGAGCCCAATACCGAAGGGCTGGGGCTGGCGAACGCTGGCGTGGAGCTCGACGCGAAAGGCGCCGTGGTCGTCGACGACGACAATCGCTCGACCTGTGACAGCATCTATGCGGTGGGCGACGTGACCAACCGCGTGCAGCTGACTCCGGTCGCGATCCGCGAGGGCCAGGCCTTTGCCGACAGCGTGTTCGGCGGCAAGCCGACGCGGGTCGATTACGAGAATATCCCGGCGGCAGTGTTCAGCCATCCGCCGATGGCGGGCGTGGGAATGACCGAGAGCGAGGCGAAGAACAAGCTCGGCTCGTGCAAGGTCTATACGTCCGATTTCCGCCCGATGAAGAACGTGCTGGCCGGCCGCAACGAGCGCGCGCTCTACAAGATGGTCTGCGACAGCGACACCGGCAAGGTGCTCGGGCTGCACATGATCGGCCCGGACGCGCCGGAGATCCTGCAGGCGGCGGCGATCGCGGTGAAGGCCGGCCTGACCAAGGACGCGTTCGACCAGACGGTCGCGCTGCACCCGTCGATGGCGGAAGAACTGGTGCTGATGCGGTGAATCGTACTTGAGCCCGTCCCCTGCAGCGGGGCTAAGATAAAGAAAGGCCGCCGTCCCGATTGGGACGGCGGCCTTTCTGTTAGCGCTCGGGCGGCGATCAGAAGCTGAAGCGGGCGCCGATACGGATCAGGTAGAGCGAGCGGCGGATTTCCAGCTGCTTGGCGTTAGGCTCGATGAAGCTCGAGTAACGGTATTGCACGCAGGGCTGGTTCGGTGCGCTGTTGATCTGGCCCGACGTCGGCGCCGTTCCCGTTGCGACCGGTGCCGAAAGGCACTGCACCCGCACAGTATCTTCGACATACGGGAACACTGCCTGGCGGAAGCCACCCCAATTCTTGTTCAGCAGGTTCGGCAGGTTCTCGATATCGGCAAAGACCGAGATGCGTGAGTTGCCCACGAAGGTCGGCAGCTGCTGCTCGAGATGAAGATCGAGGCGGGTATAAGCCCGCGACCGCGCGAGGTTGCGCGGGGCGATCTTGCCGCGGAAGTCCTTCAGCTTGGTGTTGCCGATCAGGCCTTCAAGCGCATTCTGCGTTGCCGTGCTGTCATAGCTGACGATCGGGTCGGTCGTGCCGGTCGGCACGTACAGCAGGAAGCGATCGTCACGGCCGGTGACACCGAATACGGCGCTCCGGGTCACGTTTGCGGCATCCTCCATCGTGAAGCTGTACGGGCGACCCGCCTGGGTTTCACCGAACAGCTGAATGATGGTCTTATAGTCGCCGAAGAAGGCGTGGTTGAAGCCCGCGCTGTACTTGAACGACCATTTCACCTGATCGTTCGCCGTGCCGTAAGCGGCACCGCTGCCATCGATGAAGGCGCCGTTGCCATAGTTGGAGCCGGCCGTCGACGAGGTTGCCGGTGCCTGATCCTTCACGTCCTGGATCGCATAGGACAGGCCGAGATCGAGGCCGAAATCGAAGTTCTTTTCGACGCGGACGACACCGATATGGCTGCGGCCCTTGCTGGAGTTGGTCAGCAGGATGTCCGTGTTGGTGTTGGTGCCGACGAGCGGACCGTAACGATCGCGGCCGTCAGGCAGCTTGCCGATCACGGTGGAGCGCAGATCGGTGAAGAACACCGCGGCATTGGTCTTGCTGAAATAGTAATCGGCGCCGAAGTGCCAGCCGCCGCCCAGGAAGTTGCGCGGCGTCCAATCGGCCGACAGGGTTGCCTTGGTAACGTTGGGGATTTCGAAATCCGGATCCAGCGCGTTGATATTGGCCAGGCCGTTTGCCCCGGTATTGGGGATCTGCGCCTGCAAGCCAGCGGGGATCGACGTGCCCGTGACGTTATTGAGCAGCGACTGCCCCTGCGCGACCGGAATGTTGGCGCCGTTCAGCTGATAGCCGGTGGTGCATGCTGCGCTGATCGCGCAGCGCTGCACGGTCACCGAGTTGATCGACACTCCACCGATGCCAGCACCGGCATTGGAATAGCTGTTCGACAGATACACGTCAGGCGTGCCGCCGCCGAAGATACCGGCGCCACCGCGGATCTTGAAATCGTCGATCGGCTCCCAATCGAAGCCGGCGCGCGGCTGGAACAGGCCCTTGCCCTTGATCGTGCTGGTGTTGGAGAAGCCGTACCGCGCGGTGAAGCCGGCGTTGAGCGGCACCGCCGTCGGCGCAGCGAACGTGTCGTAGCGGGCGCCGAAATTGACGTTCAGGCGATCGGTGACGGCGACGTCGTCCTGGATGCCGAAGGTGAACTGCGTGTAGTTGAAGTCGGCAGCGGCGTCGTCCGGATTGCCGGTCGCGGTGTTCTGGTACGTGACCGAGCTTGCCGTCCGTGCCCGGAAATCTTCGATCGAGTCGAAGTAATAGTTACCCAACGTGTTCTGCAGGAACAGGTTGAAGATGCCGACGCGGTTCATTTCGCCGAACACGCGCAGATCATGCTTGCCCATGGTCAGGCGCGCGACGAGCGAGCCACCATAGGTGTCGGTGTTGAACACGTTCGACTGGGTCGAATTTTCCGTGCCGAGCGACAGGATCGGGTTGTTCGAGCCGCACGACGTGGGCGTGTCGTTGGTCGTGTTGGCCGGCGAACCGATCGCCGAACCGTTGGTGGCATCGGTGCAGACACGCAACTGGGACAGCGGCGCGCCGCCGGCCGGGCGGCCACGCTCATAGCTCTTGTACAGGAAGCGCGCTTCGGTCGAGAACGTGTCCGACCAGGTCGAATTGAGCTGCGCGATGCCGGCGCGGAGCAATTCGGTGCCGCCATAGCTGTTCGATTCGAGGCCGAAGCCGGGGGTCGAGCTGCTGGTGCTGACGTTGCCCTGGATCTGGTTTTCGTCATAGGCATTGATGTACGACACCGACAGGCGCTGCTTGTCGGTGATGTTCCAGGTCAGCTTGCCGACGAATTTCTCGTCCTTGTCCTGCGACAGGGCGAGGATGCCACCTGCTTCGTAGCCGTTGAAGGCCGACGATGCCGCGGCCTGAACCGCATTGATCTTGTCGGTGGTCAGGCCGGGAATGACGGTCAGCGCAGGCGAGAACGGATTACCCTGCGTGTTGCGCTCGCCCGAGATCATGAAGAATAATTTGTCCTTGATGATCGGGCCGGACAGCGTCGCGCCATAGGTCTCGCTCTTATAGTCGAGGTTGGTGTCGGTACCGCCGATCTTCTCGCCCGACAGGCCATCGGTGTTCTGCGAATAGAAACCAGTGCCGTGGAACTTGTTCGTACCGGTCTGCAGCACGGCATCCACCGCGCCGCCGAGGAAGTTGCCCTGGCGGACGTCGTAAGGCGCGATCGAGACCGAGAACTGGCCGATCGAATCGATCGGTACCGGGCCACGGCGCGTGGGGTTGGCATCGGGGTTGAGGCCGAAATTGTCGCTGACGATCACGCCGTCGATCGAGAAGCGATTGAAGCGCGGGTTGACGCCAGCGAAGGAGATCGAGCGACCACCCGAGGCGGTGTCTTCCATACGGGCGAAGGGATCGCGGCGCATGAGATCGCGAATGTCGCGGTTGACGGTCGCCACGGCGGCGATGTCGGTGCGGCTGAGCACCGTCTGCGGACCGTCCGAGGTAGTGCCGGCGCCGGCAACGGACGATGCGGTAACGACGATGTCGGCCGTGTCAGCCGTGATCTCGACCGGCACCGTGTATGGCTGGCCGACGATCGTGTTGATGTCGGTGACCGAGGCGTTGCCCTGCGCGCTCGTCACTTCGACGGTGTAGGGGCCGCCGGGCAGCAGGCCGGACAGGCTGAACGACCCATCGGCCGTCGTCGTCGTCGTCGCGCGCGAGCCGGTGGCGGTGTTCAGAACGACGACATCAGCAGCGGCAACGGGCGCGCCATCCTGCGTCACGGTACCGCGGATCGTCGTGGTGGTTTCCTGCGCCATCGCGGCGGCGGGTGCGAGCAGCGCAATCGCTGCCACACCAAGGAACAAATTGTTTCTCATGAAGTTTTCCCTTTTGAGCCCTACGCGCCCTGGTCCTGCGGATCGTTGTCCGTTGCAGGCGCCCCTGCGCTCCCAATATTTCGGTTACATGACATCCTGGTCACGTTGATAGGGTTGGTCGTAACGTTTCTTGCTGCGTTGCAAAAAGGCATCACATCAGGAGTGGCCGCTAAGCGGTTGGTATCATGATGCTACAGCGACGATCCGTGCCCATTCGGCCTCGTCGATCACCTCGATGGCAAGCTCGGCGGCCTTCTTCAGCTTCGATCCGGCGCCGGGGCCCGCGACAACGAGATCGGTCTTGGCCGATACCGATCCCGAGACGCGGGCGCCCAGCGACTCGGCCTGCGCCTTTGCCTCGTCGCGGCTGATCGTCTCCAGCGTGCCGGTGAACACGACGGTCTTGCCGCTGACCCGCGAGTCGCGCGTCTCGACCAGAAAATCGGGTGGCGAGACCTGCGCCAGCAGATCGTCCCATACCGCGCGGTTGTGCGGCTCGTGGAAGAAGTCCGCCAGCGCATGGCCGACCGCAGCGCCGACATTCTCGATCCCGATATGGTCGGCGATCACCTTGTCTAGGCGGGTACGGTGTTTCTGTGCGCTTTCGCCGATCGCCGGCGGGTTGGCGTCGCGCAGCGCGATGATGTCGTCGGCGAGCTGGCGGACATTGGGCAAGGTGACGAGGCGCTTGAGCAGGTCACGCGCGGTGATCGCGCCGATATGGCGGATGCCGAGGCCGAACAGCAGCCGCGCGGCATCGGGCGCGCGCTTGGCGTCGATCGCGGCGAGCAATGCATCGACCGATTTGGCCTGCCAGCCGTCGCGGCCGAGCAATTCCTCTCGGTGTGCAGTGAGCCGGAAGATGTCGGCCGGCTCGGCGATCCAATTCAGATCGAGCAGTTCGACCAGGGTCTTTTCGCCCAGGCCATCGATGTCGAGCGCGCCGCGGCTGACGAAATGCTTCAACCGTTCGAGCCGCTGCGCCGGGCAGATCAGCCCGCCGGTGCAGCGCACATCGACTTCGCCCTCCTCGGCGACCGCTTCCGAGCCACAGCGCGGGCAGTGCGCCGGGAAGGTCCAGGCGGGGCGGTCGGCATCGCGCGTCAGATTCTCGACGATCTGCGGGATAACGTCGCCGGCGCGCTGCAGGATCACGCGGTCGCCGGGGCGCACGCCGAGCCGGGCGATCTCGTCGGCATTGTGCAACGTCGCGTTGCGCACCACGACGCCGCCGACAGTGACCGGTTCGAGCTTGGCGACGGGGGTCAGCTTGCCGGTGCGACCGACCTGGATCTCGATATCGTTGAGCGTCGTCTCGGCGCGTTCGGCGGGGAATTTGTGCGCGATCGCCCAGCGCGGCGCGCGGCCGACAAAGCCCAGCCGCTGCTGCCAGTCGAGCCGGTCGAGCTTGTAGACCACGCCGTCGATATCGAACGGCAGATCGGCGCGCTCGTGCTCGATCCGGCGATAGGCGTCGAGGCCCTGATCGAGCGTGCCGGCGGGCTGGAACTGCGCGGTGACCGGGAAGCCCCAGGCGCGGATCGCGGCGATTACCGCGCTTTGCGTGTTGCCGGGCAGTGCGCTGGTCTCGCCCCAGCCCCAGGCGAAGAAGCGCAGCGGGCGCGAGGCGGTGACGGCGGCGTCCTTCTGGCGCAGCGAGCCGGCGGCGGCATTGCGCGGGTTGGCGAATTGCCGCGCTTCCTTGCCCGTCGCCCCGGTTTCGGCCAGCAGGCGGGCGTTGAGCGCGGCGAAATCCGACTTGGCCATATAGACTTCGCCGCGCACCTCGAACACCGCCGGGGCGCCGGCCGGCAGCGTTGGCGGAATGTCGCCGATCGTGCGGACGTTGGCGGTGACGTCTTCGCCGACCTGGCCGTCGCCGCGGGTCAACGCCTGGACCAGGCGGCCATTCTCGTAGCGCAGCGAACAGGACAGGCCGTCGATCTTGGGCTCGGCGGTAAGCGCGACCGGCGCATCGTCGGCGAGGCTGAGGAAACGGCGCACGCGACCGACAAAGTCCGCCACGTCGGCATCGGCAAAGGCGTTGTCGAGGCTGAACATGGCGCGGGCGTGCGCGACCTTGGCAAGATGCCCGGCGGGCGCGGCGCCGACCGAGCGGCTTGGCGAATCGGCGCGGATCAGGTGCGGGAAGGCGGCTTCGAGCGCGGCGTTGCGGCGCATCAGCGCGTCATAGGCGGCGTCGGATATCTCCGGCGCATCCTCGGTGTGATAGAGCGCATTGTGCCGCGCGATCTCGGCGGCGAGAGCGGCCAGCTCGGCGGCAGCGGACTCGTCGGTGTCGGGCAGGGGGGCGCTGGCAATCATGCGATGCTGGCTAGCGGAGTGAGGGGGCGGCGATCAAGCCGCCCGGCGGCAATGCGACGGTCTAATCGTCGTCTTCACCCGGCAACGCCTTGGCTTCCTCGTTGACGGCACGGCGATCGGCGGTCTTTTCCGCGCGCGTAGCCATCTCGTCCCACGCCTTGGCGGCGCGCGTCCAGCGGTCGCGGACATTATCGAGGGTCGCGGAATCGGCGTCGGTCTGGGCCTGACGGGCACGATCGCGATAGAACATGGCGGTGGTATTCGTGGGAAATTCCTCGTGTTCCAGGTGGAGAGAGTGGTGGGCGCCGGATCGCTCCGACGCCCGCCGACATCAATCACGCAGAAGCGAGGTTCACGGCCGACATCTTGCCGCGGCGGTCCTGCTCCAGCTCGTAGGAGACGCGCTGCTCCTTATCGAGCGTGCGCATGCCAGCTGCTTCGACAGCGCTGATGTGCACAAAGGCGTCGTTCCCGCCGCCTTCAGGCGCGATGAAGCCATAGCCCTTGTCCGCGTTGAAAAATTTTACGGTGCCGATCGGCATAGGTATTTCCTTGGGTAGACGAAGCCGGGAAGAAAAGCCGAAAGCACCGTCCGGCCTCGGCCGGTGCTTTCGATCGCGGTCGTATCGCCGGCCAGGGGCCGACGACGGTACGAAAGAACAGCCCAATCGCGCGGAGCCCGGGACTTTAGTCCAGGCATCCGTACCATCCGTTTACCTGCGAGCAGGGTATCGAGGGGCCAAGAACAGGGCTCCGGGGCTTTTACAAGCGGGAGCGCGTGAAGTCTCTCAGCCGTGCGATGCTTGTGGGCAATGTCACACGATGGGCCCGGTATAACAGACATTTGCCGGCCTGTCGCATGGTTTCGCGCGCAAGGCTCAAGCGACCGAATAGGTCGCCGCATAGCCGACCGGGAAATTGACCGAGCGGGCGATGAAGCAGACCTTGTGGATATCGGCATGGATCGCATCCGCGGCGGCGACGTCGCTGCCGTGGGCGAGGGCGATATGCGGGCGCAGCGTGGCGGCGAGAAAGCGGCCGGCGCCGTTGGGCATACTGTCGCCGCGGCCGATCGGATCGTCGCGATAGCCGAGCACGGTGATCCCGGCGACGCTGGCATAATGTAAATACCAGAGCATGTGACAGGCCGAGAGGCTGGCGAGCAGCAGATCCTCGGGATTGTGTAGCGTCGGATCGCCGCCCAGCAGCGGATCGTTGGAACAGGCGATCGGCGGCTTGCCCGGCGTCGCGACGGTCCAGTTGCGGTCGTAATCGCGATAGCCGCTGGTGCCGGTGCCGCGATTGCCGGTCCATTCGATGCGACTGGTGTAATCGTGCTGCATGCGGGGTGCTTTCGGTACGGCGGCGCGCGCATCACCTGCTATAGCGTCGTTTGACCGCGCGGGCACCGCCGATCAGCCGCGACAGTGCGAGATCCTCGAACCCGGTATGGCCGAGGCCGAGATGATCGGGCCGCGCGGTGATCGCGTCGTGCAAGCCGATCGTGCCGCTGCGCAGCGCACAGCGGCTGGTATGGCCCCAGCGTCGCGCGGTTTCCCAGCGGATCAGCTTGCGGTCCTCGGCGCCGATCGGCCGCTGCGCGAAGAAGTGCGCCTGCAGCCGCGCCAGCGCGTCGCCGAGCCGGCGGAGTGTCGCGCCATCGGGCACTGGCAGTTGTGCCATCATGTGGCGGATCACCAGGCCGGCAATGTCGTCGGCCTGGTCGCCGAACGGCTCGGCATAAGCGCCGGCCAGCACCGCCGCGGCATTGGCATACATCGTCTCGGTATAGCGTTGCGAGGCGCCGCCCTCGTGGCGCCGGTACAGGACCAGCGGCGTATCGAGCCGCGCGATGCGGCCGCGGCGCGCCATGCGGTGATAGAGATCGAAATCCTCGGCATAGAGCCGGTCGGGGTCGGTGAAGGGGTCGCCGATGGCGTCGGCGCGGAGCATGACGGAGGACCAGACGAGCGGGTTCTCGATCAGCAGCAGCCATTCGATCAGCGCCGGCGTGGTATGTGCGGTGCGCACCGCGGGATTGATCACGTCATCGTCGAGATAGGCCGCGGCAGTGCCGAGCAGCACGGTATCCGGATGTGCGTCGAGATAGGCGACCTGGGCGCGCAGCCGGTCGGGCCGGCACAGATCGTCCTGATCGAGACCCGCCAGATAGCGTCCCCGCGCCTGCACCACGGCATGGTTGCGGGTGCGCACCGGACCCTGATTGATCGGGCTCTCGACGATGCGGAAGCGCGGGTCGTCGATCGCGGCGAGCACCGCGCGCGTATCGTCGGTCGAGCGATCGTCGACGATCACGACTTCGAAATCGGTGAAGGTCTGCGCCTGCAGGCTGGCGATCGTCGCCGGCAGGAATGCGGCACCGTTATACGCCGCCATGATCACGCTGACCGTTGGCGCGGTCATGCTGCGCGTGCGCTGCCGGGGGCGTCGGCGGCGCGGCGCTCGAAGATCTGATCGACGATCATCTGGCCGACCGCATTCTGCCACAGCCACAGGCCGTTGGCCTGGCCGGAGAAGCTTGCTTCGCCGCCAAGATCGCCCCACGGCACGAAGCCGGCCGCAAGGCCGATACCGTATAGGCCTGGGAGCGGCGCATCCTGTGCATCGAGCACGCGGCAATGGCGGTCGACCATCGGTCTGCCTTGATGTGCGGCGAGCGCGATCGTGCGGCCGCGCGGCGTGCGCACCGGCAGTGCGTGCGGACGATAGCCGAGCGCGGCGATGACGATATCGGCCCCAGCCAGATGGGCGCGGGCGGCGGCATCGTCAGCGCCGGTGATGCGGTGCGTGGCGATGCGCGGATCGGGCGCGCGGCCATCCACGCCGAGCAGGCGCAGCACGAGATCGCGTGCCTCCAGCCGGAAGCCGGCAAGCCGATAGACGAAGCCGCTCACCGGGCAGATATCCGGCGCCGAGAAATCGTCGAAGCCATCGGCGTGCGCCGCCTCGACCGAAGGATAGAAGGGGCGCAGGGGGCGGCGATGCAGCAGCGTGATGCCGCCGGCGCCGAACGGCAAAGCGGGCACCTGCTTGAGGATCAACGCGATCGTCGCCAGCGCGCTGGTCGAGCCGCCGATCACCGCGATCCGGGGATTGCGCTTGCCCGCGAGCAGATCGGCGAGCTTGGCATAACCGCCGAGCGCCAGCACCTCATCCGACTGGAGCAATCGGTCGCCGGCCTGGGCGAGTAGCGATTCCCCCGCTACCTGCTGCACAGCGAGGCGGTCGAGCGGCTGATGACCGCCGGTGGCGATGACCATATCGTGCGACAGTTGCTCGAATTCCACGCCGTCGCTGCGGCGGCGCAGGCGGGTCGACCATAGGCCCGCAGACGTGCGGCGCGTGCCCAGCGCATCATGCCCGGTCAGGATCGTGCCGCCATGGGCGCGCACGATATCGGCCAGCCGGTCGCCGGTGGCACGCAGCAGTGGCCCGGCCTCGACCAGCGGCACGCCGAGCGCATCGGTATAACGCGCCACCGCGCGGCCCGCCGGATGCGCGGTGATCGCGGCCAGTTCGGGATAGGGATTGTCCTGTACCGCGCTGAGGAAGGTGGTGGCGGTACTGTCCGAGGTAATCGCATAGCGGCCGAGCCGCCCGCCGCCGATCGCATCGTCGTGCTCGACCACGACCAGCCCTTGCGCGAACGCGGCAAGCTGCCCGCGCTTGCTCGCTGCCGTCAGCAATGCGGTGCCGGCCGGGCCGCCGCCAACGATCACCGTGCTGGCCGCGGGAAGGGCACGCGGCGCGGCCGGGATGCGGGCGGTTTCGGCGGCGCAGGCCTGGCGGAACAAAGCCGCGATGGTGCGCGCATCGGCAGGCGTCATGGCATCAGTGATCGGTAGCGACAGCAGCCGCGCGGCGATGTCGTCGGCGTGCGGCGTCGGCTCGATCAGCGCTTCGGCCCGGAACAAGGGCTGCTGCCCGAGATGCGGACTGAAATACCGCCCGGTGCCGACGCCTTCCCGTTCGAGCCGCGCCGCGATCGCGTCGCGCTTCGCCACCAGTGGCTGGGGCAGCAATACGGGCATGAACTGCATCGCGCGGCGCAGGCCCTGCACGGCCTGCAGCGTGAACCCGGCGAGACTGTCGCGATACGCCGCTTCGATCGCCGCGCGCGCGTCGCAGATCGCCCCGATCTCGGCGAGCTTGGCCTGCGCCAGTACCGCGGTGATTTCCGGCAGCTTGGCGTTGAGCCCGAGCAAGGTCGCGCTGCGTGTCCCCTCGAAGCCGAAATTGATCATCGCGCGCAGCGTCGCGATCAAACCGGCGTCGCCGCTGTGAATCAAGCCGCCTTCGGCGACCGCGAAGGTTTTGGTGGCGTGCATCGAATAGACCGCGGCGAACGGCGCGTTTTGGCCAAAGCCATGTCCCGCCGCGTCGATCGTGCCGAGCGAGGATGCGGCATCGATCACCACGCCGACGTCGTAATGCTTTTGCAGCCAGGCATAGCGGCCGAGATCGATCGCGTTGCCGAACGTGGCATAGGGCACGAGCACGGCGATGCGATCGCCATGTTGTTGCAGCAGGCGCTCTTCGGTCCTGGCGCAGGCGCTCCAGTCGTCCGGGTCGATGTCGCAGACCAGCGGGGTCAGCCCGGCCCATAAGGCCGCTTGGCCGGTTGCCGCGAAGGTCAGCGCCGGCATCAGTGCCAGGCCGGCGGGGCGGCCGTTCGCGCGCGCCGCGTGGCGGATCGCGACCATCAGCCCGAGCGTCGCATTGGCGACCGCAATGCTCGCGCCATGCCCGCCGAACAGCGCGTCGGTCACGTTGCGCTCGAACGCCTGCACTTCGGCGCCGTTATTGCTGAACACGCCGGACGCCTCGATTCGCCGCAGCGCATCGACATGGTCGCTCAGGCGCGGCGGGTTGGGCGCGATCAGGGGATATCGTGGCATCGCGCAAGATATCGCCGCGATGCGCTAAAAAGACGTTAGCAGCCGGTCAAAAGATCTACTGCGCACGCGCAACTAACGACCATGACCGGTCGCAACTATAGCGATGGCCGGGGCATCGATCAGCCAAGTATAAGCTGGCGGCAGATATTGGGCGGCACCATCCGAACTTGGCGGGGCCGCCCTCCGGTGGCCGGGCTTCTGCTGCGCGCGGCGCGAGAAGCCCGGCGCATCAGAATTTCGCCCCCGCCCTGATCCCGATCGTGCGCGGCGTGGCAACGACGGTATAGTTGCGCACGTTGCACACGCTGCAGGCCTGATAGCGCGACAGCTCGGCGCGCTCGTCGGTGACGTTCTGCGCGAAGAGCTCCAGCGTGAAGCGGGTGAAATCCGCGCCGATGGAGAGATTGGCAGTGGTATAGTCATCCAGCCGCCCGAGCACGGCGGCCGGTACGACGCGGATGTCGGTCGAGGCCGATCCCTGATAGGCGATCAGGCCCTGCACATAGGCCTTGAAGTCGCCCACCGGCACGGCATAGCGCGCGGTGGCATTCAGCTTCACCTTGGGCGTGATCGGCAGGCGCGTGCCTTTGGGCGCGAGGATGAAATTGTCCTCGCCGGTGCAGGCGAAGGTGGCATCCGCCGCATTGCAGATATTGTTGCGCGTCTTGGCGTCGGTATACGAGCCGCTCGCGGTGAGCGACAGGCCGTCGACCGGCTGCCAGTTGAGATCCGCCTCGACCCCCTTGATCCGCGCGTTGGAGCCGTTCTGGATCTGCGTCAGGCTGTTGAGCCCCAAGAACGAGAATTGGAACGCCTTCCAATCCTGCATATAGATCGCACCGTTGAAGCGCAGCCCCGGGAACGGCGTGGTCTTGAAGCCGATTTCGTAATTGGTCAGGTAATCCGGATCGTAGGGCGGCAGCGTGCCCTGGCGGTTGATCCCGCCCGGGCGGAAGCCGCGTGACCAGGTGCCGTAGAGCAACAGGCCGTCGCGGGGCTTCCACGTCAGGTTGAGCCGATGCGTGAAGCCCTGGCCATCGGCAGTTTTGGGATCAACCCCGCCGGTGCTGTAATTGTACACGCCGAGGTCAGTGCACGGGCCGCCCGCCACCGCCGGCGCGATGACCGTGCCGCCGGGATTGTTGCGCACCGTGCCGCCGCCATTGGTGAAGCACGCAGCGACGCCGGTGCCGCCGCTGCCGACGCCGTTATACGGCTCGCCGTTCGGGTTGCGGCCGAAGCCGTAAAAGCCGATCAGCGTGTTATCGTAGATGAACGCGCGGCCGCCGGCGGTGAGCGTCAGATTGGGCAGGATGTCGAAGCTCGCCTCGCCGAACATCGCATAATCCTTGTCGACGCGGTGCTGCTGCGTCAGCCACAGCGTGCCGGCAAAGCCGTTGACCGACAGGTCGGGGGCGAGATTGGCGACCTGGTAATCCTGGTGGATCAGGTTGCTCTGGCGCTGATAGAACAGGCCCGCGACGACGCGGAAGCGCTCGTCCTGCGGCGAGGCGACGCGGAATTCCTGGCTCAGTTTCTTGAAGTGATCCGAGGCCACGACATATTGCCGTGAATCGATCGTCTGGCCGGCGGCATTCTGGAAATACAGCGCGCTCGCCACGCCGCCTTCGTAGAAGGAATCATAGGCCTCGGCATAATCGGTATAATCGGTCGACGAATGCGTCGTGCGATCGAGATAGGCGCCGGCATAGGTCGCGTCCCAATTGCCGATCTTGCCTTCGATCGTCAGCGCCGCTTGGACGAAGCGTTCGCGGCGCTTGTCGGGGAAGAAGCGCTGCACCTGCAGGTCGCCGACGGTCTTGTCATAACCGAAAATGCCCTTCGACTTCATCTGCTGGTAGATCACCGTCGGGGTGACGGTCCAGCTGTCGTCGAGATCGATCTTCAGCGCGGCGCGACCGCCATAGACTTCGTTGGTGTTGAAATCGTCCTTCACCAGCCCGGCATTGGTGACCGTGCCGGTATAGCCCGGCGCGAGCGGCGTGGCCGGTGCGGAGACGTCGAAGCGGCGCGTGCCGGGGACGTTGTCGATATACCCGGCGTCGCGCTGATAGAAGCCGACGACGCGCAGCGCCATCATGTCGGCCAGCGGCAGGTTGACATAGCCTTCGAGCTTGCCGCCCTGGCCGCCATGCGCGACGGTGTTGAGCTCGCCGTCGATCCGCCCCGAGAAATCGTTGAGATCGGGCTTGTTGGTGATGATGCGGATCGTGCCGGCCTGGCTCGACGCGCCGTACAACGTGCCCTGCGGCCCGGCGAGGCTTTCGATGCGCGCGATATCGTAGACGTGCACGTCGAGCGTACCGCCGATCGTCGTCACCGGCTGTTCGTCGAGATACACGCCGACCGAGGGCAGCGAGCCGGAATGGTTGCCGTCGCCGCCCGAGGCGACGCCGCGCATATAGACGGTGGTCACGCCCGGCTGCGCGCTCTGGAACGCCACCGAAGGCAGGAGCTGCGAATATTGCGCGAAATTGCTGATGTTCAGCTGGTCGAGCCGGCGCGTGCCGATCGCCTGGATGCTGACCGGCACGTCCTGGAGATTTTCCTCGCGCTTCTGCGCGGTGACGATGATGTCGTCGCCTTCGTCGTCGATCGCCGGGGCGGTGTCGGCAGCGGGCGTTTCCTGCGCCTGGGCCGGCAGCGTGACGGCGGCGGAGGCCATCAGGGTCGCCATGACGGCGTGACGCTTCGTGACGTGCATCTGCTATCCCCCAGTAATGATCCGCGCAGGGTGTTCGCGGGTGCAACATCCGTCAACGGGACTCCGCGGCCGTGATCATTTCGCCCGCGCAACGTGACGCTTTTGCAACAGTCAGCGGGCGGGCGGGGCGTCGGGATACGATGTAAGGACAGCGCCGAGCGCGGCCTTGAGCGGATCGAGCCAGGGCTCGAACGGCTGCCATGCCGCGGTGCCCTCGCGGAAGATCGGCTGGCGCACCTGTTCGGAGCTGGCGGTGCGCACGGCGCGGTCGGTCTTGTGAAAATCAAGACATGCCGGGTCGAAGTCGAGCCCGCAGGCGGCGATCAGCGCGCGGACCTCGGCCTCCGTGTCGTCGACCATATTTTCGTAGAACACGCGGTGGACGCGCCCCGGCAGGACCGCGTCGACATGCGCGAGCAGGCGGACATAGTCGGCGTAATAGCGCCCCATATCGTCCAGCGCGTAGCTGAACGCCTGGCCGCGCGCGAAATGCTGTTTGTAGTTGGAAAAGCAGCAGCCGAGCGGGTGGCGACGCGCGTCGATGATGCGCGCGTTCGGCAGGATCAGATGGATGAACGGCAGGTGCGCCCAGTTATTGGGCAATTTGTCGATGAAGAACGGGCGATCGGTGCGGCGCTGGATGCGTGTGCGCGCGATATAATCGTCGCCGAGCGCGCGTAATTGCGCGGGCGACAAGGCGGCAAGATCGCTGCCGGCCTGGCGCACGAGCACGGGAATGTCGGGCAGTTCCGATGTGCCTTCGACCAGCCTGTGGCTGGCGAGGATCTGCTCGACCAGCGTAGAGCCGGCGCGCGGCATGCCGAGGATGAAGATCGGGTCCGGCGCGTCGCTGCCGCCGCCCGCCCGCGCGGCGAAGAAATCGGGCGTGAACACCGCGATGCTCTTGTCGACCAGTGCCTGTGTCTCGTTCGCGTCATAGCTGATCTTGGTTCGGCGCAGCGTGTTGCCCGCGGCATAATGCGCAAAGGCCAGCGCGGCATCGCGCTGGTCCTCGAACGCCTTGCCGAGCGCGAAATCGAGATGGAAGCGGTCCTCGTCCGAGATGTCGGCGCGCGCCAGCTGACATTCCATCGCGGCAATATCGGCGGCGTCGAATTTCACCGTCTTGAGATTGGCGAGGCTCCACCAGGCTTCGCCGAGCTCGGGCGTTATCTCGATTGCCGTGCGATACGCCGCGACGCCGTCCGCCTGCCGGCCGACGGTTTTGAGCATATGCCCGAAGCTCATCCATACCCTGGCCTGGCGCGGCGCCTCCTTCAGCACCTGCTGGTAGAGCTCGATCGCCTCGTCGAATCCGCCGATCCGGCCCAGCGCCGCGGCCTTGAGATTGGCATGGCCGGGATTGTCGGGATCTTCGTCGAGCACGCGATCGAGCTCGGCGATCGCCTCGGGCGCGCGGTTCTGGCGGTACAGCACGATCGCGAGATTGGCGCGCGCGGCAGTGAAATCGGGCGCCAGCTCGACCGCGCGGCGCAACAGATGCTCGGCATCGGGATAGCGCCCGATCCGCCCGGCAAGCTCGGCCAGCATGCGCATCGCGCGCACGTCGAACGGATCGGTCTTGAGCCGGGCCCTGAGCAGTGGCTCGGCGTCCGACAGGCGATTGTCGTGCAGCGCCAGCGCGGCATCGATCAGCGCTTGCGGATAGTGTCGGTGCGGGAGCGCGACGAATGCCATGCGGGCAATATTGGACGGGATTGCGGCGGAAGGGAACGGTGCATCATCGTGCCCGCCGGCATCGCTCGACAGGGGGGCGGGATCGATCATAAGGCGATGCATGAGCACTGATACGCGCCCCTTCGGCTTCTGGACCGCCACCGCGCTGATCGTCGGCAGCATGATCGGCTCGGGCATCTTCCTGCTCCCCGTGGCGATCGCGCCCTATGGCTGGATCGGGGTGATGGCATGGATAATCAGCATCACCGGCGCGGTGATGATCGGTTATGCCGTCGCGCGGCTGGGGCAGGTCATGCCCGAGCAGACCGGCGCGGTGGCGATCGCCGCGGCAGTGCTGGGGCCGTGGATCGGCGTATTGGTCGGCTGGGCCTATTGGATCTCGACCTGGACGACGATCGCGGCGATCGCCGGCGCGGCGGTGAGCTATCTCGGTGTGTTCGTGCCGCTGCTGATCGCCACGCCGCTGAACGGCGCGCTGGCGACGATCGCGCTGATCTGGCTGTTCACCGCGACCAATCTGCTCGGCGCGCGCACCGCTGGGCGTGTGCAGGTGGTGACGACGTTGCTCAAATTGCTGCCGCTGATCGCGGTGGTGGCGATCCTGACCTGGTTGGGCGTGACGGGCAAGGCGCAGGCGCCGGCCTGGCCGGGAACGAGCGCGGGCTATGGCGGGCTGACCGCGGCGGTGACGCTGACATTGTTTCCGTTGCTCGGCTTCGAATGCGCGGGAATGATCTCGGAACGCGTGCGCAATCCGGCGCGCACCGTGATGCGTGCGACGATGGTCGGCACGGTGGTGACCGGATTGCTGTATATCCTGGTCAGTTCGGGGATCGCCTTTGCCATTCCGGCCGAGCGCGTGGCGGCATCGTCGGCGCCGTTCGCCTTGTTCGTCGAAACGTTCTGGGGGCGCGGGGCGGGACTTCTGATTGCCGCATTCGCCGCGCTGGCGGCGATCGGCGCGCTCAATGGCTGGGTGCTGATGCAGGGCGAAGTGCCGCTGGGCATGGCGCGCGCCGGCCTCCTGCCGGGCTGGTTCGGGCGGGTCAATGCGCGCGACGTGCCGGTGCGCGTGCTGCTGCTGTCGAGCGTACTGTCGAGCCTGCTGGTGCTGTCCACTGCCAGCCGATCCCTGAGCGGCGCGTTCCAGTTTGCCGCGTTGCTGACGACCTGCACGGTGCTGTGGCTCTATGCCGCGATCTGCGTGGCGGCGATGCTGCGGCGGGTGGCGGTGGTGCCCGCGGTGCTGGGGCTGGCCTTTACCGGCTGGGCGATGGTGGGTGCCGGGCTGGAGGCGAGCGGCTGGGGACTGGCGCTGACGTTGACCGGCGCGCCGGTCTATTGGTGGGCGCGGCGGAGGGCGCTCCCCACCAGGCCGTCATCCTGACGAAAGTCAGGCTCCATCATGCCGCATCGACGACCGCGTATGAGGCGAAATGGATCCTGACGTTCGTCAGGATGACGGAAAGAGGGGGCTTACCCGAACACCCGCCCCAGCAAACTCCGATCGCGCAGGATCTCATGCGCCGCATTATGCCCCGGCGCGCCGGTCACGCCGCCGCCCGGATGCGTGCCGGCGCCGCACATGTAGAGCCCCTTGATCGGGCTGCGATAATCGCCGTGGCCGAGCATCGGCCGCGCCGCCCATAATTGGTCGAGGCTCATATGGCCGTGCATGATGTCGCCGCCGATCAGCCCGAACTTGCGTTCGAGATCGACCGGCGAGTGGATCTGCGTGGCGATGATCGAGCCGCGGAAATTGGGCGCGTGGCGGGTGACGGTGTCGATGATCGTCTCGGCCGCCGCCTCGCGTTCATCATCCCAGCTGCGGCCATTCGGCAGCACCGGCGCGAATTGCTGGCAGAACAGGCTGGCGACGTGCTGGCCGGGCGGGGCGAGGCTGTCGTCGACCGAGCTCGGGATCTTGAGCTCGACGATCGGATCGTCGGACCAGCCCTTCGCCTTCGCATCGGTGAACGCCTTGTCCATGTAATCGAGCGTCGGGGCGATGATGATGCCGGCGGTATGATGTTCGGCGAGCGCCGTGCCGGGCAATACGGTGAAATCGGGCAGTTCGCTGAGCGCGACGTTCATGCGGAACGTGCCCGAGCCGGCCTTGAAGCCATCGACGCGCCGCGCGAAGTCGGGCGCGAGATCGCTGCGATCGACCAGCTGGCGGAACAGCAAGGCCGGGCCGACATTGGCGGCGACGATCTTCGCGGCGATCTCCTCGCCGGATTCCAGTTTCACCCCGACCGCCTTGTTGCCGTCCACCAGCACCCTGGCGACCGGCGCATCGAGGCTGATCTCGACGCCCGCTTCCGCGCACGCCTCGGCCATATATTGCGTGATCGATCCCATGCCGCCGACGCTGTGGCCCCAGGTGCCCATCTTGCCGTTCACTTCGCCGAACACGTGGTGCAGCAGCACATAGGCGCTGCCCGGCGTGTCGGGGCTGGCATAATTGCCGACCACCGCATCGAAGCCGAACGCTGCCTTGACATATTCATTGTCGAACCAGTGATCGAGGAAGTCGCGCGCCGATTTGACGAACAGGTCCATCGTGTCGCGCTGCGCCTCGATATCCATCCCTGCCAGGCGTTTGCCCTGCAGCGCGGCGGCGATCAGCGCGCGCAGGCCGCCGCCGGCATTGGGCGGGGTCTTGAGCGCCATGTCGCGCAGCACCGCGGCGACGCGTTCCAGCGCCGCTTCGTATTGCGGGAAGATATCCGCGTCGTGCTGGCTGAAGCGGGCGAATTCGGCCTGCGTCTGGCCGCCGCCGAGCTTCAGATAGCCGCCGTCATGCGGAAGGAAATTGCTGATCGTACGCTCGATGATGCGCCAGCCGCGCTCGTGCAGCCGCATGTCGCGGATCACCTTGGGGCGCAGCAGGCTGACCGTGTAGCTGGCGGTGGAATTGCGGAAACCGGGGGCGAATTCCTCGGTCACCGCCGCACCGCCGACGATATGGCGCCGCTCGAGCACGCGCACCTTCAGGCCGGCGCGGGCAAGGTAGAAGGCGCAGACCAGGCCGTTATGGCCACCGCCGATGATCAGTGCGTCGTAGGATTTGGTCATGGTTACTCCCCTCCCGCTTGCGGGAGGGGCTGGGGGAGGGCCTGTAGGAGCGCGGCGACGGTGGACAGGCCCTCCCCTAACCCCTCCCGCAAGCGGGAGGGGGATTTACTCCATCCCGCCGCCGGCGCCCGGTGCAGCCGCGCCTCCGGTATCCGTTCGCGGATCTTCCGCGCAAAGCTGCGCAGGCAGACTTCGCTGCGCCCGATCGGGCCCGCCTCGTAGCTCTGCGAGGCCATGCCCTGCTGCACGCGCTCGATCAGCCAGGTATCCTCGGCATTGACGGTGCGGTTGATGCGCCAGTTGGCGTAGCGCACCACCTTCATCTCGCGGCGCCGCTCTTCTGGAACATGGGCATCCGGCAGCGCGAAGGTCATCTCGCGCAGCAGAGAGGTGGTCGGCGTGAGCGGCAGCCACTGCATGAAATCGACCTGATCGGGATAGATGTCGAACGCCATGTTCGGCCAGAGCTTGTAATAGAGCCACAATTTCTGGTGGCTCTCGGGCAGGTGCGGCGCGGGCGGCAGATGCGTCTGGTACAGCCGCTCCCATGGATCGGCGGACGGGCGATCGGCGAGATAGCCGGACATCTTGTCGACATAGGGCTGCGCCTCGATCGCGTAGCTCTTGCCGAACAGGCGGGTGAGGCCGGTATGCGCGACGGGGATGTGCAGATTGTCCGAATAATTGTCGCCGACATTCTTCCAGTTCACGGCGCGCTGTCGCGTGCGCAGCGGCGCGATCGCGCGCAGATCGTCAAAGCGGTAAGGCGCGATTTCAGGCGAATAGGGCGCCATCATCGCCGCTACCGAGGGGCCGCCGTCATCCTCCAATCGCACGAACACGAAGCCGTTCCACAGCTCGACGCCGACGGGCACCAGACCCATTTGCGCCATGTCGAGCGCGGGATAATCGCCGCGCATCGGCACGCCGGTGAGCCGGCCGTCGAGCTCATAGGCCCAGGCATGATAGGGACAGACGAGTTTCTTGGCGCAGCCCGCCGGGCCTTCCACCAGCCGCATCGCGCGGTGGCGGCAGACATTGGCGAAGGCGCGGACCTGCCCGTCGATACCGCGCATGGCGATCACGCTTTCGCCGATATAATCGAGCGTGTGATAATCGCCCGCATCGGGGATATCGCTGACATGGCAGACGATCTGCCACGACGGCCGCAGCACGCGCGCGAGCTCGACGTCGTAATATTCGGCGTCGGTATAGAGCCAGCCGGGCAGGCTCCAATCGGCGTCCGGGTCGGCCTCAGGCGCGAGATCGGCGACGCGGTGCGCCATCATTTCGACAGGCTGGTGAACAGCGAGCGGTAGTATTGCAGCGCCGGCGCGATGTTGGCGACGGGGGTGCGCTCGTTCAGGCCGTGGCTGAAATTGTCCGAACCCTTGATGAAGACGGGACTGGCCCCGTAGCTCGGCACGTGGTGATAGCGGAACCACATGCTGTCGCTGGCGCCCGCCGACATGCCGGGGAAGATCGGCACGCCGGGATAGATCGGCGCCATCGCCTTGGTCACCGCGGTGACGAAATCGGCGCGCAGCGGCGAGGCATCGTTGGGCACCGCGCCTTCGGTGACGTCCTTGAACCGCACGGCGGGTTCGGCGGCGACCTTCTGCAATTCGGCCATGATCGCAGCGGGCTGGTGGCCGGGGAAGATGCGGCAATTGATGTTCGCGGTGGCGCGCTGCGGGAGCGCGTTCAAGGCATGGCCGCCGTTGACCATCGTCGCCACGCAGGTCGTGCCGATCTGCCCGACCATGCTGGGGTTGGCGGTCAGGGTGGCGATCGCCGTTTTGTCCGCCGGATTGGCGGCAAAAGCGCGCATCGCCGCACCGGTTGCGGCGTCCTCATATTTGGCCGCGCTAGTGAAGTAGCCGCGCGTCAGATCGTTGAGCTCGGGGGTGAATTGATACGCCCCGATCCGCTCCAGCGCGCGTGACAGCTGGACGATGGCATTGTCCTTGCGCGGCGCCGAGCTGTGCCCGCCGGCATTGGTGACGCTCAGCTGGAAATCGGCATAGGTCTTCTCCGCGCCCTGCCAGGTGAGGTACAGCGGCTTGCCGGTTTTCTCGTCGAGCGCGCCGCCGCCGCCATCGATGTTGATGACCAGTTCGGCATTCTTGAGTTGCTCGGCGATCAGCGCGGAGGTCTTCATCGCGGTTTCCTCGTCGCCGGAGAATTCGAGGATGATGTCGCGCGCCGGCACGAAGCCCTGCCGCTTGAGCTCGACCAAGGCGGCGATGACGATCGCGGCGTCGAGCTTCATGTCGGTCGCGCCGCGGCCGTAGAGATAGCCGTTCTCGACCACCGCGGTGAACGGATCGCGCTGCCAGTCCGCAGGCTTGGCCTCGACCACGTCGATATGCCCCGAAATGACCAGCGGCTTGGCCTTGGCGTTCTTCCCCGGATAGCGGGCGATCAGATAGGCGGTGTCGTCGACCGGGGTGATCGTGACGTCTTCATCCTTGAAGCCGCCGGCGACGAGCTGCGTCTTCAAATAGGCGGCCAATTGCGGCGTCTGGTTGCCGGGCCCGGCGACCGAGCGGAAGGCGATCGCGCGCTTGGCGATGTCGAGCGCCTGCGCCTCGGCCGGGCTGTCGGCGGCCTGCGCGATGCCCGAAGTAAGCGCGATCGCCGTCGCCAAGGCCAATAGACGCATGCTGCTTCCCCGTTTCTTGTCGATTTCAGGGGAGGCTAGGGGGCGGACGGCAGAAGCGCAATCCGGGAATTGGGCCAACTCTCGCGGGGGAGAGTGGTGCCCGAGGGCGGGTTCGAACCACCGACACCACGATTTTCAATCGTGTGCTCTACCAACTGAGCTACTCGGGCACGCGGTTCGTTGCCGAACCGGAAGCGCGCTCTTAGTCGGGGTCCCGGCGGCTGTCCAGCCCATCTGGCACGCTATCCGCTTCATCGCGCTCGGCCGGCCCGGCCGGGATGCGATAGCCTTCGCCAAGCCATTGCAGCAGATCGCGATCGCGGCAGCCCTGGCTGCAGAACGGCTTCTGCGCGGGCGTCGCGGGTTTGCCGCAGATCGGGCAGGAATCGGTCTTGGCCATCAGTCGGTCTCGAATTGGGCGTCGACGCCGGTGCGGCGGGCGAGTTCGGACGTCCATGTGGGGTGCGCCGCCAAAGTCGCAACCACGTTCTTGCTCACGCGGTGGTGGCGCGGCGCGGGGGGCGGGATGCGCTCCAACTGGCGGAGCAAAGCGCGGGTGCGGGCGGCGGGATCGCTGCGGAGCAGTTCGGGGAGCGAGGCGACGAGCCGGGGGCGGACGATCTGCAGGAAGCCGAAGCCGTTGACCGCGGTACGCTCGAACGGCGGGGGCAAGGCGGCGTCGAGCGCGGCGGCGACCGCCTGGCGCGGCGCCTTGCCGGTGATCGTCGGGAAATCCACGCCGATCGAGCCGCCGATCGCGTGGCGCACGATCGCCTGGGCAATGGCGGTGGCGGCGGCGATGGCGAGCGGCTCGAGCGGGCCGACGCCATCGACATCGAACAGCGTCATTGCCGGAGTCGGCGTCATGCGCAGCGCGCCGCCGGCAAAAGCGATCTCGCCGGTCAGCGCTTCATCGAGCACTTCCGACCAGCCGGCCTGTTCGAGCGCGTCGGGCTCGTGCGGGCGGAGGACGCGCACCGGATGGTCCGAGGCGGTGATGCGGGCGAGCAGATCGGGGCCGGGCGCGGGGGCGTCGTCACTCGGCGCGGCCTTGGGGCGCTTCGGGCGGCCGGGCTCGGGGATCGCCTCGCGGACGATGCGGACCGTCAGACTCGATCCTTGCGTGATGCCGGGCGGGAGCGGGGACAGCGTCGCCTCGCTGCCGTCGTCCAGCGTGACGCGGGCTTCGCGGCCCTTGGTGGTGATCTCGGTGAGCCGCGCCCGGGTGACGGTGCCGAGCCGCGGGCCAGTGTGTTCAGGCTCGATCAGCGCCTCGAGGATGCGGTCGCCATCGACCAAAGCGGCACGGGCCTCGCCGATGCCGGCCTCGTAGCGCCACTCAGGCAATGGGCACGCCGGCAGTGGCGAGCAGCGCGCGGGTTTCGAACAAAGGCAGGCCGACCACGCCCGAATGCGAGCCGGAGAGGAACCGCACCCAGGCCTCGGCGCGGCCCTGGATGGCATAGCCACCGGCCTTGCCCATCCCTTCGCCGCTGGCGACATAAGCGTCGATCTCGGCCGCCGACAGCGGCTTGAAGGCGACGATCGTGTCGCTGATCCGGGTGCGCGCCTTGCCGTCGCGGGCGATGACGCACACCGCGGACAGGCAGTGATGCCGGCGGCCGGACAGCAGGCCGAGCATGCGGCGCAGATCCGCTTCGTCCGCGGGCTTGCCGAGGATGCGGCGGCCGACCGCGATCGTCGTGTCGCCGGCGAGGACCACCTCGTTCGCGCCACGCTCCACCGCCTGCGCCTTGGCCAGCGCGATGCGCAGCGCATAGGGACGGGGTTCTTCGGCCTTGAGCGGGTCTTCATCGACATCGGGCGCGGCGATGCGCGCCGGCGTGACGCCGATGCGCGCAAGCAGCTCCAGCCGGCGCGGGCTGGTGGAGGCGAGAACGAGATCGGGGATCATGTTTACCCTTATTCCCCGCCCGACGGCCGGGGAACGCTTACTTGAAGCGGTACGTGATGCGGCCCTTGGTCAGGTCGTAGGGCGTGAGTTCGACCAGCACTTCGTCACCCACCAGCACGCGGATGCGGTTCTTGCGCATCTTGCCGGCGGTGTGGCCGAGAATCTCGTGATCGTTTTCGAGCTTCACGCGGAACATGGCGTTGGGCAAAAGCTCCACCACCTGACCGCGCATTTCGAGCAATTCTTCCTTGGCCAAACAAACCTCTAGCAAATATCGGGAAATCGTGAACGCGGCCCTTAGCGGATCGGGCCGGGAAAGGGAAGCGCGGCCGGCAAAGGTCGCAAAGGTCGCACGCTCCACGCGCGCGGGCGCGCGCATTGGGCGGGGTGGGCCGTTCGCACGGGCGGGCAGCGCAGGAGCGGTGGCGGCGGGCTGACGATTCGAAAGAGCGGACTGGCGCACAGGATATATGCTGCCGGGCGTGTAGGACAGGGGCGGGCGTAACAAATGCGCGGTCAGATTTCGTCGAAGAACGTTTCGTCGATGCTGATCTCATAGGTGGTGACGGGGCGGACGACGACGCCCAGATTGACCTCGCGCAGCAGATCGCACAGCGCCTCGCCATCGATCAGATCGATCGCCGGCGCGCCATCGCGCGTCGCCTCGCGTCGGGCATCGGGCGTGAAGGTGCCGGTGGTGATGACCAGTCCCTTGTCGGCGCGGCCCTGCATCGCGCCGCGGAAGTCACGGATCGTGCTGCTGCCAACCGAGCCTTTGTAGCGCTTGCACTGGAACAACACGTTGAACGAGACGAGATTGACGCGCAGCACGCCGTGCCCGTCGATCCCGCCGTCGCCGGATTTGCCGGTAACCTCGACCCGGACGAAACCGTGTTCGCGCAGCAGGCGCTGGCACAGACGCTCGAAGGCGGCGGGATCGATCGACTGGAGCCTGGCGAGGAGGATGTCGGACCAGTCTGCATTGGGGTGATCCGATTCGGCCTCGTCGTCGGCAACGTCGCCGACGGCGAGCGACGCCTTGGCCTTCAACTGCTCGGCGCGTCGCAGTGCCTTGGCCTCTCGAATGTATTTGCGAACGACCTCCAGTGGTTCATCAGCCGCAAGTCGCCCGGCTTCGGTCAACACCCACACGCCCTTCGAATCATTCGAGACGTAACCGGGGAATTTGAGATAGCTGCGCGCCCATGACATCTTATCAGTGATGATGTTGTCGCCGCTCGTGGGATAGGTGGCATCGAGATCAGCCTGAGTGAAACCGAAGCGGTCGATCAGCTTTTCCTCGATCTCTTCAATCGATGCCGAGCCGCCCAGATCGCGAAGCACGTGCAGCGTCGGGACGTAAAAATCGTCCTTCTTGATCGAGGCGACATTTCCCGGGATCATGCGTCTTTATCCTGCTTGGCGATACACTGCCGCGCGACGCGGCGGTTGGCTTTGACGCCGGTGGTGGCGGGCGGGTTTACCAGCGCTTCGTAGCGGCCGAACAGATGCTCAATGCGGTCGCGATCCGAAGCGCCGGGCGTCATCAGGCGGCGCGGCGCAGCGTGAAGCGATCGCCCTCCGCCGCGACATGGCCGAGCCGGACGAGCGCGGCGAGCGTGGCGGCGATGCGCGGTTCGGACCGGAGCCCCTGCGCATAGCGGCGCGCGATCTCGGCGCTGGTGAGGCCGGCGCCGCCGCGCAGATCGGCAAGCACGGCGGCGGTCTGGCCGATCGCGTCGCGGGGGAAGGCGGGCTTCCTGGTCGCGGCGGCGGGGAGCAGCGCCTCGATCTGTTCGGGCTGGGCCTTGGGCGCTAGAACGGTGACGCCGGCGCGCGGCAGCTGATAATCGGGGCGCAGCCAGCGGACCTTGCCGGCTTTTTCCTCAGCATGGCGCTCGGCATTGAGCGCGACGAGGCGGGTGACGATCGCCTCGTCGGAGAGGTCGCGCGGCCAGCCATAGGCATCGGCGACCGCATCATCGATCCGGTCGTGCAACTGGGCGATGATGTCGACGCGGCCGCGGCGGCGCTGGTCCTGCTCGACCGGGGTGAACGGGCCGTGCTGGCGCAGCTTCTCGCGCAGATTGTAGAGGCCGGTGAGCGTCAGGTCGGTGTGTTCGGCGAGCACCTCTTTCCGCGTCGCGTCGAGTTCCTCGGCGAGATCGCCGATGATCGTGCGCTGTTCGGGGGTGGCGTCGGGAAAGGGGAAGGGATCGAAGCACTGGCTCTTTGTAAACCGTGGCCGATCTTCAAGAGTTCCGCCTTGCGCAGAGGTCCAAACTAGATCGATTTTTGATCCCAAACAGCCAAGATGGAATGCTTCATCGCTCGCGACGCAGACGAGCATATTGTCGGCAAGAATGCTTGCGTCCAGGAATTGGAATACGCGATGCTTCGCCGTTTCGACGGTGACGATGTAGCGCGGCAATCCTTCGAGCGCCGGGCGTAGTTCCGTCCGGGGTTTGCCGAAAACCCACCAGTTGCTTGCATATGACAGCGCGTCGGTCGTTGGCGATTTCAGCGCTTGCTTGTCGCGATCCACCTTCACGGTAGTCATTAAGTGCTGATAAATCTCGGGATACGAACGCCTGACTTCCACCTCGCTTAGGCCAAACAGATCGATGACCATTTGATTGCGTGATCGCGCCATCAGGTCGCGCCCGTTCCGATAGAGACGAATGTGGCGGTCCAGTCCGTCGCGGCGTCCGAGGCCCAGCATCTCAGCTTCTGCCTTAGAAATAATGAAGCCCGGCCCGTGGAGTTTCACGCCGGGTGAGCAAATCCAGTTATTCGCCCGCAAAGGATGGGCCTGTGTAACATCCGACCCAACGGTCAGATCTGCGTGAATGTCGCCACCGACATGGCGCAAATCGACGCGCGGCGCGTCGGTATCCAGCCCGCTTTCATGCGTGACCTCGTACAGCGAGCCTTCGCGCCCCCCGGCCTCGCCAACCGTCATCGCGATCCGCACCGCCGCCGCATCCTTTGTCGCCTTGGTCCAGGGATGATCCGGAACCGCCATCACCAGGCTGATCGGCGCGCGCGCGTCCATCCGCGCCGCCATCACGCGGCGGCTGAATTCCTGCGTGATCGAATTGGTGGTGACGAAGCCGAAGCGCTTGAGCCGCGTGCCCTTTTCGGTCAGCCGCTCGGCGGCGCGGTCCCACCAGTACATCACGAAATCGGCGGATTTGTTGATCTTGGGGTGCGCCTTCCACAGCGCGGTCGCATAGCCGTCGCCGAGCCGCGCGCGGACGTCCTTGCCGCCGATGAAGGGCGGGTTGCCAACGATATAATCCGCCTGCGGCCAGTCGGGCCGGCGCGGGTTGGGGAATTCGTCGAACGTTCCGTCGTCGCGCATCCGCCCCGCGTCATGCTTAAGCACCGCATCCATCGCGGTGATGTTGCTGAGGCGTTCGAGCACGGGATCGGCGATCTGCCCGCCGTTGCGCATCTGCCATTGCAGATAGCCGAGCCACAGCACGAGTTCGGCGATCGCGGCGGCGCGCGGGTTGAGCTCGAGGCCGAGAAAGTTGCGCGGGTGGACCGTCGCGGTCTCGAGCGCGAGCGCTTCCTGCCCGCCGAGATCGGCGAGCACTTCGAGCACGTCGCCCTCGAGCCGCTTCATCAGCTCGAGCGCGACATAGAGGAAATTGCCGGTGCCGCAGGCGGGATCGAGCACGCGCGTCGCGGCGAGCTTTTCGTGGAAATCGTGCACCGCGCGGATCGCGCCCTGCGGATCGGCGCTGCGCTCGCGCTCGACCGTGCCGAGCACTTCGGTCTCCCATTCGCGCTGCAGCGGCTCGATGATCGTCGCGATGACGAGCCGCTCGACATAGGCGCGCGGCGTGTAATGCGCGCCGAGCCGCTTGCGTTCGACCTTGTCGAGCGCCTGTTCGAGCAAGGTGCCGAAGATCGCGGGTTCGACCTCGGTCCAGACGTGGCGCGCGGCCTCGTACAGCTCGCCAATCTCTTCCTTGTGGAGCGGGATGGCGTTGCGTTCGGCGAACAGCCCGCCGTTGAACTTGCGCACCGTCTTGCGCAGCACGGGCGAGAAGCCGCCGGTGTCCATCGTGCGCCACAGATCCTCGAGCATCGGCGCGAAACTGTCGGGGGCGTTGCGCGCATCGGCAAGCACGTCGGTGAAGCTGCCGGGTTCGAGTAGCCCCGTATCCTCGGCGAACATTGTGAACAGGCAGCGCATCAGGAAATGCGCAACGGGCTCGGGCTGGTAGCCGCGTTCCTCCAGCAGTTTGCTGACGTGCGCGAGGCGTTTGGCGATGTCGCGAGTAACGGCGGCGGCGTGCTTGGCGGGATCGAGGCTGTGCGGATCGAGCCACATCGCGCGCAACCGGGCGCGGACGCCCTCGTCGCGCAGATCGTCGAGATAGATGCGATAGCCCGAGCGATCGGGGAACTGGCGGTAGTTTTTGCCCTGGCCCGAGAAGTCGGCAAAGATTTCGAAGGCATGGCCGACATCGGCAACGATGATGAAGGGCGGCCAGCCATGATCGGTGGGCAAGGCGCGCGCATATTGCTCGGCCTGTTCGCGGGCGTTGCGCATCAGCACGTCCCAGCCGCGCTGTGCGCTGCGTCGGCCGCGGATTTCGGTCGGCGCGAAGCCGGGCAGGGCGGGTTGTTGCGCCGGGAGCGCGACTTCCTTCTTGCCGCCGGGCTCGCGGCTCTGCTTGGCCTCAAGCACGAAAGCGCCGCGCTTGTAGAGATCGATCCGGCCGTGCCCTGACTTGCCCGCCTCGTCCTTGAAGGTGACGGCGCGTTCGAAGACGTAATCGTTGCGCGTGTGGCTGGCATCGGCGGGCTGGGGCTGCGGCAAATCGAGCAGCGTGCAGAGTTCGGTCAGGAACAGCACGTAATTGGCGCGCTCGGCACCGCCTTCGTTGGCGCGCCAGCGGCTGATGAACCTGTCGATCGCTGCTGCGTCCCCCATTGGCGGAGCGTAGGCGGGGTGGGGGTTTGGCTGCAAGGTCAAACGGATGGGACCGTCAGAGGGGGCGTCGTGGCGAAGCCACGCCGTCGGCCAGATCGGGCGGGGATGGCCCCGCCCGTCCGCCGTCCGGTCGCGCTTGCTTCGCTCTGCTCAGCCTCCCTTGGCAGCGAGGGCTGCCAAAAGGAGCAGCGCGACGATATTCGTGATCTTGATCATCGGGTTGACCGCAGGCCCCGCCGTATCCTTGTAGGGATCGCCGACCGTGTCGCCGGTCACCGCGGCCTTGTGCGCCTCGCTGCCCTTGCCGCCGTGATTGCCGTCCTCGATATATTTCTTGGCATTGTCCCATGCGCCGCCGCCGCTCGTCATCGAGATGGCGACGAACAGGCCGGAGACGATCACGCCGAGCAGCAGCGCGCCCAGGGCCGCGAAGCCGCTCGCCTGGCCGGCCACCGCGGTGATCACGAAATAGACCAGGATCGGCGCGAGCACCGGGAGCAGCGAAGGGATGATCATCTCCTTGATCGCCGCCTTGGTGACGAGATCGACGGTACGGGCATAATTGGGGCGGCTGGTGCCCGCCATGATGCCGGGATCGTCGCGGAACTGCGCGCGGACATCCTCGACCACGGAGCCGGCCGCACGGCCGACCGCGGTCATGCCGAACGCGCCGAAGCTGAACGGCAGCAGCGCGCCGAGCAGCAGGCCGACGATGACATAGGGGTTGGAGAGGCTGAAATCGACGTTCAGATCGGGGAAGAATTCCGCCAGATCGGTGGTGTAGGCGCCGAACAGGACGAGCGCGGCGAGCGCCGCCGAGCCGATCGCATAGCCCTTGGTCACCGCCTTGGTGGTGTTGCCGACCGCGTCCAGCGCATCGGTGCGGTGGCGGACATCGTCGGGGAGCCCCGCCATTTCGGCGATCCCGCCGGCATTGTCGGTGACCGGGCCGTACGCGTCCAGGGCGACGACCATGCCGGCGAGCGCCAGCATCGAGGTGGCGCCGAACGCGATGCCGATCACGCCGGCGAGCTGGTAGCTGGCGATCACCGCGACCGAGATGACCAGGGTGGGCAGCGCCGGGCTTTCCAGGCTGACCGCGAGGCCCTGGATCACGTTGGTGCCGTGGCCGGTTTCCGAGGCCTTGGCGATCGAGCGGACCGGGCGGTAATTGGTGCCGGTATAATATTCGGTGATCCAGACCAGCGCGCCGGTCAGGCCGAGGCCGATCATCATGCACCAGAACAGGTCCATGCCGGTAAAGGCGGTGCTGGTGCTGGCGCCGGCGATCGCTTCGGTGGTGAGATTGTCCGACGCGGGATCGAGGAAGCCGGCGCCGCCGATCACCGCGTTCATGTCGCCGATCGTGTACTGGGTGGCGAGGTAGATCGCCGGGATCGACAGGATCACGGTGGTCCAGAAGCCCTTGTACAGCGCGCCCATGATCGACTGGCCCTTGCCGAGCCGCACCATGTACGTGCCGATGATCGAGGTGATGATGCACACGCCGCCGACGATCATCGGCAGCGTCATCAGCTTGAGCAGTTCGGCGGTGTCCGCCTTCACCAGCAGCGCGATCGACACCATCGTCACGCCCAGGGTCACGACATAGGTCTCGAACAGATCGGCGGCCATGCCGGCGCAATCGCCGACATTGTCGCCGACATTATCGGCGATCGTCGCCGGGTTGCGGGGATCGTCCTCCGGGATGCCGGCCTCGACCTTGCCGACCAGATCGGCGCCGACGTCCGCCGCCTTGGTGAAGATGCCGCCGCCCAATCGCGCGAAGATCGAGATGAGCGACGCGCCGAAGGCGAGCGCGACCAGCGAATCGATCACGATACGGTCATTGGGGGCGTGGCCGGCGGGGCCGGTGAGATACCAGAAGAAGCCGGCGATCGCGAGCAGGCCGAGACCTGCGACGAGCATGCCGGTGACCGCGCCGGAGCGGAACGCCATGGTCAGGCCGCCCTGCAGCGAGGTGCGCGCGGCCTCGGCGGTGCGGACATTGGCTTTGACGCTGACGTTCATGCCGATGAAGCCGGTGATGCCCGAGAGCACCGCACCGATCACGAAGCCGGTCGCCGAGACGAGCCCGAGGAAATAGGCGACGATCACCGCGACGACCACGCCGACGAGCGCGATGGTGCGATATTGCCGGCCGAGATAGGCGCGCGCGCCTTCCTGGATCGCGGCGGCGATATCCTGCATGCGCTCGTTGCCCGGGCTGGCGGACATGACCTGGCGGCTGGTGACGATCCCGTACAGGACGGCAATCAGGCCGCACACGATGGCGGCATAGACGATCTGCATGCTCTCTCCCTTGGCTCAAGGTGGCGAGGGAGCCGATGCTTTGCGCCGTGCCCCCACGGTCGGGCCGAGCGTATAGGGCAGGTGGGGGCAGCGCAAGCCGCGCTAGGAAGCGTGCTGGAAGCCGAGTTTCGCCGGTAATGGAAGGGCTTGCGCGCCGTGTTTGAGCGTCAGGCCGGCGCCCTCGGCGAGTGCGCCGATGCGGGTGACGGGGACGGGCGGGGCGAAATCGGCGGGGGCGGCGAACAGCAATTGGTAATCGTCGCCGGCGGTGGCGGCAGCGAGCCGTGCGGCCTGGTCCGTGCCGACATGGGCGGCATAAGCGGGGGACAGCGGGACGGCGTCGAGATCGATCGTGACGGCGAGCGCGCTGGCGGCGGCGAGGCGCTGCGCGTCGATCAGCAGGCCATCGGATACGTCCATCATCGCATGGACCCGGGGGGCGAGCGCGCGGCCTTCGGCGAGGCGGGGCTGCGGGCGGCGATAGGCGGCGAGCAGCGCGGCCGGACCATCCCTGCCCAGCGCGATCGCCAGGCCGGCGCCGGCATCGCCGATCGTGCCGGTGACGTAGAGCGCATCGCCGGCGCGCGCGCCGCTGCGCGGCGGGGCGGCGGCGTCCGCGCCGATCGCGGTGAGCGTCAGGACGCGGGGGGCGTGCGGCGGGAGCGAGACGGTGTCGCCGCCGAGCAGGGGGCAGGCGAAGTGGCTGAGCGCGGTGGCGAGGCCGGCGAGGAAGGCGGCGTCCCAATCTTCTTCCTGTTTCCACCCTGGCGAACGCCGGGGCCCAGTCGCGGCGGTAGAGGTTATGTCGCGCAGCCTTTCCTCATGATCGTTCCCCGACTGGGCCCCGGCGTCCGCCGGGGTGGTAGAAGGGGGAGCGGCGCGCAGCGGATAGTTGAGCAGCACGCCGGCCGGCGTCGCGCCCTTGGCGGCGAGATCGGACAGGTTCTGCGCGAGCAGCTTCCAGGCGACGTCTTCCGGCGGATCGGTGGCGAGATAATGCACGCCTTCGACCAAGGTGTCGGTGGTGAGGATATGGTGGCCGAGCGTCGCGGTATCGTCGGCCAGGCCGTGCGCGCCGGGGTGGAGCGGGAGGCGGCGCAGGCCGTCGAGGAACTCGGCTTCGGTCACTGCGGGGGGCTGGGCCGGGCCAGCGCCAGGCCGTCCCGGTCGGTGGTGATGGACAGCGCGTCATAGGAGGCGATCGTGGGATGCGCGGTGGCGAGCGTGCGGTGATGCGTCGCGGTGATCACGATCACCGCGGCACCGGCGGCTTCGGCCGCGGCGATGCCGGCCGGGGCATCCTCGAACACCATGCAGTCCGCCGCGGCGACGCCGAGCCGCTCGGCGGCGAGCAGGAAGCAATCGGGCGCGGGCTTGCCGGCGGTCACGTCCTCCGCGGCGATCATCAAGGGCGGCAGCGGCAGGCCGGCGGCCTGCAGGCGCCGTTCGGCCAGCGCGCGCGGCGCGGAGGTGACGACGGCCCAGGCATGCGCCGGCAGCGCGGCGAGGAAGGCGGGCGCGCCGGGGATCGGTTCGATATCGTCGACATCGGCCATTTCCGCCGCGGTGACCCACGCCGCCTCGGCCTCCGGATCGATCCCCGGCAGGGCGAGCCGGCGGATCGTCTCGACCGTACGCACGCCGTGGATCGTCGGCAGGAAGCTCGGCACGTCGAGCCCCTGGCGCTCGGCCCAGATCGTCCAGCTGCGCTCGGCCGAGGCGATCGAGCTGAGGATCGTGCCGTCCATGTCGAACAGGAAGGCGGCGAAGCGGCGGGTGGGCAGCGGGGTCATGGCTCGCGCCGGGCGTTGTCGAGCGTGCGCGCGTGGCGGGCGGTCTCGGCCTGCGTCGCCTGTCGCTCGGCCCGGGTGCGGCCGAAGGCGGCACGGTTGGCGTCGGCGGCGGCGGCGCTGGCCGCCCGCGCCTTTTGCTTGCGCGCGGCGCGCAGGTTGACGATTTCGGCCACGCTCAGCCGCGCACGTCCTTGGCGATCGCGTCGAGCAGGCCGTTGACGAAGCCCGCCTCGCGCTTGTCGAAGAAAGCGTGCGCGACATCGACATATTCGGTGATCACGGTGCCGACCGGCACGTCGGCGCGGGCGAGCAATTCATAGCAGCCGGCGCGCAGGATCGCGCGCATCGACTTGTCGAGCCGGGCGAGCGTCCAGCCGCTCGACAGCTTGGCGGCGATCGCCACATCGATCTCGTCGCGGCGCGCGGTCGCGCCTTTGACGATGTCGTCGAAGAAATCGATTTCCGCCTCGGCATATTCGGCGTCCTCGATCGTCGCGCCGAGCCGGTGATTGTGGAATTCGTGCAGCAGCGTGGGGACGGGCGTGCCCTCCATGTCCTGCTGGTACAGCGCCTGGACGGCGGCGAGACGGGAAGCGGCGCGCGCCTGGCTGCGGGCTTTGGTGCGTTCGGACATTAGGTGCGAGGCCATTCTTTGAGAGGTTGTGTAAGGGCCAGGGCGATCGATTTTTCGTCGCCAGGCTCGATGTCTATCACATGTTCGGGGCCGAACGGTATTTCCGTTCCGACCCAGAACTCGTCATTTTGCTGGATGGAATCGGGTTCGTTGTCGAGCAGTCCGTAATAAGTGCCGTTTTCGATCGCGCGCACGATCACCCACATTCGTTCAACGGCGACCGGCTCGTCGGCATTGTCGACGGAGATAGCGAATATCAGTTTTGCCAAATCGCCGATCGCTAGCGATTTGCGCGCGGCCAATTCAGGAATCCAGAAGGTCTTCGGCGCATCGGCATGCCGCGCCTCACCACTTTCCAATTCCCAGCCATCATCGAAAAGGGTTGGCTTTGTCATGTAAGCGGCAATCGGAGCGCGACCGATCTGGCATGCGCCGGCAGCCCCTCCGCCTCGGCCAGCGCGACCGCTGCGGGGCCGATCGCGGCGAGGCTGGCGGGATCGAGCTGCAGGAAGCTGGTGCGCTTCATGAAATCGAGCACCGACAGGCCGCTGGCGAAACGCGCACGGCGGCCGGTCGGCAGCACGTGGTTCGGGCCGGCGACATAATCGCCGATCGCCTCGGGCGTGTGGCGGCCCATGAACACCGAGCCGGCATGGCGCACGCGATCGAACAGTGCCTGCGGGTCGTCGCAGGCGAGCTCGAGATGTTCGGGCGCAAGGCGATCGACCAGCGGCAGCGCTTCCTCGAGGCTGGCGGTGACGATGATCGCGCCATTGGCGTCCCAAGCGGTGCGCGCGGTCTGCGCGGTCGAGAGCGTGCCGATCTGCAGATCGACCGCGTCCGCCACGGCGCGGGCGAAGGCCGCATCGTCGGTGAACAGGATCGACTGGCTGGTCGGATCATGCTCGCTCTGGCTGAGCAGATCGGCGGCGATCCAGTTCGCGTCATTCTGGCCATCGGCGACGACGACGATCTCGGACGGCCCGGCGACCATGTCGATGCCGACCACGCCGTAGAGCTGGCGCTTGGCCTCGGCGACCCAGGCATTGCCCGGGCCGGTGATGACGTCGACCGGCGCGATTCGGCCGGTGCCGTAGGCGAGCGCGGCGACGGCCTGCGCGCCGCCGATGCGCCACATCTCAGTGACGCCGGCGATGTGCGCGGCGGCCAGCACCAGCGGGTTGATCTCGCCGTTCGGGGTGGGCGTGACCATGGCGATGCGCTCGACCCCGGCGACGCGCGCGGGGATGGCGTTCATCAGCACCGAGCTGGGATAGGCCGCGCGGCCGCCGGGGATATAGATGCCCGCCGCCTGAATCGCGTTCCAGCGCGCGCCGAGGCGGACGCCGGCGGCGTCGGTGGTGTCGCTGTCTGCGGGGCGTTGCTTTTCGTGATATGCGGTGATGCGTTCGGCGGCGAGTTCGAGCGCGTCGCGCAAGACGGGGTCAAGCCCCTCATAGGCAGCGAGCCACTCGCTGCGTTCGATGCGCCAGCCGGTTTCGTTCAGATCGTGATGATCGAACTTCTTGGTGAAGGCGGCGAGCGCGGCATCACCTTCGTCGCGGACCGACGCGACGATCGTGCGCACGTCGCGCGCGACGTCCGCGTCCGCTTCGCGGCGCGCGTTGACGAGCGTCGTGAAGGCGCGATCGAACGCGGGGTCGGCGGTGGAGAGGTTGATCAAACCCCCCTCCCGCTTGCGAGTTTGAGGTCGATCATGCCCCCGGCATGATCTGAACGACGCGGGGCGTCGTTCACCTCAAACTGGGTTAGGGGAGGGCGTGTCGTCACGTGGCGGACTCCATGGTGACAGGCCCTCCCCCAGCCCCTCCCGCAAGCGGGAGGGGAGAAGAGACGGCGCGGCGGAACGCCTCGACCAATGGGACGATCTCCGCGCGCGTCTTGAACGCGGCACGGTTGACGATCAGGCGCGAGGTGACCTCGGCGATCACCTCGACCTCGACCAGCCCATTCTCCTTGAGCGTCCGGCCCGACGAGACCAGATCGACGATGCGCGGGGCGAGGCCCAGCAGCGGCGCCAGCTCCATCGCGCCGTTCAGCTTGACGCATTCCGCCTGCACGCCGCGCGCCTCGAAATGCGCCGCCGTGACGTGCGGATATTTGGTGGCGATGCGGACATGGCTCCAGCCACGCGGATCGTCATGCGCGGCGAGCGCGGCGGGCTCGGCGACCGAGATGCGGCAATGGCCGATGCCGAGATCGACCGGCGCATAGAGCTCGGAATAATCGAATTCGGCGAGCACGTCCGATCCGACGATGCCGAGCTGTGCGGCACCGTGCGCCACGAAGGTGGCGACATCGAACGCGCGGACGCGGATCAGGTCGATGCCGGGCTGGTTGGTGGCGAAGCGCAGCGCGCGGCTGTTCTCGTCGCTGAACGCCGCTTCGGGCTCGATTCCGGCGCGGCGGAGCAGCGGCACGGCCTCGTCGAGGATGCGGCCCTTGGGGATGGCGATGATGAGCGGCTGAGGCATGGCTCGGGCTTTACGAGGGGGTGGGGCAGGGAGCAACACTGCCGTGAAGGAGTGGCTGATGGCGAACGGAGACAACGTGCGGGAGGCGTTCCTGATCCAGGAACATTATTGTCGGGCGATGGACGCACCAATCTATGCGCGGATCTGCGCCGCGGTGGCGGACGGATTGAGCCGCGACAGCGCGGTCGGCGCGCGCGTGCTCGACTGGGCGGGCGAGCCGACGCGCGATGCCTTGCCGCTGCGCTTCATGGGCGGGCTGCATGCGCTGGTGATCGCCGGGCAGGACGAGGAACTGGCATCGGTGTTCGACGGGCGCGTCGCGGACGACGCCGCGATCGTGGCGATCCTTGAGCAGGTGCTGGCGCGGCACGAGGCGGCGCTGATGCCGTGGCTGGGCGGGCCGCCGCAGACCAACGAGCCGGGGCGGTCGGCGGCGCTGATGACCGGGCTGCTGGAGATCGCGCGGCGGCACGGGCCACGACTCGAGCTGCTGGAGATCGGCTCGAGCGCGGGGCTCAACCTGCTGATCGATCGCTATCGCTTCGATCTCGGCGGGACCTGGGTCGGGCCGGCCGACTCACCGGTAACGATCGTGCCGGACTGGACCGGCGATGCGCCCGCGCCGGTACCGATCGAAATCGTTTCCACGCGCGGCTGCGATGTCGCGACGATGGATGCGACCGATCCGCCGGTCGAGGCGCGTTTGGCCGCCTATGTCTGGGCCGAAAAGCCCGAACGTCTCGCCCGGTTGCGTACCGCGATCGCGATGCTGCGCGAGAAGGGCGTGGTGCTGGATCACGCCGATGCGGCGGACTGGATCGAGGCGCGGCTGGCCGAGCCGCAGGCGGCCGGCGTGACCCGCGTGCTGATCCATTCGGTGGTGTGGCAATATCTGCCCGAGCCGGTGGCCGAGCGGATCCGCGTGGCGATGGCGGCGGCCGGCGCGCGCGCGACGCCCGAGCGGCCGCTCGGCTGGGTGGCGATGGAGCCGGATCGCTCGCTCGCCCACCAGGTGATCCGCGTGCGCAGCTGGCCGGGGGCGGGCGACTGGCAGGTACTGGCGAGCGCGCATGCGCATGCGGCGTGGATTCGCTACGGCGCGGTGGAGGCAGGCGCGGGGATCGCGCTGCCGGCTGGCGCGAAGGTTACGGTGTAGATCCTCGCCGGAACGGGGAGGGGACCATGCGCGTCCTTCACGCGCATGGTGGAGGGGGTGGGGGGGGCCCCCGAACGGGGGGGGTGCCGGCCCCCCCCCCCCCCCCTCCGTCAGCTTTCGGCTGCCACCTCCCCGTGCCGGGGAGGATTATGCGAGCCAGCTTCGGATCGTATGCACCACGGCCTCGGGCGCTTCCCAGGGGACGAAGTGGCCGGCATCGACGTGCACGACCGTCAGATCCGGCACCAGTTGATCGAGCCCCTCCAGCTGGCTCGGCAGCAGTGCCTTGTCCTGCATGCCCCAGATCACCAGCGTCGGCTGGGTGATCGGCGGGAAGGGCGCGTCGAGGAAGGCGGGGCGCTCGGGCGTCTCGTCCATGCCGGGGACGACGATCTGGCTCGCGCGGTACCAGTTGAGCATCGCGGTCATTGCGCCGGGCTGGCTCCATTGATCCAGATAGACCGGCTTCTCGGCCTCGATCCTGGCGAAATCGGTATGCTTCAGGAAGCTGCCGTCGAAAAAGGCGCTGAGCCCGATACTGTCGACATGCCGTTCCAGGCCGGGGTTGCGGAAGGCGGTGATATATTGGCTCGCCTCGCGCTGGGCCATGTCGTCGAACAAGGTCTTCTGGAAGACGAAGGGGTGCGGCGCGTTGAGGATGATCAGCCGGGCGACGCGGTCCGGGCGGGTCAGCGCCGCCATCCAGGCGATCGCGCCGCCCCAATCATGGCCGACGAGCGTGAAGCGGTCGATCTTGAAGTGATCGGCGAGCGCGATCAGATCGGCGACGATCTTGTCGGGCGCGTACTCGCCGACCTCGGCGGGCTTGGACGAGCGGGCATAGCCGCGCTGGTCGGGGGCGAGGACGTAATGCGTCTTGGCCAGTTCGGGGATGATGTGGCGCCAGGTGCGGTGCGATTCGGGGAAGCCGTGGAGCAGGATGATCGCCGGATTGGCGGGGTCGCCTTCCACCGCGACGTCGAGCGTGACGCCGGTGGGCAAGTCGATACGCTGTAGATCGAAGTCGGTCATGTCTTCTCCCCTCCCGCTTGCGGGAGGGGCAGGGGGAGGGCCTGACCAGTCACGCGCGGTACCTGTGGACATGCCCTCCCCTAACCCCTCCCGCAAGCGGGAGGGGGATAGAATCATGTCCCTCCCGCAAGCGGGAGGGGGATTTTATGGATAACTGACCGTCAGTGGGATTTCCGGAATCGGGATCCATTCCTGGTCGTCGCCCGGCACCTTGGGGAACGCGCCGGCCTTCCACGCGCGCTTCGCCTCGTTGATGCGCTCGCGGCTCGAGCTGACGAAATTCCACCAGACGTGGCGCGGCGTCGCGAACGCCTCGCCGCCGCACAGCATCACGCGCGCGCCGGTGGCGGATTTTAGCGATGTCGAGATGCCGGGCTTGAGCACGTAGAGCACCATCGGCTCGAGCGTCATGCCGTCGAGCGTCGCTTCGCCCATCGAGAGGTACAGCGCGCGCTCGTCCGCGCCGGCGTCGATCGGCACTTGGCCGCCGGCGTCGAGCACGATATCGGCATAGATCGTGCTGGCATAGGTGGTGGTCGGGGCGGACACGCCCCACAGATCGCCCATGATCACGCGGGCGCGGGCGTTGCTGGTCTCGACCGTCGGCAGGGCGGCCTTTTCGACATGCTCGAACGCCGGATCCATCTCCTCGTCCTTCTCGGGCAGCGCGATCCAGGTCTGGATGCCCGACAGTGCGGGGCCGGCGGCGCGCTCCGACAGCGGCGAGCGTTCGGAATGGACGATGCCGTGCCCGGCGGTCATCAGATTGACCGCGCCGGGCGCGATCGTCGCGTTAGTGCCGAGCGAATCGCGGTGATCGAGCCCGCCGGCATAAAGATAGGTGACGGTGGCGAGATTGATGTGCGGGTGCGGGCGCACGTCCACGCCGTTGCCGATGGCAAGCTGCGCCGGGCCCATCTGATCGAAGAACAGGAACGGGCCGACCATCGTGCGCTGCTTGTTGGGCAGCGTGCGGTGCACCTTGAAGCCGCCGAGATCGTGGCTGACGGGCAGGATCGTCTGCAGGATCAGATCGTCATTGGTCATCGGTGGCCTCCAGCAGGGCGAGCAGATCGTGGGGGAAGATCGGTTCGGCATGGCCGGCGAGCTCGGCGCGCTCGAACCAGCGCCAGCCGCGCATCACGCGGCGTTCGAGCGCGGTATGGCCGGTCGTGTCGATCTCCGCGGCATCGGTGGTCACGCGGAAATAGCGTTCGTCGGCGGTCACCTCGACGCCTTCGATGGTCAGGAAATCGGCACTGCGCTGCGCGACCTGCGGGCCCGGATCGAGCGCCAGCCCGGTTTCCTCGATCAGCTCGCGCGCGGCGGCCTGTTCATAGCTCTCGCCCGGATCGACCGCGCCGCCCGGCGTGCACCAGAAAGGCGGGCGATCGTCGGGATCGAAGCGGAACAGCAGCACCCGGCCGGCCGGATCGGTGAGCAGGATGCGCGCGGCGGGGCGGGGACGCCTCATTGAGCTGCTCCCGCCCTTGCCGCTTCCCCGGCGAAGGCCGGGGCCCAGTCGCGATAGTCGTTGTAACGGTGCGCAGCACCCGCCAACTTCTGTCTCCCGACTGGGCCCCGGCGTCCGCCGGGGTGGTAGTAGCGAGGGGTCGAGGCAATCACGCTGCGTCGAGCTCCGGATAGTGGCGGAAGATGCCGTCGGTGTTGAACGGCAACCGCCGCTCGCTCCGCAGATAGGCCCGCACGCCGGGCAATGCCGCGACCTGATCGCGGATCCGGATCACACCGGGATAGTCGCCCTGCAGCGCGGCCATGCGCTGCGGGAACATGTAGCGCAGCCCTTCGACGACCTGGAACAGCGAGGTGTCGCCATAGCTCCAGCGCTCGCCGGTCAGCCAGTCGCCGGGCGCGTCGTTCACGCTCGCCTCGAAATGCGCGAGGAATTTGGGCAGGCGCTCGGCGCGGAACTGCCTGGCGGCGCGCGCCGCCTCGGGCTTCTGTTCCTCGTAATAGGCCATCATCTCGACCGGGTGGTGGATGTTGTGCACCTCCGCCACGAGATCGGCGATGGTCAGCTGCAGCTGATTGAGCCACAGCCAGCCGGCCGGATCGGCGGGGGCCAAGCGGTGGCGCTCGCCGAGATAGAGCAGGATATTGGCGACCTGTGCGATCACCAGACCGTCGGCATCGAGATAGGGCGGGGCGAACGGGCCGCGCGCGCCGCGGCGTTCGAGATCGGCCAGCAGGCCTTCTTCGCCTGCGACGCGCGCGCGATCGTTATAGGCGATCCCCGCCGCCTCGAGCGCCAGGCGGACGAATTCGCCGCGGCCCTGGATGCCGGGCCAGTACCAGAGATCATAGGCCATGTTATTCCCCCGGCGCGCGGGCGCGGATGGCGAGCGCGTGGATCCGGTCCCGGAGCAGATCGGCCAGCGCCTGGTTGACCATCCGCTGCCGCTGGACGCGCGAGACGCCGGCAAAGGCGGCGCTTTCGATCGTGACCGAGAAATGCGATTCGCCGGTGCCGTCGTCGCCCATATGGCCCGAATGCTGCGCGCTATCGTTGCTGACCGCGAGATGCGTCGGGGCGAGCGCCACAGTCAGGCGCGCGGTGATCTGATCCGCGATAGATGTGTTGGGCGGTGTGGTGGCGAGGTCTGTCATCCGCCCTATATAAGCCCCTTTTGGCATTCGGGGAGCCGCGTGACACGCGAGACGGAAAAGAAGCCCGGGGCACGATTCCACGGGCGGATCGAGAGCGACGGGCGGTTGTGCTCCGAGCCGGGCTGTGCCGAGCCGGGCGAATTCCGCGCGCCGCTGCTCGACGGCATGGGCGGCGGGCACGAAGGGCCGCGGCCGTATCGCTGGCTGTGCCTCGATCATGTCCGCGCGTTCAACGCCGGCTATAATTTCTTCAGCGGGATGAGCGCGGACGAGATCCACGACGCGCAGCGCCCGTTTGCCGGCTGGGAACGCGAGACGCGGGCGTTCACCGGCACGGGCGGGGCGGATCGCCCGCCGAAATGGGCCGACTTCGCCGATCCGCTGGACGCGATCGGCGCGCGCTTCCAGCGCAAGGCGGAGGCGGCGCGGCAGGATGGGCGGCCGCTGTCCGAGGTCGACCGGCGCTCGCTCAAGGTCCTCGGGCTGGCGACGGACGTCGACCGGCGCGGCCTGCGCGCGCGCTATGCCGAACTGGTGCGCAAGTTTCATCCCGATCGCAACGGCGGCGACCGCAGCCATGAGAAGGCGCTGCAGGAGGTGATCGCGGCGTACACGCAGCTGAAGAGCGCGGTGGCGTTCGCGTGATGCTTCCTCCCCGGTACGGGGAGGTGGCGCGCGGTGCGCGACGGAAGGGGGTAGGCCGGCAACCGGGCGGTCGCGCTTGGGGATAGCCCCCTCCACCACCCGGCTGAAGAAGCCGGGCGGTCCCCCTCCCCGTTCCGGGGAGGAGCTATTTCGCCTCGCGCTCGGCGATCTCGGCCAGCTGCTCGGCGCATTTGCCCCAGCCGTCGGTGAAGCCCATCTGTTCGTGCTGGTCGCGCGCCTCCGGCGTCCAGTGCCGGGCGCGGGCCGTGTAGCGGGTCTTGCCGTCCTCCTCGGCGAATTCCCACAGGCCGGTCATGAACGGGGTGCGCGGGATCCAGCCGGCGGCGAACGCATCGGTGGTGATGAAATGCTTCTCGTGCACCACCTCCAGAAACACGCCTTCGAGATCGTGCCTTTCCCCGTCCGGTCCGTGCATCACCATCGCCGAGCGGCCACCGGGGCGCCAATCCTGTTCGATGATCTCGGTCGTCCACGGCCTGGGGCACCACCATTCGGCCATGCGTTCGGTGGCGATCGCCCAGACCGCGGCGCGCGGCGCGTCGATCAGGCGGGTGATGGAAAGTTCGTACGTGTCGGTCATGGCAGGCTCCTGTCAGTCGCGGTCGGGGGCGCCGAGCGGGAAAAGGGCGCGGTAGGGGCGGGCTTCGTCGACCGCGCGGGCGACCGACGGGCGCGCCAGCAGCCGGGCGCGATAGGCGCGGAGATGGGCATGGGCGGGATCGATCGCATGCACCCAATCGGCATAGAATAACGCCGGCGCGGCGGCGCAGTCGGCGAGGCTGAAATCGCCAGCCGCCCAGGTGCAGCCGGCGAGCTGCGGGTCGAGCCAGGCATAGGCCCTGTCGAGCGCGGCCCTGGCCTCTGCCACCTCGATCACGTCGCGCCGTTCGGGCGGGCGCAGCGCATCGTTCACCACGCGCTGCATCTGGCCCATGACGTGATTGTCGAACAGGCGATCGAGCAGGCGGACCCGCAGCGCCGCGTCCGGATCGGCGGGGATGAAGCGCACGGCGCCGGGATGGCGTTGCTGCAGATGCTCGATGATGATCGAGGATTCGAGCACCGGCCGTGCATCGTCGAGCAGCACGGGGAACTTGCCGAGCGGCCAGGCGGCGGCGAGCGCGGCGCCGTTCTCCGTCTGGTCGGGGCCGATCTGGCGATAGGCGAACGGCGTGTCGTTCTCGTACAGCGCGATCAGCACCTTCCAGCAATAGGACGAGAGCGGGTGGGCAAAGAGCTCGAGTGCCACATTCACGCGGCAGCGCCCCCGGCCGTCGCGACCACGCCGAACATCGTGCCGTGCGGATCGCTGGCGACGATGATGCGGTCGCCCCCGGGCACGTCCATCGGCCCGGCATGGACCGTGCCGCCGCGCGTCCTCACCGTCTCGGCCGCCACGTCGATATCGGGCGTGCGGAAATAGAATTGCCAGGCCGGCGGGGGGCCGGGCGGCGCCGTCATCGTCGCGCCGATCGTCTCGTCGCCGACCGCGACGAAGATGTAATCGCCCATCTCCCCCATCGGCATCTTGTCGGGATAGGTCCAGCCGAACACCTGCGCATAGAAAGCATTGGCGCCGGCCTGATCGGGCGTCATCAGCTCGTTCCAGTTGCACTTGCCCATCCCGGTGGGCGCATATGCCGTGCTGTCCTCGTCGCTCGCGCCGCGCATGACATAGAATGGAATGCCCTGCGGATCGGCGACCAGCGCCATCCGGCCGACGCCGGCCATGTCGATCGCCGGCATGCGCACGCTGCCGCCCGCCGCCACGATCCCGGCGACGCTCGCATCGACATCGTCGACGCCGATATAGAAGAGCCAGCCCGGCGTGGCGCCGCCGCCCTGCATCTCGGGCGTCAGCGCCATCAGTCCGCCGGCGAAATCGCCCGCGCCGGCATGGATCATGCGGTAATCCATGCCGCCGGGCTCGGCATCGTGGATCGTCCAGCCGATCACCTGTTCGTAAAACGCCTTCGACGCATCGGCATCGGACGAGAGCAGTTCGTACCAGATCGGGGTGCCATGGGGATTGGTCATCGCGGGCGTCTCCTATTGATCGAGAACGGGCGCAAAGCCGCCGAAGATCATCCGCTTGCCATCGAACGGCATGTCGGCGGGCGGGGTCTTCATGCGCTCGTCTTCGGTCATCCGCTTCATGCCGGCGACGCGCGTGTCCTTGTCGGGCCATTCGATCCACGAAAAGACCAAGTTCTCGTGATCCTGCGCATGGACCGCGCGATAGAAATCGGTGACCTGGCCGGCCGGCACTTCGTCACCCCAGGCCTCGACGATGCGCGTCGCGCCGAATTCCTGGAACATCGGCGAGACGTTGCGGGCCATCTCGAAATACGCGTCCTTCCTGTCCGGCAGGACGGGAATCAGGAAGCCATCGATATAGCCGGTGGCACCACCCGGCCCGTGATCCATTTCGGGCACGAAGCCGGCGAAGATCATGCGCTGGCCGTCGAACGGCATCTCGCCCATCTCGGCCATGCGCGGATCCTCCATCATGCGCTGCATGCCGCTTTGGTACATGTCCTTGGACGGCCATTCGATCCAGCTGAACACCACCGTCTCGTCGTCCTTGGCCTGTACCGCGGTGCGGAAATCGTTGAGCTTGCCGGCGGGCACGTCATCGCCCCAGCATTCCACCATCCGCGTGATGCCGAACTCGCGGAACAAGGGGACGGACTTGGTCGCGTGGTCGATATAGGCCTGTTTGTTGGCGCTCGGCACGGCGAGCACGAACCCCTGGATATAGCGCATCGTCTTTCTCCTGCTCAGGCGGGAACCGGTTCGGCCTCGAAATCGGCGAGATGGTCGGCCAGCGCCCGCCGATAGGCGGGGCGCGCCTCGCCGCGCGCGACATAGGCGGCAAGCGTGGGGAATTCGGCCAGCAGGCCGCTATCGTGCAGCCCGCGCAGCACCGAGACCATCGTCAGGTCGCCGACGCTGAACGCGCCGTCGAGCCAGTCCTTGTCGCCGAGCGCGGCCGACAGATCGGCGAGCCGGCCGCGGATATCCTCGACCACCTGGGGGCGGCGCGCGGCTGACCAGGGGCGGTCGGCTTCGAAGATATCGACCATCGCCAGCTGCATGATCATCGGCTCGACCGAGTTGAGCGCGGCGATCACCCATTGCTCGGCGCGCGCCTGGCCGGCCCGGTCGGCGGGCAGCAGCCCCGGCGCCCGGCGCGCGATATGCAGCGCGATCGCGCCGGATTCGAAGATCTCCACCTCGTCATCGGCATAGGTCGGGACCTGGCCGAACGGCTGGACGCGGCGATGCGCCGGGCCCTTGACGGTCGCGTGATCGATCACGCTGACGGCGTAATCCTCGCCAATTTCCTCGAACGCCCAGCGCGCGCGCATGTCGCGGACATAGGAGCGGGCGAAATCGGGCACCCAGTTGAACGCGGTGATCGTGGGCGTCATGACCATTCCTCCTGCGGCGTGTGGCGGGTTACGCGTCGGCGCCGGCCAACTGCTCGGGGCCGTCCGCCGCGGCGGCCGGGTCCATCCAGAACGGGCCGAAGCCGTGGCCGTCGAGATCGGTAAAGGCGCGCGAATACATGAAGCCGTGATCTTCGGGCGGGTGCGGCTCGCCGCCGCCCGCCGCCAGCGCCGCCCGGGTGATCGCATCGACCGCCGCCCGGCTGTCGAACGACAGTGCGAGCAGCATGCCGCTGGTGGCGTGTGCGTCGATGATCCGCTTCGGCGTGAAGGTGGCATAGAAAGCGTGATCGAGCAGCATGAAGTGGATCGTGTCCGACCAGGTCATCGCCGATGCCTGATCGTTGGAGAAATGCGGGTTCTTCACCATGCCGATCGCCTCGTAGAAGACGGTCGAGGCAGCCACATCGGCGACGGGCAGGTTCACGAAGATCATCTTGGCCATACGTCTCTCCCGTCCGGCAGACAGCTTGGTTTCGCGACTCGCTGTTTGACGGTGTTGCCAGTGTCGGTTACTAAAAACAACTATGAAGTTAGAAAAAGTAACCGAGACGAATGACGGGCGCGACCGGAAATGGTATGACGATGCCTGCGGCACCGCGCTGGGCATGGAACTGGTCGGCGAACGCTGGTCGCTGCTGATCGTGCGCGAACTGCTGCTCGGGCCCCGGCGGTTCGGCGATTTGCGCGCTGGCCTGCCCGGGATCAGCGCCAATGTGCTGACGCAGCGCCTGGAAGGGCTGATCGGTGCCGGGATCGTGCGCCGCGCGCTGCTGCCGCCGCCGGCGCGCGCGCAGGTCTATGCGCTGACCGACTGGGGGCGGGACTGCGAGCCGGTGGTGCTCGGGCTGGGGCGCTGGGCGCTGCGCTCGCCGCGGCACGATCCGATGCTGCATTTCTCGCCGAGCGCGCTGATGTTGTCGCTCAAGATGCTGCTGGTGCGCGACCGGGTCGGCGATCTGGCGACGACGATCGGGTTCGAACTGCGCGGCGAGGCGTATCGCGCGCAGGTGGCGGCCGGCGACATCGGGGTGGCGCGCGCGCCGGTCGCGGGGGCCGACGCCGTGCTGACCGGCGAGACCAGTGCGTTCCTGCCGGTGTTCTACGGGGCGATGCCGCTGGCCGCGGCGGTGGCTGCGGGCACGCTCGGCATGAGCGGGAATGTCGAGCTGGCGACGCGCTTCTCGCGGCTCTTTGCGCTGCCCGACAAGATCGCGCCGGCGGACGGCTAGGCGGCGATACGCGCCCGTTCGGTCGCGGCGATCCAGCCGCCGCCGAGCACGCGCTCGCCGGCGTACAGCACCGCCGCCTGGCCGGGCGACACGCCATATTCGGGCGCGTCGAACAGCAGCCGGCCGGCATCGAGCCGCGCGGGCACCGGCTTGGCCATCGAGCGCACCTTGGCGGTCAGCGGCCCGGCATGATCGCCGCCGAGCCAGTTGATCTCGGTCAGCCGCGCGGCATCGACCGCCAGCGCTATGCGCGGGCCGACCACGACGCGGCGCGTCTCGGGTTCGAGCCGCACGACATAGAGCGGTTCGGGGCTGCCGCCGATCTCCAGCCCGCGGCGCTGCCCGACGGTGAAATTGACGATGCCGGCATGCGTGCCGAGCTGCCGCCCGGCGAGATCGACGATCGCGCCGCCGGCCTCGGCCTCGGGGCGGAGCTTGCGGACCAGGCTGGCATAATCGCCATCGGGGACGAAGCAGATATCCTGGCTGTCGGGCTTGGCGGCGACACTGAGGCCGAACTCGGCGGCCAGCTCGCGCACCCGCGCCTTGGGCAGGCCGCCCAGGGGAAAGCGCAGATAATCGAGCTGATCCTGCGTCGTCGCGAACAGGAAATAGCTCTGGTCGCGCGCCGGATCGATCGCGCGGTGCAGCTCGGCGCCGATCGGCCCCTCGACGCGGCGGACATAATGGCCGGTCGCCAGGCAATCCGCGCCGAGATCGCGCGCGAGCGCGAACAGATCGGTGAATTTCGGCCCCATGTTGCAGCGCACGCAGGGGATCGGCGTGCGCCCGGCAAGATATTCGTCGGCAAAGCCGTCGATCACCTGCGCGCGGAAGCTCGATTCGTGATCATAGACATAGTGCGCGATGCCGAGCCGGTCGCACACCGCGCGCGCATCGCGGATGTCGCGCCCGGCGCAACATGCGCCCGAGCGGCCTACCGCCTCGCCATGATCGTAGAGCTGCAGCGTGATGCCGATCGTTTCCGCGCCGGTGCGCTGGGCGAGCCCGGCGACCACCGACGAATCGACCCCGCCCGACATCGCGACGACGATTCGTTTGCCCTTCAGATCGGGGCCGAGCTGGAAATCGCCGATTTCGGTCATGGAACGGCGCCATAAGCCCCGATCTGTCCCATTGCAAAACACAAGCTTGCGAAAGGATTTTCGCCGCCTTTACGCCCCCTTCAGATTAACCCCGTAACACAGGCTCCACGATACCCCCGAGTAAAGGCGTTTGAGTGGACCTGAGTTTTTCCCGTTTCGAGCACGACGCAAAGACGACGATCATGCCGCCGGATCTGGCGGTGATGATGGTCGGGATCGCGGCGCGCCAGGCGGCGAGCCCCACCGCCATCTTCCACGCGCATCTCGGCGCGCTATCCGCGGCGGCACTGCGCTTCGCCCCGCGGCATGGCGCGTTCAATGCGGCGATGGCAGCGGCGCTGGTCCGCTGGAAGGAGTTGTGAAGGCGATGTTTACCGAGCCGCTTTAGCCGGCGTTCAAGTCCGCGGTCTAAAGGCCGTTCTACCCCAAGCGAATGCAGTTGAACGGGGGCCCCCGCCCCGATCCGAGGTTTGATTATGATCGAGAACCAGAAAATCCGCCCCGCAAAAGTCATCGGGCCACTTGGCGAACCGCTGACGCTGGAGAGCCTGCCGCCGCCGGAAACGACGCGCTGGGTGGTGCGGCGCAAGGCCGAAGTGGTCGCCGCGGTGAATGGCGGGCTGCTGTCGATCGACGAGGTGTGCGATCGCTACGGCCTGACGGTCGAGGAATTCGCCGGCTGGCAGCGCGCGATCGACCGGTCGGGCATGCCGGGGCTGCGCGTCACGCGGATCCAGCATTACCGCTCGCTCTACGATCGCCAGCAAAAATACTGAATTTGCGCCGCGCCACAGAACGGCCCGCTCCTCTGCCGAGGAGCGGGCCGTTCGTGTTTTTGCGCAAAACAAACCGCTTCCGGAACAAATAACCCAAGTTACGAGTCTTTCCTCCCGTAGCCCGATCAGCGGGCGTCAACAGAGGGACAAGAACATGGGTATCATCATCTGGCTCATCGTTGGTGGCGTCGTCGGCTGGCTCGCCAGCATGGTCATGCGCACCGATGGCCAGCAGGGCATCCTGCTCAACATCGTGGTCGGCATCATCGGTTCGGTGATCGCATCGTTCCTGTTCGGCGGCGGGATCAACCAAGCGATCACGGTCACCACGTTCGTCTATTCGTTGATCGGCGCGATCATCCTGCTCGCGATCGTCAACCTGGTGCGTCGCGGCAGCGTTCGCTAACGCGACCCCAGTATTGCAAAAGAAAGGGCCGTCCGGGCAACCGGGCGGCCCTTTTCTTATGCGTTAGACGATCACTTCAGCAGGAAGCGGACGCTGAGCGTCACCGTGACATCGGTTTCGCCTGGCGCGATCTGCGTGGCGGAATCGGCCCCCTTGGCCATGCGGAACGCCATCGGCGGCGGCGCGCCACCGGCATTCTCGCCATTCTCGGCGATCGACACGACGCGCACCACGCTCATGCCCGACGCCCTGGCATAGAGTTCGGCCCGGGCACGGGCGCGCTTGACCGCATCGGCGCGTGCTTCGTCGAGCGCGGCCTCGGGCTTGTCGATCGACAGATTGGGCCCGTCGATCTGGTTGGCGCCTTCCTTGACCAGCGCATCGAGGATCGCCCCCGATTGCGCGATCGCGCGGAACCGCACCGAGACGGTGTTGCTCGCCTGATAGCCGGTGATCACCGGGGGCACGTTGTCGCCATAGCGATATTGCGGCTGCAGGCTGACATTGGCGGTGGCGATGTCGCGCGCGGCGACGCCGGCGCGCTTCAGCGCGGCCATGACGCGGGCCAGGCGATCGGCGTTTTCGGCAAGCGCGCCGGCGGCGCTGGCATTCTGCGTCACCACGCCGGCGCGGATCGTCGCCACATCGGGCACGCGCGTCGTCTCGCCAGTGGCAGTGATGTCGAGCACGGTGCCGTCGGCCTGGATCATCGGCACGACCGATGGCGCGGTCTGCGCGCTGGCGGCGGCGAAGGGAGCGGCGGCCAACACGGCGGCGGTCGCAAGCAATTTCATCGGTAAAACTCCTGTCGTCGTTCAGGCCGGGCGGCCTGTCGCTGGACTGTGCCAGCGATCAGGGCAACGGAAGCTGAACGGGACTGGTGCTTCCCGTTCAGCTTGGCCGTTCAGCGTCGTCGTTCAGCGCACGCGACGCGTCATCATCAGGCGATAGACGGCGAGCAGGATCACTGCGCCGGCAGTCGCCGCGGCATAGCGTTCCCACGTCGCGCGCGGGATCCAGCCAACCAGCGGGGCGAGATAGCCGCCGAGCAGCGCGCCGGCGATGCCGATCAGGATCGTCACGATGAAGCCGCCGGGATCACGCCCCGGCATGATGATCTTGCCCAAGATGCCGGCGACCAGGCCGATCAAGATCCAACCAATAATTCCCTCAGCGAGCATCATCCATCCTTAATTCAAGTTGCCCCGCCAAGCGAAGGACGGGCAGCGGACGGTCGTCTCGGCGTGTCCATAATGCAACACGTTTTTGGCTCGCCGTGATTTCGTGATGGCGGCGTGAATAGACGGTTGCGAAGCGTTGCTCGACTTGCGATCTGGCGATCGAACGGGCATTGCGCGGCACGAGCGAAGAGGCCTTGAGGTCGGTGCCTTATTTCGCTAATACAGTCCGCGTTAGACGGCACCGACAGCCGGGGGCGGACGGAAAGTGGCACGTATGAATTACGAGACGGCAACGTTCGACAATGACGGCCGCCTCGCGCTGCCCGACGAGACCGTGCGGCCGAAGCGCAACTGGTGGGTGATCGGCGCGGTGGCGCTGCTCGTGCTGCTCGCTGCCGGCTATTTCTTCTCCAAGCGCGCGGCCGAGCCGGCCGCCGCGGCGCCGGGCGCGACCGCGCTGCCGAGCGTCACCGTGGCGGTGCCCGGGACCCAATTGGTCTCGCGCGTGCTCTCGGCCACCGGCACGCTCGCGGCACGGCGCGAAATGCCGGTCGGCGTGGCGGGCGAGGGCGGTCTGGTGACGCGCGTGCTGGTCGAGCAGGGCCAGTGGGTCGGCGCCGGGCAGGTGCTGGCGACGGTCGATCGCTCGGTCCAGGCGCAGACGGCGGCGAGCCTCGCGGCGCAGATCGGCGTCGCCCGCGCCGACCTGGCGATTGCCGAATCGGAACTGAAGCGCGCGGCACAATTGGTCGATCGCGGGTTCATCTCCAAGGCCGACCTCGAGCGCCGTACGGCGACGCGCGATGCCGCGCGGGCGCGCGTCAGCGTCGCGCAAGCCTCGCTCGGCGAGCAGAAGGCGCGCAACGGCCGGCTCGATATCCGTGCACCGGCCGCCGGCCTGATCCTGACGCGGGCCGTGGAGCCGGGGCAGATCGTCAGCGCCGGATCGGGCGTGCTGTTCCGCATGGCCAAGGGCGGCGAGATGGAAATGCGCGCACAGCTGAGCGAGGCGGATCTCGCCGGGCTCGGCGTGGGCGTGCGCGCCAGCGTCACCCCGGTCGGCGGGGCGCAATCGTTCCAGGGGCAGGTGTGGCAGATCTCGCCGGTGATCGATCCGCAGACCCGCCAGGGCGTCGCGCGCATCGCCTTGTCGTACAATCCGGCCTTGCGCCCCGGCGGGTTCGCCGCGGCGAACATCATGAGCGGCGCAGCCCAGGCGCCGCAATTGCCGGAATCGGCGGTGCTGAGTGACGACAAGGGCAATTACGTGTTCGTCGTCGGGCCGGACAACAAGGTCGCGCGGCGCGACGTGAAGGTCGGCGCGGTATCCGACGCCGGCGTGGCGATCGCATCGGGGCTGAGCGGCACCGAACGGGTCGTGCTGTCGGCCGGCGCGTTCCTCAACCCGGGCCAGAAGATCAATCCGGTGATCACCCCCGCCGCCACGCCGGCAGCGGCGAGCAAGGGCTGAGCCATGAGCTTCCGCAACATATCGGCCTGGTCGATCCGCAATCCGGTGCCGCCGATCGTGCTGTTCGTCGCGCTGACGCTGGCCGGGATCGTCAGTTTCGCGCGGCTCGACGTCAACCAGAACCCCGATATCGATTTCCCGATCGCCTATGTCGCGATCAGCCAGCCGGGGGCCGCGCCGAGCGAGCTCGAGACGCAGGTGACCAAGCGGGTCGAGGCCGCGGCGCGCAACGTGCAGGGCGTCGACGAGCTGCGCTCGACCGTGTCGGAAGGCAGTTCGGAAACCGTGCTGCAGCTCAAGATCGGCGCCAATATCGATCGTGCGGTCAACGATCTGCGCGACGCCATCACGCAGATCCGCAGCAACCTGCCCGACGGCATCCTCGAGCCGCAGATCGGCCGCGTCGATACGTCGGATAACGACATCGCCAATTTCTCGGCGATCACCAGCGACATGACGGTCGAGCAATTGAGCTGGTACATCGACGATACGGTGGCCAAGGAATTGCTGTCGATCCCCGGCATGGGCGGGGTGGAGCGCAACGGCGGGGTGAGCCGCGAGATCCGCGTGATCCTCGATCCGGTCAAGCTGCAGGCGTTGGGGCTGACGGCGCCGGCGGTGAACGCGCAGCTGCGCCAGGTGAACGTCAACGCCACTGGCGGCAAGGCGCAGATCGGCGGGTCCGAGCAATCGGTGCGCGTGCTGGGCAATGCGATCGACGTGCGCACGCTGGGCGACACGCAGATCAGCCTGGGCACCGGGCGCACCGTGCGGCTGGCCGATATCGCCGACGTGCGCGATGCCTATGCCGAACAGACGTCGCGCGCGGCCTATAACGGGCAGCAGGTCGTGTCGTTCGATTTCAAGCGCTCCAAGGGCGCGTCGGACGTGACCGTCTACCATGCCGCGGAAGAGAAATTGAAGGAGCTGGAGAAGCGCAACCCCAAGGTGCGCTTCGCGATGCTGTCGACCAGCGTCAACGATACCGAGCTTGCCTATCACGGCGCGATCGACGCGATGATCGAGGGCTCGGTGCTCGCGGTGTTCGTGGTGTTCCTGTTCCTGCGCGACTGGCGCGCGACGGCGATCTCGGCACTGGCCATCCCGCTGTCCGCCATCCCGACCTTCTTCTTCATGGAATTGATGGGCTTCAGCCTCAACCAGATGACGCTGCTCGCGCTCAGCCTGGTCGCGGGCGTGCTGGTCGACGACGCGATCGTCGAGATCGAGAACATCGTTCGCCACATGAAGATGGGCAAGACCGCCTATCAGGCGTCGATCGACGCCGCCGACGAGATCGGCCTGGCGGTGCTCGCCACGACCATGTCGATTGTCGCGGTGTTCCTGCCGGTATCGGTGATGCCGGGGATTTCCGGCCAGTTCTTCAAGAATTTCGGGCTCACCGTGGTTGCCGCGGTGCTGATGAGCCTCGCCGTCGCGCGCATGGTGACGCCGATGATCGCGGCCTATTTCCTGCGCCATCACGGCGAAAGCACCCAGCCCGACGGGCTGGTGATGCGGCTGTACATGAAGACGCTGCGCTGGACCGTGGACCTGACGCGGATGCGCGCGGCCAAGGCGCGCGGCGGGATTGCGCGTTACTATGCGCGGTTGCTCGATCACCGCGTGTGGGTGATGGGCGTGGCCGCTTTGTGCCTGGTCGCCACGGTGGCGATCTTCGCCACGCTGCCGCAGGAATTCCAGCCGCAGATGGACAATGACCGCTCGACCGTGACGATCACTCTGCCGCCGGGCTCGACGCTCAAGCGCACCGAACAGGTGGTCGAGCAGGTCTCGCAGATGCTCGCGGCGCACAAGCCGATGGTGGTGGCGACCTATGCGCGCAGCTTCGTCGGCAGCGGGCGCGTGACCGCGACGCTGGCCAAGGATCGCACCCAGACCAGCGTGCAGTTCGAACGCTCGGTCGCGCCCGAACTTGCCGCGATCCCCGATGCGCGCGTCTCGTTCCAGAACCAGAATGGCTGGGGCGGGCCGAGCCGCGATCTGTCGATCACGCTGGGCAGCGACAATCCCGAGCTGCTGCAACAGGCGGCGGACCGGATCGTCGCGCAGATGACCACGCTGCGCGTGCTGCAGGCGCCGCGCATCGAGGGCGGGCTCAACCGGCCGGAAATCGTCATCCGTCCGCGGCTCAATCTCGCCGCCGATCTCGGCATCACCACCTCGGCGCTGTCCAACGCGATCCGCGTCGCGACGATGGGCGACATCGATCAGAATTCGGCGCGCTATTCGCTCAGCGACCGGCAGATCCCGATCCGCGTCGCCTTCGCGCAGAATGCGCGCGAGCGGCTCGCCAATATCGAGAATCTCGCCGTGCCGACGCAGACCGGCGGCTCGGTGCCGCTGAAAGTGGTGGCCGAGATCGGCTTCGGCGCCGGCCCGACCGAGATCGAGCGGATCGCGCAGCAGCGCCAGCTGACGATCGGCGCGGATCTCTCGCCCGGGATCGTCGAGGGCGATGCGATGAAGAAGATCAACGCGCTGTCGGCGATGCAGAACCTGCCGGTTGGCGTCTCGCGGCTAACCGTCGGCCAGTCCAAGGCGCAGGCCGAGCTGGTGACCAACATCATCATCGCCGTCGCTTCCGGCTTCCTGCTGCTGTTCGCCGTGCTGGTGCTGCTCTATCGCCGCTTCCTGCCGCCGTTCGTCAATCTGGGGTCGCTGTTCCTGGCGCCGCTCGGCGCGTGCATCGCGCTCAAGATCGCCGGCATGTCGGTGTCGCTGCCGGTCTATATCGGGTTGCTGATGCTGCTCGGCATCGTCGCCAAGAACTCGATCCTGCTGGTCGATTTCGCACTCGAGGAGATGAGCAAGGGCGTGCGGCGGTTCGATGCGATCCTCGATGCCGGGCACAAGCGCGCGCAGCCGATCGTGATGACCACGGTGGCAATGGTCGCCGGCATGATGCCGACCGCGCTGTCGCTGACCGGCGATTCCTCGTTCCGCGCGCCGATGAGCGTGACGGTGATGGGCGGGCTGATCCTGTCGACCGTGCTGACGCTGCTGATCGTGCCGTCGAGTTTCAGCCTTGCGCTGGGCGTGGAACGGGCGATCGGGCGCAAGCTCGGCAGCCGGCTGATCTCGTTCAAGCCGGGCGACGACGGCAAGCCGGTGCTCGATCACGATCCGCACGCGGCGCTGCCCGGCACGCGGCCGAGCCTGCCGCGCGGCCCGGGCAGCGACGCACCGCAGCCTGCCGAATAGCGCCGCCGCCGGGCCGGTCGCGCGGGCGGAATCGACCATGGCCCTTGAACCTTCGCCGGTTTCGGGGATTGGTCTTGGCATGAAGCTGTCCCGCGTCTCCCGCCTGTCCGAGCCGCCGCCTGCCGGGCTCAGGCAGATGCGGATCGTCGCCACCGGGCTGTTGGTGGCGATGGCGGCGATCTTCATCGCCACGCGCGCGCTGGAGGACGGGCACCCGGCCTATGGCTATATCCGCGCCTTTGCCGAGGCCGCGATGGTCGGCGGGCTGGCCGACTGGTTCGCGGTGACCGCGCTGTTCCGCCATCCGCTCGGGCTGCCGATCCCGCATACCGCGATCATCCCGCGCAACAAGGATCGCATCGGCGACACGCTGGCGGCGTTCCTGCGCGACAATTTCCTCACCCCCGTGGTGATCTCCAGGCGGATGCGGCGGATGGACATTGCCAGCATCGCCGGCGCCTGGCTGGCCAATCCCGGCGCCTCGAGCAAGCGGCTCACGCGCGGCACCTCGCGTCTGGCGATCGAGGTGCTGCAGTCGCTCGATCAGGAGCGCCTGGGCGGCATGGTGCGCGGCGCGATGGTGCAGCAGGTGCGCGGGCTCAAGCTCGCGCCCTTGCTCGGCCAGGCGCTGAGCGCGGCGATGGCGGAGAATCGGCACCTGCCGATCCTCGACGGCATCGTCCGCGCGGCCGGGCAGATCCTCGAGACCAACGAGCAGCTGGTGCGCAATATGGTGCACGAGCGCGCCGGCGCGGTGATGCGCTGGACCGGGCTGGACGAGACGCTGTCGAACAAGATCATCGACGGACTGAAGGGCCTGTTGCAGCAGATGGGCGAGAATCCCGATCATCCGCTGCGCGAACGCGCCGAGGAAGCGCTGGCGACGCTTGCCGACGATTTGCAGCATTCGCCTGAGATGGCCGCGCGGGTCGATGCGCTGAAACTTGCCATGCTGGAGAATCCGGCGATGCAGCGCTGGATCAACGGCCTGTGGGAACAGGCGCGCAGCGCCATGCTGCGCATCGCGCGCGATCCCGAAAAGCTGCTCGGCGGGCAGGTCGGCGATGCGCTGCGCCAATTGGGTGAGACGCTGCAGGGCGATCCGCGGCTGCGCGCGACGATCAACCGCTTCGTGCGCCGCGCGGTGGTCGGCACTGCGGCGGATTATGGCGACGGGATCGTCCGGCTGGTGTCGGAAACGGTGCGCGGCTGGGATGCGGAGACGATCACCGGCCGATTGGAAAATGCCGTCGGCAAGGATCTGCAATATATCCGCGTCAACGGCACGCTGGTCGGCGGGCTGGTCGGACTGGCGATCCATAGCGCGGATCGCTGGTTGTGAGGCGCGCCTTTCCTTACCAGTCGATGATCGTCCAGCCCTTCGACTTGGCCAGCGCGCGCAACGGGGCGTGCGGATTGACCGCGAACGCCTCGTCCGCCCAGTCCAGCGCCGGCGCATCCGACACGTGATCGGAATAGAAGCGGATATGCGCGTCGGCGCGGGCGATGCCTTCCTCGGCCAGCCAGGCCTCGATCATGCGCAATTTCGCTGGCCCGTAGCAATTCTCGCCGGCAATGCGCGCGCGCACGCCGCCGCTGCCGGCCTGCGAATTGGTGGCGATGACGTCGTCGAAGCCCAGCCGCGTGGCGATCGCGGTGACGTAGAAGCGGTACGAGGCGGTCGCCATCACCAGCCGGTAGCCGGCGGCGCGATCCTGCTCGATGCGCGCCTCGGCGCCGGGAAACACCGCGACGCGCCCGGCGAAGCGTTCTGCCGAGGCGGTGGCGCGCGCCTCGGCCAGCGTATGGCCGAGCAGCAGCCGCTGCGTGACCTGTTTCAGCCGCGCGCGATCGATCAGCTTGGCGCCATAGGCGGCGGTCGCCAGCCCGGCGAGCGGCAGCAAGGCGAGTCGCCACTTGGGCGCGGCGCCGACGGCAAAGGCGGTCCAGGTCGGCGCGACGGTGATCGTCTTGTCCATGTCGTAGATGGCGATGTTGATCATCGGCCTTCCTTACGCCGCAACCCGCTTGCCGATCCAGTGCGATTGCAGCATGGGTCGAGTCGATGAGTCAGACCGCCACCTTTTCGCCCGACGAATCCGGTATCCTGAAATTCAGCGGCAATCTGACATTGGCGCGGATCGGCGATCTGGCGCAGCGGCTGCGCGCCTATGAGGGATCGGTCTCGACGCTCGATCTGAGCGGGATCGAGCGCATGGACACGGTCGGTGCCTGGATCGTGCACCGCTTTTCCGCCGAGAAGAATGCCGAGATCGCCGGGCTCGACGACGATCAGCAGCATCTGCTGACGCAGGTGAAGAATGCCGATCAGGTCGTGGCCATGCGCCCCGCCCATGTCGGCGGCTTCAACCGCGTGCTGGGCGAAATCGGCGATGCGACGATGGTCGCGCTGCAGACGATGTACGGCCTGCTCGGCTTCATGGGCGCGACCGTGATCGCGTTCGGCACGTTGCTGCGCCATCCCAGCCGCTTTCGCTTCAACGCCACGGTAATGCGCTTCGAGGTGGTCGGCGTCTCGGCGCTCGGCATCATCGGGCTGATGAGCTTCCTGATCGGTATCGTCATCGCGCAGCAGGGCGCGGTGCAGCTGCGCCAGTTCGGTGCCGAGGTGTTCACGATCAACCTGGTCGGGCGATTGACGCTACGCGAACTGGGCGTGCTGATGACCGCGATCATGGTCGCCGGGCGTTCCGGCTCGGCGTTCGCCGCGCAGCTCGGCACGATGAAGCTGACCGAGGAAGTCGATGCGATGCGCACGATCGGCGTGTCGCCGATGGAGGCGCTGGTCGTGCCGCGCACCTTGGCCGTGGTGCTGATGATGCCGTTGCTGGCCTTCTATTCGTCGCTGATCGCGATCATCGGCGGCGGGATCCTCAGCTGGGTGTCGCTCGATATCCCGCCGGTCACGTTCATCCAGCGGATCCGCGAGGTCGTGCCGATCACCGATCTGTACGTCTGCCTGGTGAAGGCCCCGGTATTCGGCGCGATCATTGCCATTTCCGGCTGCTTCCAGGGCATGTCGGTCGAATCCGATTCGGAGCAGGTCGGCATCCGCACCACCGCCGCGGTGGTCCAGGCGATCTTCCTGGTCATCGTGCTGGATGCGTTCTTCGCGGTGTTCTTCACCTGGGTGGGGTGGATCTGATGCCGGCGGACGACGACAACATCATCACGGTGCGCGGGCTGAAGAACGGCTTTGGCGAGCAGATCGTGCATGACGGGCTCGATCTCGATGTGAAGCGCGGCGAGATCTTCGGCGTGGTCGGCGGATCGGGCACGGGCAAATCGGTGCTGATGCGCTCGATCGTCGGGCTGCAGACGCCGCTCGAGGGCGACATCACCGTGTTCGGCGAGCAGACGATCGGCCGCGACGAAACCGATGCCGTCGACATCCGCAAACGCTGGGGCGTGCTGTTCCAGGGCGGCGCCTTGTTCTCGACGCTGACCGTGGCCGAGAACGTGCAGGTGCCGCTGCGCGAGTTCTATCCCGAGCTCGATCCCGCGCTGATGGACGAGATTGCCGCCTATAAGGTGGTAATGTCCGGTCTGCCCGCCGATGCCGGGCCGAAATTTCCCTCCGAACTGTCCGGCGGCATGAAGAAGCGCGCCGGCCTCGCCCGCGCGCTGGCGATGGATCCGGAATTGCTGTTCCTCGACGAACCGACCGCGGGGCTCGATCCGATCGGCGCGGCGGCGTTCGACGAGCTGACCAAGTCGCTGCAGAAGACGCTGGGCCTCACCGTGTTCCTGATCACGCACGATCTCGACACGTTGTACGCGATTTGCGATCGCATCGCCGTGCTCGCCGACAAGAAGGTGATCGCGGTGGGGACGATTCCCGAGCTGCTGGCGATGGACCATCCGTGGATCCAGGAATATTTCAACGGCCCGCGCGGCCGCGCCGCCACCGCGGCGATCGAGCGGAACGAAGAACGGGCCGAGGCCCAGGACCAGCAGCAGGATCGCGCATCGCCCGATTCGCCGCGGCTGGGCCGACACGAAGCAGGGGCTGAAGGCTGATGGAAACCCGTTCGAACCATGTGCTGGTCGGTGCCGTGGTGCTGATCCTGCTGGCCGTGCTGGCGCTGTTCACGGTGTGGATCGCGCGGCTCAACGGCACGTCGGAGAAGGAATATGACATCTTCTTCAAACAGTCCGTCGATGGCCTGAACAAGGGCTCGATCGTCGCCTATTCCGGCGTGCCGCTCGGCCAGGTGAAGGAGATCGCGCTGTGGAAGAAGGATCCGCAGTTCGTCCGCGTGCGCATCACCGTCAAGGATGAGACGCCGGTGCTGGAAGGCACCACCGCGACCGTCCAGGGCAGCTTCACCGGCACCAGCACGATCCAGCTCGACGGCGCCAAGAAAGGTGCGCCGCCGATCGCCTGCCCGGCCAACGACGTGCAGAGCGCCTGCCCGTTCGGCGTGCCGGTGATCCCGACCAAGGCCGGCGGCCTCGGCGCGCTGCTGAGCTCCGCACCACAGCTGCTCGAGCGGCTGTCGACGTTGACCGAGCGGCTCACCGACATGCTCAGCGACCGCAACCAGAATTCGATCGCTGGCATCCTGGCCAACACCAATCGCCTGACCGATGCGCTGGCCGATCGCGGGCCGGAAATCGCCGCCACGCTCGCCGAGACGCGGCTTGCGGTGCAGAAGGCCGGCATCGCCGCCGAACAGATCGGCGTGCTGGCGGGCACCACCAACAGCCTGCTGGCGGAAGATGTCCGCCCGGCGGCGGCCAATCTCAACAAGGCGGTCGCCTCGGCGCAGGCGAGCATGGAGAATCTCAACGCCGCGATCGGCGATGCGCGGCCCGGGCTGCAGGCGTTCAGCAAGCAGACCATCCCCGAGGTCGGGCAATTGGTGCGCGATCTGCGCGTGATGTCCTCGGCGCTGACCTCGGTCGCCGAGAAGATCGATCAGGGCGGCGCATCGACCCTGATCGGCTCGCCCAAGCTGCCCGATTATAAAGGCAAAAAGAAGTGAGGCTCCCGATGAAGAAGACGCTCGCGCTGATCGCCCTGCTGCCGCTGTCGGCGTGCATCAGCTTCGGCGCCAAGCCGCCGCCCTCGCTGCTGACGCTCACCGCGGCGCAAACGGTCGCCGCCGGCCAGACGCAGAGCTCGGCCAATGCGCCGACGATCACCATTGCCGTGCCGAGCTTCGCGCAGGCGCTGGCGACGACGCGCGTGCCGGTCCAGTCGAGCGAGACGACGCTGGCCTATGTGCCCGATGCGCAATGGGTCGAGCTGCCCGCGCGGCTGTTCGCGCGGCTGATGGCGGATACCGTGACGGCGAAGACCGGGCGCGTCGTGCTCAGCACTGCGCAGTCCTTTTCCGATCCCGGCGCGCGCCTGTCGGGCGAATTGCGCGCGTTCGGCGTCGATGCGACGCGCAGCGAAGCGGTGGTGACGTTCGATGCCGCGCTGATCCGCACCACCGGCACGGTGGTCGAGAAGCGCCGCTTCGAGACGCGCGTGCCGATCGCCGCGATCGAGGCGGGCGCCGTCGGGATCGGCATCAACCAGGCGGCCAACCAGGTGGCGAGCGACGTCGCCGACTGGGTCGGGCGCTGAGCTAGCTCAGGGTGCGCCGACCGGGCGCGTCGCCAGCGGCACGTCGCACACCGTCTGCCCGGTGCGCACGGTCGGCGCCGCCGGGGTCTCGCGCATGGCGATCAGCGCGGCGAAGCGTGGATTGTCCGCCGCGCGATATTCGTAGCGAGGCCGTGCCGCCGCCGGCATGTCGCTGGCCAGCCGCACCGACACGATCGGCATGCGCTCCGCTTCGGTGGCGTAGAAGCCCATCGTCGCGTCGCTGCGCGGCAGCGCGGACATGTATTTCATTCCCTCGATGATCCGCCCGACGACGGTATAGTTGCGATCGAGCCGCCGCGCCGACTGGCCGATCGGAGTGAACAGTTCCGCGCCGTTGCCGGTGCTGGGCAAGGCGTCACGGCCGACCCCGACCATGCCGTAGCAATGGGTCAGCCAGGCCTGCTGTCCGTTGCCCGCGATCGGCCAGCCATCGGCGGTGATGCCGGCATACAGCGCATAGGCGTCGGGGCGCGGCAGCGTCTGCGCGGGTGCGAAATCGGCGATCTCGAACTCGGGCGGGGGGCGATCAACGATCCCGGCGGGCAGCGGCTTCTTCTCGGTCGCATCGCCCCATTGCGCGACCCAATTCTCCTGCACGCGGTACACGCTGGTCGCGTCCCACCAATGCGCCAGCGCCAGCGCGCGGATGTTGGCGAGATGCGCCGGCGCGAACCGCGCGGCGAGCCGGATCACGACCCGGCGATCGCCGTCGAGCGTCATCACCATCAGCTCGTCATCGGGAATCGGTCGCCAGTCGCCGGCGATCGGATCGGACGGCAGGGGCGGGGGTGGCGGTGCAGCCGGGGCGGCGGGGGCGGCTTGCGCGGCGAACAGCAGGAAGGGAATGAGCATGGCGGCGAGAGTGACACAGGGGAATGCACCGGCGCAACCGTTCCCGCCTTGCGCATGGCCGCCCGACGCTCTAGGCAGCCGCTTCCGTCCAGGACATGCGGAGCGGTGGCCGAGTGGTCGAAGGCGCTCGCCTGGAAAGTGAGTATACGTCAAAAGCGTATCGAGGGTTCGAATCCCTCCCGCTCCGCCAGTTCCTGTCGCACGACATACCATCCCAAAAATCCCCTGATCTGCAGTGGTTTACGAGGCGGCTGTCGCTCGTGATCCGATTGGGGCTGATGCAAGCGCGCGCCTTGTGGCCGTAATGGCGGCGCGCGTCAGAACGGTTCTGCGATGCGGCACCGGTCTGGCGGAATCATGTCAACAGGCGACCTGGCGCCCGCCGGATGCGTGCGCCATGCGCTGTGGAGCATGGCGATCAGACGGCCGCCTATCGCGACCGAGACGCCGCCGTCAGCGACCGGATGACATGCCGCATTGCCGTGCGCTTGCGTTTCCCAAGCGTGCTCACATTTTCCAGTCGATGCTGAGACCAATCGTGCGAGGCTGAATGTAATAGACGAGCTGATTCTCGCCAAACGAGGCAGACGCGGTCCTGCCGCGTTTGTCGGTCAAATTGGTGACGAAGGCCTGCACCGCAAATTTGCCGAGCTGAACGCCGGAGCGCACGCTGAAATTGCTATAGCCGCCGACGACCTGCTCCGAATCGAAATCGTCGGTTGCGCGCGATACATGTTGGTGCTGAAGCGTCACATAGGGTTCGCTCGCCAGATCGAAGCGGTAGGTGGCCGTTTGGGACCCGCTCCAGTGATAGGCGCCGGGAAGGTTGCGCCCCTTTTCCAGCACGGTGCCGTTGCCAAGCGCCAGGGTCTTGGTCAGCTGCGCCGACAGATAGGTGAGGTTGGCGCTCAGGCTGAAGCGCTTCGAGGGCTGCCAGGACACCGCATTCTCGATTCCCGTGCTGCGCGCCGACCCGGCATTTGCAACATAGGCATAGCCGTCGGGCCGCAACAGGCCGATCTGGATGTCTGACCAGTCGACATAATAGGCAGTCGAATCGATCACCAACCGCCCGTCGAGCAGGGCGCCGCGGATCCCAAGCTCGTAGTTGAGCACGCTGTCGGACCCATAATTGGCGGGTGTCGAGAACCCGTTGAGTGCCGGCGTGAGGTTTACCCCTCCCGCGCGAAACCCCTTCGAGAGCAAGGCGTACACCATCAAGCTTTTGGAGGGCGCATAGGCGATCGAGGCTTTGGGGCTGAAGCCATGGGCCTGCTGTCTGCCGCCGACGGAATCCTTGGGTGCGCCCGGCGCGCCCTGTTGTGTCAGGGTGGTGATCTCAAGGTCGTAATAGCGGCCGCCACCCGTGATGCGGAGCGTATCGGTCAGATGATAGGTCGCTTCGCCGAAGACGGACTTTTCGGTCTGCCGATAATCGACCGAATAATCGTAGATCACGACACCATCCTGAATGGTGGAGTTCGGATAATGTTCGCTGGTGCGGCCGTAATAGACGCCGACGAGCCAGTCGACCTTCTGTCGCCCGGGTGAAACGAGCCTGGCCTCGGCGATCCGCGAGTGGCTTCGTGGGTAGTTCGGAACGACCGTTGGCGGGCCGCCGTAATAGGGCGTGTAATCGGCAATCGAATATTGCGCCTTGCGCGTATCGGCGGCCGATAGGCCGAGCGTCGCAAAGCCGAGGTTGCCGTCCAGCTTGACGTTGTTGACCTTGGTCGTGAACGTCGTTTTTTCGTTGATGATCGTATCGCGTTTCAGGTCGCCGATCCCGGCGAAGGCACCGAAGCCATCGCCGAGGCGCGCATGATCGTAGAATCCAAAATAGCTCAGGCGAAATGCGTCGCTGATCTTCCACAGCACGTTCAGCCGCAGGCCATCGACCTTGCGTGTGTTCGTGTCCCGATCACCGCTGCCGACATTGTCGAGATAGCCGGGATCGGCATGCCTGATCGCCGTCATACGAACGCCGAGCGTGTCCTGGACGATCGGAATGTTGAGCGCTGCCTTGACCGAATAGCCGAGCTTTGAGCCGCCCCCGATGCCGTACAGGCTGGTCTGGCCACGCGCCTGGACGTCGCTCAGCGAGACGGGATTGGAGATATAGTTGACGGCGCCACCGAGCGTCGCCGCGCCGAACAGCGTGCCCTGCGGGCCGCGCAGCACTTCGATCCGCTGCATGTCGAAGACATCGAGATCCGGCACGGACAGCGCAAAGCCGGGGTCACTCAGCGGAACGTCGTTGATGTAGATCCCCGTCGTCGACTGGCCCTGATCGGGATAGATCGTCGCGGTGCCGATGCCGCGGATGGTCACGTTCGAGATGCCGGGTGTCGACTGTTGGAACTGCACGCCGGGCAGACCGGCAATATAATCCTTGAAATTCTGCGCGCCGTTGGCCGTCAACTGCTCTTCGGACACCGCCGTCACCGAGCTGGCGATGGTGCGCAGGGACTCGCCGCGCTTGCTGGCGGTGACGATGATGTCGTTGCTGTCCGGGCTAGCCTCTGCGGTGCTTGCGCCCGCCCCTGGTGCACGAACGATCGCCAGCGCACCGGACGGATCGGCATAGATGGTGAAGCCGGTGTCCGAAAGGATCGCCCTGAGGGCGGCATCGGGCGTCATCGTCCCGCTGACGCCGGGCGAATGGACCCCACGGATCTCATCGACCTTGTACATCACCTGCTTGCCCGAAATGCGGACATAGCCGTCGAGCGCCGATTTGAGCGTGCCGGCCGGAATGCGATACGATTGCGTCTGCGCTGCCGCCGGGGTGGCAAGCGCGACGATGCAACAAGCGGCCAACAAACCCTGCGTCGTGAATCTCATCATTGCTGACCCCCCAAGATCGACAGCCGCAAAACGCTGCGCCCGATAGTCGTAGAGACAGGCGACTGCGCAAAACCCGTAAGGTCAGGAGGAAATTTTTATCGCGTTCGGATCGGTCGTGACGCGTAAACCGTAAGCATCGCTCAACAGGCGCACAAAGGCGGCAGCGTTGGATGCCTTGAATGTGCCGCCAATACGAATGCTGGCCGTCTCAGCGTCGGTGATGATGATCGGCTTGCGATTGTAGCGGTTGAACTCGGCGGCAGCTTCCGCAAGCGTCGTCTGATCGAAGCGCAGGCTACCGCTGCGCCAGGCAAGCATATCTTCCACCCGCGCCCCGGACCGCGGCGCAATCAGCGTTGATGTCCCAAGGCCGATCGCGGTGTCGCCGGCCGCGATGATCACCGACCGATCGTTTTGGGCGGAAGTGCCGTCGTCGACGCGGACTTTCCCCTCCAGCACGGAGACCGTCACCTTGTCGCCATCGCGCCGCACGGAGAATTTCGTGCCCAGATCGGTGATCGTCCGCTTGCCGGCGTGGACGACGAACGGCACCTCATTGCTGTGCCGCACGTCGAAAAAGGCTTCGCCAGTGTCGAGCCAGACCTCACGCGACGTGCCTGTCCTCGCCCGGAGGGTGGTCGCGGTATTCATCTCGATGCGACTGCCGTCGGCGAGCGGCACGATCTTGCTGCCGCCGATCGGGGTATCCATGCGGGCAATCTCGACCCGCTCGGGCACATGCGCGCGGAATTCTCCGATGCCCAGGATCGCGATCACCGATGCAGCGCACGCATAGGGGTTCCACCAGCGTCTGACATGCGGCCGCACCGACGATCGAACGACCGCCTCGTCCTGCCCAAGCGCGCCGATCCGATCCGCCTCGCGCCAGCCATGTTGCAGCCGCCAGAAGGCTGCCTTGTGCGCCATGGACTGGTCGAGCCAGTCGTCGAGCGCGGCTTGATCCTCCTTCGACCAGTGCGGCTCCTCGCTGCGCAGCAACCACCTGGCCGCGCGGTCTTCGATCTCCAATGCGCTGCTCATTCGCCGCCGCTCCGGTGGCGTGCGCGGTCACTTTTGGTCCGGGTGATCTTGCCCGTGCCGCCAAGCATGAAGTCGACGAGTGCCCGCATCCCGAGCGTCAATTGCCGTTCGATCGTATCGATGCCGACCCCCAGCCGCTCGGCTGCCTCGCGCGTCGTCAACCCTTCGACCTTGCGCAGCCGAACGATCTCGCGGCATCGCGGGGGCAGGCCATCGAGGCCGGCCTGCGTTCGGCGCAGCTCCGCGCGCGCCTCGACAAGGCGATGGGTGGCGAACAAGTCGATATCGCGGTCGATATCGTCGAAATCTGCAAAAAGGTCGAAGGACACGATCTTCGCTCGTTTGGCCCGATTGATCAAAAGATTGCGGGCGATGGTATAAACATATCGATTGTTCTGCTGCGGAAGGCCCGCACGCGCGCCGTTCAGCGCCAGCGCGTACACCTCCTGCCTGATATCGACGACGTCGTCCGCAACGCGCCAATTGCGCGCTATGAAACGGGTCAATGCCAGCTCCAGCGGCAGCACCTCGCGACAGAACCACGCATTGAGTTGGGTATCGTCGATCATCACAGGGTCAGGAAGACCTTCCGCAGGGAACGCCTTCATAGACAAGCCGGACGCCAAAAACCGTAACATGGATCGACACGATATCGTCGGCCCTGTTCCCGGGGGGCTGACATCACGCGACCGTCAGGACGATCTTTCCCTGGATCCCGCCCCTGGCGACCCGCGCATGGGCTTCCCCGGCCTTCGCCAGGCGGAAGTGGCTGTCCACCACGATGCGGACCGTTCCGTCGTCGAGTAGTCGCCCCGCCTCGGCGAGCTGCGGCCCGTTCGAGCGCACCTGCGTCGACGACACGGTCACGCCGCGCGCGCGGGCCGCGTCATGGCCGGCGAAACCAACAGGATTGACTAGAAACAGCGCACCGCCGGGCTTCAGGACGCCGAGGAAGCGCTCCATGTTCGCACCGCCCACCGCATCGACAACGAGGTCGGCGTCGCGAATCACGTCCTCCGCAGCGTGCTTGGTATAGTCGACGAACCGTTCGACGCCGAAGTCGCGCATCAGCGCCGCATTCCTGCCCGAACCAACCGCGATGACGCGCGCACCCTGCCATCGGGCGAGCTGGACGAGGAGATGACCCACCCCGCCGCCGGCACCGTTCACCACCACCGTCTTGCCCGCGAGCGGAACAGGCTCGTGGGGGAATGGCTGGAAGGGGTTGGGCGCGGCGTGGCCGAGCTCGATCAGGAACTGCCATGCCGTCAGCAGCGACATGGGGGCAGCGGCTGCGTGCGCGTGGTCGATCGCTGCCGGCTTGTGCGCGAGCTCGGTGGCGGCGACCCTGACAAACTCGGCATAGGCATCGCTGCCCTTCATCAGATCCTCGGGGAAGCGCACCATCGAGAACACCGGATCGGCGACCGCGAACCCTGTGACGTCGTCGGCCATGGCCGCCACGACACCGGATACGTCGGTGCCGATGATGATCGGGAACTTAGGGTTGGGCCGCCACTCGGGCGGCATCGTCCGGTAGCCGTCGCGCAAATACAGATCCGGCGGATTGATGCCAGCCGCGTGCACGCGGACCAGCACGTCGCCCGGCCCGATGACCGGGCGAGGAGCGTCCTCATAGCGCAGGACTTCGGGGCCACCGAACGCGTGCAACCGCGCCGCTTTCATCATTTTCGTCATCGCATTCTCCATCGTCTTGTCCTTGGCAAACAAGATATGAGATGACGATAGGGTTGATAATGGTGGCATATGGCGCTTTACCGATGCCATGAAGGAACAAATGGTCCTGGAGCGGCTCACCGGCCTGATCGCCTTCGCCCGGGCCGGCACGCTGGGCAGCTACACCGCCGCGGCGCGATCACTGTCGATCTCGCCTTCGGCGATCAGCAAGAGTATCCAGCGCCTGGAAAAGCAGCTCGGCGTATCGCTGTTCACGCGGACAACCCGATCGCTGACGCTGACCGCGGAAGGACGCGAGCTCCACGAGCGGGCGCTGCGGCTGCTCCGCGACGCCGAGGAGATCGAGCAGGTGGCGGCGTCCGCCCGCTCGGAACCATCGGGCATGCTCAGGATTGCTGCGTCGCTGCCGATCGGCGTGCACGTGATCGCGCCCGCCCTCCCGGCCCTTCGTCGAAAATATCCACGGTTGTCGGTGGATTTGCGGCTGAGCGACCGCTTCGCGGACATCGTCGAAGAGGGTATCGATATTGCGGTCCGCATCGGCGATCTCGCCGACTCGCGGCTGCTGTCGCGCAAGCTGGCGCCATTGCGGCTGTGCTGTTTCGCCTCCCCCGCCTACCTCGCGGAGCGCGGCACACCGCGGCATCCGGACGATCTCGCCGCGCACGACACTGTCACGCTCCGCTACCAGAGCACGGGACAACCGCTGCGATGGCCGTTCCGGATCGCGGGCAAGGTCATCGAGACCGTGCCGCCTTCAGGCTTGACCGTCGATGCCAGCGAGGCGCTCGTCGCTATGCTCGTTGCCGGCGCCGGCATCGGCATGGGCGCAACGTTCGTAACGGCGCCGTTCGTCGCGCGCGGAGAATTGCTCCCGGTGCTTGGCGACTTCATGGTCGAGCGGAGCGCCATCACGGCGGTCTGGCCCGAAAGCCGCCGGACCAATCCTGCCGTGCGCGCCGCGCTCGACATGTTGGGAGAAGCGTTCGCGCTTCGCGACTAGGCACTAGTGCGATAGCCGCACCGATCGCCATTGTTCCGGCACATGATGAACGGGTGAACCGCACTGGGTTGCGGCTTCCGAGCGGGAATAACCACCTTTCGGCCAGAGAATGGCGCCCCTGGGGAAGGTTTGGGCCGGCAGCACCGGCCCAAAAGGTTACAGCCCGAGTCGGATGCCTACACGGCCGCCGCCGCCGCTATAGGGGCCGCCGAAGGTGGCATTACCTTCCAGGAAGCCGGATACGCGGCCGGGATTGCCGATGTGAGGCCGAGCACGCCCTCGCCATGATCGCCGATGTCCGATGCAGTGATGCGCTCGGTCACGCCGCCGCTGAGAAAGCGCAAGCCGCCGCCGTCCTTGAACTCGTGCGCATAGCTGCCTCCGCCATAGAAGACGACGCGCGTGCCGGCGATCTCGCCGGTGCCCCCGATACGCCCCCCCAATTTGCCACGCAGCACCGATGCCGTATCAAAATCGATCGTCTGGCCCAGCGCCGCAAGATCGTCGAGGCTGGTGCGCTGCCACGCCAGCGTGGCTACAGGCTCGACAAACAGTACGCCAGTGCCGAACCGCACGCCGATCTCCACCTGCGCGCCGTAGCTCTGCCCATGGAAACGATCCGCCCACTGCTGCGCCTGGTTGGACGCCGATACCCAATAGCGATCATATTTAGCCAGCAGGTTGGCGAACGCGACACCGGAGCGAAGCCCGAGATAGCCGCCGATATTGGCCGCGTCGACGCTCGCCCGCTCGGCGGCACGCTGATAGCGCACGTTCGAGCTGACATAGCCAGCAAGGATACCGGCCGAGAGGCCGCTGGCATCGCCGGCCTGCACCACGTCATAGCCGATTTCGCCGCCATAATAATCCTGGCGCAGGCCAAGATCATAGCCGGCTGCGGCATTGCTATCTTTGCGCGTTTCAACCCCGCCCGAGGCCTGGAACCACAGCTTGCGGTCCGACGCCGGCGCGTCGCGCAGATCGGCCATATGCGCGGTCCAGCTTTCCGCGGATTTCAGCCACAATGCCTGTGCCGCCTCCTGCAGCTTGAGCAGGCGATAGACCGGCGCCCCGGCCTGCGTAATCAGCGCGTAATTGCGTGCTGCGGCATCATAGCTCAGGCCATAGCGAATGAACCCGGCATCGGCATTGCTCAGCGTAAAGGCGTTCGTCGCCGAGCCTGTGCCGACCGATACCACGGTGATCGGCTTGGCGAGCAAGGTGGCGGTGCCACCGATCGGGCTGATCGAGATGCTCGTGCTGCCGCTGGCAATCCCGCCGATCACCAAACGGTCAGCAACCCCGGCCGCGTCAACGTCGAGCGCGAGCGTGCCGGCCCGGCCGATATAAGCGCCGGGCAGGGTAAGCACGTCGCCCGCCGCGCCGTTGCGCAGGTCCACGGTGCCGGCATTGTCGAAGGTTTCCAGCCCCAACATGGTGACGCTGCCGGGCTGTAATTGGCCCGGCCGGATCAGCAACATGCCGGTATTGACGAAGCGATCGTTTCCAAGCCCGAAATCGCTGTCCTTGGTGGCGGCGAAGATGCCGGCATTGGTCAGCAGATCATTGCCGCCGGCGAATTTTATCGCGCCGTTGATCCGACCGCTATTGGTGAACGTGACGGTGCCAGCGGTCGCCGAGACGGCATAGCCGGTGCCGCCGGTGATCGTCCCGGCATTGTCGATCTTGATCAGCCCGGGCGACGGCACCGGGGTCGGGCAGGTGACGTACCCGAATTCGTCCTCAATATAGTCGCACGGGCCGAGCGCGGCGATACGCAGCCCATCGACCGTGCCGGCGATACTGCCGCCGGCCAGCACGCGCAACGTGGCATCGCCGCCGGCAATGTCGACCGCGGCGCCGCCCGCGCCGCTCGTCACGCCGCGGATCGTCACGTCGGCGAGGCTGCGCGCGTTGACGCTGATCGCCGCGGCGGTCGCCGAGCGGGTGGTGGTGGCATCGATGAACACGTTCTCGCGGCCGCCGGCGAAGATGCCCACGGCGCCCTGGCCAGTCACCGCAACCGTTCGGCTGATCACGCGGATATCCTGATCATAGCCGGCAGGTGCCGCCGCCGCGGCGTTGGCGGTCGGCAAGGATGGCATGCCGGGCGTCGGCAGCGACACGCCGATCACGCCGTCGATGGGGTTGCGTACCCAGATGCCGTGCGCGTTCGCCCCGGCGGTGGTGACGCTGTCGGCCGAAACGGTGATGCCGTTATCGAGGTCGCCCACCGTGAATACGTCGATGCCGACCGATCCCGCGCCGCTCGTGTTGATCGTCCCGCCGTCGATCGTCGCGATGCCGTTCAGCACGTTGCTGCGGATGCCCTGCGCCTGATCGCCCGTGGTGGTGATCGTTCCGTCGTTGGTGATGTTGACGTTGCCCTTCGCCGAGACGGTGAAGATGCCGCGCGACAAGGTGCCGCTGGTGCCGATCGACCCGGAGACGACGATCGTGGTGTTGCCGCCCTGCGACACGAACGATCGGATACCTTGGGCATTGTCGCCCGCCGTCGTCAGATTGCCGACCGTGATGGCCAAGCCGCCCTGCTGCACAACGCCATACACCGCATTGGCATGGAAGCCGCTGGTCTGGACGTTATCCACCTGCAGCGTCGAATCGCCCAGCGCGGATGAGATGTTGATGCCGTCGGAATAGTCCCCGAACGTCAGGACATTGCCGACATCGACGGCGGTGTTGCCGAGCGCTGTAGCCGAGACGCCGATCGCCACGTCGCCGCGCGTTTCGACCGACCCCACCGTCAACACCGCATCGCCGAAGCTGTAGCCGTAGCTTTGCGGCCCGCTATAGGTGCTGCCGGCGACGATCTGCACCCCAGTCGAGCCATAGCCCGCGGTGACGACCTTGCCGACATCGAGTGTCGCGCCCTGCCCACCGGCAACGAATACGCCGCCGGCATAGTCTCGCCCGGTGCGAACCTCGCCGACCGAAACAGTGGCGGTGCCGTAATTGGCGTAGGCGACGACGCCGGCGGCGTTGGGGCCGGAGGTGGTGACCTGACCGATATCGGCGGTCACGTCGCCGGTCAGCGAATGCGCGAAGACGCCAAGTGCACCGGCTCCACGGGTTTCGACCGTATCAGCATCGATATGCACGTCGCCATAATAGCTTTCCGCGCGCACGCCGATCGATCCGGTGCCCGTGGTGAACACGTCGCCGACGCTGACGCTGTTATCGCCCGTGATCGTCAGGCTGTCGATCGCCGAACTATAGCCGCCATAGGTCGCCACGCTGCCTGCCGTGATCGCCACATCGCCGACCCCGCCGGCATAGATCCCGCGCGACGATTCGCCGAGCGTCAGGATGTCGCCGACGGTGATCGTGGTCGATTTCTCCCCATCGAAGTTTACCGTGTTGATGCCGTCCGACAGGAAACCGTATGTCGCGACGGTGCCCGCGGTAACCGCGACATTGCCGCTATAGGCCGTCACTTCGATGCCGTTCGCCTCGTCGCCACGCGTGGTGACATTGGCAAGGTCGATCACCACATCGCCGCTCGTGCTCAGCACGGAGGCCGCCACGCCGCGATAGCCGCTGGTCGAAATGTCGCCAGCGGTGATCGTGGTGGTGCCGCGGCTGGTGCTGGTGACGATGCCGGGGGAGTTGTCGCCGTTGGTCGCGACATTGCCGGCGGCGATCGTGATGTCGCCGAACTGCGTGGCGGAAAAGATCGCCGTCGCCGAATCGCCCAGCGTCTGGAAATCGTTGACGCCCGCGTTGATCGTCACGCCGCCGTTGAGATTGCCACCGACGAGCGCCCCGATGCCGTCGGCGATGACGACCGTGTCGGGATCGAAATTGATCGTCAGATCGACCGGCGCGACCGGATCGATGATATAGGCGATCCCATTGGGGTACCCCGCCGGATCCGGCGCGCAGTTGACGACCCCATCGACCGGGGCGCCGCACGTCTCGCGCGGATCGATCTGCGCCTGAGCGTGCGCGGTGCCACAGACGAACAGCACCCCGGCAAGCGCGGTGCCGAGCCGCAGCCCGGCGCGAACGCGGCTGCCTTGTGCGGCGGAACGAATGGCGAAACGATCTGATGGCACGAGCTGACCCCCGATGATGTTCTGGCGTTTGCCGATATTTCGGCCTTGCACAGTGGACGCCGCCGTCGCGGCGGCGCCTTACGGTTCGATGACAATTCTTTTGCAATTTCGCTCGGCGTGATCGTCGAAAGCGCCGATCGCCGAAAGCGGTGTCGCCAGAAGCGGGGCGTCAGAAGCGCGCTTCGATGCCCAGCCGTACCGTCAACGGGCGCAACGGCGTTACCTGCAAATCGTAGAGCCGGTACGGTGTCGCCAGCGCGAAACGATTGCCGGCCTGATCCAGCGGATTGGTGACCTGCAGCGTGATCGCTCGCGCCGCGCCGGCAAGTCGCGCCGAGAACGTGATGTTGGAATAGTCGCCCTGTGCCTGGTCGAGCTGTACGCCGGTGCCGAGCCGCGATTTCCCGACATGCCGCCAAGTGCCGGTCAGCAGCAGATCGCCCCCCAGCATCGATCCCGCCTGCACCACCGCATTGGCGTTGAAACCGCGCGGCGCAACGTTGGCGAGTTGTGAATTGACCACGATGATCGCGCTCAGCGCCGGATTGTACAGCCGGTTGCGGTTGATGAAGACGCCGCTCTCCAGCGCGAGCCATGCCGCGGGTCGCCAGCGCGCCTTGGCGGTGATCGACTCGATCGTCGCCGTACCGACGTTCAGCGTGATTGGCGCGCCGCCCTCCGTCACCGAATTGGCCTGGATATCGCGCCAGCGCGATCGTGCGGCGGAAAGGTCGAGCCTAAACGCGCTATCCGCCGTGCCGATGCGCACGCCAACTTCGACCAGCGACAGCGTATCCGAGCGAAAGGCGCGGATGCTGCCGCCCGAGGCGGTGGCGCCGCCCGCCCGAAACCCCTGCTGCGTGCGCGCGAACCAGCCCCATCCGGGCCGCATCTGCCACGCCACGCCGATACTCGGTAGCACCCGCACGTGATGCCGCTCTGGATTGCGGCTCATGGTAGGGTCGGTCTCGGCCAGGTCGCTGGTTGTGCGGAACCGTCCCGCCAGCCGGGTATAGCTGCCGCGCCCGCCCGCCGTGACGGTCACGCCGTGCGCGATCGGCATCGTGGCCTCGCCGAACAGCGCCGCCTCGAATACCCGATTGTTGAGCCGGGTCCGTTCCGTCGATTGGGTCGCATCGCTCCGCATGTGGCTGGTGCGGATAGTTGATCGGTTGACCGCCAGCGCGACTCCCACGACCCAATTGGCCCCCGTCGTCGCCTGACTGGCCAGTCGCGTCTCGCTCGAGAAAGTGCTCGACTCCGCCTGTTGGTCGACGGTCGCCAGCGCATCGTCTGCGGCGTCCGATGCGTCGTAGCGTTCCGTCAATTGCTGGCCGGACAGGCCGGTAGCGGAAATTAGCTGCACATCGTCCCAATCGCGCCGGATCGTCAGGCTGCCCAGCGTATAATCGCTGCGATAGGGTTGTGCGGTCGGGCTCGTCCGCGTCAGCCGCGGGCCGGTGGCATCGGCGGCCTGATTGTCCGCGCCGGACAGGCGCTGTACCACCGCACTGGCATCCGCCGTCCAGTCCCCCGCGACCAGCCGAAGCGTCGCCCGCCCACCGACGGTCTCGACATGATTGCCGTCCCGCACGTGCCGCGTCGCATCGTCGATATAACCGCCCTCGCGTTCCGCATAGCCGACCAGGCGCAGGCCGAGCTGACCTGCAGCGAGCGGCAGGTTGAGGACCGCCGCGCTATCCGCCCCCGGATCGCCATGCGCGGTGAGCGCCGCACCAATCATCGCCATCCCGCTCGTCTGCGCGAGATCGGGCGATTGCGGCACGACATGAAAGATGCCGCCTAGCGAACCGGAGCCGTAGAGCGTCGCCTGCGGCCCCTCAAGCACGTCGATCGATTGCAGATCGATCAGCGCGAGATCGGGATCGGGCGCGCCATAGGTCAACCGGATGTCGCCGAGATATTGACCGACCGACGCCTGCAGCGGGCCGATAAAGGCGGAATCCGAGATACCGCGAATGAACAATTTGTTGCGCCCCGCGCCAAGCTGGGTCGAATCGATCGTGGCGATCCGGTCGACGATTGCCTGGGTATCCGCAGTCGCGTTCCAGCGCTCCAGCGCCGCGCGGTCGATCGTTGTCACGACGCCGGGATAGTCCTGCACGCGCGTTGATCGCTTAGCGGCCGTGACGATGATGTCGGCATGGTCTTCCGCCGGTGCCGGTGCCGCCGGGCGGATCGCCCGGGGTGCACGCTCCTGCTGTACGCGCCACGCCGACGGGGCGATCCGCATCGCCACTGCCCCGGTTCCGCGCAGCAGCTGCGTCAGCACCTGCTCGATCGTCATCACGCCGCGGATTGCGTGGGTCGGTTGGCGCGCCAGTGCCGGCACGGTCAGCGCGACGTCGATATCAGCCTGCATCGCCATCAGGTTCAGCGCGGGCGCCAGCGTGCCGGCCGGGATATCGAAGGCGATGCGCCGGTCGGCGGCCGTCGCCTGCCGGTCTGCCCCGGCCGCCGGCGACGTCAGCAGAACGGCGGCGGCCAGGATCAAGGCGCGGCGGTCGCGGCGCGCAGCCGCCAGCCGTCGCCCGCCGGCTCGATCCGCACCCCGAGCAGCGGCGCCAGCGTCGCCCGCATCGCCTCCGCATCGCCGCGCACCCGGATGCTGCCGCTGAAGCGTCGTGCCGAGATTGCTGGATCGAGGATCATGGGCACACCGAGCGCGCGGCCGAGATCGTCGGCGACCTCGCGCAGCGGTGCCTGCTGATAGCTTAGCCGACCGGTACGCCAGCCACCCATCTGCGTAACCGGCTGGCGCGCAATAGTCACTACTCCGCCGCGCTCAGTCAGCAACTGCCCTGCGGCGAGCTCGATCGCGCCGTTGCTGCCATGATACGCCACACGCCCCTCCGCCACGGCGATCTGCGCCCCGGACCCGCGCTGCACGATGTCGAACACCGTGCCGATGTCGCGCACTATCGCCGTACCCACGGCGACGGTGAACGGATGCGCGGCATCGTGCGTGACCGTGAAGGTCGCCTGGCCGCGTTCGAGCCGCAGGGTACGGCCATCGGCCGAGGCCAGCACAAGCCGGGTGCCGCCGTTCATCGCGATCGTGCTGCCATCGGCCAACCGCACCGTCCGCACCTTGCCGGGCGGCGTCTGCAGGACGGATGGCACGGCCGGTGGCGTCGCGCCGAACTCGCGCACGCCGATCGTCGCGAGGCCGATCGCCGCCACGGCCAGCGCGGCGCGACGCCACGCTTGCCAGCGTGGCGGGCGGGTGGTCATGACCAGCGGAGCGATATGTGCCGGCGGCTGATCACGGAGCATCGCAGTGATGGCGGCATCGTGTTCGGCCAGCGCCCAATAGGTTTCGGCATGCGCCTGATTCACGGCGAGCCAGTCCGAAAACGCGTTCCAATCGTCGAACGGCGCATCGTTGATGCGGGCGAGCCACTGCAGCGCTTCCTGTTCGATCTGTTGCCGTACGGTCATCGCCATGATTCCAAGACGCCGCGGATGTGCTCAAGCCTCATCTTGGTCGTCCTTCAACTGGAGCAAGGCGGCGTAAGCGCGTCGCAGATATTTCTCTACGGTGCTCAGCCCCAGACCGAGATCGGCGGCGATATGGCGCTGCGTCTCGCCGTCCAGACGATGCCGGTGGAAAATCGTCACGATCGGCTCGCCGAGTGCCGCGAGGCGCGCTTGCGCCGCGGTCAGCGCTTCGCGCGACAGCAGGATCCGGTCCGCGGCGGGCGTCTCCGATGCGCCGGTCCAGCCACTGCTTTCGCTCGCCTGCCAGTCGCGATCGCGGTCGGACGCGCGACGTTCGCTGCGGCGTCGGTCGAGCAACACGGTGTAGGTCGTGCGATAGAGATACGCCAGTGGATCGACCACCGGACGATCGACCGCCTGAATGCGTAACCACACGTCCTGAATGATGTCGTCGGCATCGTGTATCGCGCCGGACCGCCGCGCAAAACCCAGCAATTGCAGCCGGTGCCTGTCGAAGACACCGAGCAGCCCGCCGACAATTTCGTCCGTTACGCCCCCCATCGCAATCGCACAGCCAACTCCGCAAATTCAGAACAGGCACCGTCAACGACCAGGGAAATAATGTCCAGCCTGCACTTACGGGTGCGCTTGCAGCGACTTACCGCGGAATCGGGAACCAATTTGCCGCGGGAGACAAGTGCCGTCCGCGCGCGGGGTACAGAGACGAGCAGGCGTTCCTGCGCGTGTTCCGCGTCGCCTGGCGACCATGGCATGCAATTTTCGGTGGTCTGCAGCGGTTCTGGCCCGACTTCGCGCCGCGTCGACGTCGCTTGGCAAGCCCTTGGCTGCAACAAGCTCGTAACGCCGCAAGAACGATGTACGGTAAGCCATGACATCCCCTGCGTCGTTCATGCTCAAGCCGGACCGCGCGTCGCCTGCGTCGCTGACGCATCAGGTAAGCGACAACATCCGCACGGCAATCGGCGACGGGCGTCTGGAGATCGGTGCGCGCTTGCCGTCCGTGCGCGATCTTTCGGCGCAGCTCGGTGTCGCGCGCGGCACCGTCCAGGCGGCGTACGATGCGTTGGTGGCTGAACTGCTGCTTAGCACCGCCGGTTCGGCCGGCACGCGGGTGATCGCCAAGCCTCCCGCCCACCAATTGGCGCCGCACGCGCCGATTGTGCGGCCGCTGACCACGATGCTGCGTGGCTTTTCGCTGACCGCCTTGCCGTTCCAGACTGGGGTACCGGCGCAGGACGCGTTCCCCACCAAGCTGTGGACGAGTCTGCTCGGGCGCGCGGTACGCGACGATGCGATGACGCCGACGACCTATCCCGATCCGCGCGGACAGGCGGAATTGCGCACCCAGATCGCCGCCTATCTCGCGATCGCCCGCGGCATCCGCTGCGTGCCCGATCAGGTCATTATCACGGCCTGCTATCGCGCCGGTCTCGCGCTGGCGCTGCAGGTGCTGGGCGCCTCGGGCCAGCGCGCTTGGATGGAGGAGCCGGGCTATCCGATCACCCGGATGGGGCTGCAGATGGCGGGGGTCAGCCCGGTCGGCGTGGCTGTCGATGACGAGGGGCTCGATGTCGCCACCGGCATCGCGCTCGCACCCGATGCACGGATCGCGATCGTGACGCCGGGGCAGCATTCGCCGCTGGGCGCGACGATGAGCCACGCCCGACGTCAGACGCTGCTCGATTGGGCCGAATCCAGGGACGGATGGATCATCGAGGACGATTATCTCGGTGAGCTCCAGCTCGGCGCGCGCGCCGCGCCCGCGCTGGCCAGCGGCGACGCGGCCGGGCGCGTGATCCACGTCGGCAGCTTCAGCAAGACGTTGAAGCCGGGGATTGGGATCGGCTTCGTCGTCGCGCCAATGTCACTGGCCACGCGCTTCGGCTTGGCGGCGGCGACTCTGGGGCCGAGCTTCTTCGCGCCATCGCAACTGGCGCTCGCGCAACTGCTCGCCGGAGGGCATTATCTGCGCCACTTGCGCAACATGAAACGGCTCTACGCGGAACGGCTCGCGACGCTGCACCGCGCGCTCGCGGCCGATCATCCGCTGGAGACGGTCGCCGGGCCGATCGCGCTGTTGCGCTTGCCGCCGGACACCGATGATCTGGCAATGGCGCGGCGAGCACCCGAACTGGGAATCGCGCCGTCGCCACTGTCGCCCTGGTTCCAGCATGCCGCGACGCGGACACCGGGCCTGTTGCTGAGCGCGACGAACCTGCGTCGGAACCGGATCGACGATGCGGTGGCCGCGCTGCAGCGGCTGCTGGCCGCGTGACCCGCGCGATCTTGGCCTAGTCGCTTTCGCCGTTCTTGGCTCTACGGGCCTGGGCCAAGCGCCGCTATCTCGATCTCGCAGCAGGCATGCCGATCCGGCGGTGGCGAAACAGAGGTAGCGAGACATGAAGATCGTCGTCATCGGAGGTTCGGGCCTTATCGGGTCGAAGCTGGTCGCACGCTTGCAGACGGCCGGACACCAAGCGGTTCCAGCATCCCCCAATAGCGGCGTGGATACGCTGACCGGGGCGGGACTTGCCGAGGCGCTCACCGGCGCCGACGTGGTGGTCGATGTCGCCAATTCGCCGTCGTTCGAGGACGCCGCGGTGCTTGCTTTCTTCGAGACATCGACGCGCAATATGCTTGCCGCAGAAGCAAGAGCCGGCGTGCGGCACCATGTCGCGCTGTCGGTCGTCGGCAGCGAGCGTCTTGTCGATAGCGGCTATATGCGCGCCAAGGTCGCGCAGGAGACACTGATCCGCACGTCGCGCGTTCCCTATACGATCCTGCATTCGACGCAGTTCTTCGAATTTCTCGGCGGCATCGCGCATTCCTCGGTCGCTGGCGAGGCGATTCATCTCCCCACCGCGCTGTTCCAACCGATCGCGGCGAACGATGTCGCGGATGCGCTGGCGGCGATTGTCGTCGCGCCGCCGGTGAACGGGGCGATCGAAGTCGCCGGCCCCGCGCCGTTCCGCATGGACGCGCTGGTGCGGCGCTATCTTATGGCGACCGGCGACGCGCGCGGTGTGGTGGGGCAGGCCGATGCACCCTATTTCGGCGCAACGATCGACGATTCATCGTTGATGCCGACAGCCGGTGCACAGATTGGCGCGACCGACTACGACAGCTGGTTCGCCGCACGATGAACCGCACGATCCTTGGCGTCGCGATCCTGCTGGGCATCGGCGCGGTCGCCAACGGCATTTTCATGCTGGTCTCGCCCGCAAACTGGTATTTTGCCGTGCCCGGCGTGACCACCACCGGGCCATTCAATCCGCATTTCGTGCGCGACATCGGGCTGATCTTCGTCGGCGTCGGCGCGGCGTTCCTGCTCGGCGCGGCACGTCCGGCCTACCGCGCCGTCGCCTGGGGCGCCGCCGCGGTCTGGCTTTCGGGCCATGCGCTGTTCCATTTCTGGGAAGTCGCGGTCGGGATTTGCGGTGCATCCGCGCTGCTGCGCGACTTCCCCGCCGTGACGCTGCCCGCGTTGCTGGCGGTCGCGATCACCATCCATGCCCGCTCACACAGGGAGCCCGTCCGATGACGCAACGCCTCGACATCTTCACCGCCGCACCCGAAGGCGCCAAAGCCATGATCGCCCTGGAGGCGGCGATTGCTGGCTCGGGTCTCGAACGCAGCCTGATCGAACTGGTGAAGCTGCGCGCCTCGCAGATCAACGGCTGCGCCTATTGCCTGCATATGCACGTCGCCGACGCGGTGAAGGCCGGGGAGACTGACCTGCGCATCCATCTGCTCAACGCCTGGCGCGAGTCGATGATGTTCACGGCGCGGGAGCGGGCGGCGCTCAATTGGACCGAGGTGCTCACGACTATCGCCGGCACGGGCGCACCGGACGCCGATTATGCGCTTCTGGCGGCGCAGTTCGACGAACGCGAGCAAGGGTTCCTGTCACTGCTCATCGGTACGATCAACGCCTGGAACCGTCTCCAGGTGGGCTTTCGCGGCGCGCATCCGGGCGATGTCGCGCCGCGCGCCGCCGCACCTGCACAGGTGTCGTGATGAAGCTTTATTACAGCCCGCTCGCCTGCAGCCTGGCCGATCATATCGCGCTGCGCGAGGCGGGGATGGAGTTCGACGCCGAGCGCGTCGACCTGCACACCTTCCGCACCGCCAGCAGCGAGGACTTCGCGCGGATAAATCCGAAGAAATATGTCCCCGCGCTAATCCTCGACGATGGCACGATGATCACCGAAAACCTGGCGGTGCTGGACTGGATCGCCGGCGAAACGCCCGCGCTGCAGGTCGCAGGCGCGCTGGGCCGCACGCGCGTGCTCGAGGCGCTGACCTACATCACCACCGAAATCCACAAGGCGTACAAGCCCCTGTGGCATGCGGGCAGCGCCGCCGACAAGGCGAAGGCGCGCGATGCGGTACTGCGCCTGATGCAACCGCTGTCCGACGGTCTGGCGGGCGACTATCTGTTCGGGGCGGCACCGAGCGTCGCCGATTTTTACCTGTTCGTGATGCTCCTATGGGCGGATCGCTTCGCGCTGGACCTGCCACTGCCGCTTCTCGGGCTGCGCGAACGCATGAAGGCCCGCCCGGCCGTACGGGCTGCGATGGCGGCGGAGGGGATCGGTTAGTCCGGCGGGGCAATAGCGATTGCGAACAAGCGGCCGGTGTCCGGAAGGCAGCGCGCCAAGCTCAATGACGTCTCATGGGTCTTTGCAACCGTGGCCGCCGATGGGCATGTGTCGGGGTGTCGTATCGTGACAATACGAATAATGGATTTGCGGAGTTGGCCAAGCGCCCGTGATCGCGGGAAATCCATTTCTCGACGCTTGAGCGTGCTGGGTGACGCGCGCAGTTGAAGCTCGTCGCGCGTCGCTCGATCGCATCGGCCCCCGGTGACATGCTGCGCTAGGCCGGAGATATCGCTCTCGCGCACCGACCCCGAGCGGATAGGCTGGCGGCGCTGATATCCCTTTCATCGCCGCTTCGGTCGGCCGTGCTCGCCACGCCGTGTAATACCGGCACCGGATTCGGCTGCGAGAGCTGCCCAGCGCGATCTTGGCGGCGTAGCGCTCGGTCGGCGCGCGATCCGTGCTGGCACGGGGCGACACTGCCGCCGCGATGGCGGCCGCCGGCATGCACAATCTGCGGTCCGCTCAGCATAGCGAAAACAGTCGCCGCCTGCCGCCTTATCGGCGCAACCTCTCCCGTCGCCGCAGCGCGGTGATCACACAGGCGAACGACGATCGAGAGACAGCGGGCAGCATGATGCAACTCCACCGTGCGAACAATGTGGCCGATCTGCGCCGGATCGCCAGCCGCCGGCTGCCGCGACCGATCTTCGATTATATCGACGGCGGCGCGGACGACGAAGTGTCGTTGCGCCGCAACGTCGATGCGTTCGCGCGCTACGACCTGATCCCCGACGTGCTGAACGACGTGTCGGCGATCCGCACCGAAACGCGGATCTTCGGCCAGGCGTCGCGCTGGCCGCTGATGCTGTCTCCCACCGGGCTCACCCGCATGTTTCACGGCCATGCCGAGCTCGCCGTGGCGCGCGCGGCCGCGAAACACGGGCTGATCTACAGCCTGTCGACGATGGGCACGACGCGCCTCGAGGACCTCGCGCAGGCCTTTGCCGGGCCGAAGGTGTTCCAGATCTACATCTTCAAGGATCGCGGCCTTACCGCCGAGTTCGTCGCGCGCTGCAAGGACGCCGGGTTCGACGGGCTTGCGCTGACGGTCGACACGCCGGTGGCGGGCAATCGCGAACGCGACCGGGTCAGCGGCTTTTCGCTGCCGCCCAAGCTCACGCTCACGTCGCTGCTGAGCTTCGCGCGCCACCCGGCCTGGTCGCTGCCGGCGCTCACCGGGGCGAAGTTCAGTCTCGCGAACGTCAGCCACAAGGTCGACCTGCTCGCGTCGGGGCCGATGAGCCTGTTCGATTATATCGGCGCGCAATTCGATCGCTCGGTCAGCTGGCGTGACGTGGAATGGCTGGCGAGCCAGTGGAACGGGCCGCTTGCGATCAAGGGCGTGATGACGCCCGAGGACGCGCGCCGATCGGTCGCGTCGGGCGCGACCGGCGTGATGGTCTCCAACCATGGCGGCCGTCAGCTGGATGGCGCGCCGGCCCCGATCGACCAGATCGAGGCGGTACGCGCAGCGGTCGGCGACGCGCCGGACGTGATCTGCGACGGCGGCATCCGGCGCGGATCGGACGTCGTCAAGGCACTCGCGCTGGGCGCGACGGCCTGCTCGATCGGGCGCCCCTATCTCTACGGGCTGGCCGCCGGCGGCGAGGCCGGGGTCGATCGCGTGCTGTCGATGCTCGGCGACGAGTTCCAGCGCACCCTGGCGCTCGCGGGTGTCAACGACGTTGCCGCGCTGTCCCGCCGCCATGTGCGGAAAAGCGAGGGCTGGCGGTGAGATCCGTCCGGCAAACGTGATGATGCCGATCGGCAGTTAGATTTGATCCCGCGGAACAGCGACTGGCCTGTCGCCCGACATGCCATGATAGCATCGGCACCGATGCTGCCCCTGCGATCCGTGCCTGTGGATGCGTGTCATCGGGGAAGCGGAACGGTCGCCGACTGCGACACAACGACAAACGATGGGATGCAGGATGAGCAATGACGACCGCGTCGTACTGAGCACAGGCCGTGTGCGCGGCTCCCGAAATGGCAACGTGCGCAGCTTCCTTTCCATCCCCTATGCCGCGCCCCCGGTCGGCGCGCGGCGCTTTGCGGCGCCGCAACCGGTCGAGCCGTGGACGTGCGAACGCGATGCGACGCTGCGCGGGGCGAGCGCCCCACAGCGGATCAGGGATTTCCCTGGTCTCGACGTCCTCCCGCTGGTCGGCGACGGACGCGCGCGGGGCGACGATTATCTGACGCTCAACGTCCATGCGCCGGTCGATGCGGCGGCGCGGCCGGTGATGGTGTTCATCCATGGCGGCGGCTTCGTCGTCGGCAGCAAGGATGCATCGGTGCAGGACGGCACGACCTTCGCGCGCGACGGCATCGTCTATGTCGCGATCAATTACCGGCTGAGCATCGACGGCTTTCTGCCGATCCCGGGCGTGCCGACCAACCTCGGGCTGCGCGACATGATCGCTGCGCTTGTCTGGGTGCGGAACAATATCGCGGCGTTCGGCGGCGACCCTGCCAATGTCACGGTGTTCGGCGAATCCGCCGGCGCAATGGCGGTCGCCGATCTGATCGCGTCGCCGTTGGCGAAGGGGCTGTTCGGCCGCGCGATCGTGCAGAGCGGCCACGGCGCGATGGTCCGCGACATTGCCGTGGCGCAGCGGCTGGTGAAGAAGATCGCGGGGCTATTGAAGGTCTCGCCCGATGCGGCGGGCTTCCGCAGCGTGGATCCGGACGCGGGGCTCGATGCGGTCGAGGCGGTCGCCAAACCGACCGCCCGCATCGACCTGCGCGATGCCGAAGGGCGCGAGCCGGTGTTCGGAATCAGCCGCTTCGTGCCGGTGTTCGGCGACGATGTGCTGCCCGAACCGCCGGTTGCCGCGCTGGAACAGGGGGCTGGCGCGGATGTCCAATTGCTGATCGGCAGCAATGCCGAGGAGATGAACCTCTATTTCGTCCCGACCGGCGTGAAGGCCAAGATGCGGCGCTGGCTCGCCTGGCTGGTGCTGCGCAAATCCATGCCGCGCGCCTGGGGCGTGTTGAAGGCGTACGGCGCGGGTCGGCGGCCGATCGGTGACGTGTTCGTCGAGGCAACCACCGATCTCGTGTTTCGTTGGCCCGCGCGGGTCTATGCCGCGGCGCATCGCGGCCGCACGCATCTGTACGAATTCGACTGGCGCTCGCCAGCGGGCGGCGGGCTGGGCGCGGCGCACGGCATGGAATTGCCCTTCGTGTTCGATTCGCTCGCGCGCACGACCGGCCCCGAAGGCCTTACCGGCACCGCGCCACCGCAAGAGCTGGCGACGCGCGTCCACGCCTTATGGGTCCGTTTCGCCACCGATGGCTATTTGCCGTGGGACGCGTTCGACGCGCAGACGCGGCAGGTGTATCAACTGGAACGGGGGGAAGCCGTTTCGGAACCGCCGATGCCCGCTGCCCCTTTCCTCGCCTGATGCGCCAGCGCTCCGGGCCACAGAAAGTCCCCAGGTCTGTCGCCACGATCCCGCGCTCGCGAGCCGGGCGCCAGTTCGTTTCCGCATAATCCGGCTTCCGATCGGCATAGTGTTTCCGCATGCACTCTCCGGCCTATCTGATAGGACGAACCCACCTACCTGATAGGTGGGGCAAGACAGGCGCGGCAACAGCGTCTTCATGGGAGAGACACGATGTCGGGTTTCCGTCACTTCACCAGGCGCGCGCTGCTGACCGGCGCTGCATGCGCGTTGCTTATCCCGGTCGCTGCCGCAGCGCAGGACGCATCCGAAGCGCAGGCGACACCGACATCGGATACCAGTGACAGCGCGGATATCGTGGTCACCGCGCTGAAGCGCAGCGAGCGGCTGCAGGATGTGCCGGCGTCCGTCTCGGTCGTCTCGGCGACCGATCTGACCAAGCAGGGTGTGGTTCGCTTTTCCGACTATGCGACGCGCGTGCCCGGCCTGTCGCTGACCTCGGTGCGCACCGGCCAGTCGCAGGTCACGCTGCGCGGCATCACCACCGGCGCGGCGCAATCCGCCTCCTCGACCGGCTATTATATCGACGAGGCACCGATCGGATCGGTCAACGCCTATGCCGGGGGCAGCACCACCACGCCCGATCTCGATCCGTCGGATCTGTCGCAGATCGAAGTGCTGAAAGGGCCACAGGGCACGCTGTACGGTGCGGGCGCGGTCGGCGGACTGCTCAAGTTCGTGACGGCATCGCCGAGCTTTTCCGAGCTCGGCGGACGCATCTCCGGCGGTGTCACCGATGTCGCGCATGGCGCCATGGGCTATGCCGGGCGCGGCGTGATCAACATCCCGCTCGTCACCGATCAGCTGACCGTTCACGTCAGCGGCTTCTATCGGCGCGATGCCGGCTATATCGACAACGTCAATGCGCGCATCGGCCGCGATGACATCAACCGCGCCACGGTGCGCGGCGGCCGCGCGGTGCTGGCGATGAAGCTCGGGCCGGACGTGCGGCTCGATCTGTCGGCGATCGGCCAGGATACCAAGACGCGGGGTCTGAACACGGTCGATGTCGATGCCGTGACGCTGCAGCCGCTGTTCGGCCGGCTAACGCAGAACCGCAACGTGGTGGAAGGCGGCTTCACCAAATTCCGCTTGTACAACGCCACGCTGCGCGCCGATCTCGGCGTGATCGATCTCGTTTCCTCGACCACCTATCAGCATACGGCGTTCAGCCAGGTGACCGACGTCACGCGCAGCTTCGGTGCGCTGCTCGGCGGGCTGTTTGGCATTCCGGCGCTCGGCGTGCGCTCGACGCAGAACACGCGCACCGAACGCTGGTCGGAGGAAGCACGCGCCAATGCCGAGGGCATCGCAAACGGACTGCTCGATCTACAGGCCGGCTTCTACTGGACGCACGAACGCGATTCGAACCGTATCCCGAGCTTCGATCCGTTCCTCACCACGTCCGGGGCGGCGCTGCCGCTGCCGAATATCGTGACTGCGGCGATCCTGTCGAAATACGAGGAATATTCGCTGTTCGGCAATGCGACACTGCATCTCGGGGACAAGTTCGATGTGTTGGGCGGGGTTCGCTACAGCCATGACAAACAGGATTATTTCCAGGATTATAGCGGGCTGATCATCGGCGCGCGCCGGATCAACACCGGCAAGGAGAAAGCGGACATCGCGACCTACCTCGTCTCGCCGCGCTACAAGCTGTCGGACAATGCGATGGTCTATGGTCGGGTCGCATCGGGCTATCGCCCGGGCGGGCCGAACGCCGTGCCGCCGCCCAGCGTGTTCGTCGCACCCGACACGTTCGCGCCCGACCGGCTGACGCAATATGAAATCGGCTTCAAGGGGCAGACCGCGGATCGCACGCTGAGCATCGATGCCGCCTTGTTCTACACCAACTGGAAGGACATCCAGATCCAGACCAGCGCGGCCGGGTTCAACTTCTTCGTCAATGGCGGCAAGGCGCGCAGCCAGGGCGCCGAGGCGACCATCCGCTATCGTCCGGTCGCCGATCTGAACTTCGGGCTCAACGCCGGCTATACCGATGCCAAGCTGGTCAGCGCGGCGCCGGCCGCCGGCGGCGTCGACGGCGATCGCCTGCCGTACGTGCCCCGGCTCGCCGGATCGTTCACCGCCGACTATGACATCCCGCTCGGCGCCACGATGAAGGCGAACATCGGCGGCAGCGTGAACTATATCGGCAACCGCAGATCCGATTACAGCCAGAAGTTCGCCAAGCGGCTGGATGCGTATACGACGGTGGATCTGCGCGCGGGTTTCGGCGACGGTGCCTGGTCGCTCTCTGCCTTCGCACGCAACCTGACCGACAAACAGGCGATCAATGTCGTCGCGCCGGCCGGCCTGGCACCGAGCAACACCGCCGGACAGGTCTACGGCGCATCCTTTATCCAGCCCCGGACGATCGGCGTGGAAGCGGCGCTGCGCTTCTGATCGCGCGGCCCCCGGCAAAGGACGACTGCATGCATATCGACGTCAATCCCGCGCGGCCGGCGCTCGACCCCGGCTTTGTCGCGGCGCTCAGGCAGCGCTTCGGCGACGCGCTGGAGATGGGCGCCGCGGCGTTGGCGCAGCACGGCGCGAGCGAAGCGCATTTCGCGCCGATGGCGCCCGATGCGGTGGTCTATGCGCGATCGACCGAGGAAGTCGTCGATCTGGTCCGGCTGTGCACCGCCGCCGGCGTGCCGATCGTGCCTTACGGCGCCGGCACCTCGATCGAAGGCAATGCGCTGGCGGTGCGCGGCGGCGTCAGCGTCAATCTGTCGCAGATGACCGAGATCGTCGCGGTCCATGCCGAGGATTTCGATTGCACGGTGCAGGCCGGGGTGCGGCGCGAGGAACTCAATCTCCATCTGCGCGATCAGGGCCTGTTCTTCCCGATCGATCCCGGCGCCAATGCGACGATCGGCGGCATGGCCTCGACCCGTGCCAGCGGCACCAATGCGGTGCGCTACGGCACGATGCGCGAGGCGGTGCTGTCGCTGACCGTCGTCACGCCCGATGGCAAGGCGATCAAGACCGCCACCCGCGCCCGCAAATCGGCGGCGGGCTATGATCTGACGCGGCTGTTCGTCGGGTCGGAAGGCACGCTCGGCATCATCACCGAGGTAACGCTCCGGCTGCACCCGATCCCCGAAACGATCAGTTCGGCGGTCTGCGGGTTCGACAGTCTACAGGGCGCGGTCGATACCGTCGTGCAATCGATCCAGTGCGGCGTGCCGCTCGCCCGTGTCGAAATCCTCGACGACAAGCAGATGGCGGCGGTCAACGCCTGGTCCAGGCTCGATTATCCCGAGGTGACGACATTGTTCTTCGAATTCCATGGCTCGCCCATGGGGGTGGAGGAGCAGGTCACGTTGGTCCGCGATCTTGCCGAGGCCAATGGCGGCGGCGCGTTCCAATGGTCCAACCTGCCGGAAGAGCGCGCCAAGCTGTGGAAGGCGCGGCACGAAGCCTATTATGCCGCGGTCAACGTCCGCCCCGGCGCGGTCGGCTGGACCACCGATGTCTGCGTCCCGATCAGCCGCTTGCCCGAATGCATCCTCGAGACGAAGCGCGATCTCGAGGCGGGCACGGTGCCGGCCACGATCCTCGGCCATGTCGGTGACGGAAATTTCCACGTGATCTTCTCGATGGACCCGAATTCGGCGGAGGAATTGCGCGAGGTGGAGGCGATCAACGCCCGACTGGTCCAGCGCGCACTCCTGATGGAGGGCACGTGCACCGGCGAGCACGGCATCGGCCTCGGCAAGCAGGACTGGCTGGTCGCCGAGCTCGGCGATGCGGTGGACGTGATGCGCACGCTGAAGCGCGCGCTCGATCCGCAGGACCTGTTCAACCCCGGAAAGATCTTTTCGTTATGATCGATGCGGTCGTGGAAGAGCGCGCCGATCGCGTGGCGGGGCGGGAATTTAGTCGTGCGGTCCCCGGGCTGCTCGTGCTGTCGCTCGCGCTGGCGGTTGGCTTTGCGCAGATGGGGTCGTTCAGCACGGTGCAGGAAGGCGCCAAGGCGGAACTCGGCTTGAGCGATGTCACGCTGGGCCTGATCCAGGGCGTCAGCGCCGCGGTGCCGCTGGTATTGTTCTCGATCCCGATCGGTATCCTGGTCGATCGCTGGAACAGGATGCGGCTGATGCTGCTGTTTGCGGTGCTGTCGGTCGGCGGTTCGCTGCTGACCGCGCTTGCCGCCAACGTACCGAGCTTGTTCGTCGCGCGGATGATGACCGGCATCGCCACCACCGGCGGGCTCACCGCGGCCCTGTCGCTGGCCGCCGACATGTGCGCGCCGGCGCAGCGCGGCCGCGCGATGTTGCTGGTGACGCTGGGCAAGTCGCTCGGCATCGCCTGCGCTTTCGCGCTCGTCGGATGGCTGTTCGGCCTGTTCGCTGCAGGCTTTTCGTTGTTCGAGGGCGGCTTGCCGTGGCGCGAGGCGCATCTCGCGCTGGCGGCGATCGCCGGGCTGGCGAGCCTGCCACTGTTGCTGCTCGCCGAACCGGCACGACGTGAAGTCGCGGACGGCCCGCGTGCGGCCTTCCGCGGCGTGGCCGATCAATTATGGGCGCGCCGTGCCTTCCTGATCCCGCTGTTCCTGGGCCAGGTATCGGTGGTGATGGCCGATGCGGCGGCCGGCATCTGGGCGGCGCCGATGCTGACCCGCTATTTCGCGCTCACGCCGCAGCAGTTCGGCGGCTGGATGGGCGCGTTGCTGCTCGGCACCGGGATTCTCGGTGCGCTGCTCGGTGGCATGGTCGCCGATCTCGGGCAGAAGAGCGGGCGGCGCGGCGGGCTGCTGATCGGCGCGGTCGCCGCGGCGGCGATCGGCGTGCCGGCGGCGCTGTTCCCGCTCAGCGGATCGATCCCGGTGTTCGCGCTGGCGCTCGGCACGTTGATGCTCGCCGGCACGATCACCGGGCTGATCACCTCCGTGGCGATCACGGTGATGCTGCCCAACGAACTGCGCGGCCTGTGCCTCGGCGCGTTCATCGCCTTTGCCGGCCTGGTCGGCTACGGCATCGCACCACCGTTGGTCGGCTGGGTCAGCCTGCTGCTTGGCGGCGAGCAGCACCTCGCCGCCGGCCTGACCATCGTCGGCGTGGCAACGAGCATTGCAGCGCTGTGCGCCTTCTCCGTCGCCATGCGCCGCGCGCCGTTCACGCCGACCGTGCGGGCTCAACCCAAACCTATAAGATAGGAGTTGATCAACCTATCCGATAGCTTTATAGCACTAGGGAAGGAGGGGCAGGATGGAGTGCATAATGACGTCGCTCGAGATGATGGCGCCCGAGATGACGGCGGTCATCGGACCTGGCGTGATCGATCCGCCGCTCGCCGCATCGCTCGTGCTGGCCTTCAGCCTGGGCGAGATGCCGATCCTCGCCATCCAGACGACAGACCAAGCCAGCGCTAAAGCCGCATTGCGGTTGTGTGTCACCGAGGATGTCTGCCGCCGCCTGTTCGGCCAGGTGCCCGCCATGCCCGCCGCCTTTCATCTCCCCAGCGACCTGCGCACGATCGCGCTGGCGATCCGCGACTGCACGCTGGACGGCGCTGCCGGCGTGACCTTGCGGAGTGCCAAGAGCACCGAATTGCTGTGCGAAAGCATCGCTGCATTGCTCGGTGGCCAGTTGGTGCCCGCCACGCCCAATGCGGCACTGTCCGAGCGCGACACCCGCCGGATCGTCCAGGCGCGCGACATCATCGACCAGCATTGGCGCGAGAAGCTGACGCTGGATACGATCGCGGGCACGTGCGGGGTCAACCGGGTGAAACTGACGAGCGGGTTTCGCGCGATGTTCGGCCTGAGCGTTGCCGATGCCATCGCCGAACGGCGGCTCGGCGGTGCGCGACAGATGCTGCTGGCGACCGATCTGCCGGTATCGTCGGTCGGTTATGCCTGCGGCTATCTGAGCAATGCCAGCTTCACGCGCGCCTTCTCGCGCCGCTACGGGGTGGTCCCCTCGCGGTTGCGTGCAGGGGCACTGGCGGCATGAACATCGCCTCCGCGATCGGCGGCAGCCTGGTCGATCAGGCCGTGCGCCGCGTGCGCGATCACATCCGCACGAACAATCTGAAGCCGGGCGACACGCTGCCCGGCGAAGGCCATTTCGCGGCTGAACTCGGGGTCAGCCGTGCGGTCATGCGCGAGGCGTTCGGGGCGTTGGCGGCCTTGCGCCAGATCGATGTCGCCAACGGCCGGCGCGCGCGCGTCGCGGCGATCGACGGGACGGTGATGAGCGCCTCGCTCGACCATGCCGTGGCGACCGCGCAGATTTCCGTTCCCGATGTGTGGGACGTGCGCCGCACGCTGGAACTGCGCACGGCCGAACTCGCCGCGCGCCATCGCAGCGACGCGGATGCGCGCCGGATTATCGATCTGGCGGCGGCGATGATCGTCGATCGCAACGATCTCGACGCGCGCACCCGGCATGACATCGCCTTTCACCAGGCCATCGCGCAGGCGAGCGGCAATGCGCTGTTTCTGCAGATCGTGCGATCGTTCGAGGCGCTGATGCTGGTGGCGGTGCCGACGGCATGGCGGACCCGCACCGACATCGAGCAACAGGATGTGATGCTTGCCCATCACCAGTCCATCGCCAACGCCATCGCCGACCGTGACACCGTCGCTGCGGTGTCGACGATGGACGCGCATTTCGACGGATCGATCAGCGACCTTTTCAGCCGGACGATGCTCTAGCTTTCTTGGGCTGCGGAACGGGATCGGATTCGTCGGACAAGGTTCGCGCGCGATGCTCAATCGGCGAGGCCCAGCGCCGTGCGATCGGCGGTTGCCGCGGCCAGTTCGGCGCGCGCCGCAGCGATGCGGGCCTGCGCGTCGATCAGGCGGACGCGCGCGTCGGTCGCGGTTTCCTCGCGTTGATTGACCAGGAAGAAGTCGCCCGATCCGAGCTCGAAGCGCCGGCGCTCGGCAGCGGCGAGCCGTTCGGCAAGACGCTGCTCTTCCTCGGCGATCCCCGCCAGGCGTTCGGTCGCGCCGACCGCGATGACGATGCCTTCGACTTCGACCGCGATCTGGTCGCGCAGCAAGCGGCTGCGCTGGGTCAGCGCGTCGATCTCCGCGCGGGCCTCGGCGACGCGGCCCTTGGCCGCGCGGTTCTGCAGCGGCACGCTGAAGCGAAAGCCGACCACGGCATCGAGCGGCGTCCGGCTCGGCCCGCCGAGCCCGATCGTGCCGAGATCCTTGCCGACCTCGCCGCGCAGGTCGAGCCGCGGCGCCAGATCGTTTTCCGCCAGCATCAGCCGCGCAGTCGACTGATCGATCCGCGCCAGGATCGCGCGATAGTCCGGGCGGGCGACCGGTGCGGCGCCGTTGGCCGCCACGGGAAGCCCGTCCAGCGCGCCCGCATCGGACGGTAGCCGCTCGGCGGACACCAGCAGCGGCGCGCCAGCGTCATCGCGCAGGTAGAAGGACAGCGCGTTGGCCGCCGTCGCGAGATCCTGTTCGGCCCGGACGGCCAGCGCGCGGCGCCGGACGAGGTTCTGGTCGTTTTCGGTAAGCAGGATATCGGGCCGAGCGCCGAGCGTGATCTGACGCGCGATCGCGCCGCGGCGTCGCTCCGCCAGCGCGAGCAGGTCGCGATAGGCGGCGAGCCGCAGCCCCGCCGCGACCCAGGTCTGATACGCATCGACCGCACGCCGCTGGACGCCGATCGCGACCATCGCCGCCTCGAACCGGGCGACGTCGATATCGCCCCCGGCGACCTGGCGGCGGGTCCGGCGTTCGTCGATCACGCGGTCACGCAGCAGCGCGAACAGCGCACCGACCTTCGCCTCGCCGAGCCGGTTGGTATAGGCCTGATCCTCGTAGATCGGGAAGCTCCCGCGCGAGGCGCGGTAGCCGCCATAGACATAGCCGCCATTGCCGGTGAGCGGCCGCGTCGCGCGGCCTTCGACGACGCTGCCGTCATAATAGCCCGCGACGCGCGACCGGGCGTCGACCTCGAACACCGTGTCGAACGCGCCGTCGGCGGACAGCGCGCGTCCCTCCGCCTGCCGCACCCGCGCCAGCGCCTCGACGATCTGCGGCGCCGCGCGGGCGGAGGAGCGCAGCACGTCGTCGAGCGTCAGCGGCGCGCCCTGCGCCAGTGCCGCGACCGGGCACAGCGCGGCGAGCAGGAACAGGATGGCGCGGCTCATTTCTTGCCGCCTTCCGTGTCGCCCGCTTGCTTGGCCGGGGCGGCCTTCGCCTCCTCCTTGGCGGGGGCGGCCGGGCGGCGGCCGAATTCGAGCGGGAAATCGTTGAGCTGGCGCCACAGCTCGTAGCCGACCAGCACCGTCTCGCCCTGCACCCAGCCGCGCACCTTGCCGCCGGGGCGGACATAGTCTCGTGCCGGCCAGGCGGGCTTGCCCGGCGCCGGCTCGACCAGGATGCGAAACAGGCCATCGGGGGCGGCATTCGGATCGACCGCGCGGATCCGCCCGTCGAACATGCCCTGCGCGACCGACGGCCAGCCGCTGAACTGGATCGCCGGCCAGCCTTCGAATTCGAGCCGGACCGGGCGCCCGGCGCGCACCAGTGGCATGTCGCGGCCATCGATATAGAGTTCGACCGCGCGCTCGACGCGCTCGGGCGCGATCACCGCGAGCACCGTGCCCGGCGACACCAGCGAACCACCGGTCGCGGCGTTGAGCTGTTGTACGCGACCGTCGCGCGGCGCGCGTACCAGCTGCGCGGACTGGCGGTTGAGCTGGATGTCGATCCGGTTGAGCTTTGCGCGCGCCTCGGCGAGCTTGGCGTCGGCGTCCGCGATCTTGATCTGCGTCTGTTCATAATCGCGCCGCGACGCGAGCCCTTCGGCGAACAACTGGCCGGTGCGGCGCACGTCGATCCCGGCGACCGCACGGCCCTGCTCGATCGCGGCGATCTCGGCCTGGACCTGCGCGCGTTCGGCGCGGAGACGCGAGAGCAGGTCGGGATCGAGATCGACGACGCGCGCGATCGGATCGCCGCGGGCGACATGCTGCCCGTCCTGGACGAACCAGCGCTCGACCCGGCCCGGCACGAACGCGGTGACCTGCTGCTGGCGGTCGTCGGGATCGAGCGCGACGACCTGGCCGGTGCCGCTGGCGGTCTGCACCCACGGGACGAGCGCCATGATCGCCGCGGCGATGGCGATCCCGAACAGCAGCATCCAGGCGAGCGCGACGGCGATGCGCGGCGCGCGCATTGCGGCGAGCGTCGGGAAATGCGCGATCCGGTCAGGCCGATACGGCATCGTCACCTCCCGTCTGCGCCGCGCGCCGCGTCTCGGCGATCAGCGCGTCGCGCGTCGCGAAGCGCCGCTGGCGATGCGGTTCGAGGCGGAACCACCCGTCCAGCGTGATATCCTCGGGCCGGCCGGTGCACAGCAGCACCGTCGTTTTCGTCGCCTTGAGCTGCTGGAGCACGTCGGTCAGCCGGTCGGCCGGAATCAGGTCGTAGAGCTGCGACAGCATCAGCACGCGCGGGCGGACCAGCAGCGCGTTGGCGAGCTTCAGCGCCATCACCTCGCCGATCGACAGCGGATAGCCCGAGGCGGCAAGCGGGGTATCGAGCCCGTGCGGCAGCTGCGCGATGCGCGCGCGCAGGCCGACCGCGTCGAGCGCGTCGAGCATCGCGCCCGACAGCGCGCCGGTCGCGCCGAGCGAGAGATAGTCGCGGATCGTGACCTCGACGATGGTCGGCCGATCGAGCACCATCACTTCCGAGCGCAGCAGATACATGTCGAACGTCGCCAGATCCGCGCCGCCGACGGTGACCAGCCCGCGCGCCGGCACGCTGTGGCGCTTGAGCACCATCGCGAGCAGTCGTTCGGCGCCGCCGTCCGCCAGCGTCACGAGTTGTTCACCGGCCGCGATGGTGAAGTCGAAGCGCGCCTCCTCGACCTCGACCCGCTCGAGCCGGACCGCCCCGTCGACCGGCGCCTGGCCCGCCGCCTCCGCCGCCTGCTCCTGCGGGATGGCGAACAGCATCGATAATTCCTCCGCGCTGGCGACGAAGTCGTACAGCGTGTCGAGATACCAGCCGAGCTGCGAGATGCCGTAGAACACGCCGCTCAGGATCAGTTCGGCGGCCACCAGCTGACCGATCGACAGTTCGCCGCGCAGGATGAGATTGCCGCCGAGCGCGAGCAATGCGGCGCTGGCCAAGGCGTAGAGGAGCAGGAAGGCGACGGTCTGCGTGAAACTGTAGCGGAAATAATGCCGGTGCCGGTCGACATAAGTGGCGGTGACGGCTTCGGAGCGGTCCATCGCGAAATCGAGACGACGGCTCGATTTGTAGAAGCCGTTCGACGCGCCGACGCTTTCCAGCCAGCGCGCCGCATCGTGCTTGGCATGGCTGAGCGCGACCGCCGAGCGGATCGAGCCCCGCGACCAGAGCAGCCAGATCGCGGCCACGAGCAGCAGCAGCAGCGCGTTGAAGGCAAGGAAGAAGGGGTGGTAGAAACTCGTCACGACCAGCCCGACCGCGGATTGCAGCAGGATCGTGAAGCCGCCGATGACCAGGCTCGGCACCGCCTTCTGCACCACCACCAGATCGAAATAGCGATTGAACAGGTCGCCGCGATTCTGATCGACGAAGAACGGGTTCTGCGCGTGCACCGCGCGCACCGTGATCTCGGCGACGACGCGCGCGAAGAAGCGCCGCTCGAACAGCGCCATCACCCAGAAGCGCAGCGCGCTGAGCCCCGCGACCAGCAGGAGCAACAGCAGCAGCAGCCCGGAAAGGGTCCAGAGCGGCGCGGGGAGGGCGGTGTTGGCGACGCTGTTGATCAGCAGTTGCACCGAGATTGGCGTGGCCAGCGACAACAGGCTGATCGCCACGCCATAGACCAGCGCCAGGCGCAGGTAGGGCGTATCGGGTCCGACAATCTCTGACAGCCAGCCCGCCGCCGCGCGCCAGCCAATCGCTTTGCCTGCCATGGTGCTCGTCCGTCTCGATCGACCCCGGGAAATGGATCGCCCCGACGGTCTTTGGCGCAAGGATGGGTAAGCTTTACAGGGCGCGGATTATAGCTGGCGGCGAACCGCGCGCAACAGGCCGGCGCGCCAACGACAGTCCCTGTTTGCCATCCGCCTGGTTAGGCCTAGTAGGGTGCGATGCGCCGCCCTCGATCCTTGCGTTTTGCCGCACCTGCCGTCCTGATGGCGCTCGCGAGCGTCGCAGGAGTGTCGACATCGGCCTTTGCGCAATCGGCCGCGGCGCCGAGCGGCACGATTCGCCTCTCGGACGAGGAGCGGAATGCCATCCTCGACAGCAATACGGTCGAAAGTGCCGCTGCCGCGCGCGGCGAACGGGAAAGCACGCCCGCTGCCGGCCGAGCCATTCATGGCGAGGTGGGCGTGATGATCGGATCCAATGGCGCACGCGGCGCCTATGGTGTCGCCGAAGTCCCGCTGGGGGAGAGCGCCGACATGATCGTCTCGTTCGAAAGCACGCGCTACGGCAACAGGCGGCGCTAAGTTCCATGGCGCGTCGCTGCCCGAACGGGGGCGGTGAACGCGCGGTCGGCATCCGGGAGGCGCCATGAGGTGGGTGGGCCGCGCCGGGATCGTTCGGCCTGCCATGTCGTTCATGCCTGCGCAGCCCGCGGCGATCCCTTGCCACACGGAGAATGACGATCTTCAATCTCGTTTTCGCGGTTCCGGCCCTGCTGGTCATCGTGCGCTGGCTCTGGCCGCTGTCGCTGCCGTTCTGGGGCAAGGGGGCGATCGCCGTGCTGCTCCTCATCGTATCGCAATATCATCTGTGGAGCCGGCTCTCCTCCGGCTCGGTGTTTGCGCCCGAATTCCCGCGCACGATCGTGATCCTGTTCAACTGGGCGTTCGGCGCGATCGTCATCCTGCTGTTTCTGCAGCTGCTGGTTGATCTCGGCATGCTCGCGGTCATGCTGGTTCGCCACGCGGCGGTCGGCGTGCCCGACGGCGTCCGCTATGCCGTGGCCGGCGTGGCGGCGCTGATCTCGGCGATCGGGGTCGCCAACGCGACGCGCGTGCCGCCGTTCAAGGACATTGCGATCGACATTGAGGCGCTCCCGCCAGCGTTCGAGGGCTATCGGCTGCTGCAACTGACCGATCTGCACATCAGCCGGTTGTTTCCCGAGCGCTGGGCGCGCGCGGTGGTCGATCAAGCCAATGCCTCGGGCGTCGACCTGATCGTCGTCACCGGCGATTTCATCGACGGATCGGTCGACATGCGGCGCGCCGACGTCGCGCCATTGCGCGATCTGCGCGCGCCGGACGGCGTCTATGCCATTCCGGGCAACCACGAATATTTCTTCGATTACGATGCCTGGATGCGCCATCTGGCCAGCCTCGGGATGCGCATGCTGCCCAATGCCCATGTCCTGCTGACCCGCGGTGACGCGCGGATCGTCCTCGCCGGCGTCACCGATCTGTCGGCGCCGGCGCACCGGCAGGCCGGGCCCGATTTGGCGGCGGCGCTGCGCGGCGCACCGCGCGATGCGCCGATCGTCCTGCTGGATCATCAGCCGCGCCGGGCGGCGCAGGCGGCGGCGCGTGGCGTGGCGCTGCAACTCTCCGGGCACACCCATGGCGGCATGGTCGTCGGGCTGGACCGGCTGGTCGCGCGCGGCAATGCCGGTTTCGTCTCGGGGCGCTATGCGGTCGGCGGGATGACGCTCTACGTCAGCAACGGCACCGCCTTGTGGCCGGGCTTTGCGCTCCGCCTGGGGCGGCCGCCCGAAATGACGCGCATCACGCTGCACGCCGCCCGCTGATCGCGGAACTCTATCGCGGCCCGGGCGCTGTGCTGGCGCAAGCGGAGCAGCGCATCGATGGACGACAGGATCAATCTCAACACGGCGTCGGCCGCCGAACTGGACGCGATACCGGCGCTCAGGGGCCATGGTCCCGAGATCGTCCGCTATCGCGGCGAGCGGGGCGGGTTCAGCGCGCTGCGGCAGCTCGACGAGGTGCCGGGGCTGGCGGGCAAGACCGACGATCTCGGCGGTTCGCTCAGCATCGGCGAAGGGTAAGCGTTCGCTCGCATCGCCCGCCGTCACCTCCCCATCACGATCGAGAGTCGCCCTGCCACAGTTCATGATCGCCGAGAGCGAGACCCCGGACGAGCGCGACGCGCGGCGCGCGCATGCCGGCAAGAGTTCGGGCGAAACCTATGCCGCGACCTTGCGGCAGCTCGCACCGGACTGCGTGATCGACATCGTCCAGCCGGCGGACGACGATGCGCCGGCCTATGCGCCCGAAGACCTGCTCCGCTACGATGCGGTGTTCCTCACCGGATCGCCGTTGCACGTATATGACGATACGCCCGCGGTGCGCCGGCAGCTTGCCTTCATGCGCGCGGTATTCGCCGCGGGAACGCCGTCGTTCGGGTCCTGCGCCGGGCTGCAGATCGCCGTGGTGGCGGCCGGCGGGCGGGTGCGCAAGATGCCCGACCGGATGGAAGCGGGGATCGCCCGCCGGATCGTCGCGACGGCGGCAGGGCGCAGCCATCCGCTGCTCGCGGATCGGCCGGGGACATGGGATGCGGCCGCGATCCATGGCGATGAGGTCGAACAGCTGCCGGACGGCGCGACGCTGCTCGCCACCAATCCGGTGACGCGGGTCCAGGCGGTCGAGATCCGCTACGACCGCGGCATTTTCTGGGGTGTCCAATATCATCCCGAGCTCGCGCTCGGCGAAATTGCCATCGCGCTCAGGCGCCAGGCGGACGATCTCGTCGCGGCGGGGCTGGCCGAGAGCGATCGCCATGTCGAAGCGCAGGCGGACCTGATCGAGGCGCTGCACCGGGAGCCGGACCAGCGCGCGCACCGATGGCGGCTCGGCGTGGATGGCGAGCTCGCCGACGAGGAACGCCGCCGCCGGGAAATCGTCAATTTCCTGGCGGCGTTGCCGGCGCTGGATCGGCGCCCGGCGGGGGCAGTGGCTCCCGCCGGGTAACGCCGCCCGCTACCCCGTCGTGGTCACCGCCGCGGCAATCTCGGCTGCCTTTGCCGTCCTCAGCGCGCCGCACAGCCGGATCGATTCGATTGCGCGCTGATAGGCCAGCAGCCCGACATTCGCCTTGCGGACGGCGGGCCCGACCTTCGCATCGATGGCGGCGGCGCGATCGGCGCCGCATTGCGACGAGAATGCCGAGGGCAGCCGGCTGGTGATGAACACGCCGTTCGCGCCGGCGACCAGCCGGTCATAGTTGGCCAGCACCCAATCGGTGCCGAGTTCGCGTGTCTCGACCGAGCCGATCACGCCGAAGATCAGCCGCAGCCGATCGAAGCCGCGCAGCCGCTTGTCGTCCAGCGTCAGCAGATAGTTGGCGACATCGGCGCGGCCGCTCGACGCCGCTGCTGCCAGCGCGCTCGATCGCACGGTCGCGTCCTCGCTGGACAGCGCCCGCTCGACCAGCGTTTTGGCGACCGGCAGCCCGCCGTCCTGCGCCAGCACCGCCAGACCGTTGGCGAGGAACCCCGTGTCGAGCGCGGCGGCATCGCCGCCCAGGAAGCGCTTGGCCGCCTCCTTCAGTTTGGCGCGCACGGCGCCGTCATGGGCGTCGTCCGCAACCAGCCCGACAAGCTTGTGGCGCAGGTCCTGGCGCCCGGGATCGTCGCCGGCATGCGCGCCGACCGCCGGATCGAAGCCAAGTTTGGTCAGTTGCGGCGTGTAGATCGAGGCCATCAGCGTGCGGTACGCCGGCAGCGCGGCGGGCGCGATCAGGCCGCGCGACCGCCAGCCGGCGATCCGCTCGCCTGGATCGACGCTCGCGGCGGCATCCGGATTGGCCGCCATCGCGCGGGCCTCCGCGATCAGCCACGCCGCCGGCGCCTTTCCGGCCCGGAACGATGCCCACAGACTATCGGTGGTGGCGATCGCCTCGCCGGGCGAGAGCGTGCCCGCCGTCGCGATCAGCGCCTGCCAGTCGGCCGGCGAAAGATCGAAGCGGTAATAACCGGTGCCACCGACATTCGGCATCAGCACGCGGCCGTCGGGTACGGCCAATGACGCAGTCTTGGCATCGAGCAAGGTGCATTGCTTGCTGGTGTCGACACGGATGCACAGCGGGATCGTCCAGCGCAGCGGTGCCGGTGTCGAGCCGATAAAGGCGTAGCGCGCCTGGGTGGCCGTGAGCTTGCCGCCGTCACGGCGCAGGTCGATCACCGGCACGCCCTGCTGGTCGACGAAGCTCGTCAGCGCGGCGAGCACCTTGGGATCGTGCGCGGCATCGGCGATCGACTGGAAGAACTGCTCCGACGTGGCCGTGCCGTAAGCGTGGCGCCGCAGATGCAGGCGCACGCCCGCCTTGAACTTTTCGTCGCCGAGATAGGCGGCAAGCATCGCCACCACCTGGCCGCCCTTGCCATAGGTGATCGAATCGAAGGCGCCGTCGATCTGGCTGTTGTCCGTGATCGCCTGATGGATCGGGCGCCCCACCTCCAGCGCATCGGTGTTCATCGCGCCGAACCCCTCGGCGATCGCGCCGACGCCGATGCCGAGTTCGGGCCGCCATTCGTTGCCGATGCGATAGCCCATCCAGTTGGCGAAGCTCTCGTTGAGCCAGAGGTCGCTCCACCATGCCGGCGAGACGAGATCGCCGAACCATTGGTGTGCCAGTTCGTGGCTGACGACCATGCCGAACGTCTGCTTGTCGGCGGTGGTGGCGTGGCGATCAAGGAAGATGATACTATCGCCATAGGTGTCGGCGCCGGCATTCTCCATCGCGCCGGGCATGATCGGCGAGCCGATCTGGTCGAGCTTGGGGAACGGGAAGGGTTCGCCGAAATAGCGCTCGAGCAGGCCAACGATGCGCGGCGTTTCCGCCATCACATAGGACATCTTGTGCTTCTGCGCCTGGGTGGCGACGGCGCCCAGCGGCATGGGTTGCGCGCGCTCGGCCGTCGCGGGGATCATGCCCGATTGCTTGACGAACGGCCCGGTATCGATCGCGACGAGATAGGTCGGCAGAGGCTTGGTCGCGGCGAAGCGATGCGTCTCCAGGCCGTTGCCGGTCTTGGTAATGCCGGTTTCGGGGCTGTTGCTGATCACCGTCATGCCCGGGTGGGTCGTGACGGTCACGGTGAACGGCTGCTTGAACCCGGGCTCGTCGAACGAGGGGAAGGCCGCCCGCGCATCGATGCTTTCGAACTGGGTCCAGCTGTACCAGCGATCGGCGACCTTGACGTGGTACAGGCCCGACGCGTCGTCGCCGAACGTGCCGCGATAATCGAACACCAGAGTCGCCGCGCCCTTGGGCACGGCGCGGGCAAAGTCGAGCCGCGCGGTGCCGGTCGTGTCGACCTGGGTGAAGGTCGCGGGGATAATGGTCTTGCCGACCCGCGCGAAGACCTTGCTGACGGCGAGATCGCGGCCGTGAAGATAGAGTTTGGTCGTGCGGCCCTTGAGCACGACATCGATCTCGTCATGCCCGCTGAAGCCGTCGCTTTCGGGCAGGATCGTCAGGTCGAGGCGATAGGCCTTGGGCACGGCGGCATCGGGGAGCCGGCCCTTCGGCGCGTTCGCATCCGGCACCACGCCGGTGGTGGCCGACTGGCCGAACGCCGCCGTCGACAGCAGCGCGGCCAAGGTCAGCATGATTCCGTTGCGCACCGCGACTTCTCCTCGTTTCACCCGTGCCCGGCACGCTAGGTGCTCGCGATACTGACGGCAAGCGGGGCGGGGAAGCGCCCGCTCGCGTAGCGCGCGCGGGGCGCCGGACCCGGTGGAATGGATCGCAACCGACCGCCGCAGGGGGTAGCCTAACCGGCTGCCGGACCTAAAAGAGCGCCATGGCTGGCCTATTCCATCGCCTTCTCCCCGCGAAACGCTGGACGCCGTCGCGCTATCGGGCGTTGTTGCGCGCACGCGGACCGCGATCGACGCAGTTCCGCACGCGCGTCGCGATCCTCGCCGGTGCGATCCTGGTGGGCATCGTCGCCACCCTGTTTGCGCAGGCGGCCGACTGGGCGGCGGGGGTTTTCGCCCGGTTTGCGGCGACCTGGCACTGGGTGCCGCTGGTCACGACACCGCTGACCTTCATGCTGCTGGTCTGGATCACCCGCCGTTACGCGCCGCTCGCACGGGGATCCGGCATTCCCCAGGTCATCGCCGCGCAGGCCAATCCGAACGACGCCACCACGACGCTGATCTCGATCCGCACGGTGGCGGCCAAGGCGGTGCTGACGATCGGCGCGGTGCTGGGTGGCGCTTCGGTCGGACGCGAGGGGCCGACCGTGCAGCTGGCGGCGGCGGTGATGGGGTTCACGCATCGCCTGGTCCGCGTGCCGCTGCGTGGCGGCGTGCTGATCGCCGGCGGCGCGGCGGGCGTCGCTGCGGCGTTCAACACGCCGCTTGCCGGGTTGCTGTTCGCGATCGAGGAACTGGCCTCGGCCTATGAGCAGCGCGTGACGCTGCTCGTGCTCGCGGCGATCGTCATCGCCGGGATGGTCGCCCAGTCGGTGCAGGGCGACTATATATATTTCGGCGCGATCGGCGCGCATCTGCCGCTATTGTCCGCGCTGCTCGTCGCGCCGGTCGCGGGGATCTTCGGCGGCATGACCGGCGGGCTGTTCTCGCGGATCCTGTTGGGCATGGCGGTCAGCCGCAACCGCCTGACGGGCTGGACGCGCGCACATCCGGTTGCGTTCGCCGGCATCTGCGGCAGCGTCGTCGCGCTACTCGGCGTCGTGACCGGGCTGACCTGGGGCACCGGCTATGCCTCGGCGCGGGCGATGATCGTCGGCGTCGATGCGCCGTTATGGTTCGGGCCGGCCAAGCTGATCGCGACCGCGGCCACCGCGATCGCCGGCCTGCCCGGCGGGATCTTCGCGCCGTCGCTCGCGGTGGGCGCCGGCGTCGGCAATCTGCTGCGCGAGATCTTCCCCGGGGAGCCGGCCAGCGCGATCGTGATCCTCGGCATGGTCGGCTATTTCGCCGGCGTCGTCCGGGCGCCGCTGACCGCGGTCATCATCCTTTCCGAGACGACCGCCAGCCGCGGCCTGATGCTGCCGATGTTCGCCACCGCCTTCATCGCCGATGCCGCCAGCCAGTGGGTATGCCGCGAAAAGCTGTACCACGGCCTGTCCAAGACCTTCGCCATGACGGAGACGAGCCGATCCACCTGAACCTAGCCCAATTCGTGGCGCTCCCGCGGACGTGGGTGGCCAAGGCGACCGACGGCGTCGATCATGACGGCGTCCTGCGACAGATCACCGCGGAATCGGGCTGGTCGGGGCGCTATGCCTTCCTGATCGTCATTTCCGCCGCGATTTCGCTGCTCGGGCTGCTGATGCCCTCGGTCGCGGTGTTGATCGGCGCGATGCTGCTGTCGCCGCTGATGATGCCGATCATCGGCCTGGGCTTCGGCATCGCCACGCTCGATTTCCACGAGATACGCCGCGCCGCGACGGCGCTGATCCTGGGGGCGGCGGTGGCGGTGGCGCTGTCCGTCGTGCTGATCCTGCTGTCGCCGGTCCAGACGATCACGAGCGAGATCGCCGGGCGGACGCAGCCGACCTTGTTCGACCTGCTCGTCGCGCTGCTTTCGGCGATCGCCGGCGGCTATGCGCTGATCCGCGGGCGCGGGGGCACGGTGGTCGGCGTGGCGATCGCCATCGCCCTGATGCCGCCGCTGGTCGTCGTCGGCTTCGGCATCGCGACGTGGAGCTGGGTGGTCTTCTCCGGCGCGTTGCTGCTGTTCCTGACCAATGCCATCACCATCGCGCTGACCGCGGCGCTGGTCGCGCGCTGTTACGGCTTCGGCAGCCATCTTTCGCCGCATCATACCGGCTGGCAGCTCGTTTTGTTCGCGGTCGCGATCGGGCTGCTGTCGATCCCGCTTGGTGCCGGCCTGCGGCAGATCGCTTTCGAGGCGGTCGCGCAGCGACAGGTGCGCGATGCGCTGGGCGAGGATTTCCCCCCCGGCGCGCGGCTCAGCCAGGTCGAGATCGACCACGGCGCCAATCCGGTGCGGGTGCGCGCGGTGATGCTCACGCCGCGGATCGAGCCCGGCGCCGACCGCAAGCTGGCGGCCGACCTGCGCCAGCGGCTCGCCCGGCCGGTCGACGTGCACGTCGATCAGGTGCGCATCTCGCCCGAAACCGGCGCGGTGGAGGCGGCGCAGATCGCGCGCGCCGGCAATGGCGACGCCTTGCGCGCGGCGCGCGAGCGGGACCGTGCGGTCGCCGACGTCGCGCTGATCGCGGGCATTGCCGTCTCGTCGGTACAAGTGGACGCGGGCGCGCGAACGATCCGCGCCGCGGCGGCACCGCTGACCGGTCTCGGCATCGCCGGCTATCGCGATCTGGAACGGCGCGCCGACGCCGCGGTCGCGGACTGGCATGTCGTGCTCGATCCGCCGAACGACATCGCCCTGCCGGACGTCGCGATCCGCTCGGGCGTGATCGACGATCAGGCGCTCGGCGAGGCGGCCTGGGCATCGGCCCGGCTGGCGCGGCGGCTCGACGTGCTGGGCGGAAGCCTGCGGCAGCGCACCGCCGTCGCGCAGGGAATCGTCGCGCGGGGCGGCGGTGCAGAACCCGGCCGCGCGGGGGGGCGGCTGCGCCTCGCCTGGTCGGCCGATCCCGCGCCGTCGGCGCCCGGATCAGACCAGCGCCGGCCATAAGCGCGCATAGGCGCGCTCGAAGGTGGCGAGATCGGCAGGATCTTCCATCGTCGCGGCGACGCGCGCGGCGTGCCGCGCCGCCCAATGGTCGATCGGCGCGCGCATCGACGGCAGGTTGGCGTGCATCGCCGCCAGCGTCGCGGTCAGGCGCAGCGACACTTCGACCTCCTTGCCGCCTTCGCGCAGGATGGGTGCGAAGGCATCGGCCAGCATGTCCTCGATCGACGGCCGGCCGATATGGACGCGCTGCCGGTCGGTATCGTCAGCCCGCTCGGTCGCGGGCGGCGCGCCGAGCGTCAGGAACACGCGCAGCAGCGCATTGAGCACTTCGATCCCGGTGCCCGGATCGTTGGTCGCGGGCGCCAGCGCACGACTGGCGATCTCGGACAGGGCGATCAGGCCGAGGCGCGGATCCTGATCGAAGCTGCGATGCCGTTCGATCGTGAATGCCTTGATCAGCGCTGCGCGCGTCGCGTCGTCGACCTCCGCGTCGACATGCATCAGCGCGCGTGCGGGATGGACCATCGTCCCGGGCAGGACGGCGACGTGGACCGACAGAGCATGTCGCTCGGCGATCGCGGCCAGCGCGGCGACGTCGATATGCGTGACATAGCCGGTCCTGGTGCCGGCGATCGCGACGGCCCCCGGCGGTACGGCGATCGCCGCTTGCCCGCCGAGATGCGGCGTGGCGGCAAAGTCCGCCATGGCGCGGGTGGCGGCTTCCTCGACCCGGTCGATGACATCGGCCATCCGCCCGAACGCCGTGATATGGCCGATCCAGCGGAGCAGCGTGCCGACCACCAGCATGATGACGACGACGGTGGCGGCGAACAGGATGATGCGGCCGTCATGCCCGTAAGCACTCGTGTTCAGCCCGACGATCCCGACCATCGAGAAGACGAACGCGCCGAGGAACGTCGACAAGGCGTTCTGCGACGTGGGATCGCTGACCATCAGCTGCGTCGCGCGCGGCGTGGCGAGCTGCGTTGCCGACGAATAGGCGCTGACCATCGCGGTGAGGGAGAAGGTCGTCACCGCCAGCATGCTGGACGCCATGATCTGGAGAATGGTGCCGACCGACCGCTGGCCGATGTCCACGTCGAACGTGTAGGGCAAATACGGCGTGATCAGCGCGGCGAGGATCGCCAGCGCCACGCTCAGCAGGCTGATCACGCCGGCGCGGAACCAGATCTGCCGGATGATCCGATGGAGCATCCACGTCCATCGTTTCATGTCACGGTCCCTCGACAGCGATAAGCAACCGATGGCCGATATCGTCCATCACCCGGCCGCCTTGGCCCATCGCGGTTCGAGATTGGGCGAGGCGATCAGGCTGGCCGGTCGCGGAATGCTGGGTGGCGGGTCGAACATGCCGTTGGCCAGATAGTTGATCGCGTTGACCACGCCGGCATGTGAGAACGGCTTGGCGATCACGCCGTGCGCGCCGGAAAAATCCGCCGGTATTTTCGATACGTTGGCCGTGACGAAGACGATCAGCGCGTCGGGCCAATGCGTGCGTATGTAGCGGCAGACATCCAGGCCGTTCGAATCGTGCGCCAGATGGATGTCGACAAAAGCGAGCTGGGGATTCAAGCTGTCCGGCAGCGCCTCGACCTCCTGCAGGCTCGCGGCCTCGGCCAGCACGCGATGGCCGCTATCCTCGACCATCGCCTCGATATCCATCGCCAGGAGCATCTCGTCCTCGACGATCAGGACGTTCATCGTGTTGGTCATGATCCCGCTTCGGTCTGAGGAAACGTGATCGTCACACAGGTGCCGGGCGCATTGTCGCTCCAGGTCGCCGCCGCACGCGCCTGGCGTGCCAGCCGCGTGATCAGCGACGTGCCGATGCTTCGGGTGCGCCGGGCCGATGGCATGCCCGGGCCGTCATCGCAGATGCGGATCGTGCCGTGATCGTTCCCCCCTTCGACCGCGAGGCTGAGCGTGCCCGAGCGTCCGTCGGCAAAGGCGTGCTTGACGGCATTGGTGAGGATTTCGTTGAGGATCAGGCCGAGCGCCGATGCATTGGCTGCGTCCACGAACAGCGGTTGTGCCCGCACATCCAGCATGATGTCGCTGCGGCCGCTCGACCCGACGACGTCCGACGCCAGGCTTTGGGCAAAGCTGCCGATATCGAACCGGGCAATATCCGACGATTGGTATAGCTGGCGGTGGACGACGGCGAGCGCATCGACGCGTTCCAGCATGGAATCGAGCTTGGCGGCCACGGACGGATCGTCGATCGTGCGGACCTGCAGGCGCAGCAGCGATCCGATCATCGTCAGGTTGTTCTTAACGCGGTGATCCACCTCGTGCAGCAGGATGGTCTTGGCATCGAGCGCCGCGCGCAGATCGGCGGTGCGCCGTTCGACCTCGCGTTCGACCAGCACCTTCTGATCGTTGATGATGTTCTGCGCCTCGACCCGATCGCTGACGTCGAGCTGCGAGGCGAAAAAGAAGCGGATCACGCCGTCCTTGTCCCGCACCGGGGACATGTAGAGCGCATTCCAGAACGTCGTGCCGTCCTTGCGATAGTTGAGCAGGTCGACATCGACGTCATGGCCAGCCGCGATCGCCTCGCGCACCTGCGTCACCGTCGCCGGATCGGTATCCGGGCCCTGCAGGAAACGGCAATTGCGACCGACAATCTCGTCGCGCGTATAACCGGTCAGATCCTGGAACGCGACGTTGCAGAAGACGATCGGATTGTCGTCCCGCGCCGGGTCGGTGATGACCATCGGCATGCGGGTGGCACGGACGGCGGCGGCGAACGGATCGCCGCGCCCATGTTCATATTCGAGAGCGTCGGTAAGATGCCAATCGTCGCGTTGCTTCAATGCTGCCTCCGGCGAAAGCCGGTAGGCTCCACGGCAAGAGGAACGTCGGTATAATGAATCCGTTCCTTGCCGGCAGCCGCCGCTGCGCGCCCGCGATCGGCGTCATTGCGGGGGGCGGCGCAGGGGCGATGCCTGATATGGCGGCTAGTCTCCGCGGCGCGTCATAGGGCCAAGTGTCGGCGTGGCGGCTAAGCCTGGCAAAGAACAGTTTGGTGAAAGTCTCTGTCTACCGGTGCAATAAAAAGTCCATAGTCGACTATTCGTTCGCCGGATCAAGAGTGCGCGTAATGACGACAGGATGCAATTTGTGAACGGCGGAACATCGCTCTTTTCCCATTGTGCAACCAGTTCGGACGTTGATTGCCGTTATCATATCAGAGGGTGATGGTAAGCCGTGCTCTATCTGATCATGAGGTCGTCGATTTATTGCAATCGGCCGGTGGAGAGCAGGAGGGCACGATGCAGAAGAAAGATCTTGTCGCTGCGACGGCAAAGCATGGGCTCGACCAGGCGCATGCCGAAAAGGCCGTAGATGCCGTTTTCGCCGCATTGCGCGCAGCGCCGACTGGGGTGCTGGTGTTTCGCGAGGTGGAAGGGCGCTCGGTGCCGGTCGACAAGCGGCGGACGATCTTCATGTGCGGCTAAGCGGCGCATTCACGATGCACGGCCGAGGAGACGGGCATGGCAACAATTGTCGATCCGCCGGGCAGGACGGCGGGCGTGGGGGGCGGCACGTTCGATCGCCCCGTCTTGCGGGAAAATCTCTGGCAGGTGACGGACGGCGCGCCGACCGCGTTCGTCGAGACGGTAGATGGATGTTTCGAAGTGGCGACCGCGCAGGCGCTCGCCTTTCTGCGCATCCGCCCGCATTGCACGCCGCATAACGACATTGCCGAGATTGCCGTACGCAGCGGCGCCGCGGTGACGGAGGTGGCCGCCATGCTGGCCGCGCTCGACGGGATCGGGCTGATCGCGGATCGCACGGCACCCGGGCCCGCGCCGGATAACGTGGCGGTGCTCGATCGGCTCGAGCGGCTGATTGCCTTATGGGCGGGCGAACTCGCGCGCGACTTCATTGGCAACGCGCTTGCCGAGGAAGCGCTGCCGCGCGCCGTGCTGGTCGGCTGGTTGCTCGAAACCTATCATTACGTACGTGATTTCCCCGAAGCGATCGCGGTCGCGGCGCATGCCGCGCCGGAAGGTGCGCTCAAAAGCCTGCTCGCGCGCTATGCCGCGGAGGAGCGCGGGCACGAGCGCTTCGTGCTCGCGGCGCTGGGCAATCTCGGTCTGTCGCCGGCGGAAGTCACCGCGAGCCGGCCGCTGGTGGCGACACGGCTGATCGGCCTGCTGATGCGCGAACTGTTCGAAGCGGCACCGGCAGCGGCGCTGCTGATGGCGGCCATGGTCGAGGCCCAGGACGTGCCCGAGGCGGAGATCCAGGCCTTCCAGGCCGAGGTCGAGGCGCGCTACGCACTGCCGCTGGCCGCGCTTGCGCCCTATTTCGAGCATCAGGCGATCGATGCGCAGCTCGGCCATCAGCGGCTGTTCGCGGATCATCGCGCACTGATCGACACCGGCGACGCGGCGGCGCTCGACTGGATGGTCGACAAGCTCCACGACCTCAAGCACGCCTTCGATCTGCAGACGATCGAGATAAAACGCTATTATGGCGGCCTCGGCGCCTATGTGCCGCGCCAGCCGATGCGGCTGGCGGCGCTGTAATGGCGACGCAGGCAGCCGATCCGGCGCTGTGCGGCGACGATATCGCGATGCCGCCGGCACGCTGGAACTTCGGCGGCAAGGTGCCGGGCAAGTTCGTCGCGCATGCCCGGCGCTCGATCCCCTATTATGACGATAGCCACGAACTGATCGCCCGGATCAGCGATCACTTCGTCTCGGCGGGCTCGACCTGCTACGATCTCGGATCATCGACCGGGCACTTGCTGCGCCTGCTCGCCGCACGGCATCCGCCGAGCGTGCGCTGGATTGGCATCGACTGCGAACCCGCGATGGTGCGTGAGGCGGAAGCGACGACAGCGAATGCGACAGCAGACGGCGGCGATGTGCGCGTGCGCCTGGCCGGCCGCGATGCGCCGGGCGGTATTATCTTCGTCGAAGGCGACATCGCCGACCATGGCTATGAGCCGGCCGACCTGATCATCGCCTATTACACGCTGCAGTTCATCCCACCGCGGCAGCGCCAGGCGCTGGTCGATCGGCTCTATGCCAGCCTCAACTGGGGCGGGGCCCTGCTGCTGTTCGAAAAGGTCCGCGGCCCCGACGCGCGCTTTCAGGATATCGCCAGCGCGCTCTACACCGAGCTGAAGCTCGACCACGGCTATTCGGCCGAGGAGATCCTCGCCAAGAGCCGCAGCCTCAAGGGCGTGCTCGAGCCCTTCTCGACCGCGGGCAATCTCGCGCTGCTGCACCGCGCCGGCTTTGTCGACGTGATGACCGTGTTCAAATATGTCTGTTTCGAAGGTTTCCTGGCGATCCGCTGAGCCGGCCGCGCTGCTCGATCTTGCCGCCTATCAGCGCCTGATCGGGCTCGATGGGTTCGCGCCGCTGCCCGGCGTGCCCGATTGCGAGCTGTGCGGCGCGGCGGAGGCCGTGGCGGTGCGCGATACGGTGCGTGTCAGCAAGGCGGTGACGGCGCGCCTTGCGACGCGGTGCTGCCGCTGTTGCGGGTTGCTGTTCCAGTCGCCGCGCTTCGAGCCAGCATTCTACGCGGCCTATTATGCGCAGACCTATCGCCATCTGGTCGGGTGGGGCGCAGCGCCCGACCCGGCCTATGTCGCCGACCAGATCGCGCGCGGCGCGGCCTTGCGCCGCTATTTGGCGCCGTGGCTGCCACGCGCCGGTCGGTTGCTCGATATCGGCTGCGGGGCGGGTGGCATGATGGTCGATTTCCGTGACCATGGCTGGGCGGTGCGCGGGATCGAGCCCGACCGCGCCGCGGCCGCGCATGCCGCGACGGCGCTGCGGCTCGACGTGATCGCGTGCGACGCCGAGGTCGCGGAATTGCCGCCGGCCGCGTTCGACCTGATCGTGATCGCCGGCTCGCTCGAACATGTCGCCGCGCCGACGCCGGTGCTGGCGCGCTGCCACGATGCCACCGCGCCCGGCGGGTTGCTGCTGCTCGAAGCACATGGCCTGGGCCAGGCGGCCTGTCTCGGCGCGATCGGGCACAATCATCGGCGCCTGTTCACCGGCACCACGTTCCGGCTCCTGATGCTGCGGCACGGCTGGGATCCGCTATGGGTCACCGATCGGCCGATCTGCGGGCCGACTCGCCCGGGCAGCGTCTTCGCGCTTGGTCGCAAGGCGGTGGCGGCGGCGCCAGGAGTGCTGGACGCGACGATCGCACGCGGGCTGCGCGACACGCTGCAGGAGACGCGCGCACGACTGGACCGGCTCGGCATCGGTTAGCGCGGCGCGCTAATCGACGATGAACAGCGAGGCGCCTTCCGCCGACGCCGAGCGATGCGCGGCATCACCGAAATCGGACACCTGATAACTCATACCCGGCGTCAGCCGAAAACGCCGGCCGTCGCGCAGCTCGGTCTCGAGCACGCCGCCGAGCACGAGCAGGATATGCCCGCGATCGCACCAGTGATCGGCCAGATAGCCCGGGCTGTATTCGACCATGCGGATGCGCACGTCGCCGAGCATCAGCGTGCGCCACGTGGCGTGTCCGGTTTCGCCGGGATGGTGCGTGGGTGTCAGCGCCGCCCAATCGGTGACGGTGAGCGGCATTTGCGCGAGCTTCATTACGCTCTCCTTGGGCAGGCCGGCGCCGATCCATAATGGCTACGGCACATGCCATGTAGAGCGATAATGGATCAAACTGATTTTGACTAAAACTGTCCATTTTCTATTCTACGTGTACCAAGGCTCGTTGAGCATATCGCTGGCGTTGGCAGAACATGTTCTATGTTCCATTGTCTATTGGTAGCGGGGCGCAACGAGATTGGTCGGGGGCGATTGCCGGATGGGTCCGCCGATCGCCGGAATTACTGTATTTTGGGAGATCAGTGCCATGACCGGGGATGTAAAGCCGCTCTCAGTGCATGCCGCCGCGGCCGATGCCGCCGCGAAATGCGCTGCCAATGCCGCGCAATGCGCCGCCAATGCTGCGCGCTGTGCGGCCACCGCGGCGAAATGCGCCGCCACCGCAGCCGCCGCCAAATGCGCCGCGACCGCGGCGAGATGCGCGGCGACCGCCGCCAAATGCGCGGCGACGGCGGCGCGCTGCGCCGCGGCACCGCGCTGTGCTGTCGATCCGCGCTGTGCGGTGGATCCGCGCTGCGCGCCGGATCCGAAGTGCGCGCAATAGGCCGCAGCGCGGAAGGCTGACGCCGCGCGCCGATTGGTGTGCGGCGGATCGGGAAGGAGGAGGAGGGGCGATGAGCGTGCCGCGCCTGGGTGTTGGGCTGCAATTCAATCCGGAGCTCGTCGGCTGGTTCCCCTTCCTCGCGCAGCCGCTCGACGCGGTCGAGATCCTGTTCGATGCGGTGATGGCGCCGCTCGACGGGCCGGGCCTGCTGTCGCCGCGCGCCACCGCCTTGCTCGGCCCGGTCGCGGCGCAATTTCCGCTGACCGGCCATTCCAATTACGGTGGCGATTTCGGCTTCGCGCCGCTCGACGGCACCGCCGCGGTCCGCCGTCACGTACCGCTGGCCCGCGCCATCGGCGTGCCCTGGGTGTCGAACCATTGCTTCTACAGCGATGCCTCCTGGTCCGATGTGTGGAGCAGCCCGGTGCAATTTTCCGAGGCCGAAGCGGTGCGGCTGGCGGGCCGCGCGCGGGCGCTACAGGATCTGTACGGCGTGCCGCTCGGGCATGAGAATGCGGCCTATTACCGCACCTGCCCGGGCAGCGACATGACCGAGCAGGCGTTCCTCGCCCGGCTGGTCGAGTTGTCCGGTACCTATCTCCATCTCGATCTGCACAATCTCTACGCCAATGCGCTCAATCACGGCCGCGCCGGCTATTCGGTCGAACGCTTCCTCGACGGCATTCCGCTCGATCGGGTGATCTCGATTCATATGGCGGGCGGGCGCTGGATCGAGCAGCAATATCACGATCTGCACGATACGGCGGTGCCCGATCCGGTGTGGGACCTGCTCGACGAGGTACTCGCCCGCAGCCGCCCGGGGGCGGTGATCCTGGAATATGAGACGACGGCGTTGCGCGCGGGCGATGAGGCGCTCGATCCGCTGCGTACGACCGAGCTGATCCTTGCCGATCTCGATCGCGCCCGCGCCACCTGGGATCGCGCCTATGGCCCGTACAGCCGCCGCACCACGCTGCGCGAGGCGGCATGAACGCGCGGCAGGTCTGGCACACCTGGCGGCGTATATTGGCCGACGACGATCTTGTCGCGCATGTCAGCGACCTGGCCGCGCAACCCGCTGGAGCGCGCGCGGCGCTGGCGCCCCCTGCGCAAGCGATCCTCGACGATTATGCCGGCACGCCGCTGGCCACCGCGACGAACATCGGCATGTACCGACGCGGCCTGACGCGTAACGCGCTCGGCACGCTCAGCCTCGTGCCGCTCACCCGGCACCTGCTGTTCATGACCGATCTGGATATCGACACGGTTGCCGAACGCTTCGTCGCGACGAGCGGCTATCGCGATTTCGGGCCCAATTTCTGGGAATCTTCTGGGGCATTCGTCGCTTTCCTCGCGACCTTGCCGGAATTTGCGCACCCGGCATGGCAGGATGCGACGGCGCTCGATGCCGCGACCGTGGCACTGGCGCGGCGCCTCGGCCGTAATGCGCCCCCTAATTGGCCTGGCGATCGTGCCGCACCGTCAGCGGTGACGGCGGCGACCCAGATCGCGGCCAATCCCGCCGCCGCGATCGTCGCGTCGCGGCACGATCTGAGCGGCTGGATCAAACATCCGCAGGATTTCGACCCTGGCAATCTGCCGCCCGCGGAGCCGAGCTTCTGGCTGGTCTATTTTGCGACCGCCGAATCGACGCCGGCCTATGTGCAACTGTCCGAACGCGCGGCGCAGCTGATGACGCTGCTCGCCACGCCGTGCCGCGCGTCCGATGCGGCGGCGGCGCTGGGCGTGCCGATCGCGCAAGTGCTCGACATCGTCGCGGCGCTGTCGGAGCTCGGCATGGTCGGCGTCGCGGACGAGCCGGTGCGGTCTGCGATGCCGGCCGATGCGCCGCTGCTGGCATGAGCGGCTTCGCGCCCGTTGCGACGTGCGCGCGACCTAGCGTGCCTGTCGTCGATCCGGGGGGCGTGCTGCTCGATCCGGCGGTCGAACTGCTCGACAGCGTAGTCGCCGGCTATCGCCTGATGGTGCATGACGAGCTCGAAACGGCGCTGGCGATCCCGCCCGGCGAGGGCCTGCTCGATCTGGTCGCCGACCTCACCGCCGGGCCGGTGGCGCGTGCGACCCTGTACGCGCGCTATGCCGATCCCGCGCTGGTCGACCGGGTCGTCGACGGCCTGATCGACGCCGGCTTCGCGGCTGCGGGCGATGCGCCGCTAGCGTCACGCGCGTGGCAGGAAAAGCGCCGCGTCGCACGTGCACGGCACGACGCCGCGCGGCGCCGCCTCGTCACGATCGATCTCGATGCAGCGCGGGCGGATCAGGCCATTGATGCCCTCGGCGGCGAGCCGATTCCGCCAGAGCTGGTGTTGCGGTGCGCGCGGCTTGCCGATCACGCCGATCGGATTGCGCGGCTGGCGGCGCGGCGCCGGGCGGGCCAAGTGCGGCTGTACGACAGCACGATCCGGACCCGCGACCTCAGGGATGCGGCGTCTTCAAGCTATGCCATCCTGGCGCTCGGCGCGGCGGTGGTGGTGGAGGACGTGGCTTGGCCGGCGCCTGCCGCGGCGATACCGGGGCTAGCGGATCTGACCGGCCGGTGCATTGCGGTGCACGTGGCGATGGCGCCGGGCAGCGACCTGCGCGAGACGATGGACCGGGCCGGCGCCTGGGCGTCGGCGGCGGGCATTTCGGGGCTGCGCCTGCGGCTCGATCTGGCCACGTTCTGGCCAACCGGCGGGGCGTCGGATGCCGATTTCGCCGCGCTCTTCGCCGATCTGGAAGCGCTCGAAGCCTGCGTCGGCGACGTGCTCATAGAAAATCTGCCGAGCGACGAGATGTTGCTCGGTGCCGCCCCGGCTCCCCCGCGCGGCGCGGAAAGCGACCTGCTCCGCCGCTTCCGCCGCGCCTATCTGCGCTGGCGCATTCCCTATCTCAAGGCCTGTGAGGGCGACAATCTGTGGAGCCAGATCCCCGAGGTGGAAGACAAATTGGTGCGGCTGGAGGATGATCTGCTGCCCAATCATCCGGAATTGCTTGGCCTTGGGCGGGGCAGCCGGGTGGTGGATGTGTGCGGTGGGCTTGGTCGTGTCGCGCGGCGCCTGTCGGCGTTGGTCGGGCCCGAAGGATTGATCGTCTCGATCGAGATGCTGCGGCTGCTGAGCGCACGCGCCCGCGATTTCGCGACCGCGCGCGGCTTCACCAATCTGAGCTTCCGTCCCGGGCTCGCGCAGCGGCTGCCGCTGCCCGATGGGGCGATGGACGCGGCGGTCAACGAATGGACCGGTGCGATCTGGGAATTGGGCATCGGCCCGGCGATGCTGACCGAAATGGCGCGCGTCGTCCGGCCGGGCGGGCGGATCGCGGTGACGCATCGGCTCGTCCGCCTGCCATTGGCGCGGCTGGCCGAGCCGTGGGTGCAATATGACGCCATCGATGCGTGGATTCGCGCCGCCTTTGCCGCCGCCGATCTGCCGATCGTGGCCGAGCGCATCTGGGGCCAGATCGCCCCCAGCCTGATCGGCGAGACGGCGACATTGTGGCGCAAGCAATATGTCCGCAGCGTCGTCGATCCCTATGCCTTCACCTATGACAGCGAGGTCAATGCGGGGCGCAACGCCGACGTCTTCATCACCTTCATCGCGGAAAAGCCGCTGTAGCCCGGGGGGAAGTCATGGAGCCGCAATCCGCCGCGTTCGATCGCGCCCGCACCACGCTGCATTCCCTGGGCTTTCCCGCTATCGCGCCGCGCCTGCACGCAGCGGGCATCGGGATCGACCGAGCGGTATTGGGCGGCTCGCACTCGGTCGCGGTCTATCCGCCGATCGATTCGCTGACCTTGCTCGATCCGGCACGTGCCGTCGCCGGGCTCGATTTCGGTACCGAGACCAGCCTGTATGTCCATATTCCCTTCTGCGAAACGCGCTGCACCTTCTGCCACTATGCGGTGCAGCATTATAAAGGTCGCCAGCCGGCCGGCGCGGCAAATCCCGCGGTGCACCGTTATATCGAGGCGCTGAAGCGCGAACTCGGCCTCTGGGCGGCGCGGCTTGGCGATACGACGATTAGCTCGATCTATATCGGCGGGGGCACGCCGCTGGTGCTCGAGGCGGCGGAGCTGCGCGATATCCTGACGACGATCCGTGGCGCATGCCGCGTCGCGCGCGATGCGGAAGTGTGCGTCGAGGGCAGTCCGCTGACCATCACCGCCGATGGTGGACGCGACAAGCTGCAGCGGCTGCGCGCCGATGGCGTCACGCGGCTGAGCTTCGGGGTGCAGTCGTTCAACGACGAGGTGCTGCGCTATGCGGCGCGTGGCTACAAGCGCGACGTGCCGATCCGCGCTGCCGAGATTGCCGCCGCGCTGTTCGACAATTGGAACTGGATCTGATCCAGGGCCTTTACATGGGATCGCCGGACGAGGTGTGGGACAATCTCGCGGTGATCGGCGCGCTTCGGCCGGCCCATCTCACCTGGTATCATGGCCGCTTCGCCGATCGGCCGCAGGGGGCATGGTACAAGTCGGCGGCGCGCCACGACCGGTTCGAGGATGAAGACGAGACGGTGCTCGGCCGCATGCTGATCTGGCAGGGGATGGCCGCGCTCGGCTATGCGCGCAGCGACGGCAACCGCTTCGTGCGCGACCGCCGGCATGTCGATGGGTTCAAGCGCGTGCGCACCTCGCTGGCGACCAATCTGCTCGGCATCGGCACCTCGGCCTATTCGCATGTCACAGCGCGCACGCCCGGCGATGCGATCTTCGGGCGGATCTTCCGCAACGATGCGTCGATCCAAGGCTATGAAGCACGCATCGCGGCGGGCGCGCTGCCGATCGCCACCGGGCGCGCGATCGATGCCGAGGAACTGCTCGCCATGTCCTACGCCACCGGGCTGCGGCAGGGGCGGGTGGCGACCGCCGCGCTCGCGGCGGCGGGCCGGCGTTGCCCGGCGCTCGCCGCGGACTATGCCCGGCGCGCGCAGGACCTGCTCGATCTCGGCGTGCTCGAGCGCGGCGCGGGGGCAGGCGGCGCGCTGCATTTGTCCGATCTGGGGCGCCTGTTCGAGGACGAAGTGCTGGCGCTGTTCTTCAGCCCGACGGTCAAACGCGTGCTGGCCGAGCGGGAGCGCGGCGCCGCGACGGCGGCGCTCCCCGCCGTGGCGCTAGCCTGAGATCCGATCGCCGCGTACCGCGCCCGCCGCACGCACCGCGGCGAGCGTCGGCCAGCCGTTGACCGCCATCAGCAGATCCGCCTCCGCCAGGAGGCAGCGCAGCACATGCGCGCAGCCGTCCGCGCCGCCCAGCGCCAGGCCATAGCTGTACGGCCGGCCGACCCCGACCAGATCGGCGCCCAGCGCCACCGCCTTGATCACGTCGCTGCCCGATCGCACGCCGCTGTCGAACAGCACGGGGACCCGCCCGTCGACCGCCGCCGCCACACCCGGCAGCATGTCGATCGCGGCCAGGCCGCCATTGGCCTGGCGCCCGCCATGGTTGGACACGTAGATTCCGTCGGCGCCGGCATCGATCGCGCGTCGCGCGTCATCCGGGTGGCAGATGCCCTTAAGCACGATGGGTAGCGTGGTCAGCGAGCGCAGCCAGGCCATGTCGTCCCAGGTCAGTACCTTCCCGAACATCGCCGCCCAGGCGCCCACTGCGGTGCGCGGATCCTCCTCCGGCGGCGCCGCGAGCCGGCTGCGGAAGGCCGGATCAGTAAAGTAATTGTGCAGCACATGGCCGCGCAGCTGCGGAAAGTTGGCGACGTTCAGATCGCGCGGCCGCCAGCCGGTCACCCAGGTGTCGAGCGTCACGACGATCGCCTTGTAGCCGGCGGCTTCGGCGCGCGACACGAGGCTTGCCGCGACCTCCGGATCGCGCGGCGTGTAGAGCTGGAACAGCGCGGGCGTGGTGCCGCAGGTGGCATGCACCTCCTCCAGGCGATCATTGGCGAGCGTCGAGGCGGTCAGCGGCACGCCGGTCGCGGCACTGGCCTGCGCCGCCGCCAGATCGCCATGCCCGTCCTGCGTGCACATGCCGGTAACGCCGATCGGCGCCATGAACAGCGGGCTGCCGAGATCCATGCCGAACGCGTGGGTCGACAGGTCGCGCCGCGCGCAATCGACCATCATCCGCGGCACCATGCCCCAATGGTTGAACGCGCGGGCATTTTCGTCCTGCGTGAATTCGTCGCCGCATCCGCCCTGCACATAGCCGAGCACGCCCGGCGGCATGGCCCGTTCGGCGCGCGCCTTGAGCGTCGCGTAATCGACCGGCCAGGTCGGCTGGACGCCCGACAGGCCCGCCATATAGATCACATTCTGATAGTCGCCGAACTGCGTCATCGCGCGCTCTCCTTGCAGCAACGGCTTGTTCCGCCGTGATTCTGCCGATCGGTATAGCGTCCGGCGGCGGTGCGTACACCGTATCTGGCGGCATCCTGCGGCGCGGTGCCAGGGATACAAATCGCTCCTCCATCGCTGTGGGAGGGCGCCGTCCCGCGCGCCGTCTTCGATCAGTTCGAGAAAGTGCCCCGTCCATGCAAGCTGCCGACGTCTTCACCAAGCTCGATATCGAGCTGAAGCCCGACCCTTCGCGCACCGTGATCCGCCCGTTCAGCTTCGACTATCCGGAGGCGTTCCGCGCCGATCGGCCGAGCCGGGCGAAAATGGTCCTGCAACGCGTCCAGGCGCTCGACCCGGCGCTGCGCACGCGCATGCTCGCGCTGCTCGAAGTGCCGATGCAGGAGCGGCATCGCAACAGCGACCAGGTGTTCCTGCGGCGCTTCGAGGAGATGCGCGAGACGCTTGGCGATCCGGCCGTCGATCGCACCGCGCAACTGCTGCTCGGCGCCTATTTCAGCCAGGAATATGCGTTCGAATCCGCCGCTTTGTTCAATCCCAGCATCGTGCGGCTGCCCGATGCCGCGCCGACCGATGCGGGCGCGGTGCGCTTCCTGCTCTCGCTGCGCGGGATCGGCGAGGGGCATATCTCGTCCGTCACGCTGCGCACCGGCACCTGGGGGCCGGACGACCAGCTGGTCGTCGATCCGCCCAGCCTGCACGGCGTGCCGCCACGGATCGAGCGCGATATCGATGGCTGGGTGCGCCTGTTGTGCGAGGATAGCGAGGACGTGTCCGAAACGGTGATCTTCCCGGTGCTGCCGAGCCAGCGCCAGGGCGTCGAGGATTTGCGCCTGGTCAATTTTACCGACCATGACGGCGTCGAGAGCGTGATCGGCACCTATACCGCGTTCGATGGCAAGACAGCGCGGCAGGAACTGCTCCGCGGCATCGACATGCGCACGTTCGAGATGCGGCCGCTGACCGGTGCGATGGCCGGATACAAGGGCATGGCGCTGTTCCCGCGGCGCATCGACGGCCAGTTCGTCATGCTCGGGCGGCAGGATAGCGAGAATATTTGGCTGCTGCGCTCCGACGATCTCTATTCGTGGGAGGAGAGCGAAGCGCAGGTCATCATGACGCCGAAATATCCGTGGGAATTCGTGCAGCTGGGCAATTGCGGCTCGCCGATCGAGATCGACGAGGGCTGGCTGGTGTTCACGCACGGCGTGGGCATGGTGCGCGGCTATTGTATCGGCGCGTGCCTGCTCGACAAGCAGGATCCCAGCCGCGTGCTGGCGCGCACCCCATCGCCGCTGCTGTTTCCCAGCAACGAGCAGCGCGGCGGTTACGTCCCCAATGTCACCTATAGCTGTGGCGGCCTGCTGCGCGGGCGGCGGGTGCTGCTGCCCTATGCAATCGGCGACGAATATAGCGCGTTCGCTGTCGCCGATGTCGATGACCTGCTGTCGGTCATGGCACCGGCATGACGCTGCAGTGGCGGTCCCGATGGCACCCGATTAGAGCGGCACGATGAAGCAGGAAATCCAGCCCGCGGGCATGAAGCGGCGCGAATTCGTGGCGTTCGTCGCGGCGGTGATGGCGGTCAACGCGCTGGGCGTCGATCTGATGCTGCCGGCACTGGCCGAGATGGGCCGCGACCTCGCGATCGCCACCGCCAATCACCGGCAATGGATCATCACCGCCTATATGGTCGGTTTCGGCACCGGGCAGCTGGTCTATGGCCCGCTTGCCGATCGCTACGGACGCAAGCCGATCCTCGTCGTCACGCTGATCGGCTTCGTCGCGGCGAGCATCTTCGCCGCCGGATCGCCGACGTTCGAGGCGATGCTCGGCGCGCGCGTGCTGCAGGGGCTGATGTCCGCCTCGACGCGCGTGCTGGCGGTGGCGATCGTGCGTGACGGCCAGTCCGGGCGGCAGATGGCGCGCACGCTGTCACTGGCGCAGATGATCTTCTTCCTCGTGCCGATCCTGGCCCCCAGCCTCGGGCAATTGCTGCTCGGGATCGGCCCGTGGCGCTTCATCTTCTACGCGCTGGCCGGCTTCGCCGCGCTGATCCTGTGCTGGACGACGCTGCGTCTGTCGGAAACGCTGCCGGAGTCGCGCCGCGTGCCGCTGTCGATCGCGTCGCTGTGCCAGGGTTACCGGCTGACGCTGACCAACCGTTTCTCGCTCGGCTACGCCATCGCTGCCTCGATGACGTTCGGCGGGATCATCGCCTTCGTATCGTCGGCGCAACAGATCTTCGTCGAGGAATTCCATGCCGGCGAGCGCTTCACGCTGCTGTTCGCCCTGTGTGCGTTCGCCATGGGCTGTGCCTCGTTCGCCAACAGTCGGCTGGTCGAGCGGCTCGGCACGCGGCTGATCTCGCAATCCGCGCTGATCGGGCTGATCGTGCTGTCCTGCGCGCATCTCGTGGTGATCGGCAGCGGCGCCGAATCGCTGTGGACCTATATTCCGTTCCAGGCGCTGAGCATGACCTGCATCGGCCTGTGCGGCTCCAATTTCGGCGCGATGGCGATGGAGCCGGTCGGGCATATCGCCGGCACTGCTTCGTCGATCCAGGGCTTCATCACCAGCATCGGTGCGGTGCTGGTCGGTTCGGCGATCGGGCAATCCTATAACGGCACGACCTGGCCGCTGGCGATCGGTTATCTGGGTATCGGGCTGGCGGTGCTCGCGATCGTCTATGTCGTCGAAGGGGGCAAGCTGTTCACGCCCCAGGCCGCCCCCGTGCCGCCGGCGCGCTGAGCTGCGGCGCGGGCTCGGCAAACTCGGGAAACAGCTGCTCGATCGCCGCCTGCAGGTCGCTCGATCCCTCGCGCAGGCCGAACTGGTCGAGCAATCGGGTGACCAGCTGCGCGCGGTGGCGGCCGATGCCGGGCATCGTCTCGAGCCCGCGAAACCCTGGCTCGGCGATCCGATCGGCGACATCGCCGAGCGTGCGCAGGCCCGCCGCCGTCAATGTCCGACGCAAGCCGGCGGGCAGGGCGGACTGGCTCACCGGCAGGTCGCGATCGGTCGCCTGCGGCTTGGCGGAGCGCAGCCGGGTGCGCGACGCCTTCTCGCGTTTGAGCGTGCGCCGCACCAGGCTCAGCTGGCCGGAGGTGATGCCGAGCCGTCGCCCGATCTCGCGATAGGGCGTACCCGCAGCGCGCATCGTGCGCGCCTGCTCGAGATTGAGTGCGGCCTGTTCTACCTTGCTCAGCATGGGGCGGCAGGCATCGTTTAGGGGGCCGTGCGCGAGGCGTCGGGCACGACGGCGGGCGGCAATGCGTCCGCCGGCACCGTGCCGAGCGCGATGCGCTCGTCGCGGAAGCGCGTCAGTAAGGTCATCAGGATGTTGCTGCGCGCCTTGTACACGTCGCGCGGGGAGGCGACATGCGCCAGGCAGTTGAACAGCACGCGGCCGTCGCTCAGCCCGTCGATGAACACGGCCGGCGCCGGCTCGTCGAGGATCGCGCGTTCCTCGGCGATCGCGTCGAGCACGATGCGCCGCACGCGCTGCGGATCGGTCAGCAGCGGCACCGAGAACTGGATCTGGATGCGCCCGAGATTGCCGCCCAGCGTCTTGTTGAGAACGGTCTTGGTGATCAGTTCGGAATTGGGCACGATCAGTGTCGAATGGTCGGCCAGCTCGATCTCGGTCGAGCGCACGCTGATCCGCTTGACGTCGCCCTCGTCGGTACCGACGCGGATCAGGTCGCCGATCTTGATCGGCCGCTCGGCGAGCAGGATCAGCCCGGAGACGAAATTCTGCGTGATCGCCTGCAGGCCGAAACCGATCCCGACCGACAGCGCCGACAGCAGCAGCGCGATGCGCTCGACGCCAATACCGAGCGAGGCGAGCGCCCAGATCGCCGCCAGCGCCACGCCGACATAGCGCGCGATCAGGCTGACCGAGTTGCGCCCCGATCCGTCGAGATCGGTGGCCGGCAGATAGCGGCCCTCGAGCCAGCCCATGAAGGCACGCACAAGACCCAGGCCGACAACCAGGATGACGATCCCGCGCAGGATCGTGCCCGGCGAGATCGCCACGCCGCCGATGTCGATGCCCTGCGCCAGCGTGCCGAGCCGGCCGAAGAGCGTGCCGATCGTGCCGCCGGTGCCGAACGGCGTCATCCACAGGCCAAGCGCGATGACCACCAGCACGATGCGCAGCGCGCCCGACAGCAGCAGGCCGAACTGCTCCACCGCGCTGCCACGGATGCCCAGCGCGCGCGTCATCACCAGGCCGAGCGTGCTGGTACGGGCGAACACCGTGGTGGCGATGTCGTCGGCGGCGGCCATCAGCAGGTATAGCGCCGACCCCAGCACCGTCGTCCAGGCAATGAATTGCGCGACGAACAGCGTGAAGCCGATATAGCCGATCAGCAGGCCGGCCACCGCCGCGAGCAGCAGCAGCCACAGCAGCAGCGTGACGATGCCGAGCCCGGCGCTGGTCGATTGGCTGCCGGCATCGTCCTCGCCGGCGCGTTCGGCGCGCAACCGGCCGAGCACGAGCAGGAACGCGCCGATCAGCAGCAGGTGCAGCACCGCCTCGATCGCGTCGGTCGCGACCACCGCGGCGCGGCTGGCGCCGACCAGTGTGTTGAAGCTGGTTAGCAGGATGGTCCCCGCCGAGACCGCGGCGAGCAGCCAGGACAGGGGGCGCAGCCGGCCCGCGGTCGCATCGTCGATCGGCGCGATGCGCCACGAGCCCTGGCCGCGCATCAGCACCGCGCCGGTGATCGCCGCGGTGAAGCCGGCAAAGCCGGCGGCGACGATCCCCGCATCGAGCAGCCCGCTCCAGCGTTCCGGCAGCAGCTCGGCCCAGCGCAGCCCCTGCACCAGCGCGACCGCGGCGAGGATCGGGGCCAGCGTGCCGACCGCGACGCGCCACAGCGCATTGGCGGAGCGGCGCAGGCGATGCCCGGGCGCGCCTTCGATCAGATATCGCAGCCCGAGCCGCCGCGCGAACACCCGGCCGGGGAACAGGATGGCCAGCGCCAGCAGCGCGCCGAGCAGCGCCTGCCACGGCAGGCTGCCGCGCCAGTGCGCCTCGATCTGCGCCGCACCCTCGGCACCGAACATGCGGATCCGGCGCAGGTCGCGCGGCGCCGCGGCGAGCACCGCGCGCCAGAAGGCCGGGGTGAGCGGCGAGGCGACGCGCGTCGCGATCGTCTGGCTGAATTCCTCCACCTGGCTGCGGTCGATCTCGGCAACGAGTTGCTGGCCCTCGACCCCGGCGAGCCGACCACGCTTGATCGCGGCATCGATCGCGCTGGCCTGCTGCGTCAGGCTGGTGCGCTGCGCGCGGATCACCGCATCCTCCGGCGTGCCCGCAGTCACCGGGCCGAGCCCGGTGAGCCGCGCCTGGACCAGCGCCTGCTGCTCCTCCAATTGCCGGACCGCGTCGGCCGTCGCCTGCTGCGCCGCCGTCGCCTTGGCGCGCAGCAGCTTCTGCGCGGCGGCATCCCGCCGCTCGTCCAGCGCCCGGTCGACCGCCCGGATGTCCGTCTCGGCCTGCTGCAGCTGCGCCGATATCTTGGTGAGCGGGGTGGCTTGCGCCAGCGCCGCGCCCGCCAGCACGAGCAAGGCGAGCGCCAGGATCAATCTATACACGCGGTTCATCTGCAGGACGTCGACTTTCGCAGCTCGAGCGGGCCGCACGGTCAGCCCGACAGGCGCGGCTATACCGAGTCTTTCGCAGATCGCGAACACGCGCCGGCGCAGGGCCGGATCATCGTCACGATCGGTGCATCGTATGCGGCGTCACCCAGCGGCACGAAGCCGAGCCGGCGATACAGGCGGATCGCGGGATTGTCGTGCCGCACGTGCAGGCGGCTGGCCCGGCCGTGCCGATCGGCGACTTCCAGCCAGGCACGCAACAGCTGCAGCCCCGCGCCACTCGCGCGCCATTCCGGCAGCACCGCGATATCGACTCCGTGGCTGTGATCGGTGGACTGCCAGTCGATCACGATCCGGCCGATCGGCGCGTCGCCGCGACAGGCGATCCGGCGCATCGCCCCGGGATGCTGTGTACGATGGCCGATGTCCTGCAGGTCGGCCTGCTGCATGATCAGCGGCGCGGGCAGGGTGGCGGCAAGCGGCGAGCAGCGCGCGAACAGCCGGCGGAGAAAGTCCCGGTCGGACGCGTGCTCGGGGCGGACGGCGAGGCTGGCGCTGCGGCGGTGGAACGCACGATCGAACGCCGCGGCGTCCCGTGCGGCGTCATCCTGTTCCCGATGCGGCGCGGCGCCGTTCATCGCGCTACGACCGGGCACGAACAAGGTTTGACTGTGCAGTAACGATGCGTGCCTGAACAGTCATGTGTTGACCAAAGACAGTGTGATGGTAGAAAAAATCATGACATCTCCTGCGCCGCGTCCGATGTTCTTGGCGGAGTTCACGCCCCTGGTGGGAAGAACTCTCCATGCCGATTGTGATCCCCGGCCGGTGGATCTCGATCTGGTCGAGGCTACGCCGCTGCGTTCTACGGGGCAGGAACACCGCCCACCGTTCACCCTGATCTTCTCGTCGCCGCCAGCCATCCTGTTGCTCGCCGGCAGCTATACGATGCGCGGCGCCGGGCTCGAACCCGCGCCGATCTATATCTCGCCGATCGCCGCGCCGATGGGCTCACGCGCCGGCCATTATTATCAGGCGGTGTTCAACTAGGCTGGCGTTCGACGAACAGCATCCGGGGCAGCGCTGGGCCGCCCCGGTCACCGGTCAGTTGCGGCTCGGGAAGATGCCTTGCAGCGCGATCACCGTGGTGATCGCGAGATAGGGATCGAGAATCGAGAAAGGCTGGCTGCCGCCGGTAGCCCCGACCGTCACCGTACCGGCGACGTTCAGGCCGCCGAGCGCCACCGAGGTGGCGGTGCCGGCGGGGCAATAGAGCGCGGGCACCGCACTCGGAGAGGGATCCGAATCCACGGCGCGGCCGAAGACCAGATTGTTGTCGGGCGTGTTGAGCGTCGCCTTGGTCTGCGTCGCGTTGAACGAAGAGGTCGAACTGAACGTCGCGGTGTGCGAATGGATCGGCATATTGTTGGTCGTCAGCGTGGTGACCTCGGTGCCGGCCGCCTCGCCGATCACGTAATCCTGCAGACCCGGACCCTGGCCGGTGCCAATTGCCCGGCGGCCCCGCAAGTCGGGAAGGGCAAAGGTGCTCTGCCCGTTGCCACCAAAGTTTGTACCGAGCAGCGAAAACAACGCCGTATTCTGCTGGATGGGGAGCAACGCGCCATTGCACAGATGCCAACCGACGGGCGCGAAGTTCCAGCCCCCCTGCAAAATCTGCCCCAGAAACGGATCTGCCATGATATACATCCCCCGCGTTGAAAAACCGTCTGTTTCATTACTATACTGGAATGAAAGATGACAATGCAAGGTGGATACAGGCAGTCAATCAGACTCCCAGACTCCACCAATGATATTCGGTCTGACGCTATGGAGCGATACAGAGCTTTAGTTATAGTTTGAGCAACTGTGTGCAATGCACCATGTACTCCAGCCTATTGGCGATCCGTGGCGTTGCGCAGCGCACTCAGCCGGGCATGGACCGGATCCAGGCAGGGTGCCACGGCGGCCCGGATTGCCGCCGATGCCGCGGCACGCTTGCCCGCTGCGTCGGCAACGAATGGCGCGCCGGGGAATTTTGCGTGGCGCCCGGGTACCGACCGCATTGCTGCGCTTTCCGATGCGTCGGGCGTAAAGCCGAAATGGCCGGGAATTCGCTGTGCCATCGCCGCTGGCAGTTCGGCATAATCGACCAGCAGGCCGCCTCCGGACGGCCAGTGATCGAGCACCGCCTGGAGGATGCGGTGCAGCACATGCGCGCAATATTCCTCGCGCGGCATCGCCGCACCGGCGCTGCCGAACAGGTGATCGGGCAAGAGCCCGGCCACCGTCTGGATGCCCGGCATGCGGCTGTGCGACACCATCACTTCGATCGGATCGCGGTACAGGAAGATCCAAGGGACATCGGGAAAGGCGGCGCGGAACAGTGGCAGCGCCAGCACGTGCCAACTGTCGAGCTTGACGAACAGGCGCTTGCCGGTGAGATCCCCCGCCAGCGCGGCGATCATCGCGCGCAGCGCCGACACCCGTGCCGGCAGCGGCATGGCCGATGCGACGCCCCATTGCACGACCGCGTCGAGCGGCTCGGGTTCGGCCAGCACGATATGATGTGCGACCGCCGCGAGCATCTGCGCCACCAGCGTCGAGCCGCAGCGCGACATGTGGAAGACGAAGCCGGCGGGCGTCGCGGCGGGCGGTGCCGGGGCGCCCGAGACCAGCGTATCGAACGTCGTTCGCGCGCGGAACATCGCGCTGAACGGTCGCGTGGCCGCCTGCCGCGCCGCCTCGTCGTAGAAGGGCTGTACCGGTGCCTGCGTGCCGAACCACGCCCAGTCGAATGCTGGTGCCGCGCCGGTGGCAATGGAGCGCGCCGGGCGCCAGCCTGGTAACGGCCAACGATCCAAGCTGACGGGGGCGGCCATCCGCCGCCCGATGCCCGGCGCGCCGCCCCCCATCGCCTGTTGTGCCGCAGCAGGATCGAGCGGCAGGCCCTGCGCCGCCGCGCTGGCCAGCATGGCGGCGAGATAATCGTCGGGCCGATCGATCGCGCCGAGCCGCGCCTGCAATGACGGATCGGCGAGTACCAGCGCACGAAAGTCCGCGAGCGTGCCGTCGCCGATCCCCGCCGATTGATCCGTGCCCGTCTCCACCGGTTCCGCCCCCGTTGCGCGGCGTGCAGCTTAGCGACGCCGCGCGCGCGAACAACCGGGCCGTCCGAGCGACTGCGGGGCTATTGCTGCGCGGCGATCCAGTCGTCGATCTTCTTCTCCAGCACCGGCATCGGCAGCGCGCCCGAATCGAGCACCGCGGCGTGGAAGCCGCGCGGATCGAACTTGGCGCCGAGCGCCGCCTTGGCCTTGGCCTTGCTGCGCAGGATCGTCAGCTGCCCGATCTTGTACGCCAGGGCCTGGCCGGGAATGGCGATGTAGCGTTCGACCTCGGCGGTCGCATCGGTCTTGGCCATCGGCGAATTGTCGAGCATGTACTTGATCGACTGGTCGCGGCTCCAGCCCTTGGCGTGGATCCCGGTATCCACCACGAGCCGCATCGCGCGAAGCATTTCGTCGCTCAGCCCGCCCATGCGCTGGTACGGATCGGTTTCCATGCCGAGCTCGGGCCACAGCGTCTCGGCGTACAGCGCCCAGCCCTCGACATAGGCGGTGTTGCCGCCGAAGCGCATGAACGCCGGCAGCTTGTCGTTCTCCGCCGCCAGGCTGATCTGGAAATGATGCCCCGGCACTGCCTCGTGCAGGAACAGCGTCTCGGTGCCCCAGGTATAGCGCGAGGGCAGGTCATAGGTGTTGTAGAAGAACGTGCCCGGGCGCGATCCGTCGACCGTACCGTCCTGATAGGAACCGCCGGCATCGGTCTTCTCCTTATATTCCGGCACCGGGCGGATCACGAGCTTGCTGCGCGGGATCAGCGAGAATTGCTCGCGCACGCGCGCATCGACACGCCGGCCGATCGCTTCATAGGCGAGCCGCAATTCTTCCTTGGATTTGGGCTGGAAGCGCGGGTCGGTGCGCAGGAAGGTGAAGAATTCGGCCAGCGTACCCTTGAAGCCGACCTTCTGCTTCTGCGCCTCCATGTCCTTCAGGATCCGCGCCACTTCCGACAGGCCGAGCTGGTGAACCGCTTCTGCCTTGAGCGGCAGCGTCGTGCTCTGCTCGATCAGATAGTCATAGAGTTTCGCGCCGCCCGGCATCGCCGACAGGCCGACGCTGTCGCGCGCCGCGGCGAGATAGGTGTTGGCCAGGAAATCGCGCACCCGCTGGTGCGCCGGGATCAGCACGTCGCGGATCTGCGCGGCATAGGCGGTGCGCAGTCGCGCCTGTTCGGTGGCCGGGATCGTCGCCGGGAAGGTCTTGACCGGCCCGTAGAAGGTGGAGCCCTCCACGCCTTGCGCGATGATATTGTCGAACTGCTCGATCATGTTGCGCACGGTCAGCTTGGGCTGCACCACGCCGCTCTTCATGCCCTGGCGGAAGCGCGCGATCGCCGCATCCAGCTGCACCGCATATTGCGCGTTGCGCTTCAGGTTGTTCTGGTAATCGAGCAGGGTCTTGAACGGCGCCGCGCCCTGGCCCGAGGCGATATCGGGATAGAAGCCCTGGATGCCGTTGAAATGATCGAGCGGGCGAACAACGGTCAGCGCGACAATATCGGGCTCCGAGCCGCGCAGCGAGCGCAGCGTGCCGAAACGGAACACGTCATAGGCGAGCTGGTCTACCGGGGTCAGCTTGTCGCGCTTGATGGCGTCGAGCCGGCGCAAATCGCTCTGGCTGGCGGCACGATCGGCGGCGATCTGCCGGTCCGAGAAGAAATCGCCGAGCCGGTCGGCATAGCGCAGATCGCCGCGGAACAGCGCGCTGATCGGGTTGAGCTTGAGGCTGGCCTCGTCGCTGTCATGGAACAATTGCTTGAGCTTGGCATCCTCCGGCCCGTCGCCCGGCGCCGCGACCGGCTTGGCGAGCTGCTGCGCCGCGGCGGGCACGGAGACGAGAAGGGTGGTGGCGAGCAAGGCGGCGAGGCGCAGGGGTGTGATGGTCATGGGCTACACGCCTAGGTCGGTGCAACGGCCGGAGCAAGAGCTTGACGTGTAACGACCCGTGACGGACAGGCCCGGCCATGATCCGTCGTTTCCTGTCGCTGTTCGAACCTTTCATTCTCATGTTGTTAGGCACCGTGCTGCTCGCCAGCCTGCTGCCCGCGCGTGGCGTCTGGGCGGGGATCTTCTCCTATCTCGCCGATGCCGGCATCGTCCTGCTGTTCTTCCTGCACGGCGCCAAATTGTCACGCCAGGCGATCCTCGACGGCGCGCGCAACTGGCGGCTGCACCTCGCCGTGCTGAGCGTCACCTTCGTGCTGTTTCCGCTGCTCGGCCTCGGGCTCGCCGCGCTGCCGCTGGTCACCGGGCCGGTCGCGGCGGGGCTGCTGTTTCTCACGCTGCTGCCTTCCACCGTGCAGTCCTCGATCGCCTTCACCGCGATCGCGCGCGGCAATGTCGCCGCCGCGGTGTGCAGCGCATCCTTCTCCAATCTGCTCGGCATCCTCGTCACGCCACTGCTCGTCGCGCTGCTCATGCAGGGCGATGGCGGCATCTCGCTCGCCTCGATCGAGACGATCGTGTTGCAGCTGCTCGTGCCGTTCGTCGCCGGGCATCTGCTGCGCCCGCTGATCGGCGCGTTCGTCGCGCGGCAGAAGGTGCTGCTGTCGCTGGTCGATCGCGGCTCGATCCTGCTCGTCGTGTACAGCGCGTTCGGTGCCGCGGTGGTCGAGGGGTTGTGGCATCGGCTGAGCGGGCAGGATCTGGCGATCATCACCGGCCTGTGCGTTCTCCTGCTGGCGGTCGTGCTGCTCACCACCTGGGCATTGGCGCGGCTGATGAAGCTGCCGCGTGGCGATGCCATCGTGCTGCAATTCTGCGGCTCGAAGAAGAGCCTCGCCTCGGGCGTGCCGATGGCCGGCGTGCTGTTTCCGGCGGCGCAGGTCGGCGTCGTGCTGCTGCCGCTGATGCTGTTCCACCAGATCCAGCTGATCGCCTGCGCGGTGATCGCCAAGCGCTACGGGCAGAGCGCGCCGGTCGAGCCGGCAAACCTGTGATTGTCCCCGGCCAACAATTCGGGGCATACCGCCGGCGGGCCTGATCGCCCACTTGGGGGCCCATGACGACAGCGACCATTCTCACGCATCTCGAGCGGCTCGAGGCCGAGAGCATCCAGATCCTGCGCGAAGTGGTGGCCGAGGCCGACAAGCCGGTGATGCTCTATTCGGTCGGCAAGGACAGCGCGGTGATGCTGCACCTCGCGCGGAAAGCCTTCTATCCCGCGCCGCCGCCCTTTCCGCTGCTGCATGTCGATACGACGTGGAAATTCCGCGACATGTATGCCTTGCGTGATCGCATGGCGGCGGAGAGCGGGATGGAGCTGCTGGTCTATCGCAACCCCGATGCCGAGGCGCGGGGCATCAACCCGTTCGATCATGGCGGGCTGCACACCGATCTTTGGAAGACTGAAGGGTTGAAGCAGGCGCTCGACCAATATGGCTTCGATGCCGCGTTCGGCGGCGCGCGGCGCGACGAGGAAAAGTCCCGCGCGAAAGAGCGCGTGTTCAGCTTTCGCTCGGCCAACCATCGCTGGGACCCCAAGAACCAGCGGCCCGAACTGTGGCACCTCTACAATGCGCGGAAAGCCAAGGGGGAGAGCATCCGCGTCTTCCCGATCTCGAACTGGACCGAGCTCGATATCTGGCAGTACATCCAGGCGGAGGACATTCCGATCGTCCCGCTCTATTTCGCCGCGCCGCGCCCGACGGTGGAGCGTGACGGGATGCTGCTGATGGTCGATGACGATCGCTTCCGGCTGGCGCCGGGCGAAGTGCCGGTCGACCGCTCGATCCGCTTCCGCACGCTCGGCTGCTATCCGCTGACCGGCGCGGTCGAGAGCGAAGCGACCACCTTGTCGCAGGTAATCCAGGAAATGCTGCTCACCACCACCAGCGAACGCCAGGGCCGGGCGATCGATCACGACCAGGCGGGCAGCATGGAGAAGAAGAAGCAGGAGGGGTATTTCTGATGGGCGTTAGCCTCACGCCGGACGCCACTTCCCCCCTCCCGCTTGCGGGAGGGGCTGGGGGAGGGCCTGTCTATCAATCGGGTCGCGCGCTTGTGGACACGTCCTCCCCCAGCCCCTCCCGCAAGCGGGAGGGGAGTTATGTCACCGACGCGCTCATCGCCTCGGATATCGACGCGTATCTCCACAGCCACGCGCACAAATCGCTGCTCCGCTTCATCACCTGCGGCAGCGTGGACGACGGCAAATCGACGCTGATCGGCCGGCTGCTCTACGACAGCAAGACGATCTTCGAGGATCAGCTCGAGGCGCTCGAAGCCGACAGCAAGCGGGTCGGCACGCAGGGGCAGAACATCGATTTCGCGCTGCTCGTCGATGGCCTCGCCGCCGAGCGCGAACAGGGCATCACGATCGATGTCGCCTATCGCTTCTTCTCGACCGAGAAACGCAAGTTCATCGTCGCCGACACGCCCGGCCACGAGCAGTATACGCGCAACATGGTCACCGGCGCCTCGACTGCCGATCTCGCGGTGATCCTGATCGACGCGCGCAAGGGCGTGCTGACGCAGACGCGGCGGCACTCCTATCTCTGCCACCTGATCGGCATCCGCCATCTCGTGCTCGCAGTGAACAAGATGGATCTGGTCGGCTACGACCAGCCGACCTACGACGCGATCGTCGCCGATTATGCCGCGTTTGCCGAGAGCATCGGCATCGCCGCCTTCACCGCGCTGCCGATTTCGGGCTTTGCCGGCGACAACATCACGACGCTGTCGCCCAACACGCCGTGGTATGCCGGGCCGACCTTGATCGAGCATCTCGAAACCGTCCCGCTCGAGGTCGAGGCCGAACAGGCCAAGCCGTTCCGCATGGCGGTGCAATGGGTCAACCGCCCCAATCTCGATTTCCGCGGCTTTGCCGGCATGATCGCCAGCGGCCGTGTCGCGCCGGGCGACAAGATCCGCGTGCTGCCCTCGGGCCGCACCTCGAGCATCGAGCGCATCGTCACCGCCGACGGCGATCTGCCGCATGCCGTCGCCGGCCAGTCGGTGACCTTGACCTTCGCCGACGAGATCGATTGTAGCCGCGGCGACGTCATCGCCGCGGCGGGGAGCCCGCCGCAGACGGCCGACCAGTTCGAGGCGACGATCGTGTGGATGGCGGAAGAGCCGCTGCTGCCCGGCCGCGCTTTGTGGTTGAAATCCGCCACGCGCACCGTCAGCGCGACGGTGCAGGCGCCGAAGCACGCGGTCGACGTCAACACGATGGCCAAATTGTCGGTCAAGACGCTCGGGCTCAACGATATCGGCGTGGCCGAAGTCTATACCGACCGCGACATCGCGTTCGAACCCTATGCCGACGGACATGACAGCATCAACAAGGAGCTGGGCGGCTTCATCCTGATCGACAAGATCACCAACGCCACGGTCGCGGCGGGCATGATCAACTTCGCGCTGCGCCGCAGCCAGAACGTCCACTGGCAGGCGATCGACATCACGCGCGAGGCGCATGCGCGGATCAAGGGGCAGAATCCGAAGCTGCTGTGGTTCACCGGCCTGTCCGGCTCGGGCAAATCGACCATCGCCAATCTGGTGGAGAAAAAGCTGCACGCGCTCGGCCGCCATTCCTTCCTGCTCGACGGCGACAATATCCGCCACGGGCTGAACAAGGATCTCGATTTCTCCGACGCGGGCCGGATCGAGAATATCCGCCGCGTCGGTGAGGTCGCCAAATTGATGACCGATGCCGGGTTGATCGTGCTCACCGCGTTCATCTCGCCGTTCCGCGTCGAGCGTGCGCTGGTGCGCAATATGCTGCCGGCCGGCGAGTTCATCGAAGTGTTCGTCGATACGCCGCTCGACGTGGCCGAGGCGCGCGACGTGAAGGGCCTGTACGCCAAGGCGCGATCGGGCACGCTCAAGAACTTCACCGGCATCGACAGCCCGTACGAGGCACCGGTGACGCCCGAGATACGCATCGACACGACGCGCGAAAGCCCCGAGGCCGCGGCCGAGCGCATCGTCGAGCATGTCATGGGCGTGTGGAGCTACGATCTGTGACTGATGCGGAACTTGCCCGAGACGTCGCCGATGAGGCCGGCCGGCTGCTGCTGGCGATCCGCGCCGAAGGCTGCGAAACCGGCAAGGCACTCGGCGTGCGCGGCGATGCCGAGGCGAACGCGCTGATCCTCGCCCGGCTGGCGTTGGCGCGCCCCGACGATGCAGTCCTGTCCGAAGAAGCGAGCGACGATCGCGTGCGCTGTGCCGCACCGCGCGTGTGGATCGTCGATCCGCTCGATGGCACGCGCGAATATGCCGAGGGGCGCGAGGATTGGGCGGTGCATGTCGCGCTGGCGGTGGACCGCGTGCCGCTGATCGGTGCCGTGGCCTTGCCCGCGCAAGGCGTCACGTTCGACAGCGGGCAGCGCTTCGAGAGCATTGCGACGCCCCGCCGGCCGCGCATGGTGGTCAGCCGCACGCGCCCGCCAGAGGCGGCGATGACGGTCGCCCGCGCGCTCGACGCCGAGCTGATCCCGATGGGCTCGGCCGGCGCCAAGGCGATGGCGGTGGTCGATGGCCGCGCCGACATCTATCTCCATTCGGGCGGGCAATACGAATGGGACAATTGCGCCCCCGCCGCGGTGGCGATCGCCGCAGGGCTCAGCGCAACGCGGCTGGATGGGGCGCCCTTGGTGTATAATTGCGAAGATCCGATGCTGCCGGACCTGCTGATCTGCCGTGCGGAATTGCGCGATGTGGTGCTGGGCATTTTGGCAGCAACGCCGGCCTAACCCGACTGCCGTCATCTTGAACTAGATTCAGGATCCATCGCGCCGCACCTACGATCGCCCATGAGGCGCGATGGATCCTGACGTTCGTCAGGATGACGGCGAATTATGAGGCAAGGTGGGGAGCTTCTGTTGCTCGGTGCTCCCCGTACCGCCGGAATCCGCTTCTGTTGCCCGGTGCGGCCCAACCGCGCTTTTGTCGTTAGTAAACTAGACCGTTAGGTCCGGTTTACGCCGCAATCGCGAGTGCATCGTTGTCGTTAGCACTTGTGGTTTTGAGCCTATAAACGGTTACTCAGCCGTGGCAAAAACAGCACTTTTGAACACACGTCGATCCTGCTTCGGCCCCGTCAGAACCTGCCCTATAAGAGCGGGTTTTGGTGGAGCCGCCGGGTACTGCCCCCGGGTCCGTTGCGTCTATTATGCACTGCCATTTATCACCATAGTCTCCGGGGCAAGCCCCTTACGACACGCCAGATATAGGTAGCCGCGCCGCTTTTGCAAAGCCCGCCTTTTGCTCGCCACAAATCCGTTCCATGAGCTAGGATATCATGCTTACCCAGCGTTCCCGTTATGCCCTGCGCGCCATGCTGTTCCTGGCCGAAGCGCCCCCCGGTGGTCCGCCGATTCCGATGAACCGGATCGCTGCGAACGCGAACGTGCCGCGCAAATTCCTCGAACTGATCCTTGCAGACCTGCGCGAGGCGGGCTTCCTGCACAGCCATCGCGGCAAGATGGGCGGCTATTGCCTGTCGCGCCCGACACACCTGATTTCGCTCGGCGAGATCATCCGCGTGATCGAAGGGCCGCTCGCCTTGGTGCCGTGCGTCAGCCGTACCGCCTATCGCTCGTGCAACGATTGCCAGGATGAGGCGACCTGCGCGATCCGCCACGCGATGATGCGCGTGCGCGACGAAACGGCGCGCATCCTCGACGGCACCAGCCTGGCGGATGCCGCGGCGGACGAACTGGCGGCGGCGTAAGGTAATACCGTCATCCTGAACCTGTTTCAGGATCCATCGCGCCTCACGTCCGATCGCCAATGAGGCGCGATGGATCCTGACTTTCGTCAGGATGACGGCATTGTATTGGCACGCGCCTGGCGCAATTCGTCCCGGATGTCGCGCAGCAAGGCGATATCCGCCGGCTCGACTGCCGGCGCCACTGGCTTCTCTTCCGGCTTGGGCATCAGCCGGTTGACCAGCCGGATCAGCAGGAAGATGATGAACGCCAGGATCAGGAAATTGACCGCCGCGGTGACGAACGCGCCATAGCCGAACACCGGCACGCCGGCTTTCTTCAGCGCGGCATAATCGGACGAGCCGACCAACGCCGGCGGCACTTCGCCCAGCACGACGAAATAGCTCGAGAAGTCCAGCCCGCCGAAGATCCGGCCGATGATCGGCATGATCACGTCTTCGGTGAGCGACGTGACGATCTTGCCGAACGCCGCGCCGATGATCACCGCGACCGCCAGGTCGAGCACGTTGCCGCGCGCGATGAACGTCTTGAACTCCTTGAACATGCCGCCACGCCTCCCGATTTTGCTTAGCGTTGTGCATGCTACGCGCCTATCAGGGCGCTTGCCAAGGCTTGGAGGGAAACAGATGAACTATCGTGCCATGTTCGCAATGATGTCCGTCGTGCTGCTGTCCGCCTGCGGAATCAACAGCGTGCCGACCGCCGAGGAGAATGCCAAGGCGCGCTGGGCCGACGTGCAGAACCAGTATCAGCGCCGGGCCGATCTCATCCCCAATCTCGTCTCCACCGTGAAGGCGGCGGGCGCGCAGGAGAAGGACATTCTCGTCCAGGTGACGCAGGCGCGCGGCGCGGCGAGCCAGGTCAGATTGTCCGGCGAGCAGCTGAGCGATCCTGCCGCGGTGGCCAATTTCGAACGCGCGCAGAATGCCGTGACGCTGTCGCTGCAGCGGCTGCAGGAGGCCTACCCCGAGCTCAAGAGCCAGGGCAACTACACCACGCTGATGAGCCAGCTCGAAGGCACCGAGAACCGCATCACCATCGCGCGCAACGACTACAATACCGCGGTGCAGGCCTATAACACGCGCATCCGCACCTTCCCCGACGCGATCGGCGCCAAGGTGTTCTACGGCGCCAAGCCGCTGGTGCCGTTCCAGGCGACCACGCCGGGCGCCGAGACCGCGCCGACGGTGAACTTCGGTAGCTGACGCCCCGGGGCCGCTGTCGGGCGGCCCCTTCCTCCAGTCGGAAGGCCAAGGCGTGTCCCGTCCATCGGCTCGCAATTCGATGTTCCTCGCCGTGCAGCGCCTGTGTGCGATGGTGGCGCTCGCGCTGTGCCTGCTCGCCGCGCCGGCCCAGGCGCAGACCTTCCCCAAATTTACCGGGCTGGTGGTCGACGACGCCAACGTTCTGCCGCCCGCCGTCGAGGCGGACCTGACCGCCAAGCTGGAGGCGCTCCAGAAGGATACCAACCGGCAGGTCGTGGTTGCGACGATCAACGACCTGCAGGGCTATCCGCTCGAAGACTATGGCTACAAGCTCGGCCGGGCCTGGGGCGTCGGCCTAAAGAACGCCGATAACGGCGTGGTCATCTTCCTCGCGCCGAACAATCCCGTCGGGCAGCGCGGGCCGCGGATCGAGGTCGGGCGCGGGCTCGAGCCGATCCTGACCGATGCGCTGAGCAGCGTGATCATCAACCAGCAGATGATGCCGCGGCTGCGCGACGGCGGCGACATTGCCGGCGCGCTTACCGCCGGTACCGATGCGGTGATCGCGCAGTTGCGCGCCTCGCCCGAAGAGGCGCAGGCCAAGGTCGATGCCGCGGTCGCAGCGTTCGACAAGGCGCAGCCGCGCGCGCGCAGCAGCGGGGGCGGGATCCCGCTCGGCCTGATCTTCTGGGCGCTCGTGCTGGGCTTTGTCGCGCTGTCCTTCCTGCGCCGTCGCGGTGGCCGCGGACAGCGCTATCGCGGCGACGATCGCGGCAGCGGCGTGTTGCCGGTCGTGCTCTGGTCGATCGCCAACGAAATCGGCAACAGCGCGCTGCGCGGTGGCGGTGGCGGCGGCGGCTGGGGTGGTGGCAGCAGCGGTGGCGGTGGCTGGGGCGGCGGCGGCTTTACCGGCGGCGGCGGCGGATCGTTCGGAGGCGGTGGCGCCTCGGGGAGCTGGTGATGCGCTTGACCGATCAGGATCATGCCAAGGTCACCGCGGCGGTGACCGCGGCCGAGCAGCGCACTGCGGGCGAAATCGTCACCGTCGTCGCGCGCCGGTCGGACAAATATAACGATGTCGCCGCGCATGCCGGCGTGCTGGCGATGCTGCTGGTGCTGGCCGGGCTGTCGATCTGGCCGCAGCCCGCCGACTGGCTTGAGGCCAAGTTCTACGATCCCTGGGCGGGCCCGCATCCGGGGGCGCCTTACGCTATCGCCTTGTTGGTCACCGCGCTCGCTTACCTCGTCGGCCGCTATGCGCTCGCCTCGCTCCCGCTGCGCATCGCGCTCACCCCTGGCGCGACCAAGACGCGCCGCGTGCGCGCCCGCGCACTCGATCTGTTCCGCACCAGTGCCGAGAAGCGCACCGCCGGCGCGACCGGGGTGCTGCTCTATCTCAGCCTCGACGAGCATCGCGCCGAGCTGATCGCCGATGCCGCGATCCATTCCAAGGTGTCGCCCGAAACCTGGGGCGCGGCGATGGCGGCGCTGATCGTCGCGGTGAAGGACGACCGCCCGGGCGACGGTCTGGCCGAGGCGGTGGCGCAGGTCGGCGTCGTGCTCGCCGAGCATTTTCCGCGCATCGCCGGCGATCGCAACGAGCTGCCGGACCGGCTGATCGAGCTGTGAGCGACGATCCCGTCGAAACCGTCTGGCACGGCCGGTTCATCACCGCCAAGCGCCAAGGCAAATGGGAATATGTTTCGCGCGCGCGCAATATCCAGGCGGCGGTGATCGTCGCGATCGACGAGGACGATCATGTCCTGCTGGTCGAGCAATATCGCGTGCCGATCGGGCGGCGCTGCCTGGAACTGCCGGCCGGGCTGGTCGGCGACGAGACCGAGGGCGAGGACGCGCTCGACTCCGCCGGGCGCGAGCTCGAGGAGGAGACCGGCTACCGCGCGGACCGGGTCGAATCGCTCGGCGAGTTCTATTCGTCGCCCGGGCTGGCGAGCGAGGGCTTCACGCTGGTGCGCGCGACCGGACTGACCAGGATCGGCGATGGCGGCGGGACGGAGGACGAGCAGATCGTCGTCCACCGCGTCGCGCTGGCCGCGCTGCCGGCATTCGTCGCCGCCAAGCGCGCCGAAGGGCTGGCGATCGACGTGAAGATGCTGCTGCTGATCAGCGGCGCGCTGCTCGCCACAGGCTGACCGATTCTTTTGTTCTCCTGCGAAAGCAGGAGCCCAGGGTTACGAACGATGCGCTCGGGGCTCTGGGCTCCTGCTTTCGCAGGAGAACGGCCGGCGATTCGCGCGGATCGACTTATTTGAAATTGTCGGCGTAGGCCTGCAGCTTCAGCTTGCGCTCGGGCGCGGCGATCAGGGTGAAGGCCAGTCCCTCGCGTTCGGCATAGGCGATCGCCGCCTCGGCGGTCGGGAATTCCAGCCGCACCTGGCCGCGCGTGTCGCCCGATCCCGCCCAGCCGGTCAGCGGATCGGGCTTCTTGGCCTCGGCGGGCTCGAATTCCAGCGTCCAGGCGTCGGTGCGCGCGCGGCCGGACTGCATGGCGTTCTTGGGGTGCTGGAAGATGCGGGCGGTGGGCATGGGTCGGTCCTTCGAATCTGCCGCTCTACTATCGCGGTTGTGACGCCCGCGCATCCGCATTTTTCGTGCGCATCGTCGGGACGGCGGCGGCCGGATCGTCCGGCCAGGGGTGGCGCGGATAGCGGCCGCGCATCTCGCGCGCGACATCCGCCCAGCTGCCCGCCCAGAAGCCGGGCAGATCGCGTGTCGTCTGGATCGGCCGGCCGGCGGGCGAGGTCAGGCTGAGCACCAGCGGCACGCGCCCGCCGCCGATCATCGGATGCGCCGCCAGCCCGAACAATTGCTGCGGGCGCAGATCGACGCGCGGGCCGCCTTCCGCGTCGTAATCGATCGGATGGCTGCTGCCCGCGGGGCTGTCGAAATGCGTTGGCGCGAGGCGGTCGATCGTGCGCAGATCGTCCCAGCCGATCAGGTTGCGCAGTGCGTCGGTCAGCGCGCCGGGCTCGATCGCACTCAGCCGGCGCTTGCCGTCGAGCAAGGGCACCAGCCATTCGTCGGCGCGCGCCAGCAGCGCGGCATCGTCGAGCGCCAGCGCGCTGCCGCCATGCGCCGCGGCGAAGGCGGCGCGGTGGCGCAGTGCCAAGGCGGCGTCGCTCCACGGCAGCAGGCCCAGGCCATGCGTCCTCAGCCCCTCCAGCAACGCGGCGGCGATTGCTGCGGGTTCGGCCGCCGCGTCCGGCCCGCTTGTCAGGCGGATCGCGCCGAGCCGGCGCTCGCGCATCGCCTGCACGCCGCCCGTCGCGGGATCGAAGCTTACCGTGCGCCGTGTCTCGATCCGATCGCCGAATAGTGTCTCGACCGTCGCCTGGTCGATCGCCGCGGCGGAGAGGATGCGCGCGCCCGAGGCCATGCCCTGCGTCTCGGCCACGGCGAGCCAGTCGTTGCGGGCGAGCGACGTCGCCGGATCGAGCTTGAATCCGCGCCCGCCGGCCGAGGCCCAGCTCTCGCCGCTGGCATCGCGCCGCCGCGCGATACGATCGGGAAAGGCCAGCGCGATGCAGGTGCCGACTTCTTCTCCCCTCCCGCTCGCGGGAGGGGCAGGGGGAGGGCCTGTCTCATTACCTGCCGTGCGTCTGGCGACAGGCCCTCCCCCAACCCCTCCCGCAGGCGGGAGGGGAGCAAGGCTCGCCCACCGTCTTGCCAGCTTGCGCCCGCCCTCGGCTCGCGGCCCGCGCTCGCCCCGCCACCGCCGCAGGCGCGATTCGAGGTCCGGATCGTTGCCGCCCAGCCCACGCTCGCCGAGCAGCACGGCGATCTCCGCCGCGGTCTGGGCAAGGCCGATCTCGCCCGCGCGCACCAGCATATGCCCGAGCCGCGGGGGCAGCGGCAGCCTGGCGATCGCATGCCCGTGCGGCGTCGGCCGCCCGTCGCCGTCGATCGCCGCCAGCGCCGCCAGCCGCGCCCGCGCCTCGGCCACCGCGGCGGCGGGCGGCGGATTGAGCCAGGCGAGCGACCGCGGATCGGCCACGCCCCACAAGGCGCAATCCAGCGTCAGCGCGGAAAGATCCGCCTCCAGAATCTCGGGCGGATCGAAGCGCGGCAGCCCTGCGGTCGCCGCTTCCTCCCACAGCCGGTACGCCGCGCCCGGCCCCTGCCGCGCCGCGCGCCCGGCGCGTTGCGTGACCGACGCCTGGCTCGCGCGCTCGGTTACCAGCCGCGTCATCCCCGCCGCGCGATCATAGCGTGGCCGCCGTGCGAGTCCTGAATCGACCACCACGCGGATGCCGTCGAGCGTCAGGCTGGTCTCGGCGATCGACGTCGCCAGCACGATCTTGCGCCGCCCCGCGGCATCCGGCTGGATCGCGGCGCGCTGCGCGGCGGGATCGAGGCTGCCGTGCAGCCGGTGCAGCACGATCCCGTCGCCCAGTCCCTCCAGCCGCTCGGCAGTGCGCTCGATCTCGGCCACGCCGGGCAGGAAGGCGAGCACGCCGCCCTGTTCGTCGCGCAGCGCCGTGCGCACCGCCGCCGCCACCGCATCCTCGATCCGCGCCTCGGCCGCACGGCCGATATGGCGCAGCGTCAGCGGATAGGATCGCCCTTCGCTCTCGATCACCGGGGCGCCGCCCATCAGCCCGGAAAAGCGCGCCCCATCCAGCGTCGCCGACATCGCCACCAGCCGCAGGTCCGGCCTGAGCGCACCCTGCACGTCGAGCGCCAGCGCGAGACCGAAATCGCTGTCCAGGCTGCGCTCGTGCACCTCGTCGAACAGCACCGCAGAAACGCCGGCCAGTTCGGGATCGGCCTGGATGCGGTTGACGAAGATCCCCTCGGTGACGACCGTCACGCGCGTGCTGGCGGAACGCTTGCTGTCCATCCGCGTGGCATAGCCGAACGTCTGCCCCACCGGCTCGCCCGCCTGCGCCGCCATCCGCTCGGCGGCGGCACGCGCCGCTAGCCGGCGCGGCGAGAGCAGCAGGATCTCGCCGGTGCACCACGATTCGCCCAGCAGGGCAGGGGCGACCGCGGTCGTCTTGCCCGCGCCCGGCGGTGCGACGAGCACGGCATTGGGCCCGTCGCGCAGCACGGCGAGCAGGTCCGGCAGGACGGCAAGGATCGGCAGCGCCAGCGTCATCGCCGGGCTGCTGCCACAATGGCCGATCGCGGAACAGCGGCTTCTGCGCGCGTGCCCGTCAGATCCATGCTCACCGACGGTCGTGGATGGAGGCCGGTCAGCGATCCGAACCAAGGCTCGGCGGGGGCGACGCGGTTGCGATGCTCGACAGGTCCGTCGCGGCATCGATCGGTATGCCGGCGGTCTTGCGCTCCGAATATCGGTCGACGAGTTGGTTGGCGTGTGGCCGCAGCAGGACCGTGAAACGCACCAGCTCTTCCATCACATCGACGATCCGGTCGTAATAGCTGGATGGCCTCATGTGGCCGGCCGCGTCGAATTCGTTGAAGGCCATGGCCACGCTCGACTGGTTGGGAATCGTCACCATCCGCATCCAGCGGCCGAGAACGCGCAGCGTGTTCACGCTGTTGAACGATTGCGATCCGGCCGACACCTGCATCACGGCGAGCGTGCGGCCCTGGGTCGGGCGCATCCCGCCCATCGCGAGCGGCAGGTGATCGATCTGCAGCTTCATGATGCCGGTAATCTGGCCGTGCCGCTCGGGGCTGCACCATACATGCCCCTCCGACCACATCGACAATGCCCGCAATTCGTGGACCGCGGGGTGATCGTCCCCCGCGACCTGATCGGGCAGCGGCAGCGTGGCGGGATCGAAGATGCGCGTTTCGCAACCGAAGAACTGCAGCAGGCGTGCCGCTTCCTCGATGCAGAGCCGGGAAAAGGACCGCTCCCGCAGCGAACCATAGAGCAGCAGGATGCGCGGCGCAGGATCGTCTGGCCCCAGGCCGAGCGCGGGACGCTCGTGCGCATAACGGCGATCGAGCGCGGGGAGATGGGCGGGGTCGGCGAGCGTACGGAGCGGCATTACAGACTGAGCCTTATGGCAAGGGCGGCGAGGGTCACGAAAAGCACCGGGATCGTCAGCGTCGCGCCAACCCGGACATAATAGCCCCAGCCGATCCGGATCCCCTTCTGCCCGAGCACGTGCAGCCACAGCAGCGTGGCAAGCGACCCGATCGGCGTGATCTTGGGGCCGAGATCGCACCCGATCACGTTGGCGTAGATCATCGCCTCCTTGATCGCCCCGCTGGCCTGCGTCGCGTCGATCGACAGCGCCCCCACCAGGACGGTGGGCATGTTGTTCATCACCGAGGACAGCAAGGCGGCGAGGATCCCGGTGCCGAATGCCGCGCCCCATACGCCGCCCTGCGCAGCGCGATCGAGCAGGCCGGCGAGATGGTCGGTCAGGCCCGCGTTTCGCAGGCCATAGACCACCAGGTACATGCCGAGCGAGAAGATCACGACCTGCCAGGGCGCGCCGGCCAGGACCTTGCGCGTATGGATGACATGGCCGCGCGCGGCGACGACGAACAACAGGATGGCGCCGGACGCGGCCACTGCGCTGACCGGTACGCCGATCGGCTCGAGCAGGAAGAAGCCGGCGAGCAACAGCGCGAGGACGACCCAGCCCGCCTTGAACGTGGCGTGATCACGGATTGCCTCGGCAGGCCTGCGGAGCTGTGCCAGATCATAATGGCCCGGTATGTCGCGCCGGAAGAACAGCAGCAGCACGAGCAGTGTGGCGGCGATCGAGGCCAGATCGACCGGCACCATCACCAGGCTGTAATCGGCAAATCCGATCCGGAAGAAGTCGGCCGACACGATATTGACGAGATTGGAAACGATCAGCGGCAGGCTGGCCGTGTCGGCGACGAACCCCGCTGCCATCACGAACGCCAGGGTCGCCTTGTCCTTATACCCCAGGGCGCGCAGCATCGCGATGACGATCGGCGTCAGGATCAGCGCCGCGCCGTCATTGGCGAACAGCGCCGATACCGCCGCGCCGAGCAATACGATCAGCACGAACAGCCGGCGACCATCCCCGCCGCCCCAGCGCGCGACGTGCAGCGCGGCCCATTCGAAGAAGCCGGCTTCATCGAGCAACAGGCTGACGATGATGATCGCAACGAACGTGGCGGTCGCGTTCCACACGATGCCCCACACCACCGGCACGTCGGCAAGCGAGACGACGCCGGCGAGCAGCGCGATCGCCGCGCCGCCCAGCGCGCTCCAGCCGATGCCGAGCCCGCGGGGCTGCCAGATGACGAGCGTGATCGTGGCGATGAAGATCAGAACGGCCGGAAGCATCAGGCGAGGCGCCGGCCTGCCGCATCCACCACCTGCTCGCCGTCTTCCTTGGCGAATGCACCGCGCTGATCGCTCGGCAGCAGATCGAGCACGGCTTCGGACGGCCGGCACAATTTTACGCCGAGCGGGGAGACGACGAGCGGCCGGTTGATGAGGATCGGATGCGCGATCATGGCATCGACAAGCGCGTCGTCCGACAGCGCCTCGTCCCCGAGGCCGAGTTCCGCATAGGGCGTGCCCTTCTCGCGCAGCAGATCGCGCGGCGTGAGCCCGGCGCGCTCGATCAGCGCGACGAGCAACGCACGCGCCGGCGGGGTCTTCAGATATTCGATCACATGCGGCTCGATGCCGGCATTGCGGATGAGGCCGAGCGTGTTGCGCGACGTGCCGCACGCGGGGTTGTGATAGATCACGATATCGACGGCCATGGCGGTCCTTTCAGCAGCAGGGGGTAAGATCGGCAAGCAGCGGCGCGCAGAGTTCGGGCGCGCCGGCGCAACAATCCTTGACGAGGAACAGCATCAGCGCCCGCAGACCGTCCAGCTCGGCGCGGTAGACGATCGTCCGGCCGTGCCGCTCGGCGCGCACGATGCCGGCGCGGGCGAGCACGCCGAGATGCGCGGACATGGTGTTTTGCGGCACGCCGAGCTGGCGTGCGATCTCGCCGGCCGCCATGCCGTCCGGCTCCTGCCGGGCGAGCAAGCGGAACACGTCGAGGCGGGTGCCCTGGGCGAGCGCGCCGAGTGCGGCGATCGCCGAATCATTATCCATGTATCCGGCATAATGGATATGTTGCCGCGTTCCAGACGAATAATGGTTCATGGGGTCGTTCGCCTGGATCGGCGCGACGCGCACGGACCGTGCAGCGTCCCGCGATCCTGGCGCCGCGGCTTGCCACGCGTCGTTCAACGCGATCTAATCGGCGCGGATAGCAGAGCGGGGAGATGTTTATGCCAAATGCGATCAAAGGTGGCGTCCCGGTCATCGGCCTGCTCTTCCTGTCGCTGGCCGTGTTCAAGTTCGCCAAGGGCGATCCCTGGGTCGTTTGGGCGATTCTGGGTTTCCTGTTCGGCGGCTTCGGGGTGTTCAACCTCAGGCGAACCTGAACGCCCGCGCGATCCTGTCGCCCGCCCCGGCCATCCGCCGCGGCGCGACCGCGTCCTAGTATCTCACGACCCGGCGATGCTAGGGCGCGCCGCAGCAATGGAGAATCGCGTGGGCGTACACGATCATCATCACGTCCATGCGCACGGGCCGGGCGGGCATCACGGCCACGATCATGCGCCTCCGACCGATTTCAGCCGCGCCTTCGCGATCGGCATCGCGCTCAACCTCGCCTTCGTCGTGATCGAAGCGGGCTATGGCTTCGCCGCCAATTCGGTCGCCTTGCTGGCGGATGCCGGGCACAATCTGTCCGATGTCGCCGGGCTGTGCGTCGCCTGGGCCGGGGCGGCGCTGGCCGCGCGGCCGCCGTCGAAACGCTTTACCTACGGGCTGCGCGGTTCGTCGATCCTCGCCGCCTTGCTCAACGCGCTGCTGCTGATGGTCGCGCTGGGCGCGATCGTGCTGGAGGCGGTGCAGCGCTTCGGCGAACCCAGCACCGTGCTCGGGCCGACCGTCGCAGTGGTCGCCGGCATCGGCATCCTGGTCAACGGCGTCACCGCCTGGCTGTTCGCCAGCGGGCGCAAGGGCGACATCAACATTCGCGGCGCCTTCCTGCACATGGCGGCGGACGCCTTGGTCTCGGCCGGGGTGGTCGTCGCCGGGCTGGTGATCTGGCGTACCGGCCTGGGCTGGATCGATCCCGTCGTCAGCCTGGTGATCGCCGCGCTGATCTTCTGGCAGACCTGGGGGCTGCTGCGCGAATCGGTCGAGATGTCGCTCGGCGCGGTGCCGCGTGGGATCGAGTTCGATCAGGTCGATGCGGCCTTGTGCGGCCTGCCCGGCGTGGTGCGCGTGCACGATCTGCATATCTGGCCGATGAGCACGACCGAGCCGGTGCTCACCGCGCACCTGGTGATGCCCGCGGGGCAGCCGGGCGACGCATTCCTGCGCGACGCGCGCGCGCTGCTGCACGATCGGTTCGGCATCGGCCATGCCACGCTGCAGGTCGAAACGGGCGTCGGCGATTGTTCGCTGGAGGGCGCGCGCACCGTGTGAGCGCGGCGCGCCACTCGTTTACCTTTTTGCGCTAGCCTGGTCGTTCCAGCTGAAGGGTGTTCGACCATGGCAACCAAATCCCCTGCCAGGCCGCGGTCCGTCGCCGGCCGGCACCGACCCGTCTATCACGAGGTGCAGCCCGGCGGCACCAGCCGGGGCAATGCACCGCGCGAGGCTGTAGTGCGCGGCGAGTCGGCGGGGCTGGGGCGCGGTGCCTGGCTGTGCCTTGCGCTGATCACGCTGCTGCTGGTCGATACGTTCTGGTGGAACGGCTATTATGTCCGCCACTTCTGGCTGGCGCTCGACCAAAACAGTATGGCGAGCCGCGCCTGGGCCGATAACCTCTGGAACTGATCGCTCAGTAAGCGCGCGCGACCGCGAATTCGACCGCCTCGACCATCGCCTCCTTGGCCTGACCGCCAGCGAAGCCGCCCAGCGCATCGATCGCCCGCTGCGCATAATGGCGCGCGCGGGCCAGCGTGTCGTCGATCGCGCGGGTCGAGCGGATCAGATCGATGGCATGCGCGAAGTCGGCGTCGCCGGCACGGTGGCCTTCCATCGCCGCCTTCCAGAACACGCGATCCTCGGCCGAGCCGCGCGCATAGGCCAGGATCACCGGCAGCGTCGCCTTGCCCTCGCGGAAATCGTCGCCGGCATCCTTGCCCATCGTGCCCGCGTCGGAGACATAGTCGATCGCATCGTCGACCAGCTGGAACGCGATGCCGAGGTTGCGGCCATAAGCGTCGAGCGCCGCCTCTTCCGCTTCCGGCCGTTCGGCGACCACCGCGGCGATACGGCAGGCGGCGGCGAACAAGGCCGCGGTCTTCGCGCCGATAATGTCGAGATAGCGCTCTTCCGACGTCTCGACGCGGCGCGCGGCGGTCAGCTGGTTGACTTCCCCTTCCGCGATCACGGCGGAGGCGTTGGACAGGATCTTGAGCACCTTGAGGCTGCCATCCTCGACCATCAGCTCGAAGCTGCGGCTGAACAGGAAATCGCCGACCAGCACGCTCGCCGGATTGCCCCAGATGAGATTGGCGGTGCGCTTGCCGCGGCGCAGATCGCTGCCGTCGACCACATCGTCGTGCAGCAAGGTCGCGGTGTGGATGAACTCGACCGAGGCGGCGAGCCGGTAATGCCGGTTGCCGGTATAGCCGAGCAGCCGCGCACTCGCCAAGGTCAGCATCGGGCGCATGCGCTTGCCGCCCCCGGCGATCAGATGGCCGGCCAGTTCCGGGATCAGCGGAATCTGCGATTGCATGCGATCGAGGATCACCGCGTTGACCATGTTCATGTCGCCCGTCACCAGCTGAACCATCGGTTCGAGCGAAGGGGGGCGGCCGTGCCGCGGGTCGAGGCGGTGGAGGGTGGCGCTCATGGCCCCGGCATGTGGCGGCGCGGGGCGGTAAAGGCAAGCCTTTCAGGCTTGCGCAGGCGCGATCCGCCCCGCAAAAGGCCCGCCTTGACCGGGAGAGTGGATGTGAGCGACGAGACCCTGAGCGGCTACCGCCAGAGCATCGACAATATCGATGCAGCGCTCGTCTTCCTGCTCGCCGAGCGCTTCAAGGTGACCCAGGCGGTTGGGCGCTACAAGGCGACGAGCGGGTTGCCGCCGGCCGATCCGGGGCGCGAGGAAGCGCAGATCGCGCGGCTGCGCGGACTCGCCAAACAGGCCGATCTCGATCCCGAATTCAGCGAGAAGTTCCTGCGCTTCATCATCGACGAGGTCATCCGCCACCACGAGCGGCTTGCCGCAGAAGGCTGAACGCACGCCTTGGCTTCAGGAGCGATCGGCCGCCGGTGCGTCGACCGTCTCGAGCAGCTGATCCGCCACCCCGAGCAACGTCGCCCAATGCGCCAGCTGCCCCTCTTCTTCGCACAGTTTGGCAGCGGCGCGGATATGTCCGACACAGGCCATGATCGTGCGTTGGTCCATCGTCTTGCTCCGAGCCCCCGGTGCCGCGAAAAATCGATCGTCCCTAGTTCAGCGAAATCCGGTCGGCCTGCTCGGAGGCGATCGATAGCTCCGAGAGATAGGTCTCGAACTTCTGGTGCGCCGCCGATGTCAGGCGAAACGGCGTGGTCACCAGCGCCATGTTGCCACCGTCTTCATATTCGAGCAACCCCTCCGCCTTGAGCGCGCGGATCCAGCGCGACCCGGCGACCAGCGGAATTCCGGCCCGGGCATGCATCCGGGAAATCGTCATCACCGCGCCTTCCGCCTCGCAGATATAGGCGGCGAGCAGCAGGTCCCAGGCGTGATCGCTAAACAGATCGGTGCCGAACGTCGCGGCGCGCCCGCGCCGGCTCTGAAACACCAGCCGCGCCACCGCGAGCAATTTGTCAGGCTCGACCCACCCGGGCGGCGGCAGGCTTTCCTCCACGTCGATCGCGATCAGCCGCTCGGCCGCGCTGCCCGTCGCGGTCAGCGTGTTGCGCACCCAGACGTGCGAGCCGTCGGCGCGGATCATGCGTTTCACCGTGCTCACGGGTTGCCCGTCGGCGACGATCTTCTCGACCAATATGGTACAGCGGTCGCGGTCGCTGGGTGCGGTCAGCGCGATCGCGTTGACGCCGATCTGGTCATGCGCGGCGCGCATCATCGCCGTGAAGGTGGGATCCGCCGCCACCACGATGCCCGTCGAATCGATCACTATCCGGCCTGTTCGGTGCATCTGCGGCATCCTTTGCTTATCGGCCAGCATAGCGCGCCGCCGATCCGCGCGCCAGCGGCAGCGCGGTCCCCGGGCCCGCCGGCAAAGGCCGGACCTGCCCGTCGCACGACACGCGCCACGCCGCCCGGAACAAACCGCCCGCCGAGCGATTGTTACGGTCAAGTTTCAAGTCTTCACCACCAGGGGTAATCTACCATGAAGAAGCTGTTCGTTCCGATCGTCGCCGCCGGCCTCGTCTCGCTCGCCGCGTGCAACACCTCGCCGCGCGAGCAGACCGCGGACAATATCGAGGCCAATGCCGAGGCGGTCGCCGACAATCTCGAGGAAGCCGCCGACAATGCCGGTACCGACGCGGCCGAGGACGCGCTGGAGAACAAGGCCGACGCAGTGCGCGACACCGGCCAGAACCAGGCGGAAGACATGCGCACCAACGATGCCGACACCAATCTGTCGAACGGCCTGTAAGCCGCGACAAGACGCGCTAGGCCGGGCCGCTCCCAAGCGCGGCATCGACCGAAGAAGGGGCGCTGGCAGCGATGCCGGCGCCCCTTTTGCGTGGGCAACCAATCCGTCACCCCGGCCTTGAGCCGGGGTCCCGCTTCTTACTGCCGCCGGGAGGAAGCGGGACCCCGGGGCAAGCCCGGGGTGACGATGGAGGAGGGGCCGACGCCAACGAAAAAGGGCCCGGCATTGCTGCCGGGCCCTTCTTGCAACGCTCAAGCCTAGGCTCAGTCGCGATCAGTGTTCAGAAACGCCGGGGCGAACTCAGGCTCGGCCTCGGTCTTGCTTTCCGCACGCGCCGGACGATCACCGCCATCGCGACGCGGGCCACGCCCGCCATCGCCGTCGCGACGCGGCCCACGCGGGCCACGATCGGCGCCGCCGTCACCACGACCGCCGCCGCCTTCGCCACGGGGCCCACGGCCGCCATCGCCATCACGACGCGGACGATCGCCGCGCGGACGGTCGCCGCCTTCGCGCGGTTCGCGTGCCGGGCGCGTGTCTTCCAGCGCTTCGCCGGTTTCCTGGTTCACGACGCGCATCGACAGGCGCACCTTGCCGCGCGGGTCGATCTCGAGGACCTTGACCTTTACTTCCTGGCCTTCCGAGAGGACGTCGCTGACCTTCTCGGTGCGCTCGTTGCGGATTTCCGACACGTGCACCAGGCCGTCCTTGCCGCCCATGAAGTTCACGAACGCGCCGAAATCGACCAGGTTGACGACCTTGCCGTCATAGACCTTGCCGACTTCCGCTTCCTCGACCAGGCCCTTGATCCACTTCACCGCCGCTTCGATCTGCGCCGGATCCGACGAGCTGACCTTGATCACGCCCTCGTCGTCGATATCCACCTTGGCGCCGGTCTGCGCGACGATCTCGCGGATCACCTTGCCGCCGGTGCCGATCACTTCGCGGATCTTCGACTTGTCGATCGAGAAGGTCTCGATGCGCGGGGCATGGGCCGACAGCTCTTCACGCGTGTGATCGAGCGCCTTGGCCATTTCGCCCAGGATGTGCGCGCGGCCTTCCTTGGCCTGCTCGAGCGCCTTGCGCATGATTTCTTCGGTGATGCCGGCGATCTTGATGTCCATCTGCATCGTGGTGATGCCCTCGGACGTGCCGGCGACCTTGAAGTCCATGTCGCCGAGGTGATCCTCGTCGCCCAGGATGTCCGACAGAACCGCGAAGTTCTTGCCCTCAAGGATCAAGCCCATCGCGATGCCCGAGACCGGGCGCTTCAGCGGCACGCCGGCATCCATCATCGACAGCGAACCGCCGCACACCGTCGCCATCGACGACGAGCCGTTGCTCTCGGTGATGTCGGAGAGGACGCGGATCGTGTACGGGAACTCTTCCTTCGACGGCAGCACCGGGTGCAGCGCGCGCCAGGCGAGCTTGCCGTGGCCGACTTCGCGGCGACCCGGCGCACCGAAGCGACCGACTTCACCGACCGAATAGGGCGGGAAGTTGTAGTGCAGCATGAAGTTTTCGTAGCTCAGGCCGTTCAGGCCGTCGATCATCTGCTCGGCGTCGCGCGTGCCGAGCGTGGTGGTGCAGATCGACTGCGTCTCGCCGCGCGTGAACAGCGCCGAGCCGTGCGTGCGCGGCAGGAAGTGCACCATCGCCTCGATCGGGCGGATCTGCGTGGTGGTGCGGCCGTCGATGCGCTTGCCGTCCTTGAGGATCGCGCCGCGGACGATTTCAGCCTCGAGCTTCTTCATCAGCTTGCCGGCGGCCATCTGGTCCTGCGGCGTCGCATCGGCGAACGCGGTCTTGCCCTTGGCGCGTGCGGCGTTGAGCAGGTCCGACCGCTTGGACTTGTCGGTCACCTTGTAGGCGGCCGTGATGTCCTTGCCGATCAGCTTCTTGAGCTTGTCCTTGGCGGCGGTGAGATCCGCCTGCTCGGCCATTTCCCACGGATCCTTGGCAGCCTGCTCGGCCAGATCGATGATCAGGTTGGCGGCCTCGCGGCAGGCCTTGTGGGCGAACTGCACGGCGCCCAGCATGACCTCTTCCGAGAGCTCCTTGGCTTCGGATTCGACCATCATCACGGCGTTGCCGGTGGCGGCGACGACGAGATCGAGCTCGCCTTCCTTGACCTGCTCCAGCGTCGGATTGAGGATATACTCACCGTCGATATAGCCGACGCGCGCGGCGCCGATCGGGCCCATGAAGGGAACGCCCGAGATGGTCAGCGCAGCCGATGCTGCGACCATTGCCAGCATGTCCGGCTCGTTCTCGCCGTCATAGCTGAGCACCTGGCAGATCACGTTGATCTCGTTGTAGAAGCCTTCCGGGAACAGCGGGCGGATCGGGCGATCGATCAGGCGGCTGGTCAGCGTCTCCTTTTCGGTCGCGCCGCGCTCACGCTTGAAGAAGCCACCGGGGATGCGGCCGGCTGCGGAATACTTTTCCTGATAGTGAACGGTGAGGGGGAAGAAGTCCTGGCCTTCCTTCACGGTGCGTGCGGCCGTCACGGCGCAGAGCACGACGGTTTCACCGAGGGTTGCGAGCACGGCGCCATTGGCCTGGCGGGCAACGCGGCCGGTTTCCAGCGTCAGCGTCTTGCCACCCCATTGGGTGCTTACGGTCTTGGTATCGAACATGATGTTTCCTTCAACACCATCCGCCAGATGCGGATGGGGCCTATCTGCGGACTAGCCGGTCCGCGCGGTTTCGGGCCTGTCGTGGCCCTGCTTGGCCATGCCGCCGAATTGCGAGCGTGGCGAAAGGGGATATGAAAACGGCGCCCGAGGGCGCCGTTTTGTTGCTTGCCCGGTTACTTGCGCAACCCGAGCTTGGCGATGAGATCGAGGTAGCGCTGGCCTTCGGTCTTGCGAAGATAGTCCAGCAGCGAACGACGCTTGTTGACCATCATCAGCAGCCCGCGGCGCGAATGATTGTCCTTCTTGTGCGTCTTGAAATGCTCGGTCAGGTTGCGGATGCGCTCGGTGAGGATCGCGACCTGGACTTCGGTGGAACCGGTATCGCCTTCGGCGCGGCCGTGATCCTTGACCAGTGCGTCCTTGCGCTCTGCGGTAATCGTCATACGTCTTCGTCCTTCGACATCATTGGCTATAGATTGAAGCCACGAACGACGCGGACCTCGCGGTCCTGAACCGCTACCAGCGCGACCGGATCTTGATCCAGCAGCGCAAAATAGTGGCCATCGTCTGCGGCGATCCCGATCAACACCCGCCCCTGTCGGAGCAGCCCTGCCTGATCGGGGGTAAGAGGAAGGGCCGGGATGTCGTCCAGCGCCGCCCTCAAGGGCAGGAGTTTGTCTTCTAACGCGCGGGCCTTACCGCTTTCGGCCAGAATGTCCAGCGATATCGCGGAATCGAGCGTGAACGGGCCGGCCTTGGTACGCCGCAGCATGGTGACATGGCCGACCGTGCCGAGTGCGATCGCGATGTCGCGCGCGAGGCTGCGGATATAGGTGCCCTTGGAGACATGGGCGGTGAGCGTGACGCTGTCCATCGTCGCTCCAGCCGTCGCCGGGGCGACGGTCAGCGCATGGATCGTCACCGCCCGGCTCGCCAGGACGACGTCTTCGCCCGCCCGCGCCAGATCATAGGCGCGCTGGCCGTCGACCTTCAGCGCGGAATAGGCCGGCGGCACCTGCGCGATCGGCCCGGTGAAGCGCGGCAGCACCGCCTCGATCTCCGACACGGTCGGCCGCACACTGCTGGTGGCGATTTCCACACCTTCCAGATCGAGCGTATCGGTCTGCACGCCGAACCCGATGGTGAACTCGTACACCTTGTCGCTGTCCAGCATGCGTCCAGCGAGCTTGGTCGCCTCGCCGACCGCAATCGGCAGCACGCCGGTGGCGAGCGGATCGAGCGTGCCGCCATGGCCGACCTTGAACTTGCCATAGCCGCCGTCGCGCAGCGCGCGCTTCACCGCGGACACGCCCTGCGTCGAGCCAAGCCCCAGGGGCTTGTCGAGAATGATCCAGCCATGCATCGATTATGCTCCGGCGCCGGCCGCGAGCGCTTCGTTGAAGTGGCGGCGACACAGCGCGACATAGCGGTCGTTGCCGCCGATCTCGGTCTGCCGGCCTTCGGCGATCGGCATGCCCGTGGCATCGACGCGCAGGTTCATCGTCGCCTTGCGCCCGCACATGCAGACGGATTTGATCTCGATCAGCGAATCGGCGATCGCCAGCAGGCGCGCCGAGCCTTCGAACAGCCGGCCCTGGAAATCGGTGCGCAGGCCGTAGGCAAGCACGGGAATGCCCTGCACGTCGGCCAATAGCGCAAGCTGATCGACCTGCGCGGCGGTGAGGAACTGCGCCTCGTCCACCAGCACGCAGGCGGGGGGCGCCTCGCCCTCGCGGTGCACGATCGCGACCAGATCGGTGTCGCGCTCGAACGCGATCGCATCGGCGCCGAGCCCGATCCGCGAGGTGACCGTGCCAGGCGCGAAGCGATCGTCGATTGCCGCGGTGAACAAAACGGTGCGCATGCCGCGCTCGCGATAGTTGAAATCGGCCTGCAACAGGTTGGTCGATTTGCCGGCATTCATGCTGGCATAATAGAAATAGAGCTTGGCCATCAGCCCTGCGCGGCGTCCGCATCATCCGCCGGGCCGAGATCGCGCGCGACCTTGGGATCCTTCAACAGCTTCTCGATATGGCTGCCCTCGTCGAAACTCTCGTCGACCAGGAATTTGAGCTTGGCGGCATATTTCATGCTGATGCGGTGCGCGCATTCGCGCTGCAGATAGGCGGTGTTGGTGCGCAGCGCCTTCAGCACCGCTTCCTCGTCCTTGCCGAGCAGCGGCTTCACGAACACGGTGGCATGGCGCAGATCGGGCGACATGCGCACTTCGGTGACGGTGACCATGTGCTTGGCCAGCGTCTCGTCATGCACGTCGCCGCGCGCGAGAATGTCGCTCAGCGTGTGGCGCATCTGCTCGCCGACGCGCAACAGGCGGACGACGCGGGATTCGGGGGTGTCGTTGGGGCGCATTCTTATTTCCTTACACCTCTCCCGGCGGGAGAGGGAGGGGCCCATCGCAAAGCGATGGGAGGGTGAGGGCGACCGGATCGCCGTGACCCCCACCCCACGCCCCCTAGCGGCGCGACCCCCCCCCCCCGGGGGGTGCGGGTGGGGCCCAGCGCAACGCGCGGGGTGGGGGCGGGCGACCGGATCGCCGTCACCCTCACCCCTCGCCGCTTCGCGGCTCGACCCTCTCCCGCCGGGAGAGGGCTAGGTGCTTACAGCGTGCGTTCGCGCAGTTCGACTTCGAACGTTTCGAGGAAGTCGCCCGGCTTGATGTCGACGAAGTTCGACGTGAACGTCACGCCGCACTCGAGACCGGCGCGCACTTCTGCGACATCGTCCTTGAAGCGGCGCAGCGAGGCGATCTCGCCCTGGTAGATGATGACATCCGCCCGGGTGATACGCGCCTTGAGCGCCTTGCGGATGATGCCCTCGGTGACGAGCAGACCGGCCGCCTTGCCGTGCTTGCCGGCCGAGAAGACATCGCGGATTTCGGCGCGGCCGACGACCGTTTCGAATGCCTCGGGGCCAAGCTCGCCTGCCATGCCGGCGCGGATCTCGTCGGTCAGCGTGTAGATCACGTCGTAATATTTGAACGCGACCTTCTGCCGTTCGGCGATCTCGCGGGCCTTGGCGTTCGGACGGACGTTGAAGCCGATGATCGGCGCACCGCTGGCACCCGCCAGCGTCACGTCGCTCTCGGTGATCCCGCCAACGCCCGAATGCAGCACGCGGGCCTTGATCAGATCGGTCGAGATCTTGTTGATCGCGTTGACGATCGCCTCGACCGAACCCTGCGTATCGGCCTTCACCACCAGCGGATATTCGATCGCCTGCTTTTCCTTGAGCGCACTGAACATGCTCTCGAGGCTGGCAGGACCGGTCGAGGTCCGCTTGCTGGTCATCACGCCCTGGCGATATTCCGCCACTTCGCGCGCACGCGCTTCGCTCTCGACCACCGACAGCGGATCGCCCGCCCGCGGCACGCCCGACAGGCCGAGCACTTCGATCGGCATCGAGGGGCCGGCTTCCTTGATCTGCTGACCCTTGTCGTTGGTCATCGCGCGAACCTTGCCGCTCTCGCCGCCGACGACGAAGATGTCGCCGACCTTGAGCGTGCCGCGGTTGACCAGGATCGTGGCGACGGGGCCGCGACCCTTGTCGAGCTTGGCCTCGATCACGGTGCCTTCGGCGGCGCGATCGGGGTTGGCCTTCAGTTCGAGCAGTTCGGCCTGGAGCTGGATCTTCTCGATCAGTTCGTCGAGCCCGGTCTTCTGCAGCGCGGAGACTTCCACGTCCTGCACGTCACCGGACATTTCCTCGACGATCACCTCATACTGCAGCAGTTCCTCGCGAACCTTCTGCGGATTGGCGCCGTGCTTGTCGACCTTGTTGATCGCCACGATCATCGGCACGCCGGCCGCCTTGGTGTGGTTGATCGCCTCGATCGTCTGCGGCTTGATGCTATCGTCCGCCGCCACGACCAGCACGACGATATCCGTCACGTTGGCGCCGCGCTGGCGCATTTCGGTGAACGCTTCGTGGCCCGGCGTGTCGAGGAAGGTGATCTTCGACTTGTCCTTCAGCGTGACCTGATAGGCGCCGATATGCTGCGTGATGCCGCCGGCTTCGCCGCGCACCACGTCGGTGCCGCGCAGCGCGTCGAGCAGCGAGGTCTTGCCATGATCGACATGGCCCATGATCGTGACGACCGGCGGACGCGGGATAGCATTCTCATCCGCCTCGACATCACCCTCGATCGCCAAATCGACGTCCGAATCGCTGACGCGAACGATGTTGTGGCCGAATTCGGTGACGAGCAGTTCAGCCGTATCCTGATCGATCGTCTCGGTCAGCGTGACGGGCATGCCCAGCTTGAACAGCGTCTTGACCAGATCGGCGCCCTTCTCGGCCATGCGGATGGCGAGTTCCTGGACGGTGATCGCCTCCGGAACGGCAACGTCGCGGATCTGCTTGGGCTGTACCTCGCGCGGCCCGCCCATGCGGCGGTTTTCCTTCTCGCGCGCACGCTTGAGCGCGGCGAGGCTGCGGGCGCGTGCGCCATCGCCGTCGTTGAGCGCGCGATTGACCGTCAGCTTGCCGCCGCGACGCTCGTCGCTGGTGCGGCCACGCGTCGGCTGCGGACGTTGCAGCGTCTCGCCGGCGCGCTTGATCGGGCTGCTCGGGCTGGCCGGTGCCGATGTCGCGTTCGTGCTGGTCGGCTGTGCGACCGGCTCGGGCGCGGCAACCGGGGCCGGCGCGGGCTTGGGACGCTCGGGGCGCGGTACCGGCGTGAAGCGGCGCGGGGCCGGCATGCTCGGGTCGAGCCCGAACGCGGTCAGCACCGGCGGTGCCGGTGGCGCTACCGGGGCAGGGGCAGGGGTGGGAGCCGCAACCGGCGCAGGGGCCGGAGCGGGTGTTGGCGTTACGGGTGCCGCGGGCGCAGCAGTAACGGCGGGCGTTGCCGGCGGCGCAGCGGCCGGCGCGGCAGGCTCCGGCGCAGCAACGGGTGCCGGTGCCACAGCTTCGGGCTGCGGAGCAGGCTCGGGTGCGGCGGGCGAATCGGCAGCGTCACCGGCGCGGCGCGCTTCCTCGGCACGGCGGCGCGCTTCTTCGGCGGCTTCGAGACGCTCGCGCTCTTCGCGACGGCGCGTTTCTTCCTGCGCGTTCATGCGCGCTTCGTCCGCTTCGCGCAGCAGCTTGGTCTGCAGTTCCTGGCGGGACAGCAGCGAATTTGCCGGCGAAACCGGGGCCGGCGCGGGGCGCGGCGGTGCCGCGGGCGCAGGGGCGGCAACCGGGGCGGGGGCCGCCTGTTCGACGACGGGCGCTTCGGGTGCGGCGCCAGGCGCCAGAATGCGACGCCGCTTCACCTCCACCACCACGGTGTTGGAGCGGCCATGGCTGAAGCTCTGCTTCACCTGGCCGGTCTCGACCGTACGCTTCACCCCAAGCGGTGCGCGCATGCCAAGTTTCGGCTTTTCGTTGTCGGTATCGCTCACTCGAATTCCTCGTAACTGTCGTCGGCCGGATCGGTATTCAGGTCATCGCCGTCATTTTGGGACGCCGATGCGCCCTGCGAGGCCGTTTCGCAAGGCGGGAGGATTGGGTCAGGGCCGATGAAATGCAGCCAGCGGTCGAGCGTTTCACGCACCCGCCTTGCCGCATCGGGATCAGTCAGGCCGATATGTACCACATTCTGCCTGCCCAGTGCCACGGCCAATATGGTGCGGGGGACCGGCAGAACCAACCCCCTGCGATCGCTTCCTTCTTCGTCGTTGCCGACGCGCCAGGCCTGATCGAGTTTGCGGTTGCCGTCCGCCCCCGCATCGCAGGCGTGAAGCAGCAGATGCAGCTTGCCCGAGCGCGCCGCCGTCTCGATCTTCTCGGCGCCGCTGAACAGCCCGCCCGAGCGCGATTCGAGCCCGAGCCGGTCGAGCGCCGCGCGTTCGAGCGCGGTTTCGATCAGCTGCGGCAGATCGTCGGGAATGGCGATCGGGCCGGTCTTAAACGCACGGGCGAGCGCGCCTTTCAGCTTGCCCTTCTTTATCGCGACGTCGAGTTCGGCCTTGGTCACGCCGATCCACGCACCGCGGCCGGGCGCCTTGGCGCGGACGTCGGGGAATACGGCGCCGTCCGGGCTGAGCGCGAGTCGCACCAGCGCCTCGCGCGGCGCGCGTTCGCCGAGCAGGATGCAGCGGCGGATCGGTTCCTTCGATTCGCGCGAACGGGCGCGCGTGTCGGGGCGGGGTTCTGCGGGGGTGGTCATGCGGCGCTCTCCTCACACCCTGCCGTCACCCCGGACTTGTTCCGGGGTCCACCGTGCCGCACATTCATCGGCCGGCGAGTCCGCAGCGCAGTGGACCCCGGAACCAGTCCGGGGTGACGATGGGGGAGGGGGCGGTGAGAGAGCGTGCGCCTTGCGTCTATATCCTGGCGAGCGCGTTCAATGGCCGGCTGTATGTTGGCGTGACTTCCAACCTTGTCGGCCGCCTCATGCAACACCGCGAGGGCACGTTCGACGGGTTCACCAAGCGCTGGAATATCAAACGACTCGTCTGGTACGAAATGGGCGACACCATGGAGGTGGTCATCGCCAGCGAGAAGCGCATCAAGAAATGGCGTCGCGACTGGAAGATGAATCTGATCGAGCGCGATAATCCGCATTGGGACGACCTTGCCGTGGCGCTGGGACTGCCGCCGCTCCCCTAGAGTCCCGACGTCACCCCGGACGTGTTCCGGGGTCCACCGTGCCGCAAAATCGGCATGCGTCGGACGCGCGGCTCCGTGGACCCCGGAACGAGTCCGGGGTGACGGCAAGGTTGAGGCGGCGTGTAGCGCTAGCGTATCATTGCGAGGATTCCGCATGAGCGTCCTCCTGCGGTTTCGGCTGCCCGGAAGGAGCGGGGCGGTCGGCGATCAACTGACCGCCGGCGCCGTAATTCTCCGTGCTGACTTCCTCGATCACGATCTGCACCGCTGCCGGGTCCTTGCCCAGGCGCGCGACCAGGCTGGCGGTCACGTCGGCGACGATCCCGGCCTTCTGCTCCTTGGTCGCGGAGCCCGCCATGCGGATGCTGACGAACGGCATCAGGCCTGCTCATCCTCGAACCAGTGCGCACGCGCGGCCATGATGATCTCGTTGCCCTGCTCGTCCGACAGGCCGTATTCGCCGAGCACGCCGCCCTTGTCCTCGGGGCGCTTATTGTCCGATTCGGCGCGGCGGCGCTGTTCCTGGCGCTTTTTCTGCACCAGTTCGTCGGTCGCCAGATCGGCGAGATCGTCGAGCGTCAGGATACCGGCCTTGCCGAGCGTGACGAGCATCGCTTCGTTGAGGTGCGGCAGCGCGGCAAGCTCGTCGGCCACGCCCATGCCGCGGCGCAGTTCGCGATTGGCTTCCTCGCGGCGCTCGAGCGCTTCGGTCGCGCGGCTCTGCAGTTCGACCGCGAGATCCTCGTCAAAGCCTTCGATCGAGGCGATTTCCTGCACCTCGACATAGGCGACCTCTTCCAGCGCGCCGAAGCCTTCGGCGACGAGCAGCTGGGCGAGCGTCTCGTCGACGTCGAGTTCGGTCTGGAACATCTCGGTGCGCTCGGCGAATTCCTTCTGGCGCTTCTCCGAGGCATCGGCCTCGGTCAGGATGTCGATCGCCTTGCCGGTCAGCTGGCTGGCGAGGCGCACGTTCTGGCCACGGCGACCGATCGCCAGGCTGAGCTGATCGTCCGGCACGACGACCTCGATCCGCTCTTCTTCCTCGTCGATCACGACGCGCGACACCGAGGCCGGCTGCAGCGCGTTGACGACGAACGTCGCGATGTCCGGCGACCAGGGGATGATGTCGATCTTCTCGCCCTGCATTTCCTGCACGACGGCCTGGACGCGGCTGCCCTTCATGCCGACGCACGCGCCGACCGGGTCGATCGAGCTGTCATGGCTGATGACGCCGATCTTGGCGCGCGATCCCGGATCGCGCGCGGCGGCCTTGATCTCGATGATGCCGTCGTAGATTTCGGGCACTTCCTGCGCGAACAGCTTCTTCATGAAATCGGGGTGCGCGCGGCTGAGGAAGATCTGCGGGCCACGGTTCTCGCGGCGCACGTTGAGGATCAGCGAGCGGATGCGATCGTTGACGCGCACCACTTCGCGCGGGATCTGCGCGTCGCGGCGGATGACACCTTCGGCGCGGCCGAGATCGACCACGACATGGCCGAACTCGACGCGCTTGACCACGCCGGTGATGATTTCACCCATGCGGTCCTTGAATTCCTCGAACTGGCGATCGCGCTCGGCGTCGCGCACCTTCTGGAAGATCACCTGCTTGGCGGCCTGCGCGGCGATGCGGCCGAATTCGATCGGCGGCAGCGGATCGACGATATAATCGCCGACGACCGCGCCCTTCTGCAGCTTCTCGGCTTCCTTGAGGTTCACCTGCTTGAAGTAATCGTCGACCTGCTCGACCACCTCGACGACGCGCCACAGGCGCAGATCGCCGGTCGTGCCGTCGAGCTTGGCGCGGATGTCGTTCTCGGCGCCGTAACGCGAGCGCGCGGCGCGCTGGATCGCGTCCTCCATCGCCTCGATCACGATCGCCTTGTCGATCATCTTCTCGGTCGCGACGGCATTCGCGATCGCGAGCAGCTCGGCCTTGTTGGCGGAAACGGCGCTGAGAGCCATGATTTATCCTTCTTGCCTGATGGTGGCGCTGGTCGGCGCCGCGTCGTCGTCAATGTCGGTCTCTAGATCGTCGGTGTCGTCGATGTCGTCGTCATCGCTGTCGTCGACCAGCTCTTCCTCGTCCACGCCGTCGATATCGAGCGGGCGGGTCGCGGCGAGCAGCCGGTCGGTGAACAGCAGCTTCGCATCGGCGACCTGGTCGAACCCGATCGTCATCTCTTGATGCTTGTTGACCGCGATGGTGATGCGATCACCCTCGACGCCGACAAGATCGCCGGTGAGCTGCTTGCGGCCCTCGACCGGGGCGGTCAGCACGATGCGCGCCTCATGCCCGGCCCAGTCGGCGAAGTCCGACAGGCGGGTGAGCGGCCGATCGATCCCGGGCGAGGAGACTTCGAGCCGATATTCGCTCTCGATCGGATCCTCGGCGTCCATCACGTCGGAGATGCGCCGCGACAGATCGGCGCAATCGTCGATCGTCAGCTGGCGCGTGTCGGGTCGCTCGGCCATGACCTGCAGCGTGATGTCGCCGGCCCCGCCGAACAGCTTCACGCGCACGAGATCGAAGCCCAAGGCTTCTGCTTCGGGGGCGATCAGCGCGGTCAGTTTGGCGATATCGGCCAAGGGTGTTCCAGACATGGGTTGTTGCCGCCGGAACCGGGTGGCTCCAGCCTCTTCACCTGACGATGTAGAGAATGTGGCCATGATATAGTCCGATGGCATGGCGGTGGCAAGCGGGCTCGTGAGGTAGGCACAGGCGTGCCTTCAACGGCGATCGTCATCCTGAACTTGTTTCAGGATCCATCGGGCGGCTAGCCTCTCAACTAGAGGCTCAAGCGCTGACCTGCCGGCACAATGGATCCTGAATCGAGTTCAGGATGACGGTGGTATTGTGTGCACAAGGCCCCGCACGGAACAACTGCCGGGTGACGAGGGTATGACGTGGAACAGTTTGGGAGAAGTACGATGAAGGCTCGTTTCCTGCTCGCGGCATCGCTGTTCGGCACCGCTTGTTCCGCCGCGCCGGTCGATACGCCGGCATCCGCCGCCAAACCGTTCGTCGAAACCGTCGTCGCCGATTTCACGTCGCCCTGGGCGATGACCTTCCTGCCCGACGGCCGCATGCTGGTGACCGAAAAGGCCGGGCAGATGCTGCTCGTCGCCAGGGACGGCAAATCGTCGCGCAAGATTGCCGACGTGGCGGTCGATTCGGCCGGGCAGGGCGGGTTGATGGACGTCGTGCCCGCGCCCGGCTTCGCTGAGAACAAACAGGTCTATTTCAGCTATTCGGCGGCCGGGCCGGGCGGCAAGGGCGTGGTTCTGGCCCGCGGCCAGTTGACCGGGGCGGCCGGTGCCGAGACGCTGTCCGGCGTTCAGGAACTGTTCCGCGCCAGCCAGTTCGTCGAGGGCAATGGCCATTATTCCGGCCGCATCGCCTTCTCGCCCGACGGCAAATATCTGTTCTTCACCAATGGCGAGCGGCAGAAATTCACCCCCGCACAGGATCCCAAATCGACGCTCGGCAAGGTGCTGCGGCTGACGCTGGACGGCAAACCGGCGGCCGGCAACCCGCTCGCCGCGCAGGGCTTCCATCCCGCGATCTGGTCGTATGGCCACCGCAACCTGCTCGGCATCGCGTTCGACCGCGCGGGCAATCTGTGGGAGCAGGAAATGGGCCCGAAGGGTGGCGACGAGGTCAATCTGGTCCAGCCGGGCAAGAATTACGGTTGGCCCAAGGCCTCGAACGGCAGCCATTATGACGGGCGCGACATTCCCGATCACGCGTCGGGCGACGGCTATGAAGCGCCCAAGGTGTGGTGGAACCCGGTCATCTCCCCCGGTGGGCTGATGATCTATTCGGGCAAGATGTTCCCGCAGTGGCAGGGGGATGCGTTCATCGGCGGCCTGTCGAGCAAGGCGCTGATCCGCGTCGATCTCGACGGTGCCTCGGCGCGCAAGGGCGACCAATGGGCGATGGGGGCGCGCATCCGTGAAGTCGAGCAGGGCCCCGATGGCGCGATCTGGCTGCTCGAGGATGGCGGCGATTCGCAAGGCCGGCTGATCCGGCTGTCGGCGCCGAAATAACGCGCTAATCCGCCCACCCGGCGCACGCCGGGTGCGCGGGCGCGGTCATCCGCGCACGATCAGATAGTTCATCCGCGCCGCGGCGATCGGCTTGGCGGCATCGTCCTGCCACGCTGTCGCCTCGACATTGGCGACGCGGTTGCCGAGCCGCGTGACGATGCCGGTGCTGTAGGTCAGCTTGTCGCGCCCGCCGCGCATGAAATCGACCGTGACGTTGATCGGCTTGATGCGCCCGCCGCCGTCGCCGGCCAGCGCGCGCTGCAGCGCCACGATCGCCGCCATTTCCATCAGCCCGCTGATCGCGCCGCCGTGCAGGAAGCCGGGGCGGCCGAGCACGCCATCGGCATAGGGCATGACCAGGCGGCAGCCATCGGCGCAGTCGGGATCGACATAGAGACCCAGGGTTTCGGCATAAGGCGGCAACATCAGAAATAGCCCTCCGGCGCCATGAACGTGCCCGCGACATGCGCCAGCGGGTCGGCCGGATCGCCGTCATGCGCCTGGCCGCGGATGAACGCGATCGAGCGCGTCACGCGGTAGCATTCGCCGCGCCCGATCACCGTCCTGCCGGGCGTCGCGGGGCGCAGATAATCGACCCGCAGGTCGAGCGTGGCGTGCGCGCGGAAGCCGCCGAGTTTCAGCCACACCGACATGCTCGTCGCCATATCCATCATCGACAGGATCGGGCCGGAGGCGATCACGCCGCTGTCCGTATCGCCGACCAGGCGGGGGTCATAGGGCATCGCCATCTCCGCCCAATCCGGCCCATGCGCATGGTAACTCAGGCCAAGATGCTTGCCGTGTCCACCAGCGCCGCTTTTCAGGAAACGCTCGGGATCGAAGATGAAGGTCGGGATGCTCATGCGCCGAGCGTCTACACAGCCGCGCGGCGCGCGCAAAGGTTGCTGGCGAGGATGGGTTGCAAAGGGCAACCGGAAGCGGCAGCTAGCGGTTGCAGATCCGTCATCCCCGCGCAGGCCGGGATATCCTTGGGGCTGGCACCACGCCCGTCCCACACAGACCCCGGCTGTCGCTGGGGTGACGAGCAGGGAAGAGTTGCCATGACCTTTCACAACGACCGCGTCTCGATCACCGTCAGCGATCACATCGCCGACGTGAAGTTGACCCGCGCCGACAAGATGAACGCGATCGATCCGGCGATGTTCAAGGGGATCGGCGCGGCGATCGACGAACTCGCCGGAATGCAGGACGTGCGCTGCGTCGTGTTGTCGGGGGAGGGGCGCGCATTCTGCGCCGGGCTCGACATGTCGAGCATGGCCGCCGGCGGCTCGGGCCTCGCGCTCGATCCGCGCAACGATCAGGGCTCGATCCTGCCGCAGCACGTCACCTGGGGCTGGCGCAATCTGCCGATGCCGGTGATCGCGGCGGTGCACGGCGTGGCGATGGGCGGCGGGTTCCAGATCATGTCGGGCGCGGACATCCGCATCGTCGCACCGTCGACGCGCTTCGCGATCCGCGAAACCTATTGGGGGCTGGTACCCGACATGGCCGGCTTCCCGATCTGGCGCGGGCTGGTGCGCGACGATGTGCTGCGCGAACTGGTCTATACCGCGCGGGAATTCGATGCCGCGGAGGCGCTGCAGCACGGCTTCGTCACACGCCTGGCGGAGGATCCGCATGCCGCGGCGATGGATCTGGCGCAGGCGATCGCCGGGCGCAATCCGCATGCCATCCGCGGCGCCAAGCGGCTGTGCAACATGGCGCACGACGCCGATCCGCGCGCCATGCTCGTCGCCGAGACGGAGGAGCAGATCAAGGTGATCGGCAAGCCCAACATGATGGAAGCGGTGGCGGCGAACATGGGCGAGCGCGCGGCGGTGTTCGTCGATTGAGCGGGGCTTGAGCCGGTGCCGGCTTAGCGCCGCGGGCGGATCAGGTCGGCCGCCAGTTCCTCGCTCGCCACCGTCTGCAATGCCGCCGCCTGGGCCGGCGACAGGCCCAGTTCGTCGGCTGCGCTTTCGCCGCGGCCGAGAATGCGCGGGTCGATCCCGGTAACGCGGCCGAACACGATCAGCGCTTCGAGATAATAGCCCGCCAGGCTGGCATGGTATTGGTCGAACGACCATAGATCGAGCTGGCCGAAGGCAGTGCCGTCATAGGGATTGGGATCGGCCACCCCGGCAGCGAAGGCGCGGTTCCAGGCCTGGCCGACCGGGAGCACGCTCGACAGCCCGGGCGCGCCGGCGCGCGCACGATCGGCGGCGCGGCGCAGATCCTCGGCCATCGCGGTGACCGGCTTGCCGTACCAATGGCCGCCCGGGCGATAGGTCTGGTCGGCGCGCGTCCAGGTCGACATCAGATGCACCGCGACGCCCGGATTGCGCGTCTTGAACAAGGTGACGAAGCGCGCCGTATCGCGCAGCAGACCGGTGGCATCGCCGGCGCGCTGGGGATCGAGCGTGCTATATTCCTGCAGCACGACGACGTTCCACGGTCGATCGAGCAGCTGCCGCCGCTGCTCGTAATGGAAACCGAGCGTCTGGCCGCCCTGCGTCTCGAGGCTGACCTGATAGTTGAGCCGCACCTGTTCGGTGAAGCGCTTGAACAGTGCCGGCACCCCGCCATAGCCCGCATTGTTGAGATCGCTGACGGTGTCTGCACGCCAATTGCGCAGCGGCGAATTGGCGCCCTGCGTGAAGCTGTTGCCGACGAACAGGATGGTGCGTGGCGGCGCGCTAGGCGCGACGCGCGCCGGGGACGTGCGCGGCGCGAGCTGCGCCTGCGCCGGCACGGCGATCAGCAAGGCGGCGAGCGCGGTCCCGACAGTCCTTGCCACGCGATCAGGCCGGATTGACCGTTTCGACCGAGTCGCGCTCGTCGATCGGTGTCGCGTCCGAGGGGGTGCGATTGTTGAGCACGGCGTTGAGCTGCGCGTGATCCAGCTTGCCCTCCCAGCGCGCGACGACGATCGCCGCCACCGCATTGCCGATGAAGTTGGTCAGGCTGCGGCATTCGCTCATGAAGCGATCGACGCCGAGGATCAGCGCCATGCCGGCGACCGGCACCGACGGCACGATCGACAGCGTCGCGGCGAGCGTGATGAAGCCTGCGCCGGTGACGCCGGCCGCGCCCTTGGACGACAGCATCGCCACGCCGAGCAAAGCCGCCTGTTCGCCCCAGCTGAGCTGGATGCCGGTCGCCTGTGCGATGAACAGGGCGGCCAGGGTCATATAGATGTTGGTGCCGTCGAGATTGAAGGAATAGCCGGTCGGCACGACCAGACCGACGACGCCCTTGTCGCAGCCGGCGCGCTCCAGCTTGCCGATCAGGCTGGGCAGCGCGGCCTCGGACGACGAGGTGCCGAGCACCAGCAGCAGCTCGGCCTTGAGATAGGCGATCAGCTTGAGGATCGAGAAGCCGTGCAGCCGCGCGACGATGCCGAGCACGCCGAGCACGAAGATCGCCGAGGTGAGATAGAAGGTTGCGACCAGTGCGCCGAGATTGACCAGGCTGCCGGCACCATATTTGCCGATCGTGAAGGCCATCGCCCCGAACGCGCCGATCGGCGCCGCCTTCATCAGGATGCCGACCAGGCGGAACACCACCAGCGTGAGGCGTTCGAGGAAATCGAACACCGGTTCGGCGGGCTTGCCGACCAGGCTGAGCGCCACGCCGAACAGGATCGCGACGAACAAGGTCTGCAGGATCGACCCGTCGGTCAGCGCCGACACCATCGTCGTCGGGATCACCGACATCAGGAAGCCGACCAGGCTCGTTTCCGCGGCCTGGTGCTGGTAACCGGCGATCGCGCTGGCATCGAGCGTCGCCGGATCGACGTTCATGCCCGCACCGGGCTGCACGACATTGGCGACGATCAGGCCGACGAACAGCGCCAGTGTCGAGAAGAAGAGGAAATAGGCGAACGCCTTGCCCGCCACGCGGCCGACCGCGGCGAGCTCGCGCATCCCGGCGATGCCGGTGACGACGGTCAGGAAGATCACCGGCGCGATGACCATCTTGACCAGTTTGATGAAGCCGTCGCCGAGCGGCTTCAGCGCTTCACCGGTGGCCGGCCAGAAATGGCCGAGCAGCACGCCGGCCACGATCGCGACCAGCACCTGTACGTACAAGTGCCGCCACAACGGCGTGCGGGTGGCGGGGAGCGGCGCAGCGGTGATCTTCATGGTCGCGCGCGATCAGACGTCGAGGTTCGCGACGCTCAGCGCGTTTTCCTGGATGAATTCGCGACGCGGCTCGACCACATCGCCCATCAGACGGGTGAAGATCTCGTCGGCGACATCGGCCTGATCGACCTCGACGCGGAGCAGCGAGCGGTTCTGCGGATCGAGCGTGGTTTCCCAGAGCTGTTCCGCGTTCATTTCGCCAAGACCCTTGTAGCGCGAGATCGCCAGGCCCTTGCGGCCGGCGGCAAGTACCGCATCGAGCAACTGGCTCGGGCGTGCGACCATCGTCGTGCCCTTGGTCGAGCTCGTCGCGGCCTGGGGCGCATCGTCCTCGGCATCCGCCGCGGCTTCCTCGGCCTCGGCCTGTGCCGCCGCTGCCTTGGTCGAGACGAGCCGGGCGGTCTGTTCGTAGCTCTCGGCCTGTTCTTCGGCCAGCGCATGCAGCTTGCGTGCTTCCGCCGAGCCCAGGAACGCCGCCTCGATGATGTGGTGATCGGTCACGCCGCGCCAGGCGCGCTCGAAATGCACGCTGCCATCCTCGGTCAGGCTGACGGTCCATTTGGCTTCCGGATCGGCCGCCATCAGGCCCTTCGACACGTCGGTCACGTGGCGCAGCCGGTCGTCGCGCGGCGCGTTGGGATCAAGCGCACCGCCCATTGCCAGCGCCTCGACCATCGTCGGGTCGTAACGGCGCGGCACGTAGCGCATCAGCGTGCGCATGCGGCGGGCATGATCGACCAGGCTGCGCAGATCGGCGCCGGAACGCGCGCCGCCCGGGCCTTCCAGCACGGTGGCGGCGACGCCGTTCTCGATCAGATAATCGTCGAGCGCGTTATCATCCTTGAGATACACTTCGCTGCGGCCGCGGTTCGCTTTGTAGAGCGGCGGCTGCGCGATGTAGAGATACCCCCCCGTGATGATCTCGGGCATCTGGCGGTAGAAGAAGGTCAGCAGCAGCGTGCGGATATGCGCGCCGTCGACGTCTGCGTCGGTCATGATGACGATCTTGTGGTAGCGCAGCTTCTCGATCTTGAAGTCGTCGCGGCCGATGCCGGTGCCCATCGCCTGGATCAAGGTGCCGATTTCGCGGCTGGAGAGCATGCGATCGAAACGCGCGCGCTCAACGTTCAGGATCTTGCCGCGCAAGGGGAGGATCGCCTGATAGTGGCGGTCGCGGCCCTGTTTGGCCGAGCCGCCGGCGGAATCGCCCTCGACCAGGAACAGCTCGGACTTGGCGGGATCGCGCTCCTGGCAATCGGCGAGCTTGCCGGGCAGCGAGGCGATATCCATCACACCCTTGCGCCGGGTCAGCTCGCGCGCCTTTTTGGCGGCTTCGCGCGCGGCAGCCGCGTCGATGATTTTGGCGACGATCGACTTGCCGTGCGCCGGGTTCTCTTCCAGCCATTCGGCGAGCTTGTCGGCCATCAGGCTTTCGAGCGGCTGGCGCACTTCGGACGAGACCAGCTTGTCCTTGGTCTGGCTGCTGAACTTCGGGTCCGGCAGCTTGACCGAGACGATCGCGGTCAGGCCTTCGCGCATGTCGTCCCCGGTGAGGGTGACCTTTTCCTTCTTCAACAGGCCGGATTTCTCGGCGTAATTGTTGAGCGTGCGCGTCAGCGCGGCGCGGAACGCGGCGAGATGCGTGCCGCCATCGCGCTGCGGGATGTTGTTGGTGAAGGCGAGGACGTTCTCGTAATAGGAGTCGTTCCACTCCAGCGCGACGTCGATCGTCACGTCGTCGCGCGTGCCGCTGATCGCCACCGGCTCGGGCATGAGCGGCACCTTGTTGCGATCGAGATACTTCACGAATGCGGCAATGCCGCCCTCGTAATAGAGTTCGGTCGTCTTCAGCTCCTCGTGGCGGGCATCGTTGAGGAACAGGCGCACGCCGGAATTGAGGAAGGCGAGCTCGCGGTAGCGATGTTCGAGCTTGTCGAAATCGAACTCGGTGATTTTGAACGTCGCCGGCGAGGGGAAGAAGGTGACGCGCGTGCCCTTCTGGCCGATCGCGGCGGGGCCGACGATCTTCAGCGGAGCGACGGCATCGCCGAATGCGAAGCGCATATAATGCTCCTCGCCGTCTCGCCAGATCGTCAGATCGAGCCATTCGCTGAGTGCGTTGACGACCGAGACGCCGACGCCGTGCAGCCCGCCCGAAACCTTATAGGCATTGTCGTTCGAGGTATTCTCGAACTTACCGCCGGCGTGCAGCTGGGTCATGATGACCTCGGCGGCAGACACGCCTTCCTCGGTATGGATGCCGGTCGGGATACCGCGGCCATTGTCCGTTACCGAGACCGAGCCGTCGGCGTTGAGCGTGATATCGATGCGGTCGCAATGCCCGGCAAGCGCCTCGTCGATCGCGTTGTCGCTGACCTCGAACACCATGTGGTGGAGGCCGGAACCGTCGTCGGTATCGCCGATATACATGCCGGGGCGTTTGCGCACCGCGTCCAGTCCTTTCAGGACCTTGATCGAATCTGCGCCGTAATCGTTGGTATTGGGGTCTTCAGCCATGCCCAGCATATAGGGTCGGGGGGCTGAAAACGGAAGCGAAATGGCGGCCGCGTGACGAGTCCGCCGCCATCGCGATCGCCCTTACCCTTCCCGTGGCGCGGGAAGGGTAGGAGCGACCGGACCATCCGGGCTTAGAAGCGGTCGGCGCGCTGGCCGAGCAGGGTCACCTCGACACGGCGGTTCTGGCGCATGCCCTGGGGCGTGGCGTTGGAGGCAACCGGATTGGTCTCGCCGTGCCCGACCACCGCGAAGCGGGCGCGGGTGACGCCCATCGTGTCGAAGGCGGTGCGCACGCTGGCCGCGCGACGCTCGGACAGGTCCTGGTTATGCGCATCGCTGCCGCGGGAATCGGTATAGCCATCGATCGCCACGCGCACGCCGGGCTCGGCGCGGAGATAGTTGGCGAGCGGGCGCAGCTTGTCGATCGCGCCGGGCCGCAGCACGGCGCTGTCGGTCTTGAACAATACGTCTTCCTGCAGATTGAGCGTCGCGCCGCGCGATGTCTGGCGGAAGCCGTAATTGCGCATCGCGCCGCGATCCCAGGTGGTGGTGGTTTCGACCACCACCGGCCCGCGGCGATCCCAGTCGAAGCGATCGCGGCGTGGCCCGGCGACGCCGGCAAAGGCACGGTTGGCGGCCTGGGCTTCGCGCGGGGAAATACGGCCGTCGCGATTGTCGTCGAAATTGCGCATCACGAAGGCGCGACCGCGATTCGTCGCGCGCAGTTCGCGGTAGAGCGTGGGCACGCCGGCACCGACCAGGCGATAGTCGCGATCGCCCGGGCGGCCGCCGTCATAGTCCCAGCGGCCCTGTGCGGTGGCGCCGGTGGCGAGCGTGGCGCTCAGGATGGCGGCGGTCAGGATCGTGCGTTTCATCTTGTGTCTCCTCGAGCCCCCGCCCGATGGACGCGGCATGGCGGGAGACGCTTGAACGGCGGGTGAGTTGCGCCGACAGGCAAGGTTCAGGCGGCGGACCGGCCAAGCGCGAGGCGGAACGCATCGGTGCCGAGTGCATCGAACAGTGCGTCCTCGGTGCCGGTCATCCAGACCTGGCCTTTGCCGGCGAGCCGCGCGAACAAGGCAGCGCGGCGTGACGGATCAAGATGCGCGGCGACCTCGTCGAGCAGCAGGATCGGCATCCGCCCGCAGCGCTGCGCGACGAGATCGGCATGGCCGAGCACGATGCCGAGCAGCAACGCCTTCTGTTCCCCGGTGGAACAGAGCGCGGCGGGCTGGCACTTGCCGAGATGGGTGACGGCGAGATCGCTGCGATGCGGGCCGATCAGGGTGCGGCCAGCGGCGGCATCGCGACGGCGGCCCTGCGCGAGATCGGCAGCAAGCGTGGCCCCGGCACCGGTCCAGCCGTCAAGCGCGAGGCCGGCGCGGGCGAACGGGCCTTCGGGCTGGTCGGCCAGCGCTTCGCCGAGCGCGGCGACGGTATCGCGGCGGGCCGCATCGATCGCCACGCCATGCTCGGCCATCTGCGATTCGAGCGCGCTCAGCCAGTCCGGATCGGGCGGGCCGTCCTCGGCGAGCAGGCGGTTGCGCGCGCGCATCGCTGCTTCGTAACGGTTGCTGTGCACGGCATGGCCGGGGGCCAGCGCGAGCGTCAGGCGATCGAGGAAGCGGCGGCGTTCGCTCGCCGGTTCGGCGAACAGCCGGTCCATCGCGGGCGTGAGCCACAGTACCGTCAGCCATTCGGCCAGCGCGGTGGCGGCGACGGGCGCGCCCTGGACGCGGACGATGCGGCGTTCGGGAGCGGACGAGAGCGTCCCCGTAGCGAGCTCGATGAGTTCGATAAGCCCCTCCCCCTCAGGGGAGGGGGACGGGGTGGGGGCAGTCTCACCGAGACCGGCATTGCCATACTCCCCCACCCCAACCCCTCCCCTGAAGGGGAGGGGCTTTAGGGAAGCCGCCACGCCAAAGCCACCCGGTCCGCCCTGCCGCGCCATTTCGCCCAGCGCCGCGCGGCGCAGCCCTCGCCCGGGCGCGAGCAACGATACCGCTTCCAGGATATTGGTCTTGCCCGCGCCATTCTCGCCGGTCAGCACGACGAAGCCGGGCCCCGGCGCGATCACCGTGTCGGCATGGTTGCGGAAATCGGTGAGGACAAGGCGCGCGAGCATGTGCTGCGCGTCCTAGAGCAGGATGCGCCAGGCTTGAACCGTTCGTTTGCGGCGCGGCCGAGAAACGGCCATCCCCCGCTGCGGCCCGGCCGCTGCCCGGCGCTGCAAGCTCAGGCGGCGAGCTCGACGTCCGCGGCGCGCCGCGTGCTGAGATAGGAAGCCAGTTCCGCACCCAGTTCGCGCTGCGCCTTGAGATAGGCGACCGGCGTGGCGATGCCGAGCCGCGCACGCGCCGCCTCGAGCGGTTCGCCGAGCAGCTTCACGTAATCCTCGCCCGATATCCATTTCGCCTTGCGGCCATGGCGATACCCCTCCCACACCGCCTTGGCGAACAGCGTGCTGCCGGTGACACGAATGCTCTTCAGTGCCGCCGCTGTGCCGATCAACGCCCAGCCGAGCCCGCCGACCTGAGCATAGGAAAAGGCGACCAGCGCCGCTTCGCCCATGCTTTCGTCCGCCTTGTAGCCGGTCAGCACGTGCCAGATATCATGCGTGTCGCGTACGCGGCGGCCGAACCAGGCATAGGGATGCTGCATGTCCTCCTCGGCGTTGATCCGGCTGACTTCGGCGAGGCCGTCGGCAGAATAGCCGGTGCTGTCGAGGAAATGGCAATAGGCCGCGCCGACCGTGCCGGGCGCAAACTGGCGGGCGAAGCCGGGCTGGGCGAACAACGCTGCCAGTTCGGTCCGCTCATAGGCGAGTCGCCCGCCCTCGGTGGTGGAGATCAGGCGCGCATAGTTCATCGGCGAATTGCCGACGTTCAGCGCGCGCATGATGCGGAAAACCTGCGTCGTATCGTCGCCATCGGCAAGGAGCTTGCGGATCGCGTCGAGCGCGGTGCGCCAGTCGCGGCGGCCGGTCGTGCCGGGGAAGGGGGGAAGCTTGGCCATCACGGAAACTCCTTACTGACAATTCTGTCAATAAAGCGTTTCCGCGCAGGAGTCCAGCGGCGTCAGTGTCCCTTCAGGCGGCGATAGACGATGCGGAAATGCACGCCGACCGGAACGACGAACGCCTTTTCGTAATCGCGCGCCAGTTGCGCCTGCATGTAATTCCAGGTGCGCCAGTTGATCGTGCTGTACGTGCTTTCCGTCTCGACGACAAATTCCGGCTTGCCCGCCATGATCCGTGTGACCTCAGCCAGCGGATCGACGCCGATCGCGTTGTTCTCGACGCGGTTGTTGAGATGATCGGGGAAAGGCCAGCGGCCGGGCAGGCACGAGCCGGTCAGGTGATAGAGGATCGGCTCGGCGGCAAAGACGAACAGGCAATCCTTCAGTCGCGGCTTGAGATAGGCCGCCATCGCATGGACTGCCTTGCCGCGGCCGCGCCCTTCCTGGTGCGTCAGGATCGCCACCGTGGCGAGCACGAACGCGACGAAGGCGACGAACGCCACCGCCGGGATATGCAGGCGCCGATGCCGCGCGTGGAAATCGACCCCCGCGGCGAAATCGCTCAGCAGCGGCGCCGCGGCGATCGACAGCGGCAGCAGCATCGGCAGCGCGTAATGATCGTAATAGCTGCCGAACACCATCACCGCGCCGACCGCGACGATTGACCAGTCGCGCACGAATTTTTGCGTGCCGTGCCGCGGCAGCGCCACGATCCGCCCGGCGGCGTCCTTCGGCCGGCTGGAGATATAGGCGGCGACCAACAGCGGCAGCATCTGCGCCACCATCACGAACCAGCGCATGAACACCACGCCGACCGGCGGCGATCCGCGATCGAAGATCGAGGTGAAATTGGCGTAGACGAACGCTTCGTTATAGCCGCGCGCGGCATAAAAGCCCCAGGCGGCGGCGGTGGGGGCAAGCGCAATGACCAGCCACAGCGCCGCCAGACAGATCAGGCCGGGGAGGCGCACCCCGCGCAGATGCGCGAGCCACAACAGCGCCAGGCCGAAAAAGGCACCCTCGAACAGCGCAGGATATTTGATCTGCATGGCCACGGCCATCAACGCCATGGCCCCGCAGCCCAGCGCGATTTCCCGGCTGCGGAACCGGTCCACATCGAGGATCCACACGATGCTGAGCGCAGCCAGCGCGGTGAACAGATTGTAGAAGACCGGCGACTGCCCCGCCTCCCCCCCGAACACGCACAGGTATAGCAGGTAGATCAGGCCGGCGATCAGCGCGGCGGGCTTGGTGGTGAAGCGCAATGCGATCTGGCCGATCACGCAGGCGGTGAGCGCGGCGAACAGCGTGGCGACGAGCTGATACTGGATCACCCCGTCGCCGCCCAACAACCGGATCCCGGCGAACAGGATGAACAGGCCGACCGGCTTGCGATCCCAGATGTCGATATAGGGCAGATAGCCCTGCAGCAGGCGGTCGCCGGTCAGCAGATAGAATTGATCGTCCGGCTGCACGACGGGGTTGCCGAACTGGATCGATCGAACGAGCAGGGCGAAAGCGAGAAAGACCAAGGCGCGGGACATCGGCGTCGCGCATAGGCGATCGACCAACCCCGGCCGCCGCGCAGCCGTTTTGTCGGCCGCCAGGGCGGCGAGATTATGGTGATTCATGAATTCAAAAAGGCTTTCTACGCTAACGGCAGGCGGCGTGACCCCAGGGTCACACGCGCATCGGCATCAGCACATACAAGGCTGAGCTCTTGTCGTTCTCGCGGATGAGCGTCGGGGCGGCCGCATCGGCCAGATGGACCTCGATCGTATCGCCGTCGAGTTGCCCCAATATGTCCAGCAGATAGCGGCTGTTGAAACCGATCTCGAAGCTGGTGGCGACGTATTCGCCGGGCACTTCTTCCGCCGCCGTGCCGTTTTCGGGGCTGGTCACCGACAGCGTGATCTTGTCACGATCGAGCGCCATCTTCACCGCGCGGGTCTTCTCGGTAGCGATCGTCGAGACGCGATCGACGCCTTCCTCGAAGCTGCGCGGATCGATCTTGAGGATCTTGTCGTTGCCGGTCGGGATCACGCGGCTGTAATCCGGGAAGGTGCCGTCGATCAGTTTCGACGTGAGCAGCGCCTGGCCGAGATCGAAGCGGATCTTGGTGGGGGAGAGCGATACACCAACCGAGCCGTCGATCTCGTCGAGCAGCTTGCGCAGTTCGGCGATGCATTTGCGCGGGATGATCACGTCGGGCATCGTCTCGGCGCCGTCCGGGCGCGGCATCGTCACGCGCGCGAGACGGTGGCCATCGGTCGCCGCGGCCTTGAGCACGGGCAACGGATCATCCGACACGTGCAGGAAGATGCCGTTCAGATAGTAGCGCGTCTCCTCGGTCGAGATCGCAAAGCGCGTCTTGTCGATCAATTGCTTGAGCGTTTCGGCCGGCAGCTCGAACGACACGGGCAGTTCGCCCTCGGCGATCACCGGGAAGTCGTCGCGCGGCAGCGTCCCGAGCTGGAATTTGGCGCGCCCCGCCATGATCGTCATCTTGCCCTCGGCCGCGGCCAGGCTGACCTGGCTGCCTTCCGGCAGCTTGCGCGCGATGTCGAACAGCGTGTGCGCCGAGACGGTGGTCGCGCCGGGCTGGTCGACCGCGGCCGCGATCGTCTCGTTGATCTGCAGATCGAGATCGGTCGCCATCAGCTTGAGGCCGCCCTCGGCGGTCGCCTCGATCAGCACGTTGGACAGGATCGGGATGGTGTTGCGGCGCTCGACCACCGACTGGACGTGGCTCAGCCCCTTCAACAGGGTTGCGCGTTCGATCGTCGCCTTCATTCAATTTCCCCCGGGCCGGCTGCTCGACCTTGTGCCGCCGCCAAATTTCTAACCCGCCAAACGTGTAGAGTCGGGGGTATTGACCGTCTCCTAACCTTAACGAAAAAAAGGGCCGGAGCAAGCGCTCCAGCCCTTCTCTGCTGTCCGAAATGGGGCCGCGAATGACGGCCCCGCTATCTCGAAATCTTAAAAGCGCATGCCGACGCCGGCGAGTACCTGATGACGATCAAGATCGATGTTGATATCGCCGCGATCGATGTTGGTGTAGTTCGAATAGCGATATTCGGCCTTCACATAGGCGTTGCCGCTCATCTTGTATTCCATCCCGGCACCCAGGCGGTAGCCCTCGGCATCGTCCTTGTCGCGCACGGTGACGGTGCCGAGCGAGTAGCGCGAATCGATCCGCTGGTTGGTATAGCCGGCCTTGGCGTAGATCATCGCGACGGGCGAGATGGCGTAACCGAGGCGCGCGCCGGCATAGAGATCACGGCCGCCCTTGACGCGGAAGCGATCGTTGCTGGCGAACACGTTGTTGTCGTCCGACTTTGCCGTCGTGCCGGTGATCTCACCTTCGACGCCGAGGATCACGCCGCCGACCTGGGCATCGTAGCCGAGCTGGCCGCCATAGACGACGCCGTCGAAGCCGTTCTCGCCGCCGACATGGTCATAGCCGGCAATTGCTTCGATGCGCGGTCCGGTGAACGGTGCCGCCTCGACCGGCACATCCTGGGCGAAGGCGGGGGCGGCGAGGCCGAGGGCGATCGTGCCGGCGGCAGCGGACAAAGCAAATTTGCGCATTTTGATGACTCCAGTTGGACAATCCCGCCGTCTCCGCGGCTGGGAAGGGATAAATAGGCGCGCCGCGCCGACGTTGCATGAACCTCAGATAAACAAGGAAATCCGTTGCTTTTGCGCCACACGGGGTTGAATGCGGGGGCATGGATTCCAATGCCCCAATGCGGACAAGAAGCGGCCGCGATTTCATCGCGCGGCACGGCGAAACGGTGTTCAACGCGGCCAGGCGCCTGCAGGGCGAGGCGCCGCATACCCCGCTGACGCGCGCGGGCTTCGCGCAGGCCGAGGAAATGGGCCGCGCGCTGCGCGCCGAATTGGGCGCGAAGCCGGCCCTGGCGCTCTGGGCCTCGCCGACCGGCCGCGCGCTGCAGACGCTGGCGGTAATCGCCGAGCATCTCGAGCTCGACTGGCACGACGCCAAAACCGATCCGCGGCTGATCGAGATCGGCATGGGCGGCTGGGGCGGGCGCTATTATGCCGATGTCATCGCCGAGGTTGGCCCGGTGTTCGATCCCACGAGCGGCCTGCTGCGCGCCGCCCCCGATGGCGAACGCTATCCCGAGATTGCGGCGCGGGTCGGCGGCTGGCTCGACGACACGGCGGGCGACGACGGCGACCGGCTGGTGATCATGCACGGCATTTCCAGCCGCGTGCTGCGCGGCGTGATGACCGGGGCGCGCGATGTCGCGGGCTTCGACGCGCCGGCGCTGCCGGGCCTGCCGCAGGGATCGGTGGTGATGATCGCGCAAGGCGAGGAGCGGCTGGTTCATCTCGGCACCGGCGGCGGCGGCGCGTGAGACGGGTGCTGCTGCTGGCCGTGCTGGCCGCGGCGCCGGCCGCAGCACGCGACTCGCTCGGGGTGTTCGATCGCTGGGGTGCGTTCAGCGATGCCGCCCCGCGCCGCTGCTATGCGATCGCGCAACCGGTGCAGACCGGCGGCGCGGCGCGCTGGCGGCCGTTCGCCAGCATCGCGACCTGGCCCGGACGGGGCGCCCGCAACCAGCTGCACATCCGCCTCAGCCGCGCGCGCGACACGCGCGCGCGCGTGACACTGTCAGTCGGCGAGCGCCGCTTCGCGCTCGTTGCGGGCAAGGCCGATGCCTGGTCGCCGGACAAGCGCACCGATGCGGCGGTGGTCGCGGCGATCCGCTCGGGGCGCAGCATGAGCGTCGAATCGCTCAGCCGGAGCGGCCAGCCGTTCGCTGACGTCTACGCACTGCGCGGCGCGGCGACGGCGATCGACGCGGCGGCGCTGGCATGCGCGCGGGGATAGCCTTCTGAGCGACTGTTCTCCTGCGAACGCAGGAGCCCAGAATACCGCGCGCAGCCCTCGTGATCCTGGGCCCCCGCTTTCGCGGGGGAGCATGTTTGGTGGGACGGCCGCCGGGGCGAATCGCCGAACTGGAAATCCTCGCGATTTTCGCCTATGTGCGCGCCCATGCCCAACACCGCGACGACCCTCATGCCCATTCCGGGGCATATCGATCCTGTACCCGTGCCCCGCGAATTCAAGCCGCGCGCCGATGGCCGGATCGACCTGCTCGGCCTGTCCAAGCTCGATCTGCGCATGGCGCTGGAAACCTCGCAGCTCGAGCCGCGTCAGGCCAAGCTGCGCGCCAAGCAATTGTGGCACTGGATCTACAATCGCGGCGTCACCGATTTTTCTTTGATGACCGATATCTCGAAGACGATGCAGCCATGGCTCGAGCAGCGCTTCACGATCAGCCGCCCGCAGGTCGTCGAGGCGCAGGTCTCGACCGATGGGACGCGCAAATGGCTGCTGCGCACCGACGACGGCAACGATTACGAGATGGTGTTCATCCCTGATGCCGATCGCGGCACCTTGTGCGTGTCGAGCCAGGTCGGCTGCACGCTCAATTGCCGCTTCTGCCATACCGGCACGATGCGGTTGGTGCGCAACCTCACGCCGGCGGAGATCGTCGGGCAGGTCATGCTGGCCCGCGACGGGCTCGGCGAATGGCCGAGCCAGCCCGAGGGGCGGATGCTGACCAACATCGTGATGATGGGGATGGGCGAGCCGCTGTACAATTTCGATCAGGTGCGCGATGCGCTCAAGATCGTCATGGACGGCGACGGCTTGGGCCTGTCGCGCCGGCGGATCACGCTCAGCACCTCGGGTGTGGTGCCGATGATGGCGCGCGCCGGCGAGGAGATTGCGGTCAATCTCGCCGTCTCGCTGCATGGCGTCACCAAGGAAGTGCGCGACGAGCTCGTGCCGATCAACAAGAAATACGGCATCGAGGAACTGCTGCAGGCGTGCGCCGATTATCCCGGTGCGAACAATGCGCGGCGCATCACGTTCGAATATGTCATGCTCAAGGACAAGAACGACAGCGACGCCGAGGCGCACGAGCTGGTCCGCCTGCTGAAGCATTACGACCTGCCGGCCAAGGTCAATCTGATCCCGTTCAATCCCTGGCCCGGCGCGCCGTACGACTGCTCGACCCCGGAGCGGATCAAGTCCTTCTCCAACATCATCTTCGATGCCGGGATCTCCGCGCCGATCCGCACCCCGCGCGGGCGCGACATCGATGCCGCGTGCGGGCAGCTGAAGACCGCGAGCGAGAAGCTGTCGCGTGCCGAGCTCGATCGGCAGGCCGAGGAAAAGCTGGCCGCGCTTGGCTGATCCTTCAGTGGCGACGGCTGCGCTGATGGCCGGTGCCGGTCTCGTCGGCGGCGCGATGAACGCGCTGGCCGGGGGCGGCACCTTTGCCACCTTGCCCGCGCTGATCGCGCTCGGGCTGCCGGCCAATGTCGCGAATTCGACCTCCAATGTCGCGTTGTTGCCGGGGGCGGCGACCAGTGCCTGGGGGTTTCGCGATGAGCTGGGCCCGGTCGGCGGCGTCGATGTCCGGTTGCTCGGCGGGATCACCTTTCTCGGTGGACTGGCGGGCAGCGCATTGCTCGTCGTCACGCCGAGCAATGCGTTCGACCTGATCATTCCCTGGCTGCTGCTGCTCGCCTTTGTGGTGATCGCGTTCGGCGCGGGCGGCGCGCGCTGGCTGCACGCGCATGTGTCGATCGGGCGGCGCAGCCTGGTCGCGGGTCAGGTGCTGCTCGGCATCTATGGCGGCTATTTCGGCGGCGGCGTGGGGATGATGACCACCGCGATGTACGGGCTGCTGGCCAATGTCAGCCCGCGCGCGCTGTTCGCGCCGCGCACGCTGATGCTGGCGCTGGCCAATGCCGCCGCGGCGATCGTGTTCGTCTGGGCCGGGCTGGTCTATTGGGCGGCGGGCGTGCCGATGCTGGTCGGGGCGATCCTCGGCGGATGGCTGGGCGCCAGGCTGGGCAAGAAGTTGCCGGCTGGCGCGGTCAAGGCGTGGACCCTGTGCGTCACCGGGGCGACGACCCTGGTATTCTTCTGGCGGGCCTACGTCTGACCATGGCCGCGGCCGGCGGACGCGGCCCGCGCCGCTGCCTGCCGCCGACCCTTCCCCAAGTCCCGGCCCCGCGATAGAGCAGCGCAGATGGCGGCGCGCGACACCCTGAACCTCGATCGACGCACGCTTCTCATCGGCGGCGGCGTGGGCGTCGGCCTGGTCGTCGCGCTGGCGCTCTGGCCGCGCGATTATGCCGCCAATCTCACCGCGGCGCCGGGCGAGACGGTGTTCGGCGCCTGGCTCAAGATCGGCGAGGACGGGCATGTCACCGTCGCGGTGCCGCAGGCCGAACACGGCCAGGGCGTGTATACCACGCTGCCGCAGATCCTGGCCGACGAGCTCGGCGCGGATTGGCGCACCGTCGGCGTGCAGCCCGCGCCGCTCAACCCGCTTTATGCCAATGCGCTGGCGCTCGACGATCTGTTCGAAGGCGCGTTCGATGCATGGCCGGCGCCCTTGCGCGCCGGCCATGCGCAGCGCACCGCGCTGATGCTGACCGGCGGCTCGACCTCGGTGCGCGCGTTCGAGGCGCCGCTCCGCGCGGCCGGCGCGGCGGCGCGAATCCTGTTGACCAAGGCGGCGGCGGCGCGCTGGGGCGTCGACTGGCAGGCATGCGGTGCGGCGGCGGGGTTCGTCACGCATGGCACCAAGAAGCTGCGCTTCGCCGCGCTCGCTGCCGAGGCGGCGGGCGGCAGCGTGCCCGATCCCATCCCGCTGCGCGCCAATGATGACAGCCGGCTGTACGGCCAGTCGCTGCCGCGGCTCGACGTGCCCGCCAAGGTCGATGGCTCGGCCAATTTCGCCGGCGATATCCGCCTGCCCGACATGGTTTATGCCAGCATTCGCCAGGGCCCGACCGGCGATTCCAAGCTGATCCGCGTGGATCGCGCCGCCGCCGATCGCATCCGCGGCGTCAGCCAGGTGGTGACCAACGATCGCTGGGTCGCGGCGATCGCCAACAATTGGTGGGCGGCGAACAAGGCGCTCGACGCGCTGGCGCCGCGCTTCGCGACGACCGGCGCGATCATCTCCAGCGGGTCGATCGACGCCGCGCTGATGGCCGCGCTCGACGGCCCGGGAAAACGCTTGGCGGCGCAGGGCGATCTGTCCGCCGCGTTCAAGGGCGCCGAGGTGATCACCGCCGAATATCGTGCCGGCCTGGCGGTGCATGCCGCGATCGAAACGCAGACGGCAACCGCGCAGTTCAAGGACGGCAAGCTCGAACTGTGGCTGCCGACCCAGGCGCCGGGCGTGGCGCGCGCCGCGGCGGCGGCGGTGCTGGGCATCGCGGAAGATGCGGTGACGATCTACCCGATGCTCGTTGGCGGGTCGTTCGGCGCCAATCTCGAATCGCTTGCCGCCGAACAGGCCGCGCTGATCGCACGTGAGATCCGCCGTCCGGTGCAGCTCGTCTGGTCGCGCAGCGAGGATCTGCTGCACGATCGCTACCGCCCGCCGGCCGTGGCGCGGATGACCGCGCGGCTCGGCCGCAACGGTCAGATCCGCGGCTGGCTTGCCAAGATTGCCGCGCCCGCGACCGGCCACGAGCTTGCCGCCCGCCTGCTCGCCGGCGATGCGGCGGCGCGGGGCGCGCTTGCCGCCAGCGGTTCGGGCGATCGCTATGCCGTCGCCGGCGCCCGCCCGTTCTACAATATCCCCAGTTTCGCGGTTGATCACCACCCGGCGGAGATCGGCGTGCCGACCGGTCATTGGCGCTCCGGCGCGCACAGCTACACCTGCTTCTTCACCGAATCCTTCCTCGACGAGCTTGCGCACGCCTCGTCCAGCGAGCCGCTGTCGTACCGGATCGGCATGCTCGGCGGCAATGCGCGACTCGCCCGCTGCCTGTCGACCGCGGCGTCGCTCGGCGGGTGGGAAGGCGGCGTGGCCGGCAGCGGACAGGGCATTGCCTGCCACGCCTTTCGCGGCAGCTATATCGCTGTGCTGGCCGAGGCGAGCATCGGCGCGGGGCAGCGCCCGCAGGTCGACCGGCTCGTCGCCGCGGTCGATTGCGGGCGGCAGGTCAATCCCGATGTCGTGCGCCAGGCGATCGAGGGCGGGCTGATCTTCGGCATGGCGCAGGCGTTGGGGGCGACGACCGGCTTCACCGAGAATCTCGCCGACGCGCGCGGCTTCGGCGATCTTGCGCTGCCGCGGCTCGCGACGACGCCCGACATCACCGTCGAGCTGATCCGCAGCGAGGCGGATCCCGGCGGCGTCAGCGAACTCGCCGTGCCGCCGGTTGCGCCGGCCATTGCGAATGCGCTGCAATCGGCTACCGGTTTTCGCATACGCAGCCTGCCGCTCAGGCCTGGAGACCGATGATGTTGCCCGCGGGCCACCCGCCCATCCCGAACCCCAAGATCGGCGTGTTGCTGACCAATCTCGGCACGCCCGACGGGCCGGACGTCAAATCGGTAAAGCGCTATCTCGGCGAATTCCTGTCCGATCGTCGCGTGGTGGAAATCCCGCCGATCGCGTGGCAGCCGATCCTGCGCGGCATCATCCTCAACACGCGGCCGAAGAAATCCGCCGAGGCCTATAGTCTCGTCTGGCGCGAGGATGGCTCGCCGCTCGCCGCGATTACTAGGGCACAGGCGGCGGCGCTGAAGGATGCCTTCGGGCCCGCCGTGCTGGTCGATTGGGCGATGCGCTACGGCAATCCGTCGATTCCCGATCGGCTTGCGGCGATGAAGGCCGCCGGGTGCGAGCGCATCCTGGTTGCGCCGCTCTATCCGCAATATTGCGCGGCGACGACCGCGACGGCCAACGACAAGGCGTTCGCCGCGCTGGCCGGGATGCGCTGGCAGCCTGCGCTGCGCACGCTGCCGCCCTATCATGACGATCCCGCCTATATCGGCGCGCTGAAAAGTTCGATCGAGCAGGGCCTGTCGGCGCTCGATTTCGCGCCCGACACGATCGTCGCGAGCTTTCACGGCATGCCCGAGCGCACGTTGGAACTCGGCGATCCCTATCACTGCCATTGCCAGAAGACCGCGCGCTTGCTGTCCGAGGCGCTGGGCCGCGAGGTGATCATATCGTTCCAGTCGCGCTTCGGCCGCGCCAAGTGGCTGGGCCCGGCAACCGATACGATGCTCGAGGAATTACCGGGCAAGGGCGTGAAGAAGGTCGCGATCCTGGCGCCGGGCTTCTCGGCCGATTGCCTCGAGACGCTGGAGGAACTGGCAATCCGCGGGCGGGAGAGCTTCGTCGAGGCGGGCGGCACGCACTTCGCCTATCTGCCGTGCCTCAACGACGGCCCGCTCGGCATTGAAATGTTACGCATCCTGCTCGCGCGGGAGCTTGAAGGCTGGGTCGCCACGCCGTAGCGTCATGCTCCAAGGATAGCAGATCTAGGAGAGAGACATGGCACGCGTCGCGATCGTCACCGGGGGCACGCGCGGGATCGGCGAGGCGATCAGCCTCGCGCTCCAGGAACAGGGCATTACCGTCGCGGCAAGCTATGCTGGCAACGCGCAGCGCGCCGCCGAATTTACCGAACGCACGGGCATTCCCGCCTATCAATGGGATGTGGGCGATTACGACGCCTGCCAGGCGGGCTGCGCGCAGGTTGCCGCCGATCTCGGCGATGTCGATATCGTCGTCAACAATGCCGGCATCACGCGCGACGGCACCATCCTGAAGATGAGCTACCAGGATTGGAAAGATGTGATCGACACCAATCTCGGTGGCTGTTTCAACATGGCCAAGGCGGTGTTTCCCGGCATGCGCACGCGCAAATGGGGGCGGATCGTCAATATCGGTTCGATCAACGGCCAGGCCGGGCAATATGGCCAGGTCAATTATGCCGCCGCCAAGTCCGGCATTCACGGATTCACCAAGGCATTGGCACAGGAAGGCGCGCGCGCCGGCGTCACGGTCAACGCGATCGCGCCGGGCTATATCGATACCGATATGGTCGCGGCGGTGCCGGCCGATGTGCTGGAGAAGATCGTCGCCAAGATTCCGGTCGGGCGGCTGGGTCAGGCCAGCGAAATTGCGCGCGGCGTGACGTTTCTGGTCTCGGAAGAGGGCGGGTTCGTCACCGGCTCGACGCTGAGCATCAATGGCGGGCAGCATATGTACTGACAGGCGCAGGCGCGGCCACGACCGCGCCGCCGCGGCATGGCCGCAGCGCCCGGCACGGCCGGCGGACGGGGTGCAGCCCCGATCCGGCCGACGGCTTTGCCGTCGGCATTGCAGGTACTCCACAATTGGGTCCCCGCCTGCGCGTAGGTGGTGCTGTGCGACAGGCATGCTGAAACGAACAGGCCGGCCCCCGAAGGAGCCGGCCCTAACCCCCGGTTAAGCAACTGGGGGGATCTCGTGAAACTATTGGAGCCTGCAAGCCAGGACGGCGGCGAAGCCACCGTCGGACGGGGCGCCCATGGGCGCCCCGCCGGCCGCGCCGGGCTATGCGGCTAGCGCCGCAATGCGCGGGCGTGGCCGCGCTTAGCGCCGGCGGCAGTAGCGCGGATCGTCCGACTTATCGATCGCCCGTCCGGCCAGGGCGCCGGCACCGGCACCCAGCACCGCGCCCAGTGTCCGGTCGCCACGGCCGGCAACCGTATTGCCGAGCAGCCCGCCGGCAATCGCGCCGATCACGGTGCCACCCACGGCGTCGCAGCGGTCGTTGCGGCTGACGCGGTTGTTGCGATAATAGCGACGGTCGTCGTTATAGTAGCGGCGGTCGTTGCGATAATTGCGATTGTCATAGCCGCGGTCGCCGCGGTCGTACTGGCTGTAGCCACGGTCATAGCGCTGCGCCGCGGCCGGCGTCGCAACGATGGCGGTGGAGCCCATGGCGAGGGCGGTAAGGGCAAGCGTTACTTTCTTGAACATGGCGTATCTCCTTCGAATCAGAGGAGCGGCTTCACTTCCTCGTTGATGCCCTTCTAGGCGAGTCGGATTGAGCCGAGCCTGAATGCCGCCGTTATCCTGCGTTCATCGCGCAAGGCGGCTGGCGATCACCGCGCGTGCCGCTAAGAGGGCGCGTGCGCGCCTGGTTCTCCATCCTCATCCTGTTGATCATCGCGCCGCAATGGGCCGGTCCGGAGCGGCTCGGCCTGCTCGATCCGACCGCGACGATCAGCGCGACACGCGTGCCGCTCGATCCTGCCGATCCGCGCCGGGTGCGGGTCGGCCGGCTCACCTATCTCGGCGGCGTCGAACTCACCAGCAAGGATCCGGTGTTCGGCGGCTTTTCGGCGATGTCGCTGCAGGGCGATCGCTTCACGTTGCTCAGCGACGGCGGTGGCGTGGTTCGTTTCCGGCTCGATGCGCGCGGCCGGATCAGCGAGCAGCAGATCGGCGAGCTCCCCGCCGGCCCGGCGACGGGATGGGAAAAGCGCGATCGCGACAGCGAATCGATGATCGTCGATCCGGTCACCGGCGAGCGAATCGTCGGGCTCGAGCGCGTCAACGAGATCTGGCGCTACGATGCCGGCTTCACGCGGGCGATCCGCCATAGCGCGCCCAAGGCGATGCGGCGCTGGGACGAGAATGGCGGGCCGGAGGCGATGGTGCGTCTCGCCGATGGCCGCACGATCGTGTTTGCCGAATCGACCCGCCCCAAGCACAAGCCAGGCAGGCAGGCGCTGAGCTTCGCCGGAGATCCGACCCGTGCACCGGCGCGCGGCTTTCGCTTCACCTATCTGCCGCCCGCCCATCACGATCCGAGCGACGCCGCCTTGTTGCCCGATGGCCGCATCCTCGTGCTCAACCGTCGATTCGACGCGCCGTTCGATTTTTCCGCGACGTTGACGATCATCGATCCGCGCGCGATCCGCCCCGGCGCGATCGTGCGGGGGCAGGAGATCGCCACGATCGACACGCCGCTGACGCGCGACAATTTCGAAGGGCTGGTCGTGGCCCGGGAGGGCAGGGCGACCGTCCTCTGGCTCGTTTCCGACGACAACCAGTTCTTTCTCGAGCGCACGCTGCTGCTCAAGTTCCGCCTAGAGCCACCGACGCGCTAAGCAAAGGACCTCGGGATTTCGCGGCAATCCGCGCCGCCTCTCCCGATTCCGTCATCCTGAACTCGCTTCAGGATACCTGTCGCCGTTCGGGCGACCGGACGTGTGGCGCGCAGGATCCCGAAACAGGCTCAGGATGATGGCGATCGTTCGGGAAGGGTTGTTGCCCCCGTTGCGGGATGCCGAGAATCCAAACGCCGACGGCCCGCACTTCCGGCGAAGTGCGGGCCGATCAAACCGTCAATCCCGAACGGGATTTACGCGGCGACGGGAACCAGCTTCTTGCGCACGTCGCGCTTCAGGCGACGTGCCTTGAGCGACAGCTTGTCGTCGCCGGTCTTGACCAGCCAGTTGTCCAGCCCGCCGACATGCTCGACCGAGCGCAGGCCGTGCGTCGAGACGCGCAGCTTGACGCTGGTGCCGAGCGCTTCGGACATCAGCGTCACGTTCTGCAGATTCGGCAGGAACGTCCGCTTGGTCTTGTTGTTCGCGTGGGAAACGTTGTTACCCACCATCCGGCCCTTGCCGGTCAGTTCGCAAATGCGCGACATGTTCGCTAATCCTGAATTTCGGACCCCTGTTCGGTGTCCCGTAAAGGCGGCGCGGATAGCCCGCTCCGGGCTGGGCGTCAACCGATTCAGGCTTTTGCGTGCAACCAAGCACCGCGCAGCGACGTTATTACGCAAACGATCCGAATGCTGTGGAGAATGTTGATGCGCGCGCTCTTGATCCTGATTGGGCTCGCCGCCCTCGTCGTCGTCGGCCTGATGTCGGTCGGGCTGCTGAAACTGAATACCACGCCCGGCTCGCTGCCCAGCGTCGCCGTGCAGGGGGGCAACGCGCCGACCGTCAAGGCCGATATGGCGACTCTGTCGGTTGGCACCGAGAACAAGACGGTCGACGTGCCCACCGTCGGCACGACGCAGAAGACGATTACCGTGCCGACCGTCCAGCTCAACCGCCCGGAGGGCAATTCCACCGCGCAGTAACAGCCATGTCCGCCCGGACTGGTCCGGGCGGCGTCTGGCGGGCATAAAGGTGCGATGTTCCCGATGCCCGCCCCGATGCGCGCCGCGCTAGACGCTGCGCGCGCTGCCGCTGATGCCGGCGAAGTGCCGGTCGGCGCGGTGGTGGTGTCGAAAGGCGCGATCATCGCGGTCGCGGCCAACGCGCCGCGCACGTTGCGCGACCCCACCGCCCATGCCGAAATTCGCGCGATTCGCGCCGCCGCCGAACTGCTGGGCAGCGATCGGCTGGAAGATTGCGATCTCTGGGTCACGCTCGAGCCATGCGCGATGTGCGCCGGCGCGATAGCGCACGCACGGATCGCCAGGCTCTATTACGGCGCGGAGGATGCGAAGGGTGGCGCAGTGGCACACGGGCCGCGCTTCTTCGCGCAACCGACCTGCCATCATCGGCCGGAGATATATTCTGGAATCGGCGAGGACGAGGCGGCGGGCCTGTTACGGGCGTTCTTCGCCGCGCGACGCGCTTAACCCGTTCCCGTCATCCCGGACCTGATCCGGGATGACGGCAGGGGTTGGCCGATTGTATTAGCGCAGGTCGTCCTGCGAGATCGGCACGATCTTGATTTCCACACGGCGGTTCGCCGCCTGACCTTCGGGCGTGGCATTGGATGCGATCGGCTGCGATTCGCCGAAGCCGCGCGTCGCGATGCGTGCCGACTGGACGCCGTGGCCCGACAGATAATCAGCGACCGATACCGCGCGCCGCTCCGACAGGCCCTGGTTGTAATCGTCCGAGCCGGTCGAATCGGTATGGCCATAGATGTCGATATAGGTGTCGCGATATTGGCCGAGCACGCTGCCGACCTGATCGAGCGTGCGCTGGAATTGCGGCGCCACCGCGGCGCTGTTGTACGCGAAGTTGATGCCCGACGGGATGTTGAGGATCAGGTCGTCGCCCTGGCGGATCACCTGCACGTCGGTGCCGGCGGTGCGGGCACGCAGATCACGCTCCTGCTTGTCCATGTACGCGCCGATGCCCGCGCCGGCGATGCCGCCAAGGCCTGCCCCGACGATCTTCGCGGTGCGATCGTTGCGCCCGCCGACGATGTCGCCGAGCAGATAGCCGCCGAGCGCGCCACCCAGGCCGCCGATCGCCGTCTTGGAGATCGTCTGCCGTCCGGTTTCCGGATCGGTGACGCAAGCGCTGGTGGTGACGAGCGCGGCCAGCGCGGCGCCCAGCATGAACTTCGATCGCATGTCTTCACTCCTGTCGTTGCGGCGCGGTTCCTGCGCCCCCTCTTGTATCGGCAGTCTAACCAGCCCGTGCAAAGATTGTTCCGGCAGCGATTTGACCGCCCGAGTCGCGATGGCGGTTGTGAAGCGCGGCGATGTGCGGCAAGGACGATCCAGCGACATGGCACCGCTTCCCCCCTTCCCCTGGATCGACGTGGCGATCATCTTCGCGCTGATCGCGTTGAATGGCGTCTTCGCGATGTCCGAACTCGCCATCGTGTCGGCGCGCAAGGCGCGGCTCGAGGCGATGGCGCGGGCGCACAAGCGCGGCGCGCGCGCGGCGATCCTGCTCGCCGCCGATCCCGGCAAGTTCCTGTCCACCGTCCAGATCGGCATCACGTTGATCGGCATCCTGGCCGGCGCCTATTCGGGCGCGAGCCTGGGCGGCCCGGTCGCGGCGCGGCTCGGCTGGCTCGGCCTGCCGACCGAAACGACGCAGACGGTCGGCTTCATCCTGGTGATCAGCCTGACCACCTATGCCTCGCTGATTATCGGCGAACTGGTCCCCAAGCAGATCGCGCTGCGCGCGCCCGAACCGATCGCCGCATTCATGGCGGCGCCGATGCGCTGGCTCGCCTGGGGCACCGCACCGATCGTGTGGCTGCTCGATTCGACCAGCGCCTTGCTGTTCCGGCTGATGCGGCTGCAGCGCGAGACCGAGGATCACGTGACGGCCGAGGAACTGCACCTGATCGTCGCCGAGGCGAGCAAGTCCGGCGTGATCGAGGAGCATGAACGCTCGATCATCTCGGGCGTGGTGCGGCTCGCCGATCGCCCGGTGCGCGAGGTGATGACGCCGCGCACCGATATCGTGTGGATCGATGTCGGGCTCGATTCGGATGGCATCCGCGCCGCCTTGCTCGCCGCCCCGCACAGCCGCCTGCCGGTTGCCGAAGGCTCGGTCGATGCGGTGATCGGCGTGGTCCAGGCGCGCGATATCGCCGCGGCCTTGCTCGGCGGTCACGATCTCGATCTGCGTGCGCTGATGCGCCAGGCGCCGGTGGTGCTCGATCAGCTCGACGCGCTCGATGCGCTGGTCGCGCTGCGCGAGGCGGAAGTGCCGATGGCGCTGCTGCACGACGAATATGGTCATTTCGAAGGCATCGTCACGCCCACCGACCTGCTCGCCGCGATCGCCGGCGAATTCGCCTCCGACAGCAATCCCGAGGACAGCCCCTCGGTGGTCGAGCGCGACGATGGCTCGCTGCTCGTCTCGGGCCAGATGGCGGTCGATGCGCTGGCCGAGCGGCTCGGGCTCGATCTGCCCGAGGACCGCGACTACGCCACCGTCGCCGGCCTTGCCCTAGCGGTGTTCCGCCATCTGCCGGGCGAGGGCGAAAGCTTCGTGCAGCAGGGCTGGAAGTTCGAAGTGGTCGATCTCGACGGCCGCCGGATCGACAAATTGCTGGTCAGCACGACGCGCGGCGGCTGAGCGCCGCACCCGAACCCACACCGCCCTGTTATTGTCACGGGCGGCGGATCAGCCGCCCAGTTTGCCGAACTCGGCTTCATAGGCCGCCTTGTCGCCTGCCTTCAGCAGTCGCGCCTGCTCCGCCCAGCGATCCCGCGCCGGGCGCCCGCGGAAGCTTCCCAGCCGGCTGTCCAGCTCCTCCAGATCCGCCGGGCTCATCGCCGCGATCTGCTCGACGCGGGTGATGCCGAGCTCGGCCAGGGTAGCCGCGAGCTTGGGGCCAAGTCCCTTCAACTGGCGGATATCGCTTGCCAGCGGTGCTGCAGCGGCCTGCGGCGCGGCGGTCGCCGGTTCTGCCACCGGTGCCGGCTCGGCTATTGGTGCCGGTACGTCGGCGATTGGATCGCCCAGCGGTGGCGGTGCAGGAGCGACCGGTGGGGTGGCTGCCGGCGGTGTGGCCGCCGCCACAATCGTCTCGTCCGCCGCTGCACGCTCCAGCGGTGCCGCCGGCACGCCTGCCGCCTCGCGATGTTCTTCGGTCTGTTCCTGCGCCGCCAGCCGCCGGCGCTTGAGCCGCATGCCGAACACGATACCCGCCACGGCGAGCAGCGCGAAAATCGCCATCACCACGAATTGCGCGACGGTGAAGGACGTCATGTCCGTGGTCGTTGCCGTCATCGATTACTCCAACGCGAAAAGATTGCAGGCGAGTATCGCGAGGATCGCATATCGCGTCCATCAACTATCGCGATCGCGGTTCGGCCCCGCGGCCGTAGCGTTTTTTTGGGTGGCGGTGGTCACCCCTGCCGCGCGATCTCGCGCCAGCCGATATCCTTGCGGTTGAACCCGCTCGGGAAGTCGATCTTCGCTACCGCATCATAGGCTGCAGCCTGTGCCGCGGCGATCGTCGGTGCCATCGCCGTCACCGCCAGCACGCGCCCGCCGCTCGCCACCAGCGTTTTGCCGTTGCGCCGGGTCCCGGCCTGGAACACGCGCGCGCCGTCCGCTTCCGCGGCGTCGATCCCGGCGATGCTGCCGCCCGCTTCCGGTGTGCCGGGATAGCCGTTCGCCGCCATCACCACGGTGAGTGCGGTCTCGTCGGCAAAGTCCGGTGCCGGCTGGTCGCCCAGCGTGCCGTTGGCCACCGCCAGCAGCAGTTCGAGCAGGTCTCCCTGGTAGCGCAGCATCAGCACCTGGCATTCGGGATCGCCGAACCGCGCATTATATTCGATCAGCTTCGGCCCCTCGGCCGTCAGCATCAGCCCGGCATAGAGCACGCCCGAAAACGGCATGCCCGCCGCCGCCATCGCCGCAATCGTCGGCGCGACGATCGCGTCGATCGCCTGCTGCTGCAGTTCCGGGGTCAGCACCGGCGCCGGGCTGTATGCGCCCATCCCACCGGTATTGGGGCCGGTATCGCCATCGCCGACGCGCTTGTGATCCTGCGCGGTGCCGAACGGCATCAAGGCAGTGCCGTCGGTCAGTACGAACAGGCTGACCTCCTCGCCGTCGAGGAATTCCTCGATCACCGCTTCGGCCTTTGGCACCGAGAACAGATCGGCGATCGCGTCTTCCGCTTCGGCGCGCGTCATCGCCACGGTGACGCCCTTGCCCGCGGCGAGGCCGTCGGCCTTGATCACCACCGGCAGGCCGAAGTCGGCGAGCGCGGCCATCGCGCCGTCGCGCGAGGTTACCTTGGCGTAAGCGGCGGTGGGGATCTTTGCCCGCGTGCAGATATCCTTGGTAAAGCCCTTCGAGCCCTCGAGCTGCGCTGCCGCCTTGTTCGGCCCGAACACCGGCAGGCCCATCGTGCGGATATTGTCCGCCAGGCCATCGACCAGCGGCGCTTCCGGCCCGATCACCACGAAGCCGATCGAGTGGCGATGGCAGAAATCGATCACCGCGCGGTGATCCGCCGGATCGAGCGTCACCAGCGTGGCATGCTCGGCTATTCCCGGATTGCCCGGCGCCGCATACAGCGTGCTGATCCCTTTCGATTGCGCCAGCCGCCAGGCAAGCGCATGTTCACGGCCCCCGGAGCCGATCAGCAGGACATTCATGGCCGACCCCTTTTTCGATACCAACCACCGGCTGGTAGCCGAGGAGACTCCCGGCGACAACGCCGCCGCGATGGGCGTCGGCGAACTCGCCCAGAAACTCAAGCGTGTCGTGGAAGGCGAGTTCGGTCACGTGCGGCTGCGTGGCGAGATCTCCGGTTACAAGCGCGTGGCGTCCGGCCACGCCTATCTGTCGTTGAAGGATGACAGTGCGGTGTTGGACGGCGTGATCTGGAAGGGGCAGGTCAACATGCTGCCGTTCCAGCCGCAGGACGGGATCGAGGTGATCGCCACCGGCAAGATCACCACCTATCCCGGCCGCTCGAAATACCAGATCATCATCGATCGCATGGAACTGGCCGGCGAGGGCGCGTTGATGGCGCTGCTCGAAAAATTGAAAGCAAAGCTGGCGGGCGAGGGGCTGTTCGAGAGCGCACGGAAAAAGCGCCTGCCGTTCCTGCCGCGCACGATCGGCGTGGTTACCTCGCCGACCGGCGCGGTGATCCGTGACATTCTCCACCGCCTGGCCGATCGCTGCCCCAGCCATGTGCTGGTCTGGCCGGTCAAGGTGCAGGGCGACGGCGCGGCGCAGGAGGTCGCGCGGGCGATTGGCGGCTTCGATGCCATGCCGGCCGAGACGCGCCCCGATCTGGTGATCGTCGCGCGCGGCGGTGGCTCGATCGAGGATCTGTGGGCGTTCAACGAGGAAGTCGTGGTGCGCGCGGTCGCGGCGTGCAGCATTCCGATCATCTCCGCCGTCGGCCACGAGACCGACACCACCTTGTGCGATTTCGCCGCCGATCTCCGCGCGCCGACGCCGACTGCTGCTGCCGAAATGGCCGTGCCGGTGCTCGCCGATCTGCGCCTGACGCTCGATGCGCATGCCCAGCGCACCGAGCGCTGCGCGCGACGCTATCACGATCGCGGGCGCGAGCGGCTCGAGGCGCTGGTCCGCGTGCTGCCCAAGCGGGATGCCCTGCTCGGACCCCAGCGGCAGCGCGCCGACGATGCCGGCGCCAGGCTCGATCGCGGGCTGGAGCGGCGCATCGGCAGCGCGCGCAGCCAGCTCGACCGCGCCGGTGGTGCGCTGCGCCCGGCGATCCTCGAACAACGCCTGCTGCGCGCGACCGAACGGCTGGAAGGCGTGCGCCGGCTGCTCGATTCGGTCCATCCCAACCGCCCGCTCGAGCGCGGCTATGCCTGGGTCGAGGGGCGGCCCGGCGGCAAGGTGATTTCCACCGCGGCGGCGGCGCGCGGGGCGGGGGCCGTCACGCTCCACTTCCGCGACGGGGCCGTCGACGCGCGGGTTGAGCGATCGGGCGCCAAGGCATATGACAAGCCGGTGGTCGACCAGCCGACCCTGTTATAGCCCGGACCTTTCCCCATGTTGATGTCGAACACCGATCGCCCCGCGCGGCTCCATTATATGGCCAATGGCTTCCGTGTGCTCTCGCCCGGCGATCACGTGGTGTGCGCGGTGTCGGGCGAGCGGCTCGCGCTGGAGGATCTGCGTTATTGGAGCGTGGCCGCACAGCAGCCTTATGCCACCGCCGAGATCGCCACCGCCGCGATGAGCCCGGGGCGCTGATGCCGCCTGCGCGCCGCGCGCCGGCTCGCGGCCGGAACGGCGGCGTGATGCTCGGCCTCGCGTTACTTGCCGGGTGCGCCGCGCTCCCGCCGCAAGCCCCGCCGATCGCGACCGCGACGCAGCGGGCGACGCCCAGCGCCCGGCCAAACCGACCTGTCGGGCCTGTCACGTTCGGCTATAGCGGGTCGCGCATCCAGGGTGGCACGGTGGTCGGTATCGCGCCGGCCGGCACCAGCCTGTTGACCTTGGACGGCGTGGCCGTGCCGGTTACCGCCGACGGTCGTTTCCTGATCGCGTTCGATCGCGACGCGGGGCCCGCCGCGACCCTGCTCGCGACGCTCGAGGACGGGCGGCAGGTGCGCGACACGCTGGCCGTCGCGCCGCGCGCGTGGAACATTTCGCGGCTTGGCACGCTGCCCAAATATCCCGTGCCCGAGGCCGAATTCACCCGCCTGCGCCCCGCCGAGCTGGCCCAGATCGCCGCCGCCCGTCGCACGCAGGTCCAGTCGAACGGCTGGCGTCAGGCCTTTCTATGGCCGTCCACCGGGCGCATCTCGACGCTGTTCGGGTCGCAGCGGATCTACAAGAATGGCGAGGCCGGCTCCTACCATTCCGGCATCGATATCGCGCGCGCCACCGGCACGCCGGTGCTGGCACCGGCCGACGGCGTGGTGATCCTGGCCGCGGACCATCCCTTCACGCTGGAGGGCAATCTGCTGATGATCGATCACGGCATGGGCCTCAGCAGTGCGTTCCTGCATCTGTCGCGGATCGACGTGCGAGTCGGCGCGCGGGTCACGCGCGGGCAGGTGGTGGGGGCGGTCGGCAGGAGCGGCCGCGCGACCGGCCCGCATCTGCACTGGGGCATGAAGTGGCGCGAGGCGCGGATCGATCCGCTGCTGGTCGCGGGGCCGATGCCAGTCGACTGAGACCGCGTTCGCCTATAGCGGCGCGCCGTCCGAATCGTCCGCTTCCATCAGGCGCGCAACGGCGGTGCGCTCGGCCGGCGCGAGCCCCGGATGCCACACGTCGAAGATCAGCACGACCCGCGGCGCATCGCTGTCATTGGCCGCTTCGTGCTCGATCGTGTCGTCGAACACGAACGCCTCGCCGATGCGCCATGCGCGGGTTTCCGCGCCGACGCGGAACCAGCATCCGTCCGGCACGATCAGCGGCAGATGGCAGACCAGGCGCGTATTGGCGACGCCGGTGTGCGGCGGAATGCGGGTGTGCGGTTTCAGTAGCGAGAACATTGCATTGGGCGAGCGCCCCGCAATGCTCGGCTGACCGATCGGGCCGAGGGCGGCGATTGTCCGCGGGCAGGTCGCGGCGTTCGATCCGATTGCTGCGCCGTTCTGCAGCAGATGAAATGCGGTCCAGTCGAGCGAATGGTTCAGCGCCGCCCACTGCCGAACCGGCAGACCCGGATCGTATTGCACATAGGGTTCGGCGCGCGCGCCCTGGCGCTGCTGCAGCGCCAGATATTCGTCGCGTATGGTGTCCGTCTGCGCTTCCAGGGCTGCGAGCCATGGAAAGGCGTCGCGATCGTGGAACTCGCGCTCGGCCAGTCCCGGATAATGGTAATGCGTCGGCTCCGAATGATAGACCCGCGTGCGGTGCAGTGCGTTGCTGGCGAGGCGCGCGACGCGGCGACGCATCGTGTCGTCGAGATCGTCCTGCGCGGCGGCGATGCCGGCCCAGCGCGCGGCAATCGCGTCCTGATAGGCGGTGCCGACGCGGCGGGCGTGGTCGATCATTGCGGTCAGATGTGCCGGCACCGCGCCGTCAGGCAGTTGCGCCAGTGCACGGTTGTAGAAGCGCGCCGCATCGGCGCTGTTGCCCTGCATCTCGAACAGCCGCGCACGGCTGATCAATGCCATGAAATGCAACGGGTCGATCCGCAGCACGACACCGATCGCGTCCTGCGCCTCTTCCAGTTTGCCCTGCGCGCGGCGCAGCGCTGCGACTTTCATCCAGGCTTCGGCATGTTCGGGTGTCGCGGTGACGACCCGTTCGAGCAACGCCAGCGCACCGGCGACATCGCCGCGCGCGGCCAACGCATCGGCGTCGCGCTCGCGAGCGTCCATCGCGCCTAGCGGAGCCGCTTGGCGCGCACGGTCACCGCTTTCTCGAAGTCGGCGAAGAAAGAACTGAGCGCGCCGCGCTTCAAGATCACTTTTTGCCCCGGCTTGACCGAAAAGAAGACTGGGAAATCATCGGTCTGGGTCCACACCGCGCCGTCTTCCAGCGTGAAGACGATCCGGCCGCCTTCGCCCTGACGGGTCGATTTGATCGTCGCGGTCAGCTCCTTGATCTCGGGCTCGCCACTGCTGTCGAACAGCTTGATATTGGGGAGGGCAATGCCGAACAAAGTGCGCCGCGTCTTGCGGATCTCGGCCTGGTCGACCACGGCGATCCGGCGTTCGCGCACCGCTGTGTCGAACGCGCCGACTTCGCGATCGAAACAGGCAAGGCGCGCCGCATCCTCGGTGATCGCGCGGCAGGCCGCCAGTTTGCCGATCGCCGCGGCGGTCGACGGCTTGTCCTCCGCCCCTGCCGGTTGCGCACTCGTCAATAGTAACGTCGCCACCGCTATCCCGGCTGCCCCGCACGCAATCTTCGTCATGTCTTCCGCCCCGATTACGCCCTGTTGCAATTCTGCTACATGATGTTGCGAACTGCCATCCCGGGCATTGAACTGCGTTTACAACTCTCCCGCAGGGTTGCAAGCTTACCCTAGTCTGAACGACCGCACGGGCATGGGGTGCCCAGGCGTTTAGAAAAGGGAAGGAATCATAACAGTGATCAGCAAAACGAAGAGCGCTTTGTTGCGTGGTGTTGCGCCGATGTTCATCGGTGCCGCCGTATTCGCCTCGCCGTCCTATGCACAGGTTGCGCCGGATCCCGGCGTAGGCCCGGTCGAAGGTCAGGTCACGCAGGCCAGCGCCGATGGCGAAACCGAAGCCGCCAGCGACATCGTCGTCACCGGTTCGCGTCTGCGCTCGCCGAACCTCGAAGGCGCCAGCCCGGTCACCGTGCTGACCGCGGTCGAACTGAAGCAGACCGGCACGACGCGCGTCGAGGATCTGCTGAACTCGCTGCCGCAGGTATTCGCCGGTCAGAACTCGGGCTATTCCAACGGCTCGTCGGGCACCGCGAACGTCAACCTTCGCGGCCTCGGCTCGGAGCGCAACCTCGTGCTGGTCAACGGCCGCCGCCTGCTGCCGGGCGATCCGACGACCTCGGCTGCCGATATCAACGCGATCCCGGGCGCACTGGTGAAGCGCGTCGACGTGCTGACCGGTGGTGCATCCTCGGTGTACGGCGCCGATGCCGTTGCCGGCGTCGTCAACTTCGTGATGGATACCGATTTCGAAGGCCTGCGCCTCGACGGCCAGTATTCGTTCTACAACCACAACAATCGCGCCGGTAACGACGTGACGGGAGCGCTCAACGCGCGCCGCTTCGGCTATCCAGATGGCCAGACCGCCGATGGCGGCACGATCGACGCGACCCTGGCGTTCGGCACCAAGTTCGGCGACGATCGTGGTCACCTGACTGCCTATGCCGGCTATCGCAAGATCAACGCGGTGACCCAGGATCGTCGTGATTACTCGGCCTGCTCGCTCAGTGCGAATACCGCGGCTGATGCGACGTCGTTGGGACGCAAGTATAACTGCGGTGGCTCGGGTACCTCGGCTAACGGCACATTCTTCACGGGCGATTCAGCCGCCTTCCAGGTCGGCAGCGGCCGCACCTTCGTTCCCGGGTCGACGCCCTATAACTTCGCGCCGACCAACTACTATCAGCGCCCTGACGAGCGTTACACGGCCGGCTTCTTCGCGAATTACGAGATCTCGGATTCGATCAAGCCTTATGCCGAATTCATGTTCATGGACGATCGCACCGTCGCGCAGATCGCGCCGTCGGGCAATTTCGGCAACACGTTCAACATCAACTGCGACAACCCGCTCTTGTCCGCGCAGCAGCGCGGCATCGTGTGCGCCGCCAACAACCTGCTGACGCTGAACGAGGATCCGGACGGCAATCTCGTGAACCCGCCGCTCAACGCACCGTCGCAGACGGTGGGCCAGACCGGTCTCGCGCCGTTCAACTTCATCGATCCGCTGACCGGCGGCACGTACAACCGTGGCTTCCTGCAGCCACTGCGTCGTAACGTCGAAGGCGGCCCGCGCCGCGACGACCTGCAGCACACCAGCTACCGCTTCGTGGCCGGCGTGAAGGGCGATGTCAGCCCCGTGTGGAGCTACGATGCCTTCTATCAGTATGGCCGTACGAACTTCTCCGAGACGTATTTCAACGATTTCTCGGTGTCGCGCCTCGGTCGTGCACTCGACGTCGTGACCAGCCCGACGACGGGCGCTCCGGTCTGCCGTTCGGTGCTCGATGGTACCGATACGAACTGCGTCCCTTACGACATCTTCACCCCGGGCGGCGTGTCGCAGGCCGCGATCAACTATCTGCAGGTGCCGGGCTTCCAGCGTGGCGTTAACGGCGAGACGGTCATCAACGGCTCGATCACCGGTCAGCTCGGCCAGTATGGCGTTCAGTCGCCATGGTCGAGCGAAGGTCTCGGGATCGTGATCGGCGGCGAATATCGTCGTGAAACGCTCGAGTTCTTCTCGGACGCAGCGTTCCAGGCCGGTGATCTGGCCGGGCAGGGTGCGGCAACGCTTCCCGTCTCGGGCAGCTTCGACGTGAAGGAAGTCTTCACCGAGGCCCGCCTGCCGATCGTCAGCCAGAGCTTCTTCTACGATCTGACGCTCACCGGCGGTTATCGCTACTCGTCGTACAGCAACTCGGCCGGCAACACGTTCAGCACGGACACCTATAAGATCGAAGGCGAATTCGCCCCGATCCGCGACATCCGCTTCCGCGGCGGATACAACCGCGCCGTCCGCGCACCAACGATCCAGGATCTGTTCGCTCCCAATCGTGTCGCGCTCAACGGTTCGAGCGATCCCTGCGCCGGTTTCGCGATCACCGCGGCGAACGTCGGGTGTCTGGCACAGGGGCTGACCGTTGGTCAGGTCGTGGCCCTCAACCCGGCCGAGCAGTATAACGGTCTGATCGGTGGCACGGCGACGCTCAACCCGGAAGTCGCCGATACCTACACCGCTGGCGTGGTGTTGCAGCCGCGGTTCGTCCCGGGGCTGGCCATCTCGGTCGACTATTTCAACATCAAGTTGAAGAGCGCGATCCAGGGCATCGGTCAGGACACCATCCTGGCGGTCTGCACCCAGACGGCCGACCCGTTCTATTGCGGCCTGATCCAGCGCGACAATACGGGCTCGATCTGGCGCTCGAACCAGGGCTTCGTGACGGACGTGACGCGTAACATCGGTGGTGTTGCCACCAGCGGTATCGACGTCAACGCGAGCTACACCGTCGGTCTGGGCAGCGCGGGCAGCGTCGGGTTGAGCTTCGTCGGTACGTATCTCGACAAGCTCGAAACCGATACCGGCGTCGTCGTTCCGGGCAATAACGGCAAGTATGACTGCACCGGCCTGTACGGCAACGTCTGCGGCATTCCGAACCCCAAATGGCGTCATCAGGCGCGCGTGAGCTACACCGCTCCATTCGGGCTCGGCGCATCGCTGCGCTGGCGCTACCAGGACGGTGTGACCAACGAGGCGCTCGATTCGAACCCGAACCTGAGCGCTCCGGCAACCGGCGCACGTCCAGGCGTCGCCAAGCTGGACTCGGTCAGCTACTTCGATCTGGCACTGACGGCGCGTATCGCGGAGAACTACAACTTCCGCATCGGCGCCAACAACCTGCTCGACAAGCAGCCGCCGCTTACGGGGTCGCAGTCCTGCCCGGCCGGTCCGTGCAACGGCAACACGTTCCCGGGCACGTACGATGCCATCGGTCGCTACATCTATGCGGGTGTGACGCTCGAATTCTAAGCTGAACGCACGTCGAGACTATTGAAACGGCGGGCGGAAACGCCCGCCGTTTTTCTTTTGCGCGCTGCTGCGATAGGGAAGGTCATGTCCGCGACGGTGCCCCGCCCGATCCCTCGATCGACGATCGATTCCTCCGATATCATCGCAACGCTGCGCCGCGCGGTGAAGGGCGATCCGGATGCGGCGACGCGCTGCGGGATCCTCGCGATGCGCGCGCATCTCGAGGAAGAGGCAGTCGATCTGCTGCGGGCGGCGGCGGATCGTCACTGCGGCCATGCGACGCTGTCACAAGTTTTCGGGCTGGTCGCCCGCAATCTCGGCGATATGAAAACCGCCTGCGCCGCGCTTGCCCGCGCGCATCAGCGCGCGCCTGCCGACGCGCTGATCGCTCATGGCCTGGCGCGCGCGCGGATCGAAGCCGGATATCCGGCGATCGACGATTATCGACGCGCGCTCAAACTGGCGCCGGCCGAGAGCGCCGTGATCCTCGGCCTTGCCGCCGCGCGCTTCGCGGAACGCGACGTGGACGGCGCGATCGATCATATCGCGGGGATCGTCGCGCAACAGCCTTTGTGGCTTGACGGCCATGCCACGCTCGCCCGGCTGCGCGGGATGGTCGGGCGCGACGATGATATGGCGAGCTATCGCGAGGCGGTGACCAAGCTCCCCCAAGCCGCCGCTTTGTGGCAGGCCTGGCTTGCAACCCTTGCGGCAGCGGAGCGGTTTTCCGACATGGCGATGGTGGTGGCGGCCGCACGCCGCGCCGCGCCGGCCACGCCGGGCCTCGAACTGTACGATGCCGTGGCGGCAGACGAGACCGGCGATGTCGATCGCGCCGGCGCGATCCTCGATCGCCTGCCGTATCATGACGACGCCGCGATCATCATCCGCAAGGTGCGATCCCTGCTGCGCCGCGGGCGCCCGACCGAGGCCGCGGCACTGGCTGAATCCGGCACGGCTTTGGCAGGCGGCAACGGGCTATGGCCGTATGTCGCGCTCGCCTGGCGGCTGCTCGACGATCCGCGCTGGACGTGGCTGGAGGGTGACCCGAGCTTCGTGCAGGTCCACGATATCGGCGACCAGATCGGCGACTTGGCGGCCTTGGCGGCACATCTGCGCAAACTGCATATCGCCACGGCACAGCCGCTCGACCAGTCGGTGCGGGGCGGCACGCAGACCGATGGCGCCTTGTTCTCGCGGCTCGATCCGGAGATCGGCCGGCTCCGCGCAGCAGTGCAGAAAGCGGTGGCGGCCTATGTTGCCGCGCTGCCGCCGCCCGATGCGGCGCATCCCCTGCTCGGCGCGCGGCGCCGGCCGATCCGCTTCGCCGGCAGCTGGTCGGTGCGGCTGACCGGCGGCGGCCATCATGCCGATCATATCCACGGCCAGGGCTGGATCAGCTCGGCCTTGTACGTCGCGCTGCCGCCGGGGCTGGATGGCGGCGATCATGCCGGCTGGCTGACGCTCGGTGCGTCGCAAGCGCTGCTGCCGGGGCTCGCGCCGGTGCGCCTGATCGAGCCCAAGCCCGGCCGGCTGGTCCTGTTCCCCTCGACGATGTGGCACGGCACCAACCGCTTTCCCGCCGGCGAGCGGCTGACGGTCGCCTTCGACGTGGCCCGACTGATATGACGATGACTTCCCAACACACGGCGCGAAACGATGCGACCCTGCGCGCGATCAGCGATCTGATGCGCGGCGGGCGGCTGGCGGAGGCGCGCGTGGCGAGTGAGGCGGCGCTGGCCGAGGGCGATCGTTCCGAGGCGTTGCTGGGCCTGGCAGCAATGCTTGCAGCGCAAGGCAACGATCCCGCCGCCGCCGCCGGGCATCTCGAACAACTCGTGGCGCTTCGGCCCGACGACCGCGCGGCGCGGATCAACCTGGCGCAGGCATTGCTGGCCTTGGGACGGTTCGAGCGTATCGAGCCGTTATGCGCGCCGCTGGCCGGCGATCCCGGCGTCGACCGGTTGGTCGCCTTTGCGGTGCATCAGCTCGGCGATCTGGTGCGGGCCTCGACGCTGTACAGGCAGGTGCTTGCGCGCCTTGCCGACGATGCCGATAGCTGGGCCAATCTCGGGAACGTCCACGATGCCCTGGGCGAATCGGACGCCGCCATCGCGGCGTTCGAACGGGCCATCACGTTGCGCCCGGCGGATGTGCGCTTTCACCTTACGCTGGCAGGCATCCTCGAACGCGCGGATCGCGGCGCCGCACGCCGGAAAGTGATGCGCGATGCTGCCGCGGCGCGTCCGGAAGATCCCGACGTCCAGCTTGCGCTTGGTCTGGCGGAGGCGGCGATGGAAGACACCGCCGCCGCCGAGGCGGCCTTGCGGCGATCGCTCGCCGTAGCGCCGGAACGAAGCGATGCGCGGCTCGAGCTCGGCCTGTTGCTGGAGAACAACAACCGGATCGACGATCTGGAGGCGCTGATCGCGACCGGGCCGCAGGGGCTTCCCGAGCTTGCGTTGCTCGATGCCTGGGTGGCGTTCCGTCGGCATCGCTTCGACGAGGCGCGCGCGATCGCCGCATCGCTGCCGGAGACGCTCAATCCGATCCGCCGCTTCCACCTGCAGGGCGAGGCCGCGGACCGGTGCGGCGACGCGGCGGCGGCGTTCGATGCGTTTGCTCGGATGAACGCCGCATCGCTCGCCGCCGCCCCCGTCCCGCGGCCCGGGCCAAGCTATCGCGCGAAGGTGGTCGAGGCGATCGACGTGCAGCGGGCCGCGACGCCGGCGGATCGCGCGGTGGCGATGCCCGATGGGGTGCCGACGCCGGTGTTCATCGTCGGCTTTCCCCGCTCGGGAACCACCCTGCTCGATACGATCCTGGGACGATTGCCGAACACGCATGTGCTCGAGGAACAGCCGCTCATCCCCAATATCGAGCAGCGCATCGGCGCGCCGGAGCGGATCGCAGCGCTCGATCCGAAGGCGATCGCGGCATATCGGCAGGACTATCTCGCCGGCCTTCGGGCCATCGCGCCCGATGCCGCGGGCAAACGCATCATCGACAAGCATCCGCTGCATATGGCCCGCATGCCGCTGCTAAACGCGCTCTTCCCGCAAGCCCGGATCCTGTTCGTCGAACGGCATCCTTACGATGTCGTGTTGAGCTGCTTCTTCTCGAACTTCCGCTTGAACCAGGCCATGCGCAGTTTCACCGATATCGAGGAAGCCGCGCGAACCTATGACGCGGTCCTGACGGCCTGGTCACTGGCGCGCGAAACGCTCGATCTGCACGTGCATGCGGTCCGTTACGAGCGGCTGGTCGTCTCTTCCGAAGAAGAGATGCGGCCGGCGCTGTCCTTTATCGGCGCGGATTACGACCCCGCCATCCTGGATACTGCCGCCGCGGCCAAGATGCGCGGCCATGTGCGTACCGCGAGTTATGCCCAGGTGGCCCAGCCGATCTACCAGCGTTCGGTGGCGCGGTGGGAACGGTACCGTGATCAACTCGCTCCGGTGCGCGACATCCTTGCACCTTGGGCGACCCGCTTCGGCTATCCGTGTTGAGCCGACGTCGCCTGCGGTGAGCCGACTTGCCGGGGGCGGCGGACCATCGTGCCGCTTCCCGACACGGCGCGCCGCGTGCCGGGCAAGCCGGCCCCACGGTCATTCGTTCTTGTAGCGATTGGCCTGTATCCGATCGATGTCCCGGCGATCGAGCTCCTGGGCGTCGGCCCAGGCCTTCGCCGTGCGGCAGTCACGAACGGGCTTCAGGCGGCTGCCGGTCGTGTCGAGCGTCCGGCAGATCATCCGGTTTGGATCTTTGACCACCTTGCCGGATGGCGCGGCGGCCACTGCCGGAGCAGAAGTCTGAGCATTGGCAGCACCCGTCGCACCAAGTAAAACGGCAGCAAAACAAATATTCGTCAAACGCATCGCTCGACTCCACAAGGTTCGGATTGGTTGGACACGACCGTAGCTTGTCAGCCCCGCAGCGTCAGCGCAAGCTTCCCATCCCCTTCATCGACGCTGACGGTCGCGCCATCCTTGATCTCGCCGCGCAGGATCATGTCGGCCAGCGGATCCTGCAGATAGCGCTGTACGGCGCGCTTCAGCGGGCGCGCGCCATAGACCGGATCGTAGCCGACGCGGCCGAGCCATGTCCGCGCACCATCGGTCAGGTCGAGCGTGATCTTGCGGTCCGCGAGCAGCTTGCCGATGCGGCCGACCTGGATGTCGACGATCGGCGCCATCTCGCTCTGCCCCAAGCGGTGGAACAGGATGATCTCGTCCAGCCGGTTGAGGAATTCCGGCCGGAAATGCCCGCGCACCACCTCCATCACCTGCGGTTCGACCGTCGAGACATCCGCGCCGTCCGGCATCGCGGTCAGATACTGGCTGCCGAGATTGCTCGTCAGGATGATCAGCGTGTTGCTGAAATCCACCGTGCGACCCTGGCCATCGGTCAGCCGCCCGTCGTCGAGCACCTGCAGCAGGATGTTGAACACATCGCCGTGTGCCTTCTCGACCTCGTCGAACAACACCACCTGATACGGCCGACGCCGCACCGCCTCGGTCAGCACGCCGCCTTCCTCGTAACCGACATAGCCGGGAGGGGCGCCGATCAGCCGGGCGACGGCGTGCTTCTCCATGAATTCGCTCATGTCGATGCGCACCATTGCGCTCGGATCGTCGAACAGGAATTCGGCCAGCGCCTTGGTCAGCTCGGTCTTGCCGACGCCGGTTGGCCCGAGGAACAGGAAGGAGCCGAGCGGGCGGTTCGCTTCCTGAAGCCCCGCGCGCGCACGGCGCACCGCGGTGGAAACCGCGCGCACCGCCTGCTGCTGGCCGATCACGCGCTTGCCGATCGCTTCTTCCATGCCGAGCAATTTGGCGCGTTCTCCCTCGAGCATGCGATCGACCGGGATGCCGGTCCAGCGGCTGACCACGCCGGCGATATCGTCGGCGGTCACTTCCTCGCGTAGCATCGCGCCCTTGGCGACGCCCGCGGCGTCGTCGAGCTGACGTTGTAGGTCGGGGATGCGGCCGTAGGACAGCTCGCCTGCCTTGGCCAAATCGCCGGCGCGCTGCGCCTGTTCGAGCTCGAGCCGCGCGGCGTCGAGCTGCTCCTTGAGCTTGCCCTCAGCGGCGATCTTGTCCTTCTCGGCCTGCCAGCGCGTCGTCAGCTCGGCCGATTGCTGTTCGAGATTGGCGAGCTCGCCCTCGAGCGTCGTCAGCCGATCCTGCGAGGCCTGGTCGCTTTCGCGTTTCAGCGCCTCGCGCTCGATCTTGAGCTGGATGATGCGGCGATCGAGAGTCTCGATCTCCTCGGGCTTGCTTTCCACTTCCATGCGGATCCGGCTCGCCGCCTCGTCCATCAGATCGATCGCCTTGTCGGGCAGGAAACGATCAGTGATGTAGCGGTTCGACAAGGTCGCCGAGGCGACGATCGCGCCATCGGTGATGCGCACGCCGTGGTGCAGCTCGTATTTCTCCTTGAGCCCACGCAGGATCGAGATCGTGTCCTCGACGGTCGGTTCGTCGGCGAAGACCGGCTGGAAGCGCCGCTGCAGTGCCGGATCCTTCTCGACATGCTTGCGATATTCATCGAGCGTGGTCGCGCCGATGCAATGCAGTTCGCCGCGGGCGAGCGCCGGCTTGAGCAGGTTGGACGCGTCCATCGCGCCTTCGCCTTTGCCCGCGCCGACCAATGTGTGCATCTCGTCGATAAACAGGATGATGTCGCCTTCGGCTGCCTTCACTTCGTCGAGCACGCCCTTTAGGCGCTCCTCGAATTCGCCGCGATATTTCGCGCCCGCGATCAGGCTGCCCATGTCGAGCGACATCAGCCGCCGGCCTTTGAGCGTATCGGGCACGTCGCCATTGGCGATGCGCAGCGCGAGGCCTTCGGCGATCGCGGTCTTGCCGACGCCCGGTTCGCCGATCAGCACGGGATTGTTCTTGGTGCGGCGCGCGAGGATCTGGATCGTGCGGCGGATTTCTTCGTCGCGGCCAATCACCGGATCGAGCTTGCCGTCGCGCGCCGCCTGGGTGAGGTCGCGGGCGAATTTCTTGAGCGCGTCGAACTTGTCCTCGGCGCCGGCGCTGTCGGCGGTGCGGCCGTTGCGCACCTGATTGATCGCCGCGTTCAGCGCTTCCGGCGTCACGCCGGCGGTCTTCAGCGCCTTGCCCGCGCTGGTATTGAGCGAAAGCGCCAGCGCGACGAGCAGCCGCTCGACGGTAACGAAACTGTCGCCTGCCTTGGTCGCGATCTGCTCGGCCTGGTCGAGCACGCGCACTGCGTCGTTGTCGAGGCCGGGCGTCTGTTGCGCGCCACCGCCGGACACGGCGGGGATCTTCGACAAGGCAAGATCGGTCTCGGTCACGGCGCGCTTGGCGTCGCCGCCCGCCGCAGTGATCAGGCCGGCAGCCATGCCCTGTTCGTCCTCGAGCAATGCCTTCAGCATATGGTCGGGCGCGATGCGCTGGTGGCTCAGGCGGATCGCGACGGTCTGCGCCGATTGCAGGAAGCCCTTCGCGCGGTCGGTGAATTTTTCGATGTTCATTGGTCGCCCCAATAGTCTGTGACCGCAATGTAGTGTGGTAATTCTGTCACACAAGCTGTGGAGGTTACTGACAGACGTGACGGTTCTGCGCTGGCGCCGGCGTCGGCTTGGTGTACCACACGGACAAACAAAAGACGTCAAGACAAGAGGATGAGGGATGATACGCAGGGCGTTGCTGGGTCTTGTCGGGCTGATCGTGCTCGTGGCCATCGGGCTGATCGTATGGGAGCCGCTTTCCGCCAGCGCCGCCGCGCCGCCGCCCGCACATCGCTACGACAGCGTCGTCGCGCGCGACACATTCGGCGTGCCCCATGTGTTCGGCAAGACCGATCCCGATGTCGCCTACGGCGTGGCCTATGCGCATGCCGAGGACGATTTCGCGACGTTGCAGGAGGCCGTCGCGATGTCGCGCGGGCGGCTGGGCGCGATGACCGGCGCGGACGGCGCCAAGGTCGATTATGCGCTGCACCTGCTCGGCGCTCGCGCGACGGTCAATCGCGATTACCTGAAGCAGCCGGCCGACGTGCGCGCGCTGCTCGATGGCTATGCCTCCGGGCTCAACGCCTATGCCGCGCGGCATCCGGGCGAAGTGCGCCTGTCCCGGCTGTTCCCGGTCAACGGGCAGGACATCGCCACCGGTTTCGTGCTGCGGACCCCGTTCTTCTTCGGGCTCGATCAGGTGCTGGGCGCGCTTTCCGGCGATACGCCGCTGCCGCGCGAGACCGCCGGGCCGACGCCCGATGCTCCGGGCCCGCTGGCAGTGCCGGCGGGGCAGGACGCGGTTGGCGAGGGCAATATGAACGGCTCCAACGCCTTCGTCGTCGCGCCGAAACGCTCGGCCGATGGCTTCACCCGCGTCGTCTCCAATTCGCACCAGCCCTGGGCCGGGCCGGTGGCGTGGTACGAACTCGTCGTCCATTCCGGCACCGGCTGGAATTTTGCCGGCGCGACCTTCCCCGGCGTGCCGTTCCCGGTGCTCGGGCATAACGAGCATCTCGGCTGGACCAACACGGTCAACCGCCCCGATCTCGTCGATGTCTACAAGCTCAAGCTGAACGCCGCCGGCGATCACTATGCGTTCGACGGCCGGCAATTGCCGCTGCAGGCGACGCGCGTCTGGCTGCGGGTCAAGATGGGGCCGTTCGTGCTGCCGATTCCCAAGACCGTGTACCGCGCGGTGCAGGGGCCGGTGATCGTCAACAAGAGCGGCGCGTTCGCGCTGCGCTATGGCGGCGCGGATCAGGTGCGGATGGTCGAGCAATATTACCGCCTGACCAGGGCGCAGGATTTCGCGCAGTGGCAGCAGGCGATGAGCCTGCAGGGCATCTCGGCGACCAATTTCCTGTACGGCGATGCCAAGGGCAATATCGCCTATTTCTACAATGCCGCCTTCCCCAACCGCAAACCCGGCTACGATTACCGCACCGTGCTGCCCGGCGACACGTCGCGCGATCTCGCCGCGGGAACGGTGCCCTGGGCGCAGATCCCGCGCAACGTGAACCCGGCGTCCGGCTTCCTGGTCAACGCCAACAACACGCCGTTCCAGGCGGCAGGGGCGGGCGCGGAGCTCAAGCCGGGCGATTATTCGCCGCTGCTCGGGATCGAGACCGACACGACCAACCGCGGCACGCGCTCGGTGGAGCTGATGGGGCAGGACGGATCGATCAGTGCCGCCGATCTCGATCGCATCAAATATGATACCGGGATCAGCAAGCTCGGCTGGGCCGCCCGCTGGTATGATGACATTGCGGCGGCCGATCCGAAGGGCGATCGGGCGCTGATCGCGGCGCAGGCATTGCTGGCGAAATGGAACCGGCGCTTCGACGGCAACGATCCGGCCGAGGCGCTCGCCGCGATCCTGCTGCGCGCCGGACAGGCCTGGCATTATCCGCGCAAGGCGAAGAAGGATCCGCGCGAGGAACTGGCCAAGGCCGCGGCCTATCTGACCAAGCATTTCGGGCGGATCGATCCACCGCTCGGCACGGTGCTGCGTCTGCGCCACGGCAAGATCGATCTGCCGCTCGACGGCGCGCCGGACGTGCTGCGCGCCGCCTCGACCTGGACCGAGGCCGATGACGGGCGGCTGGTGGTCAATCACGGCGACAGTTTCATCATGTTCATGACGTGGGACAAGGCTGGCCGCGTCTCATCGACCTCGATCCAGCCCTACGGCGCGGCGACGACGCGGCCGGATTCGCCGCATTATGCCGATCAGGCGGCCTTGTTCGTGGCGCACAAGACCAAGCCGGTGAACTTCTGGCCGGCGGATCTGCGGCGCAATGTCGAGCGGGTCTATCGGCCTTGAGCGATCGGCTGGGGGCACCGGCCGCACCTCTCGAACATCCGTCATCCTGAACTCGATTCAGGATCCATCGCGCGTCGCGGACCACCGGACATGAGGCACGATGGATCCTGACTTGCGTCAGGATGACGGAATTTGAAAACCCGGCGCATACAGAAATTGCGCCGCGCCGGGTCACTGCTACAGTCTGTCATCATCGTATGTGTTCAAGGAACTTTCCAATGACCTCGAAGATCATCGCCCTGTCCGGCGTGGCGCTGTTCGCACTCGCGTCGCCCGCGCTTGCGGCGCCCAAGGCGGCCGCCCCCGCGCCGGTGTCTGCGCTCGTCAAGCAGGTCGATATTCCCTACGAGACGTTCACGCTCGCCAACGGCCTCCGCGTCATCGTGCACACCGATCGCAAGGCGCCGGTCGTCGCCGTGTCGGTATGGTACGATGTCGGCTCGAAGCACGAGCCCAAGGGCAAATCGGGTTTCGCGCATCTGTTCGAACATCTGATGTTCAACGGCAGCGAGAACGCGCCGAACGATTTCTTCGAACCCCTGAAGCAGGTCGGCGCGACCGACTTCAACGGCACGACCTATTTCGACCGCACCAATTATTTCGAGACCGTGCCGACCGCTGCGCTGGACCGTGCGCTGTTCCTCGAATCCGATCGCATGGGCTATCTGACCGGCGCGATCACCCAGGGCGTGCTCGATGAACAGCGCGGCGTGGTGCAGAACGAGAAGCGCTCGGGCGACAATCAGCCCTACGGCCTTATCGAGTATAAGCTCAACGAAGGCCTGTTCCCGGCCGATCATCCGTACGGCCACACGACGATCGGCTCGATGGCCGATCTCGACAATGCCAAGCTGTCTGACGTGAAGGGCTGGTTCAAGGATCATTACGGCCCGAACAACGCCGTGCTGGTGCTGGCTGGCGACGTCGATCTGGCCACCGCCAAGCAATTGGTCGAAAAGAATTTCGCGGCGATCGCGCGCGGCCCCCAATCCGTGCGGCCGACCGCGCCAGTGCCGAAGCTTGCCGCGCCCAAGGCCGAGATCATGAAGGACCGTGTCGCTGCGACCTTGCTGGTGCGCTCCTGGCCGGTGCCGGGGCTGAACGACAAGGATTCGACCGCGCTCGATGTCGCCGCCGGCGTGCTCGGCGGCCTCTCCAGCTCGCGGCTGCAGAATATCCTGGTGCGCCAGGAAAAGCTCGCGGTGCAGGTCAGCGTCAACAATTCCAGCTTCGCGCAGGTCGGCACGTTCGACATCTACACGGTCGTGCGCCCAGGCGTCGACGCGGCGGCCGTGGCCAAGCGCGTTGACGAGATCGTCGCCGACTTCATCAAGACCGGGCCGAGCGCAGACGAAGTGCGCCGTTATGTCACCAAGACCACGGTCGATCGGATCGAGGGGCTGGAATCGGTCGGCGGGTTCGGCGGCAAGGCGGTCGCCTTGGCCGAGGGCGCGCTCTATTCGAACGATCCCGGCTTCTACAAGAAGCAGCTGGCGCAACTCGCCGCGCAGACCCCGGCGAGCGTCAAGGCGGCGACCGCGGCCTGGCTGACCCGGCCGTCCTACAGCCTGTCGGTCGTCAACGGCCCGCGCGACGCCTATGCCGAAGCGGAAGTGCCGGCCGAGGTGAAGATCGTCGAGGCCGCCCCGGCCGCGCCCAAGGGCACGCGCGGCGCACTGCCAATGGTCGGCGATGTCGCCGGTCTGACCTTCCCGGCAGTCGAACGCACGCGGCTCAAGAACGGCATTGAGCTTATCTATGCCCAGCGCGCCGCAGTGCCGATCACCCAGGCGGTGATCAGCTTCGATGCTGGCGTGGCCGCCGACGTGGCGGGCAAGCTCGGCACGCAGCAGCTGACGCTCAGCATGATGGACGAAGGCACGCGGACGCTCGATTCGACCAAGCTCGCCGAGGCGCGCGAGCGGATCGGCATGGATATCGGCACCGGGGCGAGCCTTGATCGCACCTTTGTCTCGATGTCGGCGCCGAGCGCCAATCTCGGCGCGGCGACCGAACTGTTCGCCGATATCACGCGCAACCCGGCGTTCGCGCCGGCCGAAGTGGCGCGCGTCAAGAACGTGCAGCTGGCCGGCATCGCGCAGGAGCTGACCAGCCCCGGCGGTCTTGCCGGGCGCGTCCTGCCCAAGCTGATCTACGGCCCGGCCTCGCCTTATGCCAAATCGTCGGGCGGCGGCGATCCCGCCGCGGTGGCGACGCTGACGCCGGGTGATCTGGTCGCGTTCCAGCACGCCTGGCTGCGTCCGGAAAAGGCCAAGATCTTCGTCGTCAGCGATCTGCCGCTGGCCACCGTCAAGACCGCGCTCGACCGGCGCTTCGGTGACTGGACGGGTGTCGGCCCGGCCGGCACCAAGACGTTCGGCCCGATCACCGGCACGTCGGCGCCGAAGATCATCCTGGTCGATCGCCCGGATTCGCCGCAGTCGCAGATTTCGGCCGGGCTCGTCACCGGGCTCAACGGCAGTGACGATCTGCTCGCGGTGATCACCGCCAACGATGCGCTGGGTGGCAGCTTCCTCAGCCGGATCAACATGGATCTGCGCGAGGGCAAGCATTGGTCGTACGGCGTCAGCGGCAATTTCCAGCGTAGCGAAAATGGCGCGCCCTATGTCATCAGCGCGCCGGTGCAGGCCGACAAGACCGGCGAATCGATCAAGGCACTGCGCCAGGACATCGCCGAGTTCGTCGGCGCCAAGCCGCTCACCCAGGCCGAGTTCGAGCGCTCGATCAACGGCGCGACGCGCGCGCTGTCCGGCACGTTCGAAACGTCCAGCGATGTGCTGAGCGCAATGCAGTCGAACGATCTCTACAAGCGGCCGGACGATTATTATGCGACGATCACGCAAAAATATCGTGGGCTGACGCGCGATCAGCTTGACGCTGCGGCACGCGCGGCAATCGACCCGAAGAAGATCGTCTGGGTGGTGGTCGGCGATGCCAAGACGGTCCGGCCGCAGCTTGACAGCGTCGGCCTGCCCGTGGAGGTAATCACCGCAGCGTCCGTGGCGGGCGCACCAGCTTCGGGAGAGAAATGATGGCCGATGTCGATGGCACCTACGAAACGATCGTCAAGTCGCCGCTTGGCGACCAGAAGAGCACGCTGACCGTCAAGAGCGACGGCGCCACCTTCACCGGCACCAATGCCGGCGCGATGGGCTCGGTCGACATCACCGACGGCACGGTCGATGGCAACACGATCGCCTGGAAGATGAACATGACGGTGCCGATGCCGATGACGCTGGATTGCACCGCGACGATCGACGGCGACACGATCACCGGCAGCGTCGGCGCCGGCGCGTTCGGCAGCTTCCCGATGTCGGGTACGCGGGTGGCGTAAGCCACACCGATCATTGCGACTAGAAAGGGCCCGCTTCCGATGAGGAGGCGGGCCTTTTCTTATTCCTCCCCGGAACGGGGAGGGGGACCAGCGAAGCTGGTGGAGGGGGTGGGCCGGCAGCGCGAGGGCAGCGTTGCCGGCTAACCCCCTCCACCACTCGGCTGAAGAAGCCGAGCGGTCCCCCTCCCCGTGCCGGGGAGGAGCAGATCAGCGCGTCAGTCGCGTGACATGCCCCATCTTGCGGCCGGGGCGGATATCCTTGCCGTACAGGTGCAGATGCGCGCCCGGCTCGGCCAGGATCTCGGCCCAGCGCTCGGCATCCTCGCCGATCAGATTGTCCATCGCGACGCCTGCCGCAGTCATCGCGGTATCGCCGAGCGGCAAGCCGCAGATCGCGCGAATGTGATTCTCGAACTGCGAGGTCACGGCGCCCTCGATCGTCCAATGCCCGGAATTGTGCACACGCGGCGCCATTTCGTTGAACACCGGGCCATCACGGCCGACGAAGAATTCGCACGCCAGCACGCCGACATAGTCGAGCGCCTCGGCAATTCGCACGGCGAGTTCGGTCGCTTCCTCTGCCTGTGCCAACACCTCGGCCGGCGCGGGCAGGGTGGAGGTGCGCAGGACGGCATGCTCGTGCACGTTATGCGGCACCGGGTACCGCGCAACCACGCCATCGGCGCGACGCGCGATCAGTACGGAAAATTCGTGACTGAAATCGACGAACGCCTCGAGCACGGCCGGTCCGCCGATCGCCTCCCATGCCGCGTCGGCATCGGCCGGCGTCGCGATGACCATCTGGCCCTTGCCGTCATAGCCGAAGCGCGCGGTCTTCAGCACCGCCGGGGTCCCGGTATGCGCAAGCCCCGCTTCGAGCTCCTCGCGGCTGTTGACCGCCGCCCAGCGCGCCGGCCGCCCGCCCAGGCTCTCGACGAACCTCTTCTCCGCGGCGCGCTCCTGCGACACGCGCAATGCCTTGGGACCGGGATGAACCGGGACATGCGTCGCCAGCCATTCGACCGGTACGACATCGATATTCTCGAACTCGTACGTCACCACGTCGCACGCGGCGGCGAAATCCTTGAGCACGATGCGGTTGTGATAATCCGCGCGCGTCAGGCTGGAGGCGGTCTGCGCCGCCACGCTCTGCCGGTCGGGCGCCAGCACATGCGTGCGATAGCCGAGTTCGGCCGCCGCGCTGGCCAGCATGCGGCCGAGCTGGCCGCCGCCCAGGATGCCGATCGTCGAGCCCGGCGGCAGCACCGTCATCGCCGTCTTCATGCCGGGTCGTTCGCCACGCTATCGGTCTGCGCCTGGCGCCACGCTTTCAGCCGCTCGGCCAGGATCGCGTCCGACGTGGCGAGGATCGCCGCCGCGAGCAGACCGGCATTCTTCGCGCCGGCCGGGCCGATCGCCAGCGTGCCGACGGGAATGCCGCCGGGCATCTGGACGATCGACAGCAGGCTATCCATGCCTTTCAGCGCCTTGGATTCGACCGGTACGCCGAGCACCGGCAGATGCGTCATCGACGCCGCCATCCCCGGCAGATGCGCCGCGCCGCCCGCGCCCGCGATGATCACCTTGAGGCCCCGGACGCCCGCCTGTTCGGCATAATCGTACAGCCGATGCGGCGTGCGATGCGCGGAGACGACGCGTGTCTCATAGGGCACGGCGAGCGCATCGAGCGCCTCGGCGGCATGGCGCATCGTCTCCCAATCGGAAGTGCTGCCCATGATGATGCCGACAAGGGGGTGCGTCATGCTCTGCGGTTAGCGGGGCAGGGCAGCAAGGGCAACGGCGATGTCGCGCTGTTGCACGCCGCCCTATCTGAACGTCACCCCGGACTTGTTCCGGGGTCCACCATGCCGCGAATCTTGCAATCGACAAGTTACGGTGCCGAAAGCCCCGCGGTGGACCCGGGAACAAGCCCGGGGTGACGATTGGGAGGCGGTAGCGCGGTCAGCGCTCGCTGAGATAATAGCGATCCGTTGCGTTCAGCTGCGCGTCCAGCTCGTACACGATCGGCTGGCCGGTCGGGATCTCGAGCGACGTGATCTCGTCGTCGGGAATGTTCGACAGATGCTTGACCAGCGCGCGCAGCGAATTGCCGTGCGCGGAGATCAGCACGCGCTGGCCGTCCTTCAGTGCCGGCGCGATGCGGCCTTCCCAATAGGGCAGGACGCGGGCGATCGTGTCCTTCAGGCTTTCGGTCGCGGGAATGGCGATGCCGGCATAGCGGCGATCCTGCGACAGATCGTACGCGCTACCCGCTTCCAGCGGTGGCGGGGGGATGTCGAAGCTGCGGCGCCAGATATGCACCTGCGCGTCGCCATGCTTGGCCGCCGTCTCGGCCTTGTTGAGTCCGGTCAGCCCGCCATAATGCCGCTCGTTGAGCCGCCAGTCCTTCTCCACCGGCAGCCACAGCCGGCCCATTTCCTCGAGCGCCAGGTTGAGCGTCTTGATCGCGCGGCTCTGCAGGCTTGTGAAGGTCTGGTCGAAATCCAGGCCCTTCTCTGCCATCAGCCGCCCGGCCGCGCGCGCTTCCTCGACGCCCTTGTCGGTCACGTCGACGTCCCACCAGCCGGTAAAGCGGTTCTCTAGGTTCCAGCTGGATTGGCCGTGGCGGATCAGGACTAGGGTGGGCATGGTGTCTCCTTGGTTCCCCGCGCAGGCCGGGGAACGGTTTTCCTAAAGCGTGTCGATCACGTCGGCGAGCACTTCCAGGCAGCTATGCGCCAGTTGCTTGCTCCGCTCGGGCGACCAGCCAAACTCGGCATCGGCATTCAGATCGTGATCCTTGAACGGCATCTCCAACGTGAAGGACAATGCGCCGAAGCGATTGGCGACCTGATTGGTCGACATGCTGAGATTGGCCTTGCCCGGTGCGGACTTGCCGTAGCCCTGCGCCGTCTGGAAATCTTGCGTGTGCGCTTCCAGCCGGCGGCCGAAATCGTAGAATTTCTCGCCCTGCGCATCGGACCAGTTGGGGATGCCTTCGAACCCGGCAAAGAAATTGGCCGGGATTGCCTCGTCGCCATGCACGTCCATCGCGAACGCTACGCCGCTGGCATCCATCGCGTTCCGCACGCACAGCACTTCGGGGCTGCGCTCGGGCGTCGGTTCATGCCATTCGCGGTTGAGGTTCACCCCCGCGGCATTGGTGCGCAGATGCCCGCGGCGCGTGCCGTCCGGGTTCATGTTGGGCACGACGTGGAAGGTGGCCTTGGCGAGCAAGGCCTGCGTCACCGGATCGGCCGTGTCGGTCAGCCGCTCTAGCGCGCCTTCCATCCACCATTCGGCCATCGATTCACCGGGATGCTGGCGGGCATAGAGCCACACCGGCTTGGGCCCGTTGCCAATCGTCAGGCAATCGATCGCTTGACCGTCGAGCGACTGGCCGAGTTCGCGGTGGGTGACGCCAGGCAACGCGGCGGTACGCGCGATCAGCGCCTCGTGCTGCTCCATCGTATAAGGCGCGAAATAGGCGAACCAGACCAGCGCGTCGCTGCCGTCCCAGTCCCATTCGAGCACGCCATCGGCATAGCGCGTCGGCGTCTGACGCCAGGCCAGCCGATCGGTCGAAGCGCGCGCGCTATAGCCGGGCCAGCCCTGCGGATAGGCGGAGTCGCCGGCGTTGACGACGCGGAAGGTCAGCGTGCGGCCTGCCGCACCGGCGACGCGGAAATAGAACCACTGGAAGAAGTCCGATTCCCGGTCGCGGCGGATTTTGAGATCGACCACGTCGCCGGTCACGGAAACGAGGTCGATATTGCCGCTGTCGAAGGCGGCGTTGATGGTGATGCTCATCTCACCGTGATAGAACGCCCAGATTCACCCGGAAACCCCTGGAACAACGCGCGCGCCAATTTCCCCGCGGCAACATTGGCCTGCGCATCGGGCGCGGTTTCGGGCGCATCGGTCTGCGCACGGCCTTCCCAGATCACCGTGCCGTCGCTGCGCCGGCGGATCTGCACGGCGAGTTCGGACGCCACCGCCGAGCGTGCCTTGGCCTTGCCGATCGGGAAGGAGACCCCGCCGCCCAGCCCGAGCCCGCCGCCACGGCGCCCGCCGCTGAAGCCGCCGCCGCCGAGCCCGATCGATACCGGCGAGCGGCGCGGCTCGATCTCGCGGCTGGCGCGCGCGAAGCTCACCACCGCAAGATATTGCGCGGGGCCAGCGGCCGGCGCGCTATAGCCCGAGGCGAGCAGCTGCTCGCGCACCGCATCGGCATAGGTCTGGAATTCGAGGCTCGGCCCCGCGCCGCCGGGCAGCGGTTCGACCGTCACCGAGCCGCGCTCGAGTGGCGCGCCGAGGTGGAAGCGCGTCACGCTCACCGGGCCGCTGGCGCTCGTCGTCGTGCAGCCGGCCAGCGCCGCTGCGGCCAAAGCCAAACCTAATGCCGCAATTTTCATCTGTTATATGCTCCGCAGGGCAATCTTGTTGCCAGGGTGTAACGCTTCATCCCGCGCGACGATCCGTGGGGCGCGCGGGTTGACTTGATAGCGGCCCGACTATAGGCGCACACGTCATTTCCGAACACCAGAATCAAGAAGCGATTCCAGATCATGAAGATTCGTAACAGCCTGAAGTCCCTCAAGGACCGCCATCGCGACAACCGCGTGATCCGTCGTCGCGGCCGCACGTACGTGATCAACAAGACCAACCGTCGCTTCAAGGCACGCCAGGGCTGATCTTGCCTCGGCCGTTGGCCGTCGTCTTCGACGTCGGCAACGTCCTGTATGCGTGGAACCCCCGGGTTCTGTACGAGCGCCTGATCGAGGACGATCGGGCGCTCGATGCATTCCTGCGCGACGTGACCACGCTGGACTGGCATTTCCAGCATGATGCCGGCCGTCCGTTCGCCGAGACATCCGCCGAGCTTAGCGCGCAACATCCGCAGCACGCCGATCTGATCGCGCGCTGGGGATCGCATTTCGGCGACAGCATCACCGGCATGATGCCGGGGATGGATGCGGTGGTGGCCGATCTCGATGCCGGCGGCGTGCCGCTCTACGCGATCACCAATTTCTCCGGCGAGTTCTGGGCGCCGTTCCGCGCGCGCGAAGCGGCCGTGTTCGATCGCTTCCGCGGCATCGTCGTGTCGGGCGACGAGAAGCTGACCAAGCCCGATGCCGCGATCTATCATCTGGCGCTGGAGCGATTCGGGCTGGTGGCGGACGACGCGGTGTTCATCGACGACCGCGCCGACAACGTCGCCGGCGCCGAGTCGGTGGGCATGCACGCATTGCTGTTCACCGATGCCGAGACGCTGCGCCGCGATCTGGCCGATCTGGGCATTCTTGCCTGAATCGACCGGTTTGTGTACAACGCGTACACAATCTGGAGTCGGTCCCATGAAAATGTCCGTCCGCGAGGCCCGCGCCAATTTTGCCCACGCGCTCGACGCGGCGGAACGCGGCGAACAGGTGTCGATCACCCGTAACGGCAAGACGGTCGCCGAACTCGGGCCGCCACGGAAAAAGTCCGGCTTTGATTGGGACCGCGCCGAGCGGGTCCGTATCGAACTGGGGCTCGATACCTTCGAAAGCGGAGCGGACGACGACATTCCGTTCACGGGTCCTGAATGGACGCGTGAAGTTTGGGGTGAGTATCTGGATCGGCTCGACAAGAAGTTCGCCGACGAGTGAGGATCCTGCTCGATACGCACTTCGTGCAGCGGCTCGTGGCTGAGCCGACCAAGATCAGTCGGTCCGAACATGCGCTGATGTCACGTAACGATCTCGTTGTGTCGTCCGTGTCGATCTGGGAGTTTCGCATCAAATGGGACAAGCATGGCGGGATGCGGCGCCGCGACCTGCTGGATCCCCACAAGGCGCTGCAATTCGTCATTGATAACGAGATGGAACTCGCACCGCTAACGGGTACGGATTGCGCCGCCAGCCTCGACGTGGCGATCGACCATCATGATCCGTTCGATGTGATGCTTCTGGTCCACGCGCAATGTCTCGGTGCCAGGCTGCTTACGCGCGACACCAGGCTGCTCGATCACCCGCTGGCGATCTCCGCCTAGCCGTCGCGGCCCTTCAGTTCGTCGCCGATGATGCGCACCACGTGCAGCACGTTGGTCGATCCCGGCGTGCGGAACGGGACGCCGGCCATCAGGATCACGCTGTCGCCCGGCCCTGCGAGATTGTGCCGCAGCACCATCCGCTTCGACTTGGCGACCATCTCCTCGAACGATTCAACGTCGCGCGTGTGCACCGCATGCGTGCCCCACAGAAGCCCGAGCCGCCGTGCCGTCTCCAGCCGGGGAGTCAGCACCATCAGCGGCACGCCCGGCCGTTCGCGCGCGACGCGCCGGGCGGTCGAGCCGGAGGTCGTGAAACAGACGATCGCCTTCGCGCCGACGGTCGCGGCAATGTTCTTCGCCGCCTCGGCCAGCGCGTCCGCGGTGGTCGGGTCCGCGCGCGTCACGGTGAAGTGGACGCGGTCGCCATGCGTTGGATCGCTTTCCACCGAATTGCCGATCGAATTCATCATCGCCACCGATTCGATCGGCCAGGCGCCCGCCGCGCTTTCCGCCGACAGCATGATCGCATCGGCGCCGTCATAGATGGCGGTCGCCACGTCGGACACTTCGGCGCGGGTCGGGGAGGGCGAGACGATCATCGATTCGAGCATCTGCGTCGCCACCACCACCGGCCGGCCGAGCCGGCGCGATACCTCGACGATGCGCTTCTGCAGCGGCGGGACCGTCTCGGGCGGCAGTTCCACGCCGAGATCGCCGCGCGCGACCATCACGCCGTCGCAATTCTCGATAATCTCCTCCAGGCGATCGATCGCCGACGGCTTCTCGATCTTGGCCAGCAATGCCGCCTTGCCGCGGATCAGCGTGCGCGCCTCGGCGAGATCCTCCGGGCGCTGGACGAAGCTGAGCGCAATCCAGTCGACCCCCTGATCGACCGCGAAGGCGAGATCGCTGCGATCCTTGGGCGTCAGCGCGGCCATCGGGATGACCACGTCGGGGACGTTCAGCCCCTTGTTGTTCGACAGCGGCCCGCCGACCTCGACGCGCGTCGTGATGCGGTCGGCCTCATGCTCGATCACGCGCAGCACCAGCTTGCCGTCGTCGAGCAGCAGCCGGGCATTGGGCTCGATCGCCGCGAAGATCTCCTTGTGCGGCAATTCGACGCGCGTCGCGTCGCCGGGCGTCACGTCACGGTCGAGCACGAAGATGCTGCCGGTGACCAGCTCGACCTTGCCTGCGGCAAATTTGCCGACGCGCAGCTTGGGCCCCTGCAGATCGGCCAGGATCGTCGTCGGGCGACCATAGACCTTTTCCAGGCCGCGGATCGCCTTGATCACCGCGATCTTCGATTCCTGATCGCCATGGCTCATGTTGACGCGGAACGCATCCGCCCCCGCCTCGAACAACCGGCCGATCATTTCGGGCGTGCTGCTCGCCGGGCCGAGCGTCGCGAGAATGCGTACCTTGCGCGATCGTGGGCTGATTGCCTTGGTCATCTTCGGGTCCTCGCCTTGCCGCGCCGGCTCTAAAGCCTATCTCGGCCCGATCAACCTTGGAGACGCAAAAATGGCAACGCTGGACACTCTCGACGACAAGGTCGCCGCCGCCGCGTTTCGCCGGCTCGTCCTGCATCTGCGCCACCGCGACGATGCCGAGAATATCGACCTGATGGGCCTGGCCGGCTTCTGCCGCAACTGCCTGTCGGAATGGACGCAGGACGCAGATCCGTCGCTGAGCAAGGAGGAGGCGCGCGAAATCATCTACGGCATGCCCTATGCGCAGTGGAAGGACGCGCATCAGGCCGAGGCGACGCCCGAACAGCTCGCGCGGATGGCGGAGAGCATGAAGAAGAATCCGGGCTGAGCCCGCTTCAAGAAATGCGTCATCCCAGCGACCGCTGGGGTGACGCTTGCGCCGGCTACCCTTGACCCTTTTCCCCGCCCACGCGACACCGTCGACAACAGGGGAGAGTGAAATGAAGTTCGCCATGCTCGCGGCGCTTGCGCTGCTATCGACGACCGCCGCCGGCGCCCAGACCGCCGTGCCGACCAGCGCCGCGACATCCGCCGTCACCTATATCCATGCCGGCACGTTGCTCGACCGCCCGGGCGACAAGCCCCGTGGCAACAGCACGATCGTGATCCGCGACGGCAAGATCGCCGAAATCCGCGACGGCTTCGCTGCGCCGGAAGCGGGCGCCAGGCTGGTCGATCTGTCGCGCAAGTTCGTCCTCCCCGGGCTGATCGACGCGCATGTCCATCTGTGGGGCATCGGCGGCGATCCGCTGCGCAGCCGGCTCGAGGCGCTAAACCGCGACCGCTTCGACGACATGATGACCGCGGTGGTCAACGCCCGCACCACGCTGGACGCCGGCTTCACCTCGGTGCGCGATCTGGGCGGCGATCCGCGCGGGATCCGCTCCCTGCGTGACGCGATCGACGCCGGCACGATCGCGGGGCCGACGATCACCAATGCCGGCGAGATGGTCTCGGTCACCGGCGGGCACGGCGATGGCGGCAACGGCCTGGCCGAAACCTTCGCCGATGCGGTACACAAGACCGAGATCAACCTGTGCGACGGCCCCGACGATTGCCGCCGCGCGGTGCGCGCGCAGATCGGGCTCGGCGCCAAGGTGATCAAGTTCGCCGCCACCGGCGGGGTGCTCTCCAACGTCGCCGGCGGGCTCGGCCGCGCGATGACGCCGGAGGAGATGAAGGCGATCATCGATACCGCGCATGCGATGGGCCGCAAGGTCGCCGCGCACAGCCATGCCGCAGAGGGCAGCAAGGCCGCGCTCGCCGCCGGGGTCGATTCGATCGATCACGGCACCTTCCTCGACGACGAGGCGATCGCCCTGTTCAAGCGCACCGGCGCCTATCTGGTGATGACCGAGATGGCGCCGGTCGCCGCGCTCGCCCAGGCGCGCAGCGGCGCGCTGCCCGCGGCGACGATCCCCAAGGCGGAAGCGGCGGCGGCAGCGATGCGCGCCAGCCACAGCAAGGCGATCGCCGCCGGCGTGAAGATCGCGTTCGGCACCGATACCGGCGTTTCCAAACATGGCGACAATGCGCAGGAGTTCGCGCTGATGGTCGCCGCCGGCATGACGCCGATGCAGGCGATCCGTGCGGCCACCGTGGGCAGCGCCGATCTGCTCGGGCGCGACGATGTCGGCACGCTCGCCATCGGCAAGACCGCCGACATCATCGCCGTCGCCGGCTCACCGCTCGACGATGTCCGCGCGCTCGAACGGGTCGACTTCGTCATGCACCGCGGCGTGGTCGCCGTTGCCAAGTGACGGTTGAGCGAACGGGCCGAACCGCCTAGAGGCTCTGCCCAACCCCAATTCGGAGACCATGATGAGTGACGTTATCGGCGCGGAGCAGTTGCGCCTTCTGATCGAGCGGATCGAGCGCTTGGAAGAAGAAAAGAAGGGCATCGCCGACGACATCAAGGACGTCTATGCCGAATCGAAATCGAACGGCTACGATACCAAGACGATGCGTGCGATCGTCCGCCTGCGCCGGATGGAAAAGCATCATCGCGACGAGGCAGAGGCCTTGCTCGAGACGTATAAGGCGGCACTCGGCCTGGCATGATGCGGGGCATCGGCCTGGGCGCTGCGGCGCCCGGGCTGGCCTGATTTGGCGGTAACGGATAGAGACGGACGATGGCAGGCCATTCAAAATTCAAGAACATCATGCACCGCAAGGGTGCGCAGGATAAGAAGCGTTCGTCGCTCTTCTCCAAGCTCAGCCGCGAAATCACCGTCGCGGCGAAGATGGGCCTGCCCGATCCGGACATGAACCCGCGGCTGCGCATGGCGGTCAATGCGGCCAAGGCGGCGTCGCTGCCCAAGGACAATATCCAGCGCTCGATCGACAAAGCGAGCCGCGGCGATGCCGAGACGTACGAGGAAATCCGCTACGAGGGCTTCGGCCCCGGCGGCGTGTCCCTCATCATCGAGGCACTGACCGACAATCGCAACCGTACGGCGACCAACGTGCGCACCGCGGTGGCCAAGAATGGCGGCAATCTCGGCGCCGGCGGGTCGGTCAGCCATGCGTTCGATCGCCTGGGGCTGATTAATTATCCGGCGAGCGCGGGCGACGCCGACACGGTGTTCGAGGCGGCGCTCGAGGCCGGCGCGGACGACGTGACGTCGAACGAGGACGGGCATGAGATCTGGACCTCGAACGAATCGCTGCACGAGGTCGTCAAGGCGCTGACCCCGGTATTGGGCGAGCCGGACGGTGCGAAGCTCGCCTGGCGCCCGCAGATCATGGTCGACGTGGGCGAGGGCGATGCCGCGACCTTGTTCAAGCTGCTCGACACGCTCGACGATGACGACGACGTGCAGACCGTGTGGGGCAATTACGAAATCTCCGACGAGGTCATGGAGAAACTGGGTTGAGGCATAAGCTCCTCCCCGGGACGGGGAGGGGGACCATTTGCCTCTTTCGGCAAATGGTGGAGGGGGCTCTCCGCAAGCGCAGCGTTGCCGGCTCACCCCCTCCGTCAGCCTTGCAGGCTGCCACCTCCCCGTTCCGGGGAGGAATTAAGTGATCATCCTCGGCCTCGATCCCGGCCTCGGCACGACCGGCTGGGGGCTGATCCGCGCCGAGGGCAACCGCCTGTCGCATCTCGCCAACGGCAAGCTGAAGACCGATACCGCCGCGCCGCTGGCCCGGCGGCTGGCGCATCTCGATACGATGATCGCCGCGCTGATCGCCGATCACGACCCGCAAGGTGCGGCGGTCGAGGAAGTGTTCGTCAACACCAACCCGCAATCGACGCTGAAGCTCGCGCATGCCCGCGGCGTGGCGCTGTGCGCGGTGGCGCGCCATGGTATTGCGCCCGGCGAATATGCCCCGCGCCTCGTCAAGAAGGCGGTGGTCGGCACCGGCAGCGCCGAGAAGGCGCAGGTCCATGCGATGGTCGCGCGATTGCTGCCCGGCGTGAAGATCGACGGCGCCGACGCCGCCGATGCGCTGGCGGTGGCGATCTGCCACGCGCACCATCTGGCCAGCGCACGACGCCTGCCCTGATCCCCCTCCCCGCGGCCGGGCGGACCTGCTAGCAAGCGGCGATGATCGCACATCTCAAGGGCATCCTCGCGGCCACCGATATCGACCATGCAGTGATCGAGGTCGGCGGCGTCGGCTATCTCGTCGGCGCCTCGTCGCGCACGCTGGCGGCGATCGGGCCGGTGGGGGAGGCGTGCATGCTGCACACCGAGATGCTGGTGGCGGAGGATTTCATCCGCCTGGTCGGCTTCGCCACGGCGGGCGAGCGTGACTGGTTCCGGCTGCTGACCGGCGTGCAGGGGGTCGGCGCGCGGGTCGCGCTGGCGATCCTCTCCGCGCTCGAACCCACCGATCTTGCCCGCGCGATCGCCAGCCAGGACAAGGCGATGGTCGCGCGCGCCAACGGCGTCGGCCCGAAGCTCGCCGAGCGCATCGTGCGCGAACTGAAGGACAAGACCGGCGGCATCGTGCTCGGCCCGGCAGGCACGAGCATCGCGCCGAGCGGGGCGGGCGCCGATGCCGTCTCGGCGCTGCTCAACCTCGGCTTCCGCCCGGCCGAAGCCGCGGGTGCGGTGGCCGCGGCGGAGGAGGAGCTCGGCGCCGGGTCGACGCTGGATGCACTGGTGCGTCTTGCGCTGCGCAAGGCGGCCAAGCCCTGACGCGGTGACGCGGCCCGGGCGGCGCGCGGTCCCGGCTCGACAGCGTCGACCGGGAACGTGTAGGGAACGGAGGTGACCGACGACCGCCTCCTGACCCCTGCGCGCACCCCCGACGATGTCGATGCCGCGCTGCGCCCCAAGTCGCTCGACGACTTTGTCGGGCAGAAGGCGGCGCGCGAGAATCTGCGCGTGTTCATCGCCGCCGCGCGCGCGCGTGGCGATGCGCTCGATCACGTGCTGTTCTTCGGCCCCCCGGGGCTCGGCAAGACCACGCTGGCGCAGATCATCGCGCGCGAGATGGGGGTGGGGTTCCGCGCCACGTCGGGCCCGGTGATCGCCAAGTCGGGCGATCTCGCCGCACTCCTCACCAATCTCGAGGATGGCGATGTGCTGTTCATCGACGAGATCCATCGGCTCCAGCCGGCGGTCGAGGAAGTGCTGTATCCGGCAATGGAGGACCGCGCACTCGATCTGATGATCGGCGAGGGGCCATCGGCGCGCTCGGTCAGGATCGATCTGCCGCGCTTTACCCTGGTCGGCGCGACGACGCGGCAGGGGTTGCTGACCACGCCGCTGCGCGATCGCTTCGGCATCCCGGTGCGGCTTACCTTCTACACGGTCGAGGAATTGCAGCGCGTCGTGACCCGCGCCGCCGGGCTGCTTGGTCTCGCCATCTCGCCCGACGGCGCGACCGAGGTCGCGCGGCGCAGCCGCGGCACGCCGCGCATCGCCGGGCGGCTGCTGCGCCGGGTGCGCGACTTCGCGCATGCCGCGGGGCATGATCTGGTCGATGCGGTGGCGGCGGATTCGGCGCTCAACCGGCTCGAAGTCGACAAGCTCGGGCTCGATGCAATGGACCGGCGCTATCTGATGATGATCGCCGACATCTATCGCGGCGGCCCGGTCGGGGTCGAGACGCTTGCCGCGGGCCTGAGCGAGCCGCGCGACACGGTCGAGGAAGTGATCGAGCCCTATCTCATCCAATTGGGGCTGATCGCGCGCACCGCGCGCGGCCGCTGCCTCAACGCCGGCGGCTGGAAGCATCTCGGGCTCAATCCGCCGGCGGGCGTACAGGAAGGGCTGTTCGATGCCTGATTCGGTGGCCCCGGCCTTGGGCGGGAAACAGAATTGCTTTCGCCGTCGGGTTATGGCCCGATCGCCTGCAACCTGCTAGCCAATCCCGATGCCCTCCGCCGTCGCCTCCGCCCGTGAAATCCTGGTTCGACTGCACGACGTGATGGCGTCGCGCACGCCGGCCCAGGCCAAGCTCAACGCCGTGGTCGGCATCGTCGGCGAAGCGATGTCGAGCGAGGTCTGTTCGATCTATCTGCTGCGCGACGGCGTGCTCGAACTGTACGCCACTCGCGGCCTGGCGGAAGAGGCGGTGCACGTCACCACGCTGGCGCTGGGCGAGGGGCTGGTCGGCACGATCGCCGAGCAGGGCGAAACGCTCAATCTCGACGAGGCGGCGAGCCATCCCGATTTCGCCTATCGCCCCGAAACCGGCGAGGAGAAGTTCCACAGCTTTGCCGGCGTGCCGATCATCCGCCGCGAACGCTCGGTCGGCGTGCTGTGCGTGCAGCATGCCGATCCGCACCGTTATGACGATGTCGAGATCGAGGCGCTGCAGACGGTGGCGATGGTGCTGAGCGAGCTGATCGCCAATGCCGATCTGGTCGATGCCAGCTCGGCCGCCAGTCTGCGCCCGCAATCGACCGCGACGATGCGGATCCCGGGGCTCAAGCTCGTCGAGGGGATGGCCAGCGGTTACGCCGTCTATCACCAACCGCGCGTGACGATCGAACATACCGTCGCGGAAGACACCGAGGCCGAACGCCACCGCGTCTATGCCGCGTTCGACAAGATGCGCGAGCAGATCGAGCGCATCGCCAGCCAGGCCGAATTCGGCGTCGGCGGCGAGCATGACGAGGTGCTGCAGACCTACAAGATGTTCGCCTATGACGAGGGCTGGGCGCGGCGCATCAACGAGGCGATCGATTCCGGGCTGACCGCCGAAGCGGCGATCGAGCGCGTCCAGCAGCGCACGCGCGCGAGAATGCGCCAGATCGACGATCCGCTGCTGGCCGATCGCATGCACGATCTGGAGGATCTGTCGAACCGGCTGCTGCGCATCGTCTCGGGCCAGATGGGCACGGCCGCGCAGGGCGGGCTGCGCCAGGACACGATCCTGATCGCGCGCAATCTCGGCCCGGCCGAACTGCTCGAATATGATCGCCGCCGCCTGAAGGGCGTGGTGCTCGAAGAAGGATCGCTGACCGCGCACGTCACGATCGTCGCGCGCGCGATGGGCGTGCCGGTGCTGGGCCGCGTCAAGGGCGTGCGCCGCGCCGTTGCCGAGGGCGATCTGCTGCTGCTCGACGTGACGGCGGGCAATGTCCTCGCGCGGCCGGCGGCGGGCATGGAGGAGGCGTTCGAGGCCAAACTCGATCTGCGCCAGAAGCGCCGCGCGGTGTTCGCCGCGCTGAAGGGCGAACTGCCGATCACCAAGGACGGGCACCGCATCACGGTGATGGTCAATGCCGGGTTGCGCGACGATGTCGCCGCGCTCGACGTGACCGGGGCGGACGGGATCGGCCTGTTCCGCACCGAATTCCAGTTCCTGGTCTCGGCCACCTTGCCGGCCAAGGCGCAACAGCAGCGGCTGTACCGCGAGGTGCTGGACGCCGCGGGCGACCGCCCGGTGATCTTCCGCACGGTCGATATCGGCGGCGACAAGGCCTTGCCCTATCTCAACCGAGCGGACGAGGAGGAGGAAAATCCGGCGATGGGCTGGCGCGCGCTGCGCCTCGCGCTCGATCGCGGCGGGCTGATGAAGGTGCAGGCGCGCGCGCTGCTCGAGGCGGCGGCGGGGCGCACGCTCAACGTGATGTTCCCGATGGTGTCCGAGCCGTGGGAGTTCGACGAGGCACAGGCCTTGTTCGCGGCGCAGCGCGAATGGATGCACGCACGCGGCAAAAGACTGCCGACCGAGATCCGCTATGGTGCGATGCTCGAAGTGCCGGCGCTCGCCGAAATGCTCGACGTGCTGCTGCCGCGGCTCGATTTCCTGTCGATCGGCACCAACGATCTGACGCAGTTCCTGTTTGCCGCCGATCGCGCGCATCCCAAGCTCGCCGAACGCTACGATTGGCTGAGCCCGGCGATCCTGCGCTTCCTCGCGCGGGTCGAGGCGCCGGTCCGTGCGGCGGGCAAGCCGCTGGCGGTATGCGGCGAAATGGGCGGTCGGCCGCTCGAGGCGATGGCGCTGATCGGGCTCGGGATCGAGCGGCTGTCGATCACGCCGGCCGCGGTCGGCCCGATCAAGGCGATGGTCCGCTCGCTCGATCGTGCCGCCCTGATGGCGCACATGGCCGCGCTGCTGAAAACCCCGCCCCGCGATCTGCGCGCCGCGCTGACCGCCTGGGCGGCGGACAATGGCGTCGAACTGGCCTGATCCCGTGCCGTGCCGCCCGGCCTAGGCGTTGACAGCACGGTCCCCCTTTGAGACACGAGCGGCCAAGACACGCAGGACCAACAGGTCGCACCATTCCTGCCGGAGAGCTTCATGACCGATACCGTCCCGGCCGACGACGCCACCTTGTTCCCCAAGACGGTGGGGGAAAGGCTGCGCGCGGCGCGCGAGGCGCAAGGCCTGTCGCTGGCCGAAATCGGCGCGCGCACGCGTGTCCCGCTGCGCCAGCTGGAAGCGATCGAGAAGGACGATTATTCCGGCCTTCCGTCGGTGACCTATGCGGTCGGCTTCGCCAAGGCCTATGCCCGCGCGGTCGGCGCGGACGAAGTGGCGATCGCGCGCGATGTTCGCGGCGCCAGCGACCAGACCGTGCAGCGCACCAATTACGAGATGTACGAGATCGACGATCCCAAGCGCACGCCGACTGGCGGCGTGGTGGTCGGCAGCATCGTCGTCGTCGTGCTGCTGCTGATCGCGGTCGGCCTGTGGTATGGCACCAACCTGTTCCGCGGCGATGACGGTGCGGGGATGCCGGTGGCCGAAAATAGCGTGCAGCCCGCCGCGGTGATCGACGTGCCGGCGCCGGTCGCGCCGACCAGCGGGCAGGTCGTGCTCACCGCGACCGACGAGGTGTGGATGCGGGTCTACGACGCCGCCGGCAAGACGCTGTTCCAGGACACGCTGAAGCCCGGCGAACGCTATGAAGTGCCGTCCGACGCCAACGGGCCGATGATCAATGTCGGCCGGCCGGACAAATTGTCGGTAACGCTGAACGGCTCCGCGCTGCCGGCGCTCGGCGATGGCCGGCTCGCGATCAAGGATGTCGGGATCAGCGCCGCGGCGCTGACCGGGCGCGGCGCCGGTACTGCGCCGACGCCAACCCCGGCAGCTGCGCCGGCGGCGGCCACGGCGCCAGCCGCGCGCACCGGCGATGCCGTGCCGCCCGCTTTCCGAGCGCCCTCCGCCAGCGCGCAGCCCGAGCGCCGGGCAGCCCCGGCGCAGCAGACCCGCACCAGCACCACGCCGCCGGCAGTGACCAATCCGCCGGCACCGACCACGCCGGCACCGGCGGCCGCGTCGACCCCGACACCTTAAGGCTGGCGACAGGACGACGATGTCAGCTAGAGTATTCCATCCATCTGCACCGGGGGGTGTCATGCGTAAGTTACTGACGATAGCGGGGTTGATGATCGGCACGGCGACGCTGGCCTGTCCGGCGACGGCACAGTCGGGTGTCGAGGTGCGGGTCGACCGGCTCGAGGGCCAGATGCGCGCGGTGCAGCGCAAGGTATTCCCGACCGCCGGGGGCAAGCTGATCCAGCCCGAGATCACCGGGACCGATGCCGTCAGCGACATCGGAACGCCGTCGAACAGCGCGGTGACCGATCTGATCGCGCGCGTCGATGCGCTGGAATCGCAGCTGCGCACGATGACCGGGCAGGTCGAGCAGAACCAGTTCAAGATGCGCCAGGTGGAGGATGCGTTCGCCGCCTACAAGCGCAGCACCGATGCGCGGTTGAAGGCGCTGGAGGATACCACCGCCTCGACCGGGCCGCGCGTCGGGGCGGGCGACGTGGGCGAAGAGCCGGCACCGATCCGTGCGACGCCGCGGCCAGGCGCGTCGAAGCCGGTGGGGACGGGGACCGGAACGGCTAGGCCCGTGACGCCGCCGCCGACCACGGCAACGACGAGCAAGGATCCGGCGCGCGCGCAGCGGATCGCGGCGGTCGAGAAGCCGGAGACCGACGATGCCGGCGAGGACATCTACAATTACGGCTATCGGCTGTGGGATGCGAAATTGTATCCCGAGGCGGAAACGCAGTTCAAGGCACTGGTAAAGACCTATCCGCAGCACCGCCGCGTCAGCCGCGCGCAGAACATGCTCGGCCGGTCGCTGCTCGACGAGGGCAAGCCCAATCTCGCGGTGCTGGCCTTTTACGACAATTACCGCGCCAATCCGAAGGGCGATCGCGCGCACGAAAGCCTCTATTATCTCGCCCAGGCGCTGACCGTGCTGAAGAAGCCGTCGAGCGAGATCTGCAAGGTCTATGACGAACTGACCGATGTCTATCCGGATAAATTGTCGGAGGCGATGAAGGCCGGCGTCACCAAGGGGCGGACGGCGCAGAAATGCGGGAAATAGCATCGCCCATCGCGGCCTGACGGCCGGATGACCGGGCGCGGCGATCCTGTCGAGCGCTTGCGCGTGGACGCCGCGACGGCGCTCGGGCGAGCGGTCCGACCGGACGATATCATTGCGATCGCCGTGTCGGGCGGGCCGGACAGTATCGCGCTGCTCGCGCTGGCCGCCCGCGCCTGGCCGGGGCAGGTGATCGCGGCGACGGTCGATCACGGGCTGCGCGCGGCGGCGGCGGCCGAGGCAGCGATGGTCGCCGGCTTTTGCGCGACGCTCGGGGCGGGCGTGCCGCATGCGACGCTCCGCCCCGCCACCCCGCTCGCCACGGCAAACCTCCAGGCCGCCGCCCGTGCCGCGCGCTACGCGCTGCTCACCGACTGGGCGGCGCAGGCGGGTGCCGCGATCCTGCTTACCGCGCATCATGCCGACGATCAGGCCGAGACCTTTCTGATGCGCGCCGCGCGCGGATCGGGGCTGGCCGGCCTGGCGGGCATCCGCCCGCGCCGCCCGCTCAGCGACACGCTGACCTTGCTCCGCCCGCTGCTCGGCTGGCGCTGCGCCGAGCTGCGCGCGCTGGCCGAAGACTGGGCGCTGCCGTTCGTTGACGATCCGAGCAATGCCAGCGCGCGCTACGATCGCACGCAGTTTCGCGCGCTGCTGCGCCAGGCGCCGTGGCTGGATGCGGCGGCGATCGCGCGTTCGGCGGGCTATCTCGCGGAAACCGATCGCGAGCTGCGCGCGTTCGAGGCGTGGCTGCTGGACACGCGGCGTCGGCCCAGCGCGCCCGGCGACTGCACGATCGACATGGCCGGATTGCCGCGCGAACTGTGCCGCCGCCTCGCCCGCGGCGCGATCGCGCGCGTGCGCGAGGACCGCGCGATCATCGCGCCGGCGTGGAGCGACGCGGCGAATATCGAGCCGCTGCTCGATGCGCTGGCGGCGGGCGGGCGGGCGACGCAGGCCGGTGTCATGGCCAGCGCGCGGGGCGAAACCTGGCATTTTACCGCCGCGCCACCGCGTCGCGCGGGCTGACGGACGCAATCTCGATTCTGTTCCATTGCCATTAACCCGCGCGCGCTTATCTTATGGGGGACGAAAGGTACCCGAAGCCTCATGAACGACAACGACAAGCCGCAGCCCGGTCCGGATGGCAACGAGCCCAATCCGTGGATGAAGAGCCTGCTGATCTGGGTCGGCATTCTGCTTGCGCTGGCGATGTTTGTCGCGCTGTTCGATTCGCCCGGCCGCCAGCCGGCCGGCACGGCGATCGCCTATTCCTCGTTCCTCGATAAGGTCGAGGAAGGCACGGTGCGTGAAGTGAACGTGTCGGGCGATGTCATTTCCGGCACGCTGACCGACGACAATCGCTTCAAGACCTATGCCATCCCCGATCCGCAGCTGATCGAACGGCTGCGCACGAAGAACGTCGTGATCACCGCCAAGCCCGAGGAGGGCCCGGCGCTGTGGCAGGTCATGCTGATCAATTCGCTGCCGTTCCTGCTGTTCCTCGGCATCGCCTTCTTCGTGTTGCGCCAGATGCAGAAGAATTCCGGCTCCGGCGCAATGGGCTTCGGCAAGAGCCGCGCGAAGATGCTGACGCAAAAGGAAGGCCGCGTGACCTTCCAGGATGTCGCCGGCATCGACGAGGCACGCGAGGAGCTCGAGGAGATCGTTGAGTTCCTGAAGGACCCGACCAAGTTCGCGCGTCTCGGCGGCAAGATCCCCAAGGGCGCGCTGCTGGTCGGCTCGCCGGGCACCGGCAAGACGCTGCTCGCCCGCGCGATCGCGGGTGAGGCCGGCGTGCCGTTCTTCACCATCTCGGGCTCGGACTTTGTCGAGATGTTCGTCGGCGTCGGCGCGAGCCGCGTGCGCGACATGTTCGAACAGGCCAAGAAGTCTGCCCCGTGCATCGTCTTCATCGACGAGATCGATGCGGTCGGCCGCCATCGTGGTGCCGGTCTCGGCAACGGCAATGACGAACGCGAGCAGACGCTCAACCAGCTGCTGGTCGAGATGGACGGGTTCGAGGCGAACGAAGGCATCATCATCATCGCCGCGACCAACCGTCCTGACGTGCTCGATCCCGCCTTGCTGCGTCCGGGTCGCTTCGATCGCCAGGTCGTCGTGCCGCGGCCGGATATCGAGGGCCGCATCAAGATCCTCGAAGTGCATATGAAGAAGGTGCCGCTGGCACCCGACGTCGACGGGCGCGTGATCGCGCGCGGCACGCCGGGCTTTTCGGGCGCAGATCTCGCCAACCTCGTCAACGAGGCGGCGCTGCTCGCCGCGCGCAAGGGCAAGCGGCTGGTCGCGATGAGCGAGTTCGAGGAAGCCAAGGACAAGGTCATGATGGGCGCGGAGCGGCGCTCGATGGTGATGACCGACGACGAAAAGCGCATGACCGCCTATCACGAGGCCGGCCACGCGATCGTCTCGGTGCACGAGGCGGCCTCGGATCCGATCCACAAGGCGACGATCATCCCGCGCGGCCGTGCGCTCGGCATGGTCATGCGGCTGCCGGAGCGGGACAGTTACAGCTATCACCGCGACAAGATGTACGCCAACCTTGCCGTGTCGATGGGCGGTCGCGTCGCCGAGGAAGTGATCTTCGGCTATGACAAGGTCTCGTCGGGCGCGTCGTCGGACATTCAGTACGCCACCAATCTGGCGCGCGACATGGTCACGCGCTGGGGCATGTCGGACGTGGTCGGGCCGCTCGAATATGGCGAGCCGGAAGGCGAGAGCTTCCTCGGTTACTCGTCGGGTCGTCCGGCGCGCATGTCGAACCAGACCGCCGAGCTGATCGACGGCGAGATCAAGCGCATCGTCGAGGGCGGGCTCAACCGCGCCAAGGAGCTGCTCAACAAGCATATCGACCAGCTGCATCTGCTGGCCGAGGCGCTGCTCGAATATGAGACGCTGTCCGGCGACGAGATCAAGGCGCTGATCGCCGGCGAGCAGATCGACCGCGACAGCGGCCCCAAGACGCCGGTCGTGCCGGCAGGCGGCACCTCGATCCCCAAGACGCGGCGCCCCAAGGGCCCGTTCGGCACGCCGAGCCCGCTCGGCGCCTGACCCGGTCATTCCCGGTTCATGCCGGCCTTCATAACCCTCCCGCGACAGCCGTTGCGGGAGGGTTTTTGATGAAACGAATGATCATGCTGGCGGCGGCGCTCGCCGTGCCGGCCGCGGCCACCGCACAGGTGCGCGCGCCGATGAGCGTGCAGACGTTTCTCAGCAAGGTCGAGGCGCTCAAGGCCAAGGGCATGATGGCGATGTTCTCGCCCGACGTGAAGCTGCTCAAGGCCGAGATGGCGACCGTCGCGGCACAGCTGCAGGCCGAGAAGAAGGCGCGCGAGGCGGCCGGCAAGCCGCCGCTCGCCTGCCCGCCCAAGTCCGACGGCAAGAACAAGATGGGCAGCGAGGAATTTCTTACAGCGCTCCGGACGATTCCCCCGGCACAGCGCGGCATGAGCATGAAGGACGGCCTGTCGCGCGTGATCGTCGCGAAATATCCGTGCCCGCAGGGGGCGGCGGCCGCGCCGCGCCGCGTCAGCCGCTGAGCCCGACCGCCAGCAGCAGCATGACGAAGGTCAGCAAGGCGATCCAGGCGAAGCTGATCAGCGCGATCGTGCGCCACAGCGCCGAGCGCTTGCGCAATTCGTAGGCGCCGCGCAGCTGCACGAACATGTGCAGCGGCGGCAGCAGCAACGCGATGCTGCTGATCAGGGTCTCTGAGGCATTCAGCCTGATCATCCCGCTGAGCACGACGACCATGATCATCATGAAGGCGAGCGAATAGGTCACGAAGATCGCGTGATCGTACAATTTGTAGCGCCGCCGCCACAGGAACAGCAGCGCCACGAACGGCGTCGAGATCGGGATCAGCGCCCAGCTATATTTATACGCGCTCGATTGCAGCTTGTAGAGCATCAGCCCCGGATTGGCATTGGCCTTGGCAAGGCCCTTGTTGAGCGCGGGCCAGGGCGTGGTGCCGTTGGAAAAGGCGAAATCGGGATCGCCGAGCATCCGCTTGCCGCTCATTACGCTACGTGCGGTCTGCAGACCGGCGAGTTCGCGTTGCAGGTCCTCCGCGGTCGATGTCGCAGCGCGCGGCTGCACCGTCGCCTGCGCCAGCCTGGCCTTGGTGTCGGCGATTTCCTTGTCGATATTCCTGATCGCCGATGCGCGTGCCGCAGGGGGCATGTCGCTGCCCAGATCCCCATTGAAGGTGTGGATCGAGGCGAACATCAGGAACACCATGAACAGGAACAGCGCGAGCGGCGACACGAAGCGCGCGCGTTCGCCGGCGATATAGCGCCGCGTCAGGTCGCCGGGATGAAACACCAGCATCGGCAGCGTGCGCCAGATCTTGCCTTCGAAGTGGAACACGCCGTGCAGCAGATCGTGCCCGATCGATCCCAGCGTACGGTGGACATGCTCCGCCTGCCCGCAGGCGTGGCAATAATCGCCGATCAGCGCCGTGCCGCAATTGAGGCACAGGCCGTGATCGGCGTGGCGCATATGGGCGTCGCCCGCGCACGGCTCGACCGCCCGGCCCAGCATGGTGCCGGTGGCGATATCGCCGACCGCTTCGATTCCCCCCGTCATCGACACCATGCCTATCACCGGGACGCGATAAAGCGATAGCTATTTGGCGTGATCGGGCCCGCGTGATAGCGGGTTGGGCATGACCGACACGATCGATCCGCTGGCCCTGATCGCCGACATGGGGCGCCGCGCGCGCGCCGCCGGGGCGATTGTCGCCGGCTTGCCGAGCGACGCGCGACGGGCGGCGCTGGCAGCGGCGGCGGATGCGCTGCGCGCCGCCGCACCGGCGATCCTCGCTGCCAATGCCCGGGATATGGCGCACGGGCGCGAGATCGGCCTGTCCGGGGCGATGCTCGATCGCCTGATGCTCGACGACACGAGGATCGAGGGCATGGCCGCGGGCGTTGCGGCGATCGCCGATCTGCCCGATCCGATCGGCACGGTGATCGATCGCAGCGCGCGGCCCAACGGCCTGCAGCTGTCACGCATACGCGTGCCGATCGGCGTGATCGGGATCATCTATGAAAGCCGGCCGAACGTTACCGCCGATGCCGCCGCCCTTTGCGTCAAGGCGGGCAATGCGGTGATCCTGCGCGGCGGATCGGAAGCGCAGCACAGCAATCGCGCGATCCATGCCGCGCTGGTCGCCGGCTTCGTCGAGGCAGGGCTGCCCGCCGATATCGCCCTGCTCGTGCCGACGACGGATCGGGCGGCGGTTGGGGCGATGCTGGCCGCCGACGGGGTGATCGATCTGGTCGTGCCGCGCGGCGGCAAGAGCCTTGTCGCGCGCGTGCAGGCCGAAGCCCGGGTGCCGGTGCTGGCGCATCTCGACGGCATCAATCACGTCTATGTCGATGGATCGGCCGCGCCGGCGATGGCCGCGGCGATCGCCGTCAACGCGAAACTGCGCCGCACCGGCGTGTGCGGGGCGATGGAAACCCTACTGATCGACCGCGCCTACCCCCAGGCGAGCGCGTTGATCACCGCTCTTGCAGAAGCGGGCTGCGAAGTGCGCGGCGATGCCGCCGCGCGTGTGCTGGATCCGTCGATCGCCGCGGCCGACAATGCCGACTGGGATACCGAATATCTCGATGCGATAGCCTCGGTCGCGATCGTGGACGGGGTGGAGGCGGCGATCGCGCATATCGCTGCGCACGGATCGCATCACACCGACGCGATCATCGCGGAGGACGAGCGCATCGCCGAGCGCTTCATCGCCGCGGTCGACAGCGCGATCGTGCTGTGGAACGCCTCGACGCAATTCGCCGATGGCGGCGAGTTCGGGCTGGGGGGCGAAATCGGCATCGCCACCGGCCGGCTCCACGCGCGCGGGCCGGTCGCGCTGGAAGGGCTGACGACGTACAAATGGGTCGGGCGCGGCACGGGGCAGGTCAGGCCTTGAAGGTCGGCCTGCTCGGCGGCTCGTTCAATCCGGCGCATTCGGGGCATCGCGCGATCAGCCTGGCGGCGATCCGCGCGCTCGGGCTCGACGAAGTATGGTGGCTGGTGTCGCCGGGCAATCCGCTCAAGGACGGCGCGACGGATATGGCGCCGCTGGTTATCCGGCTCGCCTCGGCGCGCGCGATGAGCCGCAATGCGCCGATCCGGCCGAGCGATATCGAGACGCGCCTGGGCACGCGCTACACCGTCGATACGCTGCGCAAGCTGGTCCGCCGTTACCCCGACAACCGCTTCATCTGGCTGATGGGGGGCGACAATCTCGCGCAGTTCCACCGCTGGCGCGACTGGCGCGGAATCGCCCGCGAGGTTCCGATTGCGGTTGTCGCGCGTCCGGGCTATGAGCATGCGGCCCACGCGGGCGTCGCGATGGGTTGGTTGCGGCGCTGGCAGCGGCCCGCACACCAGGCGAAGAGCTGGACGACGTGGAGACTGCCGGCCCTCGTGCTGTTGCGATTCCGCCTTGACCCGACCTCCGCGAGCGGCCTGCGCAGGGCCGATCCCGCCTGGCAGCGGCGTTTCATGCCGACAACCCGATCAACCTAGGAATCGTCTTGGCCTCAACTCTCCCCGTTATCCGTGCGACCGACCCCGAAGAAGTAGCGGCCCTGCATGCGCTGATTCTCGCCTCGCTCGACGACGACCAGGCGGTCGAGACGATCTCGATCCCGCTGGCCGGCAAATCCAGCATCGCCGATTTCATGGTCATCGCCAGCGGTCGATCGACCCGCCAGGTGGCGTCGATGGCGCAGAAGCTGCAGCAGAAGATCAAGGCCGATCTCGGCCGCCAGACCCGCATTGAGGGCCTGCCGACCGCGGACTGGGTGCTGATCGACGCCGGCGACGTAATCGTCCACCTGTTCCGCCCGGAAGTGCGCAGCTTCTACAATCTCGAGCGGATGTGGGCGTTCGGCGATGCACCTGAAGCACCGGCGACGCCGGCCAAGCACGAAGACTATGCGGCCTTCGAAGACGACGACGATTCCGACGATTGAAGTCGGTCGCCAAATAACCGCCGCCATCCTGAACTTGTTTCAGGATCCACTGTGCCGGGATGACGAAGCGCACCATCGTGTCCGGGGCTTAGCCGCCCGATGGATCCTGAATCCGGTTCAGGATGACGGTGGTGGGGCTGGGCGTGATTGCCTGTTTAAGCCGCCAGCTGATGCCGTCTTCGTATCCTGCACGACTGAACCGCGCCGATGCTGATCCATATCGTCGCGCGCGGGCGGATCGGGCGTAGCCCCGAGGCGGAGCTGGTCGAGCGGTATCTCAAGCGCGTGCCGTGGCCGACGCGGATCACCGAACTGCCCGATACGGGCGGCAAGATGCCCGCGCTCGAGCCGCAGACCCGTATCGTCATGCTCGACGAAACCGGCGAAGTGCTGCCCTCCAAGGCGCTGGCCGACAGGATCGGGCGCTGGCGCGACGATGGCGTGCGCGAGCTGCGCTTCATGATCGGTGCGGCGGACGGGTTCGACGATGCGGATCGCGCGCAGGCCGATCTGCTGCTGTCGTTCGGCCGCGCGACCTGGCCGCACATCCTCGCCCGCGCGATGCTTGCCGAGCAGGTGTGGCGCGCGGCGAGCATTCTTGCCAACCATCCGTATCACCGCGAAGGGTGACGGCATGGGCGCGGGGGCAATACGGTGGACGGCGATCGCGCTGGCGGGCGGCGGGCTGCTCGCCGCCGCCGCGCCGTCGCAGGACCAGCAGAAGCGGCTTGCCGATGCCAAGGCGCAATCGATCGCCGCGGCGGCGCGCTCCGCCGCGCTCGACCGGCGGGCGGCGGGCGAGCGCGATCAGGCACGCCAGGCGCGCGCGCAGGAAGCAGCGGTTGCGGCGCGGATCCAGCAGGCCGAGGCGGATATCGCCGCGGGCCAGGCGCGGATCGAGATCATCCGGCAGCTGGTCGCCGCGCAGCGCGCCCGACTCGACGAGAAACAGGGGCCGGTGGTGCGGCTCGTCGCGGCGTTGCAGTCGCTGGCGCGGCGCCCGGTGCTGATCAGCATCGTCCAGCCCGGTTCGGTCAGTGACATCGTCCATGTCCGCGCGGTGCTGGCCAGCACGTTGCCGGTGATCAAGGCGCGCACGGCCGACATCCGCGCCGAACTGGTGCGGTCGCGCCGGTTGCAGGCGGATGCGGCGCTCGCCACGCAGAATCTGGCCGGCGCGCGGGCCGAGCTCGAAACGCAGCGGCTGGCGCTGACCCGGCTCGAGGCGGCGCACCGGCTGCGCTCGCGCGCTTTGGGGCGTGACGCCCTGTTCGAATCCGATCGCGCGATCGCGCTCGGCGAACGCGCGCGCGACATCGTCGACCTGATGGATCAGTTGGGCGATCAGGCCAGCCTGCGCGCACGGCTCGAATCGCTGCCCGGCCCGGTGCCGCGCCCGCCGCGGCCGGGCCAGGTCGCCGCGCCGATCGACAGCGTGTCCTGGTCGGCCGGCGCCGCGCCGTATCGCCTGCCGGTGGTCGGCCGCGTCGTCACCGGGTTGGGCGAATTGTCCGATGCCGGCGTGCGCTCGCGCGGGCTGACGCTGGCCTGCGCCAGCGAAGCGACGGCGGTCGCGCCGGCGGCGGGGCGGGTCGCCTTTGCCGGCCCGTTCCGCGGCTATGGCCGGATTGTCATCCTCGATCATGGCGACGGCTGGACCTCGCTCGTCGCCGGGCTCGGCGCGACCGCGGTCAAGGTCGGCGACAGCATCGCGCAGGGTGCGCCGCTTGGCCGCGCGGCGCCGAGCGACGAGGCGCGCATCACGGTCGAGTTGCGCCGCCGCGGCCGTGCGGTCGACATGACGCCGCTGATCGGCTGAACCGCTCATCAACCATTCACCGTCGATCCGCTTTGATCGCGCGGCATAACCCGCTAGTGTCACCGTTCAACGCTTACAGGTAACCACCCGACATGGCTCGTCCCTTCCTCCAGGCCAGCGCGATCGCTTTGGTGCTGGCGCTCGTCCCCGCCGGCACCGCGGCGATGGCGCAGGTCGATACCAACGCGTATCGCGAGCTCGACCAGTTTATGGACGTGTTCGCGCGGATCAAGGCGACCTATGTCGACAAGGTCGATGACAAGACGCTGATCAAGGGCGCGATCGACGGGATGCTCGCCGCGCTCGATCCGCATAGCGGGTTCGAGGCGGGGCTCGATTACGACAATCTGCGCATCCAGACGCTGGGCAGCTATGGCGGGCTGGGCCTGACCGTGACGGCCGAGGATGGTGCGGTGAAGGTGATCTCGCCGCAGGAAGACACGCCGGGCTATCGCGCCGGGATCAAGTCGGGCGATTACATCACGCATATCGACGGCAAGCTGATCTACGGCCTGACGCTGGACGAGGCGATCACGCAGATGCGCGGCACGCCCGGGAGCAAGATCAACCTGACGATCGTGCGGCCCGGCCGCGACAAGCCGATCGAGCTTGCCATGGTGCGCGAGAAGATCGTGCAGCGCCCGGTGAAATGGGAGGTCAAGAACGGCATCGGCATCCTCAACATCAACACCTTCTCCGAAGGCACCGGCGCGGCGGTGCGCGCGGGCATGATGAGCGTCGAGAAGTCGCTCGGCCGTCCGCCCTTGGGGTGGATCGTCGATCTGCGCGACAATGGCGGGGGCTTGCGCGACGAGGCGATCACCGTCTCCGATCAGTTCCTCAATTATGGCGAGATCGTCTCCGAGCGCGGCCGCGAGAAGAACGATATCGAGCGTTTCTACGCCAAGAACGGCGATCCCTCGCGCGGGCTGCCGACGATCGTGCTGGTCAATTCCGGCTCCGCCTCAGCGTCCGAGATCGTCGCCGGCGCGCTGCAGGATCATCACCGCGCGCTGGTCATGGGGGTCAAGTCGTTCGGCAAGGGCTCGGTGCAGACCGTGCTCGATCTCGGCAACAATACCGCGCTGCGCCTCACCACGTCGCGTTACTATACGCCGTCGGGCCGCTCGGTGCAGGAAGGCGGGATCGAGCCGGATATCCGCGTGCCGCAGATCACCGATCCCGATTTCAAGACGCGCCCGGTGTTCCGCGAGGCCGATCTGCGCCGCCACCTGATCAACGAGGTCAAGGCCGACGACAAGGTGCTCGAGGAAGATACCAAGGACGATCCGCGCTTCACCGCGACGCCCGAGCAGCTGAAGGCCCGCGGTGTGGAGGATTTCCAGCTCGATTACGCGCTCAAGACGCTGGCGCGGCTCGGGCCGGTGGCGAAGACGGCGGCGAAGTGAGCGTCCGTTGACCCGTTCGTTCCGCACCGCGCGCCTGATTGCGCTCCTGTTGCCCACCGTTTTGCTCGCCGGCGCCTGGGGCTCCCAGCTGATTGGGCATCTCTATCCGTGCGAGATGTGCCACTGGCAGCGCTGGCCGCATTATGCCGCCGTGGCGCTCGCCGCGCTGGCCTTCGCCGTGCCTGGCGTGCCGGCCAAGCGCGCCCTGGTTTTTTCGGCGGCGGTGGCGATCGCCGTGAGCGGCGCGATCGCAGTGTTCCATGCCGGGGTGGAATATCATTGGTGGGACGGCATCACCGCCTGCACCTCCAACGTCTCGGGTAGCGGCGGCTCGGCCGAGGACATGCTGGCGCGGATCATGAACGCGCCGATCATCCGCTGCGACGTCGCGCAGTGGAGCCTGTTCGGCATCTCGCTCGCCGGGTTCAACGCCCTCCTCTCGCTGGGCGGCGCCGGCGCGATCCTCGCGCTGCTGTTCGGAGGCCGCAAATGACACGCTGGAAACCGGGTGACCCCAAGCGCGCCGCCGCGCCAATGGTGCGCGTCGACCAGGCGGGCGAATATGGCGCGATCCGCATCTATGGCGGGCAGCTCGCGGTGATGGGCGATCGCAGCCCGGCGGCGCGGCAGATTGCCGGCATGGCGGTGCAGGAGGAGCGCCACCGCGCCTTTTTCGACGCGATGATGGCGCGGCGCGGCGTGCGTCCGACCTTGCTGCAACCGGCCTGGAAGATTGCCGGCTTCGCGCTTGGCGCAGTGACCGCGGCAATCGGCCCGGCGGCGGCGATGGCCTGCACGGTTGCGGTCGAGACCGAGATCGACAAGCATTATGAGGATCAGCTGATCGCCTTGGGTGATAGCGATCCCGAGCTCAGCGCAGCGATCCTGGATTTCCAGGCCGAGGAAGTCGAGCATCGCGAGACGGCGCTGGCCGCAGGCGCGGAAAGCGCGATCGGCTATCCGATCCTGAGCGCGGTGATCCGCTTCGGCTGCCGCGTGGCGATCGCCACGGCGCAGCGGATATGACGGACGATGGATATTGCGGCGGCGCCCGGGCGTTGGCCACGGGGATGGGAGTAACAACATGAAGATCACGATCGGCGCGGGCCTGGCTGCAACCTTGCTTGCCGGCCTGGCGCTACCCGCCCAGGCGCAGAACGCGCCGCAGAACGGCGTGCTGGTGATCTATGGCGAGCAGAAATGCCCGACTACGCAGGACGGCGACGAGGTCGTCGTCTGCGTGCGGCGCAAGGCGAGCGAGCAATTCCGCATCCCCAAGGAATTGCGCGAGCTGGAAGTGACGCCGGAAAATGAAAGCTGGGCGGTCCGTGCCAAGAGCAACGACACTGCCGGTGCGAGCGGCATCGGCACCTGCTCGACCGTCGGGGTTGGCGGCGCGACCGGCTGCTTCGCGCAGAATGCCGATCAGTACCGTGCGTACAAGAAGAAGAGGGCAGCCGACGCCAAGCAGGTCGAGGATACGCTGCCGTAAGAGCATTCACGGGCGCGCCCCGCGGACCGGTCCGCGGTGACGACCCAATTGGCGGCGTGCCGGATATTCGGGGGGATCGATGGCGACGATGACCGCAGCAGTGCCGCCGGCGCGCGGGCCGCACGGCGTCGCGCTCGTGCTGTTCCTGCTCGTCTGGCTGTCGTGCGTCTGGTTCGGGTCGAACACGTACAACCCCAACAATGCCACGCGCCTGTTCGCGGCGATCTCGCTGGTCGAGGATCATGACGCGACGATCGACGAGTTCGAGGCGCTGGCCGGGGACAAGGCCACATTCGGCGGGCATTTCTATACCGACAAGAATCCCGGCGTCACGCTGATGACGCTACCCGCAGTGTGGATCGGCGACGCCGTGGCGGGCGATACGGCGCGCGATCATCCGATCGCCTTTACCGATGCCGGGTTCGGGCGTTTTCTCAGCCTGCGCATGGAAATCGCGGTGGCGATGATCGCGCTGATCGTCGCGCTGGCCAGCGTGCTGCTGCTCGATCTGGCGACCGGCATCACCGGCAGCCCGCGCGCCGGGCTGATCACCGCCTTGGCCTATGCGCTGGGCACGCCGATCTGGGGCTGGTCGACCACGCTGTTCGGCCATGCGCCGGTCAGCGCCTTGCTGACGATCGCTGCCTGGGCGGCATGGCGCGGCAGCAGCGGGCCGCGCGAACTGGCGCGCTGGCGCTATCCTTTGCTGCTCGGGCTGAGCCTGGGCTGGGCGCTGGTGATCGAATTGTCGGCGGTGCTGCCGGGCACGGTGATCGCGCTCTGGGCAATGTGGCGCGTGCGGGCTTTGCCCACGGCGGCGCTGCTGCGGCTGGGCGCGACGACCGCCGCCGCCGGGATCGTCGCGCTGCTGCCGATGCTGGCCTATAATCTGATCGCGTTCGGCACCGTGTTCCGGGTCGGCTATCAGGGGGTGGTCGGCTATGACGGCATGAACCAGGGGCTGTTTGGCCTGACCTATCCGCATCCCGATGTGCTGCTGCAGATCCTGTTCGGCGCGCGCCGCGGGCTGCTGTTCGTTGCGCCCTTGCTGGTGCTCGCGCCGCTCGGGCTCGCGCGGCTGGTCCGCGCGCCGGCGACGCGCGATCTCGGCATCATGGCGAGCGCCTTGGTCGTCACCGTATTGCTCTACAACGCCTCCTATTTCTATTGGCATGGTGGCTATTCCACCGGCCCGCGCCATGCGATGCCGGCGATGGCGTTCCTTGCGCTGGGCATCTCGCCGCTGTGGCGCGACTGGCGCGGGCAGGGCCGTGCGCTGATCGTCGTGCTGCTCGCGCTCACCCTGGCGATCAACCTGGCGATCGCGGCGGTCGAGATCACCGCATCGGATGTCGATCCGTTCCCATTGCTCGATCCGGTGCTGCGCAAATTCCTGCTGCTCGAGATCCGCACCGTGGCGGGCGAATGGTGGGGCTGGTCGGCGGCACGCGCGCTGGCGCTGTATCTGGTGCTGGCGCTGCCCGCCTTGTGGTTCCTGTTCCGCGCCGCCGGCTTGTCCGAGCGGGCGCCGCGCGGTACCACCGCATTGGTCGCGTGACTGGCGAATCGTGGGACACCACAGGGAAGCGCCGACCATGACAGCGCCGCTCGCCTGGGCACCTCTCCCGTCCTGAAGGAGTGTTCCCATGTCCGATCTGTCGCCGATCCGTGTCGCCTTCCTGCTCTTTCCCGATGTCACGCAACTCGATCTGACCGGCCCGGCGCAGATGCTGTCGCGGCTCGGCAATACGACGATCGATCTCGTCGCGCAGACGCTGGATCCGGTGATGGCCGATGCCGGTTTCGCGCTGTTGCCGACCGCGACGTTCGAGAGCGCGTTGCCGCCCGACATCCTGTGCGTGCCGGGCGGAATGGGGGTGAACGATGCGATGGAGGATGCCGATACGCTCGGTTGGGTGCAGCGCGCGGCGGCCGGCGCGGACTGGGTCACCAGCGTGTGCACCGGTTCTTTGCTGCTCGGCGCCGCGGGGCTGCTCGAAGGCTATCGCGCGACCTGCCACTGGGCGCAGCATCATCATCTCGCCGCGTTCGGCGCGATCCCGGTCAAGCAGCGCGTGGTGATCGATCGCAACCGCGCGACCGGCGGCGGGGTGACCGCGGGGATCGATTTCGGGCTCACCCTGGTCGCGGCAATCCGCGGCGAGGCGCATGCGAAACTGGTGCAGCTGGCGCTCGAATATGATCCTGCCCCGCCGTTCGACAGCGGCGCGCCCGAACGTGCCGATGCCGCGACGCTGGTGCGCTTTCAGGCGATGGGAAAATCGGCCGCGGCCGCGCGCGACGCGCGGATCATGGCCGCCGCGGCGCGACTCAGGCCCGCGCCTTCCTGATCGCGCGCAGCCGGTGCCGCACGTACCAGACGATCGCGACCACCAGCACCACGCCGATCACTGCGTCCGCGCTATGGAACGCCGCCTTGACGCGCGGATCGCTGTCCCATGCCTCGCCCAGTTTCATGCCGAGCCAGGTCAGCGCGAAGCAGAACGGCCAGGAGCCGGCAAAGGTATAGATGTGGAACGGCACCAAGGGCATGCGCGCAACGCCGGCGGGGAAGGCGATGAAGGTGCGGATCACCGGCAGCAGCCGGCCGACGAACACCGCGGACTTGCCCCAGCGCGCGAAGAAGCGATCGGCGGCATCGAGTTCGTCGGGGCCGATCAGCAGGAACTTGCCCCAGCGTTCGACGATCGGCCGCCCGCCGCGCTTGCCCGCTTCGTAGGCGACGATCGAGCCGAGATTGCAGCCCAGCGCACCGGCAGTGGCGGCAAGATACAGGTTCATCTTGTCCTGCGACACGAGATAGCCGGCGAACGGCATGATCAGTTCGGAGGGCAGCGGCACGCACATGCTCTCGATCGCCATCAGCAGCATCACGCCGAGATAGCCGGTCGCCTCGATGATCGAGATGACGAAGGTGGCGAGGATGCCCAGGATATGTTCGACCATGGGCCGGCCAGATGCGCGATGCGCGCCGCTAAGGGAAGCTGAAAACGTTCGCACGCGCGCAGGCGGCAACGATTCGTCACGACAGGTTCAGGCGTGGACGGGCAGGACGGGCGCGTGAGCGGACGATATCGGGATGAGCGCGGGCGCGACCGCTGGATTGCCGGTGCGGGCGTGGCGCTGGTGCATCTGGCGATCGGCTGGGCGCTGGTCGCGGGGCTGCAGCCATCGATGGTGCGCCAGGTGTCGGAAAGCCTGCAGCTGTTCGATCTCCCGCAGCCCCCACCGCCGCCGCTTGCCGACCCGCGCAAGAGCGGCGCCGCGGCCCCGGCCGCTCGCGACGCGCGGCCGACCGAGATCGTCGCGCCGGTGCTGCCGCCACCGCTGCCGCCGCCGGTGGTCGCGGCGCCGGTGGCAGGGCCGGAGGTCGCGGCGACATCGGGCGCGGCGCCGGTGCCAGGGCCCGGCACCGGGGGCGGCGGGCTCGGCAGTGGCACCGGCAGCGGTGGCTATGGTGACGGGCAGGGCGGGGGCGGCCGGGGCACGTTCGCGCGGAAGATATCGGGGCAAATCCGCGACGACGACTATCCGCGATCCGCCGCCCGCGCTGGCATCGGCGGGACGGTGTGGGTGCGCTATACGGTCACGGTGCAGGGCCGCGCGCAGGATTGCCGCGTCACGCGCAGCAGCGGCAATGCCGAGCTGGATGCGGTGACGTGCCGGCTGGTGACCAAGCGGTTTCGCTATCGGCCGGGGACGGATGCGGCCGGGCGGTTCGTGTCCTCGGTGGTGGAGGAGGATCATGTCTGGGTGATCGGGGATGAGGATTACTGACCCCCCGCCGTCAACCCGGACTTGGTCCGGAATCCAACGCGCCGGCAAGGCGGTGCTCGCCTCTCTTGTATCTTCCCAAGCCGCTTGATGGATCCCGGATCAAGTCGGGGATGATGGAATGGGGAGCGTCAGTCCGCCCCGACCCTCGCCGCCGCCACCCGCAGATCCTCCACGAACCGCGCATATTCCGCCGCCCGCGCCGCCTCGTCCGGCAACCTGAGCAAAAAGCTCGGATGCACCGTGATCCACGCTTCCCCGCCGCCGTCCGGCAGTTCCAAGGCGCGTCCGCGCTCCCGCCCGATCGTAACCACGCGCCCGAACAGGCTGCGTGCCGCGGTGGCCCCCAAAGCCACCGTCACCGCGGGTTTCACCAGCATGCGTTCCTGATCGATCCACCAGCGGCACGCCTCGATCTCGCCCGCGCCGGGCTTGGAATGGATGCGGCGCTTGCCGCGCTGCTCGAACTTGAAATGCTTCACCGCATTGGTGACATAGACCGCGGTGCGATCGATCCCCGCCTCGGCGATCGCGCGATCGAACACCTGCCCCGCCGGGCCGACGAACGGGCGGCCGGCGAGATCCTCCTGATCGCCCGGCTGTTCGCCGACGAACATCAGCTGCGCGTCGACCGGCCCTTCTCCGAACACCGTCTGCGTCGCCGGCTTGTACAGCGGGCAGCGCGTGCAGCCTGCCGCTTCGTCGCGCAGCGCCGCCCAGGCAAGTTCGATATTGCCGCCTACCGCGTCGCGTGCCGTCGTAATCATGCCAGCCTCCCGTGCCTGCGCACCCGCGATCATCGCCGGGACCAGCGCCGTCTCGGGCATGTTCTTCCAGTAGCGCCGCGGCATTTCCTTGAGCATCGCGCCGACCTTCAGCCGCGCCGGATTAAAGATCGAGGCGTAATAGGTCTTCCACACGTCCTCGATCGGATCGCCGCCCGGCGCATCGCTTTTGGCCGCACCGGGGCCTTCCTCGAGCGTCTTGCCGTCCCAATGGATCGAGATGTCGGGCGTCAGGATCGACCAGCGCATGCTGGCGAAGCGATCGATGAAGAACGAGGCATTGGCGCGCACGATGTGATGATCAGGCTCGAACCAGGCGACGAAGCGGGGCGTGCCGCCATCGTCCAGTTCGCGGAACCGCACGAAGGCGCGCATCTTGTGGATATCGCGACGCACGTCCTTGGCCAGCAGGTCGAGCCGGCGCAGCAGCGGGTCGGCATGGTCCTCCATCAATTTGGGCTCGGTGCGCAGGCGGGCGAGCAGGGTGTAGAGCAGGCTGAACCGCGTCGGATCGCTGTGCAGCACGACGTTGCGGGCGAGATCGAGAAAGGCGCGGGGCACCGAGAAGCCGCCGCCTGCGGGCGGGGCGGGGGGTGGCGGGGCGTCGGCGGCGAAAAGGTCGCCTGGACCGTTACCGACTTGCCAGACGACGTCGGATGCGGGGATGGCCTCTGCGGCCAGACCACGGGCGGCGTCGCGCCAGCCGTCGAAATCGTCTTCGTCGGCGAGAGTTACGCGCCGCACCAGCTTACCCGTCACCCCTGCGCAGGCAGGGGCCTATCGCTTTATCCTCCAGCGCTACCGCATGTGGAAGCAGCGATAGGCCCCTGCCTGCGCAGTGGTGACGGGCCAGGGGAATCATCACTCGCGCGCGTCGCCACCCGCCGGCTCTGCCTCGGCGCGTTCCAGCTCGGCCGGCTTGCGCTCCTCGAAGACCTGCGCAAGCTTCGCTTCCTCGTCGTCGGACAGCTCTTCCGCCGCCGCCGGGAACATGTCCTGCTCTTCCTCGTCGATATGATGCTCATAGCGGTGGCGCATCTTGTCGAACATCTTGCGCCATGTGTCGCTGGCCGAATCCATCTCGGCCATTTCGCCGAAGAAATCGTCGATCTCCTTGTGCTCGGACACCGAATGGCGCGCATCGTCGCGCAGATCGGGCTTGCCGAGCATCATCGCATAGAGCGATTCCTCCTCGGCCGCAGCATGCGCGGATACCTCGATGCGGAATGCCTCGAACAGCCGGTCGCGCTCGGCATCGCCGGGGGCGGTGCTGGCGATCTGCGCGAGCAGCTCGCGGTGGCGGTCGTGATCGGCCTTGAGGTCGGCGAAAATGCGGGCGTCGGCCATGATATGCTCCTGTGGTTGGAAGCAGAACCGATCGTGCGCCGCGTTGTTTCAGTTGCGACTCGCTTTCACGCAAACAGCTCGAGCTGCTCCTTCTTCGGCGCCACCACCGGGCGCAGATCGGCGCGATCGCTGAGCGCCAGCGGGCGCCAGTCGTCGGCGATCAGGAACGGGCGCACCTTGGCGATCGACTGGGTCAGCCGCCCGACATCGGCCAGGCTCAGCCGCCGCCAGCGCCGCGCGGACAGGATATTGCCGACGGCCTTCACCCCCAGGCCGGGCACGCGCAGCAGCATCTCGCGCGGCGCGCGATTGACGTCGACCGGGAAGGAGCCGCGAAACTTGAGCGCCCAGGCGAGCTTGGGATCGATATCCAGCGGCAGCATGCCGGTCGCCTGATCGGTCGCCGCGACCACATCGGCCGGCGTGTAATCGTAGAAGCGCATCAGCCAGTCGGACTGGTAGAGGCGATGTTCGCGCATCAGCGGCGGGCGCTTCAAGGGCAGGATCGTGCTGGCGTCCGGGATCGGCGAGAAAGCGGAATAATAGACGCGCCGCAGGTTGAAGCGATCATAGAGTGTCGAGGCCTTGGCGACGATATCGCCGTCGGTCGCGGCATCGGCGCCGACGATCATCTGCGTCGATTGCCCGGCAGGCGCGAAGCGCGGCGCGGATTTGTAGCGTTTCTTGGCGTCCGCCGTGTCGACGATCGCCGTCTTCATCTCCTGCATCGCCGTTTCGATTCGGCCTTCGGATTTCTCCGGCGCGAGCCGCTTGAGCCCGGATGCGGTCGGCAGTTCGACGTTGATCGAGACGCGATCGGCATAGAGGCCGGCCTGGTGAACCAGCTCGGGATCGGCATCGGGGATCGTCTTGAGATGGATATAGCCGCGAAAATGGTGATCCTCGCGCAAGCTGCGCGCGACCTCGACGATCTGCTCCATCGTGTAATTGGACGATGCGATGATGCCGGACGAGAGGAACAGCCCCTCGATATAATTACGACGGTAGAAAGCGAGCGTCAGATTGACCACTTCCTGCGCAGTGAAGCGCGCGCGCCGCACATTGCTGCTCTTGCGGTTGATGCAGAAATGGCAATCGAAGATGCAGCTGTTGGTCAGCAGGATTTTGAGCAGGCTGATGCAGCGACCGTCCGGCGCATAGGCATGGCAGATGCCCATCCCGCCATCGGTCGATCCAATCCCCTTGCCATCGCGCGAGGTGCGCTTGGCAGTGCCGGAGGAAGAGCAGGACGCATCGTATTTCGCGGCGTCGGCCAGGATTTCGAGCTTTTGCTGGACGTCGAGTTGAGCCATGTGTTCGACATATGTTCTATATCGGTCAATGTCGATAGATCACGCTCAAGCCGGCCCGAAACGATCGGGCCGGCCGGGATCGATCAGAACGGCATCATGCCGAAATATTTCAGCACGCCGATCGCCACGATCAACACGGTGATCGCGAGGATGATGTTGGCGACGTTGAAGCTGCTCTTGGCGACGACGACGCGTTCGTCGGAATTGATTTCTGACATAATGGTGCTCCCTGGTTTCCGTGGCGCGTCAACCGGCGAGCGGGAATTGTTGTTCCGCGTTGGAAATGATTAACGTCCTCCCTGCCGTCACCCTGGACTTGTTCCGGGGTCCTCCATGCCGCAAAGGAAGGGCACGGATTGGCGACGCGTGGCGAAAGCCGTGGGGTGGGTCCCGGACCAGGTCCGGGGTGACGAGTTGGGGGCGATGCATTGACCATCTCGGAGCGATCCCGCCGCCTTCCCTACATCCTGCTCGGCCTCACCTGCCTGCTCGGCTACATCTTCAAGGCGCATTGCGGCCCCGGCTGGGTGAACGGAATCCAATATACCAGCGGCTGTTACAGCGATGCCGTTCCCTTCTGGGGGCTGCGCGGCGTGGCCGACGGGGCCTTGCCCTATCTGCAGGCGCGCATGGAATATCCGGTGCTGACCGGTGCGCTGATCTGGGTGGAGGGCGTGATCGCGCGGACGCTGGGGGGCGCGGGAGCGAACGCCGCGACCTTCCTGCTGGTGGTCAGCGCGGTCAATGCCGGCCTTGCTTTCCTGGTCCTGTGGCTGATGGAGCGCGCTTCCGTGGACCGGGCGCGGCTTTATGCCTGGGCCGCGGCGCCGCCGCTCATCCTGTATCTCGGGCATAATTGGGACATGCTGGCGGTGGCGCTGGCGGTGGCGGCCCTGCTTGCGGCGCGGCGCGGCGCGGCATTCCGGGCAGTGCAGCTCGCCGCGTTCGGCGCGGCGGCCAAGCTGTTCCCGGTGCTGATGCTGCCGTTGATCGGCCTGGGTGCCTTGTTCCGCCGCGATGCCCTGTGGCGCGAGCGCATCGTCACCACCGTCCTGCTGGCGATCGCCGCGGTGCTGGCCTGGGGGGCGGTGAACCTGCCGGTCGCGGCGGTCGCCTTCACCAACTGGTCGGAATTCTACGCCTTTTCCGGGGAGCGCAGCGGCACGGCGGCGTCGATCTGGGAATTGCTCGCCACGTTCGGTGTGTGGAACGCGCCGATCCCGCTGCGCAACATGGCGAGCTTCGCCGCCTTCGCGATCGGCGCCCTGGCCATCGTGCTGCTCGGCTGGCGGCGGCACGGCGCGCAGTCGTGGCTGCTGTTTACCCCGGTGCTCGCCTGGTTCCTGCTCACCAACAAGGTCTATTCGCCGCAATTCGACCTGTGGCTGTATCCGTTCCTGGTGCTGACCAGCTACCGGCTATGGCCGCTGCTGTGGTTCGCGCTCGGCGACCTCGCTGCCTACTTCGCGGAATTCTGGTGGTTTGCCGGGATGGAGGGCAGGACGCCCTCCGCCACCCCCGGCGACATCGCGCTGGCCGCGGCAATCCGCGGCGCGGCGATGCTGTGGATCATCGTCGCCGCGCTGCGCCAGCCGGCGCCGGCCTGGATCACGCCGCCAGCAGACTCTCCGCGCCACCCAGATCGACCGACACCAGCCGGCTGACGCCCTGTTCGATCATCGTCACGCCGAACAGGCGGTGCATGCGGCTCATCGTCACCGCATTGTGCGTGACGATCAGGTAGCGCGTCTGCGTCTCGCGCGTCATCGCGTCGAGCAGGCCGCAGAAGCGCTCGATATTGGCGTCGTCGAGCGGCGCGTCGACCTCGTCGAGCACGCAGATCGGCGCCGGGTTGGTCAGGAACAGGCCGAAGATCAACGCGACCGCGGTCAGCGCCTGCTCGCCGCCCGACAGCAGGGTGAGTGATTGCAGCCGCTTGCCCGGCGGCTGCGCCATGATCTCGAGCCCGGCCTCCAGCGGATCGTCCGAATCGATCAGTTCGAGATGCGCGGCGCCACCGTTGAACAGGGTGGTGAACAGCCGCTGGAAATGGCCGTTGACCGCCTCGAACGCGGCGAGCAGGCGCTGCCGCCCCTCGCGGTTGAGCGTGCCGATCGAGCCGCGCAGGCGGTTGACCGCCAGGCCCAGCTCCTCGCGCTCGGCGGCATTGCCGCTGCTCGCGGATTCGAGTTCGGCAAGCTCGCTCTCGGCGACGAGATTGACCGGCCCAATCCGCTCGCGATCGAGCGACAGGCGTTCGTGCGCCTGGCCTTCGTCTTGCGGGCTGCGCACCGTATCGACCGCGAAGCCGACGCGTTCCGGCAATACTGGCGCCGGGCAGGCAAAGCGTTCGCCCGACAGGCGGCCCATTTCGACGCGGCGCAATTCCTGGTTTTCCGTCCGCGCCAGCGCGCCGGCACGCACTTCGCGGGCTTGCGCGAGCGCTTCGCTCGCCATGCGCGCGACGGTTTCGGTTTCGCGCAGCACACCCTCGGCATTGCGTTCGGCGGCCTGCGCCGTGTCGGCTTCGGCGCGCGCCGCCTGATGCGCTGCCTCCAGCGTGCCGATCGCGGCATCGATTTCGCCCGGCTTGTCCGCCAGCGCGTCGATTTCCTGCGCGAGTGCCGCTTCGCGCTTGTCCATGTCGGTGATGCGCCGCGCGGCCTCGCCGGCGCGCGCGCGCCAGCCTTTGGCCTCGCCCGATCCGCTCGCCAGCCGATCGCGATCCTGCGCCAGCGCCCGATCCAGCGTGGCGCGATCGGCGCGCGCGCTGGCGACGGCGGTGCGCCGCGTCTCGGCCTGCGACGACAGCGCAGCCACGCGGTCACGCGTCGCGCTACCGTCCGGCAGGGCGGCCTTGGCGCGGCCGGCCGCTTCGAACTCGACCTGCGCTTCGGTAAGATCGGTGGCGATCCGCGCGCGGCGCGCATCGAGATCGGCGCGCTGCGTGGCGATCCGCTCCAGCGCAGCGGCGGCGCGATCCTCGGCCTTGGCCGCATCGCGCGCCTGCGCCTCGGCCGTCTCGAGCGCGCGTCGCGCGTCGCTGCCCAGCCGCTTGGCGGCGGCGATCGCAGCCTCGATGCGGGCCAGATCCGCTTCCGCGGCTGCGAGGGCGCTGGCCGCCGCGGGCCGTTCCGCGTCGATGGCGCGCAGCCGGTTGAGCCGTTCGAGCCGCTCCGCCGCCGCCGCGCCGCCCGATTTGGCGACATAGCCGTCCCAGCGCCGCAGCACGCCGGCGAGCGTCACCAGCCGCTGCCCGACCGCGAGCGGCTGACCGTCATCCGCCTCGGCGACGAAGATCTGCGCCAGCCGCCGGCCGAGCAGGTCCGGCGCGGCGACATGGCCGCCAAGCGCGACCGTGCCCGGCGGGGCAGGGGGATCGCCGGGCAGCGCCGCAGCGCCAGCCCAGAAGCGTTCGGCGCTCGCATCCAGCCCGGCTTCGAGATCGTCGCCCAGCGCCGCGGCCAGCGCGCGTTCGAACCCGGCATCGGCGCGCAGATGATCGAGCAGCCGATCGCGCCCGCTGCGCTGCGTCGCGCGGGTCAGCGCCGCCGCCTCGCTGTCCAGCGCGGAGAGATCCGCGCGCGCCGCGCCGCGCCGCGCCTGCGCGCCGTCGCGTTCGTCGACGGCGGCACGTTCCTGCGTCTCGGCGGCGGCAAGATTGGTCCGTGCCGCGTCGCCGTCGCGCAACGCCTGCGCGCGGCGCGCCGCCGCGGCGCTGCGCTCGCTGGCCAGTGGTGCCGCGTCGCCGATCGCGCTGACCTCTGCCGTGACGCGCGCGAGATCGCGCTCGCTGCGCTCGGTCCGCGCCCGTGCCGCGGCCAGCGCCGCATCCGCCACGCGCGCCTCGGCCGCTTCGCTGGCTTGCGCCGCCAGTGCCTGGGCCAGCGCGACTTCCGCGTCGCGCGCCGCCTGCTCGGCCTCGGCCAGCGCCGCGGCCATCCCGGGCACCTGCGCTGCGGCGTCGGCGATGCGCGCCTCCAGCGCCTTGGCTTCCGCTGCCAGCCGCGCCAGCGCCTCCGCCGCGTCATGCGCCAGTGCGCCTTCGCGCTGGCGGTCGTCGGCCAGCCGCAGACGGGTATCGCCGAGGTCGCGCAGCCGGCGGTCCACCGCGGCGCGCTCGGTGCGCAACGCCGCCAGCTGGTGGCCGGCCTCGCTCGCCACGTCGCGTGCGGCCAGCGCCGCCGCCCGCGCGCCTGCCAGGTTTTCCGCCGCCTGCTGCTGATAGGCCGCCGCCGCGCGCTGCTGCTCGGCGGTGTCGGTGACGCGCGTCTCTGCCGCCGCCGCCTCGGCCTTGGCGAGATCCGCCGCCGCCGCCGCATCGCGCCAGCGCGCGAAGATCATCCGTGCCTCGGCGACGCGGATCTGCTCGGACAGCGTGCGGTAGCGCTCCGCCTGCCGCGCCTGCCGTTTGAGCGCCGCGGCGCGCGCATCCTGATCGGCGATCACCTCGTCGAGCCGGAGCAGATTGGCCTCGGTCGCGCGCAGTTTCTGCTCGGCATCCTTGCGCCGCACATGCAGCCCGGCAATGCCCGCCGCTTCCTCGAGCATCGCGCGCCGCTCGGTCGGCTTGGCCGAGATCACCGCGCTGATCCGCCCCTGGCTGACCAATGCCGGGCTATGCGCGCCGGTCGCCGCATCGGCGAACAGCAGCGCCACATCCTTGGCGCGCACGTCGCGCCCGTCGATGCGATAGGCGGAGCCGGCGCCGCGTTCGATCCGGCGCACGATCTCGATCTCGGTCGCCGCGGCATCCTCGATCAGCATCGAGACCTCGGCGAATTCGCGCGCGGGCCGCGTCGCGGTGCCGGCGAAGATCACGTCTTGCATGCCGGCGCCGCGCAGCGAGCGCGCGGAGGTCTCGCCCATCGTCCAGCGCAGCGCCTCGAGCAGGTTCGATTTGCCGCACCCATTGGGCCCGACGATCCCGGTCAGCCCGGGTTCGATCCGCAGATCGGCGGCATCGACGAAGCTCTTGAAGCCCGACAATCGAAGCCGTTTGATCTGCACTGAAGTCCCGCGCCCCCGCTCAGAACCGAGCGATCAGCCGCCCGCTGCCTTGAGCAGCGGCTCGAGCGACGACCAGCCGACCGCATCGGCCTTGGTGCCGTTGATCAGGAAGGTCGGGGTGCCGGTCACGCCGCCCTCCTGCGTGGCGGTATCGCTGAACTTGGCGAGCGCATCGGTCTTGGCCTTGTCGGCGAGGCAGGCGCGCGCCTGCGGCTCGGAAATGCCGCGCTGCTTGACGAAGTCGATCATGCCCATCTGTTCGGCCAGGGTGGTGAGCTGCTGGCTCGGCGTCTGGCTCTGCAGCTGCGCCTGCACCGCCGAGGACATGCTCTGCAGCTTGTCGAGATAGCTCTGCTGGTTCTGGTACATCTGTTCGAGGATCGGGAAGAAGGTCTGCGGGCCGGAGCAATTGCCGAGCAGGCCGAGCGCCAGATCGGGCGCGCCGTGCACGAAGAAATCGCGGAATTCATAGGATACCTTGCCGGTCTTCACGTAACCGTCGATCAGCGGGCGCATGCCTTCGCGGCCGAACTGGCCGCAGGTTGGGCAGGAGCGCGAGCCATATTCGATCAGCTTGATCGGCGCATTGGGATTGCCCATCACATGTCCGCCCTCGGGCGTCACGGCGACGGTCTCTTCCCAATTCTGCCCGGCTGGCGCGGCGACGGCGGCGACCGGCTTGGCCGGCGATCCGGCGGATACGTTGCTGCTGCTGTCGTCACCGCAGGCGGCGAGGGCGAGCGGCAGGATGAGGCAGGCGATAGGCAGTTTCATTGAGGGCTACTCCAGGGGATTATTTGGCGCCGGCGGCGCGCAGGATCTTTTCCAACTTCGCCCAGTCGAGCGAGGCATAGGCTTTGCCGTTGACGACGAAGGTCGGCGTGCCGCCCGGCTGCGGCGCGGCGGCGGCGGCGATCGCCTTCCAGCTCTTGTCGCTCATCGCGGCGATCTGCAGGATCGCGGCATCGTCGTCGAAACAGGCGGTCAGCGCGGCATCGCTCAGGCCGCGCGCCTTGCCGATATCGGCCAGCCCCGCGCCGTACGCCAGCGCACGAACCTGCGCGCCCTGCGGATACAGCGCCATGCGCTGGGCATTGCTCTGTTCGAAGCGCATGCCCTGCGGATACCAGTCGTCCTGCTTGGCGAACAGCTGTTCGCTGGTGCCGAGAAAGCCTGCCGGTCCGGCGCAGCGCGCGATCACCGTCGCCGCGAGATCGAGCCGGTCGCGCGTCGCATGCCGCAGTTCGACACTGGTCGAGCCCGAGCGAATGAATTTCTCGCGCAGCGTCGGACCCGACTGGCCGGCATAATGCGCGCAATGCGGGCAGGTGTAGCTGAGATATTCGACCAGCTTCACCTTCGCTGCCGGATTGCCGATCCGGTACGCGCCATCGGCCGTCCGCGTGACGGTCTTGGTCCAGTCGCGCGGGGCGGGCGCGGCGCCGGCCAGCAATGGTAGCATCAGGAACGCGAGCAGCAGGCGGATCATTCGTCGTGGCTTCCGATGACAGGGGGACCGCTGGTGGCGGCGACGCCGGCGGCGAGCGCCTCGAGCACCGCCTTAAGTTCGGGATCGGCGATCGTGCGCAGGCTCTCGCCCAGTTCGGCCGGAATCGGTTTCAGCGACGGCGGCGCGGCGCGGACGCGCGGCGCGGGCACATCGCCCTGGCGCATCTGCACGCGCGCGATCGCGGCATAGCCGAAGAAGCGGTTGACGCGATCGATGATCTCGGGCGCGATATGCTGCATCATCGTGCCATGCGCGCCGCGCACCACCAGGTTGAGCGTGCCTTCCGCGCGCTTGCCCGGCGGGAAGCGGATCGATTCGGGCGCCGACACGCCGGCATAGCGCGGGCCGACGATCTCCGCCCAGCGCGTGACCACCGCGCTCTGTACGAAGCCGAATCGCCGGAATGCGGCGCGGCCGGCATCGGGCAGCAGCTCGGCCACGCTGCGCGCACGGCCGCCGCGGACATGCTCGATCTTGGAGGGAGGAACGGCGCGCTTGCTCATCGCGGTACCCATGCCATAGCGGCGCGGTGCCCGCAAAGCCCCGATCCATCGCCCCCACTATATCGGGCCCGCTTCTTGCCTGGTATGACGCGCATGCCCGCATCCTGCCGTGGCGCGCCGCGCCGGGCGAACCGGCACCCGACCCGTACCGCGTGTGGCTGTCCGAAATCATGCTGCAGCAGACCACCGTCGCCACGGTGCGCCCGAAATTCGCGCTGTTCACCCGCCGCTGGCCCGATTTTGCCGCGCTTGCGGCGGCAGACGAGCACGAGGTGATGAGCGCCTGGGCGGGGCTCGGTTATTATGCACGGGCGCGCAACCTGATCGCCTGCGCCAAAATGGTCGTGGCTGAGCATGGCGGGCAGTTCCCGGGCAGCGAAGCGGCACTGCGTACGCTGCCGGGGATCGGCGATTATACCGCGGCGGCGATCGCCAGCATCGCGTTCGGCGAACGCGCGGTGGTGATCGATACCAATGTCGAGCGCGTGGTGGCGCGGCTGTTCGCGATCGCTACGCCGCTGCCCGCAGGACGTCCGGCGATCCGCGCGGCGGCCGACACGATCGTGCCGGACCAGCGCTCGGGGGATTTCGCGCAGGCGATGATGGATTTGGGCGCGAGCATCTGCACGCCACGCAATCCGAAATGTCTGGCCTGTCCGCTGAACCAGGACTGCGCAGGGTTCGCCAGCGGCGCACCGGAGGCCTTTCCGGTCAAGGCGGCCAAGGCAGCCAAGCCGCAACGTTACGGCACGATCTTCTGGGCGGAGCGCGGCGGGCAGGTGCTGCTCGTGCGCCGCCCGCCGCGCGGGCTGCTGGGCGGGATGCGCGCCCTGCCGACCGGGCCATGGGCCGATGCCGCGCCGGGGCTGGCCGATGCGCCGCTCGCGGCCGACTGGCGCCTGCTGGACGCGACGGTCGCCCATGTCTTTACCCACTTCCGGCTCGAACTGGCGCTTGCCGTGGCGCCTGCGGACAGGCATTCGAACGCCGGGGAATGGTGGCCGATCGCCGACATCGAATCGGCAGGGCTACCGACGGTTTTCGCCAAGGCCGCAGCCGCGATCGCGGGGCCGGGATCGGGAGAGTGACATGAAGTCCTTCAAGCTTTTGGTATCGGCCGGTGCACTGGCCACCTTGCTGGCCAGCGCGGGCGTGGCGCAGCAGGCTGCACCGCAGGCGCCGCACCCGGCGGCGCAAGCCGCCGTTGCATCGGCTCGCGCTCCGATCAGCGCCGTCCCCGCACTGCTGCCGACCACGCAGGCGATGTTCGAGGGCTATGTGCGCGACAATAAGATGCCTGGCATCGTCGGCGCGTTCGGCGTCGCCGACATGCCGACGACCTTCCTCGCCGCCGGAAAGATTAACGACGACGCGACTGGCGCCAAGGCCGGGCCGGACAGTCTGTGGCGCGTCTATTCGATGACCAAGCCGATCACCGGCATCGCGGCGATGCTGCTGGTCGAGGACGGCAAGATCAAGCTCGACGATCCGGTGAGCAAGTTCATCCCGGCGTTCAAGAACATGACCGTGCTGGACAGCCCCGATTCGCTCAAGAGCCATCCGGCCAAGACGCCGATCACGATCCGCATGCTGCTCACGCACAGTGCGGGCCTTGGCTACAGCATCATCACCAAGGGCGCACTCAAGGCGGAATATGATCGGCTCGGCATCAATCCGGCGCAGGTCAACAACCAGTTCGAGGCCGAGGCGCGCAAGACCCGCCCGGCGACGCTGGAGGCGTTCGCCAACACCGTCGCCAGCGTGCCTTTGGCCTACGAGCCCGGCACCAAGTGGAGCTATTCGATCGGGCTCGACGTGATGGGCCGCGTGATCGAGGTGGCCAGCGGCATGAGCTTCGACGGCTTCGTGCAGCAGCGCATCTTCGATCCGCTCGGCATGACATCGAGCTACTGGACCGTGCCGTCGAGCGAGATTTCGCGCTTCTCGACCAACTATGCCTTCACCAAGGCAAGCATGGCGCAGATCAATCCGGCGTTCGACACGTCGAAGATCGACGACAAGGCGCGCATGCCGCTCGATGCCGCGACGACCTCGGTATGGTTGAAGGCGCCGAGCTTCCCTTATGGCGGCGCAGGCCTCGTCATGTCGGCGCGCGATTATGACGCGTTCCTGCACATGCTGCAGAATTACGGCGAATTGAACGGCAAGCGCGTGATGAAGACCGAGACGGCCAAGCTCGCCATGTCCAACCTGTTGCCGCCAGGCGTGGTCTTCTCCGGCACGGTCGCGAGCACCGGCGGCAATACGGCCGGCCCGAAGATGGGCTTCGGCGCGGGCGGATCGGTCTATCTCGAGGATTTCCCCGGCGGTGCGGGCAAGGGCACCTATGGCTGGGGCGGGGCGGCCGGGACGGTGGCGTTCGTCGATGCCGGGCGCCGCACGCGCGGCACGATCATGGTCAATTACTTCCCGGGCGAAACCTATCCGCTGCGCCAGGAAGTGCTGCCTGCCCTGATCGGCGACATGGCGCGCTACCAGAAGTGATCGGCTTCACCGGCAACACGCTCGACCGCGCCGACGGCCTGCGGCACGATCCGGAGGCGTTCGCAGCGGCGGCGGGCGACTGGCGCGCACGGCTGCTCAAGCTCGACGGATTGCTGCCGGAGGTGAGCGACGACGGGCGGCTGGCATGGACTACGCTGGCCGACCTGCCCGACGATGCGCAACTGATCCTGCTCGGGCTGGACGAGGGGCGGCCGCATTTCGCCGCCTATCTGCCGGGGTTCAGGCCGAGCACTGCGCCGGCGATGCGCAGCCCTGCGCTGATGACCATGCTCGCTAGCCTCGCGCCGGGCGAGGCGGCGATCTATGCCGCGGCGCGGAGCCTGATCGATTGGCATGCGCGGCACGGCTTCTGCGCCAATTGCGGGACGGCCACTGCCGTCATTCGTGCCGGATGGGCCCGGCAATGCCCGAATTGCGCCGCGGAACACTTTCCGCGGGTCGATCCGGTGGTGATCATGATCGCCGAACATGATGGCCGCGCGCTGCTCGGCCGCGGCAAGAACTGGCCGGCAGGCCGCTATTCCGCGCTGGCCGGCTTCCTGGAGCCCGGCGAATCGATCGAGGAGGCGGTGGCGCGCGAGATCCACGAGGAGGCCGGCGTGCACGTGAACGACGTACGCTATGTCGCCAGCCAACCCTGGCCATTTCCCTCGTCGCTGATGATGGCCTGCGTCGCGACCGCGGCGGACGATGCGATCACGCTCGACACCAACGAGCTGGAAGACGCGATCTGGGTCCCGCGCGACACGGTCCGCGCAGTGCTGGCAGGCGAGCCCGGGCCGTTCCTCGCACCGCCGCCTTATGCGATCGCCCATACGCTGCTGATGGAATGGGCGAAAGGCTAGGGCGGCGTCAGCGAATCAACGGCCGCGGTGACGCAACATGATCCAGGGGACCTGATCGGCCGAAAACATCGCCCGCTGTCGGCGGTCGTAAAAGGGCGGGCGGTGGTCGCCGACGATCAGCACGTCGGTGGAGGGGAAATCCACTGCCGTCATTTCGGTCGCCAGCCGGGCGAAGATGTCGCTCCAGATCTGGACCATGCGGCAGGCCATCGGCCCCTGTTCGGCCAGATCAGGATCGAACCGCTCGCAGCGGTCGGTGTGGAGGGCGGCAATGCTCGGCACCGGAAAGTGGGAATTCAGCGTCACCCAGTGGATGAACTGGGGGCGGTGTGCGCCCTTCAACTGGCGTGCGATAATCGTCGGGATATCCCGATCGCACGCGCCGGGAAACAGTCCGGGGCACTTTCCCGCACCAAGCGCCATCAGTTCGCGGCGGAACAGCAGGCGGTCCAGCCCGGCATTGGGATACCAACGGGCGCGGTCGTAGAATTGCGGCGTGAACCCGTGCATGGCGGTGGTTTCATAGCCGTCTCTGCGCAACGCCATCGGCAGGCAGGTCGGATCGGCATGGACAAGAAGCTCGTCATATCCGCCCCAGCGCCCGCACAGTTCGCGCACCTCCGACGTCACGGTCGAGCCGTAGAAGCGGGTCGCCCCCTGCCGAACCTCGTAGCGCTGTCGCATCGCGCCGCTGGTCAGGTGCTTGAACAGCGTGCGGAGCAGGGTGGGATCGCGCGGCAAGCCCATCGCCTCCACGTCGATCAGCACCAGGTTGCGGCGGTCGCCATCATGGCGGGCAAAGCCGCTCGATTGCACCGCCGACTGGAAAACCGCATCGCGTGCGTCGCGTTGATAGCTGCCTTTGTCGCTGATCGTGACCATCGCATCGGTCACCGACCATGCCAGGGTCAGGCCCAGCGCGATCGATAACGACGTGCCGGTTTCAAACGCCATGTCGCGCCGGGCGCTCCACCAGCCGAGGACCATGATCGCGATCAGCCCGGCAGCGGCGACCAGATATTCCGGCGCTGCCGTAGGACGCATTTCCGGCAGCACGTCGAGCGATGACAGGATCGTGGCCGGGGTGAGGCTGAAGAGCTGAGCCACGAACACGATCACGGATGCCAGCAGTGCGGCGATGAAGCCCATGCGCTTGATCAGCGCAGGCCAGCCCCGGACGAGCAAGCCGATGGCGCTGGTCACCAGGATGACGGCCGAGCGCGGCGGGCTGCCGAACAGCCACAGCAGCGAAATCCCGGCATTCGCGAGCAGGATCCAGAGAAACAGCCACGCCCGCAACCGCGCCCATTCGCGCTTTGCCACAATGGGGAGGGTTTTGTCGGGTGGTGCAGCGCGGGCGGCAATCTGGGCGCCGGTCAGTCCTGGATACAGGAGGTATTGCCGGGACCCATTCACGTTCTACCGCTTCCTCTCAGAAGCAGCAGAAAATAGTCAAACGTATTTAATCATAAGTAAAAGTGGCCATTAAAACCAAAGAACATAAGTCAATGAAATTTATCAAGTAAGTATATCACATCTGATCTTTGAACATTTTTTGTTGCGCTGGGATAGGGTCCGGCCCGGGCGTTGGCACGTTCATGGTAAGCCTGCTGTTCTGTTCGGGCCGTCATCGCCAGGAAAGCGTCGACCTCATGCCGGCCTGGCGCTGGTCTGCGGCACGGCGCCGTCTCGCGTCCGCGCTGGTTTCCGTCGTGATGCCGGGATTCGCGCCAGCGCCTGGCATTCGATCGTCTCCAGTTCCGCCAGCGTCTCGGCGATCGCTTCGCGCTGGCGATCGAGCAGGTCGATGCGCTGGCGGCAGCGTTCGGCCAAAGCGCGCATCTGTTCGACATGCTGCGGATCGGCGTCGTAGAGGTCGAGGAACTGTTCGATGTCGCGGAGCGAAAAGCCCAGCCGCTTGCCGCGCAGGATCAGCTGCATGCGCGCGATCTGCTTCTTGGTGTAGACGCGGATCGCGCCGACGCGACATGGCGTGATCAGCCCCTTGTCCTCGTAGAAGCGCAACGTGCGCGGCGTGATGTCCAGCATCCGCGCGACATCGTTGATACCTGTCAGATCCTCTTGCTCGGTCATCCGTCCCCCTTCGCGCGATGCGGTTGCCTGCCATTGCCCTGGCAGATCCGTCGGCCGATTTCCGTTGTGGATCGGCGGCCGCGCATCGTTTTCGGGTGAAGTGTCGCGTATTTCGGGGCGGTGGGGAAGCGCCTTATTGTCGTACAATCGTGTCGCGGGCGCGGCATCGCGCTTGACTTGCCGGGCGATGTTTCTACGGGACACACCCGATGCCGTATACGTCAACCGACCCGCGCGATGAGCTGGTTCGGGGCGCGTTAGCAAGACCGTATCATACGGCGTTGGCGCGATATGCGATGGCCTAATGCCCGTTGGTCGGGCGGGAGAGGAAAATATGTCCCTGATGATTGTCGCCGCCCTGCTGGCCGCCGCCGCCACGCCCGCCACCGCCGATACCGTGCTCGGCCGCTGGCGCACCGAAACCCATAATGCCATCGTCGAGATCAGCCGCTGCGGCGCCTCGATCTGCGGTCGCATCGTCACCTCGGATGCATTGCGTGCGAACCCGGCGATGAAGGACAGCAAGAATGCCGTGCCCACGCTGCGCAGCCGCCCGATCCAGGGCATGCAGATGCTGAGCGGCTTCAAGCATGACGGCGCCGGCGTGTGGAGCGCCGGCCAGGTCTACAATGCCGAGGACGGCAAGACCTATAGCGGCAAGATCACCCCTGTCGGCGCGACCCAGCTCAAGCTGCGCGGCTGCGTGTTCTTCCCGCTGTGCAAGACGCAGACCTGGACGCGCGTGCGCTGAGGCGCCCCCTTTTTACCTGACCCTCCCCACCTAGGAAGTTACCCAAATGTCGTTTCGTACCAAGGCCCCGTTGCTGGCCACCGCTACGCTTGTCTCCGCTTTCGGCCTGCAGGGCACGGCGCACGCCAACGCCTTCTATCTCGAGGAGCAGTCGGCGCGCGGCGCGGGGCGCGCCTTTTCCGGCGAGGGCGCCGATACCGGGCCTGACTCGCTGTGGTGGAATCCGGCGTCGATCGCCGGCATCGAGCAGAGTGAAGCGACGATCGCCGCCTCGGCAGTGCTGCCCAAGGGCGACGTGATCGACACCGGCACGCTGATCCGCCGCCCGGGCCAGACGTTCGTGCCGATCACCGGCAACCGCCGCGCGCGCAACCCGATCAACAACGGCGTGGTGCCGTCCGGCGCGTTCGCATTCCGGCTCGGCGACCGCGTCGCGGTCGGCATGGCGGTGACTTCGCCGTTCAGCTTCACCACCGATTACGATGCCGACAGCTGGACGCGCTACAGCGCGGACAAGACCAAGCTGATCACGATCGACATCCAGCCGTCGATCGGCGTGGTGGTGACCGATTGGCTGCGCGTCGGCGGCGCGCTCAACGTCGAATATACCGATGCGACGCTGAGCAACGCGCTGCCCAACATCCTCGCCTCGCAGGCCGATGGCCGGCAGGAACTGAAGGGCAACGGCTGGGATTTCGGCTGGACCGCGGGCGTGCAGCTGCACAATGATTTCGCCACGGTGGGCATCAGCTACAAGTCGAGCATCCAGCACACGCTGAAGGGCGATCTCAACGTCACCGGCCTGGTCGGGCCGCTGGCGGTGGGCAACGAATCGCTCTCGGGCGTGAAGGCGCAGTTCAACACGCCGGGTCAGGTGATCGTTGCCGGGCGGTTCCGCGCAACGCGCGCGCTGACGCTCAATGCGCAGGTCGTGGCGTATAGCTGGGGCAAGTTCGACACGATCGACCTCGGCGCACCGGTCAACCTGCAGATCCCGGAAAACTACCGCGACAGCTGGAGCCTGGCCGGCGGCTTCGATTATGCGGTGAGCCCGAAGGCGACCTTCCGTGCCGGCGTGAAGCGCGCCGTGACGCCGACCCAGGACGGCCTGCGTGATGCGCGCGTGCCGGATGCCAATCGCTGGGTCTATGCGGTCGGCGGCAGCTATCAGCTGAGCAAGAATATCGGCATCGATGCGGGCGCCAATTATGTCGATTTCGCCGAATCGACGATCGATCGCGCGACGATCGCCGCGCAGTCGACGATCCTGACCAGCGGGCGGCTCGAGAATGCGCACGCCATCGTGCTGTCGCTGGGCGGTCGCGTAAACTTCTGACGATCCGGGGGCGGAGCAATGCTTCGCCCCCGACCACCCGGCCTGGCCGCACCGCCGCCGGCGTGACGATACCGTGTCGGTTCGATGACGGTGGTGCCACCTAAGCTTCATCAATATGTCCGCGCCGCGCAACCGCGCCGACTCATTGCACTGCTATCGGCTCGATCACCCGGGGGGCCGTGATCATGAGCACAGCAGTACGCGCGATCATTGCCGCCGGGTCCATGCTGCTCGCGACGAGCGGATCGACCAGCAACACCGCCGCGCTTTCCGTCGATCTGCCGAGCGGCGCCGCCGGCACCAGCGCCGCGTCGCTGTCGCTGATGACGTACAATGTCGCGGGCCTGCCCTGGCCGGTCGCGAGTGGCCGGCCGCAGGCGCTGGCGCAGATCGCCGCGCGGCTGGCGGCGCTGCGCCGGGTGCGGCGCCAACCCCATATCGTCGTGCTGCAGGAAGCGTTCACGCCCGCGGCGGCGGCGATCGCGCAAACCGCCGGCTATGCCCATGCCGCGTTCGGCCCCGATGCCGCGCTGCGCTCGCCGATCCGGCCGTCGCATGGCGATCGTCGCTATCTGCAGGATGCGCGCTGGGATCGCGGCGAGCAATGGGGCAAGCAGCTCGGCAGCGGGCTGATCATCCTGTCCGATTATCCGATCGCGCGCGTCGACCGGATGGCCTTCCCCGATTTCGCCTGCGCCGGGTTCGATTGCCTCGCCAACAAGGGCGTGGTGATCGCGCATCTGCGCGTGCCGGGCCAGGCCGCGCCGGTGGCGGTGGTCAACACGCATCTCAATGCGCGCAAGGCGGCGGGCGTGCCGATCGCCCGCTCGCAACGCGCCTATGCGCGGCAGGTCGCGCTGTTCGCGGGCTTCGTGGCGGCGCATGTCGCGCCCGATCAGGCGCTGCTGATCGGCGGCGACATGAATATCGGATCGGATGCCGCCCGCAGCCGCAGCTTCTTCGCGGCGTTCGACGCGCGTGCCCTGCGCTTCGTCGCACCGGCGCTGGGCGGCGCGCAACGCGCGCTCGACCAAACGACGATCAGCGATCCGCGCGTGCACCGCGACCTGCTGCGCTCCAGCCGGCGACGCAAGGATTGGGTGTTTGCGCGCACGCCCGGCGGCACGGCAATGGCGGTGACGCAGGTCCAGGTACCGTTCGGAACGGAACGCACGGGCGCGCCGCTGTCCGATCATGTCGGTTATGTCGTCGATTATGCAGCGCCGAGCCCCGTTGCGCTGGCGATGAACGATCGCGCCCTGCCGGGCGGGGGGATGCACTGATGCAGGCGCTGCGATCGGCCGCGGCGTGCGCGGCGCTGGCGGCCGGCATGGGTGCCGCCGATGCGCAGACCATCGGCGCTGCCGTCGCGCCGGCCCGCACCGACGATGCCTTTCGCTACCGCGCGACGGCACTGGGTGAGGCGCCCCGCGGCGTGCGCGACCGTGATCACGATCTGGCGATCGCGCTGCAGCGCCGCACCACGCGCATGGGCGCAACGCCATCCTGGTCGGCGCGGGGCGAGACCGGCACGCTGTCCTATGACGTGCGGGCGCGCAGCCGGGTGACCGCGATGCGCGTCGAGGACCGTTTCGCGATCGCCGACGGGCTGACCGCCGGGATCGGCTGGCGTGGCTACAAGGTCAGCAATCGCAATGCCAATGCCACGATGGCCGGCGCCGACCGGCTGGCGGCGCATGACTGGTTCCTGCCGCAGGCGAGCCTGGCCTATCGCGCCGGCGCGGACCTGACGCTGTCGCTCGGCTACCGCGAAACGTTGCGCGCGTTCGAAGGCGCGGGCTCGGTCGGCGCGATGGGCCTCACGCGCGCCGGTTTCGATACGCTGCGCGCCACGCTGCGGCCGGAGCAATCGCGTCAGGTGCGGCTCGACGGGCAATGGACAGTGCACGATGTGAACCTGTCGTTCGGCGGCTTCCATGTCGATGCGCGCGATGCGCTGGGTTTTGCCGGCCGATCGTACATGCCCGTGAATAGCGGCGCGGTGGCGCTTTCCGGCATGAGCGGCGCGATCGAGCACCAGCTGACGCCGCGTCTGGCCTGGTCGGCGCGCTATCGCCGCGCCCGTGGCCATAGCCTGGTAGCGGGCGCGCTGCGCGAGGACGAGCTGGTGATCGGCGGTGCGTGGCGCGACGGTGCCTGGCGCGCCACGGTCGCCGCACGGCGCGCGGTCGCCCTGTCCTCGGGCGCGTGGGCGAGCGCGCCCGCCGCACGCATCGAGGCGGGAGTCGAATATGATGTGGCGCCGGTCGCGGGCCGCCCGCTGCGCCTGTCGGCGCGGCTCACGGATCCCAGCCGGCTGGCCAGCGTGCGGCTGATGGAAGATACCGGGGCAGTGCGCGCCGCGGATCGCGCGCGCGCCGTGATGGTCGGGGCGACGATGGCCTGGTAGACCGGCACCGGCCATGCATGTGTCATCGACCGGTAACGTCCGGCGCCGATGGCGGCCCAAACCCCGAGGGCCTTGATGACCATGTCGTACCGCGCCGATCTTCATCCGACCCGACGCACGCTGCTGACCGGCGCCGCTGCCGCCGCGGCGATCCTGTCGATCGGTGCGCGGGGGGCGACCCGGCTGCCGCCGGGTCTGTTCTCCCTGGGCGTCGCATCGGGCGATCCGATGGCCGACCGGGTGGTCTTGTGGACCCGGCTCGCGCCGGTGCCGCTGGCCGGCGACGGTGGGATGCCGCCGGTGGCGATCGAGGTGCGCTGGGAAGTGGCGGAGGACGCGCGCTTCGCGCGGATCGTGCGTGCCGGCGTCGTGCTGGCGCAGCCGGCGCGGGGCCATGCCGTGCATATCGATGCGGCCGGGCTGCGCCCGGCGCGGCGCTATTTCTACCGCTTCATTGCCGGCGGCGAGACCAGCCCGGTCGGCCGCACGCGCACCGCGCCCGAGCCGGGCGCGCCGGTCGATCGGCTGCGTGTGTGTTTCGGATCGTGCCAGAAATACGAGGCGGGGCAGTATGCCGCGTACCGCCACATGATCGCGGAGGATCCGGACCTGATCCTGTTCCTCGGCGACTATATCTACGAAGGCGCGCCGAGCGCCAGGAACGCCGTGCGGCTGCACCAGAACCCCGAGCCGCTCGACCTGGCCGGCTACCGCGTGCGGTATGCGACCTACAAAAGCGATCCGCTGCTGCAGGCCGCGCACCACGCCGCACCCTGGGCGCTGACCTGGGACGATCACGAAGTCGCTAACGATTATGGCGCTGCGCGCGACGAGAATAACGGTGATCCGGTCCGGTTCCTGCTGCGCCGCGCCGCTGCCTACCAGGCCTATTACGAGCATCTGCCGCTGCGCGCCGCGACGCGCGCCTGGGGCGAAGAACGGCGCATCTACCGCACGCTCGACTGGGGCAGCCTGGCGCAGTTCCAAATCCTCGACGACCGCCAATATCGCGGACTGCCCGCATGCCAGCCGGACGGTCTCGCCGCCAGCCACCAGCGATATCGCAGCCTGATCGATGCGTGCCCCGAATTGGGCGATCCCCAGCGGACGATGCTGGGCCGCGCGCAGGAACAGTGGCTGATGGCGCGGCTCGGCGACAGCGCGGCGCAGTGGAACGTGCTCGCGCAGCAGACGCTGATGCACCAGCAGGCGCGCATCGATGCCGCGCATCCAGAGCGCGGCAAGCAATATGGCGCCGATACCTGGTCCGGCTTCCCCGCCGCGCGCGACCGCATCTTCCGGCGCTGGGCGGAAGCGCGCACCCGCAATCCGCTCGCGCTGGGCGGTGATATCCACGCGTTCGCCGCCGCCGACATCCGCGATCCGGCCAGGCCCGATGGCGCGCCGATCGCCGCGGAATTCGTCGGCGGGTCGATCACTTCGCTGCTGGCCGACAAGGGCTTCAAGCAACTCGCCGCCGCCAATGGCCTGGGCTTCGCGGAGGATGCGCAGCGCGGCTATGGCCGGCTCGATCTGACGCCTGCCGGCGGCGCGGTGACGTTTCGCGGCCTGGCGGATTCGCGCCTGCTCGGCTCCGCGATCGCCGACATCGCGCACTTCCCGCTCGAGCCCAATCGACCCGGGCTGCCAACTTAATCGTATTCGGCAACATTTTGTCACAATAACTACACGAGCTGCACCTACCCGGCTCCCGACGATAGCCATCGTCGATACGCTCCTGGAACGATGTCGTTCTTCACCACCATCCGTGCGGGATGGGGGGCGTATCGACGCGCGTTTTTCAGGGGGAATTTCATGCGTGCATTTTCGGTTCGACGGTCGCTGGCGCGTGGCGGCACGCTGCTTCTGTTGACGACCAGCCTGTTGTCGATCGCAACGGCGGCGCAGGCTGCGGACGAGGCGCCGCGCGCTGCCGCGGAACCGGCGGTGGCGGACGATTCCGCCGCGCCGGACGGGCAGGAAATCACCGTCGTCGCGCGCAAGCGCGCCGAAAACGTGCAGCAGGTGCCGATCCCCGTCACCGTCATCACCGCGACCGAGCTGACGCGGCAGAACCTCGTCAACTTCACCAACTTCCAGTACAAGTTCCCGTCCTTCTCGGTCTATCTGACCAACCCCAAGCAGCTGAATCTGGGCATTCGCGGGATCGGCAATAACGGCTTCAACACCGACGGGATCGACGGCTCGGTCGGCATCTTCGTCGATGGAGTCTACACCGGCCGCCAGGGCATGGTGTCGAGCGACTTCAACGATATCGCCGATGTCGAATTGCTGCGCGGCCCGCAGGGCACGCTGTTCGGCAAGAACACCACGGCGGGCGCGGTGATCATCAACACGCTGAAGCCCAGCATGACGTTCGGCGCCAGCGGCGAGGCGACCTACGGCAATTACGATTTCAAGGAATTCAAGGGCAGCGTCACTGGCCCGCTGATCAAGGACAAGCTCGCGCTGCGCGTGTCGGCTTTCTACAGCGACCGCGACGGCAACTACAAGAATCTGTATAACGGCAACTTTCAGAACGGCCGCCAGGGCTGGGGCGTGCGCGCGCAATTGCTCGCCACGCCGACCGAGGATCTGACGATCCGCCTGATCGGCACGCATGGCCGCCAGAGCTTCCCGACGATCTCGCCGCTGATCCTGTCGATCTACAACCCGGCGGCGTTGCAGGCGCGCATGAAAACCGCCGGCTACACGCTGCTGACGACCACCAAGGAAGATCGCAACGTCAATATCGATAGCCGGCTCGACGCCAAGACCAAGCTCGATTCGGCGAGCGCGGAGGTCAATTATGCGCTCGGCGGGCTCGGCGACCTGACCTCGATCACGGCCTATGAAAAATGGTCGTGCTTCACCAACAACGACAATGATTTCACGCAGCTCGACGCGGTCAACGATTACGGTTCGTGCAACAAGGAACGGCAGTTCAGCCAGGAATTGCGCTGGTCCAGCCCGAAGGACCAGCCGATCGAGGCGACGATCGGCGGCTTTCTCAGCCGTCAGCGGTTGCAGGTCGATTCCCGCATCCGCTTCGGCACGCAATATCATATCTGGGCGGCCAACCCTTCGGCGACCGTGTTCACGCCGATCGCTGGCAAGACCTGGGCGCAGGGGGCCTATGCCGACAAGCTGACCGGCGCCGGCTTCCGCAGCCAGGCGATCTTCCATACCGATACCGATGCGCTGTTCGGCAACGTCACCTGGCATCCGGATGCGGCGCGCCGCCTGGCGATCGATATCGGCCTGCGCCAGACCTGGGAGCGTCGCTCGCAATTGTATGATGGCGTGGTGGCCTCGAACCCCGGCAACCTCACCACCGCGCAGCTCAACGCGCTGTCGCCGAGCGGCGCCAATGCGCAGCTTGGCCATGTCGATACCAGCCTGAAGGACAAGTCGCTGTCGGGCGAAATCGGCGCCAGCTACAAGGTCACGCCGGACGTGTTCGTCTATGGCAAATATGCCCGTGGCAACAAATCCGCCGGCTTCAACCTGCTGCCGTATAACAGTTCGAACCCCGATACCGGCGTCGCCTCGGCGATCGGGCTCGGCGCGCAGCAGACTGTAAAGGGCGAGACCGCGGACAATTTCGAGGCCGGTTTCAAGAGCGAATTCTTCGATCGCAAGCTGCTGATCAATCTCACCGCGTTCCACACCAAGGTGAAGAACTATCAGGCCAACCAGGCAGTTGGCCAGGGCAGCAACGCGATCCGCTTCCTCGCCAATGTCGGCTCGCTGACCTCGAAGGGCGTCGAGCTCGAGGCGCAGACCTGGCTGTTCGACGGTTTCCATACCAAGGGCTTCGTCGCCTATAACAAGGCGGTCTATTCGTCCTTCCCCAACTCGGTCTGCCCCGCGCAGACCCAGTTCACCACGCCGACCTGCAATCTCACCGGCCGGCAGGTCGCCTGGGCACCGAAATGGACCGCCGATTTCACGGCCGACTATACCACCGCCGTCACCGACGACGTGAAGGTCTACGGCCTGGTCGACGTCAACTGGCGTTCGAAGCAGAACACCACGATCACGCTCGATCCCGCGGCCGAGATCAAGGGCTATGCGCTGGCCAGCGTGCGCGTCGGCACGCTGCTGCAGGACGACAAACTCGATCTGCAGCTGTGGGTCGAGAACCTGTTCGACAAGGCCTATTATTCCAACCTGCTCGGCCTGACCAAGGCGACCGGCATCGTCACCGGCTATGCCGGCACGCCGCGCACCTACGGCGTCACTGACCGGGTGCGCTTCTAACCGCGCCTGGCGATGGCCGGCTATCCACGCCGGCCATCGCCGAATTTCGGCCGCTCGGTGGCGAACTTTTCCGCTTCCTCGTCGGCGCGTCGCTCGGCCGCGGCATTGACGAACAGCATGATGAGTGCGCCGCCGCCCGCCAGGGCAAGCGTCTGCAACGACAGCTTGGGCGGCCGCTTGTCGCGCGTCGTCACCAGCCAATCGCGTGTTTCGGCCGGCACCCACGACGCTTTGCTCTTGGTGCCCGACGGCGGCGTCGGCGGCGCGGGATCGCCGCGCGTGATCGCGAGCGGCGGAAAGGAGCGCGATGGCCGTACCAGCCGCACCATGCCGTCCTTGATAAACACCAGCGCGCACATCGCCTGGGTTAGATCGGCATAGCGGCTAGCGGCAGCGTCGAGCGTAACGTCATAGGCCGTGGCGATCACCGGCAGATGCGCGACGGCGGGCTTGCCCAGCCCGGCGACGAACGCCGCGAACAGCGGCTTGGGCATCAGCAGGCCGGCGGCGAAGCGGTTGGCCTGCATTTCCTCCTTGCGGTGGGCGGTGTCGCGGCGGTTCTCGGCCAGGTCGCGCATGGTGCAGTCGCGCGCACCAGTATGCGCGGCGAGGAGGTGATGACCGAGCGCGTGCGCGATGGCGAAGCGCCGGCGCTGCGGCGGCAGGCCCGGCGCGGTGCGGATGATGCCGCCGGGCTTGTCGAGCGCCGCGATCGGGGCGCCGGAAGCTGCGTCGCGATCCAGATCGCGCAGCGCGACGATGCCGAGCTCAAGCGCGAGCGGCTCCACCGGCACGGGCGCCTGCAGGTCCGGATGGTACTTGAAGATCGTCGCGAGCAGCGTTTCGGGCGAGGTGCAGGCCGCCAGTTCGGTCGATAGGGCATCGTTCTGCATCGCGCCCGCCTATCGCAAAACGATCGCCCGCGCGACGCCGGAGAACGGCGGTTCAGGCCGCCCAGGCGGCGACGTCTTCCTGTTGGCCGATCAGCGCCAGGCCGTGCGCGATCGAGGTGAGCTCCCCGCCGGTCGCCAGCCGTTGCTCGCCGAACCGATCGACGAACAGGCGGCGGATGCGCGGCATCAGCGAGGAGCCGCCGGTCAGGAACACGCGGTCGATCGCCGCCGCCTCGACGCCGGCCGAGACCAGCGCGCGATCGATCGCCGCCCCGATCCGCACGATATCGGGCGCGATCCAGCGCTCGAAATCGGCGCGCGTGACCTCCGCCTCCACGGTCAGGTCGGCGCCGCTGAAGTGGAAATGCGCGGTCTCGGCGGTGGACAGGTCGCGTTTCACCCGGCCGACCGCATCGTACAACGTATAGCCCAGTTCCTGCTCGATCACCGCGATCATCCGGCCGATCGCCGCGGGATCGAGCGCGTTGTGGCGCAGCTTTTCCAGTTCGGCGAGCGTGCGGCGGTTGCGCATCAGCGCGAGCCGCGACCAATCGGCGAATTCGGCGAAATGGCCGCCGGGAATATCCAGCACCTTGTCGAACGAACGATACGAGCCGCCCTTGCCGAGCAGCGGCAGGACGAGATGGTCGACCAGGCGATAGTCGAAACGATCGCCGGCAATGCCGACGCCGGCATGCGCCAGCGGCACGCAGCGCTGCGCCGCGCCCGGCGCGGCGATGCGGACGATCGAGAAGTCGCTCGTGCCGCCGCCGAAATCCGCCACTAGCACCGTCGCCGGTGCGGTGATGCGCGCGGCATAGCTATAGGCGGCACCGAGCGGCTCGTAGACGTAATGGACCTTGGCACCGAGCGCGGCGAACATCGCATCGTAGCGGCTGCGCGCCAGCGCCTCGTTGGGGCGGTGCCCGGCATATTCGACCGGGCGGCCGACCACGACGGTGGCCGCACCCCGCATCGCGCCGCCCGACCGGGCGATCATCTTGTCGAGAAACGCCGCGCCGAGTTCCTCGAAGCGATAGCGCCGCTCGAAGACCGAGGCGGTCTCGAACGCGGCGCTGGCGGCGACCGATTTGAACGACTGGATGAACCGGCTGCCCTGCGGAAAATCGAGATATTCGGCGATCGCCCAAGGGCCTGCCTCCGCGGCGATGCCCCCGCGCACATCCTCGTCTTCCCAGAAGCACAAGGCGGAGCGGAACACCGCATCGGTTCCGGTGGGCGATTCCAGCGCGATGAGGTCGGCAACATCGCCGCGCGCGACGGCGGCAACCGAGTTGGTCGTGCCGAAATCGAGGCCGAGCGAAAAGGGGGTGGGGTCCGACATGGGCCGACGCCGCTACACGCCGCGCCGCAGTTGCGCAAACACTGGCGTCGTCTGTGTGCGGAACTTGGCAATACGCAAACGAATCGCGCGTGAGCGCGCCCGGTATTGCTCGGACAATTCCCCTTTGTAACCGCGCCCATCGCTTACCAAACGTCACACTATCTATAAAAAACAGTAGCTTAACGGCATGTTTCCGGGGGATTGCATGTCCGTGACAAAACGGTATACCGTATATTGTAGGTCAAAAGGCCTGGGTCGGGATGGTCGCCGAGCGCGACACCACATCTAAGGGGGGTACAATGAACACAAGGACTTTGCTGCGCGCGACCACGGGCCTGACGGCAGTGCTGGTGGGCATCGCGCCAACCCATTCGTTTGCCCAGACCGTGCCGACCGAAGCACCGATCAGCGATGAAGCCGCCGTCGACGAGAGCGATGTCGTCGTCGTCGGCGTGCGCGGCAGCCTGACCGCGGCGGCCGAGCGCAAGCGCAACGCCGCGCAGATCAAGGACGTCATCGTTTCCGAGGATGTCGGCAAGCTGCCCGACAACAACGTCACCGAAGCGATCTCGCGCGTCACCGGCGTGCAGATCGATCGCGAGCGCGGCCAGGGCCAGAACGTCACGATCCGCGGCCAGGGCGGCGTGCAGACCACGGTCAACGGCAACAACACCAATCTCGGCGATGGCCGCTCGATCAACCTCGCCGACATTCCGGCCGAACTGCTCAAGTCGGTCGAGGTGTACAAGACGCGCACCGCCGACCAGGTCGAAGGCAGCATCGCCGGCACGGTCAACGTCGAACTGCGCCGTCCGCTGGATCTGAAGAAGGGGCTCACGGTCGCGGGCAGCGTGCGGGGCGTCTACGAGGATATCTCCGAGAAGATCAGCCCCTATGCCAGCTTGCTGGTCGGTGACCGGTTCGACACCGGGATCGGTGAGATGGGCATCCTGGTCAACGCATCGTGGACCAAGACCAAATATTTCGAGAATTATATCGAGAGCGAATCGCCGTATCTGGCGGTCGGCTCGGCAACCGATCCGACCACGGCGCTAGGCTCACTGCCGGCGGCGCAGCGCGGCGCAATCATTCCTTATCGCGCCTTTTACGGCCTCGAGCGCGGGGAGGTCACGCGTCCGGCGATAAACGGCGTGCTGCAATGGCGCGCCAGCGACGAACTCGATTTCGTGCTTGAGGGTGGCTATCTTGGGACGCGTGAGAAGCGCGACACCAGCCGTCTGTTCATCTTCGCGCGCGAGGGCGGGACGATCTCGAACCTGGTGCTCGGCGAGGACGGTCGCACCGCGCAATCGCTGACGATCAACAATCCCAACGGCGTGAACGCCGGGGTCGATTCGATCTACAATACGCTTCGCTCCAATCTCTACACGAGCAATTTCGAGGCGCACTGGCGCGGCGAACGCGCGCAGATCAACGCGAGCGTCCAGTATAACAAGAGCGACGAAGGCTATTATTTCGTCGAACAAGTGCTGCGGTTCCGCAACCAGACCTCGGCCAGCATCGACTTCAATTCCGACCAGGTTCCCGGCGGCGCGCCGTTTATCAGCTTCGGCAGCACCGATCTGAGCAATATCGGCAATTACGTGGTCGATCGCTTCCAGGACAATCGTGGCGGATCGAACAACAGCGAATTCGCCGCACAAGTCGATCTCACGTTGAAACTAAGCGAGGCCAGCCTCCTGCGCTCGCTGCAGACGGGGTTCCGTTTCTCGACCCGCGATGCCGAGCGCTATTACGGCTATCGTGACGGTCTGCCGCGGATCGGCGGCCAGCGCACGCCGTTGTCGGCATTCCCCGGCGGGAGCAACGCATCGCTCGTTTCGCCGCAGATCGACGGCGTGACGACACCGGCTTGGTATCAGATTCCGGGCGCCACGCTGCTCGACAATATCGGTGCGATCCGCACCTATATTCAGCAGAACGATCCGGGCAGTGCGGCACGCTTCGCGAGCGAATTTCCGCCAAGTGACCAGGGCCAGACCTTCACGACCAACGAAAACAATTTCGCGGCCTATGCACAGCTTAACTACAGCTTCAACCTGGGCTTCCCGATCGACGGTGTGGCAGGCGTGCGCTACGTCAATACCTATGGCTCGGTGAACAGCTTCGACTATCGGCCGGGCAACGCATCGACCAACAACCAGGATATTGTCCAGGAGGCCACTGGGCGCGGCAACTATGTCGACATTCTGCCGAGCATCAATGCGATCGTGCATTTTGCGCCAAAGCTTCAGCTGCGCGTGGCCTATACCAAAAACGTCCAGCGCCCGGGCTTCTACGATCTCCGCCCGTTCGCCTTCGTGGAAACACGCGCGAACCCGGTAATCGTGTTCGCGGGCAACCCAAACCTCAAGGCGCAGAAGGGCGCCAACTGGGATGCGTCGCTCGAATATTATTTCGGGCGTGCAGGGCAGGTCTCGCTGGCGGGCTACATCAAGAGTGCCGACGGCTATCTCTATTACAGCCGGATCGGCGGCCAGGCGCTCGATGCCTACGGCCTTCCGGGCCAGACGGGCTTCGTCGAGCAATTGCGCAACGCGGGTAAGGGCACCTTCAAAGGCATCGAGGCGAGCGCGCAGAGCTTCTTCGATTTCCTGCCCGGCTTCTGGCATAACTTCGGCGCCAGCGCGAACTTCAGCTATCTGGCAACGGCGCGGATCGAATATCCCTATCCGGAAGATTTCCCCGGCGCGTTCGATTCACCCGGCACGTCAAAATACACCGCCAATGCAGCGCTGTATTACGATACGCCGGTGTTCAGCGCGCGTGTCGCCTACAATTACCGCTCGAGCTATCGACTCGGCGTCTTTACCGACAATCCCGCCTATTCGCCTTATAACGGCGCAACCGAGCGGCTAGATGCGGCGATCAACGTCACGCCGGTGAAGTTCATGACGCTGTCGCTGGAAGGCACCAACCTGACGGGCAACAATGCGCGGCGTTATTTCGGCCAGGATAATCTCCTGCCGCTCGGCGTGCGGTTGCAGGCGCGCACTGCGCAGCTGAGCGCGCGGTTCCGCTTCTGAGGTGACCTCGCGCCGAACCGGCGCAAGAGGTAGGACGACCTGCGGGGTCGCGGCAGATGCCGCGGCCCCGCTTGGTTTGTGGGCGGTAGCGCCCCGCAAGCGTGTGCTCCTGCGCAGGCAGGAGCCCAGGGTGGTGGGCGGGGTCGCTTGTGGCGCTTGGCTCCTGCTTTCGCAGGAGCACGGATGCCTGGTTCACGGCGCCGGGAGGGGCACGCAGGCCGCTCGGGCGCGTGCCTCGGCGACGGGTGCCGATCATGCGGGCGCGTGCTCGTGCGCAGGCAAGAGCGCAGGATGCGGGCGGTGCCGCTTGCAGCTCTAGGCTCCTGCTTTCGCAGGAGAACGATGATCTGGCGCATCATCAGCGGCGCGCCCGCTCTTGCTGGCGCGCCGCTCGTGCCTCAGTTCGGCGTCAGCTCGACCGTCGTCGGTGCCGCGCCGAGCGGGATCGCCTTGGCGCCGCGTTCGGCGGTGCCGCTGCCGATCGTGTACTGCCGCCCGCCCTGGATCGTCGTCTCGACCGAGACGCGCGCGACCGGCGTCGCGGCGGTGGCGGGATCGAGCGTCAGCGTGATCCGGCCGCTGGTCGGCGTATAGCTGGCCGAACTGATCTTGCCCGACGCGAGCGTGATCCAGGTGCCGGCCGGCGCGACGAACAGGCGCGAGCGGGCGCCGTCCTTGGGCGTGACGGTGATCTGCCCGCCCGTCTGGCGGAGGTTTCCGCCATAGCTGATCCAGCCGAACTGCGGGTCCTGCACGACATAGGTCGCCGCGGCATAGGCGTGGCCGAAAAAGCCCATGCCGTAATCGCCGGTATAGGGATCCCAGGACATCATGTCGGGCCAGCTGTGGAAGGCGGCGGACGAGAAGCCGTTCTGATCGATATTGGTGATCCCGCCCATCAACCCGCCATAGGCGACGCGCAGCAGATGCGCGTCGGCCGGGTTGGCGCGGTAGGCGTCGAACAGCGGCACGGCGTTGAGCGCCGAGCCGTAATGGTGGATCTGCCGTTCGATGCGCGGATATTTGCCGCCGTACAGGAAATCCCAATAGCGCCGGGCATTGCCGTTATAGCCCCAGCTCGGGATCGTGGGATCGTAGCCCAGGATCACTTCGCGCGTCTGATCGGCCTGCTTCTGATAGCCGAAATAGCGCAGCCAGGCATAGACTTCGGGCTGGCCGGTCGAATCCCACGCCATCTCGCTGCCGAACGGGTAGGGGAGCGACGCCCAGTGATCGGCGCGGCCCTTCATCAGCCGCTCCATCTCGGTCGCCTCGGCGGTCATCTTCTCGCGCTTCAGGTCCTTCAGGATGTCGACGAACACGTCGCCCTCCATCAGCCCGAACTGCGTGTAATAGGGCGCGTCGCGCATCATCGCGACGGTCGTCTGATAGGCGCGGCCGAGATAGAAGCGCCAGTCGTGCTGCGTGACCAGCCCGGGATGGTTGCGCGCGACGCGGTACAGCACCCAGTGGCCGATGGCGACGTGCGGGTAATTGTACGCGCGGCCGAGATCGCCCGAATCCTTCTTCGACCAGGAGGTCCAGGATTTCCAGTTGCTGGCCTTGTCGTAATAGGCGGGGAATTCGCTCGGCTCATAATAGAAGATGCTCTTCTTCACCGCGCCGGCGGTCGGGCCGTCGGCAACCTGCAGCTTGCCGATCACGGTTTCGTTGACGACGCGCTCCAGCTTGGCGACTTCCGCCGGCACCGGATTGTCGAGCTGCTTGATCATCGCCGCGACCCAGGCGCCGCCGCCGCCCTCGTCGCTCATCCCGGCGATCCACACGCGCGGTTCCTGCGTGATGATCTTGTCGGCTTCGCGGTCATAGCTGAGGATCGCCGGCGCACGCTTGAACGGATCGCTCTTGTCGTCGAAGAATTGCTTGGTGGTGGCGAAGCGGCCGAGATCGGCCATCGTCTGATCGAGCGGCTTGGTGACGAAATAGCTCACCGTCTGCACGCTGCCATCGGCATAGGTAATCGACAGCCGCGCCTGGCCCCAGGCCACGCCGCGCACGTTGTACTTGGCCCAGCCCTTGGCCGAGCCGGCGGCCGTGACGGTCAGCGCGCCAGCCGGATAGCTCTCGATCTTGCGGACCTTCTGCGGCGCCTTGAGGAACAGGCTGGCCTCCAGATCGGTCGGCACGACATAACCGGGCACGCCGACCGCGACGGGCCGTGCCTGCGCGGTCAGCGTCGCCTCGATGCCGCGGATCGACGGTGCTGCCACGAACCGCACGCCGATCGCGCGCGAGGCGCCGGGGGCAATGGTGAAGCTGGTCGGCGCGTTCCACTGTTCGCCGGCCTTGCGCCATTCCTTCTCGGCAAAGCCCTTGCTCGCCACGGTCCAGTCGTAAAAGCCTTCAGAAGTCTGGCCACGCTGGCTCTTGTCGGTGAAGATCGACACGGCGGATTTGTCGCGCGGCTCGAGATTGGGGCGATAGGCCTCGAGCGGCGTGCCCTTCTCGGGCAGGACGAGCAACGCCGCGCCCTTGCCGCTCAGCCGCGTGACCTGCAGATAACCGGCATCGCGGCCGATATAGGGATCGACGAAGCTGGCGCTTTCATGCGCCTGATCGAGATTGCGATCGCTGATGATATTGTCGAACACCATCGGCAGGCCGAGCGCGCCAACTTCGACCGGCGCCTTGGACGTGTTGGTCAGCACGAAGCGCAGCGCCAATACGCCCTTCTCGTCGACCCAGCGGCGCTCGACCTTGAGCGGGATGCCGGCGCCCATCGAGGCGGTGATGTCCGCCGCGGCGATCGTCCTGCCGCCCTTGGGCAGGACGCGGATCGCCTTGCGGGCATGCGCGGAGGCGAAATCCTGCCAGTCGCCCGCGCCGCTCTTCAGCCGGATGTTGAGATCGCCGATATGCTGATAGCCATCGCCCTGGCGCTCCGCCTCGCGCCCGCCGGGGGTGAAATCGAATTTCGGATCGGTCTTGGGCGAGAGGCGCGCCAACGTCTGCGTGTCGCTCCGCAATGCCGCCTCGAATGCGCCGATGGTGAACGGCGTGGTGGCGATCGGCGGATACACCTTTTTGGGCGCCTGCGCTTCCTGCGCGAACAAGGCAGGCGTCAATGCGGTGATCGAACCGCCGGCAAGCAGCAGGGCGATCGGGGTCAGCGTGCGGGACAAGGTCATGATATTTCTCACTGGCTCTGGGCGGCCGGGGCCGGCGCGGGGGCCACGGGGGGCAGGGGGGGCGGTGCTTCGTCGAGCAAGTTACGCGTGAAATAGTCGCGGAATTTTTTCCAGAAGAACGGCTGCGACACGCGGTGCGTGGTGTTGGGCAGGATCACCAGATCGACGTCGCGCTCAGCGCGGATCAGCGCATTGGCAAGATGCATGCTTTCGGTCACCGGCACGTTGTCGTCGATATCGCCGTGGATCAGCAGCAGCTTGCCTTCGAGATTGCCGGCCACCGACATGTTCGAATTGCGCTCCCACACCTCGGGCGCGGGATTGCCCATCGACACTTCCGGCCACCACGCCTTGTCGAGCCGGAGATCGTGATTGCCCGACGAGGCGACCGCGACCTTGAAGAATTTTGGGCGGCGCAGGATGAAGCGCGCGGCATCATAGCCGCCGGCCGAGCCGCCATAAACGCCGACCCGCGTCGTATCCATGTACGGATAGCGTTTCGCCATCTGCTCGATCAGCGCGATGTGATCGTCTATCCCGACCTCGCCGAGATTTTGATAGGCCGGCAGGCGGAACGCCTGGCCGCGGCGCGACGTGCCACGCCCGTCGATCGTCACGACCACCGCGCCCAGTTGCGCGACGCTGTTGGGGTTGACCCCGATCGCCGCGTTCCACGATGCGGGCACCTGCGTCGTGGTCGGGCCGGTATAGACATTGTCGATCACCGGATAGCGGCGCGAGGGATCGAAATTGGCCGGACGGAAGATCATGCCGTAGATCGGCGTCTTGCCGTCCGCCGCCACGCCCTGGAACGGTTCGGGCTTGGTGAAGCCGCTGGCGTAGAGCGCGGTGGGATCGGCGCGGCCGAGCTCGGTGACGATATGGCCGTCGCGCGCGTCGCGCAGCACGGTCACAGTCGGCGTGGTCGGGCTGGACATGGCGTCGATCGCATAGCGCCCGTCCGACGAGACGGTCACGTCATGGTCGAGCGGTTCGGGGGTCAGCAATTTGGGCTGCGAGCCATCGAGATCGACACGGTAGAGTCCGCGCCAATAGGGATTGCGATCCGCTTCGCGCCCGATGCCGGTCAGCAGGAGCGAGCGGCGCGCGTCATCGACATGCTCGACCGACAGTACTTCCCAGTCGCCACGCGTCAGCGGCAGCGCATCGTCCGGCGCGTTCGGCTGGACGAGATACAGTTGCGCCCAGCCGCTGCGCTCGGAAATATCGAGTTCGCCGCCGAGTTCGGGAGCGGGGCGCAGGCTGCTCGAGGTGACGGTGACGATCGGCTTCATCGCCTCGCGCGCGGTAACCGTCGCGGCGCCCGTCGCCGGATCGACGTCGTAGACGGTGAGCGCGCCGTAGCCGCGATCGGTGCGCTGGATGCGGATGCGCTTGCCCTGCCAGCCCATGTCGGGATCGGCCGGGTAGAGCAGTTCTTCCGCCGGCACCTGCACCGGCACGATGCGCGCCTTGCCACGCTTCAGCGCCTCGGCGACGTCGATCACCAGCCGCGTAGCGGTGGGCAATTTGGCCGCGCCGGCCAGCGGATAGATATAGCGGAAGCTGCGCGGATAGGGGCTGCCCGGGACATTCTGTTGCGTGAACGACAGCGGGTGGACGCCGCGCGTGTCGAGCCGCCAGGTCAGGATCTTGCTGCCGTCGGGCGACCAGCGCACCGAGACGGGCATGGTCGGTTCCTCGGTGCCCTGCTTGAGGATCTCGTCCATCTGCGGAATGCCGCGGCCATAGGGCTGCTCGCGCGTGCCGTCGCTGGTCAGCGCGACCTCGCGGCCGCCCTTGGCGGGGACGGCGTACAGATTGTAATCGCGGGCGATGACGCGCAGGCGGCCGTCGGGCGACAGACCTTCGTCATCCTTGTCCGGCTGCTCGTCCGCCACGCGTAACGCGCCCGTCTGATAGGTCCAGCGCTTGTCGAACGCCTCGAAGCTGAGCGCCCCCGTAGCGTCGACCTCGGGGCGGCGGAACGACAGTTCGCCCGGCTTGATCGGCTTGCCCACGGCCTTGGCCAGCAACTCGCGCAGCACGTCCTCGGCGACGATCTCGCGCGGCTGGCCGATGGCGGGATCGAGCAGCATGATCATGCGCTGCCCCAGCGCACCGCGGCGATAGATCACCTGCTTGCCGTCGCGCGAGAAGGATGCGCGCAGATCACGGTCGACGACCAGCTTGTCGATATCATTAAGGTACCGGTCCGCCAGACGATAGCGCGCGGCGATCGGCATTTGGGCGGGAGCGGGGGCGACCACCGGCGCGCGCAGTGTCGGCGCTGGGGCGGCGACCAGTTGCGCTGCAATTAGGAGCGGGAATGCGGCCATCAGATGCCGCTCGAAATTGCTGGACGATGATTGGTCACGGCGCTCCCCTTCGCCGACCATACAGCAAGCCGCGTCCACCGGGTCAACAATATTATACGGTATATAATTCCGACTGGTTTGGTTGGGGGATCGTCAGCTCGTGGGGCGCCGCATCCTGAACAATTCGCCGAGCTCGAAATAATCCGCCGGCCCGCCGCCGCGCATGATCGGGTGCGCGCGGGCGGTTTGGTACACACCGTCTTCCAGCATCGCGCGGTCGATATGGATGCCGATCGCCTCGCCGATCACCAGCCACTGGTCGAGCTCGCGACCCTCCTTGGTCTGCAGCCGGATCAATTGCGTCAGCCGGCATTCGAACGTGACCGGGCTGGCCGCGACGCGGTCCGGCGCGACGAGACGTGAGGCGCGCGTCTCCAGCCCGGCGGCGGTGAATTCGTCGACCTTGGCATCGGTCGCGCTGGCGTTCATCGCCTCCGCCAGCGGGCGGGTAACGAGATTCCACACGAACTCCTTAGTTTCGGCGATGTTGGCGACACTGTCCTTCCATCCCATGGACGAGAAGCCGATCAGCGGCGGGCGATAATTGAACACATTGAAGAAGGAATAGGGCGCGAGATTGCGCACGCCCGCGGCGCTCACCGTGCTGATCCAGCCAATCGGGCGCGGCGCGACGATCGCGTTGAGCGGATCGTGCGCCAGGCCGTGGCCCTGCGCGGGCTCGTAGAAATGCGGGTCGGACATGCGGCGTTGTTCCTGATCGGTGCGATTGCGGTTCTAGAACGCCGCAGAAAGGGATAAGCAACCAGCATGGTCGAGCAATCTCCCCCTGCCGCGCCCGGCACCATGATCCATCGGCACGCGCTGGCCACGCGGCTGTGGCACTGGGTCACCGCGATCGCGATGTTCATCATGATCGGCAGCGGGATTGGCATCCTGAAAGCGCATCCGCATCTCTATTGGGGGCGCTACGGGGCGAATTTCGACTCGCCCTGGTTGTCGCTGAGCTGGATGCCCGGCTGGGTGAGCACCGGGCTCAACATCCTGACCCTCCCGACCAATTACAATCTCGCGCTGTCGCGGCGCTGGCATCTGCTGTTTGCGCTGGTGCTGGCGTTTGCGCTTCTCGCCTTCATGATCGTCAGTCTCGTCAACCGGCATTTCCAGCGCCAGCTGCGCGTGCGCGCCGGAGAACTCGCCCCGCGCAACGTGCTGCACGATCTGAAGGAACATCTCGCCTTTCGCTTCCACGATCCGGCCGATCCCAGCGCCTATAATATCTTCCAGAAGCTCTCCTATGTCGGCGTGATCTTCGTGCTGATTCCGCTGCTGATCCTCACCGGGCTCACCATGTCGCCCGCCCTGAACGCAGCCTGGCCCTGGCTGCTGGATCTGTTCGGCGGGCGGCAATCGGCGCGCTCGATCCACTTCATTGCCGCGTTCGGCATCACCTTGTTCATCGTCGTGCATCTCGTGCTGGTGATTCTGGCAGGGCCGATCAACGAGCTGCGCTCGATGATCACCGGGCGCTGGCGCGTGCCGGGAGACGATTCATGACGCTGATCACCAGGCGCGGGCTGATCGGCGGCGCCGCCGCCTCGGCCGGGGTGCTGCTGTCCGGGTGCGACAAGCTCGCGCAGAACGAGGAATTCCGCAAAATCCTCTTCTCCGGCGAGAAGATGAACCAGGGGCTGCAGCGCGCGCTGACCAATCGCGGTGCGCTGGCACCGGAATTCCGCCCCGATCAGATGTCGCCGCGCTTCCGCACCAACGGCACGCGAGATCCCAACACGCCCGATTACAATGGGCAGGCGGCGGCGCGCTTCGCCAATTGGCGGCTGCAGGTGCAGGGGCTGGTCGCGCGGCCGCTGTCGCTGTCGATGGCCGACATCCGGCAATTGCCGGCGCGCACGCAGATCACGCGGCACGATTGCGTCGAAGGCTGGAGCGCAATCGGCAAATGGGGCGGGCCGCAGCTCTCGACCGTGCTCGACGCCGCGGGGCTCAGCGATCGCGCCCGCTACATCGTGTTCACCTGCGCCGATCTCTACAATGGCGCGCCCTATTACGAATCGATCGACCTGGTCGATGCGCGCCATCCGCAGACGATCCTCGCCTGGATGATGAACGATGCGCTGCTCGATATCGGCCATGGCGCGCCGCTTCGGCTGCGCGTCGAACGCCAGCTCGGCTACAAGCACGCCAAATATGTCATGCGCGTCGATGCGGTCGCCAGCCTCGCCGGGATCGGCCGCGGCAAAGGCGGTTTTTGGGAAGATACGGTCGATTACGATTGGTACGCCGGCATTTAAGTCATTACGTGGGCGGCATGGCACTGATCGACCTTTTCCTCGCCCGCCGCGTCACGCAGGGGCAGCTCACCGTCCACCATGCCGACGGCAAGACCACGCAGTTCGGCACGCCCGATCCGGCCTTTCGCGACGTCACGATCCGCTTCACCGACAAGGGGGCGGCGAACTTCATCGTGCGCAATCCCGGGCTTGGCGCGGCAGAGGCGTTCATGGACGGGCGGCTGATCGTCGAGCAGGGCGATATCCGCGATCTCGTCAATCTGCTTTCGGGCAACGGCAAGTGGGAAGCGGGCAAGCGCACGCTGAAGCCGCATCCGCTGCGCGAAGCGGTCGCCGCGGTGACGCACCGGCTCAACCGCATCAACATGACGCGCAAATCGAAACAGAATGTCGCGCATCATTATGATCTCAGCGACCGCCTGTACGATCTGTTTCTCGATGCCGACCGGCAATATAGCTGCGCCTACTTCACCGATCCGGACAACAGCCTGGAACAGGCGCAGGACGACAAGAAGGCGCATATCGCCGCCAAGCTGGCGCTGAAGCCCGGCATGCGCGTGCTCGATATCGGCTGCGGCTGGGGCGGGATGGCGCTGTACCTGCATGCCAAGACCGGTGCCGAGGTGCTCGGCGTCACGCTGTCGGAGGAGCAGATCAAGGTTGCCCGGCGGCGCGCCGAGGACGCCGGCGTGGCCGACAAGGTGAAATTCGAACTGATCGATTACCGCCACGTCACCGGGCAGTTCGACCGCATCGTCTCGGTCGGCATGTTCGAACATGTCGGCCCGGCGCACTACAAGGCGTTCTTCCGCAAGTGTCGCGAACTGCTGACCAGCGAAGGCGTGATGCTGATCCACACGATCGGCCGCATGGGCAATCCCGGCGTGACCGACGATTTCACCGCCAAATACATCTTTCCCGGCGGCTATAACCCGGCGCTGTCGGAAATCGTGCGCGGCTATGAAGGCCTCAAGATGTTCCCGACCGACATCGAGGTGCTGCGGCTGCATTACGCCTATACCTGCGATCAATGGTACGACCGCACGGTGGCCGCGAAGGCACAGATCGTCGCACTGTATGACGAGCGCTTCTATCGCATGTGGACCTTCTACCTCGCCGGCGCCGCCCAGGCGTTCCGCTTCGGCGGCCTGGTCAATTACCAGCTGCAGATGTCGCGCTCGCGCACCGAGCTGCCGATCACGCGCGATTACATGATCGAGGAAGAGCGGCGGTTGCGGGGCTAATCTCTAAACCCCTTCCTCCACGGAAGGGGCTTATTGGCCACTCACTCCGGGATAGGCCGTGCGCATATAGTCGAACGCTTCGCTTGCCAGCGTCTCCAGTACGCCCGCATCCACCTCGCCAAGCTTCTTGATGTAGAGACAGCCCGCGCCGGTCGAATGCTTGCCCAACCTGGCCAGCAGCGTCTCGTAACGCGAGAAACCACCGGGGATGTACAATACGGTCTGCGCCTTACGCGGCGAAAAGCCGATGCGGCACATATCGCCTTCGCGGCCGCTATCGTAGCGATAGTGATACGTGCCGAAGCCGACAATCGCCGCGCCCCACATCCGCGCCGGTTCGCCGGTCACCCGGGCGAGCATGGCGCAGATCGCCCGCGCATCCTCGCGGCGCTGCGCGGGTTCGACGGTGGCGAGGAAGTCGTCGACGTTCGTCTCGGTCGCCTGGGTCTTGTTCTCCGCCACGATACCTCTTCCGGTTGCGCGCGCTTCCGCGCTCGCATAGGGCGCGGGGCCTGTAATTGAGGATGGATTCGATGACCGACAAAATCAATCGTGTCGTGCTGGCCTATTCGGGCGGGCTGGATACCAGCGTCATCCTCAAATGGCTGCAACAGACCTACAATTGCGAAGTGGTGACCTTCACCGCCGATCTCGGCCAGGGCGAGGAGCTCGAGCCGGCGCGCAAGAAAGCCGAGGCCGCCGGCGTGAAGCCCGAGCATATCTTCATCGACGATCTGCGCGAAGAATTCGTCCGCGATTATGTCTTCCCGATGATGCGCGCCAACGCGATGTACGAAGGCCTGTACCTGCTCGGCACCTCGATCGCGCGCCCGCTGATCGCCAAGCGGCAGATCGAGATCGCCCGGATGCTGAACGCCGACGCGGTCAGCCACGGCGCGACCGGCAAGGGCAACGATCAGGTGCGCTTCGAGCTCGGCTATTATGCGCTGGCACCCGATATCAAGGTGATCGCACCGTGGCGCGAATGGGATCTGACCAGCCGATCCAAGCTGATCGAATTCGCCGAGCAGCACCAGATTCCGGTGAGCAAGGACAAGCGCGGCGAAGCGCCGTTCTCGACCGACGCCAACATGCTGCACACCTCGTCCGAGGGCCTGGTGCTCGAGGATCCCTGGGTCGAGGTGCCGGATTACGTCTATTCGCGCACCGTGAACCCCGAGGATGCGCCGAACGAGCCGGAAGTGATCACGATCGATTTCGAGCGTGGCGACGGCGTGGCGGTCAACGGCGTGGGCATGTCGCCGGCGACCTTGCTCGAGACGCTCAACGAGATGGGCCGCCGCCACGGCATCGGCCGGCTCGATCTGGTCGAGAACCGCTTCGTCGGCATGAAGTCGCGCGGCATGTACGAGACGCCGGGCGGCACGATCTACAATCTCGCGCATCGCGGCATCGAGCAATTGACGCTCGACCGCGGCGCCGCGCATCTCAAGGACGAGCTCGCGCCGCGTTATGCCGAACTGATCTATAACGGCTTCTGGTTCAGCCCCGAGCGCGAGATGCTGCAGGCGGCGATCGATCACAGCCAGGACAAGGTCACCGGCACGGTGCGGCTGAAGCTCTACAAGGGCAATGTCTCGGTCACCGGGCGCAAATCGCCCTTCTCGCTCTATTCGGAAAAGGTCGTGACGTTCGAGGACGATCAGGGCGCCTACGACCAGCGCGACGCGGCGGGCTTCATCAAGCTGCAGGCGCTCAGGCTGCGGCTGCTGGGGCGGCGGGACCGGTGACCTTGCGTTAACCAAATATCAGTCGGATGCCCCCAAGGTCGGCCGGTCCGATCCTTGGGGTACGAAACGATGCTTGGTGCTGTTCACGACAAACTGGTCTTCGGCCGGCGCATCCGCACATTGGGGCGCGTGATCGCCGAACGCCTGCCCGCCAATGCGCGCGTGCTCGATGTCGGCTGCGGCAGCGGCGATCTCGCCGCGCTGCTGATGCAATTGCGCCCCGACGTGACGATCGAGGGGATCGACGTGCTCGTTCGCCCCGGCACTGCGATCGTCGTGCACGAATATGACGGGCAGACGATCCCGTTCGGCGACAATGCGTTCGATGCCGCGATCGTCGTCGACGTGCTGCATCATACCGACGATCCGGCGGCGGTGATGCGGGAGATCGCGCGGGTCGCCCCGGTGGTGATCATCAAGGATCACCTGCGCGACGGCATCGCCGCGAACCTGACGCTCAGTTTCATGGATTGGGTCGGCAATGCCGCGCACGGCGTGCGGCTGCCGTACAATTATCTGTCGCGGCGCGAATGGACCGGCATCTGGGGGAAATTGGGGCTGCACACGCGGCAGTTCACCACCAGGCTGGCGCTCTATCCGCGGCCATTCAGCTGGCTGTTCGACCGCCAGCTTCATTTCGTCACGATCCTGTCCCGCTAAGCGGCCCGATCGTCAAACAAAAAGGGCGCGCCTCGCGGCGCGCCATTTTTGTCGTTCGTGGCTGTGGCAGCTTCAGCCGGTGCGCGTATCGACCAGCCCGATCAGGAAGCTGGTGAACACGGCCTGCAGCCCGAGCAGCGTGGCGACCATGGCCGGAATGGCGAGCCGCATCAGCGCGATGCCGTCCATCGCCCCGAAGCCGGTCGTCGCCCAGCCGCCGACCAGCAGGACGATGCCAACCACGCCCAGTAGCGACAAGAGGCCGCCGGCGATCGCGCCGCGTTCGACGCTGAAGCGCGCGCGGAACAGCTCGACCCGGCGGCTGGTCGGCCACAGCTTGCTGGCGACGCCGTAAAGGCGCGCGACGATTCCGAAGCTGACCAGCTGGCAGCCCAGCAGCAGCAGCATCGCGGCGAACAACATGGTCGTGATGCTCAGCTCGACGCGGCCGAGCGTGACGCTGCCCGAGGCGAGCGTCGCCACGCCGATCGTGCCGATCGCGGCGCAGGCCATGCCCGGATAGACGAACAGGAAGCGCGGCGCATAGGTCAGCAGGAAGCGCAGGTGGCGCCAGCCGTCGCGCCAGGTGCGCAGATGCGGCGCGCGGCTGCGGCCGTCGGGCGACAAGGTGGTGGCGACCTGCCGCACGTCGAGCCGGTGCATCACTGCCTTGACGACCATCTCGCTGGCGAATTCCATGCCGGTCGAGCGCAGTCCGAGATCGAGGATCGCGTCGCGGCGAAATCCGCGCAGGCCACAATGGAAGTCGCTGATCTTGTTGTCGAACAACAGTCGGCCAAGGAAGCTGAGCACCGGATTGCCGAGATAGCGGTGCAGCGGCGGCATCGCGCCGCTGGCGATCCCGCCGAGAAAGCGATCGCCCATCACCAGCTCGCCGCCGGCGCGCAGTGCATCGACGAACGGCTGCAGCGACAGGAAATCGTAACTGTCATCGGCATCGCCCATGATCACATAGGTGCCGCGCGCCGCGGCGATCCCCCCGATCAGCGCCGCGCCATAGCCGCGCGCCTCGACCGCGACGATCCGCGCGCCGAGCGCGTTGGCGATCTGCCGCGATCCGTCGGTCGAGCCATTGTCGGCGATCACCACTTCGCCGCTGATGCCGCTGTCCTGGATAAAGCGCTGCGCCTTGCGGATGCACACCGCCAGCGTCTCCGCCTCGTTGAGGCAGGGCATGACTATCGACAATTCGATCGCGGGCAGCGCGAGCGGACGCCGATCAGCCGGTGTCACGTCGTGGACGTTACTCAGATCGACAGCCGTGGACATGTGCATCGATGGCCCTCCTCGACACCGTGCTACGATCCAAGCTTGAAAAGAAGGTTAACCATTGCCTGCTAGGCCCCCCTGGTCATTTCCCGAGGAGCCCTCCTGCATGCTGCCGCCAACGCCCCCGGCTCCGATCGAGCGCGCCGTCGCTGCGCGGCGCGGCATGCTGCCGGATCTGCTCGTGGCCTTCGTGCTGGCCGCGCTGCTGACCATCGCCTGGACGGTGCAGGATTGGGGGCGTCTGCACTATCTCACGCTGCCCGATGCCGACGACATGATGCGCCTGGCGCAGGTGCGCGACTGGCTTAACGGGCAGGCGTTCAATGATTGGACGCAATATCGCATGGCCCCGCCGCACGGCGCGCCGATGCACTGGTCGCGCATCAACGATTTCGGCCTTGCGGCGATCATCCTTGCCGCCACGCCGGTGGTTGGCCGGCACGGTGCCGAGATGGCTGCGGTGTTGAGCTATCCCGCGATCCTGTTCGTGCTGTGCCTGTTCCTGGCCGCGCGGATCGCGCGCCGGCTATGGTCGGCGGAGGCCGCCTGGGTCGCGGCGGTGATCGCCGCGCTGGCCTATCCCGGCGACAAATTGTTCGCGCCCGGGCGGATCGATCATCATGCGCTGCAGACTGTGGTAATCGAACTGGCGGTGCTGGCGATGGTGCGGTGCCCGAGCTTGGCGAGCGGCGTCGGTGCCGGGCTCGCCATCGCGATCAGCCTGGTGATCGGCCTGGAAACCGCGCCGCATGTCGCGGTGCTGGTTGCGGTGATGGGGGCAATCTGGGCATGGCGCGGGATGGACGAGCGCGTCCGTTTGGCCGGGTTCGCCGGCGGGATCGCGGCGGGCACGTTTCTGTGTCTTGCCTTTCTACGCCCGGCCTATTGGTCGGCCGGCTTGTGCGATGCCTTCACCCCGGCATCGGCGAGCGCCGCGCTGGCGGTCGCCGCCGCGCTGGCGGCAATGGCGCTGGCCACACCGCATCTGCACGACTGGCGCATCCGGCTCGGCGTCGGCGCAGTGATTGGCGGCGTGGCGGTGGGCGGCGTGCTGCTGGCCTTTCCGGCCTGCCTGTCGGGGCCGTACGGTGCGATGAGCCCGTTCCTGCAACGCGAATTCCTGACCCATATCGACGAGGCGAACGGGCTGTTCAAACAGGTGTTGGTCACACGCCGCATTGCCATGGGGGGGCTGATGGCGGCCGGCGTGGCGGCCAGCCTGTGGATGCTGTGGCGCCGGCCGCGGGAATGGCCGCTGCTCGCGCCGGCCGCGGCGATCGTGCTGGTGTCCGGGATCATCACGCTGTTCCAGATCCGCGGCACCTATATCGGCACGCCGCTCAGCGCACCGATCCTCGCCGGGCTGGTGCTCGCGGCGCGCGCACGCACCACGTGGCGCGCGCCGACGCTGATCGGCGCCTGGCTGGTCTCGGCCGGGGTGACCTATGGCGTGGCACCCACGGTCGCGGCACTCGCCACCGTGACCCCGGCGCAGCAGCACGCCGTGCCGCCGGTCGGCAGTTGTCAGAATGGCGACGTTTGGCAGCAGCTCGACCGCTATCCGCGCGGCATCATCCTGTCGCCGACCAATTTGGCGTCCTATTCGATCGGTGCGACGCACATGGCGACGGTGGGGGCGGGCTATCATCGCAACGACGCCGCCAATATGGACATGTATCGCTATTTCCTCAGCGATCCTGGACGGGGCAGGCCGATCGCGGCGAAGTGGCAGGCCGATTACGTGATGTTCTGCCCGGACGATTTCGGCGAGATGGATGCCTTTCGCCGCTTTCCCAATAGCCTGGCAACTCGGTTGCAGAATGATCGCCCGCCGCCCTGGCTCGAACGACTTCCCTTGCATGGAGCCCGCTTACGGCTTTATCGGATCAAACGATATTGAATGCCGACGTGGCGAACAGGGTAAGCGTGGATGACCGGCGATACAGTTCACTGGTGGCAGACGCGCTGGTTCGTGGCGTTGATGGTGCTCGTCTCGATCATCCCGCTGCTCAAGCCGGATATCCCGCCCCTGGTCGATCTGCCCGGCCATATGGGCCGGTACCGGGTCCAGCTCGAGATCGGGCAGGTGCCGTGGCTCGGCGACTGGTATGATTTCAACTGGTCGCTGATCGGCAATCTCGGCGTCGATCTGCTGATCATTCCGCTGGCGCCGGTGTTCGGGCTTGAACTGGCGGTCAAGCTGATCGTCATCGCCATTCCTGCGCTCACCGTGCTCGGGCTGCTGTGGATCGCGCGCGAGGTGCACGGGCGCATCCCGCCGACCGCCCTGTTCGCGCTGCCCTTGGCCTACAGCTTCCCGTTCCAGTTCGGCTTCGTCAATTTCGCGCTGTCGATGGCGCTCGCGCTCAACGCCTTCGCCTTGTGGCTGCGGCTCGCGCGGCTGGGCCGGCTCAGGCTGCGCGCGATCCTGTTCGTGCCGCTCTCCTGCCTCGTCTGGCTGTGCCACACGTTCGGCTGGGGCGTGCTCGGCGTGCTCGCTTTCTCGGCGGAGATGATCCGCCAGCATGATCTGATGACCGAGCGGCGCGGCGATGCCACGCTGTGGGAGCGGATTCGTCGCGGCCATTGGATCGCCGCCTGGTGCAAGGCCGGGCTGCACTGCCTGCCGCTGGCGCTACCGATGGTGCTGATGATCGTGTGGCGCTCGGGCGATCACGTTACCGGGCAGACCGGCGACTGGTTCAACTGGCGCGCCAAGTTCGGCTGGGTGACGATGGTGCTCAAGGATCGCTGGCAGACGTTCGACATCGCGTCGATCGCATTGCTGCTGGTGATCCTCGCAAAGGGCCTGCGCAGTCCGACGATCGGCTATTCGCGCAATCTGGCGCTGTCGGCGTTGTTCCTGCTTGCCGTGTTCATCGCGCTGCCGCGGATCGTGTTCGGCTCGGCCTATGCCGATATGCGGCTCGTGCCGTTCATGATCGCGGTTGCGGTGATCGCGCTGCGCCCGCGCCCTGGCCTGTCGGTGCGCGGTGCGACGATGCTGGCGGTGCTGGGCTGCGCCTTCTTCCTGGTCCGCATCGGCGCGGGCACAGTGAGCTACTGGATGTTCGACCAGCGCTATGATCGCGAACTCAAGGCACTGGAGCACGTACCGATCGGCGCGCGGCTGATCACCTTTGTCGGCGAGACATGCGGCAACAAGTGGCTGATGACCCGCGTCGAGCATTTCCCGGCACTCGCGCTGGAGCGGCGGCTGGCCTATTCGAACGATCAATGGTCGATGGCCGGCGCGCAGTTGCTTACCGCGAAATATCTCCCCGCCGGGCGTTTCGCGCACGATCCGTCGCAGATCGTCACCAGCATCCAGTGTCCGCGCGAATGGTGGCGTCCGATCAACCGTGCGCTGGCGCGCTTCCCGCGCAACGCGTTCGACTATGTCTGGCTGGTCGCGCCGCCGGCCTATGACCCGAAGTTCAACCAGGGGCTGGTCGAGGTATGGCGCGACGGCACCAGCGTGCTCTACCGCATCGATCACACGAAGCCGGGCGTGTTCGTCAGCGATGCGGAGATCCACCCCAAGATCATCTGGCGCGCGCCATTCTAAGGGCTAGGTCGCAGCCTTCTTGAACGGCGTCAGTTCCGCCAGATAATCCTGGTCCGAAGCGACCGACTCCCGCTCGCGTTCCAGGAAATCGGCGATCGCGCGGCGGAAGTTCGGGTCCGGGATATAATGCGCCGACCAGGTGGTGACCGGGGCATAGCCACGCGCGAGCTTGTGTTCGCCCTGCGCGCCGGCCTCGACCGTTACCAGGCCACGCGCGATCGCGGCGTCGATCGCTTGGTAATAGCACAGTTCGAAATGCAGGAACGGCACGTCCTCGGTGCAGCCCCAATAGCGGCCGTAGAGCGTGTCCGCGCCGATCAGGTTGAGCGCGCCGGCGATCGGTACGCCGTCGCGCTCCGCCATGATCAGCAGCACGCGATCGGCCATCTGCTGCCCGAGCAGCGAGAAGAACGCGCGGGTGAGATACGGCTTGCCCCATTTGCGGCTGCCGGTGTCCTGGTAGAATACCCAGAACGCGTCCCAATCCGCCTCCGTAATGTCGGCGCCGCTGATGTGGCGGATCGTCAGCCCCTCGACCGCGGCGGCGCGCTCCTTGCGGATCGCCTTGCGCTTGCGGCTGGCCAAGGCCGCGAGGAAGTCGTCGAAGCTCCGGTAGCCGTCATTGTGCCAGTGGAATTGCGTGCCCGCGCGGACCAGCCAGCCTGCCGCCTCGAACAGCGGCACCTGATCGGGCGCGATGAACGTGGCGTGCGCGGAGGACAGGCCGTGCTGGTCGGTGACCGCCTCGATCGCGGCAAGCAGCGGTGCGGCCATCGCCGGATCGCGCAGCAGCAGCCGCGGCCCGGGCACGGGGGTGAACGGCGCGGCGATCTGCAGCTTGGGGTAATAGCGCCCGCCGGCGCGCTCCCACGCATCGGCCCAGCCATGATCGAAGACATATTCGCCCTGGCTGTGGCTCTTGGCATAGGCCGGCGCGATCGCCGCCGGGCGGCCATCGGCGCCGTCGATCACGATCGGGATCGGCTGCCAGCCGGTACGCGGGCTGGCGCTGCCGGATTGCTCGACGATCGAGAGGAAGGCGTGGCTGAGGAACGGATTGTCCGCGCCGGCACAGGCGTCCCAATCGCCCGCGGGAATGGCGGCGACGCCGTCGGCGATTCGGGCGGTGACGGCGGTCATTGCCGTACAGGTAGGGTGGCCGGGGACGTAGGCCAAGGCGTCACCCACATAAGCTGCCGTCATCCCGGACTTGATCCGGGATCCATCGCGCCTCAGGTGCGATCGTCCGAGCGGAGGGATGGATCCTGACGTTCGTCAGGATGACGGTAGATGGGGCGAGTTCAGCCAATCTCGACGATCGCGTCGATTTCAACCGCCGCGCCGAGCGGCAGCGCCGGCACGCCGACGGCGGCACGCGCATGCTTGCCGGCGTCGCCGAACAGGGCGACCATCAAATCGCTCGCGCCGTTCGCCACTTTCGGCTGGTCGGTGAAATCGCCGGCCGAATTGATGAACACGCCAAGCTTCACGATGCGCTTGACGCGCGACAGGTCGCCGAGCGCCGCCTTGACCTGCGCCACGACCATCAGCGCGCAGGCCTGCGCTGCCTCCTGCCCGAACGCGACATCGCGGTCGTCGCCGAGACGGCCGGTCATCACCGCGCCCTGCTTGAACGGCAGCTGCCCGGAAACGTGCAGCAGGCCACCGGCTTCCACCGCCGGGACATAGGAAGCGATCGGCGCGGCGGCCTGCGGCAGGGTAAGGCCCAGTTCGGCCAGCTTGGTATCGACGCGGTCGGTCATGTCAGTCTCTCTCTTGGGGTCAGGCAGAGCGGGCAGGCGTGTTGACGCCCCTGCTCTGCAGATATTTGCGCACGTTGCGCGCCGCCTGGCGCAGGCGTTGCTCGTTCTCGACCATCGCGATGCGCACGAAGCCTTCGCCATTCTCGCCGTAGCCGACGCCCGGCGCGACCGCGACCTTGGCGTGCTGCAGCATCTGCTTGGAGAATTCGAGGCTGCCGAGATGCGCCAGTGCCGGCGGCAGCGGCGCCCAGGCGAACATGGATGCGCGAGGGCTGGGAATATCCCAGCCCGCACGGCCGAAGCTCTCGACCAGCACGTCACGGCGCTTGTGGTAGAGCAGCCGGTTGGTCTCGACGATATCCTGCGGGCCGTTCAGCGCGGCGCAGGCCGCCGCCTGGATCGGCGTGAACGCGCCGTAATCGAGATACGACTTCACCCGGCTCATGGCGGCGATCAACGTCTTGTTGCCGACCGCGAAGCCGATCCGCCAGCCGGCCATCGAATAGGTCTTGCTGAGCGAGGTGAATTCCACCGCAATGTCCTTCGCGCCCTTCACCTGCAGGATCGAAACCGTCGGCTTGCCGTCATAATAGAGTTCCGAATAGGCCAGATCGGAAATGATCCACACCTGATTCTCCTTCGCCCAGGCGACCAGCCGCTCGTAGAAAGCGAGATCGACCGTCTCGGCGGTCGGATTGGACGGATAGTTCACCACCAGGATCGACGGGCGTGGCACGGTGAACGCCATCGCGCGCTCGAGCGATTCGAAATAATGCTCGTCCGGGGTGGTCGGCACGGCGCGGATCGTCGCGCCGGCGATGATGAAGCCGAACGTGTGGATCGGGTAGGACGGGTTGGGCGCGAGCACGACGTCGCCCGGTGCGGTGATCGCCGTCGCCAGGCTGGCAAGCCCTTCCTTCGAGCCCATCGTCACGACGACTTCGGTCTCGGGATCGATGTCGACGCCGAAGCGGCGGCCGTAATAATTCGCCTGCGCGCGGCGCAGCCCGGGAATGCCCTTCGATTGCGAATAGCCGTGCGCATCGGGCTTGCGCGCGACCTCGATCAGCTTCTCGATCACGTGCGGCGGCGGCGGCAGATCGGGATTGCCCATGCCGAGATCGATAATGTCCTCCCCGCCCGCGCGCGCCGCCGCCCGCATCGCGTTCACTTCCGCGATCACATAGGGGGGCAGGCGTTTCATGCGGTAGAATTCTTCGGACATGGGGCGTTTCCGGTTTGAGGAAGCTTTATCCTTACGTCACCGACCTCCCGTCGTCATCCCTACTTTCCCGGTCCTTGGGGGCGAGAGGGGTGAAAGCGCCGCCGGGATGCGCTAGGTTGGCAAAAAGAGTGAGGATGCAGATGGCTAAGCCCGACCCCGCGATCCCGACGCTGCCCAGCCTCGAGGACATGCAGCACTGGACCTGGGTGCTCGGCCGCACGCAGCAGATGATGCTGGAACAGGGCCTCGGCGCGATGGCGCCGCAGGCTGCCGCGCTGCCTGCCATTCCCGGCCTGACCGATCCCGCCACTCTGGCCCGCGCGCAAAGCTTCTGGAGCGATAATCTGGCGCTGTGGCAGCGCTTTCTCGATCCCGCCAAGGCGCCAGCCGCGGACGTGGCGCCGGCGCACGCCCGCGACAAGCGCTTCAAGGATTCGGCCTGGGAAAACCCGCTGTTCGACTGGATCCGGCAGAGCTATTTCCTGATCTCGGATCACCTGCTGCAGGGGATCGACGCGCTCGACGGCGTCGACGCAAAGCAGAAGGAGCGCATGCGCTTCGCCGCGCGCGGTTTCCTCGAAGCGATGAGCCCGAGCAACTTCCCCGCCACCAACCCGGTGGTGCTCGAAAAGACGCTCGAGACCGGCGGCGAGAATCTGCTCAAGGGCCTGCAGAACATGCTCGCCGATATCGCCAAGGGCCAGCTGACGCACACCGATCCCAATGCGTTCGAGGTCGGGCGCAACCTCGCGATGACGCCGGGCAAGGTCGTCCACCGCACCCCGCTCTACGAACTGATCCAATATACGCCGACCACCGAGAGCGTGCTTGCCGTGCCGCTGGTGATCTTCCCGCCCTGGATCAACCGCTTCTACATCCTCGATCTGACGCCCGAAAAGAGCTTCATCCGCTGGGCGGTGGAGCAGGGCGTCACCGTCTTCATGGTGTCGTGGAAATCGGCCGATGCCAGCCTCAAGGACGTGCAGTGGGACGATTATGTCGCCGCGCAGATCGAGGCGATCGACGTGATCCGCGCCGCGCTCGACGTGCCTGCGGTGCACACGATCGGCTATTGCGTCGCGGGCACCACGCTCGCCGCGACGCTTGCCGTGCTGGCCGCGAAAGGCGAGGCCGAGAAGGTCAAGAGCGCGACCTTCTTCACTGCGCAGGTCGATTTCGCGAACGCCGGGGAACTGCTCAACTTCATCGACGACGAGCAACTCGCCTCGATCGCCAAATTGTCGCCCGACGGTTTCCTCGACGGGCGCTACATGGCGCTGACCTTCAACATGCTGCGCGGTCGCGATCTGATCTGGAACTACGTCACCAACAATTACCTGCTGGGTCAGGATTATGTGCCGTTCGATCTGCTGCACTGGAACGGCGACACCACCAACCTGCCGGCCAAATGGCACCTGTCCTATCTTACCGATCTGTACCGCGACAATCTGCTGGCCACGCCGAACGCGCTGTCGGTCGGCGGCACGCCGATCGATCTGACCAGGGTCGCGACTCCGGCCTATATCCAGGCCGGCAAGGAGGATCATATCGCGCCGGTCGAAAGCGTGTGGCAGATCACGCGGCATTTCACCGGGCCGATCAAGTTCGTGCTCGCGGGCTCCGGGCATATCGCCGGCGTGGTCAATCCGCCGTCGCAGCAGAAATACCAATATTGGCTCAATCCGAACCCGGTCGAAACACTCGCCGACTTCGTCGCCGGCGCGACCGAGACCAAGGGCAGCTGGTGGCCGGACTGGATCGAGTGGCTGCGCCAGCAGGATGAAGCGATGGTCCCGGCCAGCGCGAACCGCGTGCCCGGCCAGGGCGCTTTGGCCGCGATCGAGGATGCCCCGGGGAGCTATGTCCGCGCCCGCTGATCATCCGGTCTCGTCTCAGGGTAGACTTGATCCTGCCCGGCTTTGATCATCCGGGAATGATTAGGGTGCCCGCTTTTACCCCAAGCCGGGGTGAGCGCTGTCTGTGCGCTCACGCCGAAACCATGCCTTAAGCGGGGGCTGGCTATGCCCTCGAAAGCGACCGGCAATACGGTCGAAAAAGGAGGCGGCCCGAATTCCGGCAATCAATCAATCGGTTGCACGGACCGGATCGCGACTGACATACCGACGCAGCGGAAACCCAGGCAGACTCGAGAACCGAAAAAATGCTGACAGCTCGCCTCATGCTTCCCGTGCTTCACATCAGCATCGTTGCCGCGCTGGCATTGACGGCGTGCAGTCGACAGCCGGAGGCCCCATCGCAAGGCGCGCAGCCGGATACCGTCGTAACGAGCCAATCGAGGGGGAAAGCGATCTCCAATCCACGTCGCGGCAGTTTCGCCAAACCGAAGCCAGGGAAGTACGAATACAAATCGCCCGAATAAGCTGACGGAGCCAATTGCGAACCGCGCAGGTTAGCTCAGCACGCGATATCCGGCCGCCTGAAAATTGGCTTTTGCACGGCTGTAAGAGCGTTGGCGCTGCCGTCTCGCCTGACCGCAAACCGCCGAAATTGTTCGGGAAAGCAGCCACATGACCTGCGCAGCGCGGTCGCGCACCGTCATGTTGCAGTGCAGCAAGAAAAGTCTTGCGAGCCGTTTGATATGCATTATATTGCAGTGCACAACGAACCGATCGAGGAGGCCATTATGGCCAGCAAGACTCCTGCCGAACCGAAGCCCTTGAAGGCTGAATCCGTGGCCGTTGATCTGCCTGCCGCCGCGGTCGTCGCCGACGCCCCGCCGGCCTTCGTGCCGACTCAGGCGGTGACGAAAAAGCCCGCCGCACCCGACGTCGTGGCGCCGTTCGCCGCCGCGCCGATCACGGCCAAGCCGGCCAAGATTGCCAAGTCCCGTCCCGTTGCCGCCCCGGCGCCCGCGCCGGTGGCCAAGAAGAGGGTCGCACCGAAGGCGGCCCCTGACGTCGCCACTATCACCGCAGTGAAACCCAGCGTGCCGCCCGTCATCATGACGCCGGCCGCGCCAGTCGAGGAAAAGAAAATGGAAACTCCGTTCACCAATGCCGGCGCCACGCAGTTCGCCGACAAGGCCAAGACGATGTTCGCCGAAGCCGGCACCAAGAGCCAGCAGGCGTTCGCCGACATCAACGATTTCGGCAAGGGCAACATCGAAGCGCTCGTCGAAAGCAGCAAGATCGCCGTCAAGGGCGTCGAGGCATTCGGCCAGGATACGGCCGATTATGGCCGTCGCCAGATCGAAAGCGCGACCGCCGCGCTGAAGAGCCTGTCGAGCGTCAAGTCGCCGACCGATTTCTTCAAGCTGCAGAGCGATTATATCCGCGCGTCGTTCGACTCGCTCGTCGCGCAGACCTCGAAGAACACCGAGACGATGCTCAAGCTGGCCGGCGAGGTCGCCCAGCCGATCCAGAACCGCGTCGCGGTGGCAGTCGAAAAGGCCAAGGTCGCCGCATAAGCGTCGATACGGTCAAGCGTAGCGAGAGGGCGGTGCCGCAAGGCGCCGCCCTTTTCGTTTAGCATGCACGGCGGTGCCGCGGGCGCGCGCCGGGTTTGCGCCGGGCCGGCTGCGGTACCGATGCGCGACGACCGCCACGGTCGGCCCGCACCGCTGGGGGGCGGGGCCTGCCGGCAAGGCTCGGCCGTGGCGCCAGGCATGCGATAAGTTGCCACTTATCCGCCGCCACCCCCGACACACCCCTTGCCCTGACGCCCCGGCATGCCATATTTTGCGGACACATGATCGAACAGCACAACCCCACGGCCATGGCCGACCGCCGCAATGGCGAGGGCAGCGATGAAGACGGCACCGGTCTCGGCATCGCCACCCGCACGCGCGCCAAGACCAAGCAGCCGACGCCGTACCGCGTGCTGCTGCTCAACGATGATTACACGCCGATGGAATTCGTCGTGCTGGTGCTGCAGCGTTTCTTTCGCATGGATATGGAGGCGGCGACGCGGGTGATGCTTCACGTCCATCAGAAGGGCGTCGGCGTGTGCGGCACGTTCAGCTACGAGGTCGCCGAGACCAAGGTGGCGCAGGTCACCGAATTCGCCCGCCAGCATCAGCATCCGCTGCAATGCACATTGGAGAAGGCCTGAGCGGCGGGACTCGTTAGGCCGCGCGTGCGGTTTGGCGTCGGCCCCGGGTCTCACCCTCTCCCGCCGTGGCGAAAGAGGGTGAGTGGCGTCAGCGCGGATCGGGCAGCCAAGCCAGGTCGAGCCCGGTATAGCGATCGACGTAGTTCGCCGCGCGGCTGAGCGCGCGTTCGTCCTTGAGGATCATCCGGCCGGTTTCGCGCGCGATCAGATGCTCTTCTTCGAGCTGTCGCAGCATGCGGTTGACATGCACCGCGGTGAGGCCCGTCGCGTCGCCGATCTCCTCCTGCGTCAGCCCGAGCACGAAGCTGCTGCCGAGCGCCGGGTTCATCATGCGCTGGCGGTTGCGGATCTCGATCAGGATCGCGGCGACGCGCGCCTTGGCCGAGGTGCGGCCCAATGCAGCGAGCCGGTCGGTCAGCGCGGCGCGTTCGATCTGGCTATAGACCATGATCACGGCGGCGAGCCGCGGATGGTCGGTAATCAGTTTGGCGAGCAAGGGCCGCTCGAACGGGCTCACCGTACAGTCGGTCAGCGCGGTCAGCGTCTCGGTGGCTTCGCGATAGACCAGCGCAGAGCCCGCGAGCAGGTCGCCCGGAAACATGAAGCGCAGGATCTGCCGGCTGCCGTCATCGAGCAGCACCGAACTCATCACCGTGCCCTTGCGCAGCACGAACATTTCGCCGCCATGGTCCTTTTCGCGGACCAATGTCGCCCCGCGGCGCAGCGATCGCTCGCGCTCCTCGAGGCGGTCCAGCGCTGCCCGTTCGCCTGGTGTCAACGGAACCAGGCTATTTAAGCGCTCGGCAAAACAACTTACTGTCACGCAGCACTTCCCCCCCAGGTAGCGCACACCCAGAGCATCGCTCGGAAATCACTGCATTAAAGTCGATCAAGCACCGTTCGGTGATACGCACATACTTGCGCGCCCCCGCCCAAGCGATAAAGCCATCCGATGGATAGAATTCTCATTCGCGGTGGCAATCGCCTTTCCGGCCGGCTGCCGATCTCAGGAGCCAAGAATGCCGCGCTCACGCTGATGCCGTGCGCTTTGCTGACCGACGAGCCGCTGACGCTGCGCAACCTGCCGCGGCTCGCCGATGTCGACAGTTTCGGGCATCTGCTCAATCAGCTCGGTGCGTCGACGCAGATCGAGGGGAGCCGACCGGAAGATTTCGGCCGGGTGATGACGATCCGCGCCGGCAAGCTCAGCTCGACCGAGGCGCCGTACGACATCGTGCGCAAGATGCGCGCGTCGATCCTGGTGCTCGGGCCGCTGGTCGCGCGCGCCGGCGAGGCGACGGTGTCGCTGCCGGGTGGCTGCGCGATCGGCAATCGCCCGATCGATCTCCACCTCAAGGCGCTTGAAGCGATCGGCGCGGAGATCGAGCTGGCGGCGGGTTACGTCAAGGCGACGGCGCCGGGCGGGCGACTGCCGGGCGGCAATTATACCTTCCCGATCGTCTCGGTCGGCGCGACCGAGAATGTCGTGATGGCGGCGGTGCTGGCACGCGGCACATCGGTGATCGAGAATGCCGCGCGCGAGCCGGAGATCGTCGATCTGTGCAATTGCCTGGTGGCGATGGGCGCCAAGATCGATGGCATCGGCACCGAGACGCTGACGATCGAAGGCCGGGATCGGCTGCACGGCGCGACTTATGCCGTCATGCCGGATCGGATCGAGGCCGGCAGCTATGCCTGCGCCGCGGCGATCACCGGCGGCTCGGTCGAGCTGGTCGGGGTCGGCATGGATAACATGCGCGCCACCGTCGCGGGGCTGATCGAGGCGGGTGTCAAGGTCGAGGAACGCGGCGGCAGCCTGTTCGTCGACGCGCCCGATCGTCTCGGCCCGCTGACGCTCTCCACTGCCCCGTTCCCCGGCTTCGCCACCGACATGCAGGCGCAGTTCATGGCGATGCTGACGATGGCCGACGGCGCCAGCGTGCTGACCGAGACGATCTTCGAGAATCGCTACATGCACGTGCCGGAACTGGCGCGGATGGGGGCGGACATCCAGGTCAGCGGGCGCACCGCGATCGTGCGCGGCGTGCAGCGGCTGACCGGCGCGCCGGTGATGGCCACCGATCTGCGTGCGTCGATGAGCCTGATCATCGCCGGGCTGGTCGCGGACGGCGAGACTGAGGTCGGTCGGGTCTATCATCTCGATCGCGGATACGAGCGGCTCGAAGAGAAATTGAGCGCGGTCGGCGCGGATATCGAGCGCGCCGGCGACGGCTGAGCCCGTATTTAGCACTGATCCCGATCAACGAACGGACCCACTCCCGATCCCGGCCGTTGGAGCGCTAACGCCTCCACCCGAAGGATCCAAGATGACCGATACCACGCGTAACCCCGGCAACGGTGGCGAGACCCATCAGCAGGCCGGCGACGACACGCCGGTGCTGACGACCAATCACGGCGTCCCCGTCTCCGACAACCAGAACAGCCTGAAATCCGGCGCGCGCGGCCCCACGCTGCTCGAGGATTTTGTGCTGCGGGAGAAGATCTTCCACTTCGATCACGAGCGCATTCCGGAGCGGATCGTCCACGCGCGTGGCTCGGGCGCGCACGGCGTGTTCGAAGCGACGGACGACATTTCCGATCTCAGTTCGGCCGCGGTGTTCACCAAGGGCGAGAAGACCGAAGTGTTCGTGCGCTTCTCGACCGTCGCGGGCGGCGCCGGTTCGGTCGATACGCCGCGCGACGTGCGCGGCTTCGCGGTGAAATTCTATACGCGCGAAGGCAATTGGGATCTGGTCGGCAACAATATCCCGGTGTTCTTCATCCAGGACGCGATCAAGTTTCCCGATCTCGTCCATGCGGTGAAGATGGAGGCCGATCGCGGCTATCCGCAGGCGGGCAGCGCACACGATACGTTCTGGGACTGGGCGTCGCTGATGCCCGAAACCACGCACATGCTGATGTGGGCGATGTCCGATCGTACCCTGCCGCGCTCGCTGCGGATGATGGAAGGTTTTGGAGTTCACACCTTCCGGCTGGTCAACGACGCCGGCAAATCGAGCTTCGTGAAGTTCCATTGGAAGCCCAAGCTCGGGCTGCAATCGACGATCTGGGACGAGGCGCTCAAGCTGCAGGCGGCCGACAACGACTATCATCGCCGCGATCTGTTCGAAGCGATCGATACCGGCGCGTTTCCCGAATGGGAACTGGGGATCCAGGTGTTCGACCAGGAATTTGCCGAGGCGCAGCCGTATGACGTGCTCGATGCGACCAAGCTCATTCCGGAAGAGGACGTGCCCGTCCGCATCATCGGCAAGCTGACGCTCAATCGCAACGTCGACAATTTCTTCGCCGAGACCGAGCAGGTCGCCTTCCTGCCGACCAACATCGTGCCGGGGATCGATTTCTCGAACGATCCGCTGCTCCAGGGGCGGCTGTTCTCCTATCTCGACACGCAGAAGTCGCGGCTCGGCACGACCAACTTCCATCAGATTCCGATCAACACGCCGCGCTGCCCGTTCGGCAATTTCCAGCGCGACGGGCTGATGCAGACGATGGTGCCCAAGGGCCGCGCCAATTACGAGCCCAACAGCCTCGCCGATCATGGCGAGGAAGGCGGCCCACGCGAAAGCAAGGCAGGCTTTGCCACCACCAACGCCGCGACCGGGCCGGACGAGCAGGGCGACAAGCTCCGCGTCCGCGCAGGCACGTTCGCGGACCATTACAGCCAGGCGCGGCTCTTCTATAAGTCGCAGACTGAGAACGAGCAGGCGCACATCGCCTCGTCGTTCGTGTTCGAACTGTCCAAGGTCGGGCTGCTCGATCAGGTGCCGCCGCGGATGCTCGCCAATCTGCGGAACGTCGACGAGGATCTGGCGCAGCGCGTCGCCGACGGGCTCGGCCTCGATCTGCCGGAAAAGGCCGAGGCGGCTAAGGAGCCCGTCGACATGCCGGCATCCGATGCACTGTCGATCCACAAGAACATGAAGGACACGCTGGAGGGGCGTGCGATCGGCATCCTTATTGCCGACGGCACCGATGCCGACGAGCTCGATGCGCTGATCGAGGCGATCGAAGCGGCCGATGCCAAGGCAGTGATCGTGGCGCCCAAGGTCGGCGGCGCGCGGTTGTCGGACGGCGACATGTTCAAGGCCGACGGGCAGCTTGCCGGATCGCCGTCGCAGATCTTCGACGCAGTGGCGATCCTGCTGTCCGAGGAGGGCTGCGCGGCATTGCTGAAGGAAGCTGCCGCGGTCGATTTCGTGATGAACGCCTTCGGCCATCTCAAGGCGATCGGCGCGACCGATGCCGCACAGCCGTTGCTCGACAAGGCCGGCGTCGAGGATGACGAGGGCGTGACCGGGATCGGCGACGACTTCATCGCCGCGGCCAAGAAGCGCTTCTACGCGCGCGAACCGGGCTTGCGCACGCTGGCCTGAGGCGAGGGGGGAGGGCGATGCCCTCCCCCAGTCCCGTCATCCTGAACGCGATTCAGGATCCATCATGCCGCACGGGCGGCGCTCATTATGGGCGTCGAACCAAGCCGCTAGATGGATCCTGACGTTCGTCAGGATGACGGTGCTTCCAGCTTACGCAATCCGCTCCGGCACCGCCGCGGCGTCGGCTTGGATTGCCAAGTCTGGGGCCACCGCTTCCCAGGGGAAGATGAACCAGTCTTTGGTCACCGTCCGGTCGATCGTCCGCGCGCGGTAATCGACCGTCTGCACCGAACTGACATTGTCGATCAGCGTGGCGAAACGGATGCTTCCCTGCGCGGCGCCGCCGGCTGCCAGCTTCTCGCGCAGATGCGCGATCGTCCGCCCCGAATCGTTGATGTCATCGAGGAACAGCAGCCGCGCGCCATCCTGCGTCCGTGCCGCCAATCGCTCCAGCGGCGCATCGGCAAAATCCTTCACCTGGCTCGAATAATCCACCGACAACATCGGCAGCCCGGTGGCATGGCTGAGATAGACCGCGGGCGCGAGCCCGCCGCGGCCGACGCCGATGATGAAATCCGGCTTCCACGTGTCCGCTGCCAGCAAGTCGGCGAGCGTGCGGATCGCGGCGACGAAGTCGTCATGCGGAATGTGCGTGAAGACCGTCATGCCGCTTGCGCCACATAGGCGTCGAGCGTCGCCAGATGCTGGGCAACCGTATCGTCGGGCAGGAACGAACCAAGGAACGAATTGCGCGCCAGCAACGCCAGATCGGCGCGCGTCAGCGCGCGGCCGGCCGCGGCGGCGCGGTAATTGTCCGCGATATAGCCGCCGAAATAGGCCGGATCGTCCGAATTGATCGTCGCGCGCAGCCCTTCGCGCAGCATGCGGTCGATCGGGTGATCGTTCATGTCGTCGACCACGCACAGCTTGAGGTTGGACAGCGGGCACACCGTCAGCGTCATCGAGGTGCGGGCAAGCCGCGCGGTCAGCACCGGATCCTCCAGGCTGCGATTGCCGTGATCGAGCCGGTCGACATCGAGCAGATCGAGCGCTTCGTAGACATATTCCGGCGGCCCTTCCTCGCCGGCATGCGCGACGAGCTTGAGCCCCTCGGCGCGGGCGGCGGCGAAGACGCGCGCGAACTTGCTCGGCGGGTGACCCATTTCCGACGAATCGAGCCCGACCGCGTCGATCCGGTCGAGCCACGGCCGCGCCGCCTCCAGCGTGGCGAAGGCGTCGTCCTCGTCGAGATGGCGCAGGAACGACATGATAAGCTTGCTGGTCATGCCGTGGCGCGCCTCAGCCTCGGCCATGCCGGCCAGCAGCCCCTCGATCACCGTGCCGAACGCGATGCCGCGCGCGGTATGCGTCTGGGGATCGAACATGATCTCGGCATGGACCACCCCATCGGCGGCCGCGCGATCGAAATAGGCGACGGCCAGATCGCGGAAATCGGCCTCGGTGCGCAGCACGTCGGCACCGGCATAATAGATGTCGAGGAAGTCCTGCAGGTTCGAGAAGTCATAGGCCGCGCGGACGTCCTCCACGCTGGCGAACGGGATCGCCACGCCGTTGCGCTCGGCCAGCGCGAACATCAGTTCGGGTTCGAGGCTGCCTTCGATATGCAGGTGGAGTTCGGCCTTGGGCAGGCCCGAGATAAAGTCGCTATCGGTCATGCCCCTATCATCGCGACATACGCGGCGGCGGGCAAGCGAGTCGTCGCCCCGGCGGCGGCCGGGGCGACGGGAAGGTCAGATCGAATCGAGCGCCTGGGTGAAGTCGGCGATCAGATCGTCGGCATCCTCGACACCGATCGAGATGCGCACCAGATTGTCGGTGATGCCCAAGGCCTGCTTGCGTTCTTCGGGCACCGACAGATGCGTCATCGCCGCCGGATGCGAGGCCAGCGTCTCGGTGCCGCCCAGGCTGACCGCCAGCTTGGCGATCTTGAGCGCGTCGAGAAACGCGAACGCTTCCGTCTCGCCGCCCTTGACGATCAGCGAGAAGGTGCTGCCCGCGCCGGTGCAGTGGCGGCGATAGATATCGGCCTGGCGCTCCATGCCGGGCGTGTCGGCAAGAAAGCCGAGATAGCCGACGCGCTCGACCTTGGGATGCGTGCGCAGATACTCGCATACCTTCACCGCATTCTCGCCGGCGCGGCTCATGCGCAGTTCCAGCGTCTCCAGGCTGCGCATCAGCATCCAGGCGGTGTTGGGATCGCAGATCGTGCCGATCGTGTTGCGCATCGAGCGGATCGTGTTGATGTGCGCCTTCGAACCGAGCAGGCCGCCGGCGACGAGGTCGCTATGCCCGCCGGCATATTTGGTCAGGCTGTAAACGACCAGATCCGCGCCATGCTTGAGCGGCTGCAGCCAGAGCGGACCGAGAAACGTGTTGTCGATCGCGATCGGCGGCTTTTCCTCGCCGGTGAAGATTGCGTCACGGCTGGCGGCCACGGCCTCGATATCGACCAAAGCGTTGGTCGGATTGGCCGGGCTTTCAAGATAGATCAGCGCGACGTTGCCGGCGGCCGAGGCCTGCGTCAGCACCGCATCGATTTCCGCGCGCGTCGCGCCGGCCGGGAAATCGAGATAGTTGACGCCGAACTTGCCGAGGATGCGGGCGATCAGCGTTTCGGTGGCGGCATAGAGCGGGCCGGAATGGACGATCGTGTCGCCGGGCTTGACCATCGACAGGAACAGGGTGGCGATCGCCGACATGCCGCTGGAGAAGACCAAAGCATCCTCGGCCTCTTCCCACACGCCGAGGCGATCCTCGAGGATTTCCTGATTGGGGCCGTTGAAGCGTGAATAGACCAGGCCGGCCGAGCCGCCGGGGCGCTTGCCGGTCACGCCTTCGAAGTGGCGCTTGCCCGCCGCGGCATTGGGAAAGACATAGGTCGAGGTGGCGAAGATCGGCGGCTTCAGCGCGCCTTCGGACAGCATCGGATCATAGCCGTGCCCCATCATCATGGTGGAGGGCTTGAGCTTGCGATCACCGATCTTCTCGACGCTCTTGCGGCCGGCGGGGACGGGCGCGCCGCCGGTGAGATCGTCTTCGGTGGGAAAATCGGGCATGAGAAACTCCTACGAGGCGCCTGTCTGACGCAGGCCAACTGGTATCGTTCTATACTATCTCGGACCGTAGAGTAGGCGTTAAAGCGCGATGATCGAGATCTGCCGGCCGTAATCCGGCTCATTGGCGTGCGTCGCGCGACGGAAGCTGAAGAAGCGCGCCGCATCGGCATAGGTGTCGAGCCCCAGCGCTTCGATCCGCGTCAGCCCGGCACCGGCAAGGCGGTGGACGACATAGGCTTCGAGATCGAACTGGTGATGGCCGGGCTTGCCGGGCGCGAAGAAACGCTCGTTGGCGGGATCCTGCGCGCCGAACGTGCGCGCAAACCCGTCATCGACCTCGTAGCTGGCGCGCGCGATGCACGGGCCGATCGCGGCGGCGATGCGTTCGCGCCTCGCGCCCAGCTGCTCCATCGCCGCGATCGTCGCATCGGTCACGCCGGCCAGCGCGCCTTTCCACCCGGCATGCGCCGCGCCGATCACCCCCGCCTGCGCATCGGCGAACAGCACGGGCGCGCAATCCGCGGTCAGGATGCCGAGCGCAAGGCCGGGGCGATCGGTGACCAGCGCATCGGCATGCGGGCGCGCATTCTCGTCATAGGCTTCGGTCACCGTGGCGACATGCGCCGAATGCACCTGATGCACGGTCAGCAACCGTGCGCCGGGCCGCACCGCCGCAATCGCGCGGGCGCGGTTTTCGATCAGTTCCGGCGTCGGTTCCTGCCCCCGCCGCCCCATGTCGAGCCCGCTGAGAATACCGGTCGACACGCCGCCACGGCGCCCGAGAAAGCCGTGCGCAACATCGCCGAGCGCGCGCGCGCGGATCGCCTCGATGCCGCTCACAACACGAGCCGCATAAGATTGTCGTCGTCGACCGTCTCGCCGACGCGGAAGGCGATACGGCCGATGTCGCGGAAACCGTAACGCTCGTAGAAACGGTGCGCGCGGTGATTGTCGACATAGACGCTGAGGATGACCTCGCGCGCGCCGTGGCTGCGTGCATGCTCGAGCGCCCAGGCCATCATTTCCTGCGCGACGCCGCTGCCATGCCACGGGCTGAGCACGTAGAATTGATACAGTTCGATCGCGTCGGGGCGCCATTCGCCGGGGAAGGTGACCGGCCCCATCTTGACGAAGCCGATGATCTGGTCGTCCGCCAGCGCGAGGCGGATCGCGAAATCGGGCTCGGAGAGCTGCGCGGCAAGCCCGTTCGCGCCGAACGCCTGATCGAGGAACGCGGCGAGATCGGACTGGCGATAGAGCGTGCCGAACGTCTCGGTGAAGCTGCGCCGGGCCATCGCCGAGAGCGCCGGCCCGTCGATCGTGCGCGCATCGCGATAGGTGATCATGCCAGGCCCTCCGGCGACGGCCAGGTGGGGGCGGTAATGGCGATCACCTTGAACAGATCGCCCATCGCCGCGACCAGCCGGTCGCGATCGGCGGCGACGGCGGTCGCCCGCTCGGCCGCTGCGCTGGAGAGCGCGGCGGCCCGCGCATCGATGCCGAGCGCGGTCAGGAACGCGCCCTGCGTCGCCGGGCCGTGCGGCGTGGCGCGCGCGGTGATCGCCGCCGCCAGCAAGGTCGCCATGTCGACATGCGCGGTCAAATCGTGCTCGCCGGGATGCTCGAACGGATTGACGAAGGCGTGCGCGCGCATCGCCTGGAACGTGTCGCCGATCGCCGGCCCCATATAGCCGTAATCGATCACCAGCGCGGCGCCGCCCTGCGCGGCGATGCGGGTGGCGAGATCGCGCATGATCGCGACGCTCGCCGGCGAGGTCTCGACGATCGATCCCGGCGGCGCGTCGTGCAGGTGCGGCGGCAGCAGATCGTCCGGCACCGGCTTGCCCGCGATCGGCAGGAACAGCAGGTCCTGGCAGGCGACGAGCCGCTCGTGCCAGCCGCCGGCCGTGCGCACCAATTGCCGGATCGGCAGCGCGTCGAAGAATTCGTTGGCGACGGCGATCAGGGGAAGGTCGCTGGGCAGGCTGGTGGTGTCGTCATGCCAGGTGGCGTTGGGCACGCGCTCGGCCTGCGCCGCGCGCAACGTCGGGCTGGTCTCGATGAAATGGACTGCCGGGGTGAGGCCTGCCTTGGCCATCGCGCGCAACGCATCGGCCGCCAGCGTACCGCGGCCGGGGCCGAGCTCGACCCAGGCGACGTCCGGCCGCCCGGCGCGATCCCACAGATCGGCGCACCACAGGCCGATCAATTCGCCGAACATCTGGCTGATCTCGGGGCTGGTGGTGAAATCGCCGGCAGCGCCCAGCGGATCGCGCGTCGCATAATACTGCGCGTTCGCCGCCGCCATATAATGCGCGATCGGGATCGGCCCGGCGAGCGTGATCGCGCGCGCGAGGCGTTCGGGAAGCGGGGCGTCGCCACTTCCCTCCCGCGTGCCGGAGGGGCTGGGGGAGGGCGTGTCGGCAGGAGTGGGATTGGCGTTGGTCATGGGCGGTGCTCACATGCCCTCCCCCAGCCCCTCCCGCAAGCGGGAGGGGGGAGTCAGGTGTCCTCCCGCAAGCGGGAGGAGTTAGGTGTCCTCCTGCAAGCGGGAGGGTGGAGGAGTCAGGCCACGCTTTCCGATCCGGCGATCGGCTCGATCCGCTGGCGGCGCCCGGCCGAGGTGGCGACGAGATAGGCGCCGCCCAGGATCATCGGCACGCACAGCCACTGGCCCATGTGCAGCCCGGTCGCCTGCGCGAACTCGACCAGCTGCGAATCCGGCTCGCGGAAGAATTCGACCACGAAGCGCGCCATGCCGTAGCCGAGCACGAACAGGCCGACCAGGCGGCCCGGCGCATAGCGCGCCTTGGTTTTCCAGAAGGCGAACCACAGGAGGGCGAACAGCAGCAGTCCCTCCAGCCCGGCCTCGTACAGCTGGCTCGGATGGCGCGCGACATCCTCGCCGGTGCGCGGGAAGATGATCGCCCAGGCGACGTTGCTCGGCTTGCCCCACAATTCGCCGTTCACGAAATTCGCCAGCCGGCCGAAGAACAGGCCGAACGGCACCACACACGCGACATAATCGTGCACCCGCAACCAGTTCAGCTTGTGCTTCCTGGCGAACAGGATGAGCGCCAGGCTGGTGCCGATCACCCCGCCATGGAACGACATGCCGCCGTCCCACAGGCGCAGGATGCGCAGCGGATTGGCCAGCATGTCGGTGGCGTAGAACAGCACATAGCCGATCCGCCCGCCGAGAATGATGCCCAGCGTGGCGTAGAAGACCAGATCGTCGGCATGGCGCCGCGCCATCGGTGCGCCGGGCTGCGCGAGCAGTTTAAGCAGATACCACCAGCCGAGCAGGATGCCGGTGATATAGGCGAGCGAATACCATTTAATCTGGAAGAAGCCGAGATCGAGCGCGATCGGATCGAGCCCGAGATCGGTGAAACGAAGGTGCGGCGTTGCGGCCGTGATGGCGGACAGGATCAAAGGCTTTTCCCCAGGCTTTGTCGCCTCCATAAGGGGGACAAGGCACAAGACCAAGCGGAGAGAGATAAATGCGCACCGAGCTCGACCAGCGGATGGACGACGGCCTTGCCGCGCTTGCCGGCACCGCGCTGCCGCTGGGATCGATCACGCTCAACGGCGTGACGCTGCCGATGATCGCCGCCGCGCCGCCCAGCCTGCCCGGCTATTTCGCGCATTACAGCAACGAGCACAGCGACAAGACCTTCCTCGTCGCCGGCGACGAGCGGCTGACCTTTGCCCAGGTCTATGCGGAAGCGACCAAGGTTGCCCAGTCCCTGGCGAGCGCGGGCAAGCTGGCCAAGGGCGATCGCGTCGGCATCGCGATGCGCAATTCGCCGAGCTGGATCACCTTGTACATGGGCATCACCATGGCCGGTGGAATCGCCTGCCTGCTCAACGGCTGGTGGCAATCGGAGGAACTGGCCGATGCCATCGCCGAGGTCGATTGCGGGCTGATCTTCGCCGATCCGCCCCGCGCCAGGCGGTTGGCTGCGATCGACGGATTCGCCGTACCGGTGATCGAGGTCGACGACACCAGGCCCCTGGCCGATGCGTTGTCGGAGGTCACCGATCGCTGGGCCGATATCGCCTTGCCCCAGATCGGGCCCGATGATGCGGCGACGATCCTGTTCACCAGCGGCTCGACCGGACAGTCGAAGGGCGCGCTCAGCGATCATCGTGCGGTGATCCAGGCGGTGTTCAATTATCTCGCTCAGGCCTTGGTGATGCTCGGCATCTCGACCGAGGACGGCAATCCGCCGACGACGCAGCCGGCGACGTTGCTCAACGTGCCGCTGTTCCACGTCACCGCCGAAGTGCCGGTCTTCCTGCAGAGCTTCGCCATGGGCCGCAAATTGGTGCTGATGCCGAAATGGGATGCGGAGGAAGCGATGCGGCTGATCCAGGCGGAGGGCGTGACCTATTTCGTCGGCGTGCCGCTGATGAGCTTCGAGATTCTCACGCATCCGAACCGGGCGAAGTACGATCTCTCGACCGTCACCGATTTCGCCGCCGGCGGCGCGCCGCGGCCGGTCGAGCATGTCCGCCGGCTTAACGAGGAAATGGGCGGGGGTGCGCCGTTGCTTGGCTATGGCCTGACCGAGACCAACGGCGTCGGCTGCGGCAATTGGCGGAGCAATTATCTCGCCAAGCCCAATTCCACTGGCCGCGCCTCGGCGCCGCTGGTCGATCTCGCCATCCTCGATGCGGCCGGCCACCCGGTCGAAGCTGGGCAACGCGGCGAGGTCGGCATCCGCTCGGTGTGCAATTTCAAGGAATATTGGGGACGGCCTGACGCCACCGAAGCGGCGTTCACGCCCGATCGCTACTTCCTCACCGGCGATATCGGCTATCTCGATGACGAGGGCTATCTGTTCATCGTCGATCGCAAGAAGGACATCATCATCCGCGGCGGCGAGAATATCTCCTGTCTGGAAGTGGAAGCCGCGATCTACCAGAACCCGCGCGTCGCCGAAGCCGCAGTGTTCGGTCTCGCCGACGAGCGGTTCGGTGAGGTTCCCGGCGCCGTGGTCGTGTTTCGCCCGGGCGAGGAGATGAGTGCGGACGACCTGTGCGCCTATCTCTTCGCACATATCGCCGCGTTCAAGGTGCCGCAGCGCATCTGGACCTCGACCGAGCCCTTGCCGCGACTGGGCACCGAGAAGATCGACAAGGTGACGCTGAAAGCCAAATATCGCGCGCTGGCCTGATCGCGCGGGGTGCGGGGGCGGGGCGGTGCCGTTTGGGCGCCGCCCCGCCGGGTCTCAGTGGTTGTCGCGCGGCAGGCCCATCGTCTGGGCGATGCGCTGGTACTTTTCCGCACCCTCGAGGATTGCGCCGGTCTGCAGCTGGCCGACCGTGGCGCGCTGGATTTCCTGCCACGGCGTCTGCGACGCGGGATAGGCATAGCCGCCCGCTTCGGTCAGCACGCGGCGGCGCTCGGCCAGTTCGGCATCGTCGATCAGCACGTCGGCCGAGCCCTTGTTGAGATCGACGCGCACGCGGTCGCCGGTCTTGAGCAAAGCGAGACCGCCCATTGCCGCCGCTTCGGGTGAAGCGTTGAGGATCGACGGGCTACCGCTCGTGCCCGACTGGCGGCCGTCACCGATGCACGGCAGCGCATGCACGCCTTCGCGGATCAGATAGGCTGGTGCGCGCATGTTGACGACTTCGGCGGCGCCCGGATAGCCGATCGGCCCGGCGCCGCGCATGAACAGCAAATGGCTGTCGGTGATGCCGAGCGATGGATCGTCGATACGGTGATGATAATCTTCCGGGCCGTCGAACACCACGGCCGGGCCCTCGAACGCCTCGGGATCGTCGGGGTTGGAGAGATAGCGTGCGCGGAATTCGGGGCTGATCACGCTGGTCTTCATGATCGCCGAATCGAACAGATTGCCGCGCAGCACGATGAAGCCGGCTTCTTCCTTGAGCGGCGTGGCGAACGGGCGGATGACCTTGTCGTCCTCGATCGTCGCGTCGCGGCAATTGTCGCCGATCGTCTTGCCGTTGGCGGTGATCACGTCCTCGTGGATCAGACCTTGCTTCATCAGTTCTGCGACCACCGCGGGCACGCCGCCGGCATGATAGAAATCCTCGCCGAGATATTCGCCGGCCGGCTGCAGGTTGACCATCAGCGGCACCTTGTGGCCGTGCGTCTGCCAGTCGTCGAGCGCGAGATCGGCGCCGACATGGCGCGCGATCGCCGCGAGATGGATCGGTGCGTTGGTCGAGCCGCCGATCGCCGAATTGACCACGATCGCGTTGAGGAACGCTTCGCGCGTCATGATGTCCGAGGGTTTCAGATCCTCGGCGACCATCTCGACGATGCGCTTGCCGGTGAAATAGGCGACTTCCTGGCGATCGCGGTACGGCGCCGGGATCGCGGCCGAGCCGGGCAGCTGCATACCGAGCGCTTCGGCGAGCGAGTTCATCGTCGTCGCGGTGCCCATCGTGTTGCAATAGCCGGTCGACGGCGCGGAAGAGGCGACGAGCTTGATGAAGCCCTCGTCATCGATTGCGCCGGTCGCGAGCAGTTCGCGCGCTTTCCACACGATCGTGCCCGAACCGGTGCGCTCGCCCTTGTGCCAGCCGTTGAGCATCGGGCCCACCGACAAGGCGATCGCCGGGATGTTCACCGTGGCGGCGGCCATCAGGCAGGCCGGGGTGGTCTTGTCGCAGCCGATCGTCAGCACCACGCCGTCGAGCGGATAGCCGTACAGCACTTCGACCAGCGCGAGATAGGCGAGGTTGCGATCGAGCCCGGCGGTCGGCCGCTTGCCGGTTTCCTGGATCGGGTGGACCGGGAATTCGAGCGGGATGCCACCCATCTCGCGAATGCCGTCGCGCAGCCGCTCGGCCAGGACGAGGTGATGACGGTTGCAGGGGGAAAGATCGCTGCCGGTCTGCGCGATACCGATGATCGGCTTGCCCGAGCGGAGCTCGTCGAGGCTGAGGCCGAAGTTGAGATAGCGCTCGAGATACAGCGCGGTCATGTCGATATTGGCCGGGTTGTCGAACCAGGCGCGGCTGCGCAGCTTGGGGGCGGCAGTGGGGGCTGACATATAGTTGTGGCTCCGGATTAACGCGCGACGGTCAGACGATAGACCATGCGATGGTGATAAGGCTTGCCCGGGTCGACCCGGGCCGACGCGAACGCCGGCTGGTTTGGCGAATCCGGGAATTTCTGTGGTTCGAGCGCGATGCCGTCGCCCATGCGATAGCGATGCCCCTGCTTGCCGATATAGCTGCCGTCGAGGAAGTTGCCGGTATAGACCTGCACGCCGGGCTCTGTGGAAAGCACGTCCAGCACGCGGCCCGAGGCGGGGTCGCTGAGCCGGGCGACGAGCTTGGGCTGCGCGGTCAGGCCCGCATCGATCGCGAAATTGTGATCATAGCCGAGCCCGGCGACGATCTGCGGATCGCGGCCGTCGCGCAGATCCTTGCCGATCTGCCGGCCGCGCGTGAAATCGAACACCGTGCCGGTGACGGGCGTCAGGGCGCCGGTCGGGATCAGCGCGGCGTTGACCGGCGTGTAGCGCGATGCCGGGATCGTCAGCCGGTGCGCCAGCACGCCGAGCGGGGAGCCCTCGCCGGCGAGGTTAAAGATGCCGTGGTTGGTCATGTTGACGACGGTCGGCTTGTCGGTGGTCGCGTCGAAATCGATCGCCAGCGCGCCCTTGTCGTCCATCGAGTAGGTCACCTGGACCTCGAGCTTGCCGGGATAGCCCTGGTCGCCGTCGATGCTGGTGGTGGCGAGCGTGACACTGGCCGTCGGGCCCTGCTTGACCGAGACGATCCGCCACACGCGCTTGTCGAAGCCCTTGAGGCCGCCATGCAGCGAATTGGTCTTGTCGTTGAGCGGCAGTTTGTAGGTCTTCCCGTCCAGCAGAAAGCGCCCGCCGGCGATCCGGTTGGCATAGCGGCCAACGGTCACGCCGAAATAATTGGGGTGATCGACGAAGCTCGCGAGATCGTCATAGCCGAGCATGACATCGGCGATCCGGCCGGTCTTGTCCGGGCCGGACAGCGACTGCAATGTCGCACCATAAGCGATGATCCGCGCGCTGATGCCCTTGCCGTTGCTCAGCGTCACCGCATCGACCATCGTGCCGTCGGTCATTGTGCCGAACTGCTCGCGCTTCGCGGTCGCGGCGTTTGCCGGCTGGGCTGCGATCAATGTCATGGTAATGCCGATGGCGATTGCCCCGCCCGTCTTCCTAACGCTATCCATCCCCCAGAATCCTTACGTCGTTGACCCGATCTGTTTCCATATATAGTCAGACAATAGACAAATGATAGCCGGTTCGCCCGGCTCGAGGGAGAGTTTTGAAATGGCATTGCCCCCCGGCGCCGGCGCCACGTCCCATAGCCAATCGGACGGCGGACCCGCCACCAACTACCGCGCCGCGCTGACCTTGCTCGCCAGCCTGTTCTTCATGTGGGGCTTCATCACCGTCATCAACGGCACGCTGCTGCCGCATCTGCGCAGCGTGTTCGAACTCTCCTACACGCAGACCACGTTGATCGAATCCGTCTGGTTCATCGCGTATTTCTTCGCCTCGATTCCCTCGGCCAAGCTGATCGAACGGGTCGGCTATCAGCGCTCGATGGTCATCGGTCTGGCAATGATGGCGGTCGGCGCGCTGGTCATGGTGCCGGCGGCGAGGTTGCCGTCCTACGGCGTGACGCTGTTCGCGCTGTTCGTGATCGCCAGCGGCATCACGCTGCTGCAGGTCGCGGCCAATCCGTATGTCGCGGTGGTCGGCAAGCCGGAAACGGCGTCGTCGCGGCTCAACCTGGTACAGGCATTCAATTCGGCCGGCGCGACGCTGGCGCCCTTGTTCGGCGGCTATCTCATCCTCGGCCGTACAACCTCGGGCACGGCGGCTGCCGGCGCCGCGGCGCTGACCCCGGCCGAGCGCCTCGCCGACGCACAGTCGGTCGTGCTGCCCTATGTCATCGTCGCCGTCGTGCTGGCGGTGCTTGCGATCGTCATCGCGCGTTTCCCGCTTCCTGCCATGGGCGCGGCGACGCAGCGTCATGCCAAGGAAGAGCGCAAGGGCCATTCGCTCTGGGCGCACCGCAACCTGGTGTTCGGCATCCCGGCGATCTTCATCTACCTGATTGCCGAAATCGGCGTGGGTAACCTGTTCATCAACTTCGTGTCGCAGCCGGATATCGGCAATCTGACGCACCAGCAGGCCTCGGACTATCTGTTCCTGTTGTGGGGCGGAATGATGGTCGGCCGGCTGATCGGCGCGTTCGTCATGCAGAAGGTCGATGCCAGCAAGGTGCTTGCGTTCGCCAGCATCGGTGCCACGATCGTGATGCTGATCGCCGCCTCCACCACCGGCCATGTCGCGATGTGGGCGCTGATCTCGGTTGGCCTGTTCCACTCGATCATGTTCCCGACGATCTTCACGCTGGGCATCCGCGGTCTGGGCCCGCTCACCGAGGAAGGCTCTGGCCTGCTGATCATGGCGATCGCCGGTGGCGCGCTGGTCATCGTGCAGGGCTGGCTGGCCGATCAATACGGGTTGCAGGCGTCGTTCCTGCTCACCGCGGCGTGTGAATTGTACGTGCTGTTCTATGCCGTGTGGGGCTCGAAGCCGGTGGTCAACGGCAAGCTCGTCACGACCGAGACGAGCACCGCCGGCTGACGCCGGTCGCGATGCACGACGGGCGGTACGCCGGTTTCAAGAGCGCCCGTCGCCGCATGGCGGCGGGCGTTTGCGTATCGATATCGGCGCGGGCGTCGGTCCTGCCCGCCCTTGCTTTTGCGCAGGGGATTTGCCAACCGACCGCGCCAGACGAATAGTATACTGTCAGACTAAAGGATCACAGGGCGATGGATATCATCGGAGCAATCCTGATCGGCGCTGCCGACCGCAACGACGGGGCGACGTTCGACGCAATCAATCCCGCCACCGGCGTGGCGCTCGCGCCCGCCTTTGCCGAGGCCGGCGCCGACGACGTTGCTGCCGCTTGCGCGCTCGCCGCCGATGCCTTCACGGTGTTCAGCGATCTGGAACCCGAAAAGCGCGCCCGCTTCCTCGAAGCGGTGGCCGAGCAAATCACCGCGCTCGGCGATGCACTGATCGAACGCGCGATGGCCGAAAGCGGTCTGCCGCGCGCGCGGCTTGAAGGCGAGCGGGGCCGTACGATCGGTCAGCTGAAGCTGTTCGCCGCAGTCGTCCGGCAGGGCGACTGGATCGACGCGACGATCGACCCGGCGCAGCCCGATCGCGCGCCGCTGCCCCGGCCCGATCTGCGCCGTCGCAATATCGCGGTCGGCCCGGTCGCGGTGTTCGGCGCATCCAACTTCCCGCTCGCTTTCTCGGTTGCCGGCGGCGACACCGCATCGGCCTTCGCGGCCGGCTGCCCGGTGGTCGTGAAGGGCCATCCGGCGCATCCCGGCACCGGCGAGCTTGTCGCGCGCGCGATCCGCGCCGCGGTGGCGGCCGAGGGCCTGCCCGAGGGCGTCTTTTCCTATCTGCCCGGCACGACCAACGATCTCGGCGGCGCGCTGGTCGCCGATCCGCGGATCAAGGCGGTCGGCTTTACCGGCTCGCGCGGCGGCGGCCTGGCGCTGGTGCGCATCGCCGCCAATCGCGACGAGCCGATCCCGGTCTATGCCGAGATGAGCAGCATCAACCCGGTGATCCTGTTCCCCGGCGCGGCGGCAGCGCGCGGCGCGGCGCTCGGCACGGCGTTCATCGGCTCGCTGACGATGGGCGCGGGGCAGTTCTGCACCAATCCCGGCCTGGTCATCGCGCTCGAAGGCCCCGAACTCGATGCCTTTATCGACGCTGCCAAGGCGGCGCTTGCGGTCAGCCCGGCACAGCAGATGCTGACCCCGGGAATCCATGGCAGCTTTAAGCACGGCGTCGGCGCGCTCGCCGCGCATCCCTCGGTCGAGCTGCTCGCACGCGGGCTGGTCGGCGAGGGGCAAAGCCAAGCGCAAGGCGCCCTGTTCTGCACCACCGTGGACAAGTTCCTGGCCGATCCTGCGCTCGGGCACGAAGTGTTCGGCTCATCCTCGATCCTGGTCCAGGCGCGCGACATGGCCGAGGTGGCGACGTTGCTCGAAGGGCTGGAAGGCCAGCTGACCGCGACGATCCTGTTCGACGACTCGGACGAAGCCTTGGTCGCGCCGCTGATCCCGATCCTCGCCCGCAAGGCGGGACGGATCCTCGCCAATGGCTGGCCGACCGGCGTCGAGGTCAGCCATGCGATGGTGCATGGCGGGCCGTTCCCGGCGACCAGCGATTCGCGCACGACCTCGGTCGGCGCGCTGGCGATCGACCGCTTCCTCCGCCCGGTCTGCTATCAGGGCCTGCCGGAATCGCTGCTGCCGGCGGCGATCCAGTCGGGCAATCCGTGGCAGCTCGCGCGCCGCGTCGACGGCACGATCGAGCGCGGCTGAGCCATTAACCGCGCCGCTGGCGGCGTGCAGACAAGGAATTCACGTGACGATATCCCTGGTTCAGTTCCGCGGTGCCGATGGCGCGCGCGGCGTGGCAGTCATTGGCGACGACGATGCGGTACGGGTCGTGCCCGGTGCGACGACGACGTTGGCGCTGGCACAACAGGCGATCGCGGATCGCCGGTCGCTGCGCGACGTGGTGGCGAATGCCGGGCAGGGCCAGGCGATCGACCTGAGCACGGTCACTTTGCTCGCCCCGATCGACCACGCCGATAGCGCGCATCTGCTGATGACCGGCACCGGCCTCACGCATCTCGGCTCGGCCGAGGGGCGCGACAAGATGCACCGCGCGATCGATTCCGCCGCGACGCAGACCGATTCGATGAAGATGTTCCTGATGGGCGTCGAGGGCGGCAAGCCCGCCGATGGCCAGCCCGGCGCGCAGCCGGAATGGTTCTACAAGGGCGACGGCAGCGCGCTGATCGCGCCCGGCGACGCGCTGCCATCGCCGGCCTTCGCGCTCGATGCGGGCGAGGAGCCGGAGATTGCCGGCATCTATCTGATCGATGCCGATGGCGCGCCGGTCCGCATCGGCTTTGCACTGGCCAACGAATTCTCCGATCACGTGACGGAGCGCGGCAATTATCTGTGGCTCGCGCATTCCAAGCTGCGCCCCGCCGCGCTCGGCCCCGAGCTGCTGATCGGCGATCTGCCCGCCAGCGTCGAGGGCACCAGCCGCATCGTGCGCGGCGGCGAGACGATCTGGGAGAAGCCGTTCGTCTCCGGCGAGGCGAACATGTCGCACAGCATCGCCAATCTCGAACATCACCACTTCAAATACGCGCTGTTCCGCCGCCCGGGCGACGTGCACGTGCATTTCTTCGGCACCGCCACGCTGTCGTTCAGCGACGAGGTGCGCACTGAGGCGGGTGACGTGTTCGAGATCGCCGCGGCGCCGTTCCGCCTGCCCGTTAGCAACCCGATCGCCATCGCGGCGCCGGCCCCCGTCGCCGTGCGGGCGCTCTGAGCGTGGCGATTACCATTGCCGTGGTCGGGCTCGGCAAGATCGCGCACGACCAGCATCTGCCGGCGATCGCCGCATCCGATGATTTCACGCTTGTCGCCGCGGCGAGCCCGGAAGGCACCGCCGAAGGCGTACCGGTGTTCAAGGATATCGACGGCTTGCTGGCGTCGGGCATCGCGTTCGATGCCATCGCGATGTGCCAGCCGCCGCAGGTGCGCTACATCACGGCCGCCAAGGCGATCCGGGCGGGCAAGCACGTGCTGCTCGAAAAGCCGCCCGGCGCGACGCTGGCGGAGGTCGAAGGGCTGGTGCGCTTCGCCGACGAGCACGGCACGACATTGTTCGCCGCCTGGCATTCGCGTTACGCGCCGGCCGTCGAACCGGCACGCGCCTGGCTCGCCGGGCAACAGGTCGTGTCTGCGGAGATGATCTGGAAGGAGGATGTCCGGCGCTGGCATCCCGGCCAGCAATGGATCTGGCAGCCGGGCGGGCTGGGCGTATTCGATCCGGGCATTAACGGCCTGTCGATCCTGACCAGGATCATGCCCGATTTCATCCATCTCGCCGATGGCGAAATGGAAATTCCCAGCAATCGCGCCGCGCCGATCGCTGCGCGCATGACGCTGGCCGATACGCAGGGGGCGAAGATCACCGCCGAGTTCGACTGGCGCCAGACCGGCCCGCAAAGCTGGGAAATCAGCGTGACGACCACCACGGGCACGCTGCTGCTGACCAGGGGCGGTAGCGCTCTGGTGATCGACGGGGTGGCACAGCCATTGCCCGAACGCAGCGAATATCCGGCGGTCTACGCGGATTTCGCGCAGCTGATCCGCACCGGCAAGAGCGATACCGATCGCAGCCCGTTGCGGCTGGTGGCGGACGCCTTCCTGCGCAGCCGCCATATCGCGACGGCACCGTTCATGGATTGACTTCGCCTGGGGGCCTTCATATCGTATACCGTATTCGAAGAGGATCGATATTATGTTTCAGGCCAATAGGCGCGAACTAATGCTTGGCGCGGCGGCGATCGCGGTCGCGGCGCGGGCGCCCGCGGCAATGGCCGCCAAGGGATCGACGATCCTGCCGCGCACCGCGCAGCCGCTCCCGCTGTCGGCAGTGCGCCTGGCCCCGTCCGACTTCGCCAACGCCGTCGAGGTCAATCGCACCTATCTGCTGCGCCTTCAGCCCGATCGGCTGCTGCATAATTTCGTCAAATTCGCCGGCATGGAGCCGAAGGCGCCGATCTATGGCGGCTGGGAAGGCGATACGATCGCCGGCCATACGCTCGGCCATTATCTCACCGCGCTGGCGCTGATGAACGCGCAAACCGGCGATGCCGAATGCCGCCGCCGCGCCGATTACATCGTCGGCGAACTGGCGACCGCGCAGGCCAAGCGCGGCACCGGTTATGTCGGCGCGCTGCAGCGCAAGCGGAAGGATCTCACCGTCGTCGACGGCGAGGAAATCTTCCCCGAAGTGATGCGCGGCGAAATCCGCTCGGGCGGGTTCGATCTCAACGGCGCCTGGTCGCCGCTGTACACTGTGCACAAATTGTTCGCCGGCCTGCTCGACGTTCATCAGGCCTGGGGCAACACGCAGGCGCTGCAGGTCACGCTCGGCCTGGCGACCTATTTCGAGCGCGTGTTCGCCGCGCTGGACGACAAGCAGATGCAGCAGCTGTTGTCGTGCGAATATGGCGGCCTCAACGAGAGCTTCGCCGAACTGTACGCGCGCACGCGCGACAAGCGCTGGCTGGTGGTGGCCGAGCGGCTGTACGACAACAAGGTGCTCGATCCGCTCGTCGCGCGCGAGGACAAGCTGGCCAATTTCCACGCCAACACGCAGGTGCCCAAGCTGATCGGCCTGGCACGGCTGCACGAGCTGACCGGCAAGCCCGCACAGGCGACCGCCGCGCGCTTCTTCTGGGATACGGTGACGCAGCATCATTCCTATGCGATCGGCGGCAATGCCGATCGCGAATATTTCTCTGCGCCCGATACGCTCGCCGATCACATCACCGAGCAGACCTGCGAGCATTGCAACACGTACAATATGCTCAAGCTGACGCAGAAACTGTACAGCTGGCAGCCGGATGGCGCGCTGTTCGATTTCTACGAGCGCGCGCATCTCAACCACACGCTGTCGGCGCAACATCCCAAGACCGGCGGCTTCACCTATATGACGCCGCTGATGACCGGATCGGCGCGCGGCTTCTCCACCGTCGATGACGATGCCTTCTGGTGCTGCGTCGGCTCCGGCATGGAGAGCCATTCGAAGCATGGCGAGGCGATCTTCTGGGAAGGTGAGGGGACGCTGATCGTCAATCTCTACATTCCGGCCAGCGCGACCTGGAAGACGCGCGGCGCGGAGCTCAAGCTCGACACCAACTATCCCTTCGAGCCGGAATCGCGGCTGACCTTCGCCAGGCTCGGCCGCGCGGGCAAGTTCCCCGTCGCCCTGCGTGTGCCCGGCTGGGCTACGGGCAAGGCCGTGCTGACCCTGAACGGACAACCGCTGGAGCCGCAATATGCCGGCGGTTATGCGGTGGTGACGCGCAAGTGGAAGACGGGCGACGTGCTGGCGATCAGCCTGCCGCTCGAGCTGCGCATCGAATCCACGCCGGGCGATGCCGACACGATCGCGATCCTGCGCGGGCCGCTGGTGCTGGCCGCCGATCTCGGGTCCAAGGAGACCCCGTGGACCAGCGCCGATCCCGCGCTGGTCGGCGAAAATCTGCTCGCCTCGTTCACGCCTGTGGCGGGCGATGCCAGCTTCGCCACCCGCGGCGTGGTGCGCCCGGCGGATCTCGGCTTCGTGCCGTTCTATCGTCAATATGATCGGCGCAGCGCGGTCTATTTCAAGCGCTTCAGCGAAAGCGCCTGGAAGACCGAGGAGGCGGCGTTCAATCTCGAGCAGGCGCGGATCAAGGATATCGCCAGCCGCTCGGTCGACGTCATGTATCTCGGCGAAATGCAGCCCGAGCGCGATCACAACCTCGTGTCTGAGATATCCTTCCCGACCAATTATCGCGGCCGCAGCGGCCGCGACGCGCGCTCGGGCGGCTTCTTCGAATTCACGCTGAAGGCCAAGCCCGGCCCGCTGATCCTGCAGGCGACCTATTGGGGCGGGGAGCGCGGCCGCGATTTCGACATCATGGTCGACAACGTCAAGATCGCCACGCAGCATCTCGGCGAGGATCGCCCGGGCAAGTTCTTCGATGTCGAATATGTCCTGCCACAGGCGCTGACCAGCAAGAAGGACGCGCTCAAGGTGCGCTTCGTGCCGCATGATCGCAGCTCCGCCGGGCCGGTGTTCGGCGTGCGCCTGTTCACGGCCAAGCCCGCCGCGAAGTGAGCGGTGCGCCGGCCGATGTGCGGCTGACGCTGGAAGAGGTGCGCGCGCTCGCGCGGCGCGTGTTGCTCGCCGCCGGTCTCGCCGCGCCGCACGCGTTCGCCGTCGCGGAGACGATGGTGGCGGGCGAGCGCGACGGTTGCGCCTCGCACGGCATCTATCGCCTGCTCGTCGCGGCGCGCAGCATTGCCGCCGGCGTGGTGGTGACCGATGCCGTGCCGGCCGTCAGCGAGCCGGCGCCCGCGCTGGTGCAGGTCGATGGCGGTGGCGGTTTCGCGCAGCTGGCGTTCGAGACCGGGCGGCCGCTGTTGGCAGAGAAAGCGCGCCGCTATGGCATCGCTGCGCTGGCGCTGAACCATGTCGTGCATTTCGCCGCCTTGTGGCCGGAGGTCGAGGCACTGGCCGAGGACGGGCTGGTCGCTTTGGCGTTTACGCCGAGCCATGCCTGGGTCGCGCCGACCGGCGGCACGCAGCCGGTGTTCGGCACCAATCCGATCGCGTTCGGCTGGCCGCGGCCCGGCGCGCACCCGTTCGTGTTCGATTTCGCGACCAGCGCGGTGGCGCGCGGCGAGATCGAGCTGCACCGCCGCGCCGGCAAACCGGTTCCCGACGATTGGGGCTATGACGCAGCCGGCGCACCGACGACCGATGCCGAGGCCGTGCTGGCGGGGGCGATGCGCACGTTCGGCGGGCATAAGGGATCGGCGCTGGCGGCGATGGTCGAATTGCTCGCCGGGCCGCTGATCGGCGACATGACCAGCCGGGAATCGATCGCGCTCGACGATGGCCGCGGCGGATCCCCGATCGGCGGTGAACTGATCGTGGCGATCGATCCCGCCGGGTTCCTCGGGCTCGGCGTCGCGGGCCATCTGCAGCGCGCCGAAGCCTTGTTCGACGCGATCGAAGGGCAGGGCGCGCGCCTCCCATCGCAGCGCCGCTACGATGCCCGGCAGCGCAGCCTGGCCGAAGGCGTGATTATTCCGGGCGCCTTATATGCCGATATCCTGGCGCTGCCGGGTGGAGAGAAATGATGAAACGCAGCCTTTTGGTGATGGCACTGCTGACGACGACGGCAGGCAGCGTTGCGGTCGCCGCACCCGCGAAGATCAGCGCGGCAAAGAGCGCCGATGCGCGTTTCAAGGCGATCTACACGTCCGAATACGCCTGGCGTCAGCATCAGCAGGCACCCGGCGAGGACAGCCCAAAGGACGCAGGCAGCAAATTGCCCGATGTCGGGCCGGCGACGCAGGCGGCCAAGCTGGCGCGCTGGACCGCAGTGGACAAGCAACTGGCCGCGATCAACCCCACCACGCTGTCGCCCAAGGTGCAGATCGATTTCGCCGTCTATCGCCAGCAGATCGACAGCCTGCTCGCCGAGCAGCGCTACCGCGAATATGAAAAGCCGCTCAATTCGGACACGAGCTTTTGGGGCGACGTGACCGAATGGTCGCGCGGCACGTTCCGCACCGAGGCCGATTACCGCAACTATATCGCCATGCTGCGCGAAGTGCCGCGCTATTTCGATCAGCAGATCGTCAATATGCGCGCCGGGCTGAAGCGCGGTTTCACGCCGTCGCGTGTCACGCTCGCAGGCCGTGACATCGGCGTGGCGCAGGTCGCTGAGGCCAAGACGCCGGCGGATTCGCCCTTCTATGCGCCGTTCAAGACCTTCCCGGCGGTGATCCCCGCGGCGACCCAGGCGCGCTTGCGCGCCGAAGGGCTGGCCGCGATCGCCGAGGCGGCGACGCCGGCGCACGCCAAGTTGCTCGCTTTCCTGCGCACCGACTACATGCCCGGCGCGCGCACCGGACTGGCGGCGTACGACCTGCCCGACGGCAAGGCCTATTACCGCTCCAAGATCCGCGAATTCGTCACGCTCGATGTCAGCGCAGAGGAGATCCATGCCACCGGCCTCGCCGAGGTGGCCAAGATCCGCGCTCGGATGCTGGACGTGATGAAGGAGGTCGGCTTCAAGGGTGATCTGAAAGCCTTTCTCGAGCATCTGCGCACCGATCCGCAATTCTATCCCAAGACCGCGCAGGAGCTGCTGTACCGCGCGGCGTGGATCGCCAAGACGTTCGACGGCAAGGCATCGCAATATTTCGGCCGTCTGCCGCGCAGCCGCTTCAAGGTCGTGCCGGTGCCGGACGATATCGCGCCTTTCTATACCGGCGGGCGCGGCGGTCCCGGTATCTATCTGGTCAACACGTACAATCTGCCCGCGCGGCCCTTCTATTCGCAGATCGCATTGACGCTGCACGAGAGCGCGCCGGGCCATGCCATGCAGATGCCGCTGGCGATGGAGAACAAGGATCTGCCGCAGTTCCGCCGCGACGGCTATCTCTCGGCCTATGGCGAGGGCTGGGCGCTGTATTGCGAGGCGCTGGGCGAGGAAATGGGGATGTACGAGACGCCCTATGATCGCTTCGGCATGCTGAGTTACCAGATGTGGCGCGCGGCGCGGCTGGTGGTCGATACCGGCATCCACACGCAGGGCTGGAGCCGCGAGCGCGCACAACAATATTTCCGCGACAACACCGCGCTGTCGGATCACGAGATCACCACCGAGGTCGATCGCTACATCGCCTGGCCGGGCCAGGCACTGTCTTATTATATGGGCCAGCTGGCGATCCAGCGCGCCCGCGCGCGGGCCGAACAGGCGCTGGGACCGAAGTTCAACATCCGCGCCTTCCATGATGCCGTGCTCGAACTGGGCGCGGTGCCGCTGCCGGTGATCGACGCGCGGATCGATCGGCTGATCGCAGCGGGCGGCAAGGGCCCCTATCCGGACGAGGAATGACGATGAAGCACCTGCTATCCGGCGCGGCGCTCGCCGCGCTGCCGTTTGCCGCGCTGGCCGATACGCCGAAGGGCGAGCCCATCCACAGCACGGGCAATCCGATCCTGGCCGATGGACGCTATTACTCGACCGATCCGGCGCCGGTGGTGATCGACGGCAAATTGTGGATTCTGGCCGGGCGCGATGCGGCGCCGCCCGACGTCAACGATTTCGTCATGGGCGAATGGCAATTGCTCGAAACGGCCGATCCGGCATCCGGCAAATGGACGCATTATCCGACGATCGCGACCTCGAACCAGCTGTTCAAATGGGCCGAGCCCAACCGCGCCTATGCCGCGCAGATCGTGAAGGGCGCGGACAAACGGCTCTATATGTATGCCCCGGTGATGGAGGCCGACAGCCCGGCCAAGGATCGCTTCTCGATCGGCGTCGCGGTGGCGGACAGCCCGACCGGGCCGTGGGTCGATGCGCATCCTGCCGGCCCGATCGTCTCGCAGCGCACGCCGGTGCCCAACGAGATCCAGAATATCGATCCCACCGTGCTGGTCGACGATGACGGCCGCGTGTTTCTCTATTGGGGCACGTTCGGGCAGTTGCGCGGCATCGAGCTGGAGCGCGACATGGTCACGCCCAAGGGCAAGCCGGTCAGCGTCACCACCTTGCCCGGCTTCTTCGAGGCGCCATGGCTGATGAAGCGCAAGGGCGTCTATTACATGCTCTATGCCGGCAACCGCGCCGGGCCGACATCGGAGTGCACGCCGGCGGTCTATTATGCCTGCATCGCCTACGGCACGGCGACGTCGCCACTTGGCCCCTGGACCTATCGCGGCGTGGTGCTGAAGCCCGTATCCTCGACCACGTCGCATTCCGGCGCGGTGGAATTCAAGGGGCAATGGTATCTCGCCTATCACACCGCCGATGCGGCGGGCGGCGGGCATTTCCGCCGCAGCGTGGCGCTCGACCGGATCGAATGGGACGACAGCGTCAGCCCGGCGCGAATGCGCGTCGTCACGCCGACCCGCTCGCCGCAGCCGGCGCCGAAGCCGACGCGCAACATCGCCGCCGCCGCCGTGCCGAGCGCGTCGAACGAGCCGATCCCGCTGCAATATTGGATCAGGGCACTCAACGACGGCAAGGTCCGCGGCGCGCCGCTGCCGCCCGATCTGTGGGGCAGCTGGACGGGCAACAATCCGCCGCAGCAATGGATCGAATATCGCTGGGCCAAGCCGGTGACGGTCAACGGTTCGCGGATCATGTTCTGGGGTGATCAGCCGGCCGGGTCGGGCGTCGGCGTCGCCCCGCCGGCGCGCTGGCGGCTGGAATATTGGCATAAGGGCTGGAAGCCGGTGCCCAAGGCCAGCGGCTATGGCACCGCGCCGAATGTGTTCCAGGAGACGCGCTTCGCGCCGGTCACCACGCGCTGCCTGCGCGCGACGTTCGATGCGTCGCACGCCGGCAGCTATGCCGGTGTCGCGGTGCAGGAATGGGAAGTGCTAGCGCCCGTCGCGCGGGTGCCGGTGCCGGCGCAGGGCGGCGGCAAAGCGGGCTGCGACTGAGGCGCGATCGAGCGCTGTTCCGCGGCGGCCGATGGCGCTACGAAACGGCGATGAACGCTGACAACCTCGCTGCCACGCCGGACACCGAACATCGCGGGGCGATCGGCGCGCTCCCGCCGCGCATCCGCCCGTTCGCGCTGCTTGCCCGGTTCGATCGGCCGATCGGCTGGTGGCTGCTGTTCTGGCCCGGCGCCTGGGCGGTGGCGCTGGCCGGCGGCGCGATCGCGCGCTGGGATCTGCTGCTGTGGCTGCTCGCCGGGGCGATCGCGATGCGCGGCGCGGGCTGCGTGTATAACGACATCGTCGATCGCGATCTCGACGCGCAGGTCGCGCGCACGCGCAGCCGGCCGCTGGCGAGCGGCGCGGTGTCGCTCAAGGCGGCCTGGGCCTGGCTGCTGCTGCTGTGCCTGGTCGGGCTGGCGGTGCTGCTGCAATTGCGCGTCTATGCCGCGGTGGTCGCCGTGCTCAGCATCGCGCTGGTCGCGGCCTATCCGTTCATGAAGCGCATCACCTGGTGGCCGCAGGCATGGCTCGGCCTGGTGTTCAGCTGGGCCGCCCTGGTCGGCTGGAGCGAGGTGGCGGGCGCGCTGACGCTGCCGGGGCTGCTGCTTTATGCCGGATCGATCGCCTGGGTGATCGGCTATGACACGATCTACGCGCTGCAGGACCGCGAGGATGATGCCCTGATCGGCGTGCGGTCGTCGGCGCTGCGCCTGGGCGCGCATGTAAAGGGCGGCGTGGGGGCGTTCTATGCGATCGCCCTGGCCTTCTGGGTCGCGGCCATCTGGCTGGTGCGGCCGGACGTGCTCGCCTTGCTTGCGTTGCTGCCGCTGGCGCTGCACTTCGCCTGGCAGATCGCCACGCTCGATCTGGCGGACGGCGCCAGCGCGCTGCACCGGTTCCGCAGCAACCGCTTTGCCGGGCTGCTGATGTTTGCCGCCTGTTTCGTGGTGGGAACCGCAGCGACGCTTTGACCTTGGGGCTTGGCGTACCTAAGTCCTCTCCCATGCTGACCACCGAACAGGCGCAGATGCGCGCCGCCGATATCGTCGCCCTGTCGACCGCCGCCGGGGCCGACGCCGCCGATGCCGTTTATGCCGCAGATACCGCGCTCGACGTCTCCGTCCGCCTCGGCGCGCTGGAGGATGTCGGTCGCTCGGAAAGCGCCGAGCTGGGCCTGCGCGTGTTCGTCGGCAAGCAATCCGCCAGCGTCTCGACCTCCGATCTGTCGGTCGATGCGCTTGCCGCCCTGGTCGACCGCGCGATCGCCATGGCGCGCGAGGCGCCGGAGGACGAATGGGCCGGGCTCGCTCCGCAGGAGCGGCTGCTGCACGGCGCGCCGCCGCAGCTCGATCTCGATGACGGCGGCGACGTGGAGCCGGCTGCGCTCAAGGAAGCGGCGCTGGAAGCAGAGGATGCCGCGCGCGCCGTGTCCGGCGTCACCAACAGCGAAGGCGGCAGCGCTTCCGCCTCGCGCAGCATCTGGGCACTCGCCACCAGCCACGGCTTTGCCGCCGCCTATGCCGCGACCGGCTACGGCATTTCGGCCAGCGTGCTGGCGGGCGAGGGCGGGCAGATGGTCCGCGATTACGACCATCATGGCGCGCGGCATCGCCACCGGCTGATGTCGCCGGCCGAGATCGGGCGCGGCGCCGGCGAGCGCACCGTCGCGCGCGTCAATCCCGGCATGGTGAAGAGCGGTGCGATGCCGATCGTGTTCGATCCCCGCGTCGGCTCGTCGATGCTCAGCCATCTGATCGGCGCGATCTCGGGTTCGTCGATCACCCGCCGGACCAGCTTCCTGCTCGATTCGCTCGGCAAGCGCATCTTCGCCGAGGGCGTGACGATCGCCGACGATCCGCACCGCCCGCACGGGCTGCGCTCGCGGCCGTTCGACGGCGAGGGCCTGCCTGTCTCGCCGACCGAATTCGTGCGCGATGGTATGCTTGAGACCTGGCTGCTCGACAGCGCCTCGGCGCGGCAGCTGGGTCTCGAGCCGACCGGCCATGCCGCGCGCGGCGTCGGTGGCAATCCCGGCGTCGCGACCAGCAACCTGTTCATGGCGGCGGGGCATCTGCCCGTGGCGACGCTGATCGAGGATATTGCCGACGGCATCTACGTCACGGAGATGCTCGGCGGCGGGGCCAATGGCGTGACCGGCGATTACAGCCGCGGCGCGGCCGGCTTCCGCATCGAGAAGGGCGAGATCACCACGCCGATCGCGGAATTCACCATCGCCGGCAACATCAAGGACATGTTCCTGGCGCTGACCCCGGCCAACGACCTCGAATTCCGCTATGGCAGCAACGTGCCGACGCTGCGGATCGACGGGATGATGGTCGCCGGTGCCTGATTTGCCCGGCGCCATTGCCGCGATCGCTGCCGAGGCCGGCGCGCTCGCACTGGGCAAATGGCGCACCGATTTCGCGCGCTGGGAAAAGGTGCCCGGCCATCCGGTATGCGACGTCGATCTCGAGGTGAATACGTTGCTGCGCCGGCGGCTCGAGGCGCTGGTGCCCGACGCCGGCTGGCTGTCCGAGGAAACCGCCGACAATGCCGATCGCCTGGGCGCCGATCGCGTGTGGGTGGTCGATCCGATCGATGGCACGCGCGATTATATCCGCGGCCGCCCCGGCTGGGCGATCTCGATCGCGCTGGTCGAAAGGGGCCAGCCGGTGATCGCGGTGCTCGATGCGCCGGCGCGCGGCGAAGTGTGGCTGGCCGGGGCGGGGCAGGGGGCGACGCTGAACGGCGCACCGATCCGTGTCGGCGATCGCCGCGATTTCTCCGGCGCGCGCGTGCCGACCGACGCGCTGCCCAAGATCGACAGCGATCTGGTTCCCGTCGACAAGCCCAATTCGATCGCGCTGCGCATCGCGATGGTCGCCGCCGACCAGGCCGATCTCGTCGCCACGCTGCGCTGGGGGCACGAATGGGACATCGCCGCTGCGGTGCTGATCGCCGCCGAAGCCGGGGCGACGGTCAGCGACGCGCTTGGCCAGAAACTGGCGTTCAACACGCCGAGTGCCCAAGCGTTCGGGGTGCTGATCTCGACGCCGGGAATCCATCAGGCCGGCATCGACCGACTGAGCGAAAGGGCGCTCCGCCTTTCCCAATAACGTCCTCCCCGGAACGGGGAGGTGGCAGGCGAAGCCTGGGGGCGGCAGCGCTATCGCCTGTGCGGAGCCCCCTCCACCATTTGCTGAAGAAGCCAATGGTACCCCTCCCCGTGCCGGGGAGGATCAGCCGCCCAACCCATCCTCGCGGTACTTGATCTCCAGATAGCGCCCGCGCGTGGCGAGCAGATTGAGATCGCCTTCCGCCAGTTGCGCCGACATGCCGGCGATCTGCTCGTCGATCACCTTGAGCCCGTCGGCGAGTTGCGCATCGGGCGTCTTGCCGTTGCGTTCCACGCCGCGCAGCGCGACCGGCACGCGCGCATAGCCTTTGAGCAGTTCGGGCAGTTGTTCGCCGACCAGCTTGCGCACTTCCGCCGCGGCCGGTTCGGCCTCGTTCAGCGTCGCCAGTTGCGGTGCCAGCCCCTCCAGCCGCACGCCGATCCCATCGACCAATGTCTGTGCCGGGGCGGGGAGGGCGGGGCGCTGCGTCTCCAGCCATTGTTCGGTCTTGAGCGACAAGTGCTTGAGCGGCACCTGCACCAGCGCCTCGGGCTTCACCTCAGGGGTGAGCGGGAAGATCGCCAGGATCAGCGTTGCCGCAATCAGCGCCGCCATCACCAGCATCGCGCCGCCGATCCCGAGCGGCGCGAACCAGCCGAGCACCATCGCGCTCATCAGGATCGCGAACAGCGCGAAGCCGATCCGCGTCAGTCGCGTGATGATCTCGGTGCCTTGCCGCTTGCGCCGCCTGGCGCTCAGCGATTTGCTGCGCTCGCGCGTGCGATCGAGATATTCGGTGCTGCGCGCGATCTGGCGATCGACGTCGGTCACGCTACAGCGCCTCCAGCTTGAACGTCTCGGCGCCGGCGCCGGCATTCTGCGTCGCGCCTTCCGCCCGCGCGATATAGCCGCGCGACTTCTCGACCTCGTTGCCGAGCGTGTTGACGGTGGTCTTCATGCTGTCGAGCGCTTTCAGCTTGAACGTGTCGATTGCATCCATCGTGTCGTAGATGTTCTGGAACGCGCGCTGCAGCACCTCGATCGGGATCGTCGCGCTCGCCGCCTGTTCGTGGATCGTCGCGGTCTGGCTGCGGAGCAGCTTGCCGGTCGAATCGATGATGTTCGCGGTGGTCGTGTTGAGCGCGGTGATCTGTTCGAGCACCAGTTTCTGGTTGGTCAGCGCCTGCGCCACCGTCACTGCGGTGCGCAGCGCCGATACGGTGGTGGTCGACGCGCGATCCACGCCCTTGACCAGCTCGACATTGTTCTTCTTGACCAGATCGAGCGCGAGATAGCCCTGCACCGTCACCGCCATCTGGGTAAGAAGGTCTTGGGTGCGCTGGCGCACGTAGAACAATGCACTCTCGCGGATCGCCTTGGCCTTTGCCGGATCGCTGTGATCCAGCTCGTTGGCCTTGTCCTCGAGCCGCGTATCCATTTCCTTGGACAGCACGATCATCTGTTCGAGCCGCCCCATCGCGCTCCACAGATTGGCGCGCTCCACGTCGATCGCGGCATTGTCCATCAGCAGCTCGTCTTTGCCGCTGGTCAGCGATTTCAGGATCGAGGCGATATGCGTCTGCGACGACTTGTAGCTGTCGAAATAGTTGCGCAGGCCGCCGCCGAACGGGATCAGCCCGAACAGCTTCTTGGGCGCGGTCAGATTGCCGCGCTTGCCCGGATCGAGATCCTCGACCGTGCGGCGCAGCTCGGCGAGATCCTTGCCCACGCCCGTCTCCTGATCCATCGCCCGGGTCGGGCGATCGAGGAAGCGATTGGACTGCCCGGCCGCCTCGCGGATCTCCTTCTGCCCCATCGCGCTGATCGCATCGACGCGCTTGCCGAATTCGGGGCTGTTGACGTCCTGCGCGACGAGATCGTCGATGAAGCTCTCGACGCGCTTCTGCAGCTCGCTGCGCTTGGCGTCGTCGACCGGCACCAGCCCGACCGCCTTTTCCGCCGCCACAACCGGGACGGGCTCGGGCGGGGTCAGCACCAGGCCCTGTTCTTCAATCGCAGCATCGGAAGCGGTCGCCATCGTCAGGATCTCCAGAACAGTGATCCCGATTTTGGGCGCGAACGCCGATGCGTTCAAGTGTGTTATGCAAATAACACGCGAAAAACGAACCGGCGGGGACGATTGTCACACGAATCGCACGGTACCGACGCGAAGCCGCAACGGAGTCCGCCTAGCTGCGGCGCAGCAAACAAGGGGGTCTCATGCAAAACCTATTCATCCGCGGCACGGTTGCCGCGCTGCTCGCCTGCACGTCGAACGTCGCGATGGCGCAAGCCGATGTCCAGCCCGATCAGGCCGAACTCGGCAGCGAGGATATCGTCGTCACCGCCCAGAAGCGCGAGCAGCGCATCCAGGACGTGCCGCTGACCGTCACCGCGGTGACCGGCGCGCGGATGGCCGAGCTGGGCGTCAATTCGCTGACCGAAGTGGCGATGTACATTCCGGGCCTGCGTATTCAGGAGCAGAGCGCGAACAATCCGGGCTTCGTGATCCGCGGCATCACCTCGGACAGCGGCTCCTCGCAGCAGGGCGCGCGCGTCACGCTCTATTATAACGGCGTGGACATCTCGCGCACGCGCGGCGCGTACCAGGATCTCTACGATCTCGAGCGCGTCGAGGTGGTGAAGGGCCCGCAGGCGACGCTGTTCGGCACCGCCTCGGCGGTCGGCGCGGTCTCGATCATCTCGGCGCGCCCGGTCGCCGGCACGTCGGGCGGGATCACCGCGTCGTACGGCAATTACAACCGCACACAGGTGTCGGGCTTCCTCAACGCGGGCAACGACGTGCTCGCCGGTCGCCTGGCGTTCGCCTACAAATATCGCGACGGCTATGTCCGCAACATCGCCGGCGATCCGGATCGCGCCAACCAGAACCAGGGCCGCATCGACCAGGACGATCTCAACGGGCAGGACCAGCGCGGCGTGCGCGGTTCGCTGCGCTTCACGCCGTCGGACAGCGTCACCGCCGATCTCGTGCTGACCTATGACGGGCAGCGCAATCCCGGCACCGCGTTCAAGAGTCGTGCCTTCGCGCCGACCGGCGGGCAGACCGGCGATTATGGCGATGCTGAACTGTCGGGCTCGCCGTTCAGCGAACAGGTGCTCGGTGACCGCAAGCTGGGCCTCAAGCGCAACGTGTATGACGCCAATCTGACCGTCGCGATCGACGTCGCGCCGGGCGTCACCTTCACCACGGTCAACGGCTATCGCCGCTTCGACGCCAACGAGGTGTTCGACGCCGATGGCGGCCCGGCCTGGTATCTCGAATTCGCCGAGGATGCGAAGGGCGACCAGTGGAGCCACGAAGGCCGCTTCAACTTCACCGGCGACAAGCTCCGCGCCTCGTTCGGCTGGAACGCTTTCTTCGAGAATAACAGCCAGCGCGTGCCCTTCTCGACCGAAGAGGGCACATACATCGCCTGCTCGGTCGCCGGCGCCTATGCCCCGGTGCGCGCAGGCCTGACCGCCGCTGGCGTGCCGACCGGCACGGGCTGCGTCGCCGCCAACGGCACGATCCCTGCCGCCACGCTCGCCACCCGGCTGCTCAGCGGCGGCCGTCTCACGCAGCAGGCCTATGCCTCGGAATTCACCAATTTCGGTAACAACGACACTTATTCGGTATTCGCCGACGCGACCTGGACGCCGGTGCCCGCGCTCGAGGTCACGGCGGGTGCGCGCGTGCTGATCGAGGATCGCCAGTCGGGCTATAGTTCGGTGCAGCCCAATTCGGTGCTGCTCGCCGGGCTCGGCATCAACACCAGCCTGCTTGGCACGGTCAGCACCGGCGGGCGCAAGCTCGAGGCTGAGCGCAGCTTTTCGGCCTTCCTGCCGCGCTTCAACGTGCTGTACCGCGTCACCGATCGCGTCAACATCTACGGCACGGTCAGCAAGGGACGCCGCTCGCCGGTGGTCCAGCTCGCCGCAGCATCGGTCGGCGGCACGGTCGTTCCCAATCTGCAGATCATTCCGAACGAAATCGTGTGGAACTATGAAGGCGGCATCAAGGGCAGCGCCGGTCCGTTCACCGGCTCGCTCGGCGTGTTCTATCAGACCTACAAGGGCTTCCAGTTCTCGGTCACGCAGAACGCCGTCACCACCACGCAAAGCGCCGATGCCAAGAATCTGGGCGTCGAGGCCGAGGCCAATCTGCGGCTCGGGCAGATGGTCTCCCTGTTCGGCAACTTCGCCTATATCGACGGCAAGTTGAACGAAGACGCGGCGTTCGGGAATTTCTCGGGCGATCGTTTCCGTCTGCAGCCGAAGATCAGCGCCTCGGGCGGCATCAACGTCCGCGTGCCGCTGAACGACAGCGTCACGCTCTATGCCGTTCCCTCGGCGACCTATCAGAGCAAGGTGTTCTTCGAACTGCCCAACAACGATGCGATCAGCCAGGGCGGCTACACGCTGGTCAACGCCCGCGCCGGCGTCGAGTTTGCGCAAGGTCGCTACCGGATCGGTGGCTTCGTGCGCAACGCGACCAACGAACGCTATCTGATCGATGCCGGCAATACCGGCGGCGGCTTTGGCGTCCCGACCTACATTTCGGGTGAGCCGCGCATGTATGGCGTGGAAATCGGCGGCAAATTCTGATCCACGGCGAAGACGAACAGAGGCCGGGCGCGCGGGTGGACATGACCCGCGCGCCGGTCTTGTTTCGCGCCGCCCTTGTTGCGCTGCGACAAGTAGGCTAGGGGCGCGCGCTAATCATTCCCCAAGCTAAAGCACCGGATACACTCATGGCCCTCCGCAATGTGGCGATCATCGCGCACGTCGATCACGGCAAGACGACCCTCGTCGATCAGCTGTTCCGTCAGTCCGGCACGTTCCGCGACAACCAGCGCATCGAAGAGCGCGCGATGGATTCGAACGATCTCGAAAAAGAGCGTGGCATCACCATTCTCGCCAAGCCGACCTCGGTCGACTGGACGCCGCCGGGCGAATCCGAGAGCATCCGCATCAACATCGTCGACACGCCAGGCCACGCCGATTTCGGCGGCGAAGTCGAGCGCATCCTGTCGATGGTCGACGGCGTCGTGCTGCTGGTCGATTCGTCCGAAGGCGCCATGCCGCAGACCAAGTTCGTCACCGGCAAGGCGCTGGCGCTGGGCCTGAAGCCGATCGTCGTCGTCAATAAGGTCGATCGCTCGGATGCGCGCATTCAGGAAGTGCTCGACGAAGTGTTCGATCTGTTCGTCAGCCTCGACGCGAATGACGAGCAGCTCGACTTCCCCGTGCTCTATGCCTCGGGCCGCAACGGCTATGCCTCGACCGACATGGACGCGCGCGAAGGCACGCTGATCCCGATGTTCGAGACGATCGTCAGCCATGTTCCCGCCCCCAAGGTGGAAGTCGCCGGTGTGCCGTTCACCTTCCTCGTGACCTTGCTCGACCGCGATCCGTTCCTCGGCCGCATCCTCACCGGCCGGGTCAATTCGGGGGTGGTCAAGCTCAACCAGCCGATCCACGCGCTCGATAACGATGGCAAGATCATCGAGACGGGTCGCGCCTCCAAGATCATGTCGTTCCGCGGGCTCGATCGCGTGCCGGTCGACGAAGCCAAGGCCGGCGACATCATCAGCCTGGCCGGGCTTTCGGTCGCGACTGTTGCCGACACGATCGCCGACGTGACCGTCTCCGAGCCGCTGCACGCCCAGCCGATCGATCCGCCGACGCTGTCGATGCGGTTCGCGGTGAACGATTCGCCGATGGCCGGCCGCGAGGGCACCAAGGTGACCAGCCGCATGATCCGCGAGCGCCTGTTCCGCGAGGCCGAATCCAACGTTGCCGTGAAGGTCACCGAGGCGGCTGACAAGGACAGCTTCGAAGTCGCCGGCCGCGGCGAGCTCCAGCTCGGCGTGCTGATCGAGACGATGCGCCGCGAGGGCTTCGAACTCGGCATCTCGCGTCCGCGCGTGCTGTTCGGTGAGGACGAAGAGGGCAAGAAGACCGAGCCGTACGAAACCGTCATCATCGACGTCGACGATGAATATTCGGGCACGGTCGTCGAGAAGATGAACATCCGCAAGGCCGAGATGACCGACATGCGTCCGTCGGTCGGCGGCAAGACCCGCATCACCTTCTCGGCGCCGTCGCGCGGGATGATCGGCTATCACGGCGAGTTCCTGTCGGACACGCGCGGCACCGGCATCATGAACCGGCTGTTCGAGAAGTACGGCCCGCACAAGGGCCAGATCGAAGGCCGCAAGAACGGCGTGCTGATCTCGAACGGCGCGGGCGAAGCGAACAACTACGCACTGGGTCCGCTCGAGGAGCGCGGCATCCTGTTCGTCGGCCATGGCGAGGCGCTGTACGAGGGCATGATCGTCGGCGAGAATGCCAAGCCTGACGATCTCGAAGTCAACCCGATGAAGACCAAGGCGCTGACCAACTTCCGCGCCTCGGGCGGCAAGGACGATCAGGTCCGCCTGTCGCCGCCGAAGCGCGCGACGCTCGAGCAGGCGATCGCCTATATCGACGACGACGAGATGGTCGAAGTGACGCCGAAGTCGATCCGCCTGCGCAAGCGCTATCTGGACGCCAACGAGCGCAAGCGCGCGAGCCGCGCGAAGCAGTCGTAAGGCGGATGGGCGGGTCGGGCGAGCCGCAGCGCAAGCTGCGGCGCGCCTGACGCCCGCCCGGCCAGCCTCGCTCGGGCGAGGATCGACGGCGGTCTAGGCTGCGCCGTTCCGGTATGCGGCACCGTCCGGCGTGCAGGTCACGGCAGCCCCAGCAGCCGTCCCATCGCCGTGCGCAGCTCGGCCGTCGCCGCGCGCACGGCCGCCGCGGACTCGGCATGCGCCGCCTCCAGCGCCGCCAGATCACCGCCGCAAAAGTCGCAATCAGCATGTTCGATCCGCACGAAGCGGCGACAGCCGCGACACAGGCGCAGCGGCACCGGAATGCGCCCGGGCTCAGGCATCGGCCAAGACGGCGGGCATGGCCGCCTCCACGACGATCGCGAACTCGCCGTGATCGAACGAACGCCCGTCCGCATCCTTCACCTTGACCAGCCGCTCGCGCAGGCCGCGTGCGGCAAAATCGAGCGCGCGATGATGGCACATCGGATTGTTGCCCGCGCGCCCCATCAGCGCATGCGCTGTCCAGGTGCAGCCCGCCAGGCACGTTTCGGCATAATAACAGCCCCGGCAATAGCCCCATAGGTCGTCTACCGTGCGGCGCCTATTGAACGCGATCGGCTCGGCATTTTCCCAGATGTCGCGCAGGCGCCGTGCGCGGATATTGCCGCCGGCATAGGGGCTGGGCAGGCCGGGGCAGGACTTGATCGTGCCGTCCGCCTCGATCCCCATCACGGTATCGCCGGCATTGCAGCCGTGGAAGTGGATCTCGTCGTTCATCACGTTGCGCAGCGCGGATTCGTGCGGCCCGAAATAGCCGATATTGCTCGCCGGCTGAATGAACAGCCCGCGCTCGCGCCCCTCGACCGCCAGCTCGGCGAGCAGCGGCATCACGTCCAGCATCTGCCAGGGTTGCAGCAACATGTCCGGGTGGTCGGCGGCGTTGCCCATCGCCGTGGTGATCGCCAATTGCCAATTGTGGCAGCCGGCATCGATGATGATGTCCATCAGCGTGCGCAGTTCCGGCAGCGTATGGGCGTTGATCTGCGTGTTGACGCCGACCTCCAGCCCGTGCCGGCGGACATTCGCCATCGCCGTCAGTGCCATTTCGAACGAGCCGATCACGCCGCGCAGCCGATCGTGCGTCGCGCCGATCCCGTCGATCGAGATGCCCACCGCGTTGAGCCCCGCCGCCGCCGCCTGTGCGACGCGCGCGTCGCTCAGGTTGCGCCCGCCGGTCTGCAGATCGCATTCCATCCCCCTGGCGCGGATTGCGGCGATGATCTGCAGCCAGTCCTTGCGCAGATAGGCTTCGCCGCCGATCAGCCCGACGCTGCGGGCGCCCAGCTCGGCGATCTGATCGACCAGATCGAGCGCCTCTTCGGTCGACAGCTCGTCGCGCCGGCGCCGCCCGGCCCGCGATCCGCAGTGCGTGCAGGCCAGGTCGCAGGCCAGCGTGATCTCCCACACCACGCTCACCGGAACGCGTCGCAGGATGTCGTCCAGCCCCGAATAGCGAACGGGCAGCGCGATGTCGTGCTGCCCCTCGATCACGCGCTCGCTTTCCGCGCCACGCCCTGGGCCGCTTTGATCAGGCCGTCAAAGTCGCCATATTCGGCCTTGAGCTCCTGCGCACCCTTGATCAGCGCATTAAGTTCTACGGTGTCGGCGCGCTCGAGAATGTCGAATACAACGGGGCGATAGTATACACGGCCCGGATCAAGAAGGCGATGCAGTCGATCGAGGGTCAATGCTTCGAGGCGTACCTTAGGAATTGCCATTTCCTGTCTCCCCATCGTGCGACAGTCGAGTCGCTGTAAAACAATACTATAAATATACGTCTGTGCAAAATGCGGATATATTGCCCGGGGATAAACTATAGGCATAGTATTCGCGGAGCAGGTGAAGGCTGCCGGAAGGCGCAGCTGAACGGCGGCTAAATGGCGCATTCCAAGTGGGTTAAGGCCGACTCGCTTAATCCGAGGAAACAAGCTCGGCAGGGTGCGCGTTTATCGGACCGAAGCGGATTGGGCTTGCTGGCATGAGGAGTATGAACATGAACAGCTTGATGAAGAAAGCGGGTCTGGGCGTGGCACTCGCCGCCACGGCGCTCACGGCGGCGGCGCCGGCCGATGCGCAGCGCTATCGCGGCGGCTGGGGCGGTGGCTATGGCCGCGGCTATGATCGCCACCACGACAGCGCCGGGCCGGCGATCGTCGCGGGCATTGCCGGTCTCGCGATCGGCGCGGCGATCGCCTCCAACGGGCGCGATCGCTACCGTGACGATTATTACCGCGATCGCGGCTATCCGCGGAACTACGATTACAATTACTATCAGCGGCGCGGCTATTACCCCAATGACGGCTATTATGCGCAGCGCTATCGCGGGCGCGGCTATGGCGGGTGCCGGGTCGAGCGGCGCTGGGATCCGTATTACGGGCAACGCGTGCGCGTGCGCGTCTGCTACTGATCCGATGATCGTGCGGGAGCGGCGCCGGAGCGATCCGGCGCCGTTTTCGTGTCTGGCAATTGCGGGGATTTTGCGCCAAAGGCTCGGCCCATGACCGATACGCCCCCAGACCGCCTGTCCTCCAACCCGCGCAGCCCGTTCTTCGACGAGGAGAAGCTGGCCCGCGGCATCGGCATCCGCTTCAAGGAGCGCGAGCGCCATGACGTCGAGGAATATTGCCTGTCCGAAGGCTGGATCCGCGTCGCGCTCGGCAAGAAGGTCGATCGCAAGGGCAATCCGCTGACGATCAAATATAGCGGCCCGGTCGAGGCCTGGTACGAGCGCCCCGCCGATGGCGCGGGCGATGCGGTCGCCGTCGACGAGAGTTGATCGACCGGTCCCGGCAGGCGGTAATCCTGTCGGGGTCAATCGTGATCGACGAATTCGCCTTCCGGCAGGCGCTGCTGCGCCGTGGTGAGGTCGAGGATCGCGTCGGCAGGCGCGATGCAGCGGTCCTGCGACACCGCGGTGCCGCCTTTCGTCACTATGATGCCCGCGCCGAATGCCGGATCGTTCGGCCCGTCGCCGAAGCGGGTGCGGATCGTGCTGCTATAGACGACATAGCCATAATCGCCGCTGGCAAACCGCACCTGGCTTTCGCCCCCGCCAGAATAAGCACGATTGGCATAGGTCAATCCGGCGGAGCCGGCGGGCGAGACAAGTTCGAGCTTGCCCGGCAGGCCGGCGCGATACTGCGTGCCGCCTTGGCCGGCGCAGACCGCGACCAGCCGCCGCTTGGTGCGGCATTCGAAAATGACCGTCTCGGCGGGCGTGCACAAGCTTACCGGCTTGGCCACCGGCGCCGCGTGGAGCGGCGCCAGCGTCAAGGGCGCGGCCAGCGCAAGCAGCGTCAGCGGCTTCAGTGCACGAACCGCGCAACGACGTCGCGATAGCTGCGCGACACCTTCACCTGCGCGTTCGACTGCAGCACCAGGAAGCATTCGCCGTTGGTGTGCGGCTTCACCTCTTTCACCAGGTCGAGATTGACGATCGTCGAGCGGTGCACGCGCTGGAAACGGCGCGGATCGAGCCGCTTCTCCAGATCCTTCATCGTCTCGCGCAGGATCAGCGTGTTGTCGCCGGTATAGATGCACATGTAATCGCCGGCCGCGTCGATGCGCTCGATCGTGTCGACGTCGACGCGGAAAATCTGCCCGCGATCCTTGATGTTGATGAGCTTCTCGAAGCGGTTGGCGGAGACCTGCTCGCCGCCCTCGCCGAGCTCGGTGACGGTATCCGGCGAGACTTCGGCCAGCACTTCCTTCAGCCGATCCACTTCCTCCACGCCGCGTTTCTCGGCCAGCCGCTGCCGCACGCGGTCCAGCGTGTCGGCCAGGCGCGATTCCTCGACCGGCTTGAGCAGATAATCCACTGCCTGCGCCTCGAACGCCTTGAGCGCATGATCGCTATATGCGGTCACAAAGACGAACAGGGGCGGCTCGACTTCCATCAGGCCCTGGACGACCGAGAAGCCGTCGAAGCCGGGCATCTGGATGTCGAGGAAGACCAGATCCGGCTTGTGCGTCTTGATGCTGCGGATCGCCTCGCGGCCATTCTGGCAGCGGTCGATGATCTCGACATCCTCGTGCGCGGCGAGGCGGAGTTCCAAGCCCTGGATCGCCAGTGACTCGTCATCCACCAAAATCGTTCTAATCGTCATGAAACCTCTCTTGCCAACCCTCTCGACGGCTCGTCGAGCTGGAACGGTATTTCGATCTCCACTTCGAACCCGCCTTGCGGCCGGCTCCTTGCTTCGAAGCTGTGGTCAGGCCCGAACGCCTGCGCCAGACGTTCTCTGATATTGGCAAGCCCGACCCCGGTTGAAAGGCTTGGACGCGCTTTCATTTCATGCAAGCCCGGACCGGTATCGGATACGCTGATCTGCACGCGATCTCCGGCGAGCCGCGCGGCAACGCAGATTTCCGCGCCTTCCTCCTTCGGCGTGACGGCATATTTGATCGCATTCTCGACCAGCGGCTGCAGCAGCAGCGACGGCAGGCGGGCCCTTTCGACGCGCATGTCGATCTCGAAGGTGGGGCGCAGCCGGTCCTCGAAGCGCATCTTCTCGATCTCGAGATACAGTTTCAGCGTCTCCACTTCCTGCTGCAGCGTGACGTTGGCGGTCGCCTCGTTGGCCAGCGTATAGCGCAGGAACGAGGACAGGCGGCTGAGCATCGTGTTGGCGCGCTCGGTCTGCTTGAGCAGCACCAGGGTGGAGATCGAGTTGAGCGTGTTGAACAGGAAATGCGGGTTGAGCTGGTAGCGCAGCATGGCCAGCTGCGCCGAGCTGGCCTGGTTGCCGAGCGTTTCGAGCTGATCGATCTGCTCCTCGACGATCAGATAGAAATTGATCCCGAAATACAGCGCCGACCAGCCGGCGAGCACGGTGAAGCTGAGGAAGATCGTGCCCAGCACGAGGTTCAGGTTGAGCCCGGGATTGTCGAGCTTGATGAACGAGAAGGAGAAGGCGTTGAGCACCGAATAGAGCAGGGTCGCCGCCGCCAGCGTGATGATGGTGAGCAGCACGCCGCTGATCCGCGGCAGGCCGCGATAATAGCCGTACAGCGTGGAAAGCAGCAGCGTGATGCAATAGCCGACGATCGATTCGATGATCACCGGGATCAGCACGTCGAGCGACGGGCCGTTGGAGATGCTGGAGACGCTGCGCAGGATCAGATAGCCGCTCCAGCCCGCCGCCTGCAGCGTCCAGAAGGCGCGGCTCTTCTCTTCGAAGAAGGGGCGCGAGAAGATGTCGGGCTTCTTGATCGCGCGGGCGGGTGGGTGCGGGGTGGCCATCCCCCAGGCCTTACAGGGAGTGCCCATACAGCGCAAAGCACGGCGGGCGCGGTATCGTGGATCGTCGCGCGCGGATGATCGTGCGGCGGCGCCTGCCGATCAGGGACGGCGCGTGGGCAATGACGCCATCACCGCCGCGCGCCATTCGGGCGTGCCGCTGCTCCAGCCGGCGATCTCGTCCAGCGTCCGCCGGCATCCGGCGCACCGGCCGCTCGCCGCATCGATATCGCAGATATTGATGCACGGGCTGTCGATCCGTACCAGCGGTACCGTCTCGAACCCCTCGTCCCCGCCGCGCACCGGGCTGCTCAGTCGACGGTCAGCCGGGCGTTGAGGAAGCTCGGCAGCGGGCCGTTCCAGCCGCCATCGTCCGGCTCGTCCTGCGGCGCGCGCGGCGGATCGTTGCGCGGTTGCTCGTTGCGCGGCGGGCGGCTGTCGCGTGGCGGGCGGGCGGCGCGCTCCTCGCGCTGCGGCCGCTCGTCGCGCGCAGGGCGTGCCTCGCGCTCGGGCCGCTCTTCCCGCGCCGGGCGTGCCTCGCGTGCTGGCCGTTCTTCGCGTGCCGGCCGCTCATCACGGGCCGGCCGCTCGTCACGCGCGGCGCGTGGCGCGCGTGCCGGTTCGGGCGTGGCTGCCACGGCGTCGCGTGCCGCCGGCCGACGACGACCGCGCGGGCTGCGCTCCTCGCGCGGTGCGTCCGCAGCCGGCGCGCTGTCGTCGACCGCATCGACCGGCGCGTCGACCGCGCCGTAGCGTTCAATCTTCATGCCGGTCAGCTTTTCGATATTCTCGATATTCTCGGCATCGTCTGGCGTGACCAGCGTGAAGGCGACGCCCGTCGCGCCGGCCCGGCCGGTGCGGCCGATCCGGTGCACGTAATCGTCGGGATGCCAGGGCGCGTCAAAATTGAACACATGGCTGACACCCTTGATGTCCAATCCGCGCGCCGCGACGTCGCTCGCCACCAGGATGTTGACGTCGCCGGCCTTGAACCGCTCGAGCTCGGCGATGCGCTGCGATTGCTCCATGTCGCCGTGGATCTCGGAGGAGCGGAAGCCCATCTTCTGCAGCGACTTGTTGAGCTCGCGCACCGTCGTCTTGCGGTTGGAGAAGATGATCGCGGTCTTCACGTCTTCCGCGCGCAGCAGCTGGGTCAATTTGTCGCGCTTCTTCGCGCCGGATACCGGCACGATCCACTGCTTGATATTGACGTTGGCCGTCGCCGGCCGCGCCACTTCGATCGTCTTGGGGTTGCTGAGGAACTTGTCGGCCAGCTTCTTGATCGGCGGCGGCATCGTCGCCGAGAACAGCAGCGTCTGGCGCGTCTTGGGCAGCTTGGTGCAGATTTCCTCGATGTCGGGGATGAACCCCATGTCGAGCATGCGATCGGCCTCGTCGATCACCAGCAATTCGCAGCCGGTGAGCAGGATCTTGCCGCGCCCGAACAGGTCCATCAGCCGGCCGGGCGTGGCGATCAGCACGTCGACGCCCTTTTCCAGCGCCTTCTGCTGGTCACCCATCGAGACGCCACCGATCAGCAGCGCCATGCTCAGCTTGTGATACTTGCCGTATTTCTCGAAATTCTCCGCCACCTGTGCGGCGAGTTCGCGCGTCGGCTCGAGGATCAGGCTGCGCGGCATGCGGGCGCGGCTGCGGCCCTCACCCAGGATGTCGATCATCGGCAGCACGAACGCGGCGGTCTTGCCCGTTCCGGTCTGCGCGATCGCGACGAGATCGCGCATCATCAGCACGCTGGGGATCGCGCTCGCCTGGATCGGCGTCGGCTCGGTGTAGCCGGATTCGCCGATGGCTTTCAAAAGCGGGTCGGAAAGGCCGAGATCGGCGAAGGTCATGCAGTATCCGGATATAAAGGGGCAGGGGGGAAGCCACCGTGCCAACCGGCAAAGCGCTTGCGGATTGGCGGCCAAATGTCAAGGTAAAGGGCGTTTTGGGCCCTGCGCCGATCCGGGCCGGGGGCAGGGGGAAGGGAAGCTTGCCGGCTGCCGCCTCGTCGGGGTGGCCTGCACAACGGGCCCCGGTCTGCGCCGGGGCAGAGCTCGATTGCTATTTCTTCGGCTTCAGCCGCTTGAACGTGGAGATCGGGCAGGCACGCCCCGATCGCGCGCGGATCACGTCGCGGTCGCTGCACAACTGCCCATCGGGCGTCTGCCGCAGATAGATGCCGGCGTAGAAATCCAGCGTCGGGCAATCGCCGCCCAATCGCGCCCGCAGCATCGTGCCGTCGGTCAGCAGCAGATCGACATTGTCCTTGCGCGCCACGCCGGTCCCGGCCAGCCGCTCGATCGGCACGCATTTGGGGCCCTTCTTTTCGCTCACGCGCGGTGACACCGGGAAGGTGGTCGGCGCGGCGTCGAGCGGGCGGCTGACGCGCGCCGGTGCTTTCTGCGTGCGGATGATGATGCGCTGGCGGATGGTGAGTTGCGTCATGCCCCAGCCGCGCGGCGCGGGCGCGCTGCCGCGCGGCGGATCGGCGGCGCCGGGCGCCACGAGCATCAGCAGCAGTGCGGGGGGCAGGGGATTCGGCATCGATCCGGGCAGCCTAGCCGAAACGGTTGAACGCGCGATGAATTGTTGACGGCCGGATCGTCATCGAACCTGTCGTGCCGGACGCGTGCGTGGTAGCGCGGCGTGCATGACACCGGCGCAATCCAGCATGATCCAGGCCGTCCGCACCGCCTTGGGCGACAAGGCGGTGATCGACGACGCGCACGATATCGAGCCCTGGCTGCACGATTGGCGCGGCCGCTACCACGGCGCGACACCCGCCATCCTCGCGCCGGACAGCACCGCCGGCGTCGCGCAGATCATCACGCTGGCGGCCGCACACGGCGTCCCGCTCGTGCCGCAGGGCGGCAACACCTCGATGGTCGGCGGCGCCACCCCGCCGGCGGATGGCAGCGCGCTGATCCTGTCGCTGCGTCGGCTGAAGCGCATCCGCCACGTTGATCCTACCGCCAATCTCGCCGTGGCCGAGGCCGGCGTGATCCTCGCCGATCTGCACGATGCGGCGCTGGCGCAGGGGCGCCGCTTCCCGCTCACGCTCGGTGCGCGCGGCAGCGCCACGCTCGGCGGGCTCGCCTCGACCAATGCCGGCGGCACGCAGGTGCTGCGCTTCGGCACGATGCGCAGCCTGGTCGCCGGGATCGAGGCGGTGCTCCCAGACGGCCAGATCCATGACGGCCTGGCCGCGCTCAAGAAGGACAATCGCGGCTACGACCTCGATCATCTGCTGGTCGGCGCCGAAGGCACGCTGGGCGTCATCACCGCCGTCACCGTGCGGCTGGTCCCGGCGATCGCCGCCCGTGCTGTCGCCTGGGTCGGCCTGAGCAGCCCGCACGATGCGCTGCGCCTGTTGCACGCGCTGGAATCCACCACCGATGCGATCGAGAGCTTCGAGCTGCTCCCCGCCGAATCGCTCGCCGCGGTGCTGCGCCATATCCCCGCCACCCGCGCGCCGCTCGCCGGCGCGCATCGCTGGCACGTGCTGATCGAGGCGGTGGCCAGCGATGCCGGCGCCGAACCACCGGCGCAATTGCTCGAACGGCTGCTCGCCCCCGCGCTTGCCGCGGGCCTCGCCGCCGATGCGGTGATCGCCGCCAGCGAAGCGCAGGCCGAGGCGTTCTGGCGCATCCGCGATTCGCTGTCGGAATCCGAACGCGCGCTCGGCCCCGCCGCGCAGCACGACATTTCCGTCCCGGTCGAGCGGATGCCCGATTTCATGCTCGATGCCGCCGCCGCCTGCGACGCGCGCTTTCCCGGCACGCAGGCCAGCGGCTTTGGCCATCTCGGCGACGGCAACGTGCATTTCCACGTCCGCGCCCCCGCCGGCATGGACGCGGCGGAATGGTACGGCGATCTCGCCCCCGTCGTCACGTCTTACGTCCACGATCTCGTCACCGCGGCGGGCGGCTCGATATCGGCCGAACACGGCATCGGCCAGATGAAGCTGGCCGAGCTGCAGCGGCTGGCCGCGCCGGCGCGCATGGCCGCGCTCCGCGCGATCAAGGCCGGGCTCGATCCGCACGGATTGCTCAATCCCGGCAAGTTGCTCGCGCTTGCGCGTGGCCCCGCCACGCCATAGAGCGGCACACCTGTTAGGCCGCCGGGGGGGCGGCTGTTTGTCGATGGAGATACCGATGGCCAGCGCGCCGCAGAACGTCCAGCTCCCGCTTTTCTACAAGGCGCTCGAGCCGCTCTCGTCCGAGGCACATGCCAATTTCAAGGTCCGCGAGGCGGACAGCGCGCCGTTCGTCGTCGATCAGCATGCCGTGCCCGTCACGGTCGAGGAATTCCCGCTGGTCCAGCGGCACATGCCGATCGTCTTCACGCTCGGCGATGAAGCCGTGCCGATCGCGCTGATGGGCATGAACGAGGGCGTCAACGTGTTCTTCGACGAGAACGGCCGCCTGCTCGACGGGACGATCTATCTCCCCGCTTATATCCGCCGCTATCCCTATCTGCTCGCCAAGCTGCGCCCCGAGGCGCAGGAATTGTCGCTGTGCTTCGATCCGACGACCGAGACGCTCGGCGCGTTCGAAGACGGCATTCCGCTGTTCGCCGATGGCAAGCCGACCGAAATTGTCACCAACATCCTGAGCTTTAACGAATCGTTCGAGGAAGCCGGCGTGCGCACCGGCAATTTCATGAACGACCTCAAGGAAATGGGGCTGTTGATGGACGGCGAAATCACGATCCAGCCGGAGGGCGCCGAGCAGCCGTTCGTCTATCGCGGCTTCCAGATGGTCAATGAGGAGAAGCTGGCCGATCTGCGCGGCGATCAATTGCGCAAGATCCACAAGAACGGCATGCTGCCGCTGATCTACGCGCATCTCTTCTCGTTGTCGCTGATGCGCGACGTGTTCGGCCGGCAGATGGCGCAGGGCAAGATGCCCAAGCCGGAAATCGCGCTCCAGTAATCAACCGGGGCAACAGGGAGACGGGAGCATGAGCGCGCAGGTCGAACGCTACAACCGGGTGGCGATCTGGTTCCACTGGAGCATCGCGCTGCTCGTGCTCGCCAATCTCGCGCTCGGGCTGCTGCACGAAAGCCTGTTCGAGGGGCTGCGCTGGGTGATGCCGATCCACAAGTCGATCGGCCTCACCGTACTCGCGCTGACGCTCGGCCGGATCGCCTGGCGCCTCACGCACCGCGCGCCGGCGCATCCCTCGACCATGCCGGCGTGGGAGCGCACCGCCGCCGGCACCACGCACTTCCTGTTCTACGTACTGATGCTGGCGCTGCCGCTCAGCGGCTGGGCGATGGTCTCGGGCTCGGCCAAGCGCCGCCCGCTCGATTTCTTCGGCCTGTTCGACGTGCCGTATTTGCCGGTCGGCCCTTCGGTCGGCAGCGCCGCGGGCAATGCCCACGGCCTGCTCGGCTGGGTCATGCTGGCGCTCGTCCTGCTCCACGTCGGCGCCGCGCTGCGCCATCACTTCCTGCTGCGCGATGGCGTGCTGGCGGGGATGGTGCCAGGGCTCGCGCCTCGCCGTTAATAGGGATAGGGCACGGGCTGCGTCAGCGGTATGTCCGCCGCGGTCGGCAGCGGGCGGCCCTCATAGACTTGGAGCGAGCGCCATTTGACGTTGACCGTCTGGTATGACGCGATCGGCACGCCGGCAGCATCCAGCGCCGGCCGTCTGTAGCGCCCGCGCTTGAGAATGGCCGCGCGTCCTGCTTCATCGAACAGGGCATCTTCGCCGTTGATCACCTTGCAGTCCGTCACGCGGCCGTCGATATCGACCTTGAACAGGTAGGTACTGTTGGCGCCGGCAGCGGCCATTCTGCCCGCCGCCGGAAAATCTTCCGACTTGATGAAGCCACCGGTACTGCCGTCGGCCGGTGTCGCGACGCGGGCCTGCACGGCCAGATCCACGCCCCAGGTTTCGATCACTTCATCGTTGCAGGTCTTGAGCGCACGTAACGCCGGCGCGATGCGCACCAGCCGGACGCGCACCATGCGCTCGCCGCTAACGCGCATTTCGAGTTCGCTGGCGTGCAGCAATGCGGCCATTTCGCTTTGCCGCACCCCCATCGTGGTTGCCCGCCTCGCGCCATCGTCGAAGCGCCGGCCGAACGACGTGCCCACCGCCTCGGTGCCGCCGGGCAACAGCCGGACCTTGCCCTCGCCGACGACATAGCTCTTCTTCTGAGTATTGGTCAGCAAGCGCCATTCGGCGGAATCGCTGAGCGGCAGGGGGCGATAGGCCAGCGTCACTGCGTCCGCGCCCGTGCCGTAATCACGCGTCAGCAGGCAGCGATCGCCGACGAACATCACCAGCCATTTGCCCGTCGGCTCGAGCACGGGGGCGTCGGCCGCCGGCGCAGCGTCGGCGGCGCCGATCATCGCCAACAGTGAAGCTGCGTGTCGCCACATTGTCTTTCCCCCATGGCCCCCGCCATGATGCCCGATGGTATACGGTATCTTGCGTCAGGCAGAGGGTTTTCGCGCCCGTCGCGGCGGCTGGTCGAACGATGGTACGCGGCGACGCAACGCAAGCGGCGATCGATCGTTCTCGCCACCCCGGGGTTGCAATCGTCGGGGTGCCTGCCGACTTGGCACTGGACCGATCGCGATCTTGCCCGATCCGAACAAATATGGAACACGTCCCCGCATGCTGACCCATATCTCCGTGCGCGGCGCGCGCGAACATAACCTCAAGGATGTCTCGATCGACATCCCGCGCGATACGCTGACGGTGATCACCGGCCTGTCCGGCAGCGGCAAGTCGAGCCTCGCATTCGACACGATCTATGCCGAGGGCCAGCGCCGCTACGTCGAATCGCTCTCGGCCTATGCGCGCCAGTTCCTCGAGCTGATGCAGAAGCCGGACGTCGATCATATCGAGGGTCTGTCGCCCGCCATCTCGATCGAGCAGAAGACGACCAGCCGCAACCCGCGCTCCACGGTGGCGACCGTCACCGAGATCTACGATTACATGCGCCTGCTGTGGGCGCGCGTCGGCATTCCGTACAGTCCGGCGACCGGCCTGCCGATCGCCGCGCAGACCGTCAGCCAGATGGTCGATCGCGTCATGGCGCTGCCCGAGGGCACGCGGCTGTACCTGCTCGCGCCGGTCGTGCGCGGCCGCAAGGGTGAGTATAAGAAGGAACTGCTCGAGTGGCAGAAAGCCGGCTTCACGCGCGTGCGCATCGATGGCGAGATCTACGAGATCGACGAGGCGCCGGCGATCGACAAGAAATACAAGCATGACATCGAGGTGGTGGTCGATCGCCTGGTGGTCGGCGAGGGCGTCGCCACGCGCCTGGCCGAGAGCTTCGAGGCGGCGCTGAAGCTCGCCGAAGGTCTGGCCTATGTCGACCCGGCCGATCCGGTCGAGGCGCACACGCCCAAGCAGGAAGTGCTCGGCGACAATGCGCCGCCGGGCCGCATCGTGTTCAGCGAGAAGTTCGCCTGCCCGATCTCGGGCTTCACCATCGCCGAGATCGAGCCGCGGCTGTTCTCGTTCAACGCGCCGCAGGGCGCCTGCCCGGCCTGCGACGGCCTGGGCGAGAAGATGCTGTTCGACGCCGATCTCGTCGTCCCCAATCACGGCCTCAGCATCAAGAAGGGCGCGGTCGTCCCCTGGGCCAAGTCCAATCCGCCGAGCCCCTATTACATGCAGGTGCTGGGTAGCCTCGCGCGCGAACTGAAGTTCGATCTCGACGCCGCCTGGGCCGATCTCGACGCGCAGGTGCAGGATGCGATCCTCTACGGCACCAAGGGCAAGCCCGTCACGCTGACCTTCATCGACGGCAAGAAGTCGTATGACGTCAAGAAGCCGTTCGAAGGCGTGATCGGCAATCTCAACCGCCGCCTGATGCAGACCGAATCCGCCTGGATGCGCGAGGAACTGAGCAAGTATCAGTCGAGCGCCCCGTGCGAAGTGTGCCACGGCGCCCGCCTCAAGCCCGAGGCGCTGGCGGTCAAGATCGGCATGCGCGACATCTCGTCGGTCACCCGCCTCTCGGTGGTCGATGCGCTCGCCTGGTTCGAGCAGGTGCCCAGCCAATTGGGCGACCAGCAGAACGCGATCGCCGAACGTATCCTCAAGGAAATCCTCGAGCGGATCGGCTTCCTCAACAACGTGGGCCTCGATTACCTCAACCTCAACCGCACCAGCGGCACGCTTTCGGGCGGTGAATCGCAGCGCATCCGGCTCGCGTCGCAGATCGGCTCCGGCCTGTCGGGCGTGCTCTACGTGCTCGACGAGCCCAGCATCGGCCTGCACCAGCGCGACAACGACATGCTCTTGAAGACGCTGCGCCGGCTGCGCGATCTCGGCAACACCGTGCTCGTCGTCGAGCATGACGAGGACGCGATCCGCACCGCCGATTACGTGATCGACATGGGGCCGGGCGCCGGCGTCCATGGCGGCCAGGTCGTCGCCCAGGGCACGCTCGAGGAAGTGCTCAATACCGAAGGCAGCATCACCGCCGATTATCTGATGGGCCGCCGCGAAGTCGCCGTCCCCAAGACGCGCCGCAAGGGCAACGGCAAGAAGCTCACCGTGCACAATGCCGTCGCCAACAATCTGCGCGGCGTCACCGCCAGCCTGCCGCTCGGCACCTTCACCTGCATCACCGGCGTCTCCGGCAGCGGCAAATCGAGCTTCACGATCGACACGCTATACGCCGCCGCCGCGCGCGAGCTGAACGGCGCGCGCATCGTGCAGGGCAAGCACGACAAGATCACCGGGCTGCAATATCTCGACAAGGTGATCGACATCGATCAGTCGCCGATCGGCCGCACCCCGCGCAGCAACCCCGCCACTTATACCGGCGCCTTCACGCAGATCCGCGACTGGTTCGCGGGGCTCCCCGAATCCGCCGCGCGCGGCTACAAGCCCGGCCGCTTCAGCTTCAACGTCAAGGGCGGCCGCTGCGAGGCGTGCCAGGGCGACGGCCTGCTCAAGATCGAGATGCACTTCCTCCCCGACGTCTACGTCACCTGCGACGTGTGCCACGGCCAGCGCTACAATCGCGAGACGCTGGAGGTGAAGTTCAAAGGCAAGAGCATCGCCGACGTGCTCGACATGACGGTCGAGGATGCGGTCGAATTCTTCAAGGCGGTGCCGCCGATCCGCGACAAGATGGCGATGCTGGTCGAGGTCGGCCTCGGCTACGTCAAGGTCGGCCAGCAGGCGACGACTTTGTCGGGCGGCGAGGCGCAGCGCGTGAAACTCGCCAAGGAACTGTCGCGCCGCGCCACCGGCCAGACGCTGTACATCCTCGACGAACCCACCACCGGCCTGCATTTCGAGGACGTGCGCAAGCTGCTCGAAGTGCTCCACCAGCTGGTCGAGCAGGGCAATACGGTGGTGGTGATCGAGCATAACCTGGATGTGATCAAGACGGCCGACTGGGTGCTCGATCTGGGGCCGGAGGGGGGCGTAAAGGGCGGCGAGATCGTCGCGCAGGGCACGCCGGAGCAGGTGGTCAAGGTCGCGGCGAGCTTTACCGGGCGGTATTTGAAGCCGTTGTTGGGGAAGAGGTAGCGTAAAAAATTGTAATGAAGTAGCTTGATATCGCAAATTTCTAGGGATGAGCGATGCAAGATATTCATGCGCTAAAGTATCCAGAACTTGTATTTGGTATTGCTGGTCCGATCGGTATAGATATCGATGCGATCGTAAGAACCCTTAAGGACGTTTTGAGCACGGTCGCGTACAGAAGTGCACTGATACGAATAACCGATGAAATTACGTCGATTGAATCAGAGGTAGGGAAGCCGGTAAACCCTACATTTTATAATATGATGCGTTACAAGATGGCTCACGCAAGCGCCATATGTCGCGATAATTCTGATCCCGCTTATTTGATGCGTCTCGCCATTTCGGCGATCATTCGAGAGCGTTCGCGGTTGATTGAGACCTCCGAAAAATACCTCGAAAACGACGATGATGAAGAAAAGAGCGTCGTCAGCCACATTGATGAAAATTTACCATCGACGTTTATCCAGTTGTCGGGAGAAGGTCACGAGATATCTTACAGATCTGCATATATAATCAGGCAAATTAAAAGACCTGAAGAAGTAGCATTGCTACGTAAGGTGTATGGTGCGCAGTTCTTTTTAATATCAGCGTACGGTGGCGAGAAGAGTCGCGCTAAGATTCTCAGAGCAAAGATAAAACAGACTGATTCTGCTACGCTCACCGACGCCCGAGAGGCATATCTTGCCGGTCAGCTTATTGAGCAGGACATGAGCGAGGATCAAGACTCATTTGGGCAGCATACAAGAGAAGCATTTCATCTTGCTGATGTTGTGATCGACGGTGTTAATAAAGCTAAAATGCAAAACAATACCGAACGATTTATAAACGCAGTATTTGGCTTGAACGAAATAGCTCCTACAAAATCTGAGTTCGGAATGAATGCTGCTTACATGGCTTCGTTGCGATCTAGCGATTTGTCCAGGCAGGTAGGGGCTGCCGTTTTAACAGATGCCGGAGAATTGATTGCTCAAGGGTGCAACGAAGTTCCAAAAGCGTTTGGCGGTACGTACTGGGATGGCGAAAGCCCCGATTTCCGAGATATAAAAATTGGGCAGGACTCGAACGATATACTTAAGGTGGACGTTCTAACAGATTTAGTTGAAATAATGAAAAAGCACGGTCTTTTGTCCGAGAAAATCTCTAAAGCTGGGTCGCCGATGCAAATTGTTAGATTTTTGATAGGGCGAGAGGCTGGAATCCCAGAGTTTGAGAGTATTAGGGGCGCACTCAAAAACTCAAAAGTGATGGATTTGACCGAGTACGGTCGAGTTGTTCATGCCGAAATGAACTCTATCTGCGACGCTGCGAGGACTGGAGTGGCGCTCCGCTCCTCAAAGTTGTTTACGACTACATTTCCTTGTCATAATTGCACAAAGCATATTCTAGCGGCAGGTATTAAGGAAGTGGTTTTTCTAGAGCCGTATCCGAAAAGTAAAGCAAAAGAACTCCATAATAACGAAATAGAAATCGAAGGTTCATCCAGAGACAAAGTAAACTTCGTTCCATTTTTAGGAATTACCCCGGCTCGCTATGAGAGCGTTTTCCAAAAATCAAAGCGCAAACGAGACGGGGTTGCTGTGAGATGGCAGCATGGAGGACCTGCGCCGATGGTTGAAGTGTCTTCCCCCGCCTACTTGGATTACGAAAAGCTTGTTATTAGACGTGATGAGGCTGATGACGATGCGATAGAGGATATTTCTCTGCCGGCGGAAACGTGATGTAATGACCGCTGATTACTCGGTGCGGCGCGCAGTCCGCAGCGCGCCGCGCCTGGACCAGCCCCCAACGCTCTCCCGCACCCGCAACAACAGCCAATCCGGGATCGCTCCGTAAAACGGCGTGCCATCGTCCAGCACGCGCACATCCGGCCCCGGCCAGCGGAAGCTGTTGACCTCGCTGGTCACGATCCAGCTCCGGTCGCGATCCAGCCCGAGGTCGCGCTTGACGGTCGCCGGCATCTCCACCGCCATCGCCGCGCGCTCGGGCGCGCTGTGCGTCAAGGGTGCGACCAGCACGCGCACCCGGTCGCCCGTCTCCTGCGTCGCCAGCACGACTACCGCCGGGCGGTCCTTCAGTCCTTCTTCCTGCCCCGCCGCCGCCTCGCGCGCCCACAGATAGGCGAAGGACAGGACGTCACCCGGCTGCGGGATCGGCCAGCCGCCGCCCGGCCTCGCGCGAGCGCTCGCCGGGTTCGGCGGTGAGGATGGCGTCGAGGGTGTCGTCATCAAGGTCCTCCGTACGGATTACCTGACGGTCGCGGCGAAGAAGGCGCTCATACTCGTTCAGCGAGATCATCACGATCCGCGTCTGCCCGTGCCGCTGGATACCCACCGGGCGAAGCATGGCCTCGTCGGTGTAATAGCCAAAACGGCTAGCGGCCTCTTTCGCCGAAACCTCCAGAAGAGTTTCGGTCATGGCGGTTATCCCGAGTTACGGTTCGTCGGTTGACGTTACGACAGCAAAGCTGTAAATTGGCCATAATACGGCTTTCGCGGATTGTCTAGCTGTCAGTGGGCTTTCTCACACCACCCAAGGCTCCACCACCCCGCTCACCAGCAGCAGCGCGCACGTCATCGCCAGCAGCGCCACGTTCCACTTGCGCCCGTCCACCCGCAGCAGCGCGATGAACAGGCCGATGATCGTCAGGCCACTGATCAGGTAGATCAGCGTCATCGTGTCCGCGCCCGCCGTCGCCGGCACTTCCGGCAGCGGATGTACCTCATCCAGCACGATCCCGCCGATCCAGCTCGCCACATTGGCCGCGAGTAGTCCGCCGATCACCAGCCGGTTCTGCTTGTCGTACCAGTCGTCGAAATCGGGCCATTCCTCCGGCGCGTCGGGGAAGATCAGCGTCGCGGCGAGATAATAGACGCCGACCATCGCCAGCACGCCGATCAGCGTGATGTAATTGGCGCTGATCTGCTCGCGCGCGTCCCAGGCGAGCAGCCAGAAGCTGGTCAGATCGAGCATCACCAGCAGCCCGAGCAGCGGCGTCATCCAGCCGACCCGCACCGGCTTGCTGCCGCGTTTCAGTTTCACCGTGCGCGAAAAGCCGCCCAGCACCTCGGCAAAGGCGAGGCCGAGCAGCAGGCCGTAAACCGCGAAGACCAGTTCGAATGGACTCATCATTTCCCCCCTGTGGCGCCGCCCCCCCGGGCCGCGCGGCTATCCGGCCGGCGTCGCGCGCTCCTTCTCCCGGCGCGGCTTGTCATATGGCGTGAAGGTCGACAGGCGGCAGATCGCGCCGCCGATCAGTTCGCCCGGCTGGCGCGCCTGGAACTGGTCGTTTTCACACATCTGCGTGCCGAACGCGCGGACCACCAGCACCGAGTCGGTGCGCAGTGACGGGCAGGCGCTGGCCAGCGTGTTGACCCACACGCGGCGCCCGGACTGGGTATAGATCAGCGTATGATCGTCGACGATCTGCGGCCCGCTGACGGTCGATCGGTCGATGCAGCGCTGCGGCGCGCCGGCGCTGCGCCCGGCCAGCGCCTCGGCCATCGCGCGATCCGCGCGCGACGGGTCGGCGGGCAGCGAGCTGCACCCGGCGATGCCGGCGATCAGGGGCAGCAGGATCAGCGCACGCATCGTCTTTCTCCTATTGTCTCATCGACATAGCCGATTGCGGCTAGCCGCGAAACGCATCCTTTGCCGCGCGCCGCTCGGCCAGTTGCTCGGCCGAGGCGGCGCGCAGGAACGGGTTGGTCGCCAGTTCCTTGGCGATCGTCGTCGGCAGCGTCGGCTGGCCCGCCGCGCGCGCCGCGTTCACCTCGGTCATGCGCGCGCGGATCGCGTCATTGTCCGGCTCGGCGGTCAGCGCGTAGCGGCCGTTGCTCTGGGTATATTCGTGCGCACCGTAGACGATCGTTTCGGGCGGCAGCGCGGCGAAGCGCTGCATGTTGGCGAACATCTGCGCGGCGGTCCCTTCGAACAGCCGCCCGCAGCCCATCGCGAACAGCGTGTCGCCGGGGAAGAGCAGCCCGTCCTCGGCCAGCGTGAAGGTGATATGGCCGGCGGTATGGCCCGGCGTCTCCAGCACGGTGGCGACGTGCCGGCCGAGCGTCACCGTGTCGCCCTCGGCCAGCGCGACGTCGAGCGTCGGGATGCGCGCGGCTTCGGCGGCGGGGGCGCTGACGATCGCGCCGTGCGCCGCCTTGATCTCGGCATTGCCGGCGGTGTGATCGGGGTGCCAGTGCGTGTTCCAGATCTGCCCGATCGTCCAGCCGCGCGTCGCCGCCGCGGCCAGCACCGGCGCCGCCTCGGACGGGTCGATCACCACCGTCGCGGCGGCGACGGGATCGTGCACCAGCCAGATGTAATTGTCGCTGAGCGCGGGGATGCGGACGATCTCGAGGTCGGTCATGACAGGGTTCCTAAAGCGGCGGCGCCGAGCCGCGCGGTGATCGTGGCGGCGGGGTCGGCGCGGGCGAGCGCCACGCTCTGCCCGGCCCAAAGCGGGGAATAGTCGCCGCGCCCGTCCGCTTCGGCCACGGCGCGCAACGGGGCGAGCGCGGCGCTGGCATAGGGGAAGGGGGGTGCTGCCGGGTTGCTCGGCCCCAGTGCCTCGATCAGCCGGTTGCGCAGCGCCCGCGCCGGGCGGCCGGAGAACAGCGTGGTGAATACGCTGTCGTCGGCGATCGCCGCGGCCAGGCGCGCACGGTGGACCGCGCCGGTCAGTGCCTCGGGCGATTGCAGATAGGCGGTGCCGATTTGCACCGCAGCGGCGCCGAGCGCGATCGCCGCGGCCACGGTGCGCGGATCGGCGATGCCGCCCGCCGCGATCACCGGCACGTCGACCGCATCGACGATCGCCGGCACCAGGGCCGCCAGCCCGATCGGCTGGTGCCCGGCGAGGAAATAGCCGGCATGGCCGCCCGCCTCGTGCCCCTGCGCGATGATCGCGTCGCAGCCGCGCGCGGCCAGCGCCTGCGCCTCGTCGACATTGGTGGCGTTGCCAAACACCCGCGCGCCGCTCGCCTTCACGCGCGCCAGCAGCGGTTCGTCGGGCAGGCCGAAATGGAAGCTGACGATCTCGGGGCGTATCGTCTCGACCGCCGCGGCCATCGCCGCATCGAACGGCCGGCGCAGCGGCGCGGCGGCGGTCGGCGGCGATACGCCCTCCGCGGCGTAGAACGGCGCCAGCGCCTGCTGCCACGCCGTCTCGTCGGGCGGCGGCGGCAGCGTGTGGCAGAAGAAGTTGAGGTTGAGCGGCCCGGTCGCCGCGGCGCGGATCGCCTTTACCTCGGCGATCACCGTCGCCGCATCGAGCAGCGCGCAGCCGAGCGACCCGACCGCGCCGGCGCCGATCGCGGCGATCGCCAGGTCGCGGCCGCCAAAGCCTGCCATCGGCGCCTGGACCAGCGGCAGCCGCGCGCCGCTCAGGTCCAGGAACGCGCCGATCGCCGCCGTCACCATTCGCCGGTGTTCGGCATCGACTTCCACGGTTCGGCCGGCTCGAGCACGCCGTCCTGCAGCAGCTCGATCGAGATATTGTCGGGGCTGCGGACGAACGCCATATGGCCGTCGCGCGGCGGGCGGTTGATCGTCACGCCGCCATCCATCAGCCGCTGGCACGTCTCGTAGATATTCTCGACGCGGTACGCGAGATGGCCGAAATTGCGCCCGCCGCTATAGGTTTCGGCGCTGCTGCCGTCCTCGGGCGGCCAGTTGTAGGTCAGCTCGACTTCGGCGCGCGCGCGTTCGCCAGGACCCTTCATGTCCTCGGGCGTCGCCAGGAAGATCAGCGTGAAGCGGCCCTGTTGGCTGTCCATGCGGCGCACTTCCTTGAGGCCGAGCAGCTCGAAGAAGCGGATCGTCGCGTCGGGATCGGTCACGCGGATCATGGTGTGGAGATAGATCAAGGGATGCTCCTGCAGATGATAGCCGCAAGATAGGGGCCGGCACGCCCGGCCGCCAGTCCGCGGCGATTATGATGGCGCGCGCGTCCTATTCGTGAAACGCTGGGCGGGTGGCCGATCGTTCCGGGCAGGGGGACCAATGATGCGCATCCGATCGATAGTGGCGGTAGCGGTGGCGTTCGCCTCGATCGCGGTCCTGGCCGGCATCTTCCTGTCGCAACCTGCCCCCCCGCCGGCTGCCGCGCCCGGCAATGCGGTCGATGTGGTTGCCGCACCGACGACGCCGGCCATGCCGCCGGTGGCGCGCCCGGTTCAGGATCGGATCGCCTCCTCCGCGCCGCCGGCCGTGACGGCCGTGGCGCCGTTTCCAGACGATCCGGCGATCGGTGCGTCGCTCCCGCCCAGGGGGCTGACCCCGCGCGATTTCTACGAGCGCATCCGCGCCGAGCCGCGCGACAGCGAATGGGCGCCGCGCATGGAGCAGGCGATCAAGGCCGCGCTGGTCCCGATCCCCTATGTCGCCACCGGCGCGTCGCGGATCGTCTGCCGCTCCAGCCTGTGCGAACTTTATGGCGAGACGGTGCGCGACGCCAGCATGGCCAATGTCAACGTCGCGATGCAAGCGCTGCAGGGCCCGCAGCTACGGGATCCGCTGAGCAAGCAGGGTCTGTCGAACGAAGCGGCGGTGTTTGGCGGCGGTTCGGCCAGCTCGACCTTCACGCTGTACTTCGTGCGCAAATAACCAGCCCATCCGTGCCGATCATCGGCGCCGCGTTACGGCTTGGCGGTGTCGAACTGCGCCAGCGCGGCCTGTGCGCGCTTGCCCGCCTCGCTCGCCGGCGCGCGGGTCGCGGCCTGTTGCCACGCTGCCTTGGCACCGGCCTCGTCGCCGGCGACGGCGGCGATATTGCCGGCCTCGAGCTGCACCGAGGCATCGTCGGGCGAGCGTTGCAATGCCTCGGCAATGTCCTTTCGCGCGCGCGGCAGATCGTCCATCCGGCGCGCCAGCGTCGCCGATAGCAGCCAGGCGAGCGGATCGGCGGCGGCGTCGAGCAACGCCGGATCGATATCGCTGCGCGCGCCGGCAAGATCGCCTGCGGCGACCTGCGCGCGGGCGCGATCGAGCAGGGCCTCGCCGCGGTCGAGCCCCTCCAGCGTATTGCTGGCGAGTGCCGCATCCAGCGCGGCCCGCGCCTTGGTCGCGTCCTTGGCGGCAAGCCAGGCATTGCCGCTCTGCGCCCAGTACAAAGCGGCGCGCTTGTTCTTGGCCAGTTCCGCCGCGCGCGCCGCGGCTTCGAATTCGCCGGCGGCCGCCGCCCATTTGCCGTCATTTGCATAGGCCATGCCGAGGCATTGCCGCGCCAGCGCACCACCGCCGTTCAGCCGCCAGCGGCCCGCCTCGGCGGCCGCCGCGCGCGGATCCTTGGTGGCGAGATCGACGCAGGCGTCGAACCGCTCCTGCAGCGAGGGGGCGGGTGGGCCGGCCTGGGCGGCGAGCAACAGCAGGGGCAGGATCATAAGCGGTGTATCACATCCTCGACCGCCCGGATGATCACCGCGATATCGGCATCGCGCGACAGGCGGTGGTCGCCGTCCTTGATCAATACCGTCTGCACGTCGGCTGAACGCAATAGTTCGGCGAGCCGCGTGGTGCGCGGATAGGGTACGTCCTTGTCGAGCTGGCCCTGTACCAGCCGCACCGGGCCATCGACCGCGATCTGCCCGAACATCAGCCGATTGGCTTCGCCCGACGCCCAGAAGGCGTTGGTATAGACGGTCGGCGCAGGACCATAAGGCGACACGCGTTCGAGCCGGCCGGCGGAGAGGATCGCCAGCTTCTCGTCGGTGGTGAAGCCCCAATCGGTAAAATCGGGCGCCGGCGCCACGCCGACCAGCCCGGCGACCAGCTCGGGGCGATCGCGCGCCACGAGCAGCATCAGCCAGCCGCCCAGCGACGAGCCGACCAGCACGGCCGGGCCGTTCGCGAGATGCTCGAGCATCGTCACCACATCCGATTGCCAGCCGGCCAGCGTCTGGTCCTCGAAATTACCCTCGCTCTGGCCGCAGCCGCCATAATCGAAGCGCAGGAACGCGCGCCCTGCGGCCTTGGCCCAGGCTTCCAGCGCCAGTGCCTTGGTGCCCTGCATGTCGCTGGCATAGCCGGGCAGGAACACGATCGTCGGGCCGGTACCCTCGGTCAGGTGATAGGCCAGCCCGGGGCGGGCGGCGGGCGGCGGTGCGGCGGTGTCGGTCATGGCGCCGGACTTAGGCAATGGGGCGCGAACTTTACAGCCCTAGAAACGGAATTCGGGCTTCTCGACATCCTTGTCGGACGGGCAGATGCCGCGCAGCGCGCGCCATTGCTCCGGCGTCAGCGCCGGGCGGTAGGTGCCCTTGGCCGATTCCGCGAACGCCTTGGCACGGCCGCTGGAGACGGGATGGCTGGCGAGATACGACAATGCCTGCGCAACGCCGTCCTTGCCTTCCTTGCCGCCCAGCCGGCGGAAGAAACCGGCGGTCGGCAGCGGCGAAACGGTCGCCGCGCGCAGCATGCCGATGGCGAAGTCGTCGGCGCGGGATTCGGCGCTGCGCGAATAGCTCGAGGCGAGCAGCGCATGGGTATAGCCGCCGACATTGCCGTCGAGCCCGCCGAGCAGGACGCTGAGGCCCATCTGGCGCAGCAGCGATTCCATCACGTCGCGATTCTTCACATGGCCGATCTCGTGGCCGAGCACGCCGGCGAGTTCGTCCGGCGATTTGGCGGCGCGCAGCAGGCCATCGAAGATCACGATCCGGCCGCCGGGCAGGGTCACCGCGTTGACCACCGGCAGGTTGACGACGCGCACGTCGATCGCCGCGTCGTCGGCGTCGATCCGCTGCACCAAGGCGGCGAGCGCGGCGGGGCCGTCGCCGCCGTTGCAGGTGCGCCCGCCGAGATCGCCGACCATCAGATCGCCCAATTGCCGCTCGACCGATGGCGGCACGGCGCGCGCGACCAGCGCCGGCGTGCGCAGAAACACGACGACCGCGACCGCCGCCAGCAGCGCGAACACGGCAAGCGAGGGCCACAGGCCGTAGCGGTCGATGATGCGGCCGTAGCGATATTGCCGTGGCAGCAGCCGGGCGAGCTCGTCGGGCACGCCGCCGGCAAAGCCGATGCGCCAGCCGGGGCGTCGGCGCAGCCCGTAGACCACGTCGCCGCCCACGGTGTCGCGCGGCTCGAGATCGGCCAGGGCATGGCTGTCCGCCCCGTCCGACAGGCGGAAGCGATCGCCCTCGATCACCAGATCGGCCATCTGGCGCACCGCGGTGACGCCGTCATAATGCCACACCGGGTACGTCACGGGATCAGAACGCGCCGATGTCGAACGCGTCGAGCAGGCCTTCGCCCTGGCCGGGTTCGCGCGTGGTCGATTGCGTCAGGTCGAGCAGGTCGACGCTGCCATAGGCCTTGAGATGGCGGATGAAGAACGCCCAGTTGCGATAGGCGACGAAGATGTAGCCGATGCCGAAGGTGAACACGACCAGCGCGACCGTGCCGAGCACAAACTTCACCCAGTCCATCGTCCGTGCGGTGAACTCGAATTCGAGCCCGCCCAGGCGGAGCGTGCCGATGACCTCGCGGAAATAGGCCGAATAGAAGAACAGGGCGATCACGCCGAGCACGCCGTAGAAGAGCAGGACGAAGACGAACAGGAAGGCGATCATCCCGCCAGGCGGCGGCAGCCCCGCGCCGCCGCGAAAGCCGGTCGCGCCGAACATGACGCCCATCACCACGCCAAGCACGAGGATCAGGATCGGGACGAGATAGAAGAGCAGGAAGCGCAGCGTCAGCGATCCCGCGGTCGCCGCGGCCTCGAAGCGCAGCGGGCCGAAGCTCATCTTGTTCCAGCGCTCGTTCCACAGGCTGGTCATCGACCAGGGGATCAGCAGGCCCAGCGCCAGCGTGCCGGCGATCGTGCGCCACAGATATTGCCAACCATAGGCCAGGCCCTGATCGTCGCTGCCGCCGCGAATGCCGTGCCAGAAGGTCCGGCTGAGCCGGTAGCGCAGCGCGCGGAAGATCGCGATGCCAACAAGATACATCAGCAGCAGATAAACGGTAATGAAGATCGCGAGCGCGGCGCCCGGATGGCCGCGCAGCAGCACGCCCTGCAGCACTAGGTTGAGCACGCCGAACGGGATCACGAACAGGACGAAGGCGAGCAGATAGCCGATGAACAGTTCGAGTCCCGTGCCGGTCCATTCCAGCCGATCGTCGATGAAGCGCGTCTCGCTCCACAGATAGCGGCGCACGCGCGTCCGTGCCCAGAAGGAATAGAGGCCCAGCGTGACGATGGTCAGCAAAAGGTTCGTGAACGCGATCGGCGCGAATTGCCGCCAGTCGCCATGAAAGGCGAACGCGCCGCTATTGTCTGGTTGTTTGTTCACGTGTCTGCGGCCCCCCGGTTTTACGCTGTGGAGCCGATGACGCGGGTCGGGTCAAGCGCGCTCATCGCGGGCGCGAAGGTTGTTGCCCGGGGGCGGGGCCGCGACGCGGCGGCAGTTCCCGTCGGCGCGGCCGGCGCGCGCGTCGTATCTCCTCGCCAACGGCCCGCGCCCGGCTTACTGTCGCGGCCATGAAACTCCTGCTTCCGGCGCTGTGCCTGCTCCTTGCCGCCTGTTCCAACGATCAGGGCATGGGCAACGATCTGGCCGCCACTGCCGCGCAACAGGGCGGCGAGCCGATGCGGCCCGGGGTGCGACCGGTGCGCATCGGCGAAGGCGGGCCGGGGTTCCAGGCCTGTGCCTATACCGCGCGCGTGGTAAATGTCGGCAGCACCGAGCAGCCGACGCTGCCGGTGCGCCAGGCGCCGTTCCAGGAGGCGGACGTCGTGCTGCAATTGCCGAACGACGCCCGCCTGTTCGCCTGCTCGCGCTCGATCGACCAGCGCTGGCAGGGCGTGGTCGTGCCGCCTGCGGATGCGCCGGACACGGATTGCGGCGTGCGTGCGCCGGTCGCCTCGGCGCGGGACTATGACGGGCCGTGTCGCAGCGGCTGGGTGGCGAGCGCGTTCGTGCGTCTGACCGCGAACTAGCCGATTACGGCGCGTGCGGCGCGCCCTCGCGCTCGGCCGCCGCCAGCCCCGCCAGCCGCGCATTATGTTCGGTCCGCCCGAACGGGAAACGGCTGTAGAGGAACGCGCCGGTCAGGCCGAACAGGGTATAGGCCAGGATGAACACGATCGTCAGCCGGTCGACCGCGGCGAGCGGCACCTGGCCGGGTCGCGCGGCGGCGGGGAAGTTGGCGATCGCCAGGATCAGCCCGGCGAGCGCGATGCCGAAGCCGCTAGTGCATTTCTGGATGAAGAAGCCGCCGGCGAAGAACACGCCTTCCGAACGGCGCCCGGTGCGGGCTTCGGAATCCTCCACCACATCGGCCATCATCGATGCGCCGAGGATCATAGACGAGACGCTGCAGGCGTTGTTGAGCACGAAGATCGACAGCAGCACCGGCAACATGCGCGCATCGCCCGGGGCCGGAAACCAGCCGGCCAGCCGCAGCCAATAGGGCAGGGTGAGCAGCAGCACCGCGCCGACCATCGCGCCCGCCGCGGCGCGCGGCTTGCCGAGCCGGCGGCCGATCCGCGGCGCCATGATGAAGGCGAGCGTGGCGCCGGCGAACAGCGCGAAGATCAGCAGGACGAAGGCCAGCTTCTGGAACTGCCAGACATAGGTGTAGAGATAGTTTGAGAGCGCGAAGCTGATTCCCTGATTGGTATAGACCATCAGCCCCGCCCCCATCAGCATGATGAAGCCGCGGTTGCGCAGCGTCGCGCCGAGCTCGCCGAGGCTGGCGCCCAGCGTGCCGTTGGCGGGGGATTTGGGCAGGCGCCTGATCTCGGGATGCGTGCCGATCGCCGAGGTGAGGATGGCGATCAGCATGACCAGCGCGGCGACCCAGGCCATCTGCGTATAGCCCGCGCGTTCGAGAAGCCCCTTGGGATGCGACGCATCGGTCGGCAGGAAGATCGTATAGGCCGCGAGCAGCATGGCGAGCCCGCCGGCCCAGCCGAACAGATAGCGATAGGCGGTGATCCGCGTGCGCTCGTCATAATCGGAAGTGAGTTCGGCAGTCAGCGCCTGGCTCGGCACTTCATAGGCGGATACCGCACTGCGCACGATCACCGCGGTGACGAACAGCCATAATAGCGTCAGCGGTTCCGATAGCGCGGGCGGGTTCCAGATCAGCAGCCAGCCGACCGCGATCGGCACGGCCGAGCCGTACATCCAGGGATGGCGCCGGCCCCAGCGGCTGCGCGTGCGATCGGACAGGAAGCCGATCGAGATATCGACGACCGCATCGGCCACCAAGGCGATCATGATGACCAGGCCGACCGTGGCGGCGGGAAGCCCCAGCACCTGGTTGTAGAACAGCAGCAGGAACGTGCCGAAGCCGTTGTCCTTCACCCCGTAGGCGACCGCGCCGAACCCGTAACTGAGCATCGTGCGCGGCGCGAGCCGGCGTTGCGCGGGCGCGGCGCCGGCGGGGGCGGCGGTCACGCCGTGAAGGCCTCCAGCGCGCCGAATAGCGAGGGCACGGTCGGATCCCAGCTGTGCCGCGGGCCGATCGTCATGCCGCCGTCCACCGTGATGTGCGTGCCGGTGACGAAGCTCGCATCGTCGCTGGCGAGATAGGCGACCGCCGCAGCGATGTCCTCCGCGCGGCCGGCGCGCTGCAGCGGCTGGGCCTGCGCCGCCATCTTGCGGATCGCGCCGTTTGCCATGTCGCGCTTCTCGCCGTCGATCCCGAGTGTGGCAGTGAAGATGTTCGTGGTGATGAAGCCCGGGCACACCGCGTTGACGCGGATATCGTAGCGCGCCAGGTCCGCCGCGGCCATCGTCGTCAGGTGCAGCACGCCGGCCTTGGCGGCGGAGTAAGCGGTCGGCGCGGCGCCGGTCTGCAACGCGGCGATCGAGGCGGTGTTGACGATCGCACCGCCTTCTCCGCGCGCGATCATCAGCGGCGCAGCATAGCGGATGCCGAGCGCGACCGAGCGCAGCAACAGGCTCTGCGTCCGGTCCCAGTCGTCCGGGCTGATCTCCTGGATCGGGCTGCGCGAGCCGCCACCGCCGGCATTGTTGAACACGACATGCGCATCGGCGGTGGTCATCAGCGCTTCGATATCGGCCGCTTGCGTGACATCGGTGCGGACGAAGTGAATGCGGCCGTTGGAGGTCTCGGCAAGGTCGCGCCCGCCGGCTTCGTCGATATCGCCGATCCACACCTCGGCGCCTTCGCCGACGAGGCGCAGCGCGGTGGCCTTGCCGATTCCGGAAGCGCCGCCGGTGACGACGGCGCGTTTGCCCTGGAAGCGCATCCTGTTTCTCCTGATCACTCTGTTTTGCACAGCATAGTATGGGGCTGCGGCTGGTCAATCCGCCCATTTTTGAAAATCGGGTAGGCTGGAGGCTTGCCGTGCCGCGCTGCCGCCATTACCCGTCATCCCGGACTTGATCCGGGATCCACCGGGCCGCAAGTGCCTCGGCGGATGCGTTTGCGGCACGTTGGATGCCGGACCAATTCCGGCATGACGGAGAGGATAGAATGGCACTCGACCCGGAAACCTTCGACGCTTTGATCGAGACGGTGCGGCGCTTCGTCAGCGAACGGTTGCGGCCGCTGGAAGGCGCGGTCGAGGAAGCCGATGCGATTCCCGCCGACGTGATCCAGGAGATGCGCGACATGGGCCTGTTCGGCCTGTCGATCGCCGAGGATTATGGCGGGCTTGGCCTGACCATGTCGGAGGAAGCCAGGGTCGCGATCGAGCTCGGGCGCACGACGCCGGCATTCCGCTCCGCGTTCGGCACCAATGTCGGGATCGGCTCGCAAGGGTTGGTGATGGCCGGCAACGACGCGCAAAAGTCGGCGTGGCTGCCGCGCATTGCCAGTGGCGAGATCATCACCAGCTTCGCGCTGACCGAGCCGGACGTCGGCAGCGATTCGGGCGCGGTGAAGACGCGGGCCACGTTAGACGGCCAGTCGTATCGGCTGTCGGGCACCAAGCGCTATATCACCAATGCCGACAAGGCCGATCTGTTCACCGTGATGGCACGGACCAGCGAGGATCCCGGCGCGCGCGGCGTCTCGGCGTTTCTCGTGCCGCGCGATCTCGCCGGCGTGTCGATCGGCGAGCCCGAAAAGAAGATGGGGCAAAAGGGCGCCAAGGTCGCCGACGTCAATTTCGACGATGTCGTGGTGCCGGCGGAGAACCGGCTCGGCGCGGAAGGCGAGGGGTTCAAGATCGCGATGCGCGTGCTCGATCGCGGGCGGCTGCACATTTCCGCCGTGTGCGTCGGCGTGGCCGAGCGGCTGATCGCCGACTGCGTGGCCTATGCGACGGAGCGCAAGCAATTCGGCAAGCCGATCGCCGAGCATCAGCTGATTCAGGGCATGATCGCGGATTCCAAGACCGAGGCGCTCGTCGCGCGGGCGATGGTGCTGGAGACGGCAGCGGCGAAGGACGCGGGCAAGGACGTCGTGATGGAATCGGCGGCGGCGAAATATTTCGCGAGCGAGATGGTCGGCCGCGTGGCGGACCGCGCGGTGCAGATCTTCGGCGGCGCGGGTTATATCGCCGATTACGGGATCGAGCGGCTGTACCGCGACGTGCGCCTGTTCCGCATCTACGAAGGCACCAGCCAGATCCAGCAGATCATCATTGCGCGCGAGACGATCAAGCGGGGCGGGTGACTGAAATCCCCCTCCCGCTTGCGGAGGGGGAGAAACAACAGGAGAGAAAATAATGGATACGACCAACCTCTTCCGCCTCGACGGGCGCACCGCGCTCGTCACCGGCGGCTCGCGCGGGATCGGCAAGATGATCGCCGCCGGCTTCATCGCGCAGGGCGCGACCGTGTATATTTCCGCGCGCAAGGCCGATGTCTGCTTCGCCACCGCGGAAGAACTGGGCGACAGGTGCATCGCGCTGCCGCAGGACGTATCGACCGTCGCCGGCTGCAAGGCGCTCGCCGCGCAGCTCGCCGAACATACCGACAGCCTCGACATCCTGGTCAACAATGCCGGCGCCGCCTGGGGCGAGCCGTTCGAGGATTTCCCCGAAAAGGGCTGGGACAAGGTGATGGACCTCAACGTCAAATCGCCCTTCTTCCTGACCCAGGCGCTGCACGGCGCGCTCAAGACTGCCGCGCGGCGCGATCGGCCGTCCAAGGTAATAATGATCACCTCGATCGACGGGCAGCGGCTCAATCCGTGGGAGACGTACAGCTATCACGCGTCCAAATCGGCGCTGATCTATCTCACCAAGCGGATGGCGGCGCGGCTGGTGAAGGATGCGATCAACGTCACCTCGATCGCGCCGGGCGCGTTCGCCAGCGAGATGAACAAGGCTGCGCGCGATCATGGCGAGACGATCGCCAAGGGTATTCCGGCCGGCCGGATCGGCGTCGACGAGGACATGGCGGGCGCGGCGATTTTCCTCGCCAGCCGCGCCGGGGATTATGTGATCGGCGATACGATCACGGTCGACGGCGGGCTGGTCAACGCCGCGCTGGGAACCAGCATCGACGCTTGATGAATATCCTCCCCGGAACGGGGAGGTGGCATGCGCAGCATGACGGAGGGGGCGGGCCAGTAACGCAACCGTCGTGTTGCCGGCACACCCCCTCCACCAGCTGCGCTGGTCCCCCTCCCCGTTCCGGGGAGGATCAGGTCGCCTGCGGGTGATGCGGCTCGAGGATCAGCGTTCTGCCCTCGACGCGCCAGCTCTTGAGGCGCGACAGGAAGTTCATCCCCACCACGCTCATTTCGCCGAATGCGGGCGACACCACCACCGGCAGGTCGCGCGCGACGACATTGCCGATGCGCAGTTCGGGGATGACCGCGGTTTGCGCGTTGATCGATCCGTTCGCGGTTTGCAGCACGACCGGGAACAGCGGCGTCTCGATCTTGAGGCGCATCGCCTGCGCCGCCGCGCTCGACAGCGCGGTGACCGTCGCGCCGCTATCGACCAGCATGCGCTGCTCGGTATCGCCGACCTTGACGCGCACCCAGAAATGGCCGTCGCGCGCCATGGGCACGCGCATTTCCTTGCCGACCACCTGCTGGCCCTGATCGCCGAGGTTGAGCGCCTTGGCAACGCCGTCCAGCCCAGGATCGAAGCTCGCGCGCTGCGTGAACACCGCCACCGAGATCGCGATCAGCCCGATGGTCATCAGCGCGCCGAGGATGCGGATACGGCGCGCGAGCACGACGAGGATCGCGACGCCGGCCACGATCAGCCAGAAGTTGGGAATGTCGGTGAGGCGGGTGACGATATCGGTCATGAGACGAACGATATGTATGTGTGATGCGCGGCGTTGCTAGGGCGAGTCATCAAAGACACTTCCCCGGCGGACGCCGGGGTCCAGTCGCCGGACAGCAGGTTTTGGGCGTTGCGCCTCGTTACCTCGACCTTTCCAACTGGGCCCCGGCGTCCGCCGGGGAAGTATCTGCTTATAGGTAGTTTAGATTACCGCGCGATGCCGCCCGCGGCGAGCACCGCCAGCGTCACCAGTTCGCTCGCCGTGCTGGTCATCGGCGCGACCTGGACCGGCTTTTCCATGCCGATCAGCATCGGCCCGATCACCGAATCGCCACCCAGTTCGCGCAGCAATTTGGCCGAGATGTGCGCGGACTGAAGGCCCGGCATGATCAGCACATTGGCCGGGCCGGAGAGGCGCGCGAACGGATAGTTGGCCAGCTGCTTGGGGTTGAGCGCGACGTCGGGGGCCATTTCGCCTTCATATTCGAAGCCGACCTGGCGGCCGTCGAGCACCGTCACGGCGTCGCGGATATTGTCGAGCCATTCGCCCTTGGGATTGCCGAAGTTCGAATAGCTGAGGAACGCCACGCGTGGCTCATGGCCCATCAGGCGGGCGACGGCGGCGGTCTGCTCGGCGAAATCGGCGAGCTGCTCGGCGGTGGGACGCTCGTTGACCGTGGTGTCGGCGATGAACACGGTATGGCTTTGCCCGACCAGCAGGTGGATGCCGAACGGCGTCTTGCCCGCCGCCGGATCGATCACGCGGTAGATCTGGCGCATCGTCTCGCCGTACGTGCGGGTGATGCCGGTGATCATCGCATCGCCTTCGCCGAGCTGCAGCAGCAGCGCGCCGAAGATGTTGCGATCCTGGTTGACCATCCGCTCGCAATCGCGGCGCAGATAGCCGCGGCGCTGCAGCCGGCTGTAGAGGAAATCGACCATCTTGGGCACGAGCGGCGAGACGCGGCTGTTGTGCAGCTCGAAATTCTCCGGGTCGGTGACGCCGAGCGCGCGCAGCCGATCGGGTACGTCGTCGCGCCCGACCAGCACCGGCGTGCCGTAGCCGCCCTCGCGGAACGCGATCGCCGCGCGCAGCACGACTTCCTCTTCGCCCTCGGCAAAGATCACGCGCTTGGGATGCGCGCGTGCGCCTTCATAGGCCATCGTCAGCACCGAGGTGGTCGGGTTGAGCCGCGCGCGCAGCGACTGGCGATACGCTTCCATGTCGAGGATCGGCTTGGTCGCCACGCCCGATTCCATCGCCGCCTTGGCAACCGCGACCGGCACGATCTCCATCAGCCGCGGATCGAACGGGGTGGGGATGATATAGGTCGGGCCGAAGCTGTGGTGCACGCCGTAGACCAGCGCGACTTCCTCCGGCACGCGCTCGCGCGCCAGTTCGGCGATCGCGTTGGCGGCGGCGATCTTCATCTCGTCGTTGATGCCCGTCGCGCGCACGTCGAGCGCGCCGCGGAAGATGAACGGGAAGCACAGCACGTTGTTGACCTGGTTGGGATAATCCGAGCGGCCGGTGGCGACGATCGCGTCGGGGCGCGCGGCCATCGCCAGTTCGGGGCGGATCTCCGGCTCGGGATTGGCCATCGCGAAGATGATCGGTGCCGGCTTCATATGCTCGACCATCTCGGGCTTCAACGCGCCGGCGGCGGACAGGCCGAGGAACACGTCGGCGCCGACCAGCGCCTCGGTCAGCGTGCGCGCTTCGCTCGTGGTGGCATGTGCCGACTGCCACTGGTTCACATCGTCGCGGCCCTGATAGATCACGCCGGTGCGATCGCACATGATGACGTTGTCGGGGCGCACGCCCATTGCCTTCATCAACTCGGTGCAGGCGATGGCGGCGGCGCCCGCGCCGTTGACGACGAGCTTGATCTCGCTGAGCTTGCGACCGGTGATCAGGCACGCGTTGATCAGGCCCGCGGCGCAGATGATCGCGGTGCCGTGCTGATCGTCATGGAACACCGGGATGTTCATGCGCTCGCGCAGGGTCTGCTCGATTATGAAGCATTCCGGCGCCTTGATATCCTCGAGATTGATTCCGCCGAACGTCGGCTCCATCAGCTCGACCGCGTCAATGAAGCGGTTCACGTCCTCGGTCTTCAGTTCGATATCGATCGAATCGACATCGGCGAAGCGCTTGAACAAGACGGCCTTGCCTTCCATCACCGGCTTGGACGCCAGTGCACCGAGATTGCCCATGCCGAGGATCGCGGTGCCGTTGGAGATCACCGCGACGAGATTGCCCTTGGCGGTATAATCGTACGCCATCGCGGGATCGTCGGCGATCGCCTGCACCGGCACGGCGACGCCGGGCGAATAGGCCAGCGCCAGATCGCGCTGCGTCGCCATCGGCTTGGAGGCGATGATCTCGATCTTGCCCGGGCGGCCTTCCGAATGGAACAGCAGCGCCTCGCGCTCGGAGAATTGCAGATTGAGATCTTCGGACATGGGGAGGGCCTTCTCGTTACGCGCTTGCCCTTACGGCGTGGCGGCCAAGAAGTGAACCGGCTTGGCATGCTGTTGTGCGTCGGAGTGGTGCGGCGGGGGCGGCGCCGGCGTATCAAATCGACCGTCGGCGGGGCATGCCTGCGCGCTGCAGGGCTTTGACGTCGCGCACCTTTTCGCTAACCCCCGCCAATGTCCTCCGCACCGACTCCGATGATGGCGCAATATCTCGCGCTCAAGGCCGAGGCGCAGGATTGCCTGCTGTTCTACCGGATGGGCGATTTCTTCGAGATGTTCTTTGCGGACGCGAAGGTCGCCGCCGCCTGCCTCGATATCGCGCTCACCGCGCGCGGCGAGCATGAAGGCGTGCCGATCCCGATGTGCGGCGTGCCGGTGCATGCGGCCGAGGCCTATCTCGCGCGGCTGATCAAGGCCGGGCATCGGGTCGCCATCGCCGAGCAGACCGAAAGCCCGGCCGAGGCCAAGAAGCGCGGCGGCAAGACGCTGGTCGAACGCGGCATCGTCCGGCTCGTCACCGCGGGCACCTTGACCGAGGAGGCGCTGCTCGACGCGCGCGCCGCCAACTGGTGCGTCGCGCTGGGCGAGGCGGCGGGCGGCGTGGCGATCGCCGCGGCGGATGTCTCGACCGGGCGGTTCGAACTGATCGAGTGCAGCGCGGCAGGGCTGGGCGCGGAACTGGCGCGGCTGGCGCCGGCCGAGACGATCGCCGCCGACGGCAGCGCCTTTGCCGACGCCGCGACGATGCTCCGGCCGCGCGCGGATTTCGACAGCGGGGCGGCCGAGCGGCGGATCAAGGAACTGTACGGCGTCGCCACGCTCGACGGGTTCGGCCAGTTCAGCCGCGCCGGGCTCGCCGCGGCAGGCGGGCTGATCGCCTATCTCGCGCATACCGCCAAGGGCGCGCTGCCGTTCCTGCGCCCGCCGCGGTTGCACCAGGCGGCGCACGCCATGGCGATCGACGCGGCGACGCGCGACAGCCTGGAACTGACGCAGACCGCGCAGGGCGCACGCAAGGGCAGCCTGCTCGATGCGGTCGATCGTACCGTAACGGGCGCGGGCGCGCGCCTGCTCGCCGCCGATCTCGGCGCGCCGCTGATGCAGCGCCCGGAAATCGAGGCGCGGCTCGATCTGGTGCAGTTGCTGGTCGAGGATGCGGCATTGCGCGATGCCCTGCGCACGACGCTGCGTGGCCTCGCCGATATCGGCCGCGCGCTCGGGCGATTGGCGGCGGGGCGCGGGAGCCCACGCGATCTCGGGCAATTGCGCGACGGGCTCGACGGCGCTTGGCGGCTGGGCGAGCGGCTGGAGAAGATCCCGACGCCGCCGGTCCTGCTCGTCGGACTGGCGCCGCAATTGCGCGGGCACGGCGCGCTGATCGATCTGCTCAACCGCGCACTGGTGCCGGCGCCGCCGATTGATGCCAGTGCGGGGGGCTATATCGCCGAAGGCTATGACGCGGCGCTCGACGATCTGCGCGATGCCGGTGCGGGCGGGCGGCGGGCGATCGCAGCGCTAGAGGCGGACTATCGCGCGCGCACCGGCATCGCGCAGCTCAAGATTCGCCACAACAATGTGCTCGGCTATCATATCGAGGTCGCGGCCAAGAATGCCGACGTGTTGATGAAGCCGGAAAGCGGCTTCACGCATCGCCAGACGATGGCCGGCGCGGTGCGCTTCAATGCGCCTGAACTGCACGAGGTCGCCGCAAAGGTGACGCAGGCGGGGGCGCATGCGCTGGCGGCGGAGGCGGCGCATCTCGAGGATCTGATCGCTGCGGCGCTCGACAAGCGCGAGAATATCGCCGCGACGGCCGATGCGCTGGCGCGGCTCGATGTCGCCGCGGGCCTCGCCGAACGCGCGGTCGAGGGCGGCTGGGCGCGGCCCGCTTTGGTCGATCATGCCTGTTTCGATATCGTCGGCGGGCGGCATCCCGTGGTCGAGGATGCGCTGGCCAAGCGCGGCGAGCGGTTTGTGGCCAATGACTGCCGCCTGTCGGAGGACTCGCGGCTGTGGCTGGTCACCGGGCCGAACATGGGCGGTAAATCTACCTTCCTGCGCCAGAATGCGCTGATCGCGGTGCTGGCGCAGGCGGGCGCCTATGTGCCGGCGACCGCGGCGACGCTCGGTCTGGTCGACCGGCTGTTCAGCCGCGTCGGCGCGTCGGATAATCTCGCCCGCGGGCGCTCGACCTTCATGGTCGAGATGGTCGAGACGGCGGCGATCCTGGCGCAGGCCACGCCCCGATCGTTCGTCATCCTCGACGAGGTCGGGCGCGGCACCAGCACCTATGACGGTCTGGCGATCGCCTGGGCGGTGGTCGAGGCGATCCACGAGGACAATCGCTGCCGCTGCCTGTTCGCGACGCATTATCACGAGTTGACCCGCCTTGCCGAGCGCTGCGACGCGCTGACGCTGCACCATGTCCGTGCGCGCGAATGGAAGGGCGAACTGGTCCTGCTGCACGAGGTGTCGGAAGGGCCGGCGGATCGCTCCTATGGCCTGGCGGTGGCGCGGCTCGCCGGCCTGCCGCCAGTGACGATTGCGCGCGCCAAATCGGTGCTCGCCAAGCTCGAGGCGGGCCGCGCCAAGACCGGTGGGCTCGCCGCCGGGCTGGACGATCTGCCGCTGTTCGCCGCGTTGCAGGAAGCGACCGAGGAGGAATGCGATGCGATCCGCGCCGAGGTCGAAACGATCGACGTCGATGCGCTCACCCCGCGCGAGGCGCTGGACGTGCTCTACAAGCTGAAGGCGCTCAGCCGCGCGGGCTGAGCGCCGATCGGCTTAGCGGCAGCGCACCTGGCTCTGGTTCTGGTCGACCGCCTTGCCGGCGACCGCGCCCAAGGCACCGCCGAGCAGCGTGCCGACGACACGCGAGCGGCCGCCGTCGATCACGTTGCCGAGGATCCCGCCGCCGGCCGCGCCGAGGATCAGCCCGGTCGTGCCGTCGCTGCGCTTGCAATAATAGCGCCCGTCATTGCCGGCATAGACGCGCTCGTCGGCGCGCAGCGTGCGTTCCTGGTAATTGCCCTCGCGGTAATAGCGTTGCGGGTCATAATTCGGCTCGGGGCGCGAGTAATCGTCGTCGTTATAGCGGGAATCGTTGTAGCGCGGATCGTTGCGCGGATCGATATACGGTGCATCGCGATAGCCGCCATTGCCGCCGCGGCGCTGCACCGCCGCCTGGTAGCGATCGAATTCGGCGCGGAACACCTGCATCTCGCTGTTGAAGCGGTTCTGCGCGGCGGCGAAACGCTGGCTTTCCTGCGCGGTCTGCGCGGCGGCCGGTGCGGCGAGCGCCACCAGACCGGCGGCGAGGGCGGGCAACAGAGCACGTGTTTTCATGGCAACTCTCCGGTGATGATGGCAGCGTAACGACCGCTTGTTGCACTTCGTTGCGTGAACCGGAGATTGCTGGCCAGCGCCGCCTCAGGCACGTTCGAGAATGGTGTAGATCATCTCGCGGCGGAAGCGGAAGCCGAGTGCTTCGTACAGCGCGATCGCGCCGGTGTTGCTGGCATAGACATGCAGGAACGCCGCCTCGCCGCGCGCCAGGATGCGGGCGATCACGATGTGCATCAGCGCGCGGGCATAGCCCCGGCCGCGATGATCGGGGTGCGTGCAGACCGCGCTGACTTCGGTGAAAGCTGTCGGCCGGGTGCGCTCGCCGGCCATCGCGATCAACTGGCCGTCGTGGCGAATGCCAATGAACGCGCCCAGGCGATGCGTCTCGGGAAAGAACGGACCCGGCGCAGTCAGCGTGGCGAGCGCGAGCATGTCGGGAGCGTCGGTGTCCGTCAGCTCGAGGAACTCGATTGGGGCACCGTCGGACGTCAGCGCGGTGAGCACCATCTGGTTGATCGTCGCGCAGGACCGGACTTGCGTGCCGGGCGGGGCGGCGATCGCGTCGGCTTGCAACAGGCCGAGCGTGCCGTCGGACGGCATCAGGCGGGCGAGCGCGGCGCGGCTGGCGGGGCTGTCGTCCGGCGTGGCGGCGAAGAAGTGGACCGCGGGCTGGTAGCGCCGCGCCCTGTCGTCGCCAAGCGCCAGCGGCGCATGGGCGCCGGTCAGCGAATGCCAGATCGGGCGGTCGAGTGGATGGGCGCGCATCGTCATGTGCCGATACTGGACCGATCGGGCGGCACGATCATCCCGTTTCCTGTTTCGGAACGATGGGCGGTGACGCGATGGCCGCGACCCCCTATCTGCTGATTGCATGCACAACCGTTTCGACACCCTCCCGCAGCGCCGCGCGATCATCGATCGGGGCCGGATCGCCGAGCAACTCGCGGCGATCGACGGCGAGGATCGCGTCGCGCTGCGCCGCGCCGCGGTGCCGATCCTCAAGGCCGCGCTCGATGCCGGGCGCGTCGAGATCGAGCGGCGGCTGATCGAGCATCCCTCGCGCGGGCTCGAATCCGCCGCCAGCCAGGCGTTCCTGACCGATCGGCTGCTGCGCCTGATCTACGATTTCACGCTCGAACGGCTTTATCCGGTGGGCAATGCCACGACCGGCGAGCGGCTCACGCTGATCGCGGTCGGCGGCTATGGGCGCGGCGAGATGGCGCCCTATTCCGATCTCGATATCGGCTTCCTCACCCCCTGGAAGCAGACCGGCTGGGCCGAGCAGATGATCGAGACCATGCTCTACACCTTGTGGGATCTGGGGCTCAAGGTCGGCCATTCGAGCCGCTCGCTCGACGATATGGTGCGCCAGGCCAAGAGCGACATCACGATCCGCACCGCGCTGCTCGAGGCGCGCTACGTCTGCGGCGATACCGGCCTGTACGAAGAGGCGTCGCGGCGCTTCAAGGCCGAGGTGCAGACCGATACGGCGGGCTTCGTCGCCGACAAGCTCGCCGAGCGCGAGGTGCGGCACAAGAAGATGGGCGATACGCGCTATGTCGTCGAGCCCAACGTCAAGGAAGGGAAGGGCGGCCTGCGCGATCTGCATACTTTGTTCTGGATCGGCAAATACGCCTATAACGTGCAACGCGCCGCCGAATTGGTCGATGCCGGGCTGCTCACCGCCAACGAATATCGCCAGTTCCACCGCGCGGACAATTTCCTCTGGGCGGTGCGCTGCCACCTGCACAGCCTTGCTGGCCGCGGCGAGGATCGCCTGACCTTCGATCTGCAGCGTGACATTGCCGAGCGCATGCGTTTCGCCGACCGGCCGGGCAAATCGAGCGTCGAGCGCTTCATGCAATACTACTTTTTGCAGGCGAAGACGGTCGGCAATTTGAGCGGCGTGTTCCTCGCGCATCTCGACGAGAAGTTCGCCGCGCGCGGGCGGCGCTTCGGCCTGCCGATGCTGCGCCGCTCGCCGCGCAAGCTCAACGGCTTCATGCTGGTGCGCGGGCGGCTCGCGCTGCCGGCGGACGATTTCCTGGCGCAAAACCCGCTGCGGTTGATCGAACTGTTCGCGCTGGCGGACAAGCATGGCCTGGAAATCCATCCGCTGGCGATGCGCATCGCCGCGCGCGATGCCAAGCTGGCCGACGAGCTGCGCCGCGATCCCGCGGCCAACGCGCTGTTCCTCGATATCCTGACCAGCCCGCGCGATCCGGAGATCGTGCTGCGCTGGATGAACGAGGCCGGCGTGCTGGGGCGCTTCGTGCCCGATTTCGGCCGCATCGTCGCGCAGATGCAGTTCGACATGTATCATCATTATACCGTCGACGAGCATACGATCCGCGCGCTCGGACTGCTTAGCAAGATCGAACATGGCACGCTGGTCGAGGACCATCCGCTGGTCACCGCGATCTGCAAGCAGATCGTGTCGCGCCGCGTGCTCTATGTCGCGGTGCTGCTGCACGACATCGCCAAGGGGCGCGGCGGCGATCACTCGATCCTCGGCGCCGAGGTCGCGGAACGGCTCGGCCCGCGCTTCGGGCTGACGCCGGCCGAGACCGAGACGGCGGCGTGGCTGGTGCGCTATCACCTGCTGATGTCGGCCACTGCGTTCAAGCGCGACCTGTCCGACTTCAAGACGATCCTCGATTTCTGCGAAGTCGTGCAGAGCCCGGAGCGGCTGCGGCTGCTGCTCGCGCTGACGGTGGTGGATATCCGTGCGGTCGGGCCTGGCGTGTGGAATGGCTGGAAGCGGCAATTGCTCTCCGATCTGTACGAATTGGCCGAGGAAGTGCTGCGGCTGGGGCACAAGCAGAAGGGCCGCAGCGAGCGCATCGCCACCAAGCAGGAAGCGCTGCAGGCAACGCTCGGCTGGGACGATGCGACCTTTGCCGATCTCGTACGGCGCCTGCCAGAGCCCTATTGGGTAGCGGAGCCGGACGACGTGCTGGCGCGCAACGCGCGGCAGATCGTCGCCGCGGGGGCGGCGCAGCTGTCGATCGCCGCGCAGGTCTATCCCGAGCGCGGCGCGACGCTCGTCACGGTCTATGCCGCCGATCACCCCGGCCTGTTCTACCGCATCGCCGGCGCGATCCATGCGGCGGGCGGCAATATCATCGACGCGCGCATCCACACCACGCGCGACGGCATGGCGCTGGACAATTTCCTGGTTCAGGATCCGCTCGGCCGCCCGTTCGACGACGAAGGCCAGTTGCAGCGCCTGCACACCGGGATCGAGGATGCGCTGGCCAATCGCGGGCGGCTGGCCGATCGCCTGCGCGCCAAGCCGCTGCCCCGGATGCGCGCCGAGGCGTTCGACATCGCGCCCAACGTGCTGATCGACAACAAGGCCTCGAACCGCTTCACCGTGATCGAGGTCAATGCGCGCGACCGGCCGGCGCTGCTGCACCAATTGGCGCACACGCTGTTCCAGTCGAAGGTGACGATCCATTCCTCGCACGTCGCGACGTACGGCGAGCGCGCGGTCGATACCTTCTATCTGACCGATCTGACCGGCGACAAGATCCAGAGTGCTGCCCGGCTCAAGGCGCTCGAGCGGCGCCTGCTTGATGCTGCGGCAGGGATCGATATGATCGAGGCTGCCTGAGGGGGGATACGACATGCCGGTACTGGGTATTGGGGGATTGTTCTTTCGCGCGGCGGATCCGGACGCGCTGAGCGCCTGGTACCGCGAGCATCTCGGCATCGGCGCCGGTTGCGTGGCGACCGAGGGCGCAACCCCGGACGAATGGAGCTGGCAGGCGGAAGGCGGGCCGGTGGTGTTCGCGCCGTTCAAGGCGGACAGCGACTATTTCGCGGCGGACAAGCAGTTCATGCTCAACCTGCGCGTGCGCGATCTTGATTCGCTGCTCGAGCAGCTGCACGCCGCGGGGATCGCGGTGATCACCAAGCCGGAATGGAACGACCCGACGACGGGTCAGTTCGCGCGCATCCACGATCCCGAGGGCAACGAGATCGAACTGTGGGAGCCGCCGGTGGCATGACGCCGGCCCATGCCCGCTGTGGACCAGGATCGCCGCGCTGGCGATCGATCCGCCAGGCGCGCGGCTGACCTTCGTCGCACGGCTGGCGCGCGAGAATGACTGGAATCCGGCCTATGCCGCCGCGGTGGTGCAGGAATATCGCCGCTTCCTGTTCCTCGCGGCAACGGCGGCGGGCGCGGTAACGCCGTCCGATGCGGTCGATCAGGCGTGGCACCTGCATCTGGCCTATACGCGCAGCTATTGGGACGATCTGTGCGGCGGCGTGCTGGGCCGGCCGCTGCATCACGGGCCGACCGCCGGCGGCGCGCAGGAGCAGACGCGCTACCAGGCACAATATGTCGCGACGCTGGTGGCGTATGAGGCCGCCTTCGGCACGCCGCCGCCGCCGGCGATCTGGCCGCCGGTCGAACGGCGCTTCGCGGCGCGGTTCGTGCGGGCCGATCGCGCGACGCTCTGGCTGGTGCCGAAGCGGGCGGCGCTGATCAGCGTCGCGGCGCCGGCGGCAGGCGTTGCGCTGATCGCCGCCACCGGTGGCACTGTCGCAGGAGTCCTCGTGCCGCTGGTGGTGCTGGCGATCGGCGCGGCGGCGGTGGGTTTCGGTCGGCGGCACGGCCGGCGTACCCGGCGCGGCCAGAGCGAGGGCGACGGGTGCGGATCCGGCTGCAGCAGCAGCGACAGCGGCGGACATCATGGCGATTCGGGCTGCGGCGGGCACGGCGGCGGCTGTGGCGGGGGCGGGGACTGAACGTCCGTCAGTCGCGCTGGCCCCGGTAAGGCGGCGCCGCAATACTCCATGGTCGTTGCGCGGCCGGGGCCCGGCCTGCGCCGGTGAAAGCGCGTCGTGATAACGAAAACGGCCCGCCTCCTGGTCGGAGACGGGCCGCTTTGGGGTCAGCTGGTTCGGCTCAGAAGCGCGAGCGCAGCGTCAGGCCGTAAGTGCGTGGCTCGGCCAGATACGAGGTGAAGATCTGGTTGCCCACGCCGCCGAACGCCTGGACCTGCGCCTGCGAACCGGCGCCCTGGAACGGGGCGTTGAAGCCGACCTGCTGATAGTTGGTGTCGAGCAGGTTCTGCGCCCAGAGCTCGAGCGCCCATTTCTTGTCGGCGCCGCGCAGCCCGACGCGTGCGTTCATCACGAAGAACGCGTCCTGCTCCTTCTCGACGAACAGATCCGAGCCGGTGTTGTAGTCCGACGACAGGCGGCCATCGACATAGAACAATGCGCTGAGGCCGCTGCTGCCGATGTCCGGCGTCCAGCTGACCGAGCTCGTCACCACGTTGCGCGGCGCGTTCGACAACTGCTTGCCAGCGAGCAGGAACAGGGCCGGGTCGAGCGCCTCGCCCGAATTGCTGCCGACCAGGTTGTTGCGGAACTTGGTGTCGGAGAAGGTATAGCCCATCGCCACCGAGAAGTTGCGCGCCGGATAGAAGCCCGCTTCCAGCTCGACGCCCTGCGAGACCACGCCGTACTGCGTATCGCCATTGGCGCACGCCCCGGTCGTCGCACTCGCATCGGTATCGCCGCCGTTCAGGCTGGTCTTGCACGACTGGATGTTCTGCACGACGAAGTTGGTGCCGTTGAACGTGTTGAGCTGGAAGTTGGCGAATTCCTGGCGGAACGCGGCGGCGTTGAAGGTGAACTGGCGCGAGCTGTACTTCAGGCCGATCTCATAGGCGTTCACCGTCTCGGCGTCGAAGCGCAGGCGCGACGCATCCGGGTTGGCGAGCGTCGAGGCAAGGAATGCCGGCCCGAGATCCGAACGGTCGAGATTGTAGCCGCCGGCCTTATAGCCACGCGAATAGCTGGCATAGGTCAGCAGCGCATCGACCGGCTTCCAGGAAAGCACGCCGGTGCCGGTGAACTCGCCTTCGCTCAGACTGTCGTTGAGCTTCACGTTGTTGAGGTTCGAGCTGGAATTGCCCGTGCAGCCCAGCGTGATGATCCCGGCTGCGACCGAGGCAAGCGCCGGGTTGGCGAGCAGCCCGCCCAGCCCGCCCGCGGCGGAGCCGGCCTGCAGCGCCGGGCAGACCGTGTTGTTGTTCTGGAAGCTGGCGTCGAAATCCTTCTTCTCGCGCGTGTAGCGCAGGCCGGCGGTGATGCTCAGCCGGTCGGTCAGCTTGAAGATATTGTGCGTGAAGAAGGCGTAGTTGTTGCTCGTCTGGTTATAGACGTCGCGGCTGCTGCCGAGATCGTTGAGCGTGCTCAGACGGCGCAGATTGCCGGTGATCAGCGGCGCAGCGGCGCCGAACGTCGCATTGACGGCCGCGATGCCGGTCGCGCTCAGGCAGCCCGGGGCGGAGAGATCGCGCAGCGCCGGCGACGCGCTGATCCCGGAGACGACGCGACACGCGGCGAACTGGCCGTACTGCGTACCGAACTTGAGGTTGTCGACGACCTGCAGCTGCTCGTTGCTGTAATAGCCGCCGACCAGCCAGTCGAGCTTGCCGCCGAGCGCTTCGCCGTTCAGCCGCACTTCCTGCGTGAAGGTGTGGAACTGGCGGTAATTGTTGCCGTCGTCGGGGCGGTAGCCGATGTCGAGGCTGCCATAATCGATGTCCGCCGCGCCTTCGGCGTTATATTCGCGATACGCGGTGATCGAGGTCAGCGAGGCGCCGCCGAGATTGATGTCGATCTGGCCCGAGCCGCCATAATCCACCGTCTTGTTGCTATAGGCGCGGCCGGGGGAGTTGGCGATGCGGCGGTTATACGGATCGCCGGCGCTGGGGAACACGGCGCCCAGGCCCTTCATGATATCGACGATGCGGTTGCCGGCCGGATTGACGGTATAGTCGCCGGGAACGCCCGGGGTCGGATCGATCTTCTCGTTCAGATCGGTGTAGACCGCGCCGCAGCACTTCTCGTCGCGATGGCTGTAATCGCCGATCAGGCGGACGCGAATGTCGCTCGACGGCTCCCACAGCAATTGCGCACGCCCGAAGATGCGGTTGCGATCGTTGTAATCGGTGTCGTTGACGACGTCGTAATAATAGCCGTCGCGCTTGGCGTAGATGCCGTCGATGCGGAAGCCCAGCGTCTCGCTGATCGGGCCGGTGATGGCGCCGGCAAGGCGGATATTGTTGTAATTGCCGTACGTGCCCTCGGCATAGCCGCCGAACTTGTTCAGATCCGGTGCCTTGGTGATCACGCTGATCGTGCCGGCAGAGGCGTTGCGACCCGACAGCGTGCCCTGCGGGCCGCGCAGCACTTCGATGCGATCGACTTCGCCGAGATCGTTGAGCCCGGAGCCGGTGCGGCTGCGATAGACGCCGTCGATGAACGTCGCGACCGAGCTTTCCAGGCCGGGATTGTCGCCGACCGTGCCGATGCCGCGGATACGCGCCGAGGCGTTTGATTCGCTACCGGTCGAGCTGACCAGCAGCGACGGGGCGAGCTGGCTGAGCTGGCGGATATCGGTCGCGCCGGAATTCTGCAGCGCTTCCTGGCTGACCGCGGACACCGCGATCGGCACGTTGGACAGGCGCTCGCTGCGGCGCGTGGCGGTGACGATGATGTCGCCCTGGCTGGAGACCTCTTCGGTCGTGTCGGCGGCGGTATCGGCGGGGGCGGTGGCTTCGGAGGCGACCTGCGCGTCCTGCGTCGTCGTCTCGGTGGTGGTCGTGCTGGCGGTGGCGTCCTGCGCCAGAGCGGGGGACGTGATCGCCATCGTAGCGACGGACAACAGTAACGCGGTTTTGCGCATAGCGAGCCTCTCCTGGAATTTCGTGCCCGGCATATTTGCCATTGGGGCTCGGTGTCATAGAGCGCAAACGCGTGAGGTAAAGCCAATAAATGACTAGAAATCGGCCATTCTTGGCCGGATCGGTTCTATGTCGAAGGGTGTGATTGCGCTTTACGCAATCGTCAGCGCATTTTCCGTTACGGAAAGCGCGAGAAGCAACGGGCCGGCAACAATGATGATTGTCATCTTTGCAACCGGCCCGACCGCGGGATATTATTTGGGCGAGAGCACCATCAGCATCTGACGGCCTTCCATGCGCGGATAGGCCTCGACCTTCGCGGTCTCGGCAATGTCCGCCTGCACGCGCTGCAGCAGCGCCATGCCGAGCTGGCCGTGGCTCAGCTCGCGGCCGCGGAAGCGCAGCGTGATCTTGACCTTGTCGCCCTCGTCGATGAACTCGGCGACCTTCTTCATCTTGGTGTTGTAATCGTGGTCGTCGATGTTCGGACGCATCTTGATCTCTTTGATCTCCTGCGTCTTCTGGCTCTTGCGGGCGAGATTCGCCTTCTTCTGCGCCTCGTACTTGAACTTGCCGACATCGAGGAACTTGGCCACCGGCGGATCGGCGTTGGGCGACACCTCGACCAGGTCGAGACCGACCTCGCGCGCCTGCTCCATCGCTTCGCGGGTGTACATCACGCCGAGATTCTCGCCCTCTCCGTCGATCACGCGGACCTTGGGCGACAGGATGAATTCGTTGAAGCGAGGGCCGTTCATCGGCGGCGCCTGGCGGGTCATTGGGGGTCGGATAGGTGTAGCTCCTGTGGTTGTTGACGGTCGGATATAATACCGAAGCGGTGAAATTGAAAGTTCAGTCCAATGAATCTAGCTGGATCACGACGCCGGGCAGCAGCAGGGCAGCTACGGCGTCGTGCGCCTCATATTCCTCGACATCGGTATAGCGGCCATCGACCGGCAGGCGGTGGACGCGGATCGTCTGGCGAACGGCATCGACGACCCAATAATCACGGACGCCGTACTTGGCGTATAGCGGTGATTTGATGCGCAGGTCGTAGCCGAGCGAACTGTCCGCCACTTCGATGACGATCGACAGATCGGGGCCGCGCATTTCTCGCGGCAGGCCGTCTTTGCGCCAGACAGCAAGGTCCGGTTCAACCAGAATGTCTGGTGCCAGGCTGACCGAAGGTTCGACGAACAGACGGACATCATCGGCAAGGGAAAGCACCAGAATGCGGGTCAACCGCGATTTCATGATCTCGTGGCAATTGGCCTTTGCCGCAGCCATCGGCACGATCTCCCCGTCGATCAGCTCGAAATTGTCGCTTTCCGCCAAAACGCCCGATTCCGTCAGCGCGTAGACGTCATCGACGGTCAGTCGCGCCGGGATCAGTCCCTTCCGGATATTCTGAAAGACGGTCATTGCCTGTGAAATATCACAAATCCGGCGCTTTGGCATCCTCGACCAGCTTGGCGATCACGTCGTCGAGCGACAGGAATTGCTGCCGCTCGCTGCCCAACTGGCGCAGCGCCACGGTGCCTTCCTCGGCCTCGCGCTTGCCCACCACCAGCAAATTGGGCACCTTGGCGAGCGAATGTTCGCGTACCTTGTAGTTGATCTTCTCGTTGCGCAGGTCGGTCTCGACGCGGATCCCCGCCGCCTTGAGCTTCTCGGCTACCTCTTGCGCATAATCGTCGGCATCCGACACGATCGTCGCGACCACCGCCTGCACCGGCGCCAGCCAGAGCGGGAAGCGCCCGGCATGATGCTCGATCAGGATGCCGAGAAAGCGTTCGAACGTGCCGAGGATCGCGCGGTGCAGCATCACCGGGCGGTGGCGCTCGCCATCCTGCCCGACATAGCTGGCGTCGAGCCGCTCGGGCAGCACGCGATCGGACTGGATCGTGCCGACCTGCCAGGTCCGCCCGATCGCGTCGGTCAGGTGGAATTCGAGCTTCGGCGCATAGAAGGCGCCTTCGCCCGGCAGTTCCTCGAACTTGGCCTTGATCGAATCGCTGAGCTTCGAGGTCAGCACCGCCTCGCGCAGCTCGTGCTCGGCCTTGTCCCACATTTCTTCGCTGCCGAAACGCTTGTCGGGGCGCAGCGCCAGCTTGACCGCATAATCCTCGAAGCCGAGATCGCGGTACACGCTGTCGAGCAGTTCGCAGAAGCTCTGCACTTCCGCGACCAGCTGGTCCTCGCGCACGAAGATATGCGCGTCGTCCTGCGTGAACTGGCGCACGCGCATGATGCCGTGCAGCGCGCCGTGCGGCTCGTTGCGGTGGCAGCAGCCGAATTCGGCCATGCGCATTGGCAGGTCGCGGTAGCTCTTGATCCCCTGGCGGAAGATCAGCACGTGCGCCGGGCAGTTCATCGGCTTCAGCGCCATCAGGTCGGCGGTGCCGCTGAAGATCGCCGCCGCATCGTCGGTGTTCGGAATCTCGTCTGGCACGACGAACATGTTCTCGCGATATTTGCCCCAGTGGCCGGACTGCTCCCACTGGCGCGCGTCCATCAGCTGCGGCGTCTTCACTTCCTCATAGCCCGCGGCATCGAGCCGGCGGCGCATATAGGCCTCCAGCTGGCGCCAGATCATATAGCCCTTGGGGTGCCAGAACACGGACCCTTGCGCCTCGGACTGGAGATGGAACAGGTCCATTTCCTGACCGATCTTGCGGTGGTCGCGCTTGGCTGCCTCCTCGAGCATCGTCAGATGCGCATCGAGCTGCTTCTTGTTAAGCCACGCCGTGCCGTAGATCCGGCTCAGCATCGCGTTGTTCTGGTCGCCGCGCCAATAGGCGCCAGAGACGCGCGTCAGCTTGAACGCGTTCGGGTCGAGCTTGCCGGTCGAGACCATGTGCGGCCCGCGGCACATGTCGAGCCAGGCTCCTTGCCGATAGATCGTCAGTTCCTCGCCCTCGGGCAGTTCGGCGGCCCATTCGGCCTTGAACGTCTCGCCCTGCCGGGTCCAGGTCTCGATCAGCTGCTGGCGGCTCCACACTTCGCGGACGAACGGCTCGTTCTTGGCGATGATGCGGCGCATCTCCGCCTCGATCGCGGGCAAATCCTCTTCCGTGAACTGCCGGTCCTTCGGCGCGAAATCGTAATAGAAGCCGTCGTCCGTCGCCGGGCCGAAGGTGATCTGCGTGCCGGGGAACAGATGCTGCACCGCTTCGGCCATGACATGCGCGAAATCGTGCCGCGCGAGCTCCAGCGCATCGGCTTCGTCGCGCGCGGTAACCAGGGCAAGCTGCGAATCGCGCTCGAACGGGCGCATGATATCGCGCAGCTCGCCATCGACGCGCGCGGCGATCGCCGCCTTGGCGAGGCCGGGGCCGATCGCCGCGGCGATGTCCGCCGGGGTAGTCCCCGGGGCTACCTCGCGGACGGAACCGTCGGGCAGCGAGATGCGGAACAGCGCGGACATGAGGACAGGGTCTTTCCGTGGAGGAGTGGACGGCCGGCTTAAGCCGGGTGCGCCGATATAGGCAAGCGCGTCCGTTCCGTCACCCTGTCGTGCACGGGCATGAGTCGCGTGGCAAAGAGGCGGGCCAGCGACCCGCCTCCGTTCAGCCGCGTCGGCCGCTCAGCAATGGCCGACGGCCTCGTACAGTCGCTCGGCCCGCCCGGTTCGCTCGGCTCGCTCGGTCCGCTCGGTGCGCTCGACCCGGAAGCGATCGGCCTGCGCGGCGAGCTGCGCCACCTCGTGGGTCAGGTTGCGTGCCGCCGCCGAGGTCTGTTCGACCATCGCCGCATTCTGCTGGGTCGACGTATCCATTTCGTGCACCGCGCTGCTCACCTCGCTGATCGCGCTGGCCTGCGCGGCATTGTCGTTGGCGATCTGCTCGGCAAGCCGCGCCGCCTGTTCGCCCGAGGTCAGGATCACGCCGAACGCATCGTCGACTTCCTGGACGGCGTCGACCGCCGCGCCGATGTCCAGCCGGGTCACGCTCAGCTGGTCGCGCGCGCGCTTGGCTTCCTCCTCGGCGCGCATCGCCAGCGCGCTGACCAGATCCGCGACGACCGCGAAGCCGCGCCCGGCATCGCCGGCGCGCCCCGCCTCGACCGCGGCGTTCATCGCCAGAACGCGCGTCTGGAACGCGATCTTGTCGAGCCCCTCGATCACGTCGTCGATCCCCTTGGCGCTTTCCAGCACGCGCGTCATCGCCTTGACCGCATCGTCGGTGCGCTCGCGCCCGGCCTGCACCGCGGTCTTGGCCTGTTCCGACGTCTCGACCGATTGTGTCGCGGCGTGCGCGGTCGCCTTCAGCCGGGAATCGACCTGCTGGATCGCGGCGGCGGTCTGCTCCAGGCTTGCCGCATTGCTTTCGGTGCGCCGCGCGAGGTCGTTGGAGGCCTGCGCGATCTCGCTCGATCCGCTGCGGATGTTGCTCGTGCCGGCCATCACCGATCCGAGCAGCCCGCGCAGGCTGGCTAGCGCCTGGTTGAAGCTCGCCTTGAGCGGCGCATATTCGGCCGGATAATCCTCCGTGATGTCGGCAGTCAGATCGCAATTGGACAGGCAGTCGAAATTTTCCGCCATCCGCTTGATGATCGCCGAATGGCGCGCCGATTGTTCGTTGAGCGCGATCTGTTCCTGCGCGGTCGCGCGGAACGCGAACATCGCCTTGGTCATCCGGCCGACGCAATCCTTATAGTCGGTAAAGTGGATCGGACTGTCGAGATCGCCCGCCGCGAGCCCCTCCATCCGCACCACGGTGGTGACATAGGGGACGCACACCGCCTCGCGGAACAGATGCGCCAGCACGACGCCCAGGCCGGTCGCGCCCAGCGCGACCCACGGCGCTGCCGCGGGCGACAATAGCGTGGCCAGCGTCACGATGCCCAGCAGCCCGACCAGGCTGCCGTAGGACACCAGCATCTTCAAGCGAATGGGCGCATCGGCCCGAAACCAGTTCATCGATCTTCCCCGCGCTATGGATCGCGTGCGATGACGCGCTGTCCATTATAGACGGCGGCCGAGGGGGCGGGGCGCCACGGGGACGAATTCGCGTCAGGCGATGCCGAACGGCACCACGCGGTTGCTGCGGGTATGGCCGATCTCGGCGCGCCCCAGATAGGGCACGCGCATCTCGCCGCACCAGCGCTGGATCATCGTCTCGATCGTCTCGCCCCATTCCGGCTCGTTCGCCTGGACGTCGCTGATCTGGCCCAGGCGGACGCCGGCAATGCCCTTGAGCTGCGTCGCGTGCGCCATGGTGAACAGCATCCGGTCGATCCGGTAGAGCGGCTCGGACACGTCCTCGACGATCAGCACGTGATCGGTCAAATCGGGCAGCCAGGGCGTTCCGATCAGCGCGGTCAGGATCGCGAGGTTGAACGCCGCCGCCGGGCGGCCGTCGAGCCCCGGTTCGAGCACCGCGCGATCCTTCTTGGTCAGCCACAGCAGCGCGCGGCTGAAACCGATCCCGCCGTCGCCGCTGCCCGCGGTCGAGACCATCGGGCCATGCACCGGTTGCCCGATCCGCGCGGCATAGAGCGCGCCGAGCACGAACCCCATGTCGGAAAAGCCGAGATAGGTCTTGCGCCGCGCCGCCGCGCCGAGCGCGGGGATCGCCGCGTGCAGGATGCGGTTGGAGCCATAGCCACCGCGCGCGAACCAGATCGCGTCGATCGTCGGATCGTTCGCCATCGTGACGAACGCGGCGGTGCGCACCGCATCCGATCCCGCGAAATGCCCCTCGGCCAGGAAGCATTGCGGATCGATCACCAGATCGACCTCCGGCGCGATGATCGCCGCCAGTCCCTGCGCGCGTGCCGCCAATGCCTCGTCAATCCCCCGCGCGGGGGCGACCACTCCGATCTTCATCACATTTCCCGTGGCGGTTTGCGCTGACCCGCGATAGCCCCGCGCAATGACCAACGGCAAACCTTACTTCCCCGCCCCCGACGCCTCATCGCACTATTTCTTCGTCGGCATCGGCGGCAGCGGCATGATGCCACTGGCGATGATACTCGCCGGGCGCGGCGCGACCGTCGCGGGATCGGATCGGACGCTCGATGCCGGGCGGCTGCCGGCCAAGTTCGATGATCTCGCCGCCAAGGGCGTGACGCTGTTTCCGCAGGACGGATCGGGCGTCACCTCGGCGGACCAGATCGTCGTCGCCTCCGCGGCAATCGAATCGACCGTGCCGGATATCGTCGCGGCGGACGCGCTCGGCGCGCCGCGGATGAGCCGGGCCGAACTGCTCAGCCAGTTGTTCAACGCCAGCGTGCTGCCGATCGGCGTCGCGGGGACGAGCGGCAAATCGACCGTCACGGGCATGATCGGCTGGATCCTGCACGCCTGCGGGCGCGCGCCCACGGTAATGAACGGCGCGGTCATGAAGAATTTCGCGGCGCCGGACGCGCCCTTCGCCAGCGCGCTGGTCGGCGAGGGGGAGGCGTTCGTCTCGGAAGTGGACGAGAGCGACGGCTCGATCGCGCTTTATCATCCCAAGATCGCGGTGCTCAACAATGTCAGCCTCGATCACAAGAGCCTCGAGGAATTGCGCAGCCTGTTCGGCACCTTCGCCGCCAAGGCGGTGACCACGGTGGTCAATGTCGGCGATGCCGAATCCGCCGCGCTGGCGATGAGCCTGCCGCGCGACCGGCTCGTCACCTTCGCGATCGATGCCTCGGCCGATCTGCGCGCCGAGAATTTGGCGCCGGAGCCGTTCGCGATCAGCTTCGATCTCGTGAAGGGTGGCGAGCGTCACAAGGTGCGGCTGTCGGTGCCGGGGCGGCACAATGTGGCCAACGCGCTGGCGGCGCTCGGCGCGGCGCGCGCGGCGGGCGTGCCGCTGGCCGAGGCGATCCAGGCGATCGAGGGTTTTGTCGGCCTCAAGCGGCGCTTCGAGCGCGTCGGCACGGCCGGAGGCGTCGCGGTGATCGACGATTTCGGGCACAATCCGGACAAGATCGCCGCCACGCTGGAGACGCTGCACGCCTTTCCCGGGCGGCTGCTCGTGCTGTTCCAGCCACATGGCTATGGCCCGCTGAAGGTGATGCGGCACGATCTGGTGGCGATGTTCGCCGAACGGCTCGCCGCCGATGACGTGCTGGTGCTGCCCGATCCGGTCTATCAGGGCGGCACGGTATCGCGCGACGTGACCAGCGCGGATATCGTCGCCGAAATCGCCGCGACCGGCGCGCAGGCGGTGCATATCGCCGATCGGGCGGGCGCGGCGGCGCACCTCGTGGCGCTGGCGCGGCCGGGCGATCGCATCGTGGTGATGGGCGCGCGCGACGATACGCTGAGCCAGCTCGCCGCGGAGATGCTGGCAAAGCTGGCCTGACGCCATTCTGCCGGGCAGGCAGCAGACGCACGGCTGACACCCGCCGCCTCCCGTGATAGACCAGCCCCGCACCAGCCACGAGAGTAAGCCCATGATCCGCCGCCTGTTTCTCGATCACCCCAAATCCGTCGGCGAGAGCTTCACCGAGCATTTCGGCGTCGCCTCCAGTTTCGGTTTTCGCATGATTTGGGGCGGCGTGCGCTGTGCGCTGCACGCCTGGCTGCCGTTCGCCTTCAAGACCGCAGGCAGTGACACGGTCAAGGCGCTGCACCAGGAGATGCTGGCCAAGCGCGCCGCCAAGCGCGCCGATCTGACGCAGATGCTGACGGTCGAATACGTCATCTGAAGCTGGATCTGAGGCTGGGGCGGGCGGTCCGCGGGACGGGTGAGGGGGCTCGTCGTACGGTCAACTCACTTCGTCCTGAAAGGTTCCGCACAAACCTGCGCGGGGGTTTCCACCCCGCCGCCGACCTGCTTTGTGACCCTCACTGAACGAGCGGACCTGAGGGGGTCATATGAAATTCCGGGCTTTTGCAGTGCGTTGTGCACTGGCAGTATCGTGCGTCCTGATGGGGGCGACCCCAGCCGCAGCGCAGTTCTGGCAGTGCGCGCCCTATGCCCGCTCGATCTCCGGCATCAACATCCACGGCAATGCCAATACCTGGTGGGCGCAGGCCGCCGGCCGCTATGCCCGCGGCAAGGCGCCCAAGGTCGGCGCGGTCCTCTCGCTCCAGTCGAGCGGCCGCATGCGGCTCGGCCATGTCGCGATGGTCTCGGGTGTGATCAGCGACCGTGAAGTCACGCTGACCCATGCCAACTGGTCGCGTCGCGGCGGGATCGAACGCGATGTGCGCGCGGTCGACGTCTCGGCGGCAGGCGACTGGTCGATGGTCAAGGTCTGGTATGCCGCCAACCACGATCTCGGCACCTCGGCCTATCCGGCCAACGGCTTCATCTATGCCGACGGCGCCGCCGCGACGGACGATGTCGCGCCGCTGCCGACCGTCACGATGGCCGCCGCCAAGAGCAAGACCGTCGGCGTGCTGTCGATGGTCGATCGGGTGGCGTTCTAAACCCTTCGTCATCCCGGCCTTGAGCCGGGGCCCGCTTACCGCCGGTAAGAAGAAGCCGGACCCCGGCTCAAGGCCGGGGAGCCGTGGTTTCACCCCTTCGGCCTGAACGTCATCGCCACGCCGTTCATACAATAGCGCTTCCCCGTCGGCTTCGGCCCGTCGTCGAACACATGGCCCAGATGCCCGCCGCATTTGCGGCAATGCACTTCGGTCCGCGTGAAGCCCAACGATCCGTCGCGCCGCGTGCGCACCGCGTTTGGCAGCGGCTGCCAGAAGCTCGGCCAGCCCGTCCCGCTCTCGAACTTGGTGGAAGACGCATAGAGCGGCAGCGCGCAGCCGGCGCAACTGAACGTGCCGGCGCGATGCTCGGCGTTGAGCGGGCTGCTATACGGCCGCTCGGTCGCCTCGTGGCGCAGCGTCTGATAGGCCGCCGGCGACAGCTTGGCCTTCCACTGCGCATCGCTCAGCACATAGTCGAACTTTTCCGGCGCGGCGGTGGCACCACGGCAGCCGAACAGCGCGAACGCGGCGGCGCCGGTGCCGGCGAGCGTCAGGAAATGGCGGCGATTGTGGGTCATGGGCGTCCTCGCGTCGGGCATCTGGTTCGGATGTAAGTACGCGGAGGGGCGGTTGCGAGATGCAGGCGTCGTGCCGCCCCGCAGCGGCCGGGGCCACCGCCGGGGCGACGCGCGTCAATATTTCGAGAGCGTCACCGGCAGCGACTTGTAGCCGTGCACGAAACATTGCGCGACGCGCTGCGGCTCGCGCATGACGTTGACCCGCATCCGTCGCTTGGCCATTTCCTCGAGCAGCGTGGCGATCTGCAGCTCGGCCAGCCGCGCGCCGACGCAGCGGTGGATGCCGTGCCCGAACGCCAGGTGCCGCCGCGCATTCGGCCGGTCGACCAGCAGCGTATCGGCATCCTCGAACACGCTTTCGTCGCGATTGGCCGAGAGATACCAGAGGATCAGCTTCTCGCCGGCGCGGATCTGCTGCCCGCCGACGATTGCATCCTGCGTCGCGGTGCGGCGCATATGCGCCAGCGGCGTCTGCCACCGGATGATCTCCTGCACGGTATTGCCGATCAGCGACGGATCGGCCTCGAGCTTGGCGCGGCTGTCGGGGAATTTGTCGAGCGCATAGACCAGGCCGGTCATCGTGTTGCGCGTCGTATCGTTGCCGCCGACGATCAGCAGGATGAGATTGCCGAGGAATTCGAGATGATCCATCTCGCGCATCGCATCCGAATGGATCATCATCGAAATGAGATCGGGCGTCGGCGGCTGGCCGACCTTCTGGTCCCACAATTTCTTAAAATAGGCGCCGCATTCGTACATGTAGCCGAGCCGCTCGGCGCGCTTGCTCTCGTCCTTGACCAGCTCGATGTCGCCCGCCCAGTCGGACCAGAAGGTCAGCTTGCGCCGGTCCTCCCACGGGAAATCGAACAGGATCGCCAGCATCTGCGTGGTCAGTTCGATCGACACGCGATCGACCCAGTCGAACTCCTCGCCCCACGGCAGTCCATCGAGGATCTCGCCCGTCCGTCGCCGGATATCGTCGCTCATCCGCACCATTTCGCTGGGCGTGAAGGCCGGGGCGACGGTGCGGCGCTGGCCGGTATGTTTGGGCCGGTCCATGGCGATGAACATCGGCATCTTCACCGTATCGTCGCTCTCGATAAAGTCGGCGATGGTGATCCCGCCGGCCTCGCTGGAGAAGATTTCGGGCAGCGATTCGATCTCGATGATCGGCTTGTAGGCGGAGATCGACCAATAAGCGCCGTAGCTGCTGTCCTCCACGCGGTGGACCGGGGCGGTGGCGCGCAGCGTACGGAACGGGTCGTGCCAGATATCGTCGCGGTACAGTTCGGCGCGGCTCACGTCGAGCGGATCCGCGCGCGACTCCACCGGGTGCAGCATCGTGGCCATGATTGCCTCTCCTTTGCGGGGAGAAGAGCGCTAACTGACACCAAGGTCAATAGTGATAATTCCCTCTCCCATCGGGAGGGGGAATGAGATTACCGCCCGAACAACGCCTTCACGCTGAACTTCCCGCTGCCCGATTGCAGCACGCCGCGGCGGAAGGCGCGCGCACCGATCGTGATGACGATGCCGACCCACAACAACTGCCATGCCAGCGCCAGCAGATGCGGCCACAGCTCGGGCCGGTTCGCGGCGCGCGCGGCCATCGCGAACGGCGAGGAGAAGGGAAACCATTCCGCGAACGTCGCCACTGCGGTGCCCGGCTGCGCCGCGGCGACCGAGGCCAGGCCGAACATCGCCACCTGCACGATGGTGATCGGCAGCGACAGCATCTGGATCTCGCGCATTGTCGAGGCCTGCGCGCCGACGCTCAGGAACACCGCGCCCAGCAGCATGTACGCCATGGTGAAATAGGCGAAGAACAGCACGACATAGACGGGCATGCCGACCGCCGGGCCGATCGTCGCCAACGCCGCGGCAAGCCCCGGCGGGGCGATCGCGGCGATCTGGCTCACCAGCGTGCCCCAGAAGCCGACGAACAGCACCGCCACGCCGAACATGCCGAGCAATTTGCCGAGGAACACCGATTCGAGCGGCACCGCGGCGGCGAGTACTTCGATCACCTTGTTGCTGCGCTCCTCCGCCATCGTGCCGACCGCCTGGCCGGCGAGCAGCAGCGTCAGGAAGAAGATGCCGAACACGGTGAAGAACGCCGCCTGGTTCTTGCCGCCATTGGAGACCTTGGTGCGCGCCACCGATTGCTTGGTTGGCCGGCTCAGCGCCGCGCTGCCGCCGCTGCGTTCGGCACGCAAGGTCGCCTCGGCCAGTTCGGCGAGATAGTCGGCGGTGCGCGCGCCTTGCGCGCCGTACAGGATCGTCGGCGTGGCGAGCGGGCCGTACAGCACGGCCGAGACGTCGTAATCCTTGGCCTGCAGCTCGGCGCGGGCGCGCGCCGCCGCATCGCCGCGCGGCGCTTCGGTGACCAGCGCCGGCGGGCGTTCGTCGCGGCCGCGGAAGATCCGGCGCAGCCGCGTGTCGATCGCGGCCATCGCCGCCGCCTCGGCGGGGGGAACGATCGCGACGATCCGGTCCTTGGTGTCGTTGCCCTGTTTCATGCTCAACGCGCCCAGGCCGCCGATCGCGCCGAACGATCCCATGATCAGCGGCGCGAACAGGAAGATCAGGAAGGTGGGGGTGAACACCGTGGCGATGAAATCGCGCCGCGCGATGGTCAGCGTCTGGCGGATCAGCCGCCGCGTATTGCTCTGCTGCGCGCTCATGCTGCCTGCTCCAGCGAGTCCGCTTCGTCGTCCTGGGCCGCCGCGCCGACGATGCGCACGAACGCCTCGTGCAGCCCGGGCCGCTCGATCGACAGGCCGGCAATGCCGAATCCGGCATCGATCAGGCGCTTCAGGATCGCCTCGGCGCCGTCCTCGGGCACGGTGAAGCGCCAGCCGTCGGCGTCGCGCACCGCATCCGCCGGCAGCAGCGCGGCGATGCCGTCTCCGTCATGGTGCGGCACGTAATGCGCCTTCATCGGCAGCGTGCCGCGTGCATCCGCCACCGTGCCCTCGAATCGGCGCTTGCCCCCGGCGATGATGCACAATCGGTCGCACAGCCGCTCGGCATGCGCCATCACATGGGTCGAAAACAGGATCGTCGCGCCACGATCGCGCTCGGCGACGATCAGCGCCTCGAGCCGCTCCTGGTTGACCGGGTCGAGCCCGGAAAATGGCTCGTCGAGCACGAGCAGATCGGGCCGGTGCACGACCGAGCCGAGCAGCTGCACCAGCTGCGCCATGCCCTTGGAGAGTTTGCGGATCTTGGTATCCACCGCATGGCCGAGCCCGGCGGCCTCGAGCAGGTCGATCGCGCGCTTGCGCCCGGTCTTGAGATCGAGCCCGCGCAGCGCGCCGAGAAAGGCGATCGCGTCCTTGGCCTTCATCGCCGGATAGAGGCCGCGTTCCTCCGGCAGATAGCCGACCTGGTCGCTCGCCTCGCGCGGCCGCTCGTGGCCGAGCAGGGTGCGGTGGCCGCCATCGGGCTCGATGATGCCGAGCAGCATCCTGAGCGTGGTCGTCTTGCCCGCGCCATTGGGCCCGAGCACGCCGTAGATCGCGCCCTTGGGCACGGCGATGTCGATCCCGTCGACGACGCGGCGGCCGCCGAAATTCTTGATCAGGCCGGTGGCGCTGATGGCCAGAGTGTCGCTCGTCACGTGCGTCCCTTATAGCCGCCTGCGCCCCGGCCGCACGGCAGAGGTGTTGGCGCTTCGCGAACGTGGTAGCGGGCTGTGGTGCATCAGGACAAGTCACTCACCGATCGAATGAAGGCGAAAGCGGCGGAACTGGGCTTCGTCGCGTGCGGCGTGGCGCGCGCCGATGCCGCGCCGCAGACCGCGGCACGGCTGCGGCAATGGCTGGCCGAGGGGCGACACGGCGACATGATCTGGATGGAGGAACGCGCCCATCACCGCGAATCGCCCGCCGGCCTGTGGCCCGAGGTGAAGAGCGTGATCGCTTTGGGCATGAGCTATGCGCCGGCGACCGATCCGCTGGCCTTGGCCGGGGCGGGGGAGGTGGGCCGCATCTCGGTCTATGCGCAAGGCGGCGATTATCACGACGTGATCAAGCGCAATCTGAAGGCGCTCGCGCGCTGGCTGGTCGCCGAATTGCCCAGGGATTATCCGCACGACTTGAAGGTGTTCGTCGATACAGCACCAGTGATGGAAAAGCCGCTGTCCGAGGCGGCGGGGCTCGGCTGGCAGGGCAAGCACACCAATCTCGTCAGCCGCGCGCATGGCAGCTGGCTGTTCCTCGGCGCGATCTACACCACGCTCGAGCTCGAGCTGGCGCCCGATACGCCGGGCCAGGACACGTGCGGCTCGTGCGACGCCTGCCAGCGCGCCTGCCCGACCGACGCCTTCCCCGCGCCCTACCGGCTCGATGCCCGGCGCTGCATCTCGTATCTCACGATCGAGCATGCCGGCCCGATCCCGGAGGAATTCCGCGCGGCCATCGGCAACCGCATCTATGGCTGCGACGATTGCCTGGCGGTCTGCCCGTGGAACAAGTTCGCCGCCGCGGCCAGCGCCAACCTCGCCTTCGCCCCGCGCGCCGAGCTCGCCGCGCCGGCGCTGGCCGATCTGCTCGCGCTCGATGATGCCGCCTTCCGCCAGGTGTTCGCCGGCTCCCCGATCAAGCGCATCGGCCGCGATCGCATGGTGCGCAACGCGGCGATCGCGGCCGGGAATAGCGGCGCGGCGGCGCTGATCGCGCCGCTGTCCCGCTTGCTGGAGGATGAGTCGGCGGTGGTGCGCGATGCGGCGGGCTGGGCGCTAACGCGAATCAAGCGCCAATTGTCATTCGAAACCACCGGTTAAGGTGTTCCGCGCTATTTTTGGTCGACAGGAACTGCTTGGCTGAAACTCGATGCAGCAGATCACAAAGGTTCGTCCACTGCGCCATTGGAGCGCGGCCTTGGCTGCATTGGCGACGATGGTCGCCGGCCCTGCGCATGCCTGCCGCATGACCGTCGCGCCAACGCTTGAAGACGTGCGCTATGCGGATGTCGTAGTGATAGGTCGTATCGACAAGTACCGGATCATCCGTGACGAGTCGTCCCGCCGACGGATGCTCCTGTCGCCCCATTTGTCGCCCGACATGCGCAAGATGTATGCAGATCCAAAGCAGGGGCTATTGTCCGATTATGCGCATTTCGACATTCAGGTCGACGAGGTGCTCCTCGGCAAAGCAGGGGCTAGGATTTCGGTCACCTGGGACAATTCCACCTTTGGAGAACCGGACCGAATGGCGCCGGGGCAATACCTGATCGCGCTGCGCCGGCCGGGCTCGCTCAGCCCTCCGCTTCGCGGTCCGAGCGCCACGATCATACCCAGCCCGGACCGCAATGCCCTGACAATTCTCCAAGCACCTTGTTCGAGTGCGTTCATCTTTAACGTCGACAGCGATCAAGCGCGCGCCATTCGGAAAATCCTGTACGCGCGAGCGCATTAGCCAAAACGGCAACTGCGTTAGAATTACTTCCCCCCGCGCGCCTTCATCTGCAGCGCCGACACGCAGCTTGCGCGGTCGATCGGACTGCCGTCGCTCTGCCGTGCGTCGAGATAGGTGACGGTCGGCTCGGCATTGCCCTTGGGATAGAGGTACGCGTCGAGTACACAGGTGCCGCTGGCGAATTGCAGTTTGCGCGCATTGCCCTCGGTCAGGTCGGCGACCGGCGTGCCGAGCCGAGCGACCAGCCCGCGCGCATTCTGGCCGATCACGCCTTCCAGCCCCAGCGTGCCGGTCGGGATCGGCACGAACGGCGCGCGCGCCGGGCCCGTCGTGCCGCCCGCGGCGCAGCCGGCGAGCAGCAGGCCCGGTGCCAGGATCGTCATGATACGGTTCATTTGCGTCGTCCCTGATGGAACCAGTGCGTGGCCATCGCCGCGACTATAACCGGCGCGGCGAGATTGACGAACGGCACGACGAACAATCCGGTGCCGATCAGCCCAAGCACGAACCGGCTGAGCGCAGTCGCGCCGCGCCACCCCTTCAGCTCCGCCATGCCCATGTGCCGCACCGCGACCATGTCGCCGAGATCGCGCCCGAGCAGCCAGCCGTTGACGATGAAGAACAGGATTGCCGGGCCGATCCCGGTGACCAGCAGGAGCAGATAGACCGGCACCAGCAGCAGGTTGATCCCGGCGAACCGCGCGACCGAGCCGAGCCCCATGCCGATCGAGCGCGCCAGCGGCACCGCGCGCGCGGTCGTCAGCGCCTGTGGATAGTGTTTCGCCTCCACCGCCTGCACCACCTCGTCGGCGAACAGGCCGATCACCAGCACCGCGACACCGCGAAACAGCACGCCGGCAGTGACCAGCGCGAGGATCACCGCCGCGACGCCGGCAATCCCCTGCGCCCCGCTGCCGAATCCCCAATAGGCGACCGCCCAGGTCAGCGCGTACCACGCGCCCACGCCGAGCGCGGCAAGCAGCACGAGCGTCAGCGCGAGCGATTTGAGGAACACGCCGATGATGCGCCGGTCGCCGAGTTGCGCAAGCGAGAGGAAGAAGGCGCGGATCATGCGCGACGTGTATCGCGTGCCGCCATCAAGTCCACCTGCGTATTGTGCGGCTCCTCTCGCCAACCGTCATCCTGAACTCGTTTCAGGATCCATCCCTCCACCCGGAAGGGCAGGAGTTGTTGCACGCTGGATGCTGAAACGAGTTCAGCATGACGGCAGTGGGGCGGGGGGCGCCGCACTCGGCATTGGTTGCGCCGCGTGTCTGGCCCCATTACGGCCAACGCCAACATTTCCCGCTCAGGAGCGCATTCTTTGACCAGCCCCACTTATGACGTCGTCGCGATCGGCAATGCCATCGTCGATGTCCTGTCGCATTCCGACGACGCCTTCCTCGCCGCCGAGAACATGGCCAAGGGCTCGATGCAGCTGATGTTCTCGCCCGAAGAAGCCGACGCTTTGTACGACAAGATGGGCCCGGGCATCGAGGCGTCGGGCGGCTCGGCGGCCAACACCGTCGCCGGCATCGCGGCGCTGGGCGGCAAATGCGGCTTTATCGGCCAGGTCGCCAAGGATCAGCTCGGCGACGTGTTCGCGCACGATATCCGCGCGATGGGCGTGACGTTCGGCACGGTCGCCCGTGACGGCGAGCCGACCACCGCGCGCTGCCTGATTTTCGTCACCCCCGATGGCCAGCGCACGATGAACACCTTTCTCGGCGCGTCGCAGTTCCTGCCCGAGGCGGCGCTCGACCGCGATCTGATCGCCGATGCCGCGATCCTCTATCTCGAGGGCTATCTGTGGGATCCGGAAGAACCGCGCCAGGCGATGCGCGCGGCGATCGAGGTATCGCGCAAGGCCGGGCGCAAGGTCGCCTTCACGCTGAGCGACGTGTTCTGCATCTCGCGCCACGGCGCCGATTTCCGCCGCCTGATGGCCGACGGCCTGATCGACATCATGTTCGCCAACGAAGCGGAAATCCTCGCGCTGATGGAGACGGAGGATTTCGATGCGGCGGTGGCGGCAGCAGCGGCGCAGGTGCCGATGCTGGTGGTGACGCGCAGCGAGCAGGGCGCGATCGCGGTGTCGGGCGGCAAGACCGTCGCGGTGCCCGCCGCACCGGTCGAGCGCGTCGTCGACACGACCGGCGCAGGCGATCTGTTCGCCGCCGGCTTCCTGTCGGGCCAGGCGAACGGCAAGAGCGTCGAACAGTCGCTCAAGCTCGGCGCGCTGTGTGCGGCGGAGATCATCAGCCATGTCGGCGCCCGCCCGCAGGTCGATCTGAAGGCGCTGGCGGCAAAGCTGGGGTAACAGAACGAGGTCGTCACCCCGGACTTGGTCCGGGGTCCACCAAGCGGCTTTCGATACCCACCGAGGCCCATCGTCGCACGTGCGGCCCGGGGGACCCCGGACCAAGTCCGGGGTGCCGAATAGAAAAAGGCCGGGGATCGCTCCCCGGCCTTTTCTTTGTCCGACGGTTTCGCCCGGCTCAGTTCGGGTGGATCCCCGTCATGTCGGCCGACAGATCCTCGTTCGTCTCGATGATGCCGCGCCCGACATGGCTCGCGCGGTAGCTATAGGCATAATAGATCACCAGCCCGATCACGCCCCAGGCCGGCAGCACCAGCATCGCCTCGAGCGGCAGGTTGAAAAACAGGAACACGCAGCCGAAGATCGTCGCCGGCCCGATCAGCCACAGGATCGGCGTGCGGAAGCTGCGCTTCACGTTCGGCGCCGTCTTGCGCAGGATCATCACCGCGATGGCGACCATCATGAACGCGTAGAGCGTGCCGGCATTGGCGATGTCGGCCAGCTTGCCGACCGGCAGGAACGCCGCTGCGAAGGCCACCGCCGCGCCGGTCAGCGCAGTCACGATATACGGCGTCTTCCATTTCGGATGCACCGCCGACAGCCGCTCCGGCAGCAGGCCGTCACGGCTCATCACGAAGAAGATGCGCGTCTGGCCGAACATCAGGATCAGGATCACCGAGGGCAGGGCGATGAACGCGGCATAGCCGAGGAAATTGCCGATCGTGCCGAAGCCGATCTGGCGCAGCACATGCGCCAGCGCCTCGTTCGAGCAGACCAGCTGCTGGGCATATTGCGGCATCGCGCACTGGCGGGCGAGTTCTTCCGAACCGGCCGGGAAGGGCACGCCGCCCGGGCCCATGATCGGCTGGCCGCCGATCGTGCCGACCGCGCCGGCCGAGACCAGCATGTAGAAGACGGTGCAGAACAGCAGCGACCCGATCAGCCCGATCGGCACGTTGCGCTGCGGGTTCTTGGTTTCCTCGGCCGCGGTCGAGACCGCATCGAAGCCGACATAGGCGAAGAAGATCGTCGCCGCCGCGCCGACCGCGCCGACCCCGGTGCCGAACCCGCCGAACAGGCCGGCCGGCAGGAAGGGATTGAAATTATCGGCATTGAACTGGTCGGACGGCAGGGTGAGGGCGATGAACGCGGTCAGCGCGGTGACCTTGATCAGCACCAGCACGGCATTGACCTTGGCGCTCTCGCTGGTGCCGATGATCAGCAGCCAGGTGACCAGCAGCGCGATCACCACGGCGGGCAGGTTGATGAACCCGCCCGGCGATCCGCCCAGCGCCAGCGGCGCGGTGGTCAGATAGGCCGGCAGATGTATCCCCAATGTCTGGTTCAATATCGTGCCGGTGAAATAGCCGGACCAGCCGACCGACACCGCGCTCGCCGCAACGGCATATTCGAGGATCAGCGCCCAGCCGACCGTCCAGGCGAGCAATTCGCCCATCGTCGTATAGGTATAGGTATAAGCGGAGCCGGCGACCGGGATCATCGAGCCGATCTCGGCATAGCAGAGCGCGGCGATGATGCAGATGCCGCCGGCGATGGCGAAGGCGAGAAGCAGGCCGGGGCCCGCTTTCTGCGCGCCCGCCGCGGTCAATACGAAAATGCCGGTGCCGATGACGCAACCGATGCCGAACAGGGTCAGCTGGAACCAGCCGAGTGATCGGTGCAGTGATTTCTTCTCCGCCGTCGCCAGGATGGCGTCGAGTGGCTTGATACGGCCAAATATCATGTAGTGCTTTTCCCCGAAAGCGGCCGGCGCATGGGCCGGCTCGTTATGGGGCGGAGCCTAATGACAAAACGGAGACGTGCAATCCCTTATCGGGCGGGGATCGCGCGGATCGCCGCGGTTTACCGCGCCAGCATCGGCCCGAGCGGCTGGCCGGCGAACAGGTGGACGTGCAGGTGCGGCACTTCCTGCCCGGCCTGGCGCCCGGTATTGGCGAGCAGGCGATAGCCGCGCGGCACCAGCCCCGCATCGCGCGCCACCGTGCCGACCGCGCGGATGAAGCCGGCAATCTCCTCGGCCGAGCCATGCGCGCTGAAATCGTCCCATGAGACATAGCGGCCGCGCGGGATCACCAGGATGTGGATCGGCGCCTGCGCGTTGATGTCGTGGAACGCGATCGCCCATTCGTCCTCGTAGACGCGGCTCGACGGGATCTCGTCGCGCAGGATCTTGGCGAAGATGTTCTGGTCGTCATACGGCTTGGTTGCGTCGATCGGCATTGCAATATTCCCCTCCCGCCTGCGGGAGGGGCTAGGGGAGGGCCTGTCCCAGCGTCCGGCGGTCGTCGCGTTACATGCCCTCCCCCAGCCCCTCCCGCAAGCGGGAGGGGAGTTATGGCTTGCGTGCCGCCTTCTCGTCGATCCCCGAAACGCCCTCGCGCCGCACCATTTCCGCGCGAATATCGTCCAGGCTCAGCCCGGCATCGGCGAGCAGCACCATCAGGTGGAACAGCAGGTCGGTCGCCTCGGACACCAGTTCGTCGCGATCGTCGGCCACCGCCGCGATCACCGTCTCGACTGCTTCCTCGCCCACTTTCTGCGCGATCTTGGCGCGGCCGCGGGCGAACAATTTGGCGGTATAGGACGTGGTGGGATCGGCGCCGCGGCGCTCGCGGATCGTCGCTTCCAGCGTGTTCAGGAAATCTTCGGCCATGCACCCGCGCTGGCGCAGCCGCGCGCCGAGGTCAATCCTTGCGCGACGTGAAGCGCTTGCGCAGCGCCCGGCGGACGATGAACACGCCGATACAGGCGAGCACGAACAAGGCGATGTCGGACCATTCCGGCCCGGTCCGCACCTTGGTCACGCCGCTATGCGCGGCGAACACCGCCGTCGGCACGATGAGCAGGAGAAGCAGGAACAGCGTGCGCATCGGGCGGCGATAGGCGGCAGTGGTTAACATTCCGCAACCTCACCCCCCACCGTCATCCTGACGAAAGTCAGGATCCATCGCGCCGCAATCCCGTCGCCCTCGAGGCGAAATGGATCCTGACCTTCGTCAGGATGACGGCAATTATTGCGGCAACGGCCGCCGCACCGCCACCCCCGCTTGCGCCAGCGCGGCATGCGCATCCGCGATGCTTGCCTCGCCGAAATGGAAGATGCTCGCCGCGAGCACCGCGCTGGCATGGCCGTCGATCACGCCGGCGACCAGATCGTCCAGCCCGCCAACCCCGCCCGACGCGACCACCGGCACCGCGACCTGGTCGGCGATCGTGCGGATCAGCGCGAGATCGTAGCCGCCGCGCGTCCCGTCGCGATCCATCGAGGTGACCAGCAATTCGCCCGCGCCCAGGCGCACGAGATTGAGCGCATGCTCGATCGCATCGATCCCCGTCGCCCGCCTGCCGCCATGCGTGAACACCTCCCAGCGCTCGCCGTTGCGCCGCGCATCGACCGAGGCAACGCAGCACTGGCTGCCGAAGCGATCGGCGATCTCGGCGACGAGCTCGGGCCGCGCGACGGCAGCGGAATTGACCGCCACCTTGTCCGCCCCCGCCAGCAGCAGCGCGCGCGCATCCTCGGCGGAGCGCACCCCGCCGCCGACCGTCACCGGCATGAAGCACACTTCTGCTGTGCGCCGCACGACGTCGAGGATCGTCCCGCGCGCCTCGTGCGTCGCGGTGATGTCGAGGAAGCACAATTCGTCCGCCCCGGCGGCGTCATAGGCGCGCGCCTGCTCGACCGGATCGCCGGCATCCTTGAGATCGACGAAATTGACGCCTTTGACGACCCGGCCATTGGCCACGTCGAGACACGGGATGACGCGGGCACGGACGGTCAAATCCCCCTCCCGCTTGCGGGAGGGGTTAGGGGAGGGCGTGTCAGCGTAGAACAGGTCATCGTTTGGGACATGCCCTCCCCCGCCCCCTCCCGCAAGCGGGAGGGGAGAAGCCTAAGCCGCCGCCGCGACGCTGATCGCCGCCGCCAGATCCAGCCGCCCGTCATACAGCGCGCGTCCGGTAATAACGCCCTCCACGCCATCCTGCGCGTGCAGCGCGAGGATGTGGATCTCGCCGATCCCGGCCACGCCGCCGCTGGCGATGACCGGAATGCGCACCGCGCGCGCCAAATCGACGGTCGCCTCGACGTTGCAGCCCTTCAGCATCCCGTCGCGCCCGACATCGGTGAACAACAGGCTCGCCACGCCGGCATCCTCGAAGCGGCGCGCCAGGTCGATTACCGGGACGGTCGAGACATCGGCCCAGCCGCGCGTCGCGACCATGCCGTCCTTGGCGTCGACCGCGACGACGATCCCGCCGGGGAAATCGTTCGCCGCCTGTTTGACCAGTTCGGGATTTTCCAGCGCCGCGGTGCCGATCACCACGCGCGAGACGCCGAGATCGAACCATTTCTCGATCGCGGTGCGATCGCGGATCCCGCCGCCCAGTTGCACATGGCCGGGAAACTGGTCGACGATCGCGCGCACCGCATCGCCGTTGACCGACGCGCCGGCAAACGCCCCGTCGAGATCCACGACATGCAGATAGTCCGCGCCCTGTCCTGAAAACAGCATCGCCTGTGCCGCGGGATCATCGCCATAGACCGTCGCCCGGTCCATATCGCCCTCGGCCAGCCGCACGACCTGCCCGCCCTTGAGGTCGATGGCGGGAAATACGATCAGGGACGCCATGCGAGAAACCTTTCGAGGAGCGCCAGCCCGTAGCGCTGGCTCTTTTCGGGATGAAATTGCACGCCGAGCATATTGTCGCGCCCGATCGCCGCGGTGACCGCGCCAGCGTGATCGGTGGTCGCGATCACGTCGCGCCCGCGATAGGCATAGGAGTGCAGGAAATAGGCCTCGCCCGGCTCGATCAGCGCGTGGGGCAGGGGGGCGGTCACGTCGTTCCATCCCATATGCGGCACCTTGGCCGCGGGATCGGCCGGCTCGAGCAGCGCGACCGTGCCCTGCATCCAGCCCAGCCCTTGGTGCACGCCGTGCTCCTCGCCCGTCTCGGCCATCAACTGCATGCCGACGCAGATGCCGAGAAACGGCGCGCCCTCGATGCGCACGCGCTGCTCCAGCGCCTCGATCATCCCGGGCACCGCGCGCAGCGCCGCGGCGCAGGCGCCGAACGCGCCGACGCCGGGCAGCACGATGCGATCGGCGCGCGCCACCGCATCGGCATCCGCGGCGATCACGGCATCGGTGGCGCCCGCGGCCTTCAGCGCATTGTGCACCGAATGCAGGTTGCCCGCGCCGTAATCGATGAGGGCGAGGCTCAAATCCCCCTCCCGCTTGCGGGAGGGGCTAGGGGAGGGCATGTCGAGGGGCGGCCGAGACAGGCCCTCCCCCGACCCCTCCCGCAAGCGGGAGGGGAGTTGGTCACAACACCCCCTTGGTGCTCGGGATGACCCCGGCCTTGCGCGGATCGATCTCGACCGCCTCGCGCAGCGCTCTCGCGACGCCCTTGAATGCGGCCTCGGCGATATGGTGGTTGTTCTGCCCGTACAGCGTCTCGATGTGCAGCGTGACGCCCGCGGTCTGCGCGAAGGAATGGAAGAAATGCTCGAACATTTCGGTGTCCATCTCGCCTAGTTTCTTCTGGCTGAACTCGGTCTTCCACACGAGGTACGGCCGCCCGGAAATGTCGATCGCGACTCGTGCCAGCGTCTCGTCCATCGGGCTCAGCGCGTCGGCGTAGCGCCGGATGCCGCGCTTGTCGCCGAGCGCCTTGGCGATCGCCTCGCCGATCGCCAGGCCGGTATCCTCGACCGTGTGGTGCTGGTCGATATGCAGATCGCCGACCGTCTTCACGTCGAGATCGATCAGCGAATGGCGCGAGAGCTGCTCGAGCATGTGATCGAAAAAGCCGACGCCGGTGGAGACGGTATAGGCCCCCGTCCCGTCGAGGTTGACGGAGACAGCGATGCTGGTTTCGCTGGTCGAACGGTTGATCGTGGCGGTGCGCATCGCCTCCCAATAGCGTGCTGCCCTGCGCATGCAATCTTGACCCGCCCCCAAAGCGCGCTACCCAAGGGGCCATGAGCGATGGTCTGCCCGATAGCCTGATTCCTTACGACGAGATCGTGCAGGAAGCCCTGCGCGCCGTGGTCGGCCGCGTCCTCGGCTCGGTCGCGGAAAACGGCGGCCTGCCCGGCGACCATCATTTCTACATCACGTTCAAGACGCAGAATCCCGGCGTCGATATCCCGCAGCGCCTGATCGAGCGCTTCCCCGACGAAATGACCATCGTCATGCAGAACCGCTATTGGGATCTGCTGGTCGACGACGAGCGCTTCTCGGTCGGCCTGAGCTTCAACCAGGTGCCCTCCAAGCTCGTCATCCCCTATTCGGCGGTCACCGGCTTCCACGATCCCAGCGTCAATTTCGAGCTGCGCTTCCAGGCGCAGGACGGCCCCGAGGGCCCCGATCCGCATGACGAAGCGGAGAATGACGGCCCGACCGCCGTGCCGGTCGAAGACGGCTCGAACGTCGTCGCGGTCGATTTCAAACGGAAGAAATAATTCCCTCTCCCACCGGGAGAGGGAGGGAGCGCGAAGCGCGGAAGGGTGAGGGCGACACCGGCCGCATCGCCCTCACCCTCCCACTTGGCTGCGCCAAGCGGGCCCCTCCCTCTCCCGATGGGAGAGGGGTAAAGGAGGCTGCATGACCGACACGCGCACCGAAACCGATTCGTTCGGCCCCATCGCCGTCCCCGCCACTGCCTATTGGGGTGCGCAGACCCAGCGTTCGATCGAGAATTTCCCGTTCGGCGAGCGGGAACGGATGCCGCTCGGCATCGTCCACGCCCAGGCGATCGTGAAGCAGGCGGCGGCGCGGGTGAACCGCAAGCATGGCCTGGCCGGCGAGATCGTCGACGCGATCGAGGCCGCGGCGGGCGAGATAACGAGCGGCAAGCTCGACGATCAGTTCCCGCTGGTCATCTGGCAGACCGGCTCGGGCACCCAGACCAACATGAACGTCAACGAGGTCATCGCCGGCGTCGCGAACGAATCGCTCACCGGCACGCGCGGCGGCAAGGCACCCGTCCACCCCAACGACCACGTCAATATGAGCCAGTCGTCCAACGACAGCTTCCCGACCGCTTTGCACGTCGCGGCGGTGCTGGCGACCGAGCAGGCGCTGCTCCCCGCGCTCGACCGGCTGGAAACGGCGTTGTCCGCCAAGGCGGCGAGCTGGGCGGATATCGTCAAGATCGGCCGCACGCACACGCAGGATGCCACGCCGATCACGCTCGGGCAGGAATTCGGCGGCTATACCGCGCAGATTGCGAGCTGCCGCCGCCGCATCCTCGCTGCCATGAACGGCGATCTGCGCCAGCTGGCGATCGGCGGCACCGCGGTCGGCACCGGGTTGAACGCGCCGTCGGGCTGGGCGGAGGACATGACCGCCGCGATCAGCGACATCGCCGGCACAAAGTTCGAAAGCGCGCCGAACAAGTTCGAGCAGCTCGCGGCCAAGGATGGCCTGGTATTTTTCCACGGCGCGCTCACCACGCTGGCGGTGGCGCTAACCAAGATCGCCAACGACATCCGCTTCCTCGGCTCCGGCCCGCGCTCGGGGCTGGGCGAGCTGTCGCTACCCGAGAACGAGCCGGGCAGCTCGATCATGCCGGGCAAGGTCAACCCGACGCAGTGCGAGAGCCTGACGATGGTCGCCGCGCAGGTGATCGGCAATAACGGCGCGGTGACCGCCGGCGGGATGCAGGGGCATTTCGAGCTGAACGTGTTCATGCCGCTGATCGGGGCGAACGTGCTGCGTTCGATCCATCTGCTCAGCGGCGGCATGACGAGTTTCGCCGAGCGCTGCGTCGATGGCATCGCGCCGAACCGCGCGCGGATCGACGAACTCGTCGCGCGCTCGCTGATGCTGGTCACCGCGCTCGCGCCCGCAATCGGCTACGACAATGCCGCCAAGATCGCCAAGCACGCGCATGCCGAAGGGCTCACGCTGAGAGAGGCCGGCCTCGCGCTCGGTCTGGTCGACGAACCCACTTTCGACCGCCTGGTCCGCGCCGAAGACATGGTCTGAGGGGCGACCCAACCCTAATAGCCGCCGTCATCCTGAACTCGATTCAGGATCCACGTCGCCCCTCGGACGATCGGCCATGAGGCACGATGGATCCTGAAACGAGTTCAGGATGACGATTCCGCGGGAAGGTGCCGCGTCTCACCCAGAGCGGCACCGCAGGGGATCGCGGAACAACATCGCCGGTCCCGCTTTATGCCCTCGAACCAGGGAGACGTGACGTGGGTGCAACGACGATAGGCGCGCTGATCGGTGGCGCGATCGATTCGATGAGCGGCGACGACGGTGCGGCGGATGGCGCGATCAAGGGCGCGATCGTCGCCAACGTGCTCAAGATCACGCTCCCGCTGGTCGTCACCTACGCGGTCGGCTGGGCCGTGCTGCGCGGCGCGGCGGAACTCAAGACAGCCGTATTTGGCAGCGACAACACAGACGGAGAACGAGCATGATTCGCGGTATTATCGGTGCATTGGTCGGGCGTGAAATCGATCGCCGTGACGGCAGCGGCGGCGTCAAGGGCGCGGCGATCGGGCTGGTCGCCAGCCGCGTGCTGAGTCGCATGGGGCCGCTCGGCATGGCGCTCGGCGGCGCCTATGTCGCGAAAAAGGCCTATGATCGGCGCCGCAACGCGAAGCGTGGTACGTCCATCTGAGGCAGGCGCGGGCCGGGCGCAAGGCGTCCGGCGCGCACGATTCTCCTGCCGCGACTTGACGCGGCGGGCGTCGCCACGCCACTAGCGCGCATGCCGACGCCCGAAACGCCCCAAAACGCTGACGACCCCCACGGCTTCAAGCGCCGCGGCATGATGTTCGTGCTGTCCTCGCCGTCGGGCGCGGGCAAGTCGACGATCGCCGGCAAATTGCTCGAATCCAATCCCGAGCTGCAGGTCTCGGTCTCCTATACGACGCGTCCGATCCGCCCCGGCGAGGTAGACGGCGTGCACTACCATTTCACCGATCTCGAGACGTTTCGCGCGATGGTCGCGAACCACGAATTTCTCGAATGGGCGCATGTCTTCGATCATCGCTACGGCACGCCGAAGGCACAGGTGTGGCACGCGCTCGAACAAGGGCACGACATCCTGTTCGACATCGACTGGCAGGGCGCGCAGCAATTGCACCAGCTGGCCGGTGGCGACGTGGTCCGCGTGTTCATCCTGCCGCCGTCGATGCCGATCCTGCGCGACCGGCTGATCGGCCGCCGCACCGATTCGATCGAGGTGATCAACGCGCGCATGGATCGCGCCGCGAACGAAGTCAGCCATTGGGATGGCTATGATTACGTGCTGGTCAACGACGATGTCGAAACCTGCTTCGACTGCGTCAAGACGATCCTCGCTGCGGAACGGCTGAAACGCTCGCGCCAGACCGGCATCATCGGCTTCATCCGTAAGCTGCTGCGCTAATTCACCCCCGTCATCCTGACGAACGTCAGGATCCATCGCGCCTCACGTTCGATCGCCCGAGCGGCGAAATGGATCCTGAATCAAGTTCAGGATGACGGCAGCGGGGAAGGGCGTCCGCCCCTAGCCCAGCAGCGCCAGAAACCCCGCCCCGCCGAAAAAGTCTCGCCGCCGCGCCTCCAGCGCCGCCAGCGACACCTCGTCGCGGCCCCATTGCTCGGTCTGCCAGTCCTCGTCCGCCTCGACCGCGCGCCACGCCGTCTCGGCATCCACCGCGCGCTCGAGTAGGGCCAGCCCGGCGACCAGCGATCCGCCGATCGTCACCACCGGCGACAGGCCGGCCAGCTCCCATGCCGATCGCGCCGCGATCGCGTCGCTCAGCCGCGCGATCGTCGCCGCCGGCTGCGCGCGGTGCATCACCCCGGCGATCACCTCGACATGCACGTCATAGCGGCGCCGCGCCCAGGCGAGCAGCGGATCCCATAATTCGGCCTGGCGCGCGACCAAGGCCGGCGGCGCGTCGGCGCGGTAGCACAGCAGATCGGTCTCGCCGAACCGCGCCAGCGTGGCGGCGAAGCGCGCCTGATCCTGCGGCACACGCTCGATCGCGGCATTGGCCAGGCCTGTCAGCGGCATCGTGCGCGGATCGATCTCCCCTTCTACCGCGCGCCATTCGTCCGCCACCGCCTCGGCCAGCGCGGGATAGGGAATCGCCAGCGGCAGGCGCCCCGGCGTGCGCACCGGCCGGCCGTCGAGCGTCACCACCCCCGCGGCATCCACGCCGACCGCGCTCCAGAATCGTTTCATGCCGTCACGCCTCGGGCGGGGTGCGCCAGCGGCGCGCCAGCGCGCGCGGCACCACCGCGATGAACAGCATCGCCGCCAGCACCAGCGCCAGCCCGATCAGCTTCTGCTCCATCGCCACCGCGCGCCCGATCAGCACCAGCCCGAGCAACGCGCCGGCCACGCCGAGCAGCCGGCTGCCGGTCATCAGGAAATAGCGGTTCCGCGCCTGGTCCGGCTCGCTCATCTCACGGCTCCATCTGCGCGGGCAGATCGGCGACGTCCTCGGCCACGGCATGCGCGCCCGCTGCGCGCAGTTCGTCGGCCGGATGATAGCCCCAGGCGACGCCCAGCGCCCGCGCGCCCGCGGCCCGCGCCATCAGCATGTCGTAGCTCGTATCGCCGATCATCACCGTCGTCGCCGGCACCGCGCCGGCCTCGGCCATCGCCGTCTCGATCATCGACGGGTGCGGCTTGGACGGGTGGCGGTCGGCGGTCTGCAGCGTCACGAAGCGCGCGGTGATATTGTGCACGTCGAGCACGTGCGCCAGACCGCGATCGGACTTGCCCGTCGCCACGCCGAACAGCCAGCCGTCCGCCGCCAGCGCATCGAGCGCCGCGATCATGCCGTCGAACAGCGGCTCGTCGGTCATCGTGCCGCTCTCGCGCATGCGGCGGAACGCGGCCTTGTAATCCTCGGCCAGCGCGTGGTGCTGCGCCTCCTCGGCATCGGGCAGCAGCCCGCGCATCGCCTCAACCAGGCTCAGCCCCACGATCCGCCGGATCGCCGGTCGCACCGGCGGCGCCAGCCCATGCAGCGCGAACGCCGTCTCCATCGCCTGGCAGATGTTCGCCTGGCTATCGACCAACGTGCCGTCGCAATCGAACAGGGCGAGCTTGTTCATGGCGCCCACCTCATGAACCGCCGACCACCCCGGCGAACGCCGGGGCCCAGTCGCGAAGGTTGCCGTAACGACGCGCAACGCACGATCTCAGCCGTTCCGCCCCTGGGCCCCGGCGTCCGCCGGGGTGGTGCCCCCTGTCGCGCATCAATATTGCGTCCGCGGCCGGGACTTGGGGGCAGGCTTCGCCCCGGGCGTCTTCGGTTTGGGCTTGGGTTTCGCCTTGAGCGGCGGCTTCGCCCCCGGCCGCGCCGCCGCTTCGGTGCCGCGGTTGCGCCGCTCGCCCTTGCGATCCTTGCGCACGTTCTTGGCGTGCTGCTTGGCCTGCTGCTTCTTCACCGCCTTGGAGGGCGGCGGGGGCGTGTCGAGCGGCATCATGTTGCCGAGCATCTCGTCGAAGCCGAGATGCTTGAGGCTCTCGGCGAAATGCGTCGGCAGTTCGGCCTGCACGTCGATCTCGCCGCCATCGGGATGATCGATGCGCAGCCGCCGCGCGTGCAGATGCATTTTCCGCGAGATGCCGCCGGTCAGGAACGCCGCCTGGCCGCCATATTTGCCATCGCCGACGATCGGATGGCCGATCGCCGCCATATGCACGCGCAACTGGTGCGTCCGCCCGGTATGCGGGATCAGCTCGACCCAGGCGGTATTGTTGCCGGCGCGCTCGATCACGCGGTAGCGCGTGCGGGCAGGGGAGCCTTCCGCTTCGTCGACATGCATCTTCTCGCCGCCGCTGCCCGGCTGCTTGCCGATCGGCAGGTCGATCGTGCCGTCCTCGATCGAGGGCACGCCGACGATCAGCGCCCAATAGATCTTCTTGGCGGTGCGCGACGAGAAGGCCTTGGCGAAATAGCCCGCCGCGCGCGTCGTGCGCGCGATCAGCAGCACGCCCGACGTGTCCTTGTCGAGCCGGTGGACCAGCTTCGGCCGGCTTTCGCCGTCGAACTGGATGCCGTCGAGCAAGGCATCGACATGCTCGATCGTCTTGGTCCCGCCCTGCGTTGCCAGGCCCGGCGGCTTGTTGAGCACGATGCCCTGCTTGTCGCGGTGGATCACCAGTTCCTGGATGAACTTGGTCTGCTCCGGGCTCAGCTCGGGCCGGTCGCGCTTCTTGGGCGCGCCGGGCATGTCGGGGCGGGCAGCTTCCTCCGGCGGCACGCGGATCTGCTGGCCGGCGACGATCCGGTCGCCCGGCGTGCTGCGCGCGCCATCGACGCGCAGCTGCCCGCTGCGCGCCCACATCGCGACGGTGGTGAAGCTGGTATCCGGCAGATGACGCTTGAACCAGCGATCCAGCCGGATCCCGTCATCGTCGAAGCCGACATTGAAGGTGCGGAAATCGGAATCGCTCATGCGACAGCCCTTGTCAGTTGCAGGCCGGCGAACAGAGCGGCGACCGACCCGATCACCGAAACCAGAATATAGAGGGCCGCAAGGCCCAGATCGCCACGCTGCAGCATCGTTACCGTGTCGAGCGAGAAGGCGGAGAAGGTGGTGAACCCGCCGAGCACGCCGACGCCGAGCAGCAGCCGCCAGTTTTCCTGCGACGCAGTCGCGCGCGCGAGCATGCCGACCAGCACGCCCATCAGCAGCCCGCCGAGCAGGTTCACCGCCAGCGTGCCCCAGGGAAAGCCCGGCCCGAACGCGGCGGTGGTCGCCCGCCCGGTCAGAAAACGCGCGCCGGCACCGACTGCGCCGCCGGCCATAACGAGAAACAGGGAATACATGCGCGCCGCACTAGCGCGAATGGCGCCGAAATAGAACTGCCTCATTGGCACTACCTTCCCTACCACCACCCCGGCGAACGCCGGGGCCCAGTCGGGAAACAGAAGTTGGCGGGCGCTGCGAGACGTTAGCGCGGCCATCGCGACTGGGCCCCGGCGTCCGCCGGGGTGGTAACCAAGAGGTAGCGAAGCCGCTTACGACCCCTTGTTCGCCACGATATCCACGTCCGTCCCGCCATCGCCGCGGCTGGTCAGGAACACCGCGAACGCCGCATCGTCGCGCTTGCGCGTGCCGCCCAGCACATGCTCGCCGCCATCCGCCTGATGCTCGGCCGCATAGCCGGCGTTGGTCGTCCTGGTATAATAATAATCGAGCACCTTCTGCAGCGGCGCGGACGTGGCGAAGCTCACCGCGCGCAGCGAACAGCCGCCCTCGTCATTGCCGGCGGCTTCCGAGACGCGCGCATCGGGATAGAGCGGCAGGTCGGCCGGCAGGCGCTGCGCCCAGCGCGACGAATAGCGCACCTTGGCCGCGCAGGCGGCACCATCCTTCTGCCGTGCCGCCAGCGCGCCCAGCGTCAGCGATTCGCGCGCCGCCGTGCAGCCGGGGCAGTTTGCGCCCGGCGCCGGCGTCGGCTTGAGCGTCTCGGAGGTGGTCGCGCCGCCGATCGCGCCGCCGTTGCGGCCCGCGGCGATGCCGTCCGGCGGCACCGCGCCGGAATAAGGTTGCGCCGGCGGGCGGATGGCGTCGCGATTGGCCTGCGCGGCGAGCGTCGGATCGACCATGATCTGGTCCTGCAGCGCGCTCATCAGCGCCGGATCGCGCACGTTGCCGGTGGCATTGCCGTCGATCAGCTCATTGTCGAGCGTATCGAGATTGCGCGCATCCGGCTGCGGCCCGCACGCCGTCAGCGCAATCGGCAGGATAAGGGCAAGACCCCAAGGCGCATAACGAACCATCGACAACTCCATCATCACGCCGCCGACGATGCCCGAAACCGGTTAAGATCGCGTTTGCCGGGTGCGGGGCCCGCCGGCGGCAATCACGCTGCCAAGCGTGCTACTTGCATAAAACGCCTTGTGCCGCCATGTTGGCGGCATGTTGAACATCCTCTCGATCCTGATCGGCCTCGTCGTCCTGCTCTTCGCCGTGGTCGGCTTCGTGCCGCTGCTCGGCTGGCTCAACTGGTTCATCATCCCGCTCGGCATCGTCGGTGCCGCGCTCGGCGCGCTGTCGTCGAGCAAGTCGGGGCGCAACCTGAACATCCTGCTGATCATCATCTGCGCGCTGCGCCTGTCGCTCGGCGGCGGCCTGCTCTGATCCTCTGAACGGCCGGGCACGAAAAAGCCCGGCGATTGCGCGCCGGGCTTCGTCTGCGATCGCGGTCGGGCGCCGGGCCCGCGCGCTCAGGCGTTGAGCGTGTGGGTCAGCGTGACTTCCGCGTTGAACAGCTTGGACACCGGGCAATTGGCCTTGGCGTCGGCGGCGATCTCTTCGAACTGCGCCACATCGATCCCGGCCACCGTCGCCTTCAGGTCGAGCGCCGATTTGGTGATCTTGAAGCCATCGCCATCCTTGTCGAGCGTCACCTTGGCGCTGGTCTCCAGCGTGCCGTCAGTGAACCCCTTGGCCGCCAGCGCGAAGCTCAGCGCCATCGTGAAGCAGCTGGCATGCGCCGCCGCGATCAGCTCTTCCGGGTTGGTGCCCGGCTCGTCACCGAAGCGCGTGTTGAACGCGTAGGGCGTGTCGGACAGCACGCCCGACTGGGTCGAGACGCTGCCCTTGCCGTCCTTGCCCAGGCCTTGATAGGTCGCCGAAGCGGTGCGTGTCGTCATCGCGAAGTCTCCAGATGGTAAAAGGGGCGCAGGCTTGCGCCCACGCCCCGTTTAGATGGTGTTGCGACCGCTTAGCGGCAACGCCGCTTGTTGTTGCTGTTGGTGCGATCGATCTCGCGACCGGCCAGCGCGCCCAATGCCGCGCCACCGAGCGTGCCGACCGTACGGTCGCCGCGCGTGTCGATCGTGCGGCCGAGCAGTGCCCCGCCGACGCCGCCGACGATCAGGCCGGTCGTGCCATTGCTTTTCTTGCAATAGGTCCGGCCGTCCTTGCCGCGCCATTCGCGATACTTTGCGCGCGCCTCGGCCTGGCTGGTCGGGAACGCCATCGTCGCCGGGATGGCAAGCGACACGGCGGTGAGGGCGAGTACGAAAGAACGCATGATAAATTCCCTTGTCTTGAAACTGGTGATTGCAGAACGCGGGCTTTCTAGGTTTCGTTGCATGAACGTAATACAACTTGTCGTTGCGCCACGTTCAGGTCCCGCAAGCGCCGGTATTTCTCCACGCTTTCCACGTTATTCACAGGTCGGGCGATGCATTTTGCCATTGGCGTGCGCGCCGTTCGGTGACACCTTCACACCTGTAGGAAGCAGGTGAGAAAGCCGGAAACGGGTGGAACATCAGCGACTTATGCCGAACCTGACACGCGGCGCCCGCAAGGGATGCCGGTCGACGGGGCGGCGGACGGCCAGGCCGGTGCGCCGGGCGCCACGCGACAGCGCTGCGCGACCGGAAGCAGGGGGCAGGCAGTCCAGACGTCTTTCACGCCTTCGGGCGGGAGGGGCGCGGTCGCAGCATTGCCGGATGACGCAGGGGATCCCCCGGGATCGCCGGACGGATCGGGCGGGCAGGCGGCCGGACGCACGCACGCGTCGGGAAACCGGCCGGGCGGGCTGGCCATCACGGGACGGGTGCCGAACGCCGCAAGGCGCATCGATCCGCCCGCGATGACCGAACACTTGGTGTCGGCCGTTCGCGGCAGCCACCAGGCGTGCCGCCACCATGCGGCCGACGTGGACGGCGTTCCTCCGGGAAGGCCCAGGCGATGGCCCGCAGCCGCGGCGACAGAGGGGTCGGCAGCAATGCCGGCCCCTTTTCTGTTTGGGTGGCCGCGCAATAGGTACGCTTGTGGTAGCGCTGTCCCCGGCGAAGGCCGGGGCCCGGTAGCGAAGGTAGATGGAACGGAGCGCAACGCTCGCCAACCGCTGTTCCTCGCCTGCACCCCAGCCTTGGCCGGGGAAGCGCTAAAGTGAAGGTTGGTGGTGAGCATCCTTCGCCCCCGCGCGATCCTGCGCTAAGCCCCCGCCATGCTGCCCGTCCCCCAGGTCATCCCTGACTTCGCCCCCTGGTTCGATCTCGCCGGGCTCGCCGTGTTCGCCGCCTCGGGCGCGCTCGCCGCGGCGAAGCGCGCGCAGACGATGGTGACGCTCGCTTTCTTCGCGCTGGTCACCGGCGTCGGCGGCGGCACGATGCGCGATCTGCTGATCGGCGCGCCGGTCTTCTGGATCCATGACAGCCGCCCGGCGGCGGTCTGCCTGATCGTCGCCTTCACGATCTGGGCAACGCCGGAGCGCTGGTGGAAGGGCGCCGCGCTCGATTGGTTCGATGCGATCGGCCTTGCCGCCTATGCCGTGTTCGGCGCGGCCAAGGCGCTCAACTACGGCGTGCCGCCAGTCCCGGCGTTCGTGATGGGCGTGGTCACGGGCTGTGTCGGCGGCATCATCCGCGACGTGCTGGCCGGCGAACCCTCGATCCTGATGCGCCCGGAACTGTACGTCACGGCCGCCGCGCTCGCCTCTTTGCTCTACGTCGCGCTGACCTTGCTCGGCCTGCCGCCCGCGCCCGCCGCGGTCATCTCAGCGGCGAGCGGCTTCGCGCTCCGCGCCGCGGCGATTCACTACCGGCTCGGTCTCCCGGCCTATCGCGGTCGGCGTTAGGCGGTCGCCGGCCGCTGTCCGCGCACGATCGCGGCCGCGCCGGCGATCACTGCCGCATCCTCGACGAACCCGGTCGGCGTCTGTCCGTAATCGGGGATCGCCGCCATCCGCGCGCGCCAGCCGGGATAGGAGGCGATCACCGCGGTCACGCCGCCCGCCGCCGCGCCCAGCCAGCGCTGCCGCCGCGGCACCAATGCCGCCCCGGCGATCGCCGAGGTCACGAACCGCGCCGCCAGCCCGACCAGCACGATCCGGTCCGGCGCCGTCTTCTGCTTGTCGCCGGCCATCTCGGCCACCGCCAGCGTCAGCGCGCCGGCCGCCACGATCGGATGGCCGAGCAGCTTGGGCGCGCTGTTGTCCGCGGGCAATTCGTCCCGCGCCGCGGCGATCGCCACCGCCGCCAGCGGCGTCATCGCGCGCTGGCCACCGACCAGCCCCATCAGGATAGACGCAAGCATGAACTTCTCCGCTATAGTTGCGGCTATAACCCCGCGGCGGCAGCTTGGGTCCGTCGCGGCTGGTCCATCCGCCCGGCCGTCACCCGGGGCCAGGTCCGCGGAGACGATCAGCGGACCGCCCGCCGCGTGCGTCGGCGGCTAGACCCGCACCAGCCCCACTTCGCTGAACGGCTTGGGCTCGGTCGGCGGCGTGGTCGAACGGTTGAGCTGGCACTGCCAGAAGCCGACATCGATCCAGCGCCCGTTCTTGTAGCCGACCTCGCGGTACACGCCCTGGCGCCGGAAGCCGGTCGCCTCGTGCAGCCCGATCGAGGCCTCGTTGGGCAGTGCCAGCACGCCGATCGCCTGGGTGAAGCCTTGCGCGCGTAGCGTGTCGATCAGCGCCTCGTACAGCAGCCGCCCGACGCCCTGCCGCTCGACCGTGCCGGTGACGTAGATCGAGGTTTCGACGACATATTTGTACGCCGGCCGGTCGCGGAACTTGCCGGCATAGGCATAGGCCAGCACGCCACCGTCTTCATCGCCATTGGTCGCGACGATCCACGGATACAGGCCGTCGGATGCCGCCATCCGCGCGCGCATCTGCCGCGCATCGGGCGCCTCGGTCTCGAACGAGACGGTGCCGGTGAGCACGAACGGCGCATAGATGGCGGCGATCGCGGCGGCGTCCTCGGGGCGGGCGGGGCGGATCGCGATCACGAGGCGAACTTCGCGAACAGCAGGTCGATCAGCCGCAGGTCGCTCGCCGCAGGCGCCGCCACCGGGCCCATTCCGACGCATTCGAGGCACTTGGCCTGGATCGACGACGACCGCGTCAGCCGCTGCATGTCGCCCAGCGCACGCGCCAGGATCGCCTTGTGGTCGGCGCCGATCCGCGCGAATACGTCGCCGTCGGCATCGTCCTCGTCGTCGCCGCCGCCGCGGAACTGCGTGGCGAGCTTGCCCAGCCAGCCCGGCTCCTTTTCGAGATACACGGCCTGCACCGCATCGGCCTTCAGCCCGGCGCGCTTGGCCGCCTCGGCGATCGCGTCGTCGAGCGTGCCGAACCGGTCGACCAGCCCCAGCTGCCGTGCCGTGCCGCCATCCCAGACCCGGCCCTGCGCGATCTCGTTGACGCGCTCGGGCGTCATCTTGCGCGCCTTGGCGACGCGGCCGATGAACTGCGCATAGCCATGTTCGATCGCCGATTGCAGCAGCCGGTCGGTCTCGGCATTGGTGCCGCCGAGCACGTCGGGCTGGCCCGACAGCGGGGTGGATTTCACGCCGTCGCTGGTCACGCCGATCTTGGCCAGCGTGTTCTCGAACGTCGGGATGATCCCGAAAATGCCGATCGATCCGGTGATCGTGGTCGGCTCGGCGAAGATCGTGTCGCCCGCCGTCGCCACCCAATAGCCACCGGAAGCGGCCAGCGAGCCCATCGAGATGACCACCGGCAGTTTCCGCGCCTTGGCCTCGAGGATCGCGGTGCGGATCTTCTCCGAGGCAAGCGCCGAGCCGCCCGGCGAATCGATCCGCACGACCAGTGCCTTCAGGTTCTTCTTGGCCAGCCCGTCGAGCAACGCCTTGGAGATCGTGTCGCCGCCCGCGCTGCCCGGCCCGGCCTTGCCGTCCGTGATGTCGCCCGCGACGGTCAGCACGCCGATCTGGTCGCCGCTGCTGCGCAGCGGGTTGGCGGCAAGATAGGCGTCATAGTTGATCGTGTTGAAATTGCCCGCCGGTTTCTTGGCATCGGTGCCCGCCAGCTGGCCGACGCGCTTGTCGAAATCGATCCGCTCGGCGAGCTTGTCGACGATGCCTGCCTGCAGATTGGCCTTGGCGATGTCGCCCCCGGCACCCGCGATCACCGCGTCGGGCGCATCGAGCATCGGCTGGAACTGGGCTTTCGGCCGTGCCTTGGCGATCTGCGCCTTCCACTGGTCGAAGATCACGCTTTGCAGTGCGCCGGCCGCCTGCTTTGCCTCGGGCGACTGGTCGGCGCGGGTATAGGGTTCGACGAACGACTTGTACTTGCCGACGCGGTAGATGTGCGCGTTGACGCCCAGCCGGTCGATCAGGCCCTTGTAATAGAGTTGCGACCCGCCCGGCCCGGTGAACAGCGTGCCGCCCATCGGGTTCATCCAGATCTCGCTGGCATTGGCGGCGAGGCGATAGCCGCTGTCGGTATAGGCGGTGGCATAGGCCAGCACCGGCTTGCCGCCCTTGCCATCGGCGCCGTCGCGCACCGCGCGGATCGCGTCGGCCACTTCGGTCAGCGCGGCGGGATAGCCGCCGGCGAAGCTGCCGAGATCGAGCACCACCACCTTGACGCGATCATCGGTGCGCGCCTTGTCCAGCAGGCGCACCACGTCGCGCAGCCGGTATTCGCGCACCGGCGCGCGGCCGCCCAGCGACGCGAACGGATCGACCTCGCTCGGCTGCTCGACGATCTGGCCCTTGAGATCGAGCACCAGCGCGCCGTCCTTGATCGTCGTCGGGCTCGGCCGCGCGGCGAGGACGGCAAACAGCATCCCGAAGAACAGCAGCATGGCGGCGAGGACGAGCGCGTCCTTGATGCCGACGAGAATCTTCCACGCGCCCCGAACGAGTTTCACAGACAGTCTCCTCCGCAGCCGCCGCGGGGGGCTGCTTGTCGCTGCGAGCCTTACCGTGCCGTGTGTGGTTCGGGCAATACGCCTTGTAGGGGCTTGTGGCTCACACCCGCCGTCATCCTGAACGCACTCCCTCACACCCGCCGTCATCCTGAACTCGTTTCAGGATCCATCGTGCCGCATGCCCGAACGGCCGTGGTGCGCGGCCACCGTGCCATAGGCCCCAGGGGGGCGCGCACCGTCAGCGCCGGAGCCTGTTGCGCGATGGATCCTGAATCAAGTTCAGGATGACGGAAGTGGGGGGAGGGCGCGTCGCCGCACGTGACGAATCCCGCATCCCCCGCTAGACACCCGCCACCCATGGATCACCCGCTCGCCACGCCCGCCCTGACCGGCCCGCCGCCCGCCACCGCGCGGGGGGAATTGCGTGCGCTGCTGCTCCTCGCCACGCCGCTCGCCGCCGCCAATCTGCTGCAGATGGCGGTCTATGCGATCGACGTGATCTTCGTCGCGCGGCTGGGTGCGGTCGAGCTCGCCGCGGCGACGCTTGGCGTCTATCTCTATTCCGTCACGATGTGGGCGCTGGTCGGGCTGGTCGGCGCGTGCGCGCCGGTGATCGCCGCGGAGCTCGGCGCCAGGCGTCATGCCGTGCGGCAGGTGCGGCGCTCGTTCCGCATGGCGATGTGGTTGTCGGTGGTCGCCTGCCTGCCGTTCATCCTGTTGCTGTCGCAGGGCGAACGGCTGTTGTTGCTGGCCGAACAGGATCCGGTCGTCGCGGCGCAGGCCGGGCATTTCCTGCGCATCCTGCTGCTGGCGATGATCCCCGCGGTGGCGAGCAGCGCGATGCGCGTCACCGCCGCGGCGCTGGGCCGGCCGGGCTGGGCGACGGCGATCACCGCGTTCGCGCTGGCGGTCAATCTCGTCGGCAATTGGCTGCTGGTGTTCGGCAATCTCGGCTTCCCCGCTTTGGGGCTCACCGGCTCGGCGATCTCCAGCGTGATAACCAGCGTCGCGATGCTGCTCGCTTATGCCGCGATCCTGGTGTTCGATCCGAAGATTCGCCGCTACCGCCTGTTCGGCAATTGGTGGCGCACCGAATGGAGCCGCTTCCGCGAGATCGTCAAATTGGGCGTGCCGATCGCGCTGATCTTCACGCTGGAAGGCGCGTTGTTCAGCGCCGCCGGGCTGCTGATGGGGCTGATCGGCGTGGGCGAGGTCGGCGCGCACGCCATCGCTTTGCAGATTGCGGCGATCGCCTTCCAGGTGCCGTTCGGCGTCGCGCAGGCGGCCACGATCCGCGTCGGCATGGCCTATGGCGCGGGCGACGTGCGCTGGATCGCCCGCGCCGGCTGGGTCGCGCTCGGCGTCGGGATCGGCTTCATGGTGCTCACCGCGTCGCTGCTCTGGGCCTTCCCGCGGTTGTTCATCAGCCTGTATGTCGATGTCGATGCGCCGAAGAACGCCGCCATGGTCGCGCTGGCGCTGCAATATCTCGTCATCGCCGCTCTGTTCCAGCTGTTCGACGGCGGGCAGACGGTCGCCGCCGGCGTGCTGCGCGGGCTGCAGGACACGCGCATGCCGATGGTCATCGCCGCGTTCGGCTATTGGGTGGTCGGCTTCGGCACCGCGATCTGGCTCGGCTTCGGGCTCGACTGGCAGGGCGTGGGCATCTGGCTCGGTCTGGCGGCCGGGCTGGCGGTCGTCTCGGCGCTGCTGGTGTGGCGCTGGGCAATGCGCGCGCGGCTCGGCCTGCTGCCAACCCTCTCCCGCTAAGGGCGGTCTCGCTGAAATACGGACGATGAAGGCGCTAGGTCGTGCTTACGAGGCGCCGTAAAGTTCGCCATCCCCGTCGAGTATGAACAACCGCCCGGCATAATCGCGGATCACGGCTATTGGCCGCCCGATGGCGCCTGTGGTCGGGGCGAAATCGGCGGTGCGGTTTTCCATCTCATTGGCGCGATGAAGGACGCCGTCGGACAGGAACGACGCGGGAAAGGCGAAGATTTTGCCTCCCTCGTCCGTCACCAGGACCTTGTTTGCGAGGCTCGCGATCGAGCCCGTATAAAGTGCGCCGCCTGTCAGGCCTTTGCCGGCGAAAAAGCCGTCGCCATGGCTGTAAGTGAGCGATGGTCCGATGATGGCGGGCGGCGGATTGGCGACGCGTTCGTACGTGCCTTCGCGATACGGCCAGCCGAAATCGATCGGTCGGGCATTCTGATTGAAATAACTGATCTCTTCCTGTTGGTCGGTTCCTCGATCCAGCAAGAAGCTGAGGCCCTGAAAGCCGCCGCCGCCTGCAGGGGCATGTACTCCGTCGCCGAAGCGTTCCGCGCCGACGCAATAGGTGAACAGGGAGGCGCCGCAGTAGGGATCGACCTGAATGCGGAAGAATTTGCCATAGCCCGAACCCGCTTCTTGCGCGAGGTCGCCGGCCGGATCGCCAAGCGCAGCGAACACGAAACCGTCTCCGCCGACAAAAAAAGCGCCGCGTGGCGATGAGGTGGACGGCGCTGCGAGCGTTTGCTCGACCGTATATTGTTGGGGTGAATCGGGCAGGAGAACCGATCGGACGATGACACCGCGGCCGGCAATGTCGAGCATCGCGACGCCATAGCCATTGCTGTAGGTGACCGCGAGGACGCGGCCGGTTTCGCCGCTTGAAAACACGTTGCCGGCATTGCCTATCGCGCCGGTAACGGCCTCGACCGTACGCACGGTGCCGTCCTGCGATACGATCAGAAGCCCGCTTGTTCGGGTGCGCGGCGCGATCACTGCATCGGTCCCGAACCCACTGGCGACGCGCGTCAGGTTCACGCCTTCGTGATCGTTGCTGATCTTGATGCTCAAGTTCAGCGCGGCCGTACCGCCTTTGCCATCGGTCGCGGCCAGCGTCACGTCGTAGCTATTGTCGGTATTCATGTCCGTGGGACGATCGAAATTGGGCGGCGAAGCAAATGCCAGCGTGCCGCCTGTCATCGTGAAGGCGGCCGCGTCAGCGCCGCCAGAGATGGTGATCGTCACGGTATCGTTGTCGGCATCGGTAGCCGCAGGCGTGTAGGCCGTGCCGGTGCTATTCTCGATGACGGAGGCGGTGGTGGCCGACGTGAAAACCGGCGCGCGATTGGTCGGGGTCGGCGTCGGCGTCGAGCCGTCACCACCACCACAGGATGCTGTAAACAGGAGAACACCGATTGCCAGTGGCGAGGCACTGGTCCTCCGGATCGTCGCGACGCTCACCATGATTTCTCCCCCGAATGGTCTTAGTTCCATGCGGTCATGTGTCGCGCAAGCGTATTTCAACTGATGACAAGCACTTGTCGCCGTCTTTGCATATCGGCGTCACATTCTTGACCCCGAACCATGGTCGTGACGGTTCGTCAGCGTCCCTGCTTTTAGCGCGCATTTGGGAAAGCAGGGTGGGTGATTGGGCCGCCGAGAGGTTGACGTTTGCGGGTCCAAAGCACATATGCGTCGTGCTGGCACTCACCCCGGGTGAGTGCTAACAAGCATTCACGTATTCAACCAAAGAAGGATTGGCACGCATGAGCTTTCGTCCGTTGCATGACCGCGTCCTCGTCCGCCGCGTAGAGGCAGAAGAGAAGACCGCCGGCGGGATCATCATTCCCGAGACCGCCAAGGAAAAGCCGCAGGAAGGCGAAGTCGTCTCCGTCGGCACCGGCGCCCGCAACGAAGCCGGTGAGATTCACCCGCTCGAGGTCAAGGCCGGCGACAAGATCCTGTTCGGCAAATGGTCGGGCACCGAGGTCAAGATCGACGGTGAAGACCTGCTGATCATGAAGGAATCCGACATCCTCGGGATCGTCGGCTGATTTCCCGTCCCGCATTCTTCCGCGCACACGCGCGTGGAGCGTGCGACTTTCGTGACTTTTGACATAAGAAAGGTTCAGCCACATGGCAGCCAAGGACGTAAAATTTTCGCGTGACGCACGCGAGCGCATTCTGCGCGGCGTGGATATCCTCGCCGACGCGGTGAAGGTCACGCTGGGGCCGAAGGGCCGCAACGTCGTGATCGACAAGAGCTATGGTGCCCCGCGCATCACCAAGGACGGCGTCACCGTCGCCAAGGAAATCGAGCTTAAGGACAAGTTCGAGAACATGGGCGCGCAGATGCTGCGCGAAGTCGCCTCGAAGACCAACGACATTGCCGGCGACGGCACGACCACCGCGACCGTTCTGGCGCAGGCGATCGTCCGCGAAGGCATGAAGTCGGTCTCGGCCGGCATGAACCCGATGGATCTGAAGCGCGGCATCGATCTCGCCGTGGTCAAGGTCGTCGAGGACATCAAGGCGCGCTCGAAGCCGGTTGCCGGCTCCAAGGAAGTTGCCCAGGTCGGCATCATCTCGGCCAATGGCGACACCGTCGTCGGCGAGAAGATCGCTGAGGCGATGGAGCGCGTCGGCAAGGAAGGCGTGATCACCGTCGAGGAAGCCAAGGGTCTCGAATTCGAGCTCGACGTCGTCGAAGGCATGCAGTTCGATCGCGGCTATCTCTCGCCGTATTTCGTCACCAACCCCGAGAAGATGTCGGTCGAGCTGCAGGATCCGTACATCCTGATCCACGAGAAGAAGCTCAGCAACCTGCAGGCGATGCTCCCGATCCTGGAAGCCGTCGTCCAGTCGGGTCGCCCGCTGCTGATCATCGCCGAGGACATCGAGGGTGAGGCACTCGCCACGCTCGTCGTCAACAAGCTGCGCGGCGGCCTCAAGGTCGCAGCGGTCAAGGCACCGGGCTTCGGCGATCGTCGCAAGGCGATGCTGGAAGACATCGCGATCCTGACCAAGGGCGAGATGATCTCGGAAGACCTCGGCATCAAGCTCGAGTCGGTCACGCTCGGCATGCTCGGCACCGCCAAGCGCGTCACGATCGACAAGGACAACACCACCATCGTCGATGGTGCTGGTGATCACGAGTCGATCAAGGGCCGCACCGATGCGATCCGTCAGCAGATCGAGAACACGACGAGCGACTACGACAAGGAAAAGCTGCAGGAGCGTCTGGCCAAGCTCGCCGGCGGTGTCGCAGTGATCAAGGTCGGCGGGTCGACCGAAGTGGAAGTCAAGGAGCGCAAGGATCGCGTCGACGACGCGCTGCACGCAACCCGCGCAGCGGTCGAAGAAGGCATCGTCCCCGGCGGCGGTACCGCGCTGCTGTACGCAACCAAGTGCCTCGAAGGCATGAAGGGCGCGAACGACGACCAGACCCGCGGCATCGATATCGTCCGCAAGGCGCTCTATGCGCCGGTCCGCCAGATCGCGCAGAATGCCGGTCATGACGGTGCGGTGATTTCGGGCAAGCTGCTCGAGGGCGGCGACGCGAACCTGGGCTTCAACGCGCAGACCGACGTCTACGAGAACCTGGTCGAAGCCGGCGTGATCGATCCGACCAAGGTCGTCCGCACGGCGCTGCAGGATGCGGCCTCGGTCGCCGGCCTGCTGATCACCACCGAAGCGGCGATCTCGGAGCTGCCGGAAGACAAGCCGGCAATGCCGATGGGCGGCGGCGGCGGCATGGGCGGCATGGGCGGCATGGACTTCTGATCGAGAACGGCCTGCGCTGAGCCCGCTTGGCGCAGGCCTCGTTCCGATCCGGCCGGCGGGCTGGCGGCAACGCCGTCAGTCCCGTCCGACGCAGAGCCGCGGCTTTGCTAAGGCCCGGCCAGGGATCCACGCCGACCAGCCACCAGCGCTGGAGCAAGAACAGGCCGGCCGGGCGCAATCCCGGCCGGTCTTTTCATGCCCGCAGCATGCCCGCCAGCCAGTCGTTCACCGTCGCATCCAGCACGAGATGCACGCGGTCGCTCGCCCCGTCGTTGCGCACCGCATGGCTGTCCGCCAGCCGCAGATACCAGGCCTCGCCCGGCGCCATCTCGACCCGCCGGTCGTTGAGCAGGAAGGTCACGTCGGGATTGGTCGTCACCGGCACATGGATCCGCGCCACCCCGCTTTCGGCCTGCAGGTCGTCGTCGCGATGGGCGTGGATCACCGATCCGGGCGTCAGCCGCATCAGCCGTGCGGTGCGCAACGGGCACCGGAACGCCGCCAATACCTGGCGGAGGTACGGCGCACGGGCGAGTTGCGGCGTATCGACCCACGCGGTCGCGGCGGGATCGCTGTAGATCAGGCGGATCGGATGCGTTTCGCCGGCACAGGCGCGCAACGGGATCACGCTCCAGTCGCCGGCGAAATTCTGCGGCACGAAATGCGGCGTCCAGTCGCCGCCCTGCAGCGTCTGCAGGTCCCGCACCAGCGACGCGGGATCGAACGCGAACGGCAGCTTTACGCGGTCCGGAAGGGCGCGCTGCTGCACGATCGCGATCCTAGCCGCGCCGGACGGCGGGGTCAGCCATCCTGCATCGCCGCCAGCAATCGCTTCACTTCCTGGCTGCGGCCGCGCGGCAGGATCAGCACGTCGTTGCCGCTCGCCACCACGATCAGGTCCTCGACGCCAAGCATCGCGATGCGCACGCCGTCGCTGCGCACCAGGCAATTGACCGTGTCGATCGCCACCACGTCGCCCTTATGCGCATTGCCGTCCGCGTCCGCGCCGAGCGTGTAGAGCGCGTCCCAGCTGCCGAGATCGCTCCAGCCCATGCTGACCGGCACCACTGCGACGCGATCGGCCTTTTCCATCACCGCATAGTCGATCGAATCCGATGGCGAGGCGGCGAAGGCGTCGGCATCCGGAAACACGCGGCGGCCGTCGTAGCGCGCGCCATCCATCGCCTTGCGGCACGCGGCCAGCATGTCGGGCGCGAAAGCCGCCAGTGCGTCGAGATAGGCGTCGGCGCGGAACAAGAAGATGCCGCCGTTCCAGGCATGATCGCCCGACGCCAGCATGGCTTTCGCCTTGTCGAGCGGTGGCTTTTCGACGAAGCGGGCGACGCGGTTGACACCCGGGGCGATTTCCTCACCGACTTGGATATAGCCATAGCCGGTTTCGGGCCCGTCCGGCGCGATACCGAACGTCACCAGCCAGCCGTCGGCGACCAGCGGCAAGGCGGCGTGGATCGCGGCATGGAAGGCGGCTACGTCGCCGATCACGTGATCCGACGGCATCACCAGCAGCGCTTTGGCGCCGCCGCCGGCGGCGATCGCCGCGAGCGCGATCGCCGGCGCGGTGTTGCGCCCGGCCGGCTCGAGGATGATCGCCGCCGCGCTCGCCTCGACCGCGCCCAGCTGCGTATCGATCATGTCGGCGTGCGCCGCGTTGGCGACGACGATGGGCGCGGCGAAATGCTCGCCCACCGCACGCGTCGCGGTCAACTGCAGCATCGTCTCCTCGGCGGTCAGCGCCAGCATCTGCTTGGGCCGCTCGGGCCGCGACATCGGCCACAACCGCGTGCCCGATCCACCGGAAAGAATGACGGGAACGATCGGTCGGGAAAGCGGCATATACAAACTCCTATGGCACCCCCTGTAGGCGGGAGCGCGCCGTTACGAAACTGCCCGTGGTCAAACGCGATCCCAAGCGTTTAATGTTTGTTCGTCAATTTCTGCGACAGCCGGTTGCGCGTGTCGGAAAAGTTTACACCGGCACGCCCGGGACCGTGTCGATGATCAGGCTGTTCAAGCATTATGTGCCACATGCCGTGCTGCTGCTCGGCCTGTTCGATGTCGTCCTGCTGATCGCCGCGGCGGAGTTCGGCTGGGTCTATCGCGCGCATCAGATCGACATGCAGGTCGAGCCGATGCACACGCGCATTCCGCAGCTGGCGTCGTTCGCGCTCGCGCTCGAACTGGCGATGGTCGCGGTCGGCGTCTATGGCGCCAATTCGCTGCAATCGGTGCGCTATGCCACCGCGCGTATCCTGGTCGCGGTGTCGCTGGGCGTGATCTTCCTCAGCGTCGTGTATTTCCTGTTCCCGGCGATCACGTTCTGGCGCTCCAACCTGCTCTATTCGATGGGCACGGCCGCCGTTCTGCTGCTGGCGCTGCGGTTGCTGCTCGGCAAGATGCTTGGCGGCCAGGCGTTCAAGCGCCGCGTCGTCGTGCTCGGTGCGGGGGCGCGTGCCGCGCGGCTGAAGGCGCTGGCGCAGACGCCGGGCGCGGGGTTCGTGGTGGTCGGCTATGTTTCGATGAGCGAGCCGGCGCGCGTCCTGCCCGAGGCGATCGCGCGCGACGCGATCTACAATCTGGCCGACCACGTCGTATTGCTCAACGCCAGCGAAGTGGTGCTCGCGCTGGAGGAACGCCGCAACGCCTTGCCGCTCAAGGATCTGCTGCGCATCAAGACCACCGGCGTGCATGTGAACGAGATTTCCAGCTTCCTCGAACGCGAAACCGGCCGTGTCGATCTGCAGAGCGTCAATCCGAGCTGGCTGATCTTCTCCGACGGTTTCTCCAGCGGCCGCATGCTGTCGAGCGTGTTCAAGCGCCTGTTCGATATCGTCGTCAGCGCCGCCTTGCTTACCGTGACGTTGCCCGTGATCCTGCTCACCGCGATCGCCATCAAGCTGGAAAGTCGGGGGCCGGCTTTCTATCGTCAGCGCCGCGTCGGGCTGTACGGCGTCGGCTTCGATTGTATCAAGCTTCGCTCGATGCGCACCGATGCCGAGAGCGGCGGCCAGGCGATCTGGGCGGAAAAGAACGATCCGCGCATCACGCGCATCGGCCGCATCATCCGCAAATGCCGGATCGACGAACTGCCGCAGACGTGGAGCGTGCTGAAAGGCGAGATGAGTTTCGTCGGTCCCCGCCCGGAACGGCCGCAATTCGTCGAGGATCTCGAGCAGCAGCTCAATTATTACGCCGAACGGCATATGGTGAAGCCCGGCATCACCGGCTGGGCGCAGATCAACTATCCCTATGGCGCGTCGATCGAGGATAGCCGCCAGAAGCTCGAATATGATCTGTATTATGCCAAGAACTATTCGCCGTTTCTCGACCTGCTGATCCTGCTGCAGACGATCCGCGTCGTGCTGTGGCCGGAAGGGGCGCGGTGATCGCATGGCGCTGACCGTCACGCTCTGGGGCCATGCGCTTGCCGCCTTGCTGTTCTGCATGATCGCCTTGTCGCAGTTGCGCGACGCGAGCACCGCGCTGCCGCGCCTGACCTTCGTCGTCGCGCTGGTCGCCACGGCCTTATGGGCCCTGGCGGTGGCGGGGATCGATGCGCGCGATGTCACCGCGCGCGTTGCCGAGAGCATCCGCAATCTCGGCTGGCTCGCCTTCATGTATGCGCTGCTGCGCCGCGAACGGGTCGTGCCCTATGCCGGCGTGATCGCGGCGGTCTATGCCGTGGTCGTGCTGATCCTGCTCGCCGGGATCGGCGTGATCGTGCTCGGCGCGTTGCGGCCGGAAGACGCGCCGGTATTCGTCAACGCGCGAATCGTGCTGCGCATGATGGTTGCCGTCAGCGCGCTCGTCCTTGTTCAGCATCTCTATACCGCGGTAGCGCCCGTAGCGCGGGGCGGCATTCGCCTGCTCGTCATCGCGCTCGCCGCGATGTGGGGGATGGATCTGATCGTCTATGCGATCAGCTATGCCAGCCAGGGATGGGTGATCCATCTGATCGCGGTACGCGGCATTGCCATGGCGCTGCTCGCGCCGCTTTTTGCGGTGGCGGTGTTGCGCAACGGCGATTGGACCTTGCGCCTGTCGCGCTCGGTGGCCTGGCAGTCGCTGTCGCTCGCCGCGGTGGTGATGTACCTGCTGACGATGGTGCTGGCGACCAGCGCAATCGCCGGGATCGGCGAACATGCCCGCATCGCGCAGACCGCCGTCGTGTTTGGATCGACGGCAGCGATCTTCACGCTTGTTTCCTCCCCCTGGCTCAAGGCCTGGACCAAGGTGAAGCTCGCCAAGCACCTGTTCAGCCATCGTTACGATTATCGCGGGGAGTGGATCCGCTTCACCGACACGCTGGGCAAGGCCGAGGGCGCGGTCGCGCTCGACGAACGCGTCGTCAAGGCTGTGGCCGATCTAACTGATTCGCCGGGCGGGCTGCTGCTGGTACCGGAAGGCGCATCGCTGGCGATCGGCGCGGCGTGGAACTGGGATCGCGCAGGCCTGCCGCTCGATGCGGCGGACGAAGCGCAGCTTCACCAGCTTGGCGCGAGCGGCCGGATCGTCGAGCTCGATGCGCTTCGTACGGCAAGCGAGCCCGGTGCCGGCATTGGCGTGCCGCGCTGGATGCTCGACGATCCCACCGCTTGGGCGATCGTCCCGCTGATCCATCTCGATCGGCTGCAGGGGGCGATCCTGCTGGCCCGGCCGCCGGTCGATCGTGCGCTCGACTGGGAGGATTTCGATCTGCTGCGCATCGTCGGCCGCCAGGCGGCGAGCTACCTTGCCGAGGCACACGCGCAGGAAGCGCTCGCCGAAAGCGCCCGTTTCGACGAATTCAACCGCCGCTTCGCCTTCATCCTGCACGATATCAAGAATCTGGTCAGTCAGCTGACGCTCACGGCACGCAACGCCGAGCGGCACGCCGACAATCCCGATTATCGCGCCGACATGATCGCCACGCTGCAGGAGTCGGCGGGGCGGATGAACGCTCTGCTCGCGCGCCTGTCGCAGCATCACAGCGGCCGCGCCGAGGAGATGCGCGCCACCGACCTGCTGCCGCTCGCCGCGGGCGTTGCGCGGCGCGTGACGCATCCGGTGCTGGTGCGCGGCGCCGCGCCGCCCGCATTGGTCGATCCCGCTCGGCTCGAACAACTGCTCGTCCATCTGCTGCAGAACGCCATCGACGCCAGCCCCCAAGACGCGCCGGTCACCTTGCTGCTGTCCGATCAGGCCGGGCGCCCGAGCATCGCGGTCATCGATACCGGCAGTGGCATGTCGCCCGCCTTCGTCCGCGATCGGCTGTTCAAGCCGTTCGTCTCGTCCAAGCCGGGCGGCTTCGGAATCGGCGCGTTCGAGGCCCGTCAGCTCGCCGAGGCAATGGGCGGCGCGGTGTCGGTCACCAGCCGCGAGGGCGAGGGCAGCACCTTCCGCGTCGATCTCGCGCCGGCCCGCCCGCATCAACTGGAACAGGCCGCATGACCGCCAAACCCAAATTGCTCATCGTCGAGGACGATCTCGGCCTGCAACGCCAGTTGCGCTGGGCGTATGAGGGCTATGACGTCGTTGTTGCGTCCGACCGTGCGACCGCACTCGCGGCCATCCGTGCCGAAGAGCCCGCTGTCGTCACGCTCGATCTCGGCCTTCCGCCGGATCCGGACGGCACCAGCGAGGGTTTCGCCACGCTGCACGAAATCTTGCGGCTGAAGCCCGATACCAAGGTGATCGTCGCGTCTGGACACGGGGCGCGAGATAGCGCGCTCAAAGCGATCGCCGATGGCGCCTGGGATTTCTACGCCAAGCCCATCGATATCGATCAGCTCGGCCTGATCGTCGCGCGCGCGTTCCATGTCCATGCGCTGGAGGCGGAGAACCGCCGCCTGTCCGCCGCGCAGGCCGGGCCGGCGCTGGGCGGCATGATCACCGCCGCGCCGGAGATGCTCAAGGTGACGCGCACGATCGAGCGCGTCGCACATGCCGACGTCTCGGTGATGCTGCTCGGCGCGAGCGGCACGGGCAAGGAGTTGCTTGCCCGCGGGGTGCACGATTCGAGCCCTCGTGCGAAAGGCGCGTTCGTCGCGATCAATTGCGCCGCGATCCCCGAAACCTTGCTCGAAAGCGAGTTGTTCGGCCATGAAAAGGGCGCGTTCACCGGTGCGGTCAAGACCACAGAAGGCAAGATCGAGCAGGCGCATGGCGGCACGCTGTTTCTCGATGAAGTCGGCGACATCCCGCTGCCGCTGCAGGTCAAGCTGCTCCGGTTCCTGCAGGAGCGGACGATCGAGCGGATCGGCGGGCGCAAGGCGATTGCGGTCGATACGCGTATCGTCTGCGCGACGCATCAGGACGTCGATGCGATGGTCGTGGCCGGCACGTTTCGCGAGGATCTTTATTACCGTCTGGCCGAGATCGTCGTGCGCATTCCTTCGCTGGCCGAGCGCTCCGGCGACGCCGGGCTGCTCGCGCAACACTTCCTCAAAAAATACGCCAAGACGATGCAGTCGGCGGTCACCGGCCTGTCGCCCGATGCCCGCGCCGCGATCGATGCTTGGGCTTGGCCTGGTAACGTCCGCGAGCTCGAAAATCGCATGAAGCGCGCAGTAATCATGGCGGAGGGCAAATTGGTCACCGCGGCCGATCTCGATCTTGCCGAGGGGGAGGAGATCCCGCTCAACCTGCGCGCGATCCGCGAGACGGCGGATCGCAAGGCGATCCGCCACGCTCTTGCCCGCGCCGATGGTAACATTTCCAATACTGCTAAGCTGTTAGGGGTAAGCCGACCGACGCTGTACGACCTTTTGAAGAGCTATGATCTCCATGCGTAAGCCTTTCCTCATCGGTGCCGCGAGCATTGCTATCGGCATGGCGATCGCGCTGGCATCGTTGAGCGGAACGCCGGCGCGTGCCGATGCCAATGGTGCCAAGCTGTCGCTCGCCAAAAGCCTCGCTGCGTTCGAGATCGGCAACATCAGCGCCGCGCGCAACAATGCCCTGGACGCGGTAAAGGCTGACAACGGCTGGGGGCTGGCACACGCGGTGCTCGCGCGGACCTATCTCGCGCTTGGCGATGGTGTGCCTGCCGAGGCGGAGCTCGATCGTGCCCGGGCCGCCGGCTTCGATGTGGCGCGCGCGCATCAGCTCTATGCCCACGCCTTCCTGTTGCAGGGCGATACCAAGCGCGCGCTGAGCGAAGCCGCCAAGGCGCCGCCGAAATTTGCCGGCTATGCGGTGCGCGTCGGCGCGCGCGCGCTGGCGGCGGACGGCGATCTGCCCGCCGCGCAAAAGGCGCTCGCCGCGGTGCTCGCCGCCTCACCCGACAATAGCTTCGCCTGGTCCGATCTCGGCCGCGTGCGCTACCAGACCGGCGACATCGCCGGGGCGATCCAGGCCGCGGTCAAGGCGATCGCGCTGGATCCCGCCAATCTCGAGGCGCTCACGCTGCGCGGTGAACTGGTGCGGGGGCAATATGGCCTGATTGCCGCATTGCCGTGGTTCGAGGCGGCGTTGAAGAAGGATTATTACTATCATCCGGCGCTGATCGAATATGCCGCCACGCTTGGCGATGTCGGGCGGTATGCGGACATGCTGGGGGCCACGCGCCGCGCGCTCGCCACGCGGCCGGACAGCGCACAGGCGTTATATCTACAGGCGGTGCTCGCCGCCCGCGCCGGCCAATATGATCTGTCGCGCACGTTGATGCAGCGGACCAACGGCGCGCTTGACAGTCTGCCCGGCGCGCTGCTGCTGGGGGGCACGCTCGATTATCAGGCCGGCGGTTACGAACAGGCGATCGCCAAGTGGCGTGAGCTGGTCGGGCGCCAGCCGATGAACATCACCGCCCGGCGCTTGCTCGGCGCGGCGTTGCTGCGGTCGGGCGATGCACCGGGTGCGCTCGACATGCTGCGGCCGATCGCGCTGCGCGGCGATGCCGACAGCTATACGCTGACCCTGGTCGCGCGCGCCTTCGAACGCACCAACCAGCGTGACTGGGCCGGCAAGTTCCTGGATCGCGCGGCCTTCCCTGCGCGGGACAAATCGGCGCCGTTCGGGATCGACGACAGCGCTGCGGTGCTGGGCAATCTCGCCAATGAGGATCCCGCGGATCCCACGCGCCGCGTGGGATATCTGCGCGGGCTGGTCGACGCCGGGAATACCGGCGAGGCGCTCGTGGCGGCGCAGGCGCTGGTCCGGTTGGCGCCAGGGGCGCCGGCCGCCTATCTTGCGCTCGGCGACACGTTCGCGGCGACGGCGCGTTATGCCGAGGCGGCCGAGGCCTATCGCCGCGCCGCCGATATCCGCTTCGACGAGCCGACGATGCTGCGCGCGGTCGATGCGCTCGATCGCTCCGGCCAGCGCCCGGCGGCAGCCAATGTCCTCGCGCTGTTCCTGTCGCAGAACCCGCAAAGCATCGCTGCGCAGCGGCTTGCCGCGCACTGGCAAATCGCCGCGGGCGAATTTGATGCGGCGATCGAAACGCTGGAGGGGTTGCGTGGTCGCGTTGGAAATCGCGATGCCGCGTTGCTCACCGAACTCGCCTTTGCCTATCTTGGCGATAACGATGCGGCAACAGGACTGGCTTACGCCAAGGCGGCCTATCGCATTGCCCCGCTCAACCCCGCGACGACCGACGCCTATGGCTGGGCATTGTATCAAACCGGCGCCAATGGGCAGGCGGCGCAATTGCTTGAGAAAGCCGTGAGCATCGCACCCGAGCATGCCATGCTGCGCTGGCATCTGGGGCAAATCTATACCGATCTCGGCCGCGCGTCGGACGCCAGGACGCAGATCGCGGCGGCGCTCGGCGATCCCACGTTCGAGGATCGCGACGCGGCGGCAGCGGTGCTGAAGACGCTGGGGTGAATTTCCCTATTGCCGTCATCCCGGACTTGGTCCGGGATCCAACATGCCCCACGCGCGATCGCCGACGAGGCGCGTTGGATGCCGGACCAAGTCCGGCATGACGGATAGCGAGGGCAGCGCTATAGGCGCCGCATGACCGACCCCCTTGCCCGGATCGCCGCCGCCCTCGAACGCCTGGCCCCCGGGGGGCCCGTCTCCGCCGATGTGCGGGCGCACCCGGCTTATATCTGGCGCGGCGCGGCGCTGACGCCGGCACGCGCCTTCGCTGCGCTGCCGCTGGAACAACTTCACGGCATTGAGGCGCAGAAGGCGGCGCTGGTCGCCAATCTCGACCGCCTGGCCCATGGCCATGCCGCGCATGACGTGTTGTTGTGGGGCGCCCGCGGCACGGGTAAATCGGCGCTGGTCAAGGCGGCGGTCGCGCACCTCCAAGCGGCGGGCGGCGACATCGCGCTGATCGAGATCGCCACACATGATCTGGAAACCTTGCCTCGGCTATTTGCCGAGATCGCGATGGTGCCGCGCGCCTTTGCGCTGTTCATCGACGATCTCGGGTTTGACGCCGCCGCCGACGGCCGCGCGCTTCGCTCGATGCTGGAGGGGGGCGCCGAGGCCCGCCCTGCCAATGCCCGCCTGCTCGTCACGTCCAACCGCCGTCACTTGATTCCCCGCGATATCGCGGAACAGGACAGCGCCATAAACCCGCGCGACGCGATCGACGATCAACTGGCCTTGGCCGATCGCTTCGGCCTCAGCCTCGGTTTCCACGTGATGGACCAGAGCGGCTATCTCGCGATCGTCGAAGGCTATACCCTAGCGCACCGGCTACCGTTCGATCCTGCCGATGCGATCGGCTGGGCGACGCGCCGCGGCAGTCGCTCGGGCCGCGTCGCCTGGCACTATATCGTCGATCTTGCGGGCCGGCACGGCAAGCCGCTGAACTAACGCTTAGCCGCCAACCTTCTCCGCCAACTCCAGCCAGCGCAGTTCGGCCGCTTCCTTCTCAGCGCGTGCCGCTGCAATTTCCTTGGTCAGCCGTTCGAACTTGGCAAAATCCTTCGAATACAGCGCGGGATCAGCGAGGATCTTTTCGTCACGCACGATGCCGGCTTCGATCTCTTCGATCCGCTTGGGCAGGATCTCGTAATCGCGCTGGTCCTTGAACGTCAGCTTCACCTTGGGGGCAGGCGGGGGCGGGGGCGCCGTCGCCTGGACCTTGCGGTTGCCGCCGCCGCGCTTGGGCGCCGCCGCCTTGCGCTTGCGCTCCCAATCCTCATAGCCGCCGGCCACGACATCCACCGTGCCCGAGCCGTCGAGCCCCAGCGTGATCGTCACTGTGCGATCGAGGAAGTCGCGATCGTGGCTGACGATCAGCACGGTGCCCTCATAATCGCCGATCACGTCCTGCAGCAGATCGAGCGTTTCGAGATCGAGATCGTTGGTCGGCTCGTCGAGCACCAGCAGGTTGCTGGGCTTGGCGAATTCGCGCGCGAGCAAAAGGCGCGAGCGCTCGCCACCCGACAGCGTGCCGACCTTGGCATCGAGGACGTTGGGATCGAACAGGAATTCCTTGAGATAGCCGACGACATGCTTGCGGCTGCCCTGCACGTCGATCCAGTCGCCACCATCGGCGAGCACGTCGCGCACGGTCTTTTCCGGCGCCATCTTGCTGCGCTGCTGATCGATGACGATGCGTTCCATCGTCTTGGCGAAGCGGATCTGCCCGGCGTCCGGCTCGAGTTCGCCGGTCAGCAGCTTGAGCAAGGTCGACTTGCCCGCGCCGTTCGCGCCGACGATGCCGATGCGATCTTTCCGCGTGATGCGCAGGCTCAGATCGGTGATGATCGGGCGTTCGCCGAAGCTCTTGGAGATATGCTTGGCGTCGATCACGACCTTGGTCTTGGCGTCGTCGGTGCCGATCGTCAGGTTGGCCGAACCCTGCGGCCCGATCATCGAGGCGCGCTCGGCGCGCATCTCGACCAGCTTGGTCAGCCGCCCCTGGTTGCGCTTGCGCCGCCCGGTGACGCCGCGCAGCAGCCAATGTTCCTCCAGCTTCAGTTTGGCGTCGAGCTTCTCGGCATTGCGCGCCTCGTCGGCATAGACCTGCTCGGTCCAGGCATCGAACCCGCCGAAGCCGATTTCTGCGCGCCGCACCGCGCCGCGATCCAGCCACAGCGTCTGCTTGGTCAGCCGGGTCAGGAAGGTGCGATCGTGGCTGATCACGACGAACGCGCCGTTGAAGCGGCTCAGCCATTGCTCGATCCACTCGATCGCGGCGATATCGAGATGGTTGGTCGGCTCGTCGAGCAGCAGCACGTCGGGTTCCATCGCCAGCGCGCGGACGATCGCCGCACGGCGCCGTTCGCCGCCGCTCGCCGAGGCCGCATCGCGCGAGAGATCGATGCCGAGCTGGTCGGCGATCGCATCCGCCTCATATTCCATCGGCGCGTCGTCGCCCGCCAGAACGTAGTCGAGCAGCGTCTTGTAGGCGCGCAGGTCCGGCTCCTGTTCGAGCAGGATGACCCGCGTGCCGGGCTGGATCGTGCGCCGGCCCTCGTCGGCCTCGATCGAGCCGGCGATCAGCTTCATCAGCGTGGTCTTGCCAGCGCCGTTGCGGCCGATCAGCGCGAGCCTGTCCCGCGGACCGACATGGATGTCGAGATTGCGGAACAGCCAGCCCGAGCCCTGGACGATACCGAGATTTTCGAACGCGAGAATTGGTGCGGGAGCGGCCATGAATGCGGTATTTCTTGCTGGCCGGTCGCGCTGCAGCGGCGCTGCACGAATCGGGCGATTCGGGCACGCACCACCTCCGATGAACGCGAGCGGCTTGGGGTTTGTGCTGCGCTACCGATGCAAGCCAAGCGGCGCAAGTTTCCCGCGCCTATTCACAGGCTGTTCAACGCCGCATGCCTATGCGACATCCCGATGAAGATGATTGCCCCCCTCGCTTTGTGCCTGATCGCAGCGCCCGTCGTCGCCGAGCCCGCAGTCCCCGCGCAGCGCCGCGGCGATCAGGCCGAGGCGTTCGAAGCGCGGCGCCAGGGAAAGCTCATGCCGCTGCGCGAAATCGAGCGCCGCATCGTGCCGCAACTGCGCGGCGCACAATATCTCGGTGTTGATTTCGATGCCTATAGCAGCATTTACACGCTGAAATTCCTGCGCGATGGGACCGTGATCTGGGTGCATGTCGATGGCCGATCGGGCCAGATCCTGCGTCAGACCGGCCAATAAGCGCCAATAGCGGACCAAAGGGGAATAGAATGCGCGTCCTGATCGTCGAAGACGAACCCAATCTCGGCCAGCAGCTCAAGAACACGCTGGAAGGCGCGGGCTATGCGATCGATCTCGCGGTCGATGGCGAGGAGGGACATTTCATGGGCTCGACCGAGAATTACGACGCGATCGTGCTCGATCTGGGCCTGCCCGAGATCGACGGGCTGACCGTGCTCGACCGCTGGCGCAAGGAAGGTCGCACCGCGCCGGTGCTGGTGCTGACCGCGCGCGACAGCTGGTCGGACAAGGTCGCCGGGCTCGATGCCGGGGCGGACGATTACGTCGCCAAGCCGTTTCAGTCGGAGGAACTCATCGCTCGGCTGCGCGCGCTGATCCGCCGCGCCTCGGGCAACGCCTCGTCGGAATTGACGGCAGGCGACGTGCGGCTCGACACGCGTTCGGGCAAGGTCACGAGGGCCGGCGAACCGGTCAAGCTGACCGCGCAGGAATACAAATTGCTCAGCTATCTGCTGCATCACAAGGGCAAGGTGGTCAGCCGGACCGAGTTGATCGAACATATCTACGATCAGGATTTCGATCGCGATTCGAACACGATCGAGGTGTTCGTGACGCGGATCCGCAAGAAGCTGGGGCAGGACGTGATTACGACGATCCGGGGGCTGGGATATAGCCTCGAGGATCCGGATGCCTGAGCCACGATTCGTCGCCCTGATCCTGGTTCAGGGCCCATCATGCCCTGGAGTGGATCGTCCGAATGGCATGATGGATGCTGAAGCGGGTTCGGCATGACGGATAATACGGGGGTATCGGTTGCCTCCACCGACGCCGAAGTCCCGCTCAGCCGTGGTTACGTGCGCACCACCGGATCGCTGTCGCGCCGCATGATCTTGATCGCGGCGGTATGGATCCTCGTGTTGCTTAGCGGCGGGGGGTACGGGCTCGATCGCGTTTTGACCCAGGCAGTGACGCGCAATTTCGACGACCAGCTCGAATATGTCCTGACCGCGCTCATCGTCTCGGCCGAGATCGGCCCGGACGGCGAGGTGATGTTCAACCGCGAACCCGCCGACCAGCGTTTCCTCGAGCCCGGTTCCGGCCTGTATTGGCAGGTCTCGGCCAAGGGCCGTGAAGCGTTTCCGTCGCGCTCGCTGTGGGATCGTAAACTGGCTTATGCCGGGCGGCACGCCGATCGGGATGTGCATGTCTATGACAGCGCGCAATTTCCCAGCGAAAAGCTCCGGCTGCTCGAACGGGACGTCAAACTGCCCGGGTCGGACGTCAATTGGCGCTTCATGGTCGCGCAAAACCGGGAAGGGCTCGATGCCCAGATCGGTGCACTGCGCAAGACGCTGGTGCGCAGCTTTCTGCTGCTGGGCCTTGGCCTGCTCGTCATGGCCGCGTTGCAGACCTTTTACGGGCTGTGGCCTTTACGCAAGGTGCGTGAGGAGATCGCCCGCATGCGGTCTGGCAAGTCGCGGCAGATCGAGCGCCCGATGCCGATCGAAGTCGCGCCGATGGTCGAGGAACTCAACGGGCTGATCGCGCATAACGAACGCCAGGCCGAGGAAGCGCGCCGCCACGCCGGCAATCTCGCGCATGCGCTCAAGACACCGCTCACCGTGATCATGAACGCGGCAACCGCCGATGCCGACGATCTCGGCGAGACGGTGGTGCGCGAGGCACGGACGATGCGCCGTCAGGTCGACCATCATCTCGCGCGCGCGCGCGCCGTCGGACGACGCGGTTCGGCGCATAGTCGCGCAGATGTGTGGCCGAGCCTCGAATCGGTCGAGCGCGCAGTCGCGCGACTGTATCGCCATGTGCGGATCGATATTGACGGGCCGAAGACACTGCAGGTGCATGTCGAGCGGCAGGATCTCGATGAGATGCTTGGCAATCTGATCGAGAATGCCGCCAAATATGGCGGCGGCAGCGTGTTCGTCACGGTCGGGCAGCATTCCGGCTTCGTCGAATTCCTGATCGAGGATGACGGGGCGGGGATTCCGGAGGAACAGCGCGTGCGCATTTTCGATCGCGGCGTGCGGCTGGACAGCGGCAAACCCGGGACGGGCTTAGGCATGGCGATCGTGCGCGACGTGGCGGAGATTTACGAAGGGACGGTGTCGCTCGAAGAGAGCGAGGATCTCGGCGGGCTGCTGGTACGGTTGAGGCTGCCGGCGGCGAATTGATCTGCCGTTCCAGCCGTCATCCCCCGCGAAAGCGGGGTGACGGTTGAGCCCAGGTCAGGCGGCGACCTTGAATTCCGCCATCACGTCTGCGGTGATCTCCAGGCTGCGCTTGCGCGCTTCATGATCGTAGATCGCGCTCGTCACCATGATCTCGTCGACCCCGGTGCGCTCGACGAACGCAGCGATGCCGCGCGCGACCGTGACCGGGGAGCCGACCGCCGAGCATTGCAGCACGTGATCTAGGATCTGCTGCCCCTGCGCGCCCAGGCTCTGTCGATAGCCCTCGACCGGCGGCTTGAGCTTGCCCGGATTGCCGGTGCGCAGCGCGACGAACGATTGCTGCTGCGAACTTGCCAGCAACTCCGCCTCGGCATCGGTATTGGCGGCGAAGATGTTGAAGCCGGCCATGACGTGCGGGCGATCGAGAGCGGCCGATGGCTGGAAGTCGCGACGATAGATCGCCAGCGCGCTCATCAGCGAATCCGGCGCGAAATGCGAGGCGAAGGCATAGGGTAGGCCCAGCGCAGCGGCGAGTTGCGCTCCGAACGTGCTCGATCCCAGGATCCACAGATCGACGTTCGCGCCCGCACCCGGCGTCGCAGTGATGCCGGTCTGGCCGTCATCCGCGAAATAGCTCTGCAGTTCGAGCACGTCGCGCGGGAAGGCATTGGAGTCGCTCTGCAAATTGCGGCGCATGGCGTGCGCAACGCGCTGGTCGGAGCCCGGCGCGCGGCCGAGACCGAGATCGATCCGGCCGGGAAACAGCGCGTCCAACGTGCCGAACTGTTCGGCGATCGCGAGCGGGGCATGGTTGGGCAGCATGATGCCGCCGGCACCGACGCGGATCGTGGAGGTGGCGGCGGCGATATGGCCGAGCACCACCGAGGTCGCCGCACTGGCGATCCCCGCCATCCCGTGATGCTCTGCCGTCCAGTAGCGGCGGAAGCCGAGCCGCTCGGCGTGCTGCGCGAGATCGGCGGCGTTGGCGAGCGATTGGGAGACGGTGCCGCCTTCGAGGACGGGCACCAGATCGAGCAGGGAATAGGCTGTCATGATCAGCATGTGGGGAGGGCGGGCGGCTCCCGCTAGCCCCAATCTGCCGCCGTCATTCCCGCGCAGCCTGTCCGCCACGTCCCGTCGCGACGCGCCGGACGTCGAGCGATCAGAACCGCAATTCGTCGTAGACCTTCGAGACGTCGCCGCCCCATGCGCCATGGTATTTTTCGAGCAACAGTTGGGCCGGAACCTTGCCGCTGCGCACGACCTCGCGCAGCGGATCGAGAAACCCGGTCTCGTTGCTGCCGCCGGCATTCAGCCGGTTGCGCGCACTGAGCCCGGCATTGGCGATATCCAGCACGCGGCCGGCGATATCACGCAACGTGCGCCCCCCGGCGATCGGCGCGTCGAGCCCGAGCTTGGGAACCGCATCGCGCAACGCTTGGCGTTCCTCGATCGTCCAGTCCTTGACCAGATCCCAAGCCGCATCCAGCGCGACACCGTCATAGAGCAATCCGACCCAGAAAGCGGGCAAGGCGCAGATCCGGTTCCACGGGCCGCCATCGGCACCGCGCATCTCGAGGAAGGTCTTCAGGCGCACTTCGGGGAACGCGGTCGACAGATGATCGGTCCAGTCGTCGAGTGTCGGCTTTTCGCCTGGCAGGACGGACAGGTTGCCGGCGAGGAAATCGCGGAAGCTGAGGCCGGCGGCGTCGATATATTTGCCGTCGCGATAGACGAAGTACATCGGCACATCGAGCGCATAGTCGGCATAGCGTTCGTAGCCGAAGCCGTCTTCGAAGACGAACGGCAGCATGCCGGTGCGCGCGGGATCGGTGTCCGACCAGATATGGCTGCGGTAGCTCAGCATGCCGTTGGGCTTGCCCTCGGTGAACGGCGAATTGGCGAACAGGGCAGTGGCCAGCGGCTGCAGCGCCAGGCCGACGCGAAACTTCTTGGCCATGTCGGCCTCGGTCTCGTAATCGAGATTGACCTGGATCGTGCAGGTACGCAGCATCATGTCGAGCCCCATCGAGCCAACACGCGGCATATGCCGCAGCATGATACCGTAGCGCCCCTTGGGCATGCGCGGCAGTTCGTCGCGCGTCTTGTCCGGCCACATGCCGAGCCCGAGAAAGCCGATGCCGAATTTTTCACCGATCGACTTGACCTGCTCGAGGTGGCGTCCGGTTTCGGCGCAGGTCTCGTGCAGATTTTCGAGCGGGGCGCCCGACAGTTCGAACTGCCCTGCAGGCTCGAGGCTGACGCTGCCGTCGGCGCCGTTGAGCGCGATGACGTTGCCGCCCTCGACGACGGGTCGCCAGCCATAGGTTTCGAGCGCCTTGAGCAGATCGCGAATCCCGCCCGTTTCCTCGTAGCTCGGCGCATGATGGTCGCTCAGCGCATAGACGAACTTCTCGTGCTCGGTGCCGATCCGCCAGGCGTCGATTGGCTTCTCGCCCGCGGCAAAGCTGGCGATCAGCTGGTCGCGCGACTCGATGGTCGGCGAAATCTTCTTGGGGGGCGTGGGGCTCGTCATTGCCGCGCTTTAACGACCGGTATGGAAAGGCGCTAGTGGTGGTTCACCCCATGTGTGGTACTCGAAATCCGTTCCCAATCTTTTCCCGGCGGCGGCGGCGGATACGAGGCGGGCGTGCTTCACCAATCCCCCTGGGCCGCCATCCAGAGTGATACCGCCGCCGCCGCCGCAGTATCGGCGCGCAGGATCCGCGGCCCCAGGCTTATGCCCACCGCGTCCGGATGCGCGCGGATCGCGGCGCGCTCCTCATCGTCGAAGCCGCCCTCCGGGCCGATCAGGATCGCTGCCGTGGCGCTGCCCTCGCGCATCGCCGCAAAACCCGGAACGCCGCCGGTTTCGTCCGCGAAGAACAGGGTGCGGCCCGCCGGCCAGTCACGCAACAGCGCCGGCAGCTTGACCGTCTCGGCAAGCCCTGGAATCGCAGTGCGTCCGCATTGCTCGGCGGCTTCGATCATATGCGCACGCAACCGCTCGCTCTTTGGCCTGTCGACCACCGCGCGTCGCGTCACCACGGGCACGACGCACGCGACACCCAGTTCGCACGCTTTCTCGACCATCCAGTCGATCCGGCCCTTTTTGAGCGGCGCGGCGCAGAGCCACAGATCGGGCACCGCTTCCCGCGCGCGCAATCGCTCGGTCACGTCTAGCATCACGTCGCGGCGGCCGACCGCACTGGCCACGCCCAGCCATTCGCCGCTGATGTCGTCGAACAGCTTGACCGGATCGCCGATCTTCAGCCGCATTACCGCGGCGAGATAATGGCCCTGCGGCCCGTCGATGCGCAGCGCGCCGGGGGCGAGGGGTGAGTCAATGAACAGGCGCGGCGTCGATTGCGGCGGCCAGGCAGGGGTGGCGATCATCGCGCAACCCTAAAGAGCAGTACCCGCACCGGCCAGTCACTTCGTGCGCGGCAGGCTAGCGCCCGCGCTTGCGCCACGGCCAATGCCCCCGCATCAGCCGCCAGGCGACGATCAGCACGAGCAGCCCGGCGCCTGCGCCGAGCGCAATCTGCCCGGCGGCCTGCATCATCGCCCAGAACAATGCCTCGAAAAAGCGCCCGACCGCGACCGACAGGGCTACCATGAGGGGATGGGGGAACGCGTCACGCCGCCACCGTTAGCCGCCTGCGGCCTCGCTGGCAAAGTTGTGCGGTCCGATTGCGCCACTGGTGGCCGGCGATCGGCTGACCAAAGCGGCGCCGGCCTAACCGAACGGCCGATCGATCGACGGCTGCGGTGTGGTGAACCATGCCGCGCCCGTCTCCGTCACATGGAAATGATCCTCCAGCCGCACGCCGAAGCGATCCGGCACGACGATCATCGGCTCGTTGGAAAAGCACATGCCGGGCGCCAGCACGGTGTGATCGCCGCGCACCAGATAGGCCGGCTCGTGGATCGACAGGCCGATGCCGTGGCCCGTGCGATGCGGCAGGCCCGGTAGCTTATAGTCCGGCCCAAGGCCATGCGCGACCAATATGCGGCGCGCGGCGGCGTCGATCGCCTCGCATGTCTCGCCCGGGCGCACCGCGGCGAAGGCGGCGGCCTGCGCCTCTTGCTCGATCGCCCAGATCGCGCGCTCGTCGCCGCCGACCGCGCCGAACGCATAGGTACGCGTGATGTCCGAATGATAGCCTTCGACCAGGCAGCCGGTATCGACCAGCACCAGTTCGCCCTCAGCGAGATATTGTTCGCCGGGCAGGCCGTGCGGGAAGGCTGTGGCGCGACCGAACTGAACGATGCAGAAGCTCGATCCCGCCGCGCCCAGCGCGCGGTGCGCGGCATCGATGAAGCGCACCACTTCGGACGCGGCGATGCCTGGGTGGAGGATCGCGGCAGCGCGACGGTGCACCTCCAGCGTCATCGCCTTAGCCTGTGACAGCAAGGCCAGTTCGGCCGGCGACTTGATCTTCCGGCAGTCGTCGATCGGCGCGGTGCCGTCGACCAATGACAGGCGGCGATCGCGCAGTTTCTGGCCCCAGGCGAACGGCAGCAACGGATCGACCGCCAGCACCGCGCCCGGCGCGAGCAACCGCGCAACGAGATCGGCCGGTTGTTCGTCCTCCTGCCACAAGGCGAGATCGGCATCGATCCTGAGGTCGGCCGCCAGCGTGCCCTGCTCGAAGGCGGGGCAGATCACCACCGGCCGGCCGCCGACCGGCAGCAGCAGCGCAACCATGCGCTCGCTTGGCCCCCAGGGCACGCCGGTGAAATAGCGCAGGCTGGCGCCAGCATTGACCAGCAACGCCGTCGCGCCCGCCTGCTCGGTCAGCGCGCGGGCGCGGTCGAGCCTCGCATCATATTCCGCACGCGCGATCGGCGCGGCCCTAGCGGTCCAGGGAGTGAGCCCGGCCAGTTCGCCGGCACTGTCGGATCCGCCAATCGTCATCGTACAATCCTCAACTTCAAAAGCGCTCGACATCGAACGCGGCAAGATCGATCGCCGGCGCCACCCCTTGCGCCAGTGCCACGACCAGTTCGGCGGTGATCGGCGCGAGCGTCAGGCCGAGATGCTGATGGCCGAACGCATACAGCAAATTGCCCGCGCGAAGCGAGCGGCCGATCGCTGGGAGATAATCGGGCAGCGTGGGGCGTGCGCCGATCCAGCGCGTGAACGGGCCGGTCAGCGGCAAGCCAAGCGCGGCGACATGCTGTTCGAGCCGCCGCCATTTGGCTGCATCCGGCGCCGCATCGGCCGCGCCGAACTCGACGAAGCTCGCCGCCTGCACCTGATCGCGATAGCGCGTCACGATCATTGACCGGTCCTCGAACACGATCGGCGGGAGCTCCGCGGGCCAGGCGTCGGCGGCGGCGCGGATATGATAGCCGCGCTCGGCAATCAGCGGCACCTTGTGCCCGGCTGCTCGGATGAGCGCGCCGGATCGCGCGCCGGCGGCGATCAGCACCAGATCGCTGTCGATCCCGACGACGCTGGCCATACCGTCGATTACGGTAATCAGCGCCGTCTCGCGCACGATCCGCCCGCCCGCCGCGAGCAATGCGCGCTCCAGCGCGGTGGCAAGTTCGCCGAGATCGGTAATCTGCCCGCTGCCAGCGAAGCGGATCCCGTCGAGATACGGTGTGCCGTTAATCGCATCGATCGCGTCCAGCTCGGCCATGGTGGCATCGCGGAACGTTGCCGTGCCCGTGTCCGCCGCATGCCAGGCGGCACGCCCACGTCGCGCGCTGTCTGCCGATTCCCACAGCACGAAATGCCCTTCGGTACTGATCAACTCGGGCGCGCCGATCGCCGCTGCGAGCCGCTGCCATGCGGGCAACGCGCTGGCCAGCAACGGCGCCAGCGCCGCGCGCCCCTGCGCGAAGCGCGCCGGCGTCGACGCGCACAGCATCCGAAGCGCGAATGGCAGCCAGTGGCGAATCATCGCCAGCGGCAGATCGAGTGCCCCGCCGCGCGAGAACAGGCGCCCGGGCGCGGAGCGCAGCGAAGCCGGCGAGGAAAGCGGCGCGACCTGCTCGGTCGCGATGTGCCCGGCATTGCCCCACGATGCGGCATTGCGCGTTGCGTCCACTTCGAACACACTCACGACATAGCCTGCGTGCGCCAGCGCAACGGCGCTGCTCAATCCGACAATGCCGCCGCCGACGACCGTTATTCGCTGCACCCGAGAAATCCCTTGTTGCGCCGCAAAACGCTATATCGTATACAGTATAAGAACTCAATAAGGGGCATTATACATGGCGATCGGTTGGAAGGGTGTCTTCCCGGCGGTAACGACTCAGTTACGCGAGGATCTGTCGATCGATCTCGCGGATACGCAGCGTGTCGTCGACGATCTGATCCGCGACGGGGTCACCGGCGTGATCGCGCTTGGCACCGTGGGCGAGAACAATTCGCTTGATTACGACGAAAAGGTCACCGTGCTGACCGCGATCGTTGAGGTCGTCGCCGGTCGTGTGCCCGTGCTCACCGGTGTGTCGGAATACGATACCCGTCGTGCCGTCCGTTATGCACAGGCGGCCGAGAAGGTCGGGGCAGATGGTCTGATGCTGCTGCCGCCGATGGTCTATGTGCCGCAGGAGCATGAGCTCGTCGCGCACTTCAAGGGCGTGGCCGAAAGTACGGCGCTGCCAATCATGCTGTACAACAATCCGCCGGCCTATCGCACGGTGATCAACAAGGCCGTGCTGTCGGCGTTGGTCGAGATCAAGAATATCGTGGCGGTCAAGGAATCCGCGCCGGATACGCGCCGCTTCACCGATTTCCGCAACGAATTCGGCTCGCGCTACGTGCTGTTTGCCGGGCTCGACGATGTCGCGCTCGAGGGCCTGTATCTCGGCGCGCAGGGCTGGGTCTCGGGCCTGACCAACGCTTTCCCCCGGGAATCGGTTGAGCTGGTCGCGGCGTTCGAGCGCGGCGATCACGCCAAGGCAATCGAGATCTATCGCTGGTTCATGCCACTGCTGCATCTCGATGCCGAGCATGATCTGGTCCAGTCGATCAAGCTCGCCGAGCAGGTCATGGGCCGCGGCTCCGAACGCGTGCTGCCGCCGCGCTACCCGCTGATCGGCGCGCGCCGTGCCGAGGTGATCGCGATGGTCGAACAGGCTGCTGCAACGCGCCCCAATCTCGACCGGGCCAATCCCGATCAGGCCAAGGCCGCCTGATCGGGATGCGCAACACCTTCTTCTGCATCGACGGCCATACCGCGGGGAACCCGGTGCGGCTCGTCGCGGGGGGCGCGCCGCTGCTGAAGGGGGCGACCATGTCGGAGCGGCGCCAGGATTTCATGACGCGCTTCGACTGGATCCGTACCGGCCTGTGCTTCGAGCCGCGCGGGCACGACATGATGTCCGGCGGCTTCCTGTATCCGCCAACGCGGCGCGACACCGATATCGGTATCCTGTTCATCGAGACATCCGGCTGCTTGCCGATGTGCGGCCACGGCACGATCGGCATCATCACGTTCGGGCTCGAACACGGCCTGATCGAGCCGCGCACGCCGGGCGAGTTGCGCGTCGAGGTGCCGGCCGGGGTCATCGACATCGCCTATACGACGGAAGGCGACAAGGTCACCGCGGTGCGCATCACCAACGTCCCGTCCTATGTCGCGATGCGCGGCATCCCGATCGACATTGAAGGCTTCGGTCCGCTGACCGTCGATGTCGCCTATGGCGGCAATTATTACGCGATCATCGAGCCGCAGGGCGCGTACACGTCATTGGACGATCTCGGCGCCAGCCGTCTGATCGATCTCAGCGGCCGCATCCGCGACGCGATCCGTGCGAAATACGAACCGATCCACCCGCTCGACCCCACGATCCGCGGCGTCAGCCATATCCTGTGGGCCGACGGGCCGAAGGGTGAAGGTGCCGACGGCCGCAACGCCGTTTTCTACGGCGACAAGGCGATCGACCGCAGCCCGTGCGGCACCGGCACGTCGGCGCGATTGGCGCATCTCGCTGCCACCGGTCGCCTCGTGGTCGGCGAGCGCTTCGTGCACGAAAGCTATATCGGCAGCCGTTTCATCGGTCGCGTCGAGCGCGCGACCACGCTCGGCGATCAGGAGGCGATCGTCCCGTCGATCGAAGGATCGGCCATCGCGACCGGTTTCAACACGATCTGGATTGATCGCGCGGACCGCTTCTGGGATGGTTTTCAGGTCAAGTGATCAACCGGCCGATTTCCTCGGTTGCGGTGACACCCCTGAACGGAGTGACAGAGCGATGAGCATCGTCGTACGCACCCTTTCCGAACGCGTGTTCGAGATCGTCCGCGAACAGATTGTCACCGGTGCGCTGCCCGATCTGCTGCCGATCCGGCAGGATGCGCTGGCCAGTGATCTCGGCGTCAGCAAGATTCCGTTGCGCGAGGCGCTGGCACGGCTCGAGCAGGAAGGGCTGCTGACCAGCCAGCCCAATCGCGGCTATTTCGTCCAGCCGATGTCGGCGGCGCAGGCCGACGAAATCTTCGAGCTGCGCCTCGCGCTCGAACCGCGCTCTGCCGCCTTCGCCTCGACGCTGGCCAATGAGGCGGATCAGGCCGCCGCTTATGCCGCGTTCGAGGCGCTGGACAGCGCGGCGAACAACAATCTCGCCGAGGTCGCGATCCGCAATCGCGCGTTCCACACGGCACTCGTGCGGCCGGGCGGCAAATTGCTCACCACGCAATTGGTCGAGCGGCTTGCGGTGCTTGCCGAACGCTATGTCGTCGCGCAATTGAAGCCGGCGGGCCGCGATGCGCGCGCGCATCTCGAACATCGCGGGCTGATCGACGCCTGGCTGGCGCGCGACGTGCCGCTGCTCACCGAGCGGCTCACCGCGCACATCCAGGGCACGCTGGACGATCTGCACGCGCAGTTCAGAACGACGATGACGACCTGATACGGTCGCTCACAAGGGGGATAGAATGTTCGGACCACGCAAGTCGCTCAGTAACGTCACGCAGCACGAGGCCGGGCAACGGCTCGCCAAGACACTGAGCTGGCCGCATTTGATTGCGCTCGGTGTCGGCGCGATCGTCGGCACCGGCATTTATACCCTGACCGGCGTCGGCGCCGAGCGCGCCGGCCCGGCGGTGATCCTGGCCTTTGCGATCGCCGGCGCGGTCTGCGCCTGCGCGGCGCTCTGCTACGCCGAACTGGCAACGATGATTCCCGCCGCGGGCAGTGCCTATACGTTCAGTTATGCGGCGCTCGGCGAGAAGATCGCCTGGGTGGTCGGCTGGAGCCTGATCCTCGAATATTCGCTCGCCTGCTCGACCGTCGCGGTTGGCTGGTCCGGCTATCTGGTCGGCTGGATCGAGGCGGCGGGAATTCACCTGCCCCAGGAGATCCTGGTCGGCCCGCATGGCGGCGGCATCGTCAATTTGCCGGCGGTGTTTGTGGCTTTGGCGGTGATGGGGATGCTGATTGCGGGCACGCGCGAGAGCGCTACGCTCAATATCGTGCTGGTTGTGATCAAACTCGTGGCGCTCGGCATGTTCATCGCCTTTGCGCTGCCGGCGTTCCAATCGAGCAACCTCGAGCCGTTCATGCCCTACGGCTTCGCCAGCACCGAAGTGGACGGTCATAAGCGCGGCGTGATGGCGGCGGCGGCGATCGTGTTCTTCGCCTTTTACGGCTTCGATGCGGTGGCGACGTCGGCGGAAGAAGCGAAAAATCCCGGCCGCGATCTGACCATCGGCATCATCGGTTCGATGGCGGTGTGCACCCTGATCTACATGGCGGTGGCCGTCGCCGCGATCGGCGCGCTGCCGTTCCAGCAGCTGGCCAATTCGCCCGAGCCGCTGGCGCTCGTGCTGCGCAGCCTGGGCAAGCCGGCCGCGGCATATTTGATCGCGCTGGCCGCGGTGATCGCGCTGCCGTCGGTGATCCTGGTGATGATGTACGGGCAGAGCCGCATCTTCTTCGTCATGGCGCGCGACGGGCTGCTGCCACGGCGCCTGGCGCAGGTATCGCCGCGTACCGGCGCGCCGACGCTGATCACGCTGCTCACCGGCATCTCGATCGCCGTCGTCGCCGGCATCTTCCGGCTCGATGAGATCGCCGAACTGGCCAATGCCGGTACGCTGATCGCGTTCATCGCGGTCGGCGCCTGCCTGATGGTGCTGCGCCGCACCGCGCCGGACATGAAGCGGCTGTTCCGCTGCCCGCAGCCCTATATCGTCGGCACGCTGGCGATCCTGGGCTGCCTGTACCTGCTGTTCAGCCTGCCCACGGCGACGCTGGTGCGCTTCGTGATCTGGAACGCGATCGGGCTTGCCGCCTATTTCGCCTATGGCCGCAGCCGCAGCCTGGTCGGCAAGGCCGCGCCCGCCTCGTGATCGACGCCCGATCCTCCCCGCTTGGGGGAGGATCGGCGCGCTGCATTCCCTCAGTCCGTCCACCCGGGAGACCGTTCGTGCGCCTTTTTTCGACGATGTTGCTCGCCGCCGCGGCCGCGATCGCCACCCCCGCCGCGGGCAAGACCCCGCTCGACGGCGTCTGGCTGTTCGACAAGGCGCCGTCCTATCCCGGCGTGACGATGGTCGAACTGTCGGGCGATGGTGATCGCGCTACGGGCGCGGTGACCACGGCCTGGTACGGCAAGATGGAGATGCAGAACGTCCAACGCGACGGCGACACGGTTTCGTTCGACCTGCGCAACCTCAACGACAAGGCCCACGCCACCCGCCGCTGGACGGCCAGATTGGTGAACGGTGCGGTGGTGCTCGAAGGCGATATCTGGAGCTCGCACGTCGTGCAGAACGGCCGCCGCGGGACCGCTGCCGATGCCGCGAAGCGGGCGTTCAAGGTCGCGACGCTGCCGCCGCTCGGCACGCTTGCGCCCGATGGCCTCGCCGCCACCCCGCCGATGGGCTGGAGCAGCTGGAACAAGTTCGCCGAACATATCGACGACAAGACGATCCGCGCGATGGCCGACGCGCTCGTCTCCACCGGGCTGCGCGACGCGGGCTATACCTATGTCAACATCGACGACGGCTGGCAGGGTACGCGCGGGGCCGATGGCGTGCTGCGCCCCAATGCCAAGTTCCCCGACATGAAGGCGCTGGCCGATTATGTCCACGCGCGGGGGCTCAAGCTCGGCATTTACAGCTCGCAAGGGCCAAAGACCTGCGCCGGCTATGAGGGGAGCTACGGCCATGTCGCGCAGGATGCCAAGACCTTCGCCGGCTGGGGCATGGATTACCTCAAATACGATCTGTGCTCGGGCGAGTGGTTCTATGCCGATGCCGACACGGTGAAGCGCAGCTATTACGAAATGGGCGCTGCGCTGCGCGCGACGGGGCGGCGGATCGTCTTCTCGCTGTGCGAATATGGCCGCTTCGACGTCGGCGCCTGGGGCCGCTCGGTCGGCGGGCATCTGTGGCGCACGACGGGCGACATCACCGACGATTATCCCACCATGGCGAAGATCGGCTTCGATAAAAACGGCAATGCCGACCATGCCGGGCCGGGCGGCTGGAACGATCCCGATATGCTGGAAATCGGCAATGGCGGCATGAGCGACGACGAATATCGGTCGCACATGACGCTGTGGGCGATGTCCGCCGCGCCGCTGGTGATGGGGCACGATCTGCGCCGCACCTCCGACCATGCGCTGGCTTTGCTCAAGAATCGCGCGGTGATCGCGATCGATCAGGAGAAATTGGGGCAGCAGGGCAAGGCGGTGCGCAAGCAGGGCGAGATCGAGATCTGGCGCAAGACGCTCGCCGACGGCTCGGTCGCGCTGGCGTTGTTCAACCGCGGCACGGGCGCCGCGCGCGTCACGCTGTCCGCGGCGGATGCCGGCATGCCGATCACGGCGCTGCGCGACGTGTGGCAGGGACGCACGCTTGCCCCCGAGACGACCGACTTCGCCGTGCCGGGGCACGGCGCGGTGCTGCTAATGGCGCGCGGCGGCTAAGCGCGGCGCCGCACGCGCGGCCAGCAGAGACAGGTACAGATCGTGATAGCGCGCGGCCATCCGATCGGCTGAAAAGCGCGCCGCGACATCCGTGCGGCAGGCGACGCGGTCGACCTCACCGAGCCGACCGATCGCCGCCACTGCCTGTTCCGCGGTATCGACGACGAACCCGGTTTCGCCGTCGCGCACGAGATCGGGCATCGATCCGCGGCGGAACGCGATCACCGGCGTGCCGCAGGCGAGCGCCTCAACCACCGACAGGCCGAACGGCTCCTCGAAATCGATCAGGTGGAGCAGCGCGGCGGCGTGGCCAAGCGCCTGCAGCCGATCGACCCCGCCGAGCGGCCCGGCATACCGCACCCGATCGCCGTCGATCCACGGCGCAACCTCGCGGTCGAAATAGTCCTGATCCTGCACGATCCCGGCGATCAGCAGCCGGCGCCCGGCGGCACGCGCCACCTGGATCGCCGTCGCCGTGCCCTTGTCGGGATGGATCCGCCCGAAATAGAGCAGGTCCGCGCCGCCATCCGCCACGAACGCGAAGTCCTCGACAACGATGCCGTGCGGGATCGTCGCGGCGTAGCGCAGGTCGGGGCTGCGATCAGTCTCGCTGATCGCGACATAATGCACGTCGTGCTGATATTCCGCGAGCATCGGCAGGATACGGTCGGAGGGCATGCCGTGCAGCGTGGTGACGATCGGCGTGGCGATCAGCCGGCTGAACGCGAGCGGCACGAAATCGGCCTGGTTGTGGATGAGGTCGAACGCGCCGGCTTGCTCCATGACATGCGCGACGTGGCGCATCTCCCACACCTTGGCGTCGATGCCGGGCCCGTCATTGTACGGGCTGGGCACCACGCCGGCGAGCGTAGCGCCGGTTACGCTGTCCTGCGTGGCGAACAAGGTAACGTCGATGCCGCGCGCAACCAGCGCCTCGGTCAGCAGGCTGGTGGCCAGTTCCCACGGCCCGTAATGACGCGGCGGGGTGCGCCAGGCGATCGGCGCGAGCATCGCGATGCGCAACGGACGGCTCATGCTGCGCCCCGCACATAGGATTGCACGCGCCAGCGCCCGGTGCGCACGTCGCCGGCCGGGCTCCAGCGGACGCCCGAATCGCTCAGGAAACGCGCATGGATGTGCGCGGCATGTTGCGCGAAATCGGGATAATCGACGCGGTGGTGCGCGAGCACCAGCCGCCCGCCCGGGCGCAGCGCCGCGGCCGTGTCGCGCGCGACCTGCGCCATGGCGCGCGGCGTCAGATAATAGAGGATTTCCGCCACCACCGCCGCATCATAGGTTGTGGACGGGAAGCGCGCCGGCAGCAGAACCTGCGCAACGCGCACCCCGCGCCGCTCGCCGACCGCCTTGCGCACCAGTGCCGTACCGCTTTCCGTCCCCTCCGTCGCATCGAGCCACAGTGCACGCTCGGCGAGCTTCACGCTGTTCGAGCCATTGCCGGCGGCCAGTTCCAGCACGCGCCCGATCGGACCCGCGCCCAGCCCGTGCAGGATCGCGTTCCTTTTGTGCGCCTCGTCCCGGTCGCTGAACGTCTTCCACGGATCTGCATCGCCGGCGAACTTGCCTTCGAAGCCCTGCATCGTGATCGGCCTCATCGCGACACCTGTCGATAGCGTTCGACCGGGTGCGAGAAGGCGGCGAGCTCGGACCGGGAAATGGTGAAGCCCGCCGGATCGTCGTGAATCCGGCCCATCTGCGTGAAGTAGCGGCGGATCGTGCCGCGCTTCGCCGCGGTCGTCACGCCGAGCCGGAGCGCATGGGTCGCGGGGCGCGAGCGGCTGTGCCGGTTGGGCCAGACGAGATATTCGAGATGCCGCGTCGACCGGCCGAACGCCTGCGCCGCCTGCGCCGTGATGCGGTGATCGGGATGATCGTCGTCGCGCGCCGGGCTGAGCAGCAGATCCACGCCGCGGGCTTGCGCGATCGCCCTCCGCAATGGCCGCAGGGCACGATCGGGCAGGGCGCTCGTCCTGCCATCGGGCAAGCCGACAAATTGCACGGCACCCGCCGGTACACCGATCCGGGCCATCGCGCGGCGCGTCTCGCGCTGCCGCTCGGCGATCAGCCGCGCGGCCGGCCAAAGCGCGCTGTTCCGGTGCGATCCCGCGCCATCGGTGACGATCACCACGCGCACGCGCGCGCTCTGCCGCACCAGCCGGCGGATCAGCCCGTAGGCGCCGATCGTCTCGTCGTCGGGATGCGGCGCGATGACCAGTGCATCGCGCACCCGATCCAGCCCGAGCGGCATCACAGCCGCGGCACCAGCACGGCCTCTGCCGCTGCCTTGCCGACGCGCATGCGCTGCGCATCGGGCGCGGGCTGGCGCAGATAGACCATCAGATCGGTGAGCATTGCCGACAGCGGATGCGCGACGAACATGCCCTGCGCGCCGACCGCCTGTTCGGCGATCGTGATCGCGCGATCGGCGATCGCGGCCACCGCGACGCGCGCCGCGGCGACATGCGCGATCTTCTCGGGCGTCTCGCTGTCGAACCAGGCGCGCGCCGCGTGCCGCACCGCGCCCGCCGCGGCATCGGCGGCGACGTACAGGTCCGCCAGTCGCCCCGCCTGATGCGGATCGTCCGCCCTGCCCGAGCGCACGAGATGATCGCGCACCTGATCGAACAGCGCCGCCACGCCGCCGGCATGGCAGGCAACGAAGCGCAGCGCACCGCCGCTGAACCACGGCTCGCGCGGATAATCGCCGGGCGCGCCGACGACCGCGAAGCTGGCGGCCGGCGCGCCCTTCCAGCGCACGACATGCGTCTGCGAGCGCTGCATGCCGACCACGCGCCACCAGTCGCGATCGATCACCGGTGCCGAGGCGGCGAGATCGACTAGCAACAGCCGCTGCCCGTCCTCGGTATCCGCGCCGACCAGCGCGTGGCCGAGAATGCCGGCACCCGAGGCGAAACTCTTGCCACCGTGCAACAGGCCCTTTTTGACCCGCAACGGCTCGTCCGGCAGCGCCGCGTTCCACACCCCGAACGCGGCGCCCCGGTCGGCCGCTGCCGCCGCCGTGGCGGCGATGTCGGGATCGGCATAGCGCGCGACGATCTGCAGCGCATCGACATGCCCCTCGAACAGGCGCGCGAGCGGCAGATCGTGCCGCGCGACGCCGTACAGCATACGCAGCAGCGCCAGCATCTCGTCCGCCGTCGTCGGATCGCCGCGCACCGGCAACAGCGCGTGCAGCGCGGCGATCGTGCCGCGCATGCCGTCCTGATCCGGCTTGGGGCGCGCCAGGATCCTGTCGAGCGGATCGCTCATGCCGCAGCACTCCGCTCGAAGGTCAGATTGGCCAAGGCGCGTTCCGCCTCATCCAGCGTCGCAAGACGCGCGCCACCCGGTACCTCGCCAATCACGCGCATTGCGAACGCCTCGGCATTGGCCGAGGTGCGTGCCACCGCGCGGATGTGTGCAGCATCACGACCCAATGCCACCGCCAGCCGGTCGACTGCCGCCGCATCGCCCCAGGCCGCCCGCGCGCGGGCCTGCCCGCGATAGCGCCATGCTTCGTCGGCCGGATGCGCCATGGTCGGCCCGGTTGCGCCGCCGTCCAGGCCGCGCAGATGATCCGCCAGCCCCGCCGCCGCCCGGCCATGTCGGCGCGACGAGGTTTCGACGCATACCGCGGCATCGCGACGCACGCGCAGTCCCGCGGCGTGGGCGGCATCGACGAACCGTGCATCTTCCGCAGACGCGCGCGGCTCGAACCCGCCAAGCGCGCGATAGGTGCCGGCGCGCACGGCGAGGCTGGCGCCGCTGGTATAATGATGCGTGTGCGGCGCTTCCCACGGCACCGGGTCGATCGCCCGGCGCAGCGCGAACAGGCCGTCATAATAGGCCTCGACGCGGTCCTGGATCGCGCTGGGCAATTCCCCCCCGCGCACGATCCGGCCGCATACCAGGTCGGCCAAATCGAGCGCGGCGAGATTGCGCGCCACCCAGTCCGGCGCCGGGATGGAATCCGCGTCGGTGGAGAGCAGCACTGCCGCGTCGCCGCACGCGTCCAAGCCGATCGTCATCGCCTGCGCCCGCGCCCGGCCGGCATTCGGCTCGGCCGTTGCGCCGCCGGTTTTGCTGACGATGCGAAACGGCATCGACGCTGCGTGTTGGGCGACGATGTCCGCGCTGTCGTCACGGCAATCGTCGAAGAACAGGCGCAGGGTGAGGGCATCGGCCTGCGCCTGCGCGGCGATCGCCTCGAGCAGACGCGGGAGCAGGAGCGCTTCGTTGCGCACTGGCACGCAGATCGCCACCGTTATTGGGGTTAGCTGCACGGCCATCCTGTATCGTCACCCCCCGATTGCAACCGTTGCACGCGACCATTCCGATCGTTTGGCGGTATCGCCCTAGGATCGTTTAATGCCGCACCGAGGCGATAGTTCATCGCCGGCGGGCAAATCGCATCGGTGGGCGGGGCGATCGACGACGCGGCGCGCCTTAGCGCAACTGGCTGTCCTTGCTGCCGCGCCGGTTGAAGCCGGCATTGACCGGCTTGGCATCGCGCCCCGATTGGCACGCGACGCAGGTCCGCACGCCGGGCACGGCTGCGCGCCGCCGTTCGGGAATCGGCTCGCCGCATTCCTCGCAATGCGTTTCGCTCTCGCCCGCCGGCATGCGCAACCGCGCGCTGAGCACGGCATCGGCGATCGTGTCGTCGATCTGATCCTGCACCGCCCCGTCGGGGGCCCAACCGCCGGCCATGCCGCGCTCCATTCCTGTGTGATGTGAAACACTTAATGTTGCGCCCGACAATAGGTTCCGCGCCCCGCCGACTGGTAACGCACGCAACCACTTCATTTCCCTGCCCGCGCGCGGTAGGGCGGGGCGACCGCACGATCGATGCGGCTGGAGAGACGATGACGCCCGATTTCGATTTTGCGCTCGGCGAGACCGCGGACATGATCCGCGACACCACGCAGCGCTTTGCCACCGACCGGATCATGCCGCTTGCCCAGCGCATCGATGCGGAGGACTGGTTCCCGCGCGACGAACTGTGGCCGGCGATGGGCGACCTCGGGCTGCACGGGATTACCGTGGCGGAAGAGGATGGCGGGCTGGGCCTGGGCTATCTCGAACATGTCATCGCGTGCGAGGAAGTGAGCCGCGCCTCGGCCTCGGTCGGTCTCAGTTACGGCGCGCACAGCAATCTGTGCGTCAACCAGATCGCGCGCTGGGCCAACGCCGAGCAGAAGGCGAAATATCTCCCCAAGCTGATCTCGGGCGAGCATGTCGGCAGCCTGGCGATGTCCGAGGCCGGGGCGGGATCCGACGTCGTGTCGATGAAGCTCAAGGCCGAGAAGACCGATACGGGCTATGTGCTCAACGGGACCAAGTTCTGGATCACCAACGCCGCCTATGCCGACACTTTGGTCGTCTATGCCAAGACCGGTGAGGGATCGCGCGGCATCACGACCTTCCTGATCGAGAAGGATATGCCCGGCTTCTCGATCGGGCAGAAGATCGACAAGATGGGCATGCGTGGGAGCCCCACCGCCGAACTGGTGTTCGACGATTGCGAGGTGCCCGACGAGAACGTCATGGGGCCGATGAACGGCGGCGTCGGCGTGCTGATGAGCGGGCTCGATTACGAGCGCACGGTGCTGGCCGGGATCCAGCTCGGCATCATGCAGGCATGCCTCGACGTGGTCGTGCCCTATGTGCGCGAGCGCCGCCAGTTCGGCCAGCCGATCGGCAGCTTCCAGCTGATGCAGGGCAAGATCGCCGATATGTATGTCGCGCTCAATTCCGCGCGCGCCTATGTCTATGCCGTCGCCAAATCGTGCGATGCGGGCAAGACGACGCGCTTCGACGCGGCCGGCGCGATCCTGCTGGCGAGCGAGAATGCGGTGAAGGTCGCCAACGAGGCGGTGCAGGCGCTGGGCGGGGCGGGCTATACCAAGGACTGGCCGGTCGAACGCTATTTCCGCGACGCCAAGCTGCTCGATATCGGCGCGGGGACGAACGAGATCCGGCGCATGCTGATCGGGCGGGAGCTGATCGGCGCGAGCGAAAAGGTGGCGCAGTGATGATCATCGCACATCCTCCCCGGCACGGGGAGGGGGACCGTTCGCGTTCTTCACGCGAATGGTGGAGGGGGACCTCCCCAAGCGCACCGACGCCGGCCCACCCCCTCCGTCATGCTGCGCATGCCACCTCCCCGTGCCGGGGAGGATATGCGTCGTGACTGCCCCGACGCTCACGACAACCCTATCCCCCGACAGCGAGCAGTTCCATGCCAACGCGCGGCACAATCGCGCGCTCGCCGAACGCCTCCGCTCCGACGTCGCCCAGGCCGCGCTCGGCGGCACGGAAAAAGCCCGCGAGCGCCACACGGCGCGCGGCAAGCTGCTCCCGCGCGACCGTGTCGAACGCCTGCTCGATCCCGGCAGCCCGTTCCTCGAAATCGGCCAGCTCGCCGCCAATGGCCTGTATGATGACGAGGTGCCCGGCGCCGGCGTGATCGCCGGGATCGGTCGCGTCTCCGGCCGCCAGGTCATGATCCTGTGCAACGACGCGACGGTGAAGGGCGGCACCTATTACCCGCTGACGGTCAAGAAGCATTTGCGCGCGCAGGAGATCGCCGAGCAGAACATGCTGCCATGCATCTACCTGGTCGATTCGGGCGGCGCGAACCTGCCGCACCAGGCCGAGGTGTTCCCCGATCGCGATCATTTCGGCCGCATCTTCTTCAACCAGGCCAATATGTCGGCCAAGGGCATCCCGCAAATCGCCTGCGTGATGGGCAGCTGTACCGCCGGTGGCGCGTACGTGCCCGCGATGTCCGACGAGACGATCATCGTCCGCGGCCAGGGAACGATCTTTCTCGCCGGCCCGCCGCTGGTGAAGGCCGCGACCGGCGAAGTGATCTCGGCCGAGGAACTGGGCGGCGCGGACACGCACGGGCGTCGCTCGGGCGTGGTCGATCATGTCGCCGAGAATGACGAACACGCGCTGACCATTGTCCGCGACATCGTCTCGACGCTGCAGCCGCAAAAGGGCGGTGACCTCAATCTGAAGGACCCGCGCCCGCCGAAGTTCGACGCCGAGGATTTGTACGGCATCGTGCCGCAGGACGTCCGTGCGCCGTACGACGTGCACGAGATCATCGCGCGCCTCGTCGACGGCTCCGAGTTCCACGAGTTCAAGGCATTGTACGGCACCAGCCTGGTCTGCGGCTTCGCGCATATCTGGGGCATCCCGGTCGCGATCCTGGCCAATAACGGCGTGTTGTTCAGCGAGAGCGCGCAGAAGGGGGCGCATTTCATCGAGCTGGCCTGCCAGCGGCGGATCCCCTTGCTGTTCCTGCAGAACATCTCGGGCTTCATGGTCGGCGGCAAATACGAGGCGGAGGGTATCGCCAAGCATGGCGCCAAGCTGGTCACCGCAGTTGCCACCGCCACCGTGCCCAAGATCACCGTGCTGATCGGCGGCAGCTTCGGGGCGGGCAATTACGGCATGTGCGGGCGGGCATATTCGCCGCGCTTCCTGTTCAGCTGGCCCAACAGCCGGATCAGCGTGATGGGCGGCGAGCAGGCGGCCAGCGTGCTCGCCACGGTGCATCGCGATGCGGACAACTGGTCGGATCAGGAGGCAGAAGCGTTCAAGGCCCCCGTCCGCCAGAAATACGAGGACGAAGGCAATCCCTGGTACGCGACCGCGCGCCTGTGGGACGACGGCATCATCGATCCCGCGCAGACCCGCGACGTGCTCGGCCTGGCCTTCGCCGCGACCCTCAACGCCCCCATCCCCGAACGCCCCGCGTTCGGCGTGTTCCGGATGTGACGATGATCCAGTCCCTGCTGATCGCCAATCGCGGCGAGATCGCCTGCCGCATCATCCGCACTGCCCGGTCGATGGGCATCCGCACGATCGCGGTCTATTCGGACGCTGACGCCAAGGCGCTGCACGTGCGCCAGGCGGATGAGGCGGTGCATATCGGCCCGAGCCCGGCGCGCGAAAGCTATCTGGTCGGCGAGAAGATCATTGCCGTCGCGCTGCAGACCGGGGCCGAGGCGATCCACCCGGGCTACGGCTTCCTCTCCGAAAACGCCGATTTCGCGCAGGCGGTGATCGATGCCGGGCTGATCTGGGTCGGCCCCAGTCCCGACAGCATCCGCGCCATGGGCCTGAAGGATGCGGCGAAGGCGCGGATGATCGCGGCCGGCGTGCCCGTTACGCCGGGCTATCTGGGGGCCGACCAGTCGCCCGAGCGGCTTGCCGCGGAAGCGGACGCGATCGGGTATCCGGTGCTGATCAAGGCGGTCGCCGGCGGCGGCGGCAAGGGCATGCGCCGCGTCGACGATTCCGCCGATTTCGCCGACGCGCTCGTCTCGTGCCAGCGCGAGGCCGCGTCGAGCTTCGGCAATACGGATGTGCTGATCGAGAAATACATCCTCTCGCCGCGCCACATCGAAGTGCAGGTGTTCGGCGACACGCACGGCAACGTCGTCCATCTGTTCGAGCGCGATTGCAGCCTGCAGCGCCGCCACCAGAAGGTGATCGAGGAAGCCCCCGCGCCCGGCATGGACGAGATCACGCGCGCGGCGATCTGCGACGCCGCGGTCAAGGCGGCACGCGCGGTCGACTATGTCGGCGCCGGCACGATCGAGTTCATCGCCGACGCGAGCGAAGGCCTGCGCGCCGATCGCATCTGGTTCATGGAAATGAACACGCGGCTGCAGGTCGAGCACCCGGTGACCGAGGAGATCACCGGGCAGGATCTGGTCGAATGGCAGCTCCGCGTGGCGAGCGGGGAGGTGTTACCCAAGCGGCAGGACGAACTCGCGATCGACGGCTGGGCGATCGAGGCGCGGCTGTATGCCGAAAACCCAGCGAAAGGGTTCTTGCCGTCGACCGGGCAACTCACCCATTTCTGTTTGCCGTCACGCTCCAAGCGCCATCCTGTGCGGGTTGAGACCGGCTACCAGCAAGACGATGCGGTGACGCCGTTCTACGATCCCATGCTGGCGAAGCTGATCGTCCATCGTCCCAGCCGGCAAGAAGCGGCGCTGTCGTTGTCGCATAAATGTGCCGAGGTGATTTGCTGGCCAGTCCGCACCAATGCTGAGTTTTTGGTCAACGCGCTTGGACATCCAGCTTTTGTCGAAGGCGCAATCGACACCGGTTTTATCGCGCGGGAAGCAGAGTCGCTAGTGCCAAGCGGTGAGCCAAGCCAAGCCGCTTGGGAATGGGTGGCTTCCATGATGCTCGCCGAGAGTCGCGGCGAGAGCATTGGCGATCGCTACGATCTCGGTGTTTCGCCGCCTCGAGATCCATGGCGTGCGATGGTTGGCCTTCGGCTCAATACGGATCCCGCGGTGCCGGTAGTTCGCCTCACTGACGGAGAACACACTGCCTCGATAGTTGCTCACGAGGAGCCCGTGTTCGCTTCGCGATGGATCGAGCGCGTTGCGGAGGGGTGGCTCGTCAACGACATCGGCAGTTCCTTTGTTATCAACAAGGCAAGGCCAGGCGCGACTGCGTTAGGGTCTGCCGCCGACGGCGCGATTCTCTCCCCCATGCCCGGCCGCATCATCGCGGTCGATGTCGCCGCCGGCGATGCCGTCACCAAGGGCCAGAAGCTCGTCACGCTGGAAGCGATGAAGATGGAGCATAGCCTCGTCGCGCCGTTTGACGGCATGGTCGAGACGCTGGCGGCGGAGATCGGCGGGCAGGTGTCCGAAGGGGCGATGCTGGTGAAGATCGACGCCAGCGCGTAGCTTTGTTGGAAGCGGACCTAACATCCCACCCGTCACCCCGGACTTGTTCCGGGGGCCACTGTGCCGCAAACGATGTGTGCGTGGGTGGCGCGGTGGACCCCGGAACAAGTCCGGGGTGACGAATGGGGAGGGGCAGCCCCGCAAAACCCGGCTCCGCCCGGGCAAGAGGAGAAGACCATGGCCGGCCGCTTTTACGACCAATGGACCATCGGCGACACGCTCACGCACGAGATCCGCCGCACCGTCACCGAGACCGACAATCTGCTCTTCTCGACCATGACGCACAATCCGCAGCCGCTGCACCTCGACGCGGAAGCCGCCAAGGCCAGTGAGTTCGGCCGGATCCTCGTCAACGGTACCTTCACCTTCGCGCTGATGGTCGGCCTGTCGGTCGGCGACACCACCCTGGGCACGCTCGTCGCCAATCTCGGCTATGACAAGCTCGTCCATCCGAACCCGGTGTTCATCGGCGATACGATGCGCGCCGAAACCGAAGTGACCGATCTCAAGGACAGCAAGTCGCGCCCCAATGCCGGCATCGTCACCTTCACGCACCGGCTGATCAACCAGTGCGACCAGATCGTCTGCCAGTGCCTGCGCAGCGCGCTTCTGTTTCGCAAACCGGTCGGTTAAGGCTGGCGCAACCTGCGATCTGGTAGGGAATAGCGGATGATCTATACTTTATTGGCCCTGCTCGCCGTCCAGTCCGGACCTGCCACTGCACAATGCGCTCCCGGCACCCAGCACCCCGTGCTGGTCAAGATCACCGGCTTCAAGAATCGCGCCGGCCAGGTGCGCGTGCGCCTGTTCGGTGGCGCGACCTCGACCTATTTCGACAAGAAGCAGGTGCTGGTGCGCACCGAGATCGCCACGCCGCGGGGCGGCGCAGTGACGATGTGCGTCGCGGCGCCGCGGGCCGGCGTCTATGCCGTCGATGTGCGCCATGACGTCAACGGCAACGGCAAGACCGATCGTGCCGATGGCGGCGGCACCTCGGGCAATCCGGATATCGGGCTGATGGACGTGATCTTCAAACGCAAGCCGAGCCCGTCGATCACGCAGGTCCGCGTCGGCAATGGCCCGACGATCGTGCCGATCCAGCTCAAATATCTGCAGGGCGGTTCGTTCAAGCCGGTCAGCGCTGATTGACGGTTGCGCAGCGAGGCGGCAGGGCCGGCGGCATGGCGCCCCTGATCGCGATCATCGGCTGTGATGGCTCGGGCAAGTCCACGCTGACGGCGGATATGGTCGCGGCGCTGGCCGGCGAACGTCCGGTCGCGACACGCTATCTCGGGCTCGGCTCGGGCGCGATCGGCGAACGGATCAAGCGCTGGCCGCTGATCGGCCCCGCGGTCGAAGCCCGTCTGGCGCGCAAGGGCAAGCAGACGCGCACCACGGGGGCGCGCATTCCCGGCCTCGCCACCGCTTTGGTGATCTACGGCTTCTCGCTGCTGCGCCGCCGCCGCTTTCGCCAGGTGCTCGCTTTGCGCCGGCAGGGCGTGACCGTGGTCACGGATCGCTATCCGCAGACCGACGTGCCCGGTTTCTACGACGGCCCCGGCCTGTCCGCCGCCGCCGCCAGCAGCGCCCCCGTCGCCTGGCTCGCCGCGCGCGAACGCCGGCTATACGACTGGATGGCCAGCCACACGCCAACGCTCGTGCTGCGCCTCAACATCGACGCGGAGACCGCGCACGCGCGCAAGCCCGAACACGATCTCGCGCTGCTGCGCCAGAAGGTCGCGGCGACGCCGTTGCTCCGCTTCAACGGTGCTGCGATCGTTGATCTCGACTCGCGCGCGCCCTATGCGCAGGTCCGGCAGCGCGCGCTGGATGCAATTCGCGCCGCCATCGGCTGACCCGCGGCCTCACCCGCGATACGGAAGAATAAGCATGGCGCCGCTCATCGCGATCGTGGGCTCGGACGGATCGGGCAAGTCGACCGTCGGCGAAGCGTTGCTCGCCTGGATGAATGAACGCCAGCCGACCGAATTGCATCATCTCGGCAAGCAGACCGGCAATATCGGCCGCGCCATCGCGCGCTGGCCGCTGATCGGCGGCCGGCTCGACAAGACCATCGTCAAGCAGTCGGCGGGCGCCAAGCAAAGCGGGGCGCCGAGCGCGTTCACCGCGGCGATCATCTACACCTTCTCGATGCGCCGCGTGCGCCGGTTCAAGAAGATGCTCGCGGCGCGGGCGCGCGGCATCGCAATCCTCGCGGATCGCTTCCCGCAGACGGGCGTACCGGGCCCGATGGACGGGCTGGGCCTGGCCAAGGCCGCTGCCGGCTTTCCCGGCCGGCTCGCCCGGCGCGAACGCGCGCAATATGAATGGATGGAGCAGTACCGCCCCGATCTCGTCATCCGGCTCAACGTCGATCTGCCGACGGCGCTGGCGCGCAAGCCCGATCACCGCCCGTCGTCGCTCGCCACCAAGATCGCCGACGTGCCGCGGCTGACCTTCAACGGCGCGCCGATCGTCGACCTTGATTCGACCCAGCCGCTCGACCGGGTGATCGAGCAGGCCAAGGCGGCGATCAGCAAGGCGCTTGGCTGGTGAAGCACTGGTTTGCCGATGGCGTGTTCCGCACGGTGCTGCGCAACGCGGGCTATCTGGCGTCGGGCAAATTGGTCGGTGCCTTGCTTGGGCTGGTCGCGCTGGCGTGCGCCGGGCGCGGCCTGTCGCTCACGCAGTTCGGCGTGCTGATGATCATCCACACGTACGCCAGCGGCGCAGGCGGCCTGGTCAAGTTTCAGACCTGGCAATATATCGTACGCTACGCGACGCCGGCGCTACACCACGGCGACGAGCGCCAGGCGCGCGACGTGATCCGCTTTGCCTTCGGGCTCGATCTGGCCAGCGGCCTGGTCGGCATGATCGGGGCGATGGCGCTGCTGCCCTGGCTCGCCGGCTATTTCGGCATCGGCGGCGACTATCTGTGGATCGCCATCGCTTATTGCACGCTGATCCCGACGATGACCGAGGCGACCGCCACGGGATCGCTGCGGGTGCTCGATCGCTTCGATCTGATCGCGCAGCAGCAGGTCGTCACGCCGTTCCTGCGCGGCGGCGGCGCGGCGATCGCCTATTTTTGCGGCTTCGGCCTGCCGGGCTTCGTGCTCGCCTGGTATGTCGCCGATCTGCTCGGCGATCTGGCGCTGTGGGGCTTTGCGGTGCGCGAGCTCAAGCGCCGCAACATGCTGGCGGCGCTGCGCCCCGGCATGTTCGGCGTCGCGCGGCGGCTGCCCGAGGCGTGGAAGTTCGTGTGGACCACCAATGCCGCGCATTCGGTCTATGCCGCCTGGGGGCCGCTCTCCAACCTGGTCGTCGCGACGATCCTGGGGCCGGTCGCCGCCGGGCTCTACAAGATCGCCAGCACCTTGCTCGATTCGGCGACCAAGCCCGCCGATCTGCTGCGCAAAGGCTATTACCCCGAGATCATGCGGCTCGATCCGCGCGAGCCGCGCCCGTGGTTGCTCGGCATCCGCACCGGGCTGCTCGCGGGCGGGCTCGGGCTGCTCGTCGTCGCGGTCGTGCTGCTCGGGGGCAAGCCGCTGATCGCGCTCGCCTTCGGGCAGAAATACCTGCCGGCGTTCGATCTGCTCAAGCTGATGGTCTTCTCGCTCGCCATCCAGATGGCGACCTTCCCGCTCGAATCGTTGCTCTACATGGCCGGGCGGCAGGGCGCCGCGTTGGTCGCGCAGCTCGTCGCGGTCGCCGCCTATCTCACCCTGCTCGCGCTGCTCACTCACCGCTTCGGGCTGACCGGGGCAGGGATCGCCTATCTGCTCGGCAGCGTCGCGGTGGCGCTGTGCATGCTGGTGCCGACGCTGATCGCCTACCGGCAGCGCGGACGCCTGCCCTGGCCGCCGGTCAAGGTGGCGGCAGCATGAGCGGCTTTTCCGACGCGCAGCTCGACCGGCTGTTCGCGGCGATCCTGGTCAACGACGTGGTCGATCCGTCGGTCGATTTGCCGCCTGCGATCCGCGTCGATTATCCCAGCGGGCATCTGGCGGACGGGTTCGCGCTGTCGCGGCAATTGTGGGAGGAGGGATTCGATCGCGCGGCGCTGATCGCCATGGCGACCAAGCTCGGCCGCGAGGGCACGATCGATGCCACCGAGCAATTGTGGTTCAAGCACGTCCGCGCCAAGTTCAAGCATCTGCGCTTCGCCTTCGTGCTCTACGGTGCCGAGCATCGCTGCCCGGCCACGTTCAAGGCGGTGACCACCGCGATGGGCCATTTGCAGGATGCGTTTCGCGGTGGCCGGCGCGGCGCGGTGGCGCGGCAGGCGGCGGTGCTGCGGCTGTTGCTGGCGCGCGTGCCGCTGGCCGTGCTCGGCCGCGAGATCGTCCGGATGAAGCCCAGCGACAGCGGCGATTTCCGCCGTTTCACACTGGGGCAGATTGCCGAGCTGCGCACCATGCTCGGCACCGATACGGTTACCGGCCACACATTCCACGTGGCGCGGAAAATCATCAGCCGGCAGGTGTCGTTTCACGACGACATGCGCACCATCCATCCGGCGGACGAGCATGTCACGATGTCGCGCTATCTGAGCGCGATCAACGGGCTGATGGGGCAGTTTCACGACGGCCTGGTGCTGCGCAAGGCCAGCGGCGACCTCGATTATGCGCGCGAGACCTTCGCCTTTCCGGCCGATATCCGTCAGCGGCTCACCAGCCTGGTCGAGCGCTACCCGATTTAGTTCGGCTGCACGGAGCGGGGATCGCTGCCCTGCTTCGGCACCAGCATTTCGATCCCATTCCTGGCGTGGACCGTTCGATAATGCGCGCGGATCGCCGGGATCAGCCGATTTTCCTGCCAGCCGGGATTATGCCCGCGCATCACGATCAGCGCGAAGCGGCCCTCGGCCAGCGCCGGGGTCAGCGCCTGGGCGCGATCTTCCAGCAGACGCTGCTTGACCGAGAAGAAATCGAGCCCGCTCTCCCGCCCGGCCCAGTAGCAATAGGCCTGGTCGTCGCATGCCACCGGGCCCCGGGCCTGGCGCAGCGAGGCAATCAACGGCGCGGCGTGGCGCACCGCGGCGTCGCGCTGGCGCAGCTCGCGCCAATTGGCGGCGGCGGCGCGCGGCACCAGACACAGAGCGGGCAGCAGGCTGATCGCGATCCACCGCCAGGACGGCTGCGGGCGCAGTGCGGTCGCCACCGGCACCGCGATCGATAGCGCGATCACCGTTTCGAAAAAGGCGTTGACGTCGACGCCGCTACCGGCGCGCTGAACCACGCCGAGCGGGATCGCCACTGCCAGCAGCACGATCGGTAATGCGAGGCGACGGTCGCCGCGCCACTGCGCCAGCAGCGGGCGGCTGGCGATCAGCACTGGCAGCATAGCCAGCAGCAGCGGGCCGCCCTTGGCTAGCATGCGCGCCAGCGAATAGCTACGTGCCGGGGCCAGCACGTCGATGAAGGCGATCGCGCCCCAGATCGCGAACACGCCGGCGCAGGCGATCGCCGCAAAGGCCGCGCCGAACGCGATCCATGCAACGAGCGCGCGGCGCTCGAACAGCGCCAGCCATACGGTAACCGCAATCGGAAAGGCGACGAGGTTGTGCTTGATCAGTTCGCCGGCGACCATCAGCGCGGCGGCGATGGCAATGCTGCGCAGACTCGGCGGTTGCCCGGCGCGGCGCGGCACTAGGAAGAACACGCCCCATACCATCGCCGCATCGCCAAGCCATTGCGGATCGTTGATCGCGACATAGGACCGCAGCAGCGTGACGCAATACGCTCCGAACAGGCAGCATCCGGCCACTTTCCATTGCCGGCCCGGCGCCAGCCGCCCGACGATCGCGGCAACGCCGAGGCCGCAGGCGATCTGCGCCAACAACGCGACGAGCCGGCCGGCGATGATCGCGTCGCCCGTCAGCTTGCTGAGCAGCCCGACGATCAGGAAGGAAAGCGGCGGATAATTGTTGGCGATCAGCGCCTCGGGATCGGGATACAGCGTGTCCGGGTTGAACGTGCGCACCACATGCGCCGCGTTCCATCCCTCGTTCACACTGAGCGGCGCGTGCACCGGCAGCCAGGCCAGCCGCCCGGCAGCCAGCGCGACGATCAGCGCCGCCGCCACCAGCCAGATTCGTCTCTGCCACGCGCCGGCGCGCGCCGGTTGGCCGGAAAGGTCGGACGCCTCATATCTCATGCGCCGTCCTTAGCGGGATTGCATCGCCTTGCGAAAGTCCGTTCGGCTGCCCAAATACTGACACGAATGTGTCGCATAACTTTCACGTAACGGCCGACTCCCGTCGTCGCTTATGCAACCAGTTGCCAAGCTGGCCCGTTATATCGTTGTTGCAGCCGGGAAGGGCGAAGTCCTTGATTAAGAGTAGTTTGCCGCTTGAGGCGTCCGGCCTGATCGGCGCCTACGCTCGGTATGTGCCGACCGCGGAGGCGCCGCACCATGCCCCGTCGCGCCACCGCCCGGCGCCGCTGCGTATCGCCACGCCCGCCGATGGCGACGTGCGCATCGGCATCATCCACAATGCACGCGCGCGCCTGAACGTCCTGCGCCCCCTACCGGCAGGGATCGACGGCTGCGAGCATGCCATGCCGGGCTCGCACGCGGAACTCGATCGTGCGCTGGAGACGTTTGCCGCAAACGGCGTCAATGCACTGGTCATCGACGGCGGCGACGGCACGATTCGCGATGTGATGTCCGCGGCGTTGCGCCACTTCACCGGTGTGTTCCCCCGCGTCGCGGTGATCCCTTCAGGCAAGACCAACGCGCTTGCCGTCGATCTCGGCCTGCCGCTCAACTGGACGGTCGGTGAAGCGGTCGAGGCGATCCGGCTTGGCGGAATCAAGGAGCGGGCACCGCTGGAAGTGTGGCGGCCCGGCGACACGGAGACGGGACTGCGCGGTTTCATCTTCGGCGCCGGTGCCTTCGTCCGCGCCACCGGCCTTGCCCAGACGACGCACCGCTTCGGTGCGTTCAACGGTCTTGCCGTCGGCCTGTCGATCTTCGGCGCGGTGGCGCAGACCGTGTTCGGCGGGCGCGATAATTCCTGGCGGCAGGGCGAGCGCATGCGCATCGCACCGCTCGGCGAGGGCGCGATCGATGCCGCGCAATATCTGCTGCTCGGCTCGACGCTGACGCGGATGCCGCTGCGCATCAAGCCGTTCGGGCGATCGCGGGGCGGCCTGAAGCTGCTGCGCATCGATGCCCAGCCGCGCCACATATTGTCGGCCTTGCCGGCGTTGCTGAGCGGCCGTGACGAGCCGTTCCTGGCGCAAAACGGCTATCACCGCCTGGATGCCGAGCAGGTCGAGCTTACACTGGCGGGCGATTTCATTCTCGATGGCGAGACCTTCCCGGGCGGCACCATGACGCTGCGGCAGGGCATGCCGATGCGCTTTGTCGTGCCGTGAACGCGCGGCTGCGATCGTTTGTCGAACGCGAACTGGCGACGCCGGTGAGCGCGCCGATCGCGGGCATGGCCGCACAGCTTGCCGCCACGCTCGGCGGCCGCGCCGTGTTGTTCTACGGTTCTGCGTTGCGCACCGGCGACATGGACGGCGTGCTGGATTTCTACGTGCTGACCGATCGCGCGCGCGGCTCGCCGCTGCGCCGGCTCGGCATGCGCTGGCTGTGGCCTGACGTCAGCTTCCACGAAGTGATCATCGATGGAGTGACGCTGCGCGCCAAGGTCGCGACGATGCCGCTGGCGACATTCGAAAAGGCCACGCGCGGCTCTTTCATCGATACGACGATCTGGACCCGGTTCGTGCAGCCGTCGGCACTCGTATGGTGCGCGGACGAGGCGACGGAGTCGCGCGTGGTCGGCGCGATCGGCGATGCCGCGATCACCGCGGCGCGCTTTGCCGCGGTGCTCGGGCCCGAGCGCGGCGCGCCTCGGGAATATTGGCAGGCACTGTTCCGCGAAACCTATCGTGCCGAGATGCGCGTCGAAGCGCCGGGCCGCGAGCAGCAGATCCTGGTCTACGATCCGGCGCGCTACGAGACGCTGCTGCCGATCGCCTGGGACGCAGGCGAGGTCGCGCACAGCGCCGAGGCGGGCATCGTCGCGCCGCAATTGCCCTTCGCGACGTATCGCGCGCTCAGCCAGGCCTGGCTGGTGCGCGTCCGCGCCGGCAAGGCGCTCAACATCGCCCGGCTGATCAAGGCTGCCTTCACGTTCGATGGCGCCGCGCGCTACGGGCTGTGGAAGGTGCAGCGCCATACCGGGATCAGCGTCGAACTGACGCCGTGGCGCGAGGCGCACCCGGTGATGGCTGCGCCGGCGGTGTTGTGGCGGGTGATGCGCGCGCGCGCCTCGTGACGTTCAACGCGCTGGTGCTGGCCGGATCGCGCGGTGGCGCGGATCCGCTCACCGCCTATGCCGGCGTGACCGACAAGGCGATGATCGAGATTGGCGGCCATACGATGCTCGCGCGCGTGATCGCGGCATTGCGCGCGGCGGGGGCAGGGCGGATTGCGGTCGTCTTTTCCTCGGATACGGTGCGCGCGCATGCCGAAGCGCTCGGCGCCGAAGTGATCGCTGCCGCGGCGGGGCCCAGCGCCAGCGCCGCGCGCGGTTTTGCTCAACTGGGGGCGCCGTTGCTGGTGACGACGGCGGATCACGCGTTGCTCGAACCCGACTGGATCACCCGCTTCCTGGCCGACGTGCCCGCCGACGCGGATGTCGCGGTGCTGCTGGCGCGGCGCGATGTGATCGAGCAGGCGGTGCCGGAGACCAAACGGACCTATCTGCGCTTCGCCGACGGTGCCTGGTCGGGCTGCAATCTCTTTCATCTCGCCACGCCAAAGGCGGCGGCGGCGATCGACCTATGGCAGCGGGTCGAGGCCGATCGCAAGCGGCCATGGCGGATCGTCGGGCGGTTGGGGCCGAAATTGCTGTGGCGCTATCTGATCGGCCGTCTGACGCTGGCGGAGGGGCTTGGCCATGTCGGCAAGCTGGCCGGGGTGACGGCGCGCATGGTGGGAAGCCCGTTCGGGCTGGCGGCGGTCGATGTCGACAAGCCGAGCGACCTCGATCTGGTGCGTGGGCTGATCGAGAAAACGCCTAAACCCTGACGTCCTTCCCCGGGAGCCGGGGAAGGGGAGCGCTATCTGCGCTGCAGGATCATCCCGTCGATCGCCTGCGCCACGCCGTCATCATCATTGCCCGCCGTCACCAGATCCGCTTTTTCGCGCACCTCGGCCGGCCCCTGGCCCATCGCGATCGACAGGCCGGCGCGGGCGAACATCGGCAGATCGTTGGCCTGATCGCCGATCGCCGCGACGGCCGAGAGCGGTGTGCCCATCGCGTCGGCGAGCAGCGTGATGCCATCGCCCTTGTTGGCGGGCAAAGCAGTGACGTCGAGATAATAGGTCTGGCTCTGCATGATCGTCGCGCGGTCGCTCAGATGCTCGGCGCGGGCGTGCAGGTCTTTCAGCAACTGGGGATCGTCGCTGACGACCGTGATCTTGTCGGTGCGCTCGACGAAATCGTCGAACGCCTGCGTGATCACCGGCGCCTGATTGGATGCCTTGCGTTCGCTGCCGACATGCGGCCCCTGGTCGGTGCTGGCATACCAAAGGTCGTCGGCGAACACCCAGATATCCGCCGTCGTGCCCCGGGCGAGATCAAGCATGGCGCGTACCACCGCGGGATCGACGCGGTGCTGGCACAGGATCGTGCCGTCGCGCTTGAACACCGTGCCGCCATTGAACGCACCCATGGGTGCATCGATGCCGAGCTTTTCGGCGATCGGCATCATGCCCGAGCGTGGCCGCGCGCTGATGATCGTGAAGCCGACACCGGCTGCTGCAAGCCGTGCCACTGCCGCTGCCGTGCTGTCGGTCACCTGCTTCTGCTTGTCGACCAGCGTCCCGTCGACATCCGATACGACCAGCCGGATGGCCTTGCTCATTGTGGCATCTCGACATGGCCGCCAAAGCCGAAGCGCATCGCCGAGAGCAATTTGTCGCCGAACGTATGGTCCACCCGGCTGCGATAGCGCGCGAACAAGGCGGCGGTCAGCACGTTAGCCGGCACCTTCTCCTCCATCGCCGCGTCGATCGTCCACTGGCCTTCACCCGAATCCGCCACGCTGCCGGTGAACTCCTCGAGCTTCATGTCCTTGGCCAGCGCGATCGCTGACAGATCAAGCAGCCAGGACGAGATCACGCTGCCGCGACGCCATACTTCGGCGATATCGGTGAGGTTGAGATCGAAGCGCTGATCCTCGGCGAGATGCTCGGAGGCCTTGCCCTTGAGGATGTCGAAGCCCTCGGCATAGGCCTGCATCAGGCCGTATTCGATGCCGTTATGCACCATCTTGACGAAGTGGCCGGCACCCGGCGGTCCGGCATGGATATAGCCCTGCTCGGCGCGATTGTCCTCGCCTTCGTTGGTCATGCGGCCCGGCGTGCGCGGGATCGTGCCGAGGCCCGGTGCGAGCGCCGCGAGCATCGGATCGATATGATCGACCGCGTCCTTCTCGCCGCCGATCATCATGCAATAGCCGCGCTCCAGCCCCCACACGCCGCCCGACGTGCCGACATCGACATAGCGGATGCCCTCTTCGGCCAGCGTCTTGGCGCGGCGCACATCGTCCTTGTAGAAGCTGTTGCCGCCATCGATGACGATGTCGCCCGCGTCGCATAGATCGCCGATCGTGGAGACGGTCTGCTCGGTCGGCGCGCCGGCCGGCAGCATCACCCAGAAGATCGCCGGGCTATCGAGCTTGCTTTTCATGTCCTCCAGTGAGGATGCCGAAATAGCGCCATCGGCGGCGAGCGCGTCGATCGCCGGCTGGTTGCGATCGAACACCACCGTCTCGTGCCCCGCACGCATCAGTCTGCGCGCGATATTACCGCCCATGCGGCCGAGGCCGATGATACCGATCTTCATGTTCGTCTCCGTGCAGGGATTTGCCGGTCAACGCACGACCGACCATTCCGTTCGTATTGCGCTGCAACACGAACGGAAATCGCGCCCAGCGGATCAGGCGTCCGCGTTGGCCGGATGTTTCGCGGCGATCGCGCCGAGCAGATCGTCGAACGCCTTGGAAAAGCTCGCCACGCCTTCCTCGACCAGCGTGTCCGTCACGCCCTTCAGGTCCAGTCCGAGCCGTTCCTGCGCTTCCATAACCTGACGCGCATCATCCACATCCGCGCCAAGCGTCTGGCCCACCGTGCCGCGCTCGCGGAACGCGTCGATCGTCTTGGGCGGTACGGTGTTGACCGTATCCTTGCCGATCAGCGTGTCGAGATACAGCGTGTCCGGATAGTCCGGGTTCTTGGTGCCGGTCGACGCCCAGAGCAGGCGCTGCACCTGCGCGCCCTTGGCGGCGAGCGCCTGCCAGCGCTCGGTCGCGATGAATTCCTCGTACCAGGCATAGGCCAGCTTGGCATTGGCGATCGCCACCTTGCCCTTGAGCGCCTTGGCCTCGTCGCCGCCGACACCGGCATCGATCTTGTCGTCGATCTTGGAATCGATCCGGCTGACGAAGAAGCTCGCCACGCTGGCGATCCGGTCGATCGGCTGGCCCTGCCGCAAGCGCTCCTCGAGCCCCGTGGCATAGGCCTCGGCGACGGCCTTGTAGGCGTCGATCGAGAACAGCAACGTCACGTTGACGTTGATCCCGGCGGCGATCGTCGCGGCGATCGCCGGCACGCCCGCCGGGGTGCCGGGGATCTTGACCATCAGATTGGGGCGATCGACCGCCGCCCACAATTTCTGCGCCTCGGCGATCGTCGCATCGGTATCGTTGGCGAGATAGGGGGAGACTTCCAGGCTGACATAGCCGTCCTTGCCGTCGAGCCGGTCGTAGACCGGGCGCAGCGTATCCGCCGCCGCCTGGATGTCGAGGATCGCGAGATGCTCGTAGCGGTCGATCGTCGCCGCGCCGGGATGGGTCTTGTCATAGGCGGCGAGCTCTTCGTCATAGGCGTCGCCATGTCCCATCGCCTTCTCGAAGATCGACGGGTTGGAGGTGACGCCGGTCAGCCCGTCCTCGTCGACCATCTTCTGCAGGCCGCCCGCAGCGAGGAACTTGCGATCGACAAAGTCGAGCCAGAGTGCCTGGCCCGCGCCGGCGAGATCGTTGAGTCTACCCATTCTACTGCTCCTTCGTCACCCCGGCCTTGAGCCGGGGTCCCGCTTTTATGACCCGCCGCGAGAAGAAGCGGGACCCCGGCTCAAGGCCGGGGTGACGGAATATCAGGCAATGAGGCTCTTTGCCGTTTCGACTATATTCGCCACGGTGAAGCCGAACTTGTCCTGCAGCTTGGCGATCGGCGCGGAGGCACCGAAGGTCGACATGGTGATCGTGCGGCCCTCGAGCCCGACATAGCGATCCCAGCCGATCTCGCCGCCCTGCTCGATCGCGAGCCGCGCGGTGATACCCTTGGGCAAGACCGATTCCTTATAGGCCGCATCCTGCATCTCGTAGCGGCTCCAGCTCGGCAGCGAGACGACCCGTGCCTGCACGCCGTCCGCCTTGAGCTGCTCGTAGGCCTTCACCGCGAGCGAGACTTCGCTGCCCGTGGCGATCAGGATCACTTCGGGTTGCTCGCTGTCGGCCAGCACGTAACCGCCCTTCAGCAGACCTTCGGCCGAGGCGTATTTAGTGCGATCGAGCGTCGGCAGCGCCTGGCGCGAGAAGATCAGCGCGGCCGGACGATTGCCTTCGCTCAGCGCGGCCTTCCATGCCCAGGCCGTTTCATTGGCGTCGCACGGCCGGATCGTGTCGAGCCCCGGGATCGCACGCAGCGTCGCGAGATGCTCGATCGGCTGGTGCGTCGGCCCATCTTCGCCAACGCCGATCGAATCGTGCGTGAAGACAAAGATCGCGCCCAGCTCCATGATCGCCGCCAGACGCACCGGCGGGCGCATGTAATCGGAAAAGACCAGGAAGGTCGCGCCGTACGAGCGCAGGTGCGACAGTGCCATGCCGTTGACCACCGCGCCCATGCCGTGTTCGCGCACACCGAAATGCAGGTTGCGCCCGTCATAGCTCGCCGCCTGGAACGAGTTGCCATCGTCGATCATCGTCTTGGTCGATGGCCCGAGATCCGCGGAACCACCGATCAGCCACGGCAGCTTCGGCGCGATCGCGTTCAAAACCTTGCCGCCGGCATCGCGCGACGCCATGCCCTTTTCGTCCGCGTCGAAGGTCGGGATGTCGGCATCCCAGCCCTCGGGCAGCTGGTCGGAGAGCAACGCATCGAGCTCCTTGGCGAGCTCCGGTTCGGCATCGCGATAGCGCGCCAGCGTCGCTTCCCATTCCACGCGCAGCTTGTGCCCGCGTGTCGCGATCGCCTTGTTGAATGCCTCGGCGACGCCCTCGGGCACCAGGAACTGTGCGTCTTCCGGCCAGCCGTACACCTTCTTGGTGCCGCGGATGTCGTCGGCGGTCATCGCCTCGCCATGCGCCTTGGCGGTGCCCTGGATCGAGCTGCCATAGCCGATGATGCTCTTCACCACGATGAAGGTCGGCTTGTCGTCGGTCGCCTGGAACTCCTGGATCGCCGCGGCGAATGCCTTGGTGTCGTTGGCGTCGTCGACATGGATCACGTGCCATCCATACGCCTCGAAGCGCTTGCCGACATCCTCGTCGAACGCCAGATCGGTGCCGCCCTCGATCGACACATGGTTCGAATCGTACACCCAGCACAGGTTGGACAGCTTGAGATGGCCGGCCAGGCTGGCCGCTTCGCTGGCCACGCCTTCCATCATGTCGCCGTCACCGGCCAGCGTGTAGATATTGTGATCGAACAGCGTGTAGCCCGGCTTGTTGTAGCGCGCCGCGAGCCAGCGCTCGGCGATCGCCATGCCGACCGAATTGCCGCAACCGGCGCCCAGCGGCCCGGTGGTCGTCTCGACGCCCGTCGTGTGACGATATTCGGGATGGCCCGGCGTCTTGGACGAAAGCTGGCGGAACTGGCGGATGTCTTCCAGGCTCACCGCCGGCTGACCGCTCGGCTTGCCGTCCTTGTCGATCTCCTTGATCCCGGCGAGGTGGATCAGCGAATAGAGCAGCATCGAGGCATGGCCGACCGACAGCACGAAACGGTCGCGGTTGGGCCAGTCCGGGCGATCGGGATCGGTGCGCAGGAATTGCGACCAGAGTGTGTGGCCGACCGGCGCGAGCGCCATCGGGGTGCCGATATGGCCGGACTTGGCCTTCGCCACCGCGTCCATCGAGAGCGTGCGGATCGTGTCGATCGTCAGCCGATCGAGCGAGCCATCCTCATGCAGGCCGGCTGGCGTGTCGGTCGCTGGGGCGTCGCTCATGATCTAGTTCCTTGGGGCTTAAGGCACCCTCGACGTGAGGAGCGCGGCGCGATTGCTTCTGCAAGCTTAACTGGTCCGGTCAAGCCGGGTTACAACCCCGGCAGCCGAGATATAGGCGCAATCGATCTCGCTGAGAAACAGTCCGTGACCAAGAACGCCCGGAATCTGAGAGAGTTGCGTGGCCAGCGCGGCGAGATCGGGGCGGTCGGGAAAAACGCAGTCGAGCACCGCATTGTCCTGATCGGTACGATAGGATCGCCCCTCGATCACGCGCAGCCGCGCCGATCCGCCGAGCGACTCCAGCTGCGCCGCGACGAAGGCGCGGGCCAGCGGCAACACCTCGATCGGCACGGGCGCGGCGCCCAGCACCGCGACGCGTTTCGAGCCGTCGGCGATCGCGATCATCCGTCGTGCCGCTGCCGCGATGATCTTCTCGCGAAGCATCGCGCCGCCCGCGCCCTTGACCGCGCGTAGTTGCGGGTCGATCTCGTCCACCCCGTCGATCGCCAGGTCGATCTCGGCGAGATCGTCGAACGCGACCACCATGATGCCGGCGTCGCGCGCGGCGCGCTCGGTCGCCAGCGACGTCGCCACCGCGGTGATCCGCAAGCCGCCACTCACGCGGTCCGCGAGTCGCGCGATCAGGAAGGCCGCAGTCGATCCGGTACCGAGCCCGACGACCATGCCGTCGGTGACTTCTTCCGCAGCGGCCCAGGCCGCGGCGCGTTTGTCGTCCTGTACCGTCATCCTATCCTCTGCTTCGGCGTCCTGCGCCCTCGACCATCGCCCCGGACCGTCGGCGCGCATCGCCCTACCGGCAGCGAGGACCCCGGAACAAGTCCGGGGTGACACTGCGGCTAGCGCTGCATCTGCCGCATCATGTCCGGCGGCATCATCTGATGGTTCAGATTGGCCATGATCAACAGCGATCCGACCAGTACCAGCGCCACGATCAGCACGCCGAAGGCCAGCGCCAGCATGTTGTTGGCATCGTCCGGCCCGGTCGTGATGTGCAGGAAGAATACCAGGTGCACGCCCATCTGCGCCACGGCCAGCGCGATCAGCGCCACCGGGATCGCCGGCCCGTAGATCAGCCCGCTATGCACTGCCGAGAATGACGCGATGGTGAGCAGGCCGGCGAGCACCAGCCCCACGACATAGCCGCGCACGCCGCGCCATAACGCCCGCGGGTCGGCGCTGTCGTCCTCGCCCGGCGCGAGATCGCCATTATCCTTGGGCGCTTCGCTCATCGCACCGTCCCCAGCAGATAGACGCTGGTGAACAGCGCCACCCAGATGATGTCCAGCGCATGCCAGAACAAGGCGAAACAGGTGATGCGCCGCAGGATGTCGTCGCGAAATCCCTTGGCCCAGACCTGCGCCATCATCGTGGTCAGCCACACCAAGCCGAGCAAGACGTGTAGCCCGTGGCAGCCGACCAGGGCGAAGAAGGCGGAGAGGAATGCACTGCGCTGTGGCCCGTGGCCCGCGCTGATCAGCTGGGCGAACTCCGACAGTTCCAGCGCCAGGAACCCGGCACCGAGCAGGCCGGTCGCCCCCATCGCGACCTGGAACCATAATTTGTTGCGCGCCATCGTCGCGATACCGGCCATGCCGCAGGCGAAGCTCGACAGCAGCAGGAATATGGTCTCGGTGGCGACCAGCGGCAGGTCGAACAGGTCGCGCCCGCCCGGCCCCCCGGCGGTCGCACCCGACAGGACGAAATAGGCAGCGAAGAAGCCGGAAAAGAGGATGAAATCGGACAGCAGGAAGATCCAGAAGCCGTAGGCCACCACGATCCGCTTCGGCGCCGGCCCGCGCTCGCTGATCGGCACCGTGTCGTCATGGCCAAGCTCGTGCGGATCGCCGCCGCGCTCGCCGGCCGTGGCGCTCATGCCGGCACCCCGTCATCGAGCCCGAGCAATGCCGCCTTTCCGGCGCGACGGTCGCGATCGTGCGCCGCCAGATCGTCGGCCGCGACCTCGTAGGCGTCGTCGTCGCGCCACGCGAACAGGACGAACGTCGCCCAGGCACCGACGAAGCCGAGCAGCACCAGCCACCAGATATGCCAGATCAGGGCAAAGCCCATCAGGCTGGCGAAGAAGGCGCTGACCACCCCGGTCGGCGTGTTCCGCGGCATCGCGATCGCGGCATAATCGGGCAGAGCGCTCAATTTCTGATCGTCGCGCGCCGCCGCCTTGACGCCCCAATAGGCCTCCTGCCCGGTGACATCGGGCAGCACCGCGAAATTGTACGGCGGGGGCGGCGACGTGGTGATCCATTCCAGCGTGCGCCCGTCCCACGGATCGCCGCCCGCATCGCGCAGATCGTGCCGCCGGCGGATGCTGACCGTGATCATGACGATCTGGCAGGCGATCCCGCCGGCGATCAGCACCACGCCCACCGCCGCGGCGATCAGCCATGGCTGCCAGCCCGGCACGTCATAGTGCGACAGCCGCCGCGTCATGCCCATCAGCCCGAGGATGTAGAGCGGCATGAACGCGACGTAGAAGCCGCTGATCCACAGCCAGAAGGCGCGCTTGCCCCAGGTCTCGTCGAGCGTGAAGCCGAACGCCTTCGGCCACCAATAGGTCAGGCCGGCAAAGGCGCCGAACAGCACGCCGCCGATGATCACATTGTGGAAATGCGCAACCAGGAACAAGGAATTGTGCAGCAGGAAATCGGCCGGCGGCACGGCCAGCAGCACCCCGGTCATCCCGCCGATCACGAACGTCACCATGAAGCCGATCGCCCATAGCATCGGCGTGGCGAAGCGGACCCGCCCGCCATAGATGGTGAACAGCCAGTTGAAGACCTTCACGCCCGTTGGCACGGCGATGATCATCGTCGTCACGCCGAAAAAGCCGTTGACGTCGGCGCCCGCGCCCATCGTGAAGAAGTGGTGCAGCCAGACGATGAAGCTGAGCAGGCAGATCGCCATCGTCGCGATGATCATCGAGCGATAGCCGAACAGCGGCTTGCCCGAAAAGGTCGAGGCCACTTCGCTGAAGATGCCGAACGCCGGCAGGATCAGGATATAGACCTCCGGATGGCCCCAGGCCCAGAACATGTTGACGAACATCATCGCGTTGCCGCCGAGTTCGTTGGTGAAGAAATGGAAGCCGAGATAGCGATCGAGCGTCAGCATGCCGAGCGTCGCGGTGAGGATCGGGAAGGCGGCGACGATCAGCAGGTTGGTGGCAAGCGCAGTCCAGCAGAACATCGGCATGCGCGAATAGCCCATGCCGGCCGCACGTATCTTCAGGATCGTGGTGACGAAATTGACCCCGGTCAGCAGCGTGCCCGCCCCGGAAATCTGGATCGCCCAGAGATAGTAATCGACACCCACGCCGGGGGAGAAGCGCAGTTCGCTGAGCGGCGGATAGACGACCCAGCCGGTCTTCGCGAATTCGCCGACCAGCAGGCTGATATTGATCAGCAGCGCGCCGCTCGCGGTCAGCCAGAAGCTCACCGAGTTGAGCGTCGGGAAGGCGACGTCGCGGATGCCGAGCTGCAGCGGCACGGCGAAATTCATCAGCCCGATCATGAACGGCATGGCCACGAAGAAGATCATGATCGTGCCGTGCGCGCTGAATACCTGATCGTAATGGTCGGGCGGCAGGTAGCCGGGATTGCCGTAAGCGATCGCCTGTTGCGAGCGCATCAGGATCGCGTCGGAAAAACCGCGCAGCAGCATCACCGCGGCGAGCAGGCAATACATCACGCCGATCCGCTTGTGGTCGACGCTGGTGATCCATTCGCGCCACAGATAGGGGAAGTGCCCGGCGCGCCACACCCAGCCGAGCAGGCCGAGGATCGCCAACGCCACCACGCCCGAGGCGATGATCGGAATCGGCTCGTTCAGCGGGATCGACTCCCAGCCCAGTTTACCGAACAGCATGCTCACGGCCCCCGTCCTTGGATCGCGCGCTTGGCGGTGGTCGTGCCGCTATCCCTGACCACGGCGGCGAACAGGCCCGGCGCGACCGCGCGGTAGCCGTATGGCGCGACATTCTCGCTGTCGCGCGTCAGCGCGAGATAGGCGCTGCGATCGAGCGCCATGCCCTGCTGCCTGGTGGCGGCAAGCCAGCCGGCGAATTGCCGCGGCGGCACCGCATCGACCATGAAGCGCATTCCCGGAAAGCCTTTGCCGCTATAGTGCGCCGATAGGCCGCGATAGCGCCCCGGCCGGTCGGCCTGCAGGTGCAACCTGGTTTCCATCCCGGCCATGGCATAGATCTGCCCCCCGAGTTGCGGGACGAAGAAGGAGTTCATGACCGTCGCCGAGGTGATGCTGAATGCGACGGGCGTTCCGGCCGGAACGACCAGCCGATTGACGCTGGCGACGCCCTGATCGGGATAGATAAACAGCCATTTCCAGTCGAGCGCGACTACCTGTACGCGGAGCGGTGCGGTGCTGGCGGGCAAGGGCTTGTAGGGATCGAGGTCGTGGCTGCCGATCCAGGCGATCCCGCCGAGGAAGATCACGACCAGGGCCGGCACCGACCAGACGAGCAACTCGAGCCGCCCGGAATAGGACCAGTCCGGCTTGTGCTCGGCGCGGGCGTTGCCGGCGCGGAACCACCAAGCGAAGGCAAAAGTGGCGAGGATCGTCGGCACGACGATGCCCAGCATGATCACCAAAGCGTTGAGCAGCACCTGTCGTTCGCCGGCGCCGACCGGTCCCTGCGGATCCAGCACGCCGCCGGCGCATCCGGTCAGCGCGAGGGCGGCGGCCAGCCATACGCAACGCATCGGGGCAGGGCCGGGGAACAGACTCACCCCGGCGTGATATGCGGCCGGGCGCCGTCCCGCCAGCGCGAAGACGCCGGGCGGGGGTTAAATGCCTATCTCAGGTCAGTCTTTACGACGCGGTCAGTTGGTCGCCGAGCCGCCCGGCGCGATCGCCGCGCAACGCCGCACGGTCGAGATCTTGCCGCTCGGGGTGTGATAGCGCTGGGTGTTGCAATCGTTGCGGGCAAGCGCCTGGCCCGACGGGCAGCGGACGATCGGGCCATAGGTCTGCAACTTGCCGATCGGCAGGTTCATCGGCTGCACGGTGCAGCCACGCGCTTTCAGCGACTGTGCGCTTTCGGTACCGGCCATGGCCGGGGCGGGGAGGGATACGACGACACTGATGGCCGCCAGGGCAAGGAGACGCATGCTGATTTCCTGTCGAATCGGAGGTCGAAGAAATATACGAAGCCGTGGTTGCTCACCGTTGCCGGTGCTGTGACAAAGTGTTTCCGTAGCGGCGCCGCGGAGGGGCTCGCGTTGACCCGGTCGGGCGTCGTCCCTATTTCTCAGCAACAATGACAACCGAACCAGAGCTGCTCTCTCCCGCGCCGGCCATCGTACTGGTCGAGGACGATCCCGCGATCCGCACGCTCACCACGCGCGCTTTGCAGCAGAACGGCTATGTCGTACGGCCCGCGGGATCGGCACCCGAAATGTGGCGCGCGCTGGAGGCAGGGCCGGTCGATCTCGTGCTGCTCGACGTAATGCTGCCCGGGACCAGCGGAATCGATCTGTGCCGCGCGTTGCGCCAGAAGAGCGACGTGCCGATCATCTTCGTCAGCGCCAAGGGCAGCGAAACCGATCGCGTCGTCGGGCTGGAACTCGGCGCGGACGATTATATCGCCAAGCCGTTCGGCACCTCCGAACTGGTCGCCCGCGTGCGTGCCGTGCTGCGGCGCGGCGCGCTCGATCGCCGCCATGGCCGCCCGGAACAGGGACTGCTGACGTTCGACGGCTGGCAGGCGAACCTGTCGCGGCGCGAACTGCTGTCCCCCTCGGGCTCGCTGGTCGATCTGACCGGCGCGGAATTCGACCTGCTGGTCAGCCTGATCGATCATGCCGGCCGCGTCATCGCGCGCGATCGGCTGATCGAGCTTTCGCGCAGCCGGCTGGGCGACAGTTCGGATCGCAGCGTTGATGTGCTGGTCAGCCGCCTGCGCCGCAAGCTGAGCCATGACGACAAGCCCGCGCCGATCGTGACCGTGCGCGGCATCGGCTATATGATGACGGCGGCGGTGACGCGCAGTTGAAGGGGCTGGTCGCGCCGTCGATCGGCATCGTCGGCCGTATCGTCGCGATCCTGCTGATCACGCTGCTGCTCGAATTCGGCGTCAGTACCCTGCTTTACGAACGCGCGAGCCGCTTCGCCGTGCGCGAGGACGAGGCGCACCGGCTGGCCGAACATCTGGTAATCAGCCGCAAACTCGTGGCGGACGAGGAGCCGCGGGGCCGCGCCGAGATGGCGGCCGAACTGACCACCGATCGGTATGCGTTGCGTTGGCAGCAGGCGCTGCCGCCGCCACCGCCGATCGCGCCGGCGCTGGACGAGATGCGCGAGCAGGTGGTCGCCTGGGAGCCCTCGCTCGCTGCCGCCGATCTGCGGCTCCAGCTGACCTCGCCGGGGCGCAACCCGTTCGTCACCGGCGGGCTGCGCCTGCCCGATGGCAGCTGGCTCTATTTTCGCACGATCGAGCCGCTCGTCACCGTCAATCTCGCCGTCGAACGCATTCTGCTCACGCTGATCCCGGCGATGGGCCTGATGGGGCTCGGCATCCTGCTGGTGCGGCGCATGCTGTTTCCATTGCGCCGTCTCGCCGCTGCGGCGGAAGAATTCGGCCATAGCGGTGCCGGTGGCGCAGTGCCCGAATCGGGGCCGGGGGAAGTGCGGCGGATGACCGGTGCGTTCAATCGCATGCAGGAACGGATCACGCGGCTGATCGCCGAACAGGCGCAGGCGCTTGCCGCGGTGGGCCACGACATGCGCACGCCGCTCGCCCGGCTCAAGCTGCGCTCCGATGCGATACGGGAGCCGGAGCTGCGCCAGTCGGTGGCGCAGGACGTCGCCGAGATGGAAGCGATGATCGCCTCGCTGCTGGCCTTTCTGGGCGGCGACGAGGAGCCGGAGCAGCCGGTGCGCAGCGACCTTGCCGTGCTGTGCGCGACGATCGTCGATCATCTCAGCGATGCCGGGCACGACGCCACCTATGTCGGCCCCGATCATCTCGATCTGGTGCTGCGGCCGATGGCGCTGCGCCGGGCGATCAACAACCTCACCGACAATGCCGCGCGCTATGGCGACCATGTCTGGCTTCGGCTGTCGCAGGACGCCGACGGGGTGAAGATCGTCGTCGAGGATGACGGGCCGGGTATCCCAGAAGAGGATTTCGCCCGCGTGCTCGAGCCGTTCGTCCGGCTCGACGACGCGCGGCAGCGCGATACGGTCGGCTTCGGGCTCGGGCTCGCGATCGTCGCCCGCACGGTGGAGGCGCAGGGCGGCACGCTCGCGCTCTCCACGCGCGATGGCGGCGGCTTGTGCGCGACGATCAGGCTTGCCGCCGTGCCGCCGCCGGGCAAGGTGTAGCCTTCTTGCCGCACCCTGCCGGCGATCGACCGCCAGAAATGTTTCGTTACGAACCGTCGACCTACCGGCAATATTCCAGGCGTATCTGGGAAACGTCGTGCCGATCGTGGCCCACCCAGTTGCTGGGAAGAGGCGGTGGCGGCCCGGCACGCGGGCTGGGACCTCACAAGTGTTTTCGGAGGTTTCCATGAAATTGTCGTTCACGGTCGCAGGTGCGGCCCTGCTTCTTGCTACCCAGCCAGCCTTCGCTCAGGGCGAGACGGATCCGCCCAAGGAAATCACCGTGACCGGATCGGTCGCGCTGGTATCGGATTATCGCTTCCGCGGCGTCTCCCAGTCGGATGAGGAGATTGCGGTGCAGGGCGGCCTGACCGTCACGCACAGCAGCGGCGTCTACGCCGGCACCTGGGCGTCCAACCTAGCCGGCTGGGGTACGTTCGGCGGCTCCAACACCGAGCTCGATCTTTACGCCGGGTACAAGGTGCCCGTGGGCGGCGGCGCGATCGACGTCGGCCTGACCTGGTACATGTACCCGGGCGGCTCGGATAAAACCGATTTCGCCGAACCTTATGTCAAGCTGAGCGGCACGATCGGCCCGGTCTCGCTGCTCGCCGGCGTGGCCTATGCGCCGAAGCAGGAAGCGCTGGGTAACTGGTCGTTCACCGGCGCCAACGCGCAGGCCGTGCTGGCCGGCGGCGCCTATGACAATGCCGGCGACAAGGAAGACAATCTGTACCTGTGGGGCGACGCCAATGCCGGGATGCCGGGCACCCCGCTCACGCTCAAGGCGCATATCGGCTATTCGGACGGCAATCCCGGGCTGGGCCCCAACGGCACCAGCGTCGCGCCGACCGGCAAATATTGTGACTGGATGCTCGGCGCCGACATGGCGATCAAGGGCACGCCGCTGACGGTGGGTGTCGCCTATACCGATACCGATATCGGCCGGCGCGAGTCGGCCTATCTGTTGCCGAACTTCTCCTCCACCAAGGATGGCAGCACGATCGCCGGCGCACAGGTGGTGTTCTCGGTCAGCGCGGCTTTCTGAACGCACTCACCCCATCATCCCGGCGGAAGCCGGGATGATGGCCAGGCGGGCGGTCAGTCCGCCCCCCACGCGCGCATGAACGTTTCCACTGCGGTATCCACGTCGCGGTCGCTCAGCGTCAGATCGCGGAACCCCTCGATGCCGAGCAGCACTTCCTGCATGCGGCCCGATTGGCACATGCTGGAAAATTGCCGCGTCGCCAGCATGGCATCGCCGTGGCGCAGCCGCCCGTCGGCCATCGCCGCCGCAATGAACTGCGCGAGCCGCGCCTTGCCGCGTTTCGGCCCACGTTCGTAGAAGATCTTGCCGAGTTCGGGGAAGCGCAGCGCCTCGCCGATCACCAAGCGGTGCAAGGCGATGATCGGGTCCGACAGGATCGTGGACATCATCGCGCGCCCGAAGCGGCGCAGCACCGTCTCCACCGGCTCCGCCTCTTCGATGTCGACCGTCAGCGCCAGACTGTAGCGTTCGACGATGTCGTCGATCACGGCGGCGAACAGATCCTCCTTGGACGGAAAATACGCCCATAAGGTCGTCTTCGAACCGCCGACCGTAGCCGCGATCGACGACATGGTGGTGGTGCCATAACCCCGCGTGAAAAAGGCATCGCGCGCGGCATCGACGAACGCGTGGCGGCGCTGCGCGCGGCCCGCAGGCTCCGGCGCGGTCATCGGTTCAGTTTGCGTACCAACCGGTATCATTTGCGATTGACAGTCCCCGCCAACAAGATCAGGGGCGCATGATACCAGATAGTATCAGGCCTGACCATGCGGCGATCTCCTTCCCTCTTCGCGAGTTCGATTGCGGTGCTGCTCGCCGGGTGCGCGACTGTGCCCCGGCTCGGCGCCGCGCCGGAACTGCGCGATGCCGCCTCGCTCGAATCGACCCGCTCGCTTGCCGCACCCGCGGGCGCAACGCGCGCCTGGCCGGCGGCGGACTGGTGGACCGCGTTCGGCGATCCGCAGTTGACCGGGCTGATCGCAGAAGCGCTCACGGCCTCGCCCGATGTCGCCGCGGCGACCGCGCGGATCGCCTCGGCCGAGGCATTGGCGCAGCAGAGCGGCGCGGCGCTGCGCCCCAGCCTGACGCTCGACGGTCAGGTCGGCGGCAACAAGCAGAGCGAGAATCTCGGCATTCCGCCGGCGTTCGTGCCCAAGGGCATCCAGGATACGGGGCGGATTACCGCGACCGCGTCGTTCAACCTCGATCTGTGGGGGAAAAACCGTGCCGCGCTCGCCGCCGCGACGTCGGAGGCCGCCGCGGCGCGCGTCGATGCTGACCAGGCGGTGCTGATGCTCAGCACGAGCATCGCCGCGGCCTATGCCGAACTCGCGCAATATCATGCCGAACGCGATGTCGCAGTAGCGACGCTGAACTCGCGCACCGCGACCGCACGACTGACTGCCGAGCGCGTCGCGGTCGGCGTCGATGCACGCGGCAGCCAGCGCCAGGCCGAATCGCGGGTGCCCGCCGCCCGCGCCGAGATCGGCGCGCTCGACGAGGCGATCGCGCTGACCCGCAACCGGCTGGCGGCGCTGGCCGGGGCAGGGCCTGATCGTGGCCTGGCGATCACCCGGCCGATGCTCGCCGCGCCGCCCGCCGGGCTGCCGGACACGGTCGGCATCGATCTGGTCGGGCGGCGCCCGGATATCGTCGCCGCGCGGCTGCGCGCCGAGGCGGCGGCGAAGCGCATCAGGGTGGCGCGCGCCGATTTCTACCCCAATATCAATCTCGCCGCGATCGTCGGGCTGCAATCGCTCGGGCTCGGCAAGCTGATCGACGGCGGTTCGAGCTACGGCAATGCCGGGCCGGCGTTCAGCTTGCCGATCTTTGACAATGGCACGCTCAGTGGTCGCTATGTCGGTGCGCGGGCGGATTATGACGCGGCGGTCGCACGCTATAACGGCGTGCTGATCACCGCGCTGCGCGAAGTCGCCGACGCGGTCGCCAGCCAGCACGCGCTGGATGCGCGCCTCGCCGACCAGCGCGAAGCGCTCGCGACCGCGGCGGACGCCAGCCGCATCGCAGCGCTGCGCTATGAGGGCGGGCTGTCGACGCAATTGCCGGTGCTCACCGCGGACGATTTCGAACTCACCGCCAGGCGCGCCGTCGCCGATCTCGAAGCGCGCCGCATCGCGCTCGATATCGCGCTGATCCGCGCGCTCGGCGGCGGGTACGCCATGAACACGGAGACCAAGTGATGGCCGACGCGCCGCAATCCGAACCGACGGCCGCCGCGGCGGACGACCATCCCGCGCCGCCCACCGCGGGCAAGCGCAAGAAACTGTTCCTGATCCTGGCGATCGTCGTGATGGTGATCGGCGTGCTGTGGGCGGCGTGGTATTTCATCACCCAGTCCGGGCGGGTCAGCACCGACAATGCCTATGTCGGCGCGGATTCGGCGCAGGTCACCTCGCTCGTGTCGGGCGCCGTTACGCAAGTGCGCGTCGGCGGCACGCAGATGGTCAAGAAGGGCGATATCCTGGTAGTGATCGACGGCGCGGATGCCAGGATCGATCTCGCTACCGCCGAAGCGGCGCTGAAGCAGGCACAGCAGAAATTCGGCCAGACCGCGGCGCAGGCGGGCTCGGCGCGCGCTAAGGTCATGTCTCGCGGGGCGGAGATCGCCCAGGCGCGGGCGCGGCTGACCGATGCCAATGCCACCGTCGCGCGCACGCGGATCGATCTCGATCGCCGCCAGAGGCTGGTCGGCAGCGGTGCCGCCTCGGCCGAGGAACTGAGCAATGCGCGCGCTGCCTATGACAGTGCGGTCGCGGCGCGCGGGCTGGCGCAGGCCGGCGTCACCGCGGCGATCGCCACGCAGAATGCCGCCGGCGAGGATGCCGTGGCGAGCGAGGCCTTGGTGCGCGGCACGACCGTCGACACCGCCCCCGACGTCGCCACCGCGCGCGCGCGGCTCGACAAGGCACGGCTCGATTATGCCCGCACGGTGATCCGCGCGCCGGTCGATGGCGTCGTCACCAACCGCCAGGTGCAGATCGGCCAGCGCATCGCTGCCGGCGCGCCGATCATGACGATCGTGCCGATCGCCAACGCCTATGTCGATGCGAACTTCAAGGAGAGCCAGCTGCGCCACGTGAAGATCGGCCAGCCGGTCGAGCTGACGTCCGATTTCTACGGCGACGACGTGGTGTTCCATGGCCGCGTCACCGGCTTTGCCGGCGGCACGGGGGCCGCCTTCTCGCTGATTCCGGCGCAGAACGCGACGGGCAATTGGGTCAAGGTGGTGCAGCGCCTGCCGGTGCGCGTCACGCTCGATCCCCGGGAATTGCGCGCCCATCCGTTGCGCGTCGGGCTGACGATGGACGCCGTCATCGATACGCGCGGCAAATAACATGGGCGACACCGAAGCGGGCCCGGCGCCACTGACCGGCGGCAAATTGCTGTCCGCCGGGATCGCGCTGGCGCTGGCCAATTTCGTCGTCGTCCTCGATACGACGATCGCCAACGTCTCGGTGCCGCATATCGCCGGGGGCCTGGCCATCTCGCCGACACAGGGCACCTGGGTGATCACCTCTTATTCGGTGGCGGATGCGATCAGCGTGCCGCTGACCGGCTGGCTGGCGGCGCGCTTCGGCACGGTGCGCTGGTTCGTCATCTCGCTGATCGGCTTCGGCTTCTTCTCGATGATGTGCGGCCTGTCCAACAGCCTGTCGATGCTGGTCTTCTTCCGCATCTGCCAGGGACTGTCGGGGGGGCCGCTGATGCCGCTCACCCAGACCCTGCTGCTGCGCATCTTCGGCCAGAAGAGATCCGGCGCGGCGATGGGCCTGTGGGCGATGACCACGGTGTGCGCGCCGATCGCCGGGCCGATCCTGGGCGGCACGATCAGCGACAATTGGACCTGGCCGTGGATCTTCTTCATCAACCTGCCGGTCGTCGGCATCTGCGTGTTCTCGGCGCTGCGCTTCGTCACGCCGTACGAGACGAAGAAGGCCAAGGTCGGCATCGACGTGATCGGGCTGGTGCTGCTGGTCATCTGGGTCGGCGCGTTCCAGCTGATGCTCGATACGGGACGCGAGAATGACTGGTTCTCGTCGCCGTTTGTCGTCGCCATGGCGGTGATCGCGGCAGTCGGCTTCCCGGCGTTCGTGATCTGGGAACTGGGCGAGAAGAATCCGATCGTCGACATCAAGGTGTTCCGCCATCGCGGCTTCTCGGTCGGCACGGTGGCGGTAGCGCTCGGCTTCGGCGCCTTCTTCGCCTCGGTCGTGCTGACGCCTTTGTGGCTGCAATCGGTGGTCGGCTATACCGCGACCGAGGCAGGTTATACGACGGCGTTCGTCGGCGTGTTCGCGGTGCTGATGTCGCCGATCGCCGCCAGTCTGGTCGGCAAGGTCGATCTGCGCGTCACCGTCAGCCTCGGCATCCTGTGGCTCGGCGTCATCTCGCTGCTCCGCGCCGGTTGGAGCACCGATTCCGATTTCTGGCATCTCGCCTTGCCGCAACTGCTCCAGGGGATCGGCATGCCGTTCTTCTTCGTCGGGCTGACCGCGCTGGCCTTGTCGGCGGTCAAACCGTCCGAGACGACTTCGGCGGCGGGCATCATGAGCTTCGTGCGCACGCTGTGCGGTGCGATCGGCACGGCGATGGCGACCACCGCATGGGACAGCGCCAGCCGCGTCAGCCGTTCGGATATGGTGCCCGCGCTCAACGGCGTGGGCGAGACGATGGCGAAGATGGAGGCTGGCGGGCTGAGCACCGAACAGGCGCGCGGCGCGGTCGATCGGCTGGTCGAGGCGCAATCCTCGACCGTCGGCGCGACGCATGTGTTCATAATGGCGTTCGTGATCTTCGTGTTCGCCGCCGCGATTGTCTGGCTGGCGCCCAAGCCCAAGGGCAAGGTCGATACCAGCGCCGCGCACTGAGCTTGTCCCGCAGGCCGCATCGGCGGTAAGCGGGCGGCGCACAAGGAGATACCCGATGAAGACCCGCGCCGCCGTTGCGTTCGAAGCCAAGAAGCCGCTCGAGATCGTCGAGCTCGATCTGGAAGGCCCCAAGGCCGGCGAAGTGCTGGTCGAGATCATGGCCACCGGCATCTGCCATACCGACGCCTATACGCTCGACGGGCTCGATTCGGAGGGCATCTTCCCGAGCGTGCTTGGGCATGAGGGCGCTGGGATCGTGCGCGAGGTCGGGGCCGGGGTCGCCTCGGTGAAGCCGGGCGACCATGTCATCCCGCTCTACACGCCGGAATGCCGCCAGTGTAAATCGTGCCTCAGCGGCAAGACCAACCTGTGCACCGCGATCCGCGCGACGCAAGGCAAGGGGCTGATGCCCGACGGCACGACGCGCTTCTCGTATGACGGCCAGCCGATCTTCCATTACATGGGCTGTTCGACGTTCTCGAACTTCACCGTGCTGCCCGAGATCGCCGTCGCCAAGATCCGCGCGGACGCGCCGTTCAAGACCAGCTGCTATATCGGCTGCGGTGTGACCACTGGCGTCGGCGCCGTCGTCAACACCGCCAAGGTCCAGGTCGGCGACAATATCGTCGTGTTCGGCCTCGGCGGGATCGGCCTCAACGTGCTGCAGGGCGCGCGGATGGCCGGCGCGAACAGGATCATCGGCGTCGATATCAACCCCGACCGCGAGGAATGGGGCCGCCGCTTCGGCATGACCGACTTTATCGACGCGCGCGGCCAGTCGCGCGACGAGACGATCGCCGCGATTCTCGCGCTGACCGACGGCGGTGCGGACTTCACGTTCGACTGCACCGGCAACACCGAAGTGATGCGCACCGCGCTGGAGGCGTGCCATCGCGGCTGGGGAACGAGCATCATCATCGGCGTGGCGGAAGCGGGCAAGGAGATCGCCACGCGTCCATTCCAACTTGTCACCGGGCGCAGCTGGCGTGGCACGGCGTTCGGCGGCGCCAAGGGCCGCACCGATGTGCCAAAGATCGTCGACTGGTACATGAACGGCAAGATCGAGATCGATCCGATGATCACGCACGTGCTGAGCCTCGAGGAGATCAACAAGGGCTTCGATCTGATGCATGCCGGCGAAAGCATCCGCTCGGTGGTGCGGTTCTAGAGGAAAATAGACGCTTGCTGTATAGGTGTGTGCCGCCCGGCGTCGCGCAATTTGGCGCAGCGGCGGCGTTCAGCCCGTAGCGTCGACCACGCCTGAATGGACCTGGATGACGCGATCGCACAGCGCCATGCTTTCGGCGCGATGCGATACCATCACGATCGTCGGCCGTGGTGACAGTGCGGCGAGCCGCGCGAGGAGTGCCGCTTCGCCGGCGGCGTCGATCGCATTGGTCGCCTCGTCCAGTACCAGCAGCCTGAGCGGGCGGACCAGCGCCCGCGCCAGTGCGATGCGCTGGCGCTCGCCGCCCGAGAGCATCGCACCGCGCTCGCCGATCACCGTGTCGAGACCCTGTGGCAGCCTGGCGACCACCGCATCCGCCCCGGCCAGCGCCAGCGCACGCTCGATCGCCGCCGGTTCGGCGCTGCCGTCCCAGGAAAGGTTGCGACGCACGCTATCGTGAAACAGAAAGCCGTCCTGCGGCACATAGGCGATGCCCTCGCGCCAGCCGGCGAGCATCGCCGCATCGAGCGCCGCGCCGCCGATCCGCATCTCGCCCGCTTGCGGCTGGAGCAGGCCGATCAGCAGATCGATCAGCGTCGTCTTGCCGGCGCCTGAAGGACCGGCGATGCCGACGAAGCTGCCCGGCGCGATCCTCAGCGTCGCTTGTTTCACGCCGCCGCCGCCGGGGTGGAGATAGCGCACCGCGCGCAGCTCGATCGCGCCGGGCGGTGGCGTCACGGGGGCCGCGACCGGCGCGGTATCCCGGCGCAGTTCGTGCTCGAGCTGCTGGATGCCCTCGAAGCTCGGCAGGCCGAAGTAGAAATTCTGCAGCGCCGCCTGGATCTGCTGCGCTGGGCCACTCATCCGCGCGAAGATCAGGATCAGCGCGATCAGCACCGGCGGCGCGATGCCATAGGCGACACCGCCGAACACCACCGCCGCGCCGGCGATCGCCGATCCGAGGCCGAACGCGCCGCGGGTGCGCGCCTGGCGGCGTTGGAATTGCAGCGTCCGCAGGCGCAGCGCCGTCTGGATCGCGGCGAATTCGCGGATGAAATGACCTTGCCCGTTCTGCGCGGCCGCGGCCTTAAGGCCGCCGAGCAAGCCGCTTGCGCTGCCCATCATCGCCTGGCTGTGCCGCACCACATCGCCGCCGAGATCGCGCGAGCGGCCGCTGCCGCGCACCATCGCGACCGCGCCGATCGCCAGCGGCAGCATCGCCACGAGCGCGAAGCCGGGCGCGAGGCTGAAGGCAAGCGCGGCCTGCACGATCAGCAGCACCGCAGACACGGTGGCCTGGATCATGAACTGTGCGCTGCCGGCGACGCGCTGCATCTCGGTGCCGAGCAGGTTGGTGATGCGGGCGTGGCGTAGTGCGACGATGCGGCTCCACGGTGCCTCGGCCAAGGTGCCGAGCGCGCGATTGCGCAGCGTCTCGATAAAGCCGGCCTGCAGGCGGGCCAGCATGATGTCGCGCGCATAGAGAAGGCCGGCGCGCAGCAGCGCGACGCCCAGGAATGCGGCCAGCAGCACGCCCAGCTGTTGCAGTGGCGTGGTCGCCCCAATCCGCACGAGCGGTGCGCTCAGCCAGCCACGCCACGTTGCGTCCGCGCCGCCCGGCACGACCACGCCGAGGATCGGGATCAACATCACGACACTGATGCCCTCGACGATCGCGCTGGCGCCGACCAGCACCGCCGCGCCGACGCCCCGCCAGCCCGCATAATCGGCAAATGTCCTGAGGAATTCGGCCGCGGCGTGCGCCGTCCCGTGGCGCTCGTTGCCGGTCATGGCGCCGTTCCCGTCACTGCGGCGCCATGAAATGCGCGGCAATCGACGCCAAGTCGATCACGCCTGTTGCAATGCAGCAACAATATTGGTACCGGTCGGTATATTAATCGCTCCCGACCCTTGCGAAGGCGGTTGGGGATCAACACTTGGTGGCGCGGACGACCCGCCCGACACGGCTTTCTAGGCGCGTGGCGGCGGACCCGCAAGTGCGGGGATACGTTCCGTGGGGACTTACAACATGATCGAACAGGCTGGTTGGTTGCGCACCGTGAGCGCCGGAGTCGCGCTGATGACGCTGGCGGCGTGCGCCAAGGAAGCGCCGCCCGCGCCGCCGCCGCCGGGCGTGTCGGTGGCGCTGCCATTGCAGCGCGAGATCAACGATTGGGACGAATATGTCGGCCGGTTCGAGGCGCTGCAGGATGCGGAAATCCGCCCGCGCGTCTCGGGCACGATCGATCGGGTGCTGTTTACCGACGGCCAGTATGTCCGCAGCGGCCAGCCGCTGTTCGTGATCGACCCGCGCCCGTATCGCGCCGCGCTGCTGCAGGCGCAGGCGACGCAGGCCAAGGCGCAGGCGACATTGGTCAATGCGCGCAGCGAAAGTGCGCGCGCCGGTAAATTGCTCGAGGCGCAGGCAATTTCGCGCGAGGAATTCGAGCAGAAGCAGGCCGCGGTCGGCACCGCCAGTGCCGATCTCGCCGCCGGCCGCGCGGGCGTGAACACCGCCCAGCTCAATCTCAGCTTCACCACGGTGCGTGCGCCGGTCGCCGGGCGGGTATCCAACCGCCGCGTGTCGAAGGGCAATTTCGCCACCGAAGGCACGACGGTGCTGACCCGCGTCGTCTCGACCGATCCGATCTGGTTCGCCTTCGAAGGCGCCGAGAGCTTTTACCTGAAATATCTGCGTCAGGATCGCACCGGCGAGCGCGGCTCATCGCGCGGCACGGCCAATCCGGTCGAGGTCAAGCTGGCCGACGAGCCGACCTATCGCTGGCGCGGCAAGATGGATTTCCTGGATAACGCGATCGACCAGAATTCGGGCACGATCCGCGCGCATGCGCTGATCCCCAACCCGCAGGGGTTCCTGACGCCCGGCATGTTCGGCCGGGCGCGCCTGCTCGGATCGGGCACCTACCGCGCGATGCTGGTGCCGGACGAAGCGATCACCACCGATCAGACGCGCAAGCTCGTCTATGTCGTGGGCAAGGACAACAAGGCCGCCCCGCGCCCGGTCGAGACCGGGCCGTTGGTCGATGGCCTGCGCGTGATCAAATCGGGCGTGAAGCCCAATGAGCGCGTGATCATCGCCGGCATCACCAACCTGCAGCCGGGCGCCGTCGTGACGCCCAAGCTGACCAAGATCGCCGCACGGCCCGGTGCCGTCTCGCCCAGCGCGCAGCCCGACAGCGCGCCGCCCTCCTCCGAAGCAACGGTGCGTTAACAGCGATGAAATTTCCCCATTTCTTCATCGAGCGCCCGATCTTCGCGGCGGTCCTGTCGATCCTGATCGTGGTGTTCGGGATCGTCGCCTATCCGACCCTGCCGGTCGCACAATATCCCGAGATCGCGCCGCCCACCGTGGTGGTCACCGCCAGCTATCCCGGCGCGACCGCCGAGACGCTGTCGGAAACCGTCGCCGCGCCGCTCGAATCCGCGATCAACGGCGTCGAGGACATGATCTACATGTCGTCCTCGGCGACCGGCGACGGCAGCCTGCAGATCACCGTCACGTTCCGCCAGGGCGTCGATGTCGATCAGGCGCAGGTGCTGGTGCAGAACCGCGTCGCCCAGGCCGAACCGCGCCTGCCTGATCAGACGCGCCAGATCGGCGTGACGGTGCTCAAGAACTCGCCCGACATCCTGCTGGTCATCGCACTGACCTCGCCGGACGGCTCGCTGAGCGAGCAATATGTCTCCAATTACGCGACGACGCAGGTCATCGATCGGCTCGCGCGTATTCCCGGCGTCGGCGGCGTGCGCTCGTTCGGCGGGCGCGATTACAACATGCGCGTGTGGATCGATCCCGATCTCGCCGCGTCGCGCAACCTGACGGTCGACGAGATCACTACCGCGATCCGCGCGCAAAATGCGCAGGTCGCCGCCGGCTCGGTCGGCCAGCCGCCGTTCAACACCGGGGGCAGCGCGTTCCAGCTCGGCGTGCAGACACAGGGCCGCCTGACCAACCCGGACGAATTTGGCGAGATCATCATCAAGCGCGACGATCAGGGACGCCTGACGCGCCTTCGTGACGTCGCGCGGATCGAGCTCGGCGCGCAGGATTACAGCATCAATGCGCGGCTGCACGGCAAGCCGGCGACGTTGCTCGGCATCACGCAGCTGCCCGGCTCGAACGCGCTGAGCACGGCCGAGGCCGTCAGCAAGGAGATTGCCGAGGCGTCGAAGAGCTTCCCCCCGGGGATGAAGTTCGAAATCCCGTACAACCCGACCGAATATATCGATGCGTCGATCTCCGCGGTCGAGCATACGCTGGTCGAGGCGATCGTCCTCGTCGCGCTGGTCGTGCTGCTGTTCATCCAGAGCTGGCGGGCGGCGCTGGTGCCGATCGTCGCCATTCCGGTCGCTTTGGTCGGCAGCATGGCCTTCCTCGCCGCGTTCGGCTTCTCGCTCAACAACCTGTCGCTGTTCGGGTTGGTGCTCGCGGTCGGCATCGTCGTCGATGACGCGATCGTCGTGGTCGAGAATATCGAGCGCCTGATGGAGGAGAAGGGGCTCAGCCCGCGCGATGCCGCGCACGAGACGATGGACGAAGTGTCCGGCGCGCTCATCGCCATTGCGCTGGTGCTGTGCGGGGTGTTCATCCCGACCGCGTTCATCCCGGGCATTTCCGGCCAGTTCTACAAGCAGTTCGCGCTGACCATCGTCGCCGCCTCGGCGATCTCGGCCTTCGTGTCGCTCACGCTGTCGCCGGCTTTGTCGGCGATGATCCTTAAGCCGAAACATGCCGATGCTGAACCACGGCGTGGCGTGCGGGGTTGGCCGACGCGTTTTGCGCGTAGTTTCAATCGTGGGTTCGACCGGGTCGGCAATCGCTACGGCAAGTTCACCGCGCGTGCGATGCGCATGCTGGCGATCGTCGGCATCGCCTATGTCGCGCTGATCGCGCTGGCCGGCTGGCGCTTCAACGAGACGCCGAGCGGGTTCATCCCGGCGCAGGATCAGGGCTATCTGATCGTCGTCGCGCAGCTGCCGCCGGGCTCGTCGCTGGCGCGCACCACCGCGCTGATGGATGAAGCGACCAAGAAGGTGCTGCCGATGGAGGGCGTGCTCAACACGGTCGCCTTTGCCGGGCTGGACGGCGCGACCTTCTCGACCGCGCCCAACGCCGCCGCGATGTTCGTGACATTGAAGCCGCATGGCGACCGCGCCACCGATGTCGAGATTGCCGGCAAGCTGCGGGAGGCGTTCGCCTCACTGCCCGGCGGCAACCTGCTGGTCATCCCGCCACCCCCGGTGGCCGGCATCGGCACCGGCGGCGGGTTCAAGATGATGATCGAGGACCGGCAGAATCTCGGCTACAAGGCGCTGGAAGGCGCGGCGTTCGCGATGATGATGCAGGCCAACCAGGCACCGGGCCTGACCAGCGTGTTCACCACCTTCAACACGCAGACGCCGCGGCTGTTCGCCGATATCGACCGCGAACGCGCCGAACAGCTCGGCGTGCCCGTCTCGAACGTGTTCGCCACGCTCGGCACCTATCTCGGCTCGTCCTATATCAACGACTTCAACTTCCTCGGCCGTACGTACCGCGTCACCGCGCAGGCGGATGCGCCGTATCGCGATCAGCCGAGTGATGTCGGCCATCTGCGCACCCGCTCCGCCACCGGCGCGATGGTGCCGCTGGATGCGGTGATGACGCTGAAGAACGATAGCGGGCCGTACCGCGTGGTGCGCTACAATCTCTATCCCTCGGCCGAACTGCAGGGCGATACGCTGCCCGGCTTCTCGACCGGGCAGAGCCTGAAGACGATGGCCGCGCTGGCCACCAAGGTGCTGCCCAAGGGGATGAGTTTCGAATGGACCGAGCTGGCGTTCCAGCAGGAGCAGGCGGGCAACACCGCGGCCGTGGCCTTCGCGCTGGCCGTCCTGTTCGTCTTCCTGCTGCTCGCGGCGAACTATGAAAGCCTCGTGCTGCCGCTGGCGGTTATCCTGATCGTGCCGATGTGCCTGCTCGCTGCCATTCTCGGCGTGAACCTGATGGGGATGGACAACAATATCCTGACGCAGATCGGGCTGATCGTGCTGATTGCGCTCGCAGCGAAGAACGCGATCCTGATCGTGGAGTTCGCCCGCCAGAACGAGCTCAACGGCATGGACATGTACAAGGCGGCCGAACACGCCGCCGAACAGCGCCTGCGCCCGATCGTAATGACCTCGATCGCCTTCATTCTGGGCGTGCTGCCGCTGGTCATCAGTGGCGGGCCGGGCTCGGAAATGCGCAAGGCGCTGGGCGTTGCGGTGTTCTTCGGCATGATCGGGGTGACCACCTTCGGCCTGCTGTTCACGCCGAGCTTCTACATCATCAGCCGCCGGTTCGGCGACTGGACGGCCAGCAAGCTGCGCCGGACGAAGCAGGATGCGCCGATCGATCCCCATGCGCCGCCGCCGATCGCGGCCGATCACCAGGTAGTGCCGGTATGACCAAGCTCCTCTCCCTGATCCCGACCCTGGCCTCGGCGCTCGCGCTGTCCGCCTGCGTCGTCGGCCCGAACTATGTGAAGCCGACGACGCCGGCGAGCACGCCGGATACGGCGGCGTTCGCCGAGGCGGCGCGGACCAGCGCGGTCAGCGCGGCGGCGCTGCCGGCCAATTGGTGGCGGCTGTACCAGGATCCGGTGCTCGACCGGCTGGTGACGGAAGCGCTGGCACACAATACCGATATCCGCGTCGCCGCGGCCAACCTGGCGCGGGCGCGGGCGGTCTTGTCCGAACAGCGCGGCGCCCGCCTGCCGACCACCGATCTCAGCGCGCAGGGAACCTATGGCCGCACCGGCCTGGGGTCGCTCGGCGCGGCGGGCGGCGCTGCCGGCGGGGCAGGGGCGTCGGGCGCCGATGCGGTGACCAGCGACTTCTATTCGCTCGGCTTCGACGCCGGCTATGAAGTCGATCTGTTCGGCGGGATCACGCGCGCGATCCAGGCGGCGCGGGGCGATACCGCCGCCGCCGCGGCGCAGCTCGATGCCGCGCGCGTGTCGGTCGCCGCGGAAACCGCGCGCGCTTATGCAACCGCATGCAGCAACGCCGCGCAACGCGCCGTCGCGGCCGAGACGGTTGGCCTGCAGCAGCGCACGCTGCAACTGACCACCACCCTGTTCGACGCCGGGCGCGGCACGCGCCGCGATGTCGAGCGCGCCGACGTGCTGCTCGCCCAGACGCAGGCGACGATCCCGGGCTTCGAGGCCGAGCGCCGCGCCTCGCTCTATGCGCTGGCGACGATGACCGGCCGTGCGCCGGCGGAGATCGATGCACAGGCCGATCTGTGCAAGACGCCGCCGCGCGTCCGCACGATCATTCCGACCGGCGATGGCGCGGCCCTGCTCGCCCGCCGCCCCGATGTGCGCGCGGCGGAACGCACGCTGGCGGCGGACACCGCGCGCGTCGGCGTCGCCACCGCCGCGCTGTATCCGTCGATCCGCCTGCTCGGCAGCATCGGCTTCGGCGGCACGTCGCCCGGCGATGCCCTGTCGTCGAAAGGCTTTTCCTACTCGGTCGGCCCGCTCATTTCGTGGAGTTTCCCCAACATGACCGCGGCGCGCGCCCGCGTGCGTCAGGCCGAGGCCGGCGCGGATGGCAGCCTCGCGCGGTTCGACGGTGTCGTGCTGGGCGCACTGCGCGAAGTCGAACAGGCGCTGGCGCGTTATGCCGGCGCGCTCGATCGCAATGCCGCCCTGGTGCGCGCCGAGCGATCGAGCAATGCGGCCGCCAAGCTGTCGCGGCTGCGCTTCGATTATGGTGCGGACAGTTTCCTGCTGCTGATCGATGCCGAACGCGACCGCGCCAGCGCCCGCGCCGCGCTGGCACAGTCTGATGCTGCGGTGGCGGACGCGCAGGTCAGCCTGTTCAAGGCGCTGGGCGGCGGCTGGGAAGAGGCGCCGGCACCGACGCGGCGCGATCCGGTAGCTACCGCTCCGTAAGCCCATAATCGTCACCCCGGACTTGTTCCGGGCTCCACTAGGCCGCAAAGGATGACGCGGAAGCTCCTGCGCGGCGTTTGCCGCACGGTGGACCCCGGAACAAGTCCGGGGTGACGAAGGGGGCAGGAGCCAAGGATGACCCATCGCCAGCGCCGCAGCGCGCTCTTCATGCCCGCCGCCAACGCGCGCGCGATCGAGAAGGCGCGGACGCTCGATTGCGACGTGGTGATCCTCGATCTCGAGGATTCGGTCGCTCCCGAGCGCAAGGCGGCCGCGCGCGACGCCGCCGTCGCGGCGATCGGGCAGGGCGGCTTCGGCCCCCGCGAACTGGTGGTCCGCGCCAATGGGCTGGACACGCCGTGGCGCGCGGCCGATTGCGCCGCGCTCGCCGCTGCCCGGCCCGATGCGATCCTGCTCCCCAAGATCGCCACCCCCGCCGATCTCGCCGCCGCGCGTGCGGCGATCGGCACCGCTGTCCCGCTCTGGGCGATGATCGAAACCTGCGCCGCGATCCTCAACCTCCCCGCTTTGTCCGCGGCGGCCGGCGCGCACGGCCTGACCTGCCTGATCGCGGGCACCAACGATCTTGCCAAGGAGATGCGCTGCCGCCCCGATGCGGCGCGCACGCCCTTGCTGCCGGCGCTGGCGCAGATCGTCACGGCGGCGCGCGCGGCGGGCATCACGGCGCTCGATGCCGTGTGCAACGTGCTGGAAGACGGGCCGCTGCTGGCCGCGGAATGCGCGCAGGGCGCGATGTTCGGGTTCGACGGCAAGTCGCTGGTCCACCCTGCGCAGATCGCCGCCGCCAACCGCGCGTTCGATGCCGGTGCCGCGCGGATCGCCTGGGCGAAGGCGGTCGTGGCGGCGTTCGCGCGACCCGAGAACGCCGACAAGGGCGCAATCCGCGTCGATGGCGAGATGATCGAACGGCTGCATCTCGCCGAAGCGGAGCGGCTGCTCGGCTGATCCTCCCCGGAACGGGGAGGGGGACCATTCGCTTTTCAGCGAATGGTGGAGGGGGGCTTCCCCGAGCGCTGAGCGGCCGGCCCACCCCCTCCGTCACGCTGCGCGTGCCACCTCCCCGTTCCGGGGAGGATCAAGAGAAGAAGAAGCCGATCAGCAGTTTTACGTTGAGCACGATCACCACCGCGGCGATCGCCCAGGCGGCGAGCTTGAGCCACAGCGGATTGGCGAACACGCCCATCTGCGTCTTGTCGCCGGTAAAGCGCACCAGCGGCACGATCGCGAACGGCAGTTGCAGGCTCAGTACGACCTGGCTCAGCACCAGCAATTGCGTTGCGCCCTGGCCGCCATACAGCGCCACGACGATCACCGCGGGCACGATCGCCAGCAGCCGGGTGACGCTGCGGCGCAGCCACAAGGGCAGTTTCAGGTTGAGGAAGCCCTCCGCCACGATCTGGCCGGCGAGCGTGCCGGTGATCGTCGAATTCTGCCCCGAGGCGAGCAGCGCCACGGCGAACACCACGCTCGCCGCGCCCGCGCCCAGGGTCGGCGAGAGCAGGCGATAGGCCTGATCGATCTCCGCCACATCGGTGCGCCCGTTGACGTGGAAGGCGGCGGCGGCGAGGATCAGGATCGAGGCGTTGATGAACAAAGCCAGGAACAGCGCCACCGTGCTGTCGATCGTCGCGTGGCGCACCGCATCGCGCTTGCCCGCCTCGTCCTGATCGAACGCGCGGGTCTGCACGATCGAGCTGTGCAGGTAGAGGTTGTGCGGCATCACCGTCGCGCCGAGAATGCCGATCGCGATATACAGCATCGCCGGATTGGTGATGATCTCCGCGCGGGGGATGAGCCCGCCGGCGATCGCCGCGATGCTCGGCTGGGCGATGGCGAGCTCGAACGCGAAGCAGCCGGCGATCACCACTAGCAATGCGACGATGAACGCCTCGAGCTTGCGGAAGCCGAAGCGCTGCAGCGCGAGGATCAGCATCACGTCGAACGCGGTGAGGCACACGCCGGCCACCAGCGGCATGCCGAACAGCAATTGCAGCGCGATCGCCGTGCCCAGCACCTCGGCCAGATCGCAGGCGATGATTGCCAGCTCGCACAGCACCCACAGGCTGAAATTGACCGTGCGCCCGTAATGGGCGCGGCAGGCCTGGGCGAGATCGAGCCCGGTGACGATGCCGAGCTTGGCCGAGAGCGATTGCAGCACCATCGCCATGATGTTCGAGATCAGGATGACCGACAGCAGGGTGTATCCGAACGCCGATCCGCCGGCGAGATCGGTCGCCCAATTGCCGGGATCCATATAGCCGACTGCGACCATGTAGCCGGGTCCGGCGAACGCGCCGATCTTGCCCCAGAACCGTCCCTTGCCGACCGGCACCTGGATGGTGCGGTAGCTTTCGGCAAGCGACGGGCTGCGCTCCTCGGCGGGCGACAGGCCGATGGCGGCGGAGGAGGGCGGCGGCGACATCGCCATCGTCCTTTCCGCATGCCGCCCGCGCCGTCAATCGAGTCGCGCATCGGCGGCGGCGTTTCGCGATGTCGCTTTTCTGCCATGAAAGGCGGGCAGGGCAGTCGGATCAGTCACTTGCGAGGGATGAGATGCACCGGATTGCCTGCCTTGTTGCGACGCTGTCGTGCCTCCTGCCGGCCGCGGCCCAGGCCGCCGAGCCGGTGGCCGGCCATTGGATCACGCAGAACAAGAAGGCGGTCGTGGCGATCGAAGCGTGCGGGCGTCGCATGTGCGGCCGGATCGTCCGGCTGCTGCCCGCCTCCGATGTCGGCAAGACGGTGGACGAGCGCAACAAGGATGCGGCGCTGCGCGGCCGGCCGCTGGTCGGGCTGCCGATCCTGCTCGACTTCGAGGAGCGCGGCGATAATTGGCACGGCAAATTGTACGATCCGCAGGCCGGCGACACCTATACCGCGACGCTTGGCCGCTATCCCGATGGCGCGCTGAAGGTGCGCGGCTGCTTCTTCTTCATCTGCAAGACGCAGAAATGGCCGGCGCTGCGCTAAGCCTCAGATCACCTTCATCTCGCTGCCATAATGGTGCCAGGTGAAGATCGCCGCGGCGCCGCGATGCGGCCGCCACGCCTCGGCCAGTTCGCGCGTGCGCTTTTCCGACGGCCGCGTTTCGTGGCCGAGAATCCGCCCGATCTCGATCTGCACCGCGAGATCGCCCGCCGGCCAGATATCGCCGCGCCCTTCGGCGAACAGCAGATAGACTTCCGCCGACCAGCGCCCGATGCCCTTTACCGCGATGAGGGCGGCGATCGCCGCCTCGTCGTCCTGCGGCAGGCGATCGAGATCGAGCCGCCCGCTACTGACCTCGTCGGCCAGGCTGCGGGCATAGCTCAGCTTCTGGCGCGACAGGCCGGCCGCGCGCAACTGCTCGTCGTCAGCGCGCATGATCGTGTCGGGGTCGTTCAGGTCGCCGATCAGCCCTTCCAGCTTGTTCCACACCGCCTGCGCGCTCTGCGTGCTGACCTGCTGGCCGATGATCGTGCGCAGCAGCGTGCCGTGGCCGCGCGGGTTGATCCGCGGGGCGGGATGGCCGACGCGGGCGATCGCCGCCGCGAAGGCCGGCTCGATCGCGATGAGGGCGTCGATCGCGGTACGAAGCTGTTCGGCGCTCAGGCCCATGCGGGATACTCTTGATACGGGCCGCCGGTCGCGGCATGGCGACGCAACGCACAGAAGGAGACTGAGATGCCGAAGCTTATCGTCGTGACGCGCGAAGGGGAAGAACGCGAGATCAATGGCGAGGCGGGCCTTTCGGTCATGGAAGTGATCCGCGACGCCGGGATCGACGAGATCCTGGCGCTGTGCGGCGGCTGCTGCAGCTGCGCCACCTGCCACGTCCATGTCGACCCGGAATTTGCCGCCAAACTGCCGGCGATGAGCGAGGACGAGAACGACCTGCTCGAATCGTCGAGCGAGCGCGACGCCAATTCGCGCCTGTCGTGCCAGATCGACATGACCGACGCGCTCGACGGGCTGCGCGTGACGATCGCCGCGGAGGACTGAGCTCCCCCGCGCTCTGCCGCCTCAGCCCGAGCGCGTGGCGATCGCGTACAGCGCGATCGCCGCCGCGTTCGACACGTTGAGGCTCTCGACCTGGTCCGAGATCGGCAGCTTGGCGAGCTCGTCGCAATGCGCTGCGGTATTCTGCCGCATGCCTTCGCCCTCGGCGCCGAGCACCAGCGCCACGCGCTGCTGGCCCATCGCCTCGGTCAGCGTCTGCGTCGCCTCGCCGGTCATGCCGACGCGCCAGAAGCCGGCCTCGGCGATTTCCTCCAGCGCGCGCGCGAGATTGACCACGCGCACCCACGGCACGACTTCGAGCGCGCCCGAGGCGGCGCGCGCGATCGTGCCCGATTCGGGCGGCGCATGGCGATCGGGCGTGACGATGCCAAGCGCGTTGAACGCCGCCGCCGAGCGCATGATCGCGCCGACATTGTGCGGATCGGTGACCTGATCGAGAATCACCAGCGGCCGCTGATCGCCCTCGCCCTGCTGCAGCAGATCGCCGAGCCAGATATCCTCGAGCGGATCGACCTCGATCACCAGCCCCTGATGCGGCGCGTCGCCCGGCACGAGCCGCGCCAGATCGGTCACGTCGGCGAACACCACGGGAATGGTCGAGGGGATCGAGAAACCGGTCAGCGCTTCGCGCGTCGCCCAGACCTTGCGCACGACACGCTCGGGATTTTCCAGCGCCGCAGTCACGGCGTGGCGGCCCCAGAAACGCGGGCGGCCGGCAGGGGCCTGGGAGGGGCGATGTCCGCGACGGGCCATGGGCGTTCTCAATCTCGTCACCGCAGCGTGGCGCTGCGGTCTCTGTCGCGGGGGCCTAGCGCGCGCCTCGCGCCGACGCCAGCCTCGCGTGTCCCGCCGGCTCGCCCGGCCGCTCGCCCCGGTGCAATCCATCGTCGCCACCGCCTTTCCGGCCGCAGCACGCTATTGTGCACTATTCGTGTCGATCGGGCGCACAGGCGTTGACAGGGGGGGCTGCGCTTGGCAGGGGACCGCCTCGCTTTTTAGCGGCCCAACTGGACAGGTGGCCGAGTGGTTAAAGGCAGCAGACTGTAAATCTGCCCGTGCAAGCGTACGCTGGTTCGAATCCAGCCCTGTCCACCAACCTTCAATTTCATGTTGTCTCAGACCGCCTCGCAAGGGGCGGTTTTGTCTCGTGCGGGCGGGTTGCCGTTTGTCTCATGTTCGCTCATTGTTCCTCAATGCAGCGCGGACGATTCGGGGGTATTTTCGGGGTATCCATTCGCAGGGGCGGGGGTATCGAATGCTGACCGCTACAGCCTGCAAGAACGCGAAGCCCGCCGAACGGCCTTACAAGCTCTCCGACGCGCATGGGTTATTTCTGTACGTCACAGCCAAGGGTTTCAAGGGCTGGCGCCTGAAGTACCGCTTCGGGGGCAAGGAAAAGCTGCTGACGTTCGGGACGTTTCCCGAGGTCTCGCTGATCGAGGCCCGCGAGTTGCGGGACGCGGCGCTGCGTCAACTGCGTGGCGGGACCGATCCGGCGATAGACAAGAAGCAGCGCGCGGCCGCGCGTGTCACGCAGGCGGACCTGACGTTCAAGGCGATCGCGGACGATTGGATTGCCAGCCAGGAACCAACCTGGTCGCCGCGGTACGCCCGGCTCGTTTTGTACCGGTTCACGCACGACGTGTATCCGAAGCTGGGCAGCTTACCGATCGATACGATCACGACACCGCAGGTGCTTGCAGTGCTGCGCGTGATCGAATCGCGAGGAGCGATCGAGACGGCGCATCGCGTTCGACAGCGCATCTCGGAAGTGTTCGCCAGGGCAATTGCCAGCGGGGTTGCAACGTCGGACCCCGCGGCGATTGCAGCCCGCGCTCTATCGCCCGTAAAGAGGGGGCGGTTTCCAGCCGTGGTATCCGTCGAAGCGGCGCGAGCCATCTTGCGCAAGGTGGAGCAACAACCGGGTTACCCGCTAACGAAGCTCGCATCGCGCTTGCTGGCGCTGACCGCGGTGCGATCGGGCGTGGTGCGTTGGGCGGAGGCCTCGGAGTTCGAGGATCTGGACGGCGCATCGCCAATTTGGCGTATCCCGGCGGCCAAGATGAAGCTGCTCAAGGAGCGAAAGGAAGATGCCGCCTTCGAATTTATCGTAACGCTGTCGCGGCAGGCGGTGGAGACGGTGAAGGTGGCGATCGAGTTTTCGCGCGGGGCGCCGCTTATCTTCAGGAGCATCCGGCACCCACGGAAGCCGATCAGCGACAATACGATCGGCAAGGCCTATCGCGATGCCGGCTTCTCCGGCGTCCACGTCCCGCATGGCTGGCGTACAACATATTCCACCATCATGAACGAGCTGGCGCAGGTGGAGAACCGTGTGGGCGATCGCGCGATTATCGATCTGACGCTGGCGCACATTCCGGCCGGCGTCGAAGCGGCTTACAATCGATCTGGCTACATGCCGCGTCGGCGCGAGCTGGCGCAGGAATGGGCGGACATGTTGGTGCAGGACCTGGTCCCGCCGGCAGAGCTGCTGAAGGGGCCACGGCACAGCTGATCCGCGTGGGAGGCGTCGCATGACCGCGGCATCTCTCCACCAGGTCCTCAGCGGCAGGCCAGCGCGCGAGCGCACTGGTCAGCCCGTACGCCGCAATAGCCACAATGCCGGCGGCGCCGAGCTGGCGTTGTGGCGCGCGCACAACATGTTTCCGCGAGAGGAACATAACGCCCGTATGCGGGCGGCCGAGGAATTCGAGCATGAGACGAAGCTGGCCGGCCGCCGCAACGGCGCGCTCGGTGCGATCGGCCTCAAGGTTTACCGCTATCTCATGCGCCTGCGTGGGAAGAAGACCGGCCGGCTCGATCCGACCATCCGGTGGATTGCCGATCAGATCCATCATTCACGCAGCGCCGTTGCCACAGCTCTAAAGCGGCTCAAGGATCACGGCTTCTTGGACTGGATCAGGCGCTGCCAGCCGATCGAAGGCGCGGAGCCCGACGAGCAGCAGACTGAGCAGATCGCGAACGCCTACATCTTGCCGCTGCCCGCCAGCGCTTCCGAGCGCGTGCGGCGCATGCTTCGTCGTCCCAGCGAGTTTGTCCGCGCCGTCGCGGAGAAGCTGGCACGTGAGCGCAAGCTGGCCACGTCGACCGTCGATGAAGTGATCGCCGAGGTGAAGGATCCTGAGCTGCGCGCTCTTCTCGACGCCCTGCGCATAGGCGTTGATAGTGCAAATCCGCCGAGCGGTCAGACAGAGGCCCTGTAGGGATTAAGAATAAGAGGAACGCCTACGGCGTGCGTAAATTTGCTGCTTCACCAAGCCCTCGAGGCCCCGACCGAAACAGGATCGCCACCCAGCGACTGCGGGGGACGGCCCGGCTATGGCCGGCCCGGTGCATCCGTGGGGGATGCGCAAATCCTGTGCCATTCAGCCAATGCACCATTGCGCTCGCGGAAGGCGCCCAGGTGCATCAATCCGCAACGCCGCGGGGTGCCATTAACGGCTATAGAACCCGAGCTTTCCGCCGGGCCGCATCAAATTTGCGCACTGCATCGAAAGCCACACAAAAAGCTCGCGGGCGAGGCGGGGGTTCTTGCGGTGTATTCGGGGCATGCGGGCCGCATGCACAAATGCGTAGCTGCGGCCTTTTGATCGGGCGCCTCGCTATATAAGTGGCTCAAGTCAGCTCCGATCTTTTCTCTGATGGCTTAATCCAGACCGCCGCTAGGCCGCCGTCGTGGGCACGTACCTAAAGCATCCAATCCTCGTCCGTCTGTCCTATACCCCACCCCTCCAGCAAAAGTTCGCCTTCGCCGACAGGGGAGTCCGTCAGGCTGCTCGATTGCTAACTATCTTATAGCGGGGCACGGCTTTAGAACGCATGGTCTTGCCGATCAGAAAGTGAAAAAAGCTCTATGGCAGATTTGAAGGAGGATGGCTCCACACTAGGCGGTCTCATCCGCAATAAATGGTTCCAGGCGGCCTCAGCCTTAGGCGTGATACTCGGCATAATCGGGTTTGTTATCGGCCTGCCGCCCGTGGCCGATATGGCTTTTGGAAAGCGCGTATCGCTCACACTCGAAGTTGTTAATCAAATCCCGGTGTTTACTGTACGCCAACCTGTTCCGGGCCTGTCTGTTCAGTTGAACTCTCAAGATCTCACGCAAACGCGACGTGACTTAGTCGCAGTACGCTTACGCCTTAGAAATAACGGGGAAGTAAGTATAAACGCGAGGAATACGACACCGCGAGACCCTTTAGGGTTTTACGTGAGAGGTGGCCAGATTGTTAGACTTTATGAACTGGGCGCCACATCTGAACACCTTCGAAAATTGGCAATTCCTAAAAAGATTGGAAACTCGTTCATTCTTCCCCCGGGCATAATTTTTGACCCCGGCGATTTCGTCCAATTCAATCTCCTAATTGTTAGGCCGGTTAATAAGGGCTTGTCATTCTCTACAGTAGGTAAGGTAGAGGGATTAAAGTCGATCGACGTTGGACGCTCGGATATAGCCAAGCAGGAATCAAATGCTGCTTCAGTCGCGTGGACTGGAGGGTTTGTCCCGCAGATGCTGAGAACAATAACTTATCCTTTTATCGCGGTGGCGATCATTGCTGCTGTTATTTTTATATGGGTCTCAGTTACGGACTTAATTATCAGGAGAAAAAGAAATAGGCGTGAGATTTTCGCCACTAAGGTAGCTGCACGATGGGATCACAGCGATCCAAAACTTCGCAAGCTGATACCGGCGATGTACGCGGCCTTAGGCCTTCACCGCCTAGCTGATCTAGCAGACAAAGAGGCTGAAATGCGACGTATGGAAGCACGGGAAGCGCGCCTGCAAGTTTATACACAAAAAAGTGAACCCCTAAGCGATTTTGAGGCCGGGGACGCCATAGAAAAAACGTTCGGTGACGAGGATGTGTCTATCCATACCGCAAAAGTTCTCCTTGAGAAATTGTCGCTACGCGATGATATGTCAGGTAAATATGATGATGAATTTTTGTCCGCGGTGGAAAAATATCGCGATATATTGCTAGATTCTTATTCCAGAAATCAACTTCAGAAAGCAGATCCTAAATTCGAGGATCATGAGTACGGAATTTACTTTGCGTAAATTTAACTTTAAGGAAGTCAATCGCAGCGCACAATGTACAAGACGCCGGCAATCCTTCGATTACCGGCGCCGCCGCCGCCTAATTTATCCAATTTGAGAATTGCTGACGATTAACTCGTGCGCTTTCTTCGGCGCACCAGCGCCTATTTAGTAAGTCAGCTCGACGTCGGCGATGTTAAATCGAGAAAACGTATCGCGGGCGCCGGGCGTATCGTTAATCGAAAGCACGAATTTTCCTTTAATCGCACCAAGCTGGTCCGCCAGGCGCGCAAAGTCGTCGCGGTCGAACACGGCTTGGCCATAGTCCGTCTCGCAGCCCCAATAGGGCGGATCAAGATAGAACAGCATTCCGGCGCGATCATAGCGCCGAATGAAATCTGCATAGCCGAGTTGCTCGATCACGACGCCGGCTAGGCGTTCGTGGATATCCGCCAGGATCGGCTCGAGCTTGCTCACGAGAACCGCGCACCTTGTGTCTTGTCGACGCCAAAGTGCCGGCCACTGACCTTCCCGCCAAACGCCAGGCGTTGAAGATACAGGAATCTCACCGCACGTTCGAGGTCCGTCAGGCTCTCGGGCGGCATCGCCTTCAGCCGCTCGAACTCGGCCCGGCTGGCGACGCGAAAGCGCATCATGTCGAGCATGTAGGGATAGTGCCGCTGCAGCACGCGGAAGAAGGTCGCGACGTCGCCCGACACGTCGTTGATCACTTCGACCTTCGGCCTTGATCGGCGACGCAGGAAGATGCCGCCCATGCCGACGAAGGGCTCCGCATAGCCGTCATGGTCGACGCGCTCGATCATCGCGACCAGGCGCGAGGCCCCGCGGCATGCGGGGTGCGGGACGGCCGTTGGCCGATGGTCGTGGCGAGATTCATCCTCGTCGGTTTGCCGGGCTGGCCCCTGGCATCCCCCGCCTGGCTGCGCGCCAGGCGCGAAACTATCCGGCCGGCGCGATCACGCGCGGCTTGAAGCGGACGGCCTCGAAGCCGATCCGGTCGTTGATCTCGAGAAACGCCATCTGCAGCGGCAGGATCTCGAGCTCGAAGAACATGTCGACCGCCTCGCTGATCTTGCCGAGCTGCGATCCCTGCGCTGGCACGATGCCAAGAACCGAGGGCGGCGTGCGATGCGCCGCCAGCACGTCATCGCGCGTCGCATTCTTGATGCCAAGGAACTCATCTTTGGCGCCCACCTCGGCGATCGGCAGGATCTTGATGCTGCCTTCCTTGCCGCCGGGCGCGTGCACGAACAAATTCTTGAAGTTGCCCGGCCCCTTCGAGTTCTTCAGCGCGTCGCGCAGCGCGTCGGTGTCGTTCTCGTCGATATCGCCGGTCGCATAGAGGATATACCCGGCGTGACTACCGTTGAGATAGTAGCGGCGCCGGAATAGCGTGGCCGCCTCGTTGAGCAGCGCCGACTGCAGCGCGCTTAGATATTCCGGCACGCCGTAGATTTCTTGGTTGATGTCGGGCTGCATGATCTGGATCACGCTACCCGGCTTGAACGGCGTCGCCGCGGCCATCCCCGGCGACCAGAAGAACTCGCCCATGACCAGGCCGCGCCGGGTGTATTTCGCCAAACAATGATCCAGACGCATGGCTGTCCCGACGACATTGTCACGGCGCTCGACATAGGCGTTGCCAAAAACGAGATAGTCTTGCACCGCCCGGCCGAACGCTGAGCGGGACAGGACCGGCACCGTCGAACTGCCGCGCGTCACCGGATCGAACGACGCGACCAGTAGGTTGCGCTTCAGCATGATCGCCGAGCTGTGGTGCGGCGACACGCGGAACGCGCGGGCCAGCCCGTCGAGCGACAGCGGCGGCTCGTACCAGCGATCGGTCCGGTAGCATTCCACCAGATCCATGATCTCGCGCCGATTGAGCACCGGTTCCGGATCCCCGAACGAGAAGGCCAGCGCCTCGCCGGAACGCGCAGGAGCGCTGGTGGCGCCGAAGGGCGGCAATTGATCCATCAGAATATCTCCATGCGCGTTTTCGGCCGCGCCTGGCCGTCGAGGGGTTCGTTGATGAAGATGTGCATCGCGGCCCAGGCAAGATCGCCGTGCCCGACGGCCTCGGTGCGGCTCGTCTTGAACGTCACGCTCTTGCCGCTCTGCGTCAGCGCTTTCTTGATCGACAGGAAGGCGGATTGCAGATCGATCCATCCGGCATCGTATTCGATGCGTTGCCGCGCGAAGGTGTGCTGGGCCTTCATGACCAGGCCGGTCTTCACCTCGAGCGAATATTCGATCGCCACCACGCCGCGCATCTTGTCGCGCAGCAGCTGGTAGACCGCGGCGCCTACGCCCTTCTTGTCGATGCCGAGATAGGTGCAGTTGTACCGCGCAAGCCTGGCGAGAATGAATTCTGCCTGCGCCTGAAAGTCGCCCTTGATCTGGTGGCGCTCAAGCAACCGAAACTTGCCGCCCGGTCCGGCCGGGGGCAGCGCGATCACGAATCCGGCATTGTCGCCGTCCTCGCTCTCCTGCGGATCGAAGCCGGCCCAGATCTCGCGATTGCCGACCGGCCGGTTGGCCAGCATGTCGACGTCGGGCCAATCAACCATCGCGTCGACCGTACAGCGCTGCAGCTCATTGAACTTGAACGCCGACAGGCTGTCGTCGACGAACTGGCACATGAGCAGGTTGGCGAATTCGTCGGGCGCATATTCGATGCGCAGCTCGTCGATGTCGAACAGGTCGCAACCGCGCGACGCGGCATCCTCGATCGTGACGATCTGCCGCCAGATATTATCCTCGCACAGCACGCCGGTCTGCAGCCGGGCGTGCGTGACGTCGATCTCGATCCGGTCCGCCTTCTTGACGCGCCGGTTGCGGCGCTCGCCAGTCCAATAGGGGTGTGCCTGGTGCGCAATGGTCGACGGCGTCGAAAAATAGGTGCGGCGCCAGCGCTTGTGCATCGCCATGGCGCTGGCGACCTTGTTCAGCTCCTCGAAACCGTAGGTCCAGAAGAACTCGTCGAAGTAGAAATTGCCGTGATAGCCCTGCGCGGTGCGCGCATTGGTGCCGAGGAAGATCAGCTCGGCTGCGGGCTCGCCCTCCGGCATCGTGTCGGCGGTGATGACGATCGGGTCGCCGGTGAGCTTGACCCCCACGCGCTCGGCGAACTGGATGATATAGCCGCGGAAGATATGCGCCTGGTTCTTGGAGGCGGAGAGGAAGATCTGGTTGCCGCCCCCGCGAAGCGCGTCGAGCAACGCCTCGCGCGCGAAATACCACGTCGCGCCGATCTGGCGCGATTTGAGGATCATGCGGGTGCGCTGGTCCTTCGCCGCCCACCAATCCTCCTGATAGCCGAACAGCTCGTCGCGAAAGATCTGCTCGAGCTGCTCGACCTGCGCGGTGGTGAAGTGGTTCTTGGGCTTCTTGCCCTTGCGATCGCCGGCATTTCGGTTGGCGATCTTCTCGCTCAGATCGCCTTCATGCCCGCCCGGCGCTTCATAACGGCGCACCCGCGCGCCGGCGACGACGGCGCGCATCAGCAGATCGATCTCCTTGAAGTCGCCCCCGGTCTTGCCATCCTTGGCGATCAGGGTGTTGAGCCGACATTCAAGCGCGTCCTCGATCTTCGAGAGCGAGGGCGCTTCGTCCCACTTCTTGCGCTGCTTCCACGCCTCGACGGTTGCGCGGTTGAGACCCAGTTCGCCGGCGATCTGCGTGATGCCCCAGCCGCGCCAATACAGGCTCCGCGCCTGGCGCTGCGCGTCGATGTCGATCGGCATCGTCGCGGCAGGCAGCGGCATGCCGGTATCTGGGGGAAGCTTGTCCATCGCGCGGCGAACCTAGCCACGCGCGCGCACCATCTCGCAGTACCCGGTCTTGTAGAGACGCTCTCTACAAGACCGCTCGCTTGAGAATGGAGGCGGGTTCGGTCCCTTTAGCGGCATCACGCATCGCCCGAAGCGGTGCTTTCGCCACACCGAGGGACCGCACGTCATGGCCAAAAGCAAGTTCTTCCGCGCGTTCGTTGCCGGGGCCACGATCAGCGACGGGCGCGTCATTACCGACGAGATGATCGATCAGGTGGTCACCACCTTCAATGCCGAGACGTACAGCCCGCGCATCAACATCGAGCATCTGTCGGGCTTCAGCCCCGAACCGCCCTTCAATGGCTATGGCGACGTCGTCGCGGTCAAGGCGCAGACCGATGACTTCACGATCGACGGCAAGGTCGAGAAGCGCAAGGCGCTCTATTGCCAGGTCGATGCAAATGACCAGTTGGTCGCGCTGTACAAGGCCGATCAGAAGCCGTTCCCCTCGGTCGAGCTGACGCCGAGCTATGCCGGCACGGACAAGATCGGCCTGATCGGCCTGGCCTTCACCGACACGCCGGCCTCGATCGGCACACAACGCCTGCAATTCTCGCGTACTGCGCCGGGCACGGTCTTCGCGGCGTCGCCCGATGCCGTCGCGCTGGAATTCGATCCGAAGCCAGCCGATGCCACGGGCATCGCCGCGGCTATCGCCAGCGGGTTTGCGATCGTCGCCGCCAAGTTCGGCCGCGGCGAGCCCGAAAAGCCGAAGGAAGAGCCGAAACCCAAGGCCGCCAACGATAATGACATGGCCGCGTTCGCCACGGCGATCGGCGAGCAGGTCGCAACCGCGATCGCGACGGCGACAAAGCCGGCCAATGACGGCCTGGCCGCGATCGAAGCACGTTTCGCTGTGCTCGAAGGCAAGCTCGCCACGACCGAACAAGCGGGCTTCAGCCGGGCCCCGGCATCGGGCGGCGACGGCGAACCCGAAACCGACTGCTGATCGCGTCAGCGCCACCCACTGATTTCCTCCAGGAGCCGCGTCCCATGCTCAACACCACCCGCCTGAAGTTCGACAAATACACCGTCCAGATCGGCAAGTTGAACGGCGTCGGCGATCCCAGCCGTTCGTTCACCGTCGCCCCGGCCGTCGCGCAGACGCTGCGCGCCAAGATCCAGACGACCAGCGATTTCCTGAGCCGGATCAACATCATTCCGGTGGTGGCGCAGGAAGGCGACAAGGTCGGCGTCGGTGTGAAGGGAACGATCGCCAGCCGCACCGACACGCGCATCCACGATCGCCAGCCGCGCTATCCCGGCGATCTGGACGAGACGCGCTACCGCTGCGAGAAGACCGACTTCGACACGCTGATCCGCTATGAGACGCTAGACGCCTGGGCCCACCAGCCGAACTTCCAGGTCTTGATCCGTGACGCGATCGTGAAGGCGAAGGCGCTCGACATCATCACGATCGGCTTCAATGGCACGCACGTCGCCGTCGAAACCGATCCGGTCGCCTATCCGCTGCTGCAGGACGTCAACATCGGCTGGCTGCAGCACCTTCGCAACGATGCGCCGGCGCGCGTGCTTAGCGATGGTGGGCTCACCGTCACCACTGAGGGCGTCGAGACCGCGACGAAGGCGATCTACATCGGTGCTGGCGATGTTGGGACGGAGGTGGATTTCGTCAACGTCGATGCGCTGGTCTATGACGCGATCGAGTTGCTCGACGAGAATTACCGCGAGGATACCGACCTCGTCGTGATCGTCGGCCGCGACCTGGTCCACGACAAATACTTCTCGATCGTCAACGCGGCCGGCGACAAGGCGACCGAGCAGCTCGCCCGCGATGTCCTGCTCTCCGACAAGAAGCTGGGCGGCCTGACGGCCGTGCGCGTGCCGAAGTTCCCGAAGAACGCGATGCTCATCACCACGCTCGCGAACCTGTCTGTCTACGAGCAGATCAGCTCGGAGCGCCGGAAGATCGAGGACAACGCCAGGCGCGACCAGATCGAAAATTACGAGAGCGTCAACCAGGCCTATGTCGTCGAGGACATGGGCAAGGCCGCGCTCGTCGAGAACATCGTCATGGGGAGGAAGCCGGCCTGATCGGCCGCTCGACCCACCAGATAGCCCGCTCTCCACAGGACATGCCATGAGCCTCGCTCGCAAACATCGGGATCGTATCCTTGCATCCCAGATGGCATCCGCTCCTGCGCTGGAGAGCGGGTTAGCCACCCCCGCTTCCGATACCGGCACGCCGGCCGAGCGCGCCGCGGCGCAGGTCGCCATGCGCCTCCAGCACGATCTGCGCCGGCTGAAGGAAATCCAGTCGATCCAGCGCAAGATCGACGCCAAGCGCGAAATGCTGCCCAACTATGCCGATTGGGTGGCTGGCCTGCTCGCCGGCGGTCGCGATGCCGGCGCCGGTGTTGCCGAGGACGTGCTGCCGACCATCATGGTCTGGCTGATCGATACCGGCGACTATGATCGCGCGCTCGAGCTGGCCGATCATGTCGTGCGGTACGAGGTGCCGCTGCCTTCGCGCTACGAGCGCACCGCGCCCGCCCTGATCGTCGAGGAGATCTCGGACGCCGCGATCAAGGCGCAGACCGCCAATCAGCCGTTCCCGCTTTCCGTGCTCGAGCATGTCGAAGAGCTGACGGCCGATGCGGACATGCACGACCAGATCCGCGCCAAGCTCAACAAAGCGATCGGGATCGAGCTGGCGCGCGCTGCCGACACGATCGACCCGGCCAGGCCGGAATTCGTCGTGGCGGCAGTCCGCGCGCTCGCCCCGTTGCGGGAAGCGGTGCGGCTGCACGATCGCGTCGGCGTCGCCGGCCAGATCAAGCGGCTCGAAAAGGCCATCACCAAGCCCGCGGACACCAAGGCCGCGAAAGCTGCCGACAAGAATACCGGCTCAGCCGGCTGACACGCTCGCCCCCGGCGCTCGGGGACGGATCACGCGGGATGGGAGGGCGCTTCGGCGCTGAGGGCCATCGACCGTCCTGATCCCCACCCCCGGGAATTTTGAGGCTCGCTTGTGACACTCGCCACCACCATCAACCTTGCGGCGACGCTTGCGGCCTTCGCGCTCGGCGCCTGGCTGACGTTCGCCGGCGTGATCGCGCTCGCCATGGGTGAGTTCGAACCACTTCGCAAAGCGATCGGCGAAGCGCTCTTCATCCGTTGCGCCATCACCATGATCCTCGTCGGCCTGGTCGTGTTCGCGGCCGGCGCGGCGGGCAGCGCAAGGCTGATGGCGTGAGCGGCCTTGTCGTGAAGACCGCCGTCGTGTCCGGCACGCCGGCCGCGATCGAAGCGGTCGTGATCAATGACGGCTGGTTCCCGGATATCGATCCTACAAGCCTGCGCGAGGCATATCGCATCCGCGACAACGTCACGCCCGAGCGGCTCCGCAAGGCGATCCTCGGCGCGATGCTGACCGCCGGCAATCAGCTCGCCATCTGGCAGGCCGCCCACCTGCTCGCCGGGCGCCCGACCTTGGGCAGCGTGCCAACGACGATCCTCGACGGCAGGAGCCGGCTGGTCCTGCTCTATGCCCGCGCGATCGGCGCCTATGCGAAGGCCGAGCTGGTCGAGACCTATCGCGATATCGACACTGCAACGGCCGGGCAGCGCCAGGCGGACGAGCTCGAACCTTCGATCGTCGAGCTGCGGCGCGATGCGCTGCACGCCGTGCGTGACATGCTCGGCCGCGGTCGCGTGCGTGTGGAGTTGATCTGATGGCCGACGCCGTCGCCGCACGACAGGACGAGACGCTGGACGCACTGATCTGGCGAACGCGCGGTCTGGGGCCCAGCGATCTCGGCCCGGTGCTCGAGGCCAATCCCGGTTTGGCCGAGCTGGGCACGATCCTGCCGGCCGGCAAGCGGGTCGTCCTGCCCGAAACGCCGCCTGCGCCCGTCGTGCGCGACATCATCCAGCTGTGGGATTGATCATGGACAAGCATACGATCCCCGATCTTCTCGCCGCCTTCCTTGGGCTGCTCGCCGGCCTGTCGCCAGCCGCGCTCGGCGCCGCGGTCAGCCTTGCCTACGAAAAGGGCCTCACCTGGGGCGAGCGCTTCATCCAGTTCGCGGTCGGCACCTGTGTCAGCTTCTTCGTGTCGCGCGCGATCGGCGCGCTGGTGACGCTCGATCCTTTCGTGCTGCAGGGCATCAGCTTCACCCTCGGCATGATCGCTTTCAAGGCGGCGCCCAAGTTCATCGGTAGCGCGGTCGACGCGGTCGGCGCCCTGCCGCGTGAAATCGGTGACCGCATCGTCTCCTGGCTGCCCAAGAAGAAGGACGGACAATGACCTATGATCGCGCCCGGCTCCGTAGCGAGCTGATCCGGGACGAAGCCCTGCGCCTGAAGGTCTATCATTGCACGGCCGGCAAGCTGAGCATCGCGGTCGGCCGCAACCTCGACGATGTCGGCATCCGGGCGCATGAGGCACGCGCGCTGGGGATCACGAAGTCGGGTGTGATCGCGCGCGGGGTGACCCGCGCCCAGGCCATGTTCCTGCTCGACAGCGACATCGACACCGTCGAGGCGCATCTCGATCACGATCTTCCCTGGTGGCGCAAGCTGGACGACGTTCGCCAGCGCGTCCTGCTCAACATGACGTTCAACCTTGGGCTGAAGGGCATGCTCGGCTTCCGCAACACGCTCGGCATGATCCAGCGGGGCGATTACGTCGCCGCGGCGCGCGGCATGAAGGCGTCGCGCTGGCACAACCAGGTCGGCGACCGCGCCGTGCGCCTCGAGGCGATGATGGCGACGGGGGTGGCGGCATGACCAGGAAGCTTTTCTCGCTGGCGGCAGGCTGGATCGGCGAACAGACCGGCTGGCTGGTGCTGGTCGCGGTCGGCGCGGTCGGCGCGTTCCTCTACGTCCAGTTCGCCCAGGTCAGCGCCGATCGCGATGCCGCGCTGCACTCGGCCGAGGTGATCTGTGCCGGCGCCGGCGCCGACTTCGCGCCCTCGGTCACCGTCGAGAAGGATGCGAAGGGCAAGCCGGTCACCGTGGCGCACGCCCGCGGCGCCATCTGCCAGCGCTACGTTGCGCAGCTCGCCGGCTTCAAAGCCGCGACCGTGCAGGCATCGGCCGAGGCGCTCGCCAAGGCCATGAGCGATCACGACGCCAAGAACAACACCGACACCGCGGCTGCCCGACTGGCAGCGGAAAGCGCGCGCGATGCTGCGCTTAGAATGGAGATGGCCGATGCCCAGGCTGAACGCACGAACATTGTCGATCACGAGTGGTTTGCTGCTGTCAACGGCGTTGCCGGGATGCGCGGACCGGGCGGAAGTGGAAATCCCTAAGCCAGTCCCGGTTGCGGTCGAGATCAAAGATGCCCCACCTGCCGAGCTGACGCGGTGCGCAGATCGCCCGGCCGGCCTGCCCGAGGATCCGGCGCTGCTCGCGCAGATCCCCACGGCTGCCCGCCTGGGCTTCATTCGCATCGCCAAGGCCTTCGCGGTCAACGCCGCTCAGCTCGATCGCCTGATCAACTGGAATGCACCGGGATCCTGCCCGGGCAAGGTCAAGTGAAGAAGCCCGAGAGCCTGAAAGCGCTGCTGCTGGCGTCGGTACCGGGGCTGAAGGACAAGCCCGAGAACCTGTCGATGTTTATCGACAAGGGGCGGATCGCCGCGCGCAACACCGGCTCGCTGAGCTTCGAGTATCGCTACACCGTCAACGTCGTCGTGCAGGATTATGCCGGCGACGTCGACGCGCTGTTCGTGCCCTTGCTCTCTTGGGTGGCGGAACGGCAGCCCGATCTGCTCGAGCGCGATCAGCAGGAGCCCTTCAGCTTTGAATCGGAGATCCTCGATGGCGATCTTGCCGACGTGTCGGTCGATCTCGAGCTGACCGAACGGGTGAAGGTCGCGCGCACTGACGGCGGCCTGGTCGTAACGCATCTCGACGAGCCCAGTCGTGAGGACGAATTCGCCAACGCTGATGGCGCCAGATTCTGGGCCGCGATCATCGACGACGTCACCGGCGGCACGATTTTCCTCGCTCCCGACGCGTGAAAGACGACTTCGCCGATATCCAGGCGCTCGCCGGCGCGCTGCTGCGCCAACTGGGCAGCGCGGAGCGCCGATCGCTGCTGCGCAAGATGGCGCGCGGGATCCAAAAGAGCCAGGCGGAACGGATCGCGCGGCAACGCCAACCGGATGGCAGCGCCTTCGCCGCGCGCCGTAAGCGGCCTGAGCTGAAGCCTGGCGCCTATGCGGTCAAGTTTCTCTACCCAAAGGGGGCGGTCGAACCGCGCACCGTGTTCCTGAAAAGCTGGGTGCATGATGGCCCGATGATGACCGGCTTCGATATCGAGGCGGGCGGCATCCGCAGCTTCTTCTACGACAAGGTCGATCGGTATCTGCCCGTCGAGCCGAGCGAACGGAATGCCTGCGCCGGCAGGTTCCGTCGTAAGGGCGCGGTGCGGCAGAAGGCCATGTTTCGCAAGCTTCGAAACGCTCGCAATCTTCGCGCCGGCGCTACTGATATCGAAGCGTGGATCGGTTTTGCTGGTCGCGCCGCGGAGATCGCCCGGGTCCACCAGGACGGGTTGGGCGATAAGCCGTCCGCGAAGAGGCGGGCAGTGCGCTATGCCAAACGCGGCTTGCTCGGCCTTACGCAAGGCGAACGGTCGCGCGCACTGGACATGCTGCTAGATCACGTGACGGACGTATAGCGGAACATATTTGACGAACGCATAGTCACTCGGGAAGTTTTGGGCTTGCCGCAATTCCGACTTCCCTTGGTATAATAACAACGCTCGCGTCGCTGTTTGCAAAAGGTAGTGGAAAGCTGTCGTTCGTTGTAACACCTCTAACGGTGTCGATGGCCGACGTTCCGCACGGCAATCAAGTGAAAGCGGCAACAGCCGGTACCGGGTGGCTTAACCGTCCCGAGAAATGCCGGAAGGACGGGGGAGGCTTATGACGGCAACGACGCCGGATGCCATTGTTTATCAGCTTATCGGCTTGGCTGAAGATGGCGGGATAGGAGATCTGCTTGAGGGCCTCGACCCAAAGCAGGGCCGCATTCGCCTTCAATCGCTGATTTCCGAGTGGCTTCGAATGGAAAATTTGGTCGTTCTGACGGGGTCAGGCACTTCGGTTTCGGCTGGCGGCAAGACCATGGCCAACCTGGAGACGGCAGTATTCGACGCGATTCGGGCGATGGCCGATCTGCCCCCGTCGATCGCACAGATCCTCGAAAGCCGTAGCCTCAACGTCCAGTATGCAAATATTTTAGGGGATCTGATAGGGTTCGAGACTTGGTTGTCGTTCATCGCCAACGCTTTAGTTGTTGCTGACCAAGCAGGAGGCCCCTTCCACGCCGTCGTTTGGCCAAGCACACCAGCGCCGACCAAGGTTGAACTCAAATGGTTCGTTGATCGATTGCGCATGGCGATCTTTGCCGAATGCGCGCTTTCGTTACCTGATAGTGCGCTAGCGACGACCGCTGACAAGGTGGCCCCGCAGATGGCCTTTCTCTCCAAGCTTGTCGCGCGTGATAGCAACCTCGGGCGCACGCACCTTTTCACGCTCAACTACGACACCCTGTTCGAACAGGCGTTAGAGCTTCTCGGTATACAATACTTCGACGGCTTTACAGGGCGCGCGGCCGCGCGCTTCGACCCGTCGGTTTATGGCCTCGACATCTATTATCCCGGCGAGGTTGCTGAGGGGCGCGTGCGCCGCTTCGACAAGTTTCTCCATTTCTACAAGCTGCACGGCTCAATCCACTGGTTTGAGCAGGGGCTCGAAATGCGCGCGCGCCATCCTGACCTCGAGCCGTATCGCACGTATGCCGGTATGACGGCGGCGGAGAAGGCCGAAGCTCTTGTCCCCTTGGCGCAGAGTGCGCGCTCGGTCGGCATCCTGCCCACCGCCAACAAGTTCGCGCAAACTTTGGCCATGCCTTATGCACACCTCTTTCGCTCGTTTCAGGTTCGGTTGGGTGTTCCCCAGACGTTCCTTCTCGTCCTCGGCTACGGGTTCGGCGACGAACATGTCTCGCGGATCATCGAAAGCGCGCTGATGAACCCATCGTTGGTGATGCTAGTAGTCGAGCCAAATCCGAATAGCCCGGTGATCGCCCGCATCCGTCGCTACAAGGATCTTGGCAAGCGCGCTTTTGTGCTCTGCCCGACAGAGGCCGGCTTCGCTGCCAACCCATTCGCCTACGCTACGTTCGATGATTTCGCGCGCACGGTGATGCCCGATGTACAGTGGCTCGACGATTTCCTGCGCCTTCGCCGCTTCGAAAAGCAGATCGCATCATCAGCAAATTCCGGTACCAACACGGATGACAAGGATGGATAATCCGCGCCTTATCGGTCACATCGTTTCGGTCCAGGGCTTTCGTGTGAAAGTCGAACTGCTGCCAGAAACTCGCTCGGCGATGCGTGCCACCCTCGACGGTGTCCAGACTGCAATCGCAATCAATGCCTATCTGACTTTCGCACTTGGCGCAGGGGAAACCGTGATCGGTATTATTACCGATCTTGAGGCGCGCGAGACCTTCGACCCGGGTAGCGGCGACGAACTCAGTCTTGAATTGATGAAGCCGCGCCGAACCGCAAGCGTGCAACTGCTTGGCACGATCGAACATAATGACGATGAGCCCGCCTTCAGCCCGGGCATCTCGGTCTTGCCAACCCTGGACACGCCGGCCGAGATTGGTTCACCAGAGATCCTGAAAGCTGTCTTCGAGATCCCTCCGCGGCGCAATAAGCCCGAAGGGTATGACGAGAAAGACTTTGATTACAATCTCAAGATCGGTTTCCCGACTGGGCAAGCGCGGAACGTAGTGCGCGCCTCCTACAACGATCTTTTCTCCCGACCGCTAGCGATCGTCGGCAACACGGGGTCGGGCAAATCTTTTTCAGTCTCAAGCCTGATTCAGAAGGCGATGAAGGCGCTCGACGGCGCTCGCGAAGAGCCGCACGTCTTCATTCTTGATATCAACGGCGAATACGCGAATGCCTTTCCCGCCGAGGAACCTGAACAGCGCGTGCCCGATCGCATCTATCTTAACGGCAAGGAATTTTCCTTACCGCTTTGGTTTCTTAACGCCGAGGAAATCTGCGCTTGGTTGAGTGCTTCGGAACAGACGCAGGAGCCGGTTCTCAAGGACTGGTGGGCGATCGCCAAGGGCGGCAATGCTACCGTAGCCGCCAGCATGGGAGCGTTTCAAAATTCGATGAGCGCGCTCGATCAACTCTTAACCGAACTGACCAAGATCAAGAAGAAGGCAGCGGGGTCTTATTGTGACGCCATTACCGGGCACCTTTCTGGTAGCGGCATCGACACAGCGGCTTTCGCTGCGCTGTTCGTCGCGCACCGCTTGGCCAATGACTACAACACGGAAGTGATGAACAATCAGGCTGCGATCGCGGCTGAAGCAGAGGCGCTCAAGGACGCGATCCGAGAGAAGATTGTCGGCGGTAGTAGCGCTGCAGAGGCTGGCGCGCGCACGGCCGATTCCCCGTTACCCATATCGCGCGCGACATTGACCGACCCCTCACTGATCAATCGCGCAGTATCTAAGGAGGATACGTTCAGGGTCGATGCGCATTTGACAACTCTGAAGCTGCGCCTGAAAACCCGACTCGACGATAAGCGGTGGCGTGCTTTCCTCAACTATGAGGACGAAGCAACCAAGGTCGAGACGCTATCGTCATGGTTCACTCGGTTTGGCCTAGGCGCCGATACCGGGCCAAAGGTATCGGTGCTCGACCTGTCGATGTTGAGCAACGAAGTATTGCCCTACGCCTGCGCAGTCATCGGCCGAATCTTACTTGAGGCACGCGAGCGATTACCGGCAGCTTTGCGCTACAAGCACCCTTGGGTTCTGGTGCTCGAAGAAGCGCACAATTATGCGCGTCCGGCGCGTTCCGATGAGGACCGCGGCCATCGTCTGGCGCGGCTAGCTTATGAGCGGATCGCCAAGGAAGGTCGCAAGTTCGGGTTATCGCTGATCATCGCCAGCCAGAGGCCGAGTGAGATTAGCCAGACTATTATTAGCCAATGCGCTAATTTCATAAGCCACCGGCTGCAGAACCCGGATGACATTGACCATTTCAGACGCATTATCCCGATGCAGGCGCGGCGGCTGCTCGATCAAGTGACGATCCTGGCATCGGGTGAGGCAATTGTATTCGGTAGCGCTTTCCACATCCCGGCGCGCGTGCAATTCGACCGGCCGGACCCCGGCCCCTACAGCCAGACTGCTGCGCCATATCACGAATGGCGCAAGGAGGCGTCGGCCTTCCCGCTCGGCCAAATTATTGAAGCTTGGGGCGCCTGATGGATATGCAGTTGGTAAATTGATCCCGGTCTGCTTGCGACAAGAAGCATGCGGTCAGGTCTACCCGGTCTTGTAGAGAGCTTCTCTACAAGACCGCACGATAGCTATCCCGCCCAACGCGTGGCGACATGGCCACCATGTCCGTCAATCCCGCCAGCACCAACTCGGTCGACTTGTCGCGCCTGCCGGCGCCCGACGTCGTCGAGCCGCTGTCTTACGAGCAGCTGTTCGATGAAATGGTTACCAAGCTGCAGCAGATCCTGCCCAGCTTCGACGCGACCGTCGACAGCGATCCGGCCGTCAAAGTGCTGCAGGTCGCGGCCTATTTCCGGCTGCTCGATCGGCAGAACTTCAACGATCGCGCACGGCAGCTGTTCGTTGCCTATGCGACGGACGGTAATCTCGATCAGCTCGGCGCGCTGTTCGGCGTCGCACGGCTGCAGGTCGCGCCGGCCGATCCGGTCGCCGGCACCGCGGCGGTCTACGAGGATGACGATTCCAATCGTCGCCGCATCGTGCTGGCGCCCGAAAGTTACAGCGTTGCCGGTCCCGAGGCGGCTTATATCTATCATGCGCTGTCGGCCGCTGCCTCAATCCTCGACGCCAGCGCGACCAGCCCGGCACCCGGCACCGTCCTTGTCTCGATCCTGTCGCGCAGTGGCAATGGCCAGGCCACGCCCGACCAGCTCGACGCGGTCGATGACGCGCTTGCGACCGTCCGCGGCAATCGCAAGCGCCCGCTGACCGATAACGTCGTCGTCGCATCGGCCTCGATCGTCGACTATCTCGTGCAGGCCCGGCTCGTGCTGTTTTACGGCCCCGACGAAACGCTGATGCTCGCGGCCGCGCAGGCTTCCCTTGCGGCCTATCTGCTATCCTGCCGCAAGCTCGGTCGCGACGTCACGCGCGCCGGCATCACCGGCGCGCTGATGGTCGAGGGCGTGCAGAACGTCGTGCTCACCGCGCCGCCGGCGGACGTCCTGTGCGACGACACGCAGGCGTCCAACTGCGTCGGCCTCGATGTCGCGATCGCCGGCTATGGCGAATAGCCTGCTGCCCCCCAACGCCACGCCGCTCGAGCGCGCGCTGGTCGATGCCACGGCGCGCGATAGCGACGTGCCGGATCTGCTCGCGCTCTGGAACCCCGAGACCTGCCCGATCGCGTTGCTGCCCTGGCTGGCCTGGGGGCTGTCGATCGACCGCTGGGATCCCGAGTGGAGCGAGGATGAAAAGCGCGCCGCGGTCGCCAGCGCGATCGAGGATCAGCGGCTGAAGGGCACGCGCTACAGCATCGAGCGTGTTCTCGCATCGTTCGATGCGCTGCTCGAGCTGGTCGAATGGTTCGAAGTTACGCCGAACGCCGCGCCCTACACCTTCGAGGTCCGCTTGCCGGTGATCGATGCTGCCGGCGTCGCCGGCGGCGGTCGCACCTCGGCCGCGGTCGCTCGCGCGATCGTTACCGAAGTATCGCGCACCAAACCTGCGCGCGCGCACTTCCAGCTGGTCCAGCAGCTCCGCCTCGCCGGGATGCCCGCGCCGATCGCCGCGCTGCAGGCCACCAATTATCGCCGGCTGCACCTTGCCGCGACCGATGGCGACGCCGGCACGCCCTGGGCTGACCTGCTGCAGGATCAGAACGGCGAGCCGCTCGAGTTCGGCGATACCGGCTTCATCGATGGATCCGCACCATGACCGCCCTGACCCTCACGCTTACCAATGCAGGCCGCGCAGCGCTGGTCAA
>NZ_JANQBK010000030.1 GCF_025370105.1 Sphingomonas hylomeconis
TGGTGGAAAGCCGAAATTCACAGTAGTGGCTGCATCAGGTGAGTTTCCAAACCAAACCGGCGCTCTCAGTCATACTTTGCGGCTACGCAGCGAGGAGCCACCCACGGGCGCTCTCCTCGTTATCAAAGAGCTCATGGCCCGCAAGATTTGCCATTCGCTTGGCTTGAAGTTTCGATAGCTCACTCGTCATGACGACGGCGGTTAACGCCTTCAGGTCGTTGCGACCATAATCAATGATTCTAGCGTGCGCCTTTGCAACGGCTTGAGCCTGGATCGGATAATTGGTCATGTCGACCAAGATGCGCTGGCAGCCGCCAGAAGACTCTAAAGCGCCGATCTGGCGTGTCAGCTCAGCAACATAGTCGGGTATGATCGAAACGGACCAAAAGCCGACGACTTCGATCCGCATCAAATTATGCCCGGGTTCGATGGTCACCGTGTACATCTCGGACTTTCATAGCTGTGGTCTTTTTCTGCGCTTTTGCAATCACTTGGTGAAAAAAGCGTTTCGATTCCTTCCTATATCCGATAGCAACCGCATCGCGACATGCGGCAGCGGAGTGCGCCTTCTCGCATCAGGGAGTCGGCACGGGACAGCGATATGCTGCCTTGTAGCTCTGCCCCCAGCAACGGAGGAAGCCGTCGAGAACGCGAATGTTCATCGGCCAGCGAACCGCTCTTGGTTTGCCGTCCGGGCCGACCGCGTCCTTAAGCTCGGCCGGGCGAGGCAGAGCTGAGAGGTTCGCACGAGCAGCTTCCAGTTTCCGGCGATCTCCTCGAAGGAAAGCGATGCTTCCGTCCACGTAGAGGTTCCATCCCCACTTCGCATCGTCGGCTGCGGGATGCCTTCCCATTTGGAAAAGCCGGATAGCGTCGGCATACTGGCCAACATCGGCCCGTAGCTGGCCCTCATGCCATGA
>NZ_JANQBK010000031.1 GCF_025370105.1 Sphingomonas hylomeconis
CCCGGATGCGGCGGCGGGGCGCGGCGGCGCCGGCGGGAAGGCTGCGGGCGGCGGCATGTCCGGCGCGACCGGCGCGACTGGAGGGGGCGGCGGTGGCGACGGCGCCGCCGGCGCGGGAACGTCATCGCCATCACCTTGGCGGACCCCGATCACGATCTCGAACGGCGTGTCGGCCTCTGCCTGAGCGCGGCGCCGGCGATACAGCAGCCAGGCCACGAGCCCCCCGAGCAGCAGCAGGATGCCGAGCATGATCGCCCAGGGGCTGATCCCCGCCCCCGCGCCGGCGATCGGCACGGCCGCGGCGGGCGCGGTCGTCACGGGCGCGACCGGCGTCGCCTCGGCCAGCGGCGCTTCCAGCGGTTCGGCCGGCGCGATCGGCAGCGGGCTCGGCGTGGCGACCGGCCGTGGCGCGATCACTGCCTCGGGCACGGTCGTTGTCGGAGCCGCGGCGCGCGGTGCGGCGGTTGCCGCCGGCGTCGGGCGGGCG
>NZ_JANQBK010000032.1 GCF_025370105.1 Sphingomonas hylomeconis
ATGGCCATTCGTTGAGCGCGATCTTTCCCGTTTCTCCATCTCCGAATTGCTATTTCGGAAAATAGCAATTCGGAACAGGTTCTGAGAAAGCGAACCCGCAGACGTCCGTCAGCGCGATCGCGACGGTGAGCTTCCCGCCAGACGTTCGGCTTTGCGAAGTGCGATTGCTATTAGTCCTACGTTAAGTCCGATACGCATACGGTCGATGCCAATGCGCCGCCTTTTCAGCGATTAGAAATGACGTTGAACGTCCGACAGCATGTTGGACGTCCCCAAGCCGACCTGCAATAAATTAGGATATGAGATGATCGTAGCAGCGCTTGCTCTTGCCGTACTGTCTCCCGCCGATGGCGCGACCCAGTGTCAATATGATCGATCCGCCATGTTGGCGCTCGATCTC
>NZ_JANQBK010000033.1 GCF_025370105.1 Sphingomonas hylomeconis
TATATAGAGGAAAGTCCATGCTCACACAGTCTGAGATGATTGTAGTGTTCGTGCTTGATGAAACAATAAATCAAGGCATTAATTTGACGGCAATGAAATATCCTAAGTCTTTCGATATGGATAGAGTAATTTGAAAGTGCCACAGTGACGTAGCTTTTATAGAAATATAAAAGGTGGAACGCGGTAAACCCCTCGAGTGAGCAATCCAAATTTGGTAGGAGCACTTGTTTAACGGAATTCAACGTATAAACGAGACACACTTCGCGAAATGAAGTGGTGTAGACAGATGGTTATCACCTGAGTACCAGTGTGACTAGTGCACGTGATGAGTACGATGGAACAGAACATGGC
>NZ_JANQBK010000034.1 GCF_025370105.1 Sphingomonas hylomeconis
TGGATTCGACAGGGGTCCCCCGAGCTCATTAAGCGTGTCGGAGGGTTGTCTTCGTCATCAACACACACAGTTTATAATAACTGGCAAATCAAACAATAATTTCGCAGTAGCTGCCTAATCGCACTCTGCATCGCCTAACAGCATTTCCTATGTGCTGTTAACGCGATTCAACCTTAATAGGATATGCTAAACACTGCCGTTTGAAGTCTGTTTAGAAGAAACTTAATCAAGCTAGCATCATGTTGGTTGTTTATCACTTTTCATGATGCGAAACCTTTCGATAAACTACACACGTAGAAAGATGTGTATCAGGACCTCTGGACAC
>NZ_JANQBK010000004.1 GCF_025370105.1 Sphingomonas hylomeconis
GGCATCGCGCCGGGCGCCGCCGCCTGGGGCGCGATCGCCTCCCGCGCCGCGCCCGGCGCGACCGGCCACAGCAGCGCCGCGCGCAGCCCGATCCAGGCGGCCAGCACCGCGAGGAGAAAGCGCAGCGGCCGCCCCGCGCCGGTCACCGCAGCGTTTCCGCGACATCGTCCGGAAAGGTGTGAGCGGTCTTGTCCCAGCAGGGCGGGCGGCCCCGCAGCATGCCGACATAGCGGATCAGCGCGCGCTGCGCGGCGACCATGGCGATGAGATTGCCGACGAACATGCGCGGCACCGACCATGCCGCCTGGCGCTTGCCATAGGCCCGGCCGGTGAACAGCGCGCGCACGCCGAGCCGCCACAGCAACAGGCTGGCGTTCACGCCGAGCAACGTCGCCAGCGGCTCGGGCACGGGCGGGATGCCGACCCCGCTCACCCCGTGCAGCGCGGCGCTCAGCAGCCACAGCGTCGCGGCGAGATAGGCCGCGAGCAGCACCAGCACGGCGAGCGGCGCGCGGCGATCGCGCATCCGCATCCAGTGATCGCGCCAATCGAGCCCCCGGCTCCAGCCGGTGCGATCCCAGCCGGCCAGCGCGATGCCGATCATCCAGCGCGTCTTCTGCCGCATCGCCGCCTCTAGCGTGGCGGGGAAATAGGCGCGCACCGCGACCGGCGCGCCGCCGGCGCGTTCGGCGACGCGCACGAACGCGCCGGTGTCGCCCAGCGCGGCGATGCGCAGCCCGAGCTCGTAATCCTCGGTCAGGCTGATCGCATCGAACGGCGCCCCGGCGCGCGCCTGCGCGATCCGGCCGAGGCACTCGCGCGCGATCGCACAGCCGACCCCGGCCAGCGGCAGCCCGGCGCCGAGCGCCTGGCGCACGATCAGCGTCTTGCCATGGCTCTCGGCGAATTCGTCGGCATAATGGCCCGAGATGAGCCGCGCGCGCGGATCGACCAGCGGCAGCACGGGCAGCTGCACCACGCCGTACACGCCGATCAGCGCGTCGAAGATGCGCAGTTCGCCTTCATGCACGACATCCTCGGCATCGTGCAGCACCACCGCCTTGGTCCGCACGCCCTCCGCCACCTCGTCGCGCAGCAGCGCGCGCCAGATCGTGTTGAGGCACGCCGCCTTGGTGGTCGGCCCAGGCGCGCCGCCGATCACCAGCCGCACGCGCGCATCGTGCTCGGCGACGAGCGCCACCTGGCGGATCGTCGCCGGATCGTTGGGGTAGCAACCGACATAGATGCGGTAATCGGGATGATCGAAGCGCGCCAGCGCGGTGCGCAGCATCGCGCCGATCACCGCCGCTTCGTCCCACGCCGCGACGAACACGGCGATCCGCCCGGGCACCACGGCAACCGGGAAATCGGCCAGCGTGCGCGGCGCCGCGCGGCCCGACAGCCGCCGGCCGCGATGGCACAGATAGACCAGATCGATCGCGAGATCGTCCACTCCGCCGATCAGGAAGCCGATCGTCGCGAACAGCATCGCCTCGCGCACGACGAGATCGACGACGGCAATGCAGTCCCCCCAACCGCCCATCGCCAGCTCCCCCGAGTCGCGAACGGGGCATTGTTTCGGACGACGGCGGGTTCGGCAAGCACGGCGCGGGTGCGAACGCACTGGATTGGCGCAGGTAAAGCCACTAGCCTGCCGCTCAAGGGGACTGATCCATGAAGCTCGCATTGCGTGTGGCATTGCTCGCACTGGCCATCGCGCCGGTGGCGGCGTTCGGCGACAATTCACCGCAAGTGATCATGGCCACGCCCGGCATCGGCGGCGGCGCGATCGAGCGATTCACGACGCGGTTCAGCCAGCCGATGGTCGCGCTCGGCGATCCGCGCGCGACCGGCCCGTTCGACGTCACCTGCCCGGTCGCGGGCAAGGGCCGCTGGGTCGATCCGCAAACTTTCGTGCACGAATTCGACACGCCGCTGCCGGGCGGCACGGTGTGCGAGTTCAAGATCAAGGACGGGCTGAAGAGCGTGTCCGGCTATGCCGTCACCGGGCAGCAAAACTTCAAGGTCGATGCCGGCGGCCCGGTCGCGCGTGCGGTGCTGCCGGCGCAATATGACGGCGAGATCGAGGAGGACCAGGTGTTCCTGGTCGCCGCCAATCTGCCCGCGACGCGCGCCTCGATCGCCGCCAATGCATATTGCGCGGTCGACGGCGTGGGCGAGAAGATCGCCGTCGACGTGCTGCCCGCCGATCTGCCGGGCAAACTGCTGGGCGAACTCGGCACGACCCGCTGGAACGTGCGCAGTTTCCTGGAGAGCGGCGGTCTGCCGGCGACGATCCCGGCGACGGCCGCCGAGCGCAACGCCGCGCTCGCCGGCGTGACCGCGCTCAAATGCCGCCGCCCGCTGCCCGCCGGGCGCGAGATGGCCCTGGTGTGGGGCGCGAACATCGCCGGGGCAGGCGGCAAGATCGCCGGCGCCGATCAGCGCTTCGACTATACCGTGCGCAAGCCCTTCACCGCACGCTTCGAATGTTCGCGCGTCAACGCGCAGGCGGGCTGCTCGCCGGTCGAAAAGGCCTATGTCCGCTTCACCGCACCGATTGCGATGAGCGCCGCGCAGGCAATCAGCATCACCACGCCCGACGGCAAGACGATCGCGCCGCTGTTCAGCGACGAGGAGAAGAAGGCCGCGACGATCAGCAGCATCAGCTTTGCCGCGCCGTTGCCCGCCGCCACTGCCGCCAAGCTGACGATCCCGGCCGGGATCAAGGACGAGAGCGGCCGGCCGCTGGCCAATGGCGAGCGTTTCCCGCTCGACGTGCGGTTCGACGACGCCCCGCCGCTGGTGAAGTTCGCCGCCAATTTCGGCATCGTCGAGGCCAAGGAGGGCGGCGTGCTGCCGGTCACGGTGCGCAACGTCGAGGAAGCGCTGCAGGGCAACAATCTGGCGATCGATGGCCAGCGGCTGCGCGTCGACGGATCGGACGGCGAGGTCGCGCAGTGGCTGCGCACGGTCGAGAAAGCCGGCAACTATGCCAGCCACACGATCAAGCGCGGCGGCGAAGACGTGACGATCAACGATACCGGATCGAAGCCGATCCTCGGCGCCGGCGCCGCGGGTTCAGCGGGTGGCGGCAATGCCTTCAAGCTCGGCCTGCCGGGCAAGGGCAAGCAGTTCGAAGTGGTCGGCCTGCCGCTCGCCAAGCCCGGATTCTATGTCGTCGAGCTGGCCAGCCCGGTGCTCGGCCAGGCGTTGCTCGGGCGCCGGGCGCCGCGCTACGTCGCCTCGGCCGCGCTCGTCACCAACATGGCGGTGCATTTCAAATGGGGCCGCGAGCGCAGCCTGGCCTGGGTGACGTCGCTCGACAGCGGCAAGCCGGTCGCCAATGCCGAAGTCCGCGTGACCGACAGCTGTTCGGGCAAGCTGCTCGCACGCGGCGTGACCGACAAGGCCGGCGGCCTGTTCGTGCCGCCCGGCCTGCCCGAGGTGCAGACCTATGGCAGCTGCGACGAAGGCTCGACCACGCCGCCGCTGATGATTTCCGCGCGCGCCGGCGACGATTTCAGCTTCACGCTGACCAGCTGGAGCGACGGCATCCGGCCGTACGATTTCGATCTGCCCTATGGCTATGACGATCGCAGCGAGATCTTCCACACCGTGTTCGATCGCGCGCTGGTGCGCCAGGGCGAGACGATCCACATGAAGCATATCGTGCGCAAGCCGATGGGCGAGGGTTTCGCCCTGTCGCCCGCGTTCGACGGCACGCTGCGCCTGTCGCATCGCGGTTCGGACACGCAGTTCGATCTGCCGCTGAGCGTCGACGCCAACGGCATCGGCGAATCGAGCTGGGCCGCGCCGCAGGGCGCGCCGATGGGCGATTACGACGTGCAGGTGATCATCGGCAGCGGCGATACGGCGCGCACGATCTTCACCTCGCAGTCGTTCAAGGTCGACGAATACAAATTGCCGACGATGCGCGCCAGCGTCACCGGCCCCAAGGAAGCGGCGGTGCGCCCGAAATCGCTGCCGCTCGACCTGTTCGTCGGCTATCTCTCCGGCGGTGGCGCATCCAACCTCGCGGTCGATCTGCGCGTCGGCTATTTCGGGCGGACGAGCACGCCCGATGGCTATGAGGCCTATACGTTCGGCGGCGATGCGGTGGCCGAGGGCGTCAAGCCGCTCAACGGCGACGGCGAGGAAGACACCACCCCCCTGCCGCCGACCCAGACCTTGCCCGCCACGCTCGGCGGCGACGGCACGACGCGCACCACGATCGAGGTGCCGCAGGGCATCGACTCCAACGCCGACATGCTGGTCGAGATGGATTATCAGGATGCCAATGGCGAAGTGCTGACCGCCTCGCGCCGCATCCCGATCTTCACTTCGGGCGTGCAACTGGGCGTCAAGACCGACGGCTGGCTGATGAAGCAGGACGATCTGCGGCTGCGCTTCGTCGCGCTCGATACCGAGGGCAAGCCGCGCGCCAACCAGAAGATCTCGGTCGCGCTGTACAGCCGCCAGGTGCTGACCGCCAGGCGCCGGCTGATCGGTGGCTTCTATGCCTATGACAATCAGATGCGCACGACCAAGCTGGCCGGCAGTTGCACCGCTACGACCGACGCACAGGGGCTGGCGCAATGCGCGGTCGATCCCGGCGTGTCGGGCGAAGTCTATGCCGTCGCCACGACGGAGGACGCGAACGGCAACGTCGCGCGGGCGACGCGCAGTGTCTGGCTGGCGGGCGATGACGATTGGTGGTTCGGCGGCGACAATGGCGACCGGATGGACCTGGTGCCCGAACAGACCAGCTACAAGGCCGGGGAGACCGCGCGCTTCCAGGTGCGGATGCCGTTCCGCGATGCGACCGCGCTCGTCACGGTCGAGCGCGAAGGTGTGCTGTCGAGCTTCGTCACCGAACTGTCCGGCACCGATCCGGTCGTCGAGGTGAAGATGCCGGGCAGCTATGCGCCGGACGTGTTCGTGTCGGTGATGGCAGTGCGCGGCCGCGTGCAGAGCGGCTTCTGGAGCTGGATGACCAGCCTGGGCCAGAAGATCGGGCTGACCAGCGGCCCGCCGGTGAGCGAACCGACCGCCTTGGTCGATCTCGCCAAGCCGGCCTACCGCCTGGGCATCGCCAAGGTGAAGGTCGGCTGGGAAGCGCATCAGCTGCAGGTCGCGGTGAAGGCGGATAAGCAGCGTTATGCCGCGCGCGATACCGCGCAGGTCGATATCCAGGTGAAGGGGCCGGACGGCACGCCGGCGGCCAGTGCGGACGTCGCCTTCGCCGCGGTCGACGAAGCGCTGCTGCAGCTCGCGCCCAACGAGTCGTGGGATGTGCTGACGGCGATGATGGGCGAACGCGCGCTCTCCGTGCTGACCTCGACCGCGCAGATGCAGGTCGTCGGCAAGCGCCATTACGGGCGCAAGGCGGTCGAGGCCGGCGGTGGCGGCGGCGGCGATCTGTCCGGGCTCAACCGCGAGAATTTCCAGCCGGTATTGCTGTGGAAGGGCCGCGTCGCGCTCGATGCGCAAGGCCGCGCGCGCGTGCCGGTCGTGCTGTCGGATGCCTTGTCCTCGTTCAAGCTGGTGGCGATCGCCACCGATGGCGCGCAGCGCTTCGGCACCGGCATGGCCAGCGTGCGCACCGCGCAGGATCTGTCGATCTTCGCCGGCATGCCGACTTTGGTGCGCTCGGGCGATTATTATGCCGCGGGCTTCACGCTCCGGAACGGCTCGGACAAGCCGATGAAGGTGACCGCCAGCGTCGATCTGTTCCCCCGCATCGCGCAAGGGAAACCGCTGACCGTGACGATCCCGGCCGGCGGCGCCGCGCCGGTGGCGTGGAACCTGACCGCGCCGGACAAGGTCGCCAATCTGCGCTGGCAGGTGAAGGCGGTCGCCGACAATGGCAAAGCCAGCGACCAGATCACCGTCTCGCAGGACGTCATCCCGGCGATTCCGGTCGAGGTGTGGGCGGCGACGCTGACCCAGATCGGGCCGAACAGCACGATCCCGATCACGCGCCCGGCCGGCGCGCTGCCCGGCTGGGGCACGGTCGACATCCGGCTCGACGATACGCTCGCCCCGCCGCTCGCCGGGGTGCGCGCCTATATGGCGGCCTATCCCTACACCTGCTTCGAACAGCGCCTGTCGACCGCGGTGGCGCTGGGCGATGCTGGCGCGTGGACGCGGCTGACCGGCGAGATGCCAACCTACCAGGCATCGGACGGCCTGTTGCGCTACTGGCCGTCGGACAGCCTGACCGGATCGGAGGCGCTCACCGCCTATGTCCTGTCGCTGACCGCCGATGCCGGGCTGCCGATCCCGGAAGGGCCGCGCGGCCGCATGATCGAGGCGATGAAGGCGGTGATCGACGGCCGGCTGCGGCGCGAGGAATATGGCGACGTTCGGCTGCAGCGCGTCGCGGCGCTGGCGGCGCTCGCGCGGCAGGGCGCGGCGACGCCGGCCATGCTCGGCCAGATCGGCATCGCGCCGAACGAGATGCCGACCGCGACGCTGGCCGACTATATCGTCGCGCTGGATCGCATCGCCGGCCTCGCCAACGCGCAGGCGCTGAAGGCAGCGGCGGAGAGCACGTTGCGCACCCGCCTCGTCTATGAAGGCACGCGGCTCGATCTGTCCGACCAGAGCAGTGCCAGCTGGTGGCTGATGTCGTCGGGCGACGAGGCGGCGATCAAGTCGGTGATCGCCACCTTGGGCCGCCCCGGATGGCAGGACGATGCCCCGAAGATGATGGTCGGCGTGTCCCTGCGCCAGCAGCGTGGGCATTGGGACACGACCACCGCCAATGCGTGGGGCACGATCGCCGCGCGCAAATTCGCGGGGCTCTATCCGGCCAGTGCGATCCAGGGGCCGACGACGTTGTCGCTGGGCGCGCAGACGATCGTGAAGTCCTGGCCGCTGGCGACGGACCAGCGCCAGGCGAGCTTCGCGCTGCCCGCCGGCCAGACGCCGCTGCGCCTGTCGCAGGCGAGCGGGCTCGGCCCCTGGGCGATGATCGCGGTGTCCGCCGCGGTGCCGCTGCGGCAGCCGCTGTTCGCCGGCTACCGCATGACCAAGAAGGTCGATGTCGTGCAGGCGCGCAACGCCGGTACGCTGACGCGCGGCGACGTGCTCAAGGTGACGATCACGGTCGAGGCCTCGGCTGAGCGCAACTGGGTGGTGGTGAACGATCCGATTCCCGCGGGTGCCACGATCGTCGGCGATCTCGGCGGTCAATCGTCGATGCTCGCCGAGGTGACCGGCACGGACGGCGTGCAGCCAAGCTATGTCGAGCGCGGGCGCGAGGCATGGCGCGGCTATTTCGCCTGGGTGCCGCGCGGGTCGTTCACCGTGGCGTACACGATGCGGCTGAACGGCGCGGGCCGCTTCAGCCTGCCGCCGACGCGGGTCGAGGCGATGTATTCGCCGGCAATCCGGGCACAGGTCCCCAACGCGCCGGTGACGGTGGCGCAGCGGTGATACGTGGGTAGCATTCGGGGCCTTAGGAAACGTTTCGAAGCCTTAGTGAGAAGGCGCCACCCCGGCGAACGCCGGGGCCCAGTCGCGAAGGTCGATGTAGCCGGGGATAGCGCTCGGCCAATTGACGTTCCACGACTGGGCCCCGGCGTCTGCCGGGGTGGTATGGGAGGGAAGGTGACGCTTGGGGTACTGGCCGCTGCCATCCTCGCGTTCGCCGGCGTGGATTACGCCACGCTCCCCCCGCCGCTGCCAAGCTACGCGCAGACCCGCGCCGCGTGGCACCCGTCCGAATCCTGGCTCTACGATCGGCACGGCCGGCTGATCGATTCCGCGCGCGTCGATTTCGCCGCGCGCCGGCTCGCCTGGACGCCGCTCGACGCGGTCTCGCCGGTGACGCGGGAGACGATCGTCGCCGCCGAGGATCGCCGCTTCTATGGCCATGGCGGGGTCGACAGCCTTGCGCTGCTTGGCGCGCTGCGCGATCGGATCCGGGGGCGACGCCATCGCGGCGCGAGCACGCTCTCGATGCAGCTCGCCGGCTTTCTCGCGCCCGATCTCGCCGCGCCCGGCGCGCGTGGCTGGTGGGACAAGCTGCGCCAGATGCGCGCCGGCTGGGCGATCGAGCGCGGCTGGCGCAAGGACGAGATTCTCGAGGCCTATCTCAACCTCGCCGGGTTCCGCGGCGAGGCGCAAGGGATCGGCGCGGCAGCACTCGGCCTGTTCGGCAAGACGCCCGGCAGCCTGGCGCGGGACGACGCGGTGTTGCTCGCCGCATTGCTGCCCGAACCGCAGGCCCCGGCGCCACGCGTCGCGCGCCGCGCCTGTTCGCTGTCGGGCGCCAAGGATTGCGCGCGCTTCCCCGGCGCCGCGGCGTCGATGCTCGGCCCGGCACGCAGCCTTGCGCTCGATCCCGGCCTGGCGCCGCATCTCAGCCAGCGCTTACTGCTCAGGGCAGGGATGCGGGTCACCACGACGCTGGATGCGCGCGTCCAGCAGGCGGCGATCGTTGCGCTCAAGCGCCAGTTGCAGGGGCTGGGCGGCAGCCGCGCGCGCGACGGGGCGGTGGTGGTGGTCGACAATGCCAGCGGCGACGTGCTCGCCTATGTCGGCGGGATCGGCGGCAATTCGACCGCCGCGGCGGTGGACGGCGCGAACAGCTACCGCCAGGCCGGCTCGACGCTCAAACCGTTCCTCTATGCCCAGGCGATCGAGCGCGGTTATCTCACCCCCGCCTCGATCCTCGACGATTCGCCGGTGCAGCTCGACACCGCCTCGGGCCTGTACGTGCCGCAGAATTACGATCACGCGTTCAAGGGCCCGGTCTCGGCGCGCAGCGCCCTGGCCGGATCGCTCAACGTGCCCGCGGTGCGCACGCTCCTGCTCGTCGGGGTCGAGCCGTTTCGCGACCGGCTATGGGACAGCGGCTATCGCGGCCTCACCGAGGACGGGCAATATTACGGCTTCAGCCTGGCATTGGGCTCGGCCGAAGTGACCCTGCTCGAACAGGCCGATGCGTACCGCGCGCTGGCCAATGGCGGGCAATGGACGCCACTCAGGCTCACCGCCGACGCGCCCCGCCCGGCGGCGCGGCGCATCACCAGCGCGCAGGCCGCCTGGCTGGTGTCGGACATGATCGCCGATCCCGACGCCCGCGCGGCGACCTTCGGGATGGACAGCGCGCTGCGCCTGCCGTTCTGGGCGGCGGTGAAGACCGGCACGTCGAAGGCAATGCGCGACAATTGGTGCATCGGCTATTCCGATCGCTACACCGTCGGCGTGTGGGTCGGGAATCTCGAAGGCGATCCGATGCGCGCCGTCTCCGGCACCAGCGGCGCGGCGCCAGTGTGGCGCGATCTGATGCTCGCGCTGCACGGCGCGCGCGCGGGACAGGCGCCGCCGCGCCCCGAGGGGATCGAGCAGCGGCTGGTCAGCTTCGGCGACGGGATCGAACGGGCGCGACCGGAATATTTCCTCGCCGGCACCGGGCAAAGCCAGATCGCCGCCGCCCCCGCCGCCGCGCGTCGGCCGCGCATCGTCAATCCCGTGTCGGGCAGTGTCTATGCGCTCGACCCCGATATCCCGATCGAGCGCCAGCGGCTGGCGATCGGCGTCTCGGGCGCGGTCAGCGCGCACCGGCTGATGCTGGACGCTAAGAATCTCGGCGCCGCCGATGCGCATCCGCTGGTGCTGGCCGGCCCGGGCAAGCATCGGCTGCGGCTGATCGACCTGACCGGCCGGGTGATCGATCAGGTGATCTTCACGATTCGCTAGCGACGCGCCCGGTGCCGGACGCAAAAAGGCCCGGGCGTCGCCGCCCGGGCCAGTCTCTCTACCGGGAGCTTACCAGTAGAAGCTGCGGATCACATCCATCACGACGCCGCGCCGCACATCGACGAGCAGGACATCGTTGTAATGCCGCACCCAGCGCTGATTGTAGCCCGGATTGGGCAGGCGATAGCGCCACGGATCGTTGATGAAGTACCGCGATCCGTAATAGTTCGGCGCAATCCGGATGCCGCTGCGGAACTGCGTGTAGCGGAACGGCGCGTTCCAATTGCCGCGGGCATAGATGCTGCGGTTGGTGTTGCGATAGCCGCGCCAGTCGTTGCGGCCCCATTTGCGGTCGCGGTCACGGCGATCTTCGCGCAGTTCCTGGCGCGCATCGCGCACGTCGCGGCGTTCCTCGCGGATGTCGCGGCGGTCGCCGTTGCGATAGGCGCGGTTCAATTCGCGCTGTTCCTGCCGCAGATCCTGCCGGTCGCGGCGGACTTCGCGCTGCGACTGCGCGCTGGCCATGGCGGGGAACGCCATGCCCGCGATCAGCGCGGTGATGATCAGTTTACGCATCGTCAGTCTCCATTCGTTGCCCGGCGGCCTGTCGGCTACCGTCAATCACCCTTTTGCCAGGGTGCCACTGAACGATCGGCGAACGGGACGGTCAGCAAAATGAAAGGAGCGCTGGCCGGGCTTACGGCTCGGCGCGATCGCCGCCGCCTTGGCCACCCTGCCCGCCGATCGCGCCGACCGTGCCGATATTACCGAACAGTTCGTCGAAGAAGCCACGCTTGCGGCCCAGCGTCGGCGTGCTCTTGTTCGATGGGCTGATCGAGGCGACCTGCGTCTGATCGCCCTTGGCGATTCCCGTCACCGTGCCGCGCGGATCGAAGCTGATGCGGATCGTCGTCTGATCGCGCACCTTGGGGTTGTTGTAGGCGAAATTGCGCGCATCGCGCGAAATATAATACCAGTCGCCCTCGTTGAACTGGCTGGTAAAGCTCGGCTTGCCCAGCACCTGCAGCACCGAGGTGCGGTTATCCACGCCCGGCTGCACCGAATTCACCAGATCGGCGTCGATGATATAGCCCTGGTGCGACTTGAGCGGGGTGCACGCCCCGGCGGCGACGCAGGCCAGGCCAAGGGCCGCGGTCGTCATCAACCGGTTCAGATATACGCTCATCACATTCTCCAGAGGGCAGTCGTCGGGGCCGCCCGCCCCATAGCCATACTGCCCATGCATTGCATCACGCGCCGTTCGCCTCAATATGCCGAGCTTCATGGCCAAACAAGGGCCGTGCGGGAGCGGGCATGGGTTGGCTGGGAAGACTGTTTGGCGAAAAGCGCGACGAGGCGTTGCCGTTATACACGGCGATCGTCGCGCGCGCGCGGCAACCGCACTGGTATCTGGACGGCGAAGTGCCCGATACGATCGACGGCCGATTCGACATGATCGCCTGTATTCTGGGCTTTGTCGTGCTGCGGCTGGAACAGGAGGCGGCCGGCGCGCCGCTCAGCGCGGTGCTGACCGAACGCTTCGTCGACGACATGGACGGGCAGTTGCGCGAACAGGGCGTGGGCGACGTCGTGGTCGGCAAGCATATCGGCAAGATGATGGGGATGCTGGGCGGGCGACTCGGCGCCTATCGCGAGGGGCTGGCGGGCGACGGGATCGATTCCGCGCTGGTGCGCAACCTCTACCGCGGCGCGGCGCCGGCGCCGGCCGCGCTGGCGCATGTCCGCGACGGCCTGCTCGACTTCCGCACGCGGCTCGCCGCAACGCCGATCGCCGCCCTGGCCGAAGGACAGCTACCGTGACCCAACCCGAATTCTCCCGCCTGCAGCGCCGCGACACGATCGGCTCGACCGAACATAGCGTGTCGATCAGCGCGACCGAGGAAGAGCGCGCCGCGCTCGCCACGCGGTTCGGCCTCGTCGCGCTCGAATCGCTCGAGGCAACGTTGCGCATCCGCACCGAGGCCGCCGGCATCGTCGCGCGCGGCACCGTCACTGCCGCCGTGGTGCAGGCCTGTTCGGTCACCGACGAGCCGCTCAAGGTGCGCGTCAATGAGGACATTGCGGTCCGCTTCATCGAGGAACAGGCGGTCGACGAAGAGGAGATCGAGCTGTCCGAGGATGCGCTCGACACGATGTTCTATTCGGGCGGCGGGATCGATCTCGGCGAGGCGGCGGCGGAGACGGTCGCGCTGGCGCTCGATCCGTTCCTGCGCGGGCCCAACGCCGCGCGCGTGCTCAAGGCGGCCGGCGTGATCGGCGAGGACGAGGTGAGACCGGCCGGCGCGCTCGCCGGGCTGAAGGACCTGCTCGCCAAGAAATGAGCGGCGCGATGCGTCGCGTGCAACCGCATCGCCGGCGCGCGCAATTGTCGCGGCCGGCGTTTGCCGCTTGAAGGCGCGGCGGCGGGCGACGGGACCGCGGCGAGCGGAAAGACCAGGACCATGACCAGCGTGACCAAGGCCGTGGGCGGCGCCGTGCAGCTGATCGACATGATCTTCCCCGGTGATACCAACCATCACGGCACCTTGTTCGGCGGCGTCGCGCTGGCGCATATGGACAAGGTCGCGTTCCTCGCCGCCGCGCGCCACGGCCGGGCGCCGTTCGTCACCGCCGCGTGCGAGCGGATCGATTTCACCGCGCCGGCGCGGCTCGGCGAGCTGATCGAGGCGACCGGGCGGATCGTGCGCGTCGGCAACAGCTCGGTCGATGTCGAGGTCGAGCTGGTCGCCGAGGAACTGACCAGCGGCGAGCGCCGCCTGTGCACGCGCGGCCTGTTCGCGATGGTCGCGGTCAAGGGGCCCGACACGCGGCTGCCGCTGCCGCCGATCGAGTCCGCGGTGAAGGATGCAGACGACGATGCGCTGCACATGGCGGACATCGTGTTCCCGTCGCAGACCAATCATTACGGCACGCTCTATGGCGGTGACGCGCTCAAGATGCTCGGGCGCGCGGCGTTCATCGCCGCGACACGCCACGCCCGCGCGGTGATGGTGATGGCCGCCTCCGACCGGATCGATTTCCGCGCCCCGATCCGCGAGGGCGAGATGACCGAGTGCATCGCCCGCGTGCGCATGACCGGGCGCAGTTCCGTCTCGATCCTGGTCGATCTCCACGCCGAGAACCTGCTCACCGGCCGCCGCGATCATGCCGCGACGGCGACGTTCACGATGGTCGCGGTGGATCCGGACGGCCGCTCGCTCCCGCATGGGGCGAGCGCGCTGCGGCGTTGAGCGCCGCGCATCACAGGGTGTGGAAAACTTGGTCGGGGCGACAGGATTCGAACCTGCGACCCCCACACCCCCAGTGTGATGCGCTACCAGGCTGCGCTACGCCCCGACCGAGGGCGGGCGTGTATGCCGAGCGGCGGCAGGATGCAAGCGCCGCGATTTGCGCACGGCCCGTCCGCCAACCGTTTGTTGCGCCCCTGCCATGTTGATGATAGCGCGCGGCGCTTGAGCGTGGGGCAGCCTCACGCGCGTCCATTCAGGTAGCCGCATGTTGATTCCCCAAGCCTTTGCCCAGACCACGGGCGCCGCAGCCGGCGCCGGCCCGCTCGGCATGTTCGCCAGCATCGCCCCGCTGCTGCTCGTCTTCGTCGTCTTCTACTTCCTGATGATCCGCCCGCAGCAGCGCCGCATGAAGGCGATGCAGGCCGCGGTGAATGCGGTGAAGAAGGGCGATTCGGTCGTCACGGCGGGCGGCATCCTCGGCCGCGTGACCAAGGTCGAGGACACGATCGTCGAGATCGAGATCGCGCCGAACACGCGCGTCCGCGTGGTCAAGGCGACGCTGACCGACGTGACCGGCGCCGGCACGGCCAAGCCCGCGAACGACTGACGCCACGATGCTCGATTTCCCGCGCTGGAAAGTACTCTCGATCCTCGGGTTCCTGGCGGCGCTGATGCTGCTGGCGGTGCCGAGCTTCCTGCCCGAATCCACCACCGCGAAATGGGGCAGTTTCCCCCATCCGCGGATCAATCTCGGGCTCGATCTCGCCGGCGGCTCCTATCTGCTGCTCGAGGCGGATACCAAGGACGTCGCGCAGACGCGGCTCGATGCGATGCGCGACCGTGTGGTCACCGAGCTGCGCCGCGGCGCCCCCCGGATCGAGACCGGCGACGTTTCCGAACGCGACGGCAAGTTGAGCTTCATGCTGCGCGATTCCACGCAGGTCGATGCGGCGCGCGAGAAACTGCTCGAGATCGCCGGCAGCGGCGTCGGCATGACCGGGCAGCGCGAATGGGACATCCAGGTCGTCGATGGCTCGCGCTTCGTGATGACGCCGAGCGAGGCAGGCCTGAAGGCCGCGATCAAGACCGCGGTCGACGATGCCACCGAAGTGGTGCGCACGCGCATCGATCAGCTCGGCACGCGCGAGCCGACGATCGTCCGCCAGGGCGATACGCGCATCGTCGTGCAGGTGCCGGGGCTGCAGAACCCGCAGGCGCTGAAGGATCTGCTCGGCAAGACCGCCAAGCTCGAATTCAAGCTGGTCGACACCACCGCCACCGATCCCGCGGCCTTGGCCAAGGGCCAGGCGCCGATCGGCAGCCAGGTGCTGCAATATCAGGAGGGCGGCCAGCCGATCGCGGTCAAGCGCTCGGCGATTATCAGCGGTGATCAGCTGACCGATGCGCGCCAGGGCTTCTCGCCGCAGGGCAACGAGCCGCAGGTGGTGATCACCTTCAACAGCGAGGGCGGCCGCCGCTTCGCCCGCGTCACGCAGGAAAACGTCGGCAAGCCGTTCGCCATCATCCTCGACAACAAGGTGATCTCCGCGCCGAACATCAACGAGGCGATCCTCGGCGGCACGGCGAGCATCTCGGGCAGCTTCACGGTCGATTCGGCCAACCAGCTGGCGATCGCCTTGCGCTCGGGCAAATTGCCCGTGCCGCTGAAGGTGATCGAGGAATCGACCGTCGGGCCGGATCTCGGCGCGGATTCGATCCGCGCAGGGATTCTCGCCTCGGTCATCGCCGTCACCGCGGTGATCATCTTCATGTTCCTGACCTATGGCCGGTTCGGCGCCTATGCCAATCTCGCCGTGGTCATCAACGTGGTGGTGATCGTCGGCGTGCTGGCGCTGCTCAACGGCACCTTGACCCTGCCCGGCATCGCCGGCTTCGTGCTGACGATCGGCACCGCGGTCGACGCCAACGTGCTGATCAACGAGCGTATCCGCGAGGAACGACGGCGCGGGCGCAACGTCGTCCAGGCGGTCGAGCTGGGTTACAAGGAAGCGAGCCGGACGATCTTCGAGGCGAACGTGACGCATGCCATTTCCGGCGTGATCATGCTCGTCTTGGGCTCGGGCCCGGTCAAGGGCTTCGCGGTCGTGCTGCTGATCGGCATCGCCACCTCGGTGTTCACCGCCGTCGTGTTCACGCGCATGCTCATCGCTCTGTGGCTGCGGAAGAACCGCCCCACCGACATCAACATTTGATCGGCGAAGACACATGCGCCTGCTGAAAATCGTCCCCGACAACACCAACCTGCCGTTCGTATCCTTACGCAAATGGGCGTTCGCGCTGACCATGGCGCTGAGCCTTGCCTCGGTCGGGCTGGTCTGGGCCAAGGGTCTCAATTTCGGCGTCGATTTCGTCGGCGGCCTGATGATCGAGGAAAAGTTCACCACCGCCCCCAACGTCGATCAGCTGCGCCAGACGATCGATCGCCTCGGCGTCGGCGATGCGCAGCTGCAGCCGTTCGGAGACGGCAAGACGATGACGATCCGCCTGCCGGTGGTGGAAAGCGCCGACGAAGGCGCGACCAACGCGGTGGTGCGCAAGGTCGAGGCGGCGGTCGGGCAGGCCTTCCCGGGCGCGACCTTCTCGCGCTATTCGACCGTCTCGGGCAAGGTTTCGGACGAACTGATCCGCAACGGCATCCTCGCCGTCGTGCTCGCGGTGCTCGGTATCGGCCTGTTCGCCGTCGTGCGCTTCGAATGGCAGTTCGGCGTGTCGACCGTCGTCGCGATCGTCCACGATTTGCTCATGACGCTCGGTTTCTTCGCGCTGACGCAGTTCGAATTCGACCTCAACATCGTCGCGGCGGTGCTGACGATCATCGGCTATTCGATCAACGACAAGATCGTCATCGATGACCGCATTCGCGAGAATATGCGCCGCTATCGCAAGATGGACATGGCCGGGATCGTCGATCTCTCGGTCAACGAAACCCTTCCACGAACCGTGATGACCTCGCTGACCATCCTGCTCGCCTTGTTCGCCCTGCTGTTCCTCGGCGGCCATGTGCTGCGCGGCTTCACCGCGGCGATGATCCTGGGCATCTTCGTCGGCACCTATTCGTCGATCTACGTGTCGTCCTCGCTGCTGATCACGCTCGGCCTGCGCGCCAATCCGGATGCGCCGGACAAGCCGGAGCGCGGGACAAGCGGCGCCGAGCGGGTCGGCCCCAAGGGCTGATCCGCGCATGCGCATGGACAAGCCGAAGACCGATGGCCCGATCATCGCCGGCTTTTCCGCCGGCGGGTTCAAGGTCGATGACGGCGTCTATCGTGCGCTGCTGATCACGCCGCAGCGCGCCGACGGCTGGGCGCCGCCGCCGCTGGCCGCGCTGACCGCAGACGATCTCGCGCCGATTCTGGCGCTCGATCCGCCGCCCGAATTCGTCTTGATCGGCACCGGGCCGGCGATGGTCCGCCCCGCGCCCAAACTGATCCGCGCGATCGAGGCATTGGGCTTCGGAGTCGAGGCGATGGACAGCCGCGCCGCGGCGCGCGCCTGGGCGGTGCTGCGCGGCGAAGGGCGCTGGATCGCCGCCGCGCTCTACCCGCTCGACTGAGCCTCGACTCGCGTCAATTCCCGGTTACACTCTTCCCCCAAGACCATCAGAGTCGGGGGAGAAATCGATGAAACTGCTCGTCACCGCCTTGGCCACGTCGCTGGCCGTTCCCGCCGCCGCGCAAGTCCCCGGCCCGGCGCCGGCTCCGGACTATACGCAGGATGCCAGCTGGCTGTGCCGCCCCGACCGCGCCGATGCCTGCGCGTCGAACCAGGACGTCACGGTGATCCGCGCCGACGGCAAGCGCAAGATCGAGAAGCTCCGCCCCGATCCGCAGATCTCGTTCGACTGTTTCTACGTCTATCCCACCGTGTCGTTCGATCCCACGCCGAACAGCGACATGAATGCCGGCCCCGAGGAGCAAGGCGTGGCCAGCGCGCAGGCGGCGCGCTTCCGCCAGCATTGCCGCGTCTTTGCGCCGCTCTACCGTCAGGTCACATTGACCGCGCTGCGCACCGCGATGACCGGGGCGACGGTGACGATGGACCGCGAACTGCCCTATGCCGATGTGAAGGCGGCCTGGGCCGATTATCTCGCGCGCGACAATAAGGGGCGCGGCGTGGTGCTGATCGGGCACAGCCAGGGTTCGGGCATCCTCAAGCGGCTGATCGCCGAGCAGATCGAGAACACGCCGGTGCAGCGCCGGATCGTCTCGGCGATGCTGCTCGGCACCAATGTCGCGGTGCCGGCCGGCCAGGATGTCGGCGGCGATTTCAAGCGCATGCCTTTGTGCCGCAAGGACGGGCAGTTCGGCTGCATCGTCTCCTATGTCACGTTCCGCGCCGATTCGCCGCCGCCCGCCAACAGCCGCTTCGGCAAGGTGCCAGGCGCGGGGCAGGTCGCCGCCTGCACCAATCCCGCGGCGCTCGCCGGCGGCAAGGCGGTGACCGACGCGATCCTCGGCGCCAAGAGCGCCGGCACCGGCTCCGCTGCGATGGGTCCGTGGAGCAAGGACGGCGCGCCGGTCACCACCGGCTTCGTCAAGGTACCGGGGCTGATCTCGGCGGAATGTGTGTCGCAGGGCGGCTTCGACTATCTGGCGGTGACGGTGAACGCCGATCCGGCCGATCCGCGCACCGACACGATCGTCGGCGATGTCGCGATCGGGCCGGCGATCCTCAAGGATTGGGGGCTGCACCTGATCGACATGTCGGTCGCGATGGGCGACCTCGTCGAACTGGCCGATCGCCAGGCGACCGAATGGCGCGGCATCAGCTGGACGAAGAAGAAGCGCTGACCAGCCCGGCGAGGTGATCGTACAGCGCGGCGCGATTGGCCTCCCAGGTGAAGCCGAGCGCCGCCTGCCGCGTATCGTGCGGCGCCGGCGGTGCGGCGAGCAGATCGGCGATCGCGGCGCGGAACGCGTCGGCATCGCGCGCGACGATCCGGCCGGCCGCCGCGCTGCGCACCACATCGCCGGCGCCGCCCGCCGCGGTGATCACGATCGGCGTGCCGCACGCCAGCGCCTCGACCCAGGCATTGGCCAGCCCCTCGGAGGCGGAGGCCAGCGCCATCACGTCGGCGGCGGCGAGCAGGGCGGGCATCGCGCCATGCGGCACGGCTCCCAGCAGCCGGACGCGATCGCCCACGCCCAACGCCGCGATCGCTGCGGTCAAGGCGGCGCGCTCTGGCCCCTCCCCGGCGATCAGCAGCGAGACGCCGGGCAGCGCGGCGACCGCGCGCAGCACGATGTCATGCCCCTTGCGCGGGATCAGCGCGCCGAGCGAGACGATGAGCGGCCCGGTCACGCCCAGCGCCGCCTTCAGCGCCGTCCGGTCGCCGGGCGCGAAGCGCGCGAGATCGACGCCCGTATGGTGCACGCGGATCCGCGCGGCGGGCATGCCGAGCGCGACCATATCCGCCTTTAGCGCGTCGCTCACCGCCAGCAGCCCGTCCGCCTGCCGGCCGGCCGTCACGACCTGCGCGGCAGTGGCCGGGGCGCTGCCCCAATGATGGATGTCCGCGCCGCGCGCCTTGATCGACACCGGCACGCCGAAATGCCGGCCGAGCGCGACCGCCGCCGGCCCGTCGGGAAAGAAGAATTCGGCATCGATCACGTCGAACGGAAAGTCGCGGCGCAGCACGGTGAGCAGCGGAATCAGCCGGCGGATCAGCGCGGGCACGTGAAAGCGGCCCTGCGTCGCAGGCAGGGTGGTGAAGCGCGGCCGCCAGGTATCGACGCCCTGCCAGGTCTCGCGCGGCGGCAGCGCGGCGAGCGCGGCATAATGCGCGTGGCGCGACAGCGGCCAGGGCGGCAGGCCGATCGGCGCGACGACGCGCAAATCCACATCGGGATGCGCCGCCAGCCCCAGTGTCTGCCGCGCGACGAACACGCCGAAATTGGGGCGCGAGGCATCGGGATAGAGGGAGGCCAGGGTGAGGACGCGGAGCATCGGGCCGGCCTAGCAGCGGAAGGTTACGATGGCCTTCCCAATCCCGCCCTCCCCCGGGGCATCCGGGCAAGGGCAGCGCGATCAGATCCGCGTCGTCCCCGGATAGGCGAACAGCAGGTCGCTCCCCGTCTCCGCGCTGACGTGCGTCGTGCCGGTGAACTGCAGGCATTCGCCCGCCTGCCACGCCACGCCGTCCGCCGTGCCCGCGCCGGTGATCGGCACGAACCAACCCGGCACGCCGTCGGGCAGCGTCACCACGCGCTGGCCAGCCGGCCAGCGTTCGAGCACGAATTTCGGCCCCTCGACCAGCAGGATGCGGTCGTCCGCGACGCGCCCGGGCGCCGGCGGCGCGACATAGGGCACGGGATCCGCGACCGCGACGCCGTCATCGAGATGCAGTTCGCGGTCGCTGCCATAATCGTACAGCCGGTAGGTCGTATCCGAATTCTGCTGCACCTCGATCACCGTGATCCCGGCGCCGATCGCATGCACCGTGCCGCTCGCAGAATAGAAGAAATCGCCCGCCTTGACCGGCTTCCAGGCGAGCAACTGCTCGATCGTGCCGTCCTCGGAGGCGGCGCGCAGCGTCTCCTTGCTGAGCGGCTCGAGCGTGCCGATCGCGATCGTCGCGCCCGGCTCGGCGGCCAGCACCACCCAGCATTCGTCCTTGCCGCGCGGCAGGCCGCGCGCGCGCGCCTGTTCGTCATCGGGATGAACCTGGACCGAGAGCTTTTCCGAGGTGAACAGATATTTGATCAGCAGATCGGGTTTGCCGGCATCCGGCGTCTGGAACCACACTTCGCCGATCTTCTCGGCCTCGGGCGCCGGATCGGCGAAACCCGGCCACAGCTGGTGCCGGCCCCACGGCTTTTCGACGCGACGCGTGGTAAGCAGGCTGGCGGTCATGTCGGGTCGCTCCTCGGGGTAATATTACAGGCGTGCAACGCACCATATCCGTGCAGGCTCCGCCGCGCAGCCCTGCCGCGCCCGCCACGCGAAAAACATTGTGAGCCACGGCTTCCGTGCGTTATGGAACCGGCCATGCGTAACCCCCTGCCCCGCCAGCTCTCCCGCCCGATCGCGCTTGCGGTCATCGCCGCGCTTGCCGCGACCACCGCCGGGTGCGCCCGCAACACCGCGAAGAACGACGTCCCCTATGTCGCGCGCGACGTCGGCACGCTGTATTCGGCCGCCAAGGGCCGGCTCGATCAGCGGCGCTACAAGGAAGCGGCGGCCTTGTTCGACGAAGTCGAGCGCCAGCATCCCTATTCGGTATGGGCGCGCCGCGCACAGCTGATGAGCGCGTTCAGCAATTATCTCGGCCGCGACTATACCAGCTCGATCCAGTCCTCGCAGCGCTTCCTGCAGGTCCATCCCGGCAACCGCGACGCACCTTACGCTTATTACCTGATCGCTCTGGGCTATTACGAGCAGATCAGCGACGTGACGCGCGATCAGAAGATCACGCAGCAGGCGCTCGATTCGCTCGGCGAACTGGTCCGCCGCTATCCCAACACGCGCTACGCCTCCGATGCGCGGCTCAAGATCGATCTGGTCCGCGATCATCTGGCCGGCAAGGAGATGGAAATCGGCCGCTGGTACGAGACGCGCGGCCAGTGGCTTGCCGCGACGATGCGCTTCCGCCGCGTGGTCGACGATTTCCAGACCACCACGCACACGCCCGAAGCGCTGATGCGCCTGACCGAGACCTATCTCGCTTTGGGCGTGCCGGACGAGGCCAAGAAGTCCGCCGCGGTGCTCGGCGCCAACTATCCGGGCAGCGACTGGTACGAGCGTGCCTATAAGCTGGTGAACGACAATCCCGCCAAGGCGCTTGCCGCGGTCCCGCCGGGCCAGCCGATCGTGCCGGTGATGACCACCCCCAGCGTCGATCAGCCGACCCGCCCCGGCAGCGACGCGATCGCGCCGAAGGACGAGGGCCGCACCGCGCCCACCGGTGCCAGCCCCAACGGCGGCTGACCCGGCGCCTCCGCAAAGAACAATTCCAGAACGGTATTTTATCCGCTAGGGGAGTGTCGATCATGCTGACCGCGCTTTCCATCCGGGATGTCGTCCTGATCGAGGCCCTGGACCTCGATTTCGGGGCCGGGCTCGGCGTCCTGACCGGCGAAACCGGTGCCGGCAAATCGATCCTGCTCGATGCGCTGGGCCTGGCGCTCGGCGCGCGTGGCGACAGCGCGCTGGTGCGTCATGGCACCAACCAGGCAGTGGTCACCGCGAGCTTCGATCCGCCGGCGACAAGCGGCGCGCTGGCCGATCTGCTCGCCGATAACGGGCTCGATCGGGAGCCGGGCGAACCGCTGATCATCCGTCGCATCGTCAAGGCCGATGGCGGCAGCCGCGCGTTCGTCAACGATCAGCCCGCCTCTGCCGGCCTGCTGCGCGAGATCGGCGCCAATCTGGTCGAGATCCACGGCCAGCATGACGAGCGCGGGCTGCTCAACCCGCGCGGCCACCGCGCGCTGCTCGATACGTTCGCGCGGATCGATGCGGCGCCCGCCGCCGCCGCGCATCGCGCGTGGCGTGCCGCCGAAACCGCGCTGGCCGAGGCGCAGCTGGAACTCGACACGCAGGCACGTGACCAGGAATGGCTCGACCATGCCGTCGCCGAACTGCGCGCCTTCGGGCCGGAGGAAGGCGAGGAAGAAGCGCTCGCCACGCGCCGTGCCGGGATGCAGCGCGGCGAGAAGATCGCCGACGATCTGCAGGCGATCGCCGATCTGCTCGAGGGATCGGACGGCGGGCTCGCCAAATTGCGCCAGGCGGCGCGAATTCTCGAGCGCGTCGGGCAGGACCACGCGGCGCTGGGCGAGGCGCTGGAAGCGATCGACCGCGCGATCATCGAGGGTGCCGAGGCGCAGGAGAAGGTCGACGAGGCCGCCGCCGCGCTGGCGTTCGATCCGGCGCAGCTCGAATCCGACGAGACCCGCCTGTTCGATCTGCGCGCGCTGGCGCGCAAGCATCGCGTGCAGCCCGACGAACTCGCTGCGCTGACGCAGCAACTGTCCGACAAGCTCGAGCGGATCGAGAGCGGCGGCGCAGGGATCGCCGCGCTCGAACGCCGCCTGGCGCTCGCTGCCAAGGCCTATGAGATCGAGGCCGATCTGCTGACCGCGCAGCGCGGCGCGGCGGCGGCGCGGCTCGACGCGGCGGTGAAGGCCGAGCTGGCGCCCTTGAAGCTCGACGCCGCGCGCTTCCGCACCGCGATCGCGCCACTGGCGCGCGACGCCTGGGGCCCGGCGGGCAAGGACCGCGTCGATTTCGAGATCTCGACCAATCCCGGCGCGCCGTTCGCCCCGCTGACCAAGATCGCCTCGGGCGGCGAGCTCTCGCGCTTCATCCTCGCGCTGAAGGTCGCGCTGGCGGAGGAAGGCGGCGCGGCGACGATGATCTTCGACGAGATCGATCGCGGCGTCGGCGGCGCGGTGGCCAGCGCGATCGGCGAGCGGCTCGCGCGGCTCGCGGGGGCCACGCAATTGCTGGTCGTGACGCACAGCCCGCAGGTCGCGGCGCGCGGCGGGCGGCATCTGCTGATCGCCAAGAGCCATGACGGCACCGTCACCCGCACCGGCGTGCGCGCGCTCGACGAGGCCGAACGCCGCGAGGAAATCGCCCGCATGCTTTCCGGCGCGACGGTCACGGACGAGGCGCGCGCGCAGGCTGAACGGTTGCTCGAAACCGCGTGACGCGGCCGGCTGGCTATTCCGCCGCCCGCCTGTATGTAGCGATTTTCGACGAGAGTGCTCGCGCCGCATGCCTTCCGCCACGCCCGATCTGCCCCGCGCGTTGCGCTTCCTCGACGGCGGCGGCGCGGCGACCGCGCTGATCCTCGCGCGCGACTGGTCGGATCACCCGCTCGGCCCGCCGGAAGGCTGGCCCGATGCGCTCAGGATATCGCTCAGCACGATCCTCAACTCGCCCGAATCGATGATCCTTGCCTGGGGCGAAGAGGAACTGTTCTTCTTTTTCAACGAAACCTATTTTCCGTTGCTCGGCCCGCGCCTCGATTGGGCGATGGGCACGCGCTTCGACCAGGTCTGGGCCGATGGCTGGGAACAGGCCAAACCGATCATCGACGATGCCTTTGCCGGCCGCAGCACGCGGTTCGTCGATCTGCCGTGGAAACTGGATACCGATCGCGGGCCTGCCGATACCTGGTTCACCTTTTCCTATTCGCGCATCCTCGATCCGGCGGGCGCTATCGCCGGCCTGTCGATCCTGACCAACGAGACGACCGACAAGGTTCTGGCCGAACAGCATAACCGGCAGACCGAGGAACAGCTGCGCCGCGCGCAGGAGGCGGGCGGGATCGGCATGTTCACCGTCCATCCCGACGGCACCGCCGAGCCGACACCGTCCTTCTGCCGGCTGTACGGGCTGGACGAGACCGATTGCGTTCCCTCGGCGGTGTTCGAAGCACTGATCGTGCCCGAGGATCGCGCGCTGGCCTCCAGCCAGGAAACGCGCGCTGCCGGCAGTGCGCCGCTCGATGTCGAATATCGCATCCGTCGCGCCGATACCGGCGAGATCCGCTGGATCGCGCGCAAAGGCGAGATCGAGCGCGATGCCGAGGGCCGGTTCGTGCGCTTCGTCGGCGTGGCGCAGGACGTTACCGAACGGGTCGAGGCGCGCCTGGCGCTTGCCGCCGAACGCGAGCAGCTGGCGCAGATGTTCGAACAGGCGCCGACCTTCATGGCGATGCTCGAAGGCCCCGAGCATCGCATCGTTCGCGCCAATCCCGGCTATTTCGCGCTGGTCGACAATCGCAACGTGCTCGGCAAGACGATTGCCGAGGCGCTGCCCGACGCGGTCGAACAGGGCTTTCTGGAGATTCTCGACGGCGTGTACCGCACCGGCGAGGCGTTCGTGTCGGAAAGCGGCCGCTTCGCCTCGCAGGCCGGTCCCGGCGAGCCGATCAACGTGCGCTATGTCGATTTCGTGTTCCAGCCGATCCGGGATGCGACCGGGCAGGTCAGCGGCATCTTCATCGAGGGCGCCGATGTCACGCAGCGCAGCATTGCCGAGGAAAATCTCCACCTGCTGAACGCCGAGCTCGAACAGCGCGTCGCCGATCGCACCGACGAACTGATGCGCGCCGAGGAAAATCTGCGTCAGGCGCAGAAGATGGAGGCGGTCGGCCAGCTGACCGGCGGCATCGCGCACGATTTCAACAATCTGCTCGCCGGCATCTCGGGCAGCCTGGAGATGATGCAGGTGCGCATCGCGCAGGGCCGCGGCGGCGAGCTCGATCGCTATATCGATGCCGCGCAGGGCGCCGCAAAGCGCGCCGCGGCATTGACCCACCGCCTGCTCGCCTTCTCGCGCCGCCAGACGCTGGCGCCCAAGCCGACCGACGTGACGCAATTGGTCGGCGGCATGGCCGAGCTGATCCGGCGCACGGTCGGCCCGCAGATCGAGATCGACACGGTCAACACCGCCGGTCTCTGGCCGAGCCTGATCGACCCCAGCCAGCTCGAAAACGCGGTGCTCAACCTGTGCATCAACGCGCGCGACGCGATGCCCGAGGGCGGCCGCATCACGATCGAGACCGGCAATCATTGGATGGATCACCGCACCGCCGCCACGCGCGGGCTGGAGGCCGGCGACTATATCTCGATCTGCGTGACGGACACCGGCACCGGCATGCCGCCCGAGGTGATCGCCAGGGCGTTCGAACCGTTCTTCACCACCAAGCCGATCGGCATGGGCACCGGGCTCGGCCTGTCGATGATCTACGGCTTCGCCAAGCAATCGGGCGGATCGGTACACATCAATTCCGCGCCCGGCGCGGGCACGATGGTGTGCGTCTATCTGCCCCGCCATATCGGCGCCGCGGACAGCGCGGCCAGCGCGCCCGAACCGGCAGCGGCGGCACGCGGCGCGGGCGAAACCGTGCTGGTGGTCGATGACGAGCCGACCGTGCGCATGCTGGTCGCCGAGGTGCTGAACGATCTCGGTTATCATGCGCTCGAGGCGGAGGATGGGGCGGCGGGGCTGAAGGTGCTCGGCTCCGGGGCGCGCATCGATCTGCTGGTCACCGATGTCGGCCTGCCCGGCGGGATGAACGGTCGCCAGGTCGCCGATGCGGCGCGCGCCGTGCGGCCCGATCTCAAGGTGCTGTTCATCACCGGCTATGCCGAGAATGCCGTGCTCAGCCACGGCCATCTCGATCCTGGCATGCACGTGCTGACCAAGCCGTTCGCGATCGATGCGCTGGCCGCGCGGATCCGCGAACTGATCGCCGGCTGACGCGTTCAGCCTGCCTAACCGAGGAGCAGCCATGTCTATCGACGATCAGATGATCGATACGCCCGACGGCCCGATGAGCTGGGCCGAATGGAAGAAGAAGCATCCGGTGCAGGTGCCGTCGCGCCGCACCAAGGGCAAGGACCTGCCGGTCAAGGTCAAGATGTTCACCGAGGATCCCAAGCCGACCAAGCCCAAAAAGCCCTGACCGCGCCACTCAGCGCCTGCCGGTCAGCGCCGCCAGCTGCAGGATCGTGGCGATCGCGGCAAAGCCGGCGCCGAGCGCGGCGACGCCGCTCCACCCCGCCGCGCCCCACACCTGCATCGCCGCGGCCGAGCCGGCCGCGCCCCCCAGGAACATGCCGCCCATCAGGATCGTGTTGAGCCGCGACCGCGCCTCGGGCCGCAGCGCGTAGACGATATGCTGGTTGGAGACGAGCGCGCTCTGCACCGCGAAATCGAGCACGATCACGCCGACGACCATGCCCGCGACCGAGCTCCACACGCCGACCAGCAGCCAGGCAAGCAAGGTCAGCACCGACCCCAGCACGATCACGTCGCGTGGCCCCCGCCGGTCGGCGATCCGCCCGGCGACCGGCGCGGCGAGGATGCCGACCGCACCAACCACGCCGAACAGCCCGGCGATATCCGCGCCGAGCCCGAAGCGCGGTTCCTGCAGGTGCAGCGCGAGGATCGTCCAGAAGCCGGTGAACGAGGCGAACAGCAGCGCCTGGGTGACCGCCGCGCGGCGCAGCGCGGGGAATTCGCGCCACAGCCCGCCGAGCGAGTGGAGCAGCGCGCCGTAGCGCAGATCGCTGCTCGGCTGGCTGCGCGGCAGCATCACCGCCATGCCGATCGCGCCGGCCAATGCGATCGGCACGCCGAGCCAGAACATCTCGCGCCAGCCGCCATGCGTGGCGACAAACCCGGCCAGCGTGCGGCTGAGCAGGATGCCGCCGAGCAGCCCTGCCATCACCGTGCCGACGGTCGCGCCGCGCCGTGCGGGATCGGCGAGATGCGCGGCGAACGGCACGATCTGCTGCGCGACCGAGGCGGCGACGCCGAGCAGCAGCGAGGCGGCGATCAGCAGCAGCGCGCTCGGCGCCAGCGCCGCCGCCACCAAAGCGAGCGCGAGCAACACGAACTGCAGCACGATCAGCCGCTTGCGCTCGACCAGATCGCCGAGCGGGACGAGCAGGAACAGCCCGGCGGCATAGCCGAGCTGCGTCGCGGTCGGGATCAGCCCGGTCAGCCGCCCGGGCAGGTCGCGCTCGATCATGCCGAGCATCGGCTGGTTGTAATAGATGTTGGCCACCGCCGCGCCCGCCGCCACCGCCAGCGCGAGCGTCAGCCCGCGGCCAAGCCTGCCCTCCACCGTCGCCGTTTCCGCCATTGCCGTCATCACGCACTCCACTGTCGCCGCCCATGTAGGTTGCCGCAGCGCAGCAAAACAGCGCCGTGCGTGCAGTGCGCTGAAAAAGGGGCAGTTCCTGCACGCGCGCCGGGATGCTAGAACGCACAGTGCAGCGGCCCATACGGAGATGACCATGAGCAGTCTCGGCACCCGCGAACACCAGATGTTTCCCTTGCTCGATGCAGCGCAGATCGCCACCGCGCGGCGTTTCGCCAGCGGCGCGGAGACGCGCTTCGATCCCGGCCAGACGATCTATGCGATCGGCGAGGAGGATGCGCCGGCCTGGCTGGTGCTGGACGGCACGATCCACGTCGTGCGCCGCGACGGGCTGCACCACGAAGCGCCGATCACCACGCACGGCGCCGGGCAGCTGACCGGCGAGGTCAACCAGCTCGCCGGGCGCCCGTCGATCGCCGCCGGTCGCGCCGGGGCGGAGGGCTGCACCGCGCTGCCGTTCGACGCGGCGCATCTGCGCGCGCTGATGGTCGGCTCGGCCGATGTCGGCGAGATCGTGATGCGCGCGCTGATCCTGCGCCGCGTCGGGCTGATCGAACAGGGCGGCGCGGGGACGATCCTGATCGGCGTGCCGGGCAGCGCGGCGATCGTGCGGCTGCAGAATTTCCTCACCCGCAGCGGCTATCCCAATCTCGTGCTCGACGCGGCAAACGATGCGGAAGGCCGTGCGCTGGTCGAGCGGATCGGCGTGCTGCCCGATGAACTGCCGCTGGTCGTGTGCCCCGACGGGCATTTGCTGCGCAATCCGAGCGATATCGAGGTCGCCGCCTGTCTCGGCATGACGCCCGATCTGGATCCCGCCATGCTGTACGACGTGGCGATCGTCGGCGCCGGGCCGGCGGGCCTCGCCGCCTCGGTCTATGCCGCCTCCGAAGGCCTGTCGGTGATCGTGCTCGACGAGCGCGCGATGGGCGGCCAGGCCGGCGCCTCGGCGCGGATCGAGAATTATCTCGGCTTCCCGACCGGCATTTCCGGCCAGGCGCTGGCCGGGCGGGCGTTCAACCAGGCGCTGAAGTTCGGCGCCGAGATCGCCGTGCCGCTGCAGGTCGACTGCCTGGATTGCACCGGCACGCCCTTGGTGCTCGACCTTGCCGGCGACCGCCGGTTGCGCGCCAGGACGATCGTGGTCGCCTCGGGCGCGCGCTATCGCCGGCCCGCGATCGACAATCTGGCGATGTTCGAAGGCGCCGGGATTTCCTATTGGGCCTCGCCGATCGAGGCGCGGCTGTGCGCCGGCGAGGAAATCGCCTTGGTCGGCGGCGGCAATTCGGCCGGCCAGGCAGTCGTGTTCCTCGCGCCGCAGGTCCGGCATCTGCATCTCATCGTGCGCCGCGATCTGGCAGAGACCATGTCGCGCTATCTGGTCGATCGCATCGCCGCTTTGCCCAATGTCGAAATCCATGTCGGCGCGGAGATCGCCGCGCTGGAGGGTGATGCCGCCACCGGCCTGTCCGCGGCGACCTTCCGCTATCGCGCCGACGGAGCGCTGGTGCGGCGCGCGCTGCGCCACATCTTCCTGTTCATCGGCGCCGATCCCAACGCCGCCTGGCTGCGCGGCCGCGCGGCGACCGACGCCAACGGCTTCATCGTCACCGGTACGGGCGCGCTGTCGCTCGAGACCAGCATCCCCGGCGTGTTCGCGATCGGCGATGTGCGCGCGGGATCGACCAAGCGCGTCGCGGCGGCGGTCGGCGAGGGGGCGGCGGTGGTCGCGCAGATCCACGCCAAGCTCGCCGATCAGGCGCGCGACGCCGAACGGGCGCGGCACGCCGCCTGACTCGGCGGCACGCACCGCGCGGCGCCGGCGCGGTGGTGTCCCCCGTTACGGCACGACCGCGTAGAGCAGGAACGCCGCGAAGATGCTGAGATGGACGATACCCTGGAGGATCGTCGTGCGCCCCGTGCCGAGCGTGATCACCGAGACGAGCAGCGTCAGCCCGAGCAGCACGCTTTCCTTCGGGCCGAGCCCGAGCTGCAGCGGCTGACCGAGCAGGATGGACACCGCCGCCACGGCGGGAACGGTGAGGCCGATCGTCGCCAGCGCCGAGCCGAGCGCCAGGTTCATGCTCGTCTGCAGGCGATCGAGCCGCGCGGCGCGATACGCGGCCAGCCCTTCGGGCAGGAGCACCAGCGCCGCGATCATGATCCCGACCACGACCTTGGGCGCACCCGCCCGGTCCACCAGATGCTCCAGCGTCGGCGACAAGGCCTTGGCGAGGCCGACCACGGCCACCAGCGAGAGCAGCAGCAGCGCGACGCTGAACAGCGTTGCCCGGCCCGAGGGCGGCGGCGCGTGCGCCTCCTCGTTGCCGATTTCGGGCGGCAGGAAATAGTCGCGGTGGCGGATCGTCTGGACGAACACGAACGCGCCGTAGAGCACGAGCGAGACGATCGCCGAGAATATGAGCTGCGTGGTGTTGAGCATCGGCCCCGATGCACTGACGGTCACGTTCGGCACGATCAGGGTGAGCACCGTCAGCGCGGCGAGCACCGCGAGCGCGGCCAGCGCGCCTTCGAACTGGAACCCCTGCACATGATGGCGAACGCCACCGGCGAGCAGGCAGACCCCGACGATACCGGCGCACGTGATCATCACCGCCGCGAACACCGTGTCGCGGGCCAGCCCCGCTTTGTCGGCGCCGCCCTCCAGCATGATCGAGACGATCAGCGCCACCTCGATCACGGTCACCGCGACCGCGAGCACCAGCGTGCCGAACGGCTCGCCGACCCGGTGCGCGATCACCTCCGCATGGTAGACCGCCGCGAACACGACGGCGACGACGATCGCGCCCACGACCGCCGCCATCAGCCCGCTGACCACCCCCGCCAGCGTCGCGAGCAGCCCGGCCACGCCGATGATCGGCCAGGCCCAGGCCCACCACGGCGCCCGGTCGGTTACTGGTATGGCCACAGCCTTGCTTCCTTTCGATCGTGCCGGATCGCCAAGAACCGGCCCCAATGAGCCAGCCGTGCGCCGACCTACCGGCTATGAACGCGTCGGCGCCGGATTGCGTTCACCTAGCCGTGAAGGAGCGGCTGGAAAACCGGCCGGATTTGCCGGCAGCGGGCCGCGCCGCCGTGCTGCCGGTTGCTCAGCGTCAGAATGTCCGCACTCGGCATCCGACAATAGCTGCCGTCATGACCGACCATGGCATAAGCGGCGCGTCCGCTTTTGGCGCCGCCGCGGCGGCGCCACGCGTCCCATGGTGGAAGGCGGAACGGCGGCTTTCGGGAAGGCGGGCGACAATAGCCGACATTGAGAGGTTGCCGCCCTTCCCGAAAACGATGCGCAAACGGGACAATCTTCACTCCGCTTTCCATTTCACTGGAATACGCAGGTAGGTGACGCCGTTCGCCTCTGCCTCGTTAAAGTGACCCGCGCGGATGTTGACCTGGATTGAGGGCAAAAGCAGCTTGGGGACGGATAGCCCGGCGTCGCGCTGCTCGCGCATGGCTACGAAATCGTCCTCGCCTACGCCGTCATGGACATGGACGCTCGACTCGCGCTGCTCGCCAACTGTCGTCTCCCAGCGATAGTCGTCGCGGCCCGGCGCCTTGTAGTCGTGACACAGGAACAGTCGCGTCTCGACGGGTAATGTCAGAAGGCGGCGGATCGAACGATAGAGCGTGCGGGCATCGCCGCCGGGAAAGTCGGCGCGGGCGGTGCCATAGTCGGGCATGAACAGCGTATCGCCCACGAACGCCGCATCACCGATCAGATAGGCGACGTCGGCGGGGGTGTGGCCGGGGACGTGCAACACTTTGACCTCCAACTCACCGATCGCGAAGCGGTCGCCGTCCTCGAACAGCCGGTCGAAGTCCGATCCGTCCGCCTTCAGGTCGCCCATCGCAAACACGGGACGGAAGATCTTCTGCACGTCGCGAATGTGCGCGCCGATCCCGATCCATGCGCCGGTATGCGCCTTGATGAACGGTGCAGCCGTCAGATGGTCGGCATGGGCGTGCGTCTCCAGAACCATCTCGATCCGCCAGTCATGCTCGCGAGCGAAGGCGACGATCCGCTCAGCCGAGCGCGTATCGGCGATACCGCTCGCTATGTCGAAGTCTAGCACCGGGTCGATTACCGCCGCCTTCCGCGTGGCGGCATCGCCCACGAGATAGCTGATCGTGTTCGTCGGTTCGTCGAAGAACGCTTCGATGAAGAGCTGGGCCATGATTTCCTCCGTTAGCTATTGCTAATATATTAGATGATGCTACATAAGCAATACCTAATGGAGTAGCGAGGATGCTCAAGCCGCTGATGGACTTGGCGACGTTCGAGGCGAAGGCCGGACAGGTTGCCGTCACGCTGAAGGCGATTGGCAACGAGCGTCGCCTGATGCTGCTGTGCAAGCTGGTCGAGCATGGCGAGGTGACAGTCAGCGATCTGGCGCGCGATGTTGGCCTGTCGCAGTCAGCCTGTTCGCAACACCTCGCCAAGATGCGCGACGAAGGCCTCGTCACTTATCGACGCGAGAGCCAGACGCTTTGGTACGCCATTGCCGATGCGCGCGTCGAAACGCTGCTTGCCACCCTCTACCAGCTCTACTGCAAGGATTGATGCAATGACGCTTGCGACCCTTTCCCCCGCCGACACGCGCGCCGCAATCGATGCCGGTGCGCGCCTGATCGACATTCGCGGAACCGACGAACATGCGCGCGAGAGCATTCCCGGCGCTATCAACGTGCCGCTCGACCGGATCGGCGACCTGCCGCATGACGCCCGTCCAATTGTCTTCCATTGCAAATCGGGGATGCGCACCGCCGGCAATGCCGCGAAACTCGGCGCGGCCGCGTGTGACGCGCCGGCCTACATCCTCAAGGGCGGTATCGATGCATGGCGGCAGGATGGACAGCCTATCGTCACGGATCGATCGCAGCCGCTGGAGATCATGCGGCAGGTGCAGATTACCGCTGGCGCACTGGTGCTGCTTGGCGTGCTGCTCGGCACGTTCATCGCCCCCGCTTTTTTCGGCGTGTCGGCATTCGTCGGCGCCGGGCTGGTCTTCGCCGGCGTGACGGGGTGGTGCGGCATGGCTAACCTGCTGTGCGTCATGCCGTGGAACCGGCGCGCGACCGCCTGAGGCCAGCATGGACACTGCCGCCACCCTTGCCGCGCTCGTATCGGGCGGCGTGATTGGCCTGATCCTTGGCCTCGTCGGCGGGGGAGGGTCGATCCTCGCCGTGCCGCTCTTGATTTATATCGTCGGTGTCGGGTCGCCGCACATGGCCATCGGCACGGCCGCAGTCGCCGTCACGGTCAACGCGCTCGCTAGCCTAATCGGCCACGCCCGCGCCGGCCGCGTGAAATGGCGGTGCGCCGGCGTATTCGCGGTGTCGGGCATGATCGGCGCGGCGCTGGGTGCCGAGTTGGGCAAGGCGTTCGACGGCAAGCGGCTGCTTGTCCTATTTGGGCTGCTAATGATCGGCGTTGGCCTGTCGATGCTGCGAAAGCGGCGCACGGCTGAGGCACCCGATGTGCGGCTCACCCGCAACAGCGCCACGATGCTGTTGCCGCGCCTGCTCCCGATCGGGTTGGGCGTCGGGCTTGCGGCCGGCTTCTTCGGAATCGGGGGCGGGTTCTTGATCGTCCCGGGGTTGATCCTCGCGACTGCGATGCCGCTGCCCTTTGCCATCGGCACGTCTTTGGTCGTCGTTAGCGCACTGGGACTGACCACCGCGACCTCCTATGCCATATCCGGATTGGTCGATTGGCGTGTGACCACGCTGCTGGTCATAGGCGGCATCGTCGGGACGATCGGCGGTATCGAATTGGGCAAGGTTATCGGTACCCGAAAGGGGCTGCTCGAACGGGGCTTTGCCTCTGTTGTGATCGCGATTGGAGCCTACATCACAGTGTCGTCGGTTTAGGCAGCCCATTCCTATAAACGAACCCATACCGGGACAGTTGCCCGGGCGATCACGGCGAGAGCCGTCCGGGGCACCTGCTTTCCCAAAATCTGTTCCCGATTGCGCTTTCTCGAAATGGCCTGTCGGAGACGGAGGAACGGGAAAGATCGCGCTTAACGAATGGCCGTTATCGGGAGCCCGAATCGCCAGCCTGAACGTCCGGTTATGCGCGGAAGCGGCCCGTCCGCTATTGAGAAGGCAGAGCGACTTGGTCGGATGTCCCTGGACGTTGCGGCATCTTCCGGAAAGAACCCCTCGCGGGAAAGGCTTACTTCGATGCCGATTCACCCTTCGGCTGCCACAATTCTATCTTGGTTCCGTCCGGATCAACGATCCACGCGAATTTTCCGCTGGCGTCGCTGTCGTCACGCCCGAGTATCGGAACATTCTTGGCTTTCAGCCGATCAAGGAACGCATCCAGGTCATCTACCGCAAAATTCAGCATGAACTCGCGCTTGGAGGGCTCCATATAATCGGATGCCTCCTTCAAGACGTTGAGGGTCAGCACAGGCGGATGCTCCGGCGCGTCATAGGACAGCATCACGCCGCCCCAGGCTTCGACGTTCATGCCGAGCACATCGCGATACCAGACCATGAGGGCTTTCGGGTCTTTGCTCTTGAAGAAGATGCCGCCGATTCCGGTAATTCTGCCGGGCGGTTCCGCGAAGACCGTCAGGGGATTGAGCGCGGCCAGGACGGCGATGACGATAAGTAGCCTGCGACTACATGGCATAGCATCATCTTCCCCGCCGTTACTGAAGCGATGCTATGGAGATGCGGATCGACGCGCAACCGCATTTCCGATCAACCATGGCCTATCCACCCTCGCCCCATCTGTTCTGCACGAGGCGTGGATTTGAGGGTTCCGGGCGCGGGCGGCCTTCCCTCCCCCCGCATCCAATTGGTGCGATAGCGCTACCAAATCACTACACTGCAAGGATCGTCGCCGCGCCATCCGTCCGTTCGTCCTAGCGCGGACGCTGTGGGCGCAGAAGGCCTTGGCACGCCGGCGCGCCATCGCCGCGCCGCCGACTGACGCGGCGGCGAGCGCTTCATCGACGGCACGATTGGCGCCCGGTCCGATCGGCACAGCATCGTGCGCATCACCGCGTGACCCGGCCGATCCGCGCGACAACCTGACGCCGCTCGCGTGGCGCTGCGCCGGGATGCCGCGACGGTGTGGCGCTGCCGCCCCACCCATCGCCCACCGATACGTCGCTTGACGGCCTCAACGGCTTAGACGATACCGCTAACACAATGGAGGGGATTCACGTGCAGCAAGAGTATCTGCCGCTCGCGGAGGCGGTGCCGCGCGACTGGCGCGAAGCGCTGTTCGTCGGCCGGATCGACCGCGGCGACGGCCCCACGCCGATCCTGGTGCGCGGCGGGGTGGCGTTCGACATGTCGCGCGTCGCGCCCACCGTTTCGGGGTTGATCGAAGCGCGCGCGTTCGACGGCGGCGTGCGGATCGGCGCGCTCGACGCGATCGACGCGGCGCAATTGCTCAGCCCGATCGACCTGCAGTGCGTGAAAGCGGCGGGCGTGACCTTTGCCGTTTCCGCGCTGGAACGCGTGATCGAGGAGCGTGCGCGCGGCGATCATCACCGTGCCGCCGCGGTGCGCGAGCGGATCGAGGCGGCATTGGGCGGGAATATCCGGGCGGTCGTGCCGGGATCGGCCGAGGCGGCGGCGCTCAAGCAGGTGCTGATCGCCGACGGCATGTGGTCGCAATATCTCGAAGTGGCGATCGGGCCAGACGCCGAGATCTTCACCAAGTCGCCCGTGCTGTCGACGGTCGGGCTCAACGCGCCGATCGGCGTGCGATCGGATTCGACCTGGAACAATCCCGAGCCGGAGATCGTGCTGGTCGCGGATTCGCACGGCCGCGCAGTCGGCGCGACGCTCGGCAACGACGTCAATCTGCGCGATTTCGAAGGGCGCTCGGCACTGCTGCTGGGCAAGGCGAAGGACAATACCGCTTCCTGCGCGCTCGGGCCGTTGATCCGCCTGTTCGACGAGGGCTTCACGATGGATAGCGTGCGCGGCGCCGACGTGTCGCTGACCATTCAGGGCACCGACGGCTATGTGCTAGAGGGCGCGAGCACGATGCGCGAGATCAGCCGCGATCCCGAGGATCTGCTCGCCCAGGCGATGAGCGAGCATCACTATCCCGACGGCTTCGTGCTGTTCTGCGGCACCTTGTTCGCGCCGACCCAGGATCGCGACGAGCCCGGCCGCGGCTTCACGCACAAGCGCGGCGACGTGGTGACGATTGCCAGCGCGCGGCTCGGCACGCTCGTCAATACCGTGACCACGTCGCGCGATGCACCGCCCTGGTCGTTCGGCGTCGGCGCGCTGATGCGCAATCTCGCCGCCCGCGGGCTGCTCACGGCGTGACACCGACGGAGACCTTGATGTTGCAACAGACCACCAGCGCTGCCGGCGCCCGCTATCCGAGCCTGCAGGACAAGCGCGTCATCATCACCGGGGGCGCGTCGGGGATCGGCGCCGGCCTGGTCGAGGCGTTCGTCGCGCAGGGCGCGCGTGTCGGCTTCGTCGATATCGACGATGACGGCGGCGCGGCGCTCGCCCAGCGCCTCGCCGGGGACGCGCGCCATGCGCCGCTGTACCGCCGCTGCGATCTCACCGATCTCGCGGCGCTGGGCACGGTGATGGCCGCGCTCGAACAGGCGCTGGGCGGGGTCGACGTGCTGCTCAACAATGCCGCCAACGACGATCGCCACACGATCGAAGAGGTCACGCCGGCGCTGTGGGAGGACCGGCTCAACGTCAATCTGCGCCACCAGTTCTTCGCCGCCAAGGCGGTGATCCCGGCGATGCAGCGCGCCGGCGGCGGCGCGATCGTCAATTTCGGCTCGATCAGCTGGCATCTCGCGCTTCCCGATCTCGTGCTCTACCAGACCTGCAAGGCGGCGATCGAGGGGCTCACCCGCGCGCTTGCCCGAGACCTTGGCAGGAGCAATATCCGCGTGAACACGATCGTCCCCGGCAATGTCCAGACGCCGCGCCAGGAGCGCTGGTATACCCCCGAAGGCGAGGCGCAGATCGTCGCCGCGCAATGCCTCGACGGCCGCATCCAGCCGTCCGACGTCGCCGCGCTGGCGCTGTTCCTCGCCTCGGACGACGCGCGCATGTGCACCGCGCACGAGTATTTCGTCGATGCGGGGTGGCGCTGATGCGCGCGGAGCCGCTGCTGTCGATCGGCGCCGAGCTCGGCGAAGGCCCGATCTGGATCGACGACGCCTTGTGGTTCGTCGACATCAAGGGCCGGCGCCTCTATCGCCACACGCCGGCGAACGGCGCGCTCGATCAGTGGGACGCGCCGGAATATATCGGCTGGGTGGTGCCGTCGGTGCACGGCGATCTGATCGCCGGGCTGCAGTCCGGCCCGCACCGCTTCTCGCCCGAGACCGGCGCGTTCGCGCAGATCGCCGAGATCGACGCGCATCTGCCCGCCAACCGGCTCAACGACGCCGCGGTCGATCCCGCCGGGCGGATCTTCTTCGGCACGATGGACAATGACGAACGCGCCGCCAGCGGCCGCGTGTATCGGCTCGATGCCGGCACGGTCAGCGCCACCGCGATCAACCCGGTGGTGATCACCAACGGCCCGGCGATCGCGCCCGACGGCACCCGGCTCTACCATGTCGACACGCTGGCGCGCACCATCACCATGCACGCGATCGACGCCGCCGGTGACGTCGGCGCGGCGGCACCGTTCCTCGCCTTCACCGGCGACGAGGGCCATCCCGACGGCGTGATCTGCGATTCCGCGGGCGGCGTGTGGGTCGCCTTTTACGGCGGCTGGGCGGCGCGGCGCTACGATGCGGACGGACGGCAGACCGACGAAGTGCGCTTCCCCGTGTCCAACATCACCAAGATCGCGCTGGGCGGCGCCGACCTGCGCACCGCCTATGCCACCACCGCGCGCCAGGGCCTGTCCGCCGAAGCGCTCGACGATCAGCCGCTCGCCGGCGACGTCTTCACCTTCCCCGTCACCATCGCCGGAACGACCATACCCCCCGCCAACAGCTGAGCGCCCGTCAGAGGCGCCAGAACAGAGAGGATACCCTGAGTGGCACAGACCCACGACCCGAATGCGGTCAACCGATCGCTGATCATGCTCGTCGTCGCGGTGGCGACGATCGGCGGCTTCATGTTCGGCTACGATTCCGGCGTCATCAACGGCACGCAAAAGGGGCTGGAGGCGGCGTTCGGGCTCGGGCGGCTCGGCATCGGCATCAATGTCGGCGCGATCCTGGTCGGATCGTCGGTCGGCGCGTTCGGCGCCGGGCGCCTGTCCGACCTGATCGGGCGGCGCAACACGATGATGGTCGCCGCGGCATTGTTCATCTTCTCCGCATTGCTCGCGGGGGCGGCGGATTCCTCGGCGCTGTTCATCGTCGCGCGGATCATCGGCGGGTTCGGCGTCGGTGCCGCCAGCGTCACCTCGCCGGTCTATATCTCGGAAGTGACGCCGGCCAATGTCCGCGGCCGCCTGTCGAGCATCCAGCAGGTGATGATCATCTCCGGCCTGACCGGGGCGTTCGTCGCCAACTTCGCGCTGGCGCGCTATGCCGGCGGCTCGACCGCGATCCTGTGGGGCGGCTACGAGGCATGGCGCTGGATGTTCTGGCTGCAGGTGCTGCCCGCCGCGCTCTATTTCGTCGCCTTGTTCTTCATCCCCGAAAGCCCGCGCTATCTGGTGGTCAAGGGCCGCGATGCCGCGGCGGAAGCCGTGCTCGCGCGCCTGTTCGGCGCGGCCGAGGCCCGGCGGAAGGTGGCCGAGATCCGCGCCAGCCTGGCCGACGATCATCATCGCCCCAAGCTCTCCGATCTGCTCGACAAGCAGACGCGCCGGATCCGCCCGATCCTGTGGGTCGGCATCGGGCTTGCCGTGTTCCAGCAGCTCGTCGGCATCAACGTCGTCTTCTATTACGGCGCCACCCTGTGGGAAGCGGTCGGCTTCACCGAGGATTATGCGCTGCAGACCAATATCCTGTCGGGCGTGCTGTCGATCGGCGCATGCCTGCTGGCGATCGCGCTGATCGACAAGATCGGGCGCAAGCCGCTGCTGCTGATCGGCTCGGCCGGGATGGCGGTGACGCTGGCGGTGGTCGCCTGGGCCTTCTCGACCGCGGTGACCGATGCAGCCGGCGCGGTGTCGCTGCCGGGCAATAACGGCGTGATCGCGCTGGTCGCCGCCAATCTGTACGTGATCTTCTTCAACGTCAGCTGGGGCCCGGTGATGTGGGTGATGCTGGGCGAGATGTTCCCGACGCAGATCCGCGGCTCGGCGCTGGCCGTGGCTGGCTTCGCGCAGTGGATCGCCAATGCCGCGATCTCGGTCAGCTTCCCGTCGCTCGCCGTCTCCCCCGGCCTGGCGGTGACCTATGTCGGCTATGCGATTGCCGCGGCGGTCTCGTTCTTCTTCGTCCAGGCGATGGTCAAGGAGACGCGCGGGCGTGAGCTCGAGGATATGGAGGGATGAGGATCGCGGCGGGCGACTGGGTCGCCATGCTCGATCCCGTGATGGGCGGCGCCATCGCGTCGCTCACCCGGCGCGGCGCACACGTGCTGCGGCCGGCGCCGGTGGCCCCGCGCGATCCGCTGTCGCTGGCGAGCTTTCCGCTCGTGCCTTATGCCAATCGCATCGCCGACGGGAGGTTCGCCTTTGCCGGGACGCGCCATGTCCTGCCGCCCAATCATCCCGGACAGGCGCACCCGCTGCATGGCCTGGGCTGGCTGTCAGCCTGGTCCGTCGCCACGTCCGACGCGACCAGCGCCACGCTGGTGCACGAACACGCCGCCGACGGCGCCTGGCCATGGCCGTACCGCGCAACGCAACGGATCGCGCTCGACGCGCAGGGGCTGACGGTCGCGCTGACGCTGGACAATATCGGGTCCGCGGCGATGCCGTACAGCCTCGGCTTCCATCCCTATTTCACCCGCGCGCGCGTCGCGACGCTCGCCTTCGCCGCCGCCGGCCTGTGGCAGGCGGATGCGGCGATGCTGCCGACCGTGCCGGCCGCCCCCGACGCGCTTGGCGACTGGTCCGTCGGTCGCGGGCTGGAACGCCCCGATCTGATCGACCATTGCTATACCGGCTGGCCGGGCACGGCGACGATCGCCCGCGCGGATGGCGCCATCACCCTGTCGGCGACCGGCGCGACGCTGCTCCATCTGTACCTGCCGCCGGGCGAAGACTTCTTCTGCATCGAACCGGTCACCGCGATGCCCGATGCGGTCAATCGCGGCGCAGCGGCAGTGCTCGCGCCCGGCGAGCAAGGTGCGATCACGATGGCGATCCGCGGCTAATCCTCCCCGGCACGGGGAGGTGGCAGCCGCAGGCTGACGGAGGGGGTGTGCCGGCAACGCCGCGGTTGCGCTTGAGGATAGGCCCCTCCACCACCCGGCTGAAGAAGCCGGGCGGCCCCCCTCCTCGTGCAGGGGAGAATTTCTACTTCTTGACCCGCGCCGGCGGCCGGCGCCGCGGTGCGGCATCGGACTGGCGGCGGATCAGCGTATAATCCAGCGTCACGTGGCGCACGTCGCTGCCGCGCTTGCCGCGCAGCATGGCGGTGAGCAATTCCACCGCCGCGCGCGACATGTCGGCGATCGGCTGATGGATCGTGGTCAGTTCGGGCCAGATCGTCGTCGCCAGCGCGCTGTCGTCGAACCCGCAGACGGTCAGGTCACCAGGTACGTCGAGCCCGCGGCGATGCGCCACCGCGACGGTCGCCGCCGCCATGTCGTCGTTGCTGGCGAAGATCGCGGTTGGCGGATCGTCGCGCTCGAGCAGTTCGTCCGCCGCATCCAGCCCGGAGCGATAGGTGAACAGGCCGTCGGCAACGAGTTGCTCGTCGAACGGCATGCCCGCCGCCGCCAGCGCGGCGCGATAGCCGTCGAGCCGCTGGCCGCTGGCGGTGAGATTGGGGTTGCCGGTGATGAAGCCGATCCGCGCATGGCCGAGCTCGATCAGGTGCTGCGTCATGGCCTGCGCCGCGCCGCGATCGTCGATCGAGATGGCGGCGCATTCCTTCGGCGGGCAGCCGGTCGCCACCACCACGGTGGGCACGCGCGCGGCGATCAGCACGTCGAGCACGCTGCGCGAATCGCACAATGGCGGCGGCAGGATCACCCCGTCGATGCCGCTGTTGATCATGCGCTCGACGACGCGGCGTTCATGATCGCCGAGTTCGCATTTCTCCACCACCAGCTGGATGTCGGAGCGGCCCGCCTGATCGAGGCTGCCGACCAGGAATTCGCTGAGATAGGCCGCGCTGGGGTTGGAATAGAGCAGGCCGAGCCGCAGGTGCGATGCGCCCGCCAGGCTGCGCGCGGCGCGGTTCGGCGCGTAATTGAGCTCGGCGATCGCGGCGGTGACGGTCTCGCGCGTCGAATCGCGCACATTGTTCTCGGCGTTGATCACGCGGCTGACCGTCATCGTCGAGACGCCGGCCAGCGCGGCGACATCGGCGATCGTCGGTGCGCCATTCTGGCGGCCGGATCCGGCACGGGGCTTGCGGGGTGTCATGGCCATGAGCGTTGCATCACCGCGTGGTTAGCGCAGCGCCCCGCCGTCTGGCAAATCGCGCCGGCGGCGATCTGCGATAGCGCCCGGATGACAATCGGTTATGCTCTGCCGAAAGGGTCGGGAGGACAGGTCATGAGACGGGTTGAAGGGTCGAAAGACGTGCGCGCGTCGTGCGCCGGCGCGATCGTCGTCCGGTGAGCGGCCCCACCCGCCGCGGCGTCATTACTGGCCTTGCCACGACTGCGCTCGCCGCGCCGGCGCTGGCCCAGGCCTCTAGGCCGACGCCCGACGAAGCGATCCTGTTGTGGCCCGGCCGGCCGCCCGGCGCGCCGCGCACGATACCGGTCCAAAAGATCGAGCAGCGTTCGTCCGTGCCCGGGGTCGATGATCGCTGGATCACCGGGATCGACCGCCCGATGCTGGAGGTGCGCCGGCCGGCCCGGCCCAATGGCGCCGCGGTGCTGCTGATACCGGGCGGCGGCTATGGCTTTCTCGCCTGGGACAATGAGGGCGAGGAACAGGCGCGCTGGCTGACCGCGCTCGGCATCACCTGCTTCATCCTGCGCTATCGCCTGCCGGGCGAAGGCTGGGCCGCGCGCGCCACCGTGCCGCTGGCCGATGCGCAGCGCGGGCTGCGCCTGATCCGCGCGCGCGCGGCGGGTTATGGCATCGATCCCGGGCGCGTCGCCGTGCTCGGTTTTTCCGCCGGCGGGCATCTCGCCGGCAGCCTGGCGACACGGCATGGCGAGCGGGTCTATGACCCGGTCGACGCCGCCGATCGCCTGTCCGCCCGGCCCGATCTTGCCGGGCTGGTCTATCCGGTGGTCAGCCTGTCCGCCCCGTTCACGCATGGCGGCAGCCGCGACATGCTGTTCGGCCCTGCGCAGGCCCCTGCCCTGCTCCGCGCCGCCTCGGTCGAAACGCGCGTGACTGCGGAAACGCCCCCAATCTTCCTGGTCCATGCCAGCGACGATGATCTGGTGCCGATCGCCAACAGCCTGGCATTGTACCAGGCGCTGCTCGACGCCAGACGCCCGGCCGAGCTTCATGCGTTCGATCGGGGCGGCCATGGTTTCGGCGCGCGGCTGGCCAAGAAGGTGCCGGCGTCCGCCTGGCCCGGCCTGTTCGCGGCCTATGCGCGGCGCAGCGGCGTTTTTCCGGCATGACGCGCGTCTTGCGCGCCTTGGCGCTGACACGAAACCGTCACGCTAACTGGACGTTCATGTAACACCGCCTATATACCATTCGGTATGAATAGCCCCTGTTCCCATGTTGCGACCAAGGGCCGCCCGCGCGAGTTCGATCTCGACGATGCGCTGGCGGCGGCGTTGCGCGTCTTCTGGCAGCATGGCTACGAGGCCGCCTCGATGGCCGAGCTTACCGCGGCAATGGGCATCACCAAGCCCAGCCTCTATGCCGCATTCGGCAACAAGGAAGCCTTGTTCCACAAGGCGCTCGATCTCTACGAGCGCGAAAAGCTGGCCTATATGGGCACCGCGGTCGAGGCGCCGACGGCGCGTCAGGTGGCCGAACGACTGCTTCATGGCGCGCTCCAGATGCAGATGAGCACCTGCGATCCCAAGGGCTGCCTGGGCGTGATCAGCAGCGTGGCGTGCGGCGCCGAAGCCGAGCCGATCAAGGCCGAGGTGGTCAAGCGCCGTGCCTCGTCCGAGGCGGCGCTGGTCGCACGCTTCGAAAAGGCCAAGGCGGCCGGCGAACTGCCCGAGGGGATGGAAGCGGCGGCGCTGGTCAAATATCTGATCGTGCTGATGCAGGGCCTGGCGCTGCAGGGCGGGTCCGGCGCGACCTGCGAGGAATTGCAGCAACTGGTCGCCACCAGCATGGCGATGTGGCCGACCAAATAGCGCGCTTTTCCGGCCCTGCGCTATAAAATACCGCTCGTTATAGAAAGCGGTTGACGCCCCGACGGGCACTTAATATACCAGGCGGTACGGAAGCGGTTCGCGCTCTTCCCACACAATAATCCGGCGTTCGGCGGCAGGTGCAGGGCACTTTCCGTCGCGCTCGATCGCGCCGTCGACCGGCGCTGCACGCGTAGAAGGGGAACTCTCATGGCCTATCTCGATCTCGACAACATGTTCCCCGCGCCGGCTCGCAACCGCGTCGCGCAGGCCGAGGCCGCCGCTGCACTGCCCGGCTTTTCCGCGCTCGAATGGAGCGTGATCGCGCTGGCCAAGAACGATTCGCTCGCCAGCCTGGCCACGCCGGGCCGCATGTCGCGTGCGCTCGGCTCCGTGTTCGGGCTGAGCACCGCGTCGCGGCTCGCCGACCCCAAATTGGAGGCGCTGCGCCGCCTGTCGGTCCATGCCTGGCGCCGCGGCTTCGCGCTGCCGATGGCCGAGATCAACCGCTTCGTCGCCGCCGGCTTTGTCGAGGCGCAGATCGAGACGCTCGTCACCAGCATCACCGGTCAGCGGATCGGTACCAAAGGCCGCTGGGCCTGACGCGGCGCGCGGGGGCGGCGTCCTAGTCTCCGGCGATCAGTTCCAGCACGTCGCCGATGATCCGCCGCATCGCGATCCGCGCCGCCGCCGCATCGCGCAGCGCGATCGCGTCGGCCACCGCGGCATGGTCGGGGATGTTGGCGCTGCGCCCGCGCATCCGGTTGGTGAAGCGGATCGACGTCCGCAGTGCCGTCGCGACGACCATCTGGAACTGCGCGTAGAAGGGATTCTTGGAGGCGCGCAGGATCGCGAGGTGAAACGCGATGTCCGCGTCCAGTGGATCGTCATTGCCCGCTTCCGCCGCTTCCATCCGCGCCAGCCCGGCATGGATCGCGGCGATATCCTCGGCATCGTGGAACTGCGCGGCCAATGCCGCCGCCTCGGGTTCGATCGCGATCCGCAGCTGGTTGAACTGGCGCAGCAGCTCGACCGAGAATTTGCGCTCGAGCAGCCAGCGCAGCACGTCGGGATCGAACAGGTTCCAGTTGCCCGAAGGCTGCACCACGGTGCCCTGACGCGGCCGCGCGGAGACAAGCCCCTTCGCAGTGAGCATCTTCACAGCCTCCCGCGTAACCGACCTACTCACGCCATGCGCCTTGGCGATCTCCGCCTCGGTCGGGAACGGGCGCTGTTCGTAACGCCCGGTGACGATCGCGCGGCCCAGCGTATCGAGCATGCCGTGCGTCAGGTTGCGGCCCAGCTCGTGGCGGTTGGCCGCGATGTCGCTATCGTTGGGAAGGCTCTCCATCGATCGGTTTCTGGCGCAAAGCGCTGCCAGTGTCACGTGGCAAGCGCTAGACATGCGACTATTGTCGTATAAATCAGCCGCAACACGCGCGACCGCCGGCCGCGCCCTGGAAAGTAGCGTCATGATCATCCAACGGCAGGCCCCGCAATGAGCGACGCGTTCATCGCCGTCGACTGGGGCACCACCAACCGCCGCGCCTTCGTGATCGAGCACGGCCTGGTCACGCGCACCGAGCGCGATGCGCGCGGCGCGGCGTCACTGACGCCGGGTGACTATCCCGGCGAGGTCGCCGCGATCCGCCAGCGGCTCGGCGACCTCCCCATGCTCCTTGCCGGGATGGTCGGATCGACGATTGGCTGGCGCGACGTACCGTATGTGGCAGCGCCCGCCGGGCTCGAGGCGCTGGCCACTGCACTCGGCCGGATCGACGATCGCACCGCCATCGTACCGGGGCTGGCCTACCGCGACGGTGCCCGCGCCGACGTGATGCGCGGCGAGGAGGTGCAGTTGCTCGGCGCCGCTGCGGCCGGGCTGGTGCCGAGCGAGGCGCTTCTCTGCCAGCCGGGCACGCATTGCAAATGGGCGATGATCGCGGACGGACGGATCACCAGCTTCGTCACCGCGATGACCGGCGAACTGTTCGCGATGCTGCGCGGCAACGGCCTGCTCGCGCGGCAATTGGGCGGCGACGTCGGCGACGGGGATGCGTTCCGCGCCGGCGTGGCCGAAGGCGCTAGGCGCGACCTCGCCGCCAGCCTGTTCGGCATCCGCGCCAGCGGCGTGCTGGGCCTGCGCGACGACCGGGATGCCGCCTCCTATGCCAGCGGGCTGCTGATCGGCAGCGACGTGGCGGCACGCCTGGCGGAACAGCCCGGCATGCCCATTTATATCCTGGCCGACCCCGGCCTCGGCACGCTCTACGCCGCCGCTGTCACCGCACTCGGCGGCAACGCGACGATCATCGACAGCCACGGCGCGTTCGTCGCCGGCATCACCCGCCTTCGGGAGCTTTCAGCATGACCCATCTCACCGCCTTCGACGCCGCCTTTGCCGAGTTGCCGTTGATCGCAATCCTGCGCGGGGTGCGGCCCGACGAGGTTGAGGCGGTCGGCACGGCACTGGTCGACGCCGGCTTCAAGATCCTCGAAGTCCCGCTCAACTCACCCGAGCCGTTCGACGGGATCGCGCGTCTGGCCAAGGCGGTCGCGGGCCGCGCGGTGGTCGGCGCCGGCACCGTGCTCCGCGTGGAGGACGTGGCCAGGGTCGAGGCGGCCGGCGGCACGCTAATCATCTCGCCCAACGCCAACACTGCGGTGATCGCCGAGGCGGCGGGCCGCGGCCTCGTATCGCTGCCCGGCATCGCTACGCCGACCGAGGCGTTCGCTGCGCTCGACGCCGGCGCCAGCGCGCTCAAACTGTTCCCGGCCGAAGCGGCGAGCCCGGTGGTGCTGAAAGCGATGCGCGCCGTGCTGCCCAAGACGACGCGGATCCTGCCGGTCGGCGGCATCACGCCGACGACGATGGCGCCGTGGCTGCAGGTCGGCGCGGCCGGCTTCGGGCTGGGCGGCGCGCTCTATGCAGCGGGCATGAGCGCGGACGAGGTTAGCGCGCGCGCAGCTGATTTCGTCGCGTCCTATCGCGCGCTGACGACCGCCTAGGCTAGTCCTGATCAGGCCCGAGCGCGGGATCGAGATCGCGTGGGCGGATGAACCGCGTTAGCGTCGCGCCGTTGGCCGCGACGTCCGCCCAGGCGCCATCGAAGGTCATTTCCGCGGTGCTGGCGGTGGGAAATTTCTCCTCCACCGTATCGCGCAAGCCATCATCGGCGGTGTCGTCCGGCACCAGCATCAGCACGAGATCCTCGAGCCCCGGATTGTGCCCGACCATCAGCACCCGGTCGGCACTTTCCGGCAGCCCGTGGATGACGTCGAGCAGCGTCATCGCCGAGGCGAGATAGATGCGGCGATCCACCACCGGGGCGAGATCGGTGCCGTACCCCGTCTGAAGATGCGCGATCGTCTCGCCAACGCGCACCGCGGGCGAGGCGACGACATGATCGAAGACCAGACCGAGGCTGCGCCAGTGTTTGCCGACCGCTTCGGCGGCGCGCTTGCCCTTGCCGTTCAGCGGACGATCGAAATCACGCGCGACCGTATCGTCCCAGCCCGACTTGGCGTGGCGGAGCAGCGTTAACGTCTTCATGGGCTCTCCGTCAGGCGTCCAGGCGGACCTCTTGCACGACCTGCGTGACGGAAGGAAGACGCGATGCGCGCAGCACCGCCTCGTCCAGCGTGACTCGTTCGATCCTGACGCCAGGCGGGAAAGCCGTGAGCAACCGCGACGGCATCGCGGCGGACAACAATACAAACATGCCGCGATCGTCGGCGCGGCGGATCAGCCGTCCGAACGCCTGCGCCAGCCGCGCACGGACGATGCGATCGTCATAAGCGCTGCCGCCGCTGGCCAGCCGGCGCGCGGCGTGCAGCACGGTCGGCTTGGGCCAGGGCACACCCTCCATCACCACCAGGCGGAGCGACTCGCCGGGCACGTCGACACCGTCGCGCAGCGCATCGGTGCCGAGCAGCGACGCGCTGGCATCATCGCGGAAAATATCGATCAGCGTGCCGGTATCGATCGGATCGACATGCTGCGCATAGAGCGGCAGTCCGTCGCGCGCGAGCCGATCGGCGATCCGCGCATGCACCCCGCGCAGCCGCCGGATCGCGGTGAACAGGCCGAGCATCCCGCCGCCGCTGGCGCAGCCCAGCCGTGCATAGGCATTGGCCAGCGCGCCCATGTCGCCACGCTTGACGTCGGTGACGATCAGCACCTCGGCCTGGGAAGCGTAATCGAACGGCGACGATGCCTCGAACCGGCTCGCGCCGCGCAGCAGATGATTGGCGCCGGTGCGCGCTTCGGCCACCGCCCAGCCTTCGTTGGGATCGGCGCCGCCGCCGCGCAGCGTCGCCGAGGTGACCAGCGCGCCGTGGGCGGGTTTGAGCACCGTCTCGGCGAACGGCTTGCTCGGATCGAGCCAGTGGCGGTGCAGCCCGATGTCATATTCGCGCCCCTCGACGCGATCGACCGCCAGCCAGTCGACGAAATCGGGCGAGGCCGGGCCGCCGACCCGTGCGAGCAGCGACACCCACGCCGCCACCGTCTCGGCGCGCCAGCCGATCGAGGCGATCGCGCCCTCCACCCGCGCGCGCGCCGGCCCATCCATCCAGTCAGGCGCCTCGGCCAGCACGGCTTCCAGTCGCCGGCCGAGCGTGACCAACGGCCGCACCAGTGCATCGAGCGCATGCGCCGCAGGCCCGGCCGCCTCGACCAAAGTGGCGTCGGGCTCGGCGAGTTCGGTTTCCAGCGCGTAGCCGGCATCGCCCGCCGCCTCGGCGCGCGCATAGGTCAGCCCGCGCACCGCGGCGAGCAGCGTCTCGATCGGCCCGAACGGCGCGCCTTCGCCGACGCGCTGCAGCCAGCCGTCGGCGGCCAGCGCCTGCGCCGCGACCACCGCTTCGGAGATCGCGCGCGCACCGCCCTCGTCATAGCTCGCCACGTCTGACAGGCGCGCCTGCAGGCCGCGCCGCCGTCCGCGCCCGCCGGATTCGGGGCCGAGGATCCAGCGCCGGATCTCGATCGTCTCCTGGCCGGTCAGCGCGGTGGAGAACATCGAATCCGCCGCATCGAACAGGTGATGGCCCTCGTCGAACACATAGCGCGTCGGGCGGGTGGTCAGCTCGCGGCCGCGCGCGGCGTTGACCATCACCAACGCGTGGTTGGCGATGACGATATCCGCCTCGCTGCTCGCCCGCGCGGCGCGCTCGATGAAGCATTTGCGGTAATGCGGGCAGCCGGCATAGACGCATTCGCCGCGCCGGTCGGTCAGCGCGGTCGAGCCGTTGCGGCGGAACAGGGTGGGCAGCCAGCCGGGCAGATCGCCGCCGACCATGTCGCCGTCGGCGCTATACGCCGCCCAGCGCGCGACCAGTTGCGCGAGCACCGCGGCGCGATTCTGAAAACCGCCCTGCAGTGCATCTTCCAGATTGAGCAGGCACAGATAATTCTCGCGCCCCTTGCGCGTCACTACCTTCTGCTTGCGCACCGTAGCGTCGGGGAACAGTCGCGCGCTTTCCTGCCCCAATTGCCGCTGCAGCGCCTTGGTAAAGGTCGATACCCACACGGCCCCGCCTGCCTTTTCCGCCCAGAGCGACGCCGGCGCGAGATATCCCAAGGTCTTGCCGATCCCCGTCCCCGCTTCGGCGAGCACCATATTGGGCGAATCGCGCACCATGCGCGGGCCGAACGCATCCATCGCCGCCTGCGCGAAGGCGCGCTGCCCGGTCCGCTGTTCGGCGGCCGACCCGGTGAGATGCGCGAGCCGCGCCTGCGTTTCGTCGCCGTCCAGCGTGATCGTGCGCGGCTGCGGGCGCGGCGCGCCTTCCGACCATTCGGGCAGCTTCGAGAACAGCCAGCGTTCCGCTTCTACCGGCTTGACCAGATGATCGCCGATCACCGGCGCCCACGGCCAGCGCAGGCGGAACAGTGACTGCGCCGACATCCACGCGCCTTCCTTTTCCGGCCACTCCCCCTTGGGCAGATCGAGCAACGCCTGCGCCGCCGCACGCAGGAAAGTGGCGACATCCTCGTCGCGCGCCGGCGTTTCCAGCCCGGTCGCACGCGCGAGGCCGCGCGGCGTCGGCACCATGAAGCGCGCCGGGCACATGAAGGCGAACAGTTCGAGCACGTCGAGCCCGGCGAGATCGGCATAGCCGAGCCGTTGGCCGACCAGCGCTGCGTTGAGCACGATCACCGGCGTATCCGCGGCAATGCGGATCGCCTCGCCGCGGCCGATCGGGCGCGTGCCCTCGTCGGTGGCGATCCAGATGCCGCTATGGCTGGCATGGAGGGCGGGATAGCGGAGACTCACGTGGGCGACAGTGACGTGGGTGGAACGAAATGGCAACGGCTCAGCGCTCCTGCGACCGCAGGATCCTAGCTAACGGTGCGTATCGCTCGTGGCCCTGGCCGCCCGCCTTCACGGGAGAACAAGCAGGATCGGTTGAGCGTCTCCTGTCTCTCAACTGCCAGGGATGACGAATCCCGCACTTCCCGCTAGAGCCCCCCCATGACGACTGACCTGCGCACCGCCGCCTTCGACTCCAAAGCCTGGCCCTATGAGGAAGCACGCAAGCTGCTCAAGCGCTACCCGGACGGCGCGCCGGCGAAAGGCCATGTGCTGTTCGAGACCGGCTATGGCCCCTCGGGCCTGCCGCATATCGGCACGTTCAACGAAGTACTGCGCACGACGATGGTGCGCCGCGCGTTCGAGACGCTGTCCGATATCCCGACCCGGCTGATCGCGTTCAGCGACGACATGGACGGGCTGCGCAAGGTGCCCGACAATGTCCCCAACAAGGAGATGCTGACCGCGCATCTCGGCAAGCCACTGACGCGCATCCCCGATCCGTTCGGCACGCACGAGAGCTTCGCCGCGCACAACAATGCGTTGCTGCGCGAATTCCTCGATCGCTTCGGCTTCGACTATGAATTCGTCTCGTCGACCGATTATTATGCCGACGGCACGTTCGACGAGGCGCTGAAGGGCGTGCTGCGCCATTATCAGGGCATCATGGACGTAATGCTGCCGACATTGCGCAAGGAACGCCAGGCGACCTATTCGCCGGTCCTGCCAGTGTCACCGACGAGCGGCATCGTGCTGCAGGTGCCGATCGAAGTGCTCGATGCGGAAACCGGCATGATCGCCTTCATCGACGAGGGTCAGCGTATCGAGCAATCGATCCTCGGCGGCCAGGCCAAGCTGCAGTGGAAGGTCGACTGGGCGATGCGCTGGGTCGCGCTGGGTGTCGATTACGAGATGGCGGGCAAGGATCTGATCGATTCGGTCACGCAGAGCTCGAAGATTGCGCGCGTGCTCGGCGGGCGCCCGCCCGAAGGGTTCAATTACGAGATGTTCCTCGACGAGAAGGGCGAGAAGATCTCCAAGTCCAAGGGCAACGGGCTCAGCCTCGATCAGTGGCTGACCTACGGCCCGGACGAGAGCCTAGCCTTCTACATCTATCGCGAACCCAAAAAGGCCAAGGCACTGCACCTGGGACTCATCCCGCGCGCGGTCGACGATTACTGGCAGTTCCGGGAGAAGTATCCGCATCAGCCGGTCGAGCAGCAGCTCGGCAATCCGGTGCACCATATCCATAACGGCCCGCCGCCGGCCGAGACGCTGCCGGTGACGTTCGGGCTGCTGCTCAACCTGGTCGGCGTGATGGGTGACGCCAGCAAGGAGCAGGTGTGGGGCTATCTGGCCAATTACGTGCCCGATGCCACGCCCGAGGCCTATCCCGCGCTTGACGATCTGATCGGCTATGCGCTGGCCTATGGCCGCGATTTCGTGACGCCGACGCTCAAGCGCCGCGCGCCTGTGGGCATCGAAATCGCCGCGCTAGAGCGGCTGGATGCCGATCTGGCGGGGCTTTCGGCGGATGCACGGCCGGAGGATATCCAGAACATCGTCTACGAGATCGGCAAGAGCGAGTTCGGCGACGCGGGCGGGTTCGAAAACCTGCGCGACTGGTTCAAGGCGCTGTACGAGACGCTGCTCGGCTCCGAGCAGGGCCCGCGCATGGGCAGCTTCATCGCGCTGTACGGCATCGACAATACGCGCAAGCTGATCGCCGAGGCGCTGGGGCGGTAAGGTCGCCCCGTTCGATCGCGCCGCCCCCACCCCAACACCGTCATCCTGAACTCGTTTCAGGATCCATCATGCCGCACTGCCGATCGTCCGGGTGGCGGGATGGACCCTGAATCAAGTTCAGGGTGACGGTCAATTATTGGGTGGGCAAGCCGCGCAAAAAACCCCGGATCCCATCCGAGATCGTCACCGGGCGATGCGTCGCCAGATCGACGTTCACGCTGACCATCTGGATCACGCAGTGCAGGTCGCCGGTCGTGGCATGGCACAGTTCGAATCGCTTCGTGATGCTGGAGCCACCGATCCTGTCGACGCGTACGAATGCCTCGATCTCGTCGCCCCAGGCGAACGGCTTCAGATAGTCGATCTCGCTACGCCGTACGTGGAACTCCGCCGTGCGCCATTCCGGCAATGCCTCGGCGATTCCGGTCCATTCCCAGAATTCGGTCACGGCGACATCGGCATATTCGAGGTAGCGCGAGTTGAACACGATCGCCTGCGCGTCGATCTCGGCATAGCGCACCTTGAACCGCGTCGAGAAAGCGAAGCCCTCCCTCACGCGGGAAGGCCTGCAGCAAACCGCTCCATGATCCACAGTTCGGCATCGTTCCAGTCGTCGATCCGCGCATGTGCCGCCGGGGCCTTGGGCACGTGCGGGGCGAGCGCCGGTTCGGATACCATGTGCAGCCGGTGCACGCCCGGCGCGTGCTTCGCGACCGAGTCGTGATGCACTGCGAGATCGTCGACGAACACGGTGACGGGATTGCCATGCTCGGCGACCAGCTTCGCCACCGGGTCGCCCTTACCGCCCTGGTTGCATTCGACGCGGTGGTCGATCCCGAATTTCGCGAGCTGCTCGATGCGCGGCTGGCGGCACTGATCCTGCAGATTGGTCAAGATGACGATGTCGGCGGCCTTGGCCAGTGTAGCGAGCGCCTCGCGCGCATGCGGCACCAGCGTCTGGCGATCCATTTCGCCCGGGAAGAAGCCGTCGAGCATGCCCCACATATCCTCGCGCGTCAGCGCGGGCCCGCCGTCACGCCGAGTCATGCTGCTGGCGAAATCGCCACCGGCGATCGCAAAGTCGATATCGTGCGTCTCGCCCAGCCAGGTGCCGAAATGCCGCACCATGTGCAGCAGCACCTCGTCGCAATCACAGATCAGCAGCGGCCTCATGCCTCATATCCTCCGTCCAGCGCCGCGCGCGCGCCGACCAGTGCGTCGGGCGCGACCGCCAGCCCGTCGGCGCAGGCGATCAAATCGGGCTCATAATTTTCCAGGAAGCCAAGCACGGCGGAGAGCACGGCGGGCTCGCCGGCGCGCGCCCGCAAGTCGCTCGGATCGAGCCCGGTCGTGTCGAGCAGCCGCTGCGCGCGATCCGGTTCGCCCAGGGTCCAAACCAGCGCACGCAGCGCCAGCGCGCCGGCGTCTTCATTTGTCTCGCGGGCGCGCATTGCCTATCACTCTTTCGCATGACGATACAGGATGGCGCGGACGTGGCAAAAAGAGTGCTCGTTGTCGAGGACAATGAACTCAATTTGAAGCTGTTCTGCGACCTGCTGCGCGCTCATGACTATCTCCCCGAAGGGGTCCGAGACGGTCGCGAAGCTGTTGCGAAGGCCCGCGAATTCGCGCCCGATCTGATCATCATGGACATCCAGCTGCCGCATGTCAGCGGTTTCGAACTGATCAACCAGCTCAAGGCGGACGAAGCACTGAAGGCGATTCCGATCATGGCGGTCACCGCCTATGCCGGCCGCGAGGACGAGGAACGGATCCGCGCCGCCGGGGCGGATGCCTATGTCTCCAAGCCGATCTCGCTGGCGCGCTTCGTGGAATCGGTGCGGGTGCTGTTGTAGGCCATTTACCCGCCGTCATCCTGAACCTGATTCAGGATGAAGAGCGTGGAGCGCACGCACGCAAAAAGCCGCAGAGGCACCCCCTGCGGCTCGCGACCGGCCGACGGCCGGGATCAGGCAGACCGCAGAAGCGGCTTACTTGATCTTCGTTTCCTTGAACTCGACATGCTTGCGCACGACGGGATCGTACTTCTTGAACGAGAGCTTCTCGGTCTTGGTACGCGGATTCTTCTTCGTGACGTAGAAGAAGCCGGTGTCTGCCGAGCTCAGCAGCTTGATCTTGACGGTTGTTGGCTTGGCCATGAGCCCGGTTCCTGAATCTGTAAAAAAGCAAAGAGCGGCGAACAAGCCGCCGCTCACAAGCCGCGTCCGTTGGCCCAAAGGCCTTTCCAAGTCAAGCATAAGCCGCATTTAAGGCCGTGTTTACCACTGCAGGCGCACCTTTCCGGTAACACGGGAGCATGGGGCATGGCGGACGATACGATCAAGAACGAGCTGACCGCGCGAATCGGCCGGATCGGTGCGCGCGTCGGGATCGACCGCCCGGCCGATCTCGCGCACGAGATCGACCGGATCCGCGCGCTGGCGCACCGCAGCGGCATGCGCCCCGCGGTGACCGTCGCGCAGGCGCTGGAAATGGGGCTGGCGCGCGGCGAATGCGGCCCGCTGATCCGCGCCTGGCTCGATCTGCTGCGTGATGCGGTGGGCAGCGAGCGGCAGGACGAGGCCGCCTGTGACACCTATCGCGCGGCCTGTGCGGTGCGGATGTTCGGATAGCAGTATGGACGCACTGATGGCCGCCCTGGTCGCGGCCGCGCTGGCTCAGGCAAGCGACCGCACGCCGTGGCTCGCCGCGATCCTCGGTGACCGCTATCCGCGCGTCACCGTGATCCTCGCCACTGCGCTGGCCCTGGCGCTGGGCAATACGATCGCGGCGATCGGCGGCACGCTCGTGGCGCGCGAGATGTCGCCCAATGCGCGGGATCTGTTTCTGGCGATCGCGCTGATCTTTTCGGGCATCGCCGCCTTTTCCGCGATCAAGCCGCCGGATCGGCTGACCAACTGGCGGCTTGGCGCATTCCCGACCAGCCTGGCCGGCGTGTTCGTCCTTGCCCTCGGCGATCGCAGCCAGTTCCTCACCGCCGCGATCACCGCACGCAGCCCCGCGCCTGTGTTCGCAGCGATTGGCGCGACGATCGGCGCGCTGGCCATCAACGTGCCGGCCATCCTGGCTGGGGAAGCCGCGCGCCGGCGCTTGCCGATCACCGCGGTCCGCATCGGCGCCGGCGCGCTGTTCCTGTTGATCGGCGTCTATCTGGCGCTGGGGGCGATCAGACTGATCTAGATTTTCGTTGGATGCAGGCGGAGCGTTTGCGCTACTCGAATCGTTACCGCAACGAACCCAAGGAGAACTCGCCATGGCCGACCCGGCAGCCCCGCTGAAAACCCCGACCGACATTCAGAGCAACGCGGCCAAATCGGTCGCCGAGGCGCTGAACGGCATCCTTGCCGACAGCTTCGCGCTCTATTTCAAGACCAAGAACTTTCACTGGCATGTATCCGGCCCGCATTTCCGCGACTATCATCTGATGCTCGACGATCAGGCGACACAGATCCTCGACACCACCGATGCGATCGCCGAGCGCGTGCGCAAGACCGGCAACACCACGCTGCGCTCGATCGGCGACATTGCGCGCCATCAGACGATCAAGGACAATGACCAGCCCTTCGTCAGCGCGACCGACATGCTGGTTGAGCTGCGCGAGGACAATCTGAAGCTCGTCGAAGCCCTGCGCGAGGCCAAGGACATCGTCGACGAAGCCAAGGACAATGCCACCAGCGGCATTCTCGACGACTGGACCGATCTCGCCGAGGAGCGCGCCTGGTTCCTGTTCGAGGCCAGCCGCAAGGGCTAAGCTCGACAAATCGACCCCGCTGTTTCAGACTTTGATGAAACGGCGGGGGTCGATCTGATGAAACATGGTTTCGTATTGATGTTGGCGGCGATTGCCACGCCGACAATCGCGCAAGAAACACGACAGTTGCAGCCGGGCGCCGTCTCGCCCCCGGCAACGATCGACCAATTGAGCTGGCTTGCCGGCGAATGGCGCGGAGACGGGATCGACGCGCCGGCCACCGAAGTATATTCGCAAGCCCTGGGCGGGCAGATCGCCGGCCATTTCGTACAGACTGACAAGCAAGGCCGCGTCGCCTTTCAGGAACTGGTCCAGATCGTCCCGCGCGGCGGCTCGCTGGTATACCGGGTGCGGCACTTCAACGCCGACTTGACCGGCTGGGAAGACAAGAGCGGCCATGTGGTGGAATTCCCGCTCGTCGCGCTGGAGCCCGACGCCGCCTATTTCGCTGGCCTGACGGTGCGTCGCAACGGCAACAAACTGGTATCGACCGTGGTCATTCGCGGAAACGGCAAGCCCCAGGAAATCTCGTTTCGCTATACCCGCGTGCAACGGTAACTGCCCCGGAACAAGCGCAACGGCCGCATCGTTGATATTCCACACGTTGGAAGAATGTACATGCTGCGCTGGGCCATCCTGTTACTCGTCATCGGACTGTTCGCGTCGGTGCAGAGTCTTGCCGGCGGTTTGGCCGGGGTCGCCCAGCAGTTGTTCGTGGTAGCCACCGCAATCCTCGCCATTTCGCTGGTCCTCGGGCTGCGCGCCGGGCAGCGCACCGGGCCCGCGATCGACTGACGCCTGCCCCGCTTGACGCGCCCAGGCCAACCGGAGAGCGCCAGGCTGGCCGTACGCACGATCGGCGACCGCCGCGCGTTGGAAAGGCCGCTCAGCAGGTCCAGCAGCCCGATCGATACGATAGCCGGGACGGCGATCAGCAGCTTTCTCATCGCGTGTCGCCAGAGCGGGAGCCAGCGGCGGGCGCCATGCGTTAGCGCGTCATGCGCGCCTTTGCCGATCTGCTCGATGCCCTGATCTACACACGCTCGCGCAATGCGAAGCTCAAGCTGATCGGCGATTATCTGCGCGCCACGCCCGATCCCGATCGCGGCTGGGGGCTTGCCGCACTGACCGGCGATCTCGATCTGCCGGGGGTCAAGCCCGCCGTGATCCGCGCGCTGATCGAGGCGCGGGTCGATCCGGTGCTGTACCGGATGAGCCGCGACTATGTCGGCGACAGTGCCGAGACCATCGCCTTGCTATGGCCCAACCCGCCGGTGCCGCCGCCGGCGGCCGAACCGCTGACGATCAGCCAGGCGGTCGGGACGCTCAACGCGCTGTCGCGCTCGGACGCGCCGGCGGCGCTCGCCGCGATGCTCGACCGGCTCGATGCCGAGGAACGTTTCGCATTGCTCAAGATGGCGACCGGCGCCCTACGCATCGGCGTGTCCGCGCGGCTCGCCAAGACCGCGTTGGCCACGGCGTTCGAGATCGATGTCGAGGCGGTCGAGGAGGTGTGGCACGGGATCGACGCGCCTTATGCCAGCCTGTTCGCCTGGGCCGAGGGCACGGGCGCGCAGCCGACCACTGCCGACGTGCCGGTGTTCCGCCCGTTCATGCTGGCCCATCCGCTCGAGGACCTGCGCGTCGATCTGGCCGACTATGCCGCGGAATGGAAATGGGACGGGATCCGCGTGCAGATCGTGCACGTCGCCGGCGAGACACGGCTGTTCAGCCGCACCGGCGACGACGTCACCGGGAGCTTTCCGGAGGTCGCGCGCGCGTTTACCACGCCCGGCGTGATCGACGGCGAACTGCTGGTGAAGGGCGAGCATCAGGGCGGCACGCTCGAGGATGGCGGCGGGGCGGCGAGCTTCAACGCACTGCAGCAGCGGCTCGGGCGCAAGACCGTATCGGCCAAGATGCTGAGCGATTATCCCGCGTTCGTCCGGGTCTACGACATCCTGTTCGACGGCGCGGAGGATCTGCGCCCCCTGCCCTGGCGCGAGCGCCGCGTTCGGCTCGAAGCCTTCATGCCGCGGCTCGATCCGGCGCGCTTCGATCTTAGTGCGGTGATCGAGGCAGAGGATTTCACCGCGCTGGAGGGGATCCGCGCGGGCGCACGCGATGCCGCGATCGAGGGCGTGATGCTCAAACGGCGCGATTCGCCATATGTCACCGGGCGCCGGGTCGGCCTGTGGTACAAATGGAAGCGCGATCCGCTGACCGCGGACTGCGTGATGATGTACGCGCAGCGCGGCTCGGGCCGCCGCTCCTCCTTCTACAGCGACTATACGTTCGGCTGCTGGACCGAGGATGGCGAACTGCTGCCCGTCGGCAAGGCCTATTCGGGGATTACCGACGAGGAGCTCAAGGTGCTCGACAAGTTCGTCCGCACTCATACGCTCAACCGGTTCGGCCCGGTGCGCGAGGTCGAGCGGGCGCTGGTGCTGGAGATCGCGTTCGATTCGATCCACGAATCGAAGCGGCACAAGTCGGGCGTCGCGATGCGCTTTCCGCGAATCGCGCGGATCCGGACCGACAAACCTGCCGCCGAAGCGGATACGGTGGCGGCACTCAAGCGGCTGATCGTCTGACCTGCTTGGGCGGATAGGCAGCGGCCATGCTGCGCGATCGCCTCCCGCCCCCCCCCAAACGAGCGCAAAGAAAAACCCGGCGCGCCGCTGGGGCACGCCGGGTTTTCTTAGACTCGAACCGGGGTCGCTTTAAGCGATCGAGGTCAGGTTCACCGCTGCATGCTTGCCACGACGATCGACTTCGAGCTCGAATTCGAGCCGGTCGCCTTCGTTGAGGCTGGTCATGCCGCCGCGCTCGACCGCGGAGATGTGCACGAACGCATCGGGCTGTCCGTCATCGCGCTGAATGAAGCCGAAGCCCTTCATCGCGTTGAAGAACTTGACCGTGCCGGTCGCCTTTTCGCCGGTCAGCTGGCGCTGCGGCGCGCCACCGGTCGCGGCGCCACGCGGGCCGCCAGGGGCCGCGGCATCACGCTCGCGCGGCGGACCGCGGTCGGTGACGGCCATCGGCTCGCCGTCGATCTTGAGATCGGTCGCCGAGATGCGGCCACCGCGATCGACCAGCGTGAAGCCCAAGGGCTGACCTTCGGCCAGACCGGTGAGGCCGGCCTGCTCGACCGCGCTGATGTGAACGAACACGTCCTCGCCGCCGTCATCGCGCACGACGAAGCCGAAGCCCTTCTGGCCGTTGAAGAATTTGACCACGCCGGTGCCTTCGCCGACGACCTGGGGCGGCATGCCGCGCCCGGCGCCACCGCCACCCGGTGCACCGCCGAAGCCGCCACCGCCGCCGCTGCGGAAACCACCACCGCCGCCGCCGCCGCCGCCGAAGCGATCGCCGCCACCGCCGAAGCGATCACCGCCGCCGCCGAAACGATCGCCGCCGCCGCCGCCGCCGAAGCGATCGCCACCGCCGCCGAAGCTGCTGCCGCTGTTAAAATCATCGCCGCCGAAACCGTCGCGCTTGTCGCGGCCACGCCCACCGCGATCCCCGCGGCGTCCTTTATCGAAACTCATGCCCTGTTCGTCTTCCCGGTTCGTCCAAACTTGCCTGTAGAAACCGCACCGCCGGACGAAAAGCGCGGGCTTCCGGACACCAAACCGATCGTGCCACCGAATCGGTTTAGCCTAAAAAGAACGAGGCGGCGAATAAATTCGTCCAAATTGCGGCAATGCTTGAATCATATGCTTGCGGGAGTGTGTCCCGAACGGCACAGATCGGCTCATGTCCCTGCTCCAATTATTCTCCGATCCCGCCACCTGGGCCGCCCTTGCCACGCTGATCGTGCTTGAGGTCGTGCTCGGCATCGACAATCTCATCTTCATCTCGATCCTGTCGAACAAGCTGCCGGCCGCCCAGCAGAACAAGGCGCGCCGGCTCGGCATCGGGCTCGCGCTCGGGCTGCGCTTGTTGCTGCTCTCGATGATCGCCTGGATCGCCGGCCTCACCGCCCCGGTATTCGATCTCGGCCTGCAGGGCGCCACCGGGGCGCATGGCGAGCCGAGCTTCGAGACGGCGTTTTCGTGGCGCGACCTGATCCTGATCGCCGGCGGACTGTTCCTGCTGTGGAAGGCGACCAAGGAAATCCATCACACGATGGACCCGGCCGAATCGGGTACGCCGCTGGACAAGAAGGGCAAGACCGCGCTCAGCTTCGGCGCGGCGATCGCGCAGATCCTGGCGCTCGATCTGGTCTTCTCGATCGATTCGATCTTGACGGCGATCGGCATGACGGACGACCTGCCGGTGATGATCGTCGCGGTGATCGTCGCGGTCGGCGTGATGCTGCTCGCCGCCACGCCGTTGGCCAATTTCATCGCCGCAAACCCGACGGTAGTGATGCTGGCGCTGGGTTTCCTGCTGATGATCGGCGTGGTGCTGATCGCCGACGGCTTCGGGGTGCATGTCCCCAAGGGCTATATTTATGCCGCGATGGCCTTTTCGGCCGGGGTCGAGACGCTCAACATCCTCGCCCGCAACCGGCGTGAGAAGCGCGAGGCCAAGGCCGGCGGCGTACCGACAAAGCATTGAGCGCTTTGCCGTTCGCGGCTAGGCGGAGTGGATGACCGTATATCTCCACGAAGAAGACATTCCCGCCGGCCTGTTCGCGGACGGCGCCGATATCGCCGTCGACACCGAGACGATGGGCCTGCTCACGCCGCGCGACCGGCTGTGCGTCGTGCAATTGTCGGATGGCGGAGCGGACGAGCATCTCGTCCGCTTCGGCCCCGCCAGCGAGTATGAGGCGCCCAATCTGCGCGCGTTGCTGGCCGATCCGGCCCGTGTGAAGCTCTATCATTTCGGGCGGTTCGATCTCGCCGCGATCGATCATTATCTCGGCGTCAGCGCCGTGCCGGCCTATTGCACCAAGATCGCCTCGCGCCTGGTGCGCACCTATACCGACCGCCACGGGCTGAAGGAGCTGGTGCGCGAATTGCTGCAGACCGACATTTCCAAGGCGCAGCAATCGTCCGACTGGGGCGGGCCGGTCCTGTCCGAGGCGCAGAAGGATTATGCCGCGTCCGACGTGCGCTACCTGCACCGGTTGCGCGAGGAGCTCGATCGCCGGCTGGCGCGCGAGGGCCGTACCGAACTGGCGCAGGCCTGCTTCGATTTCCTGCCGCACCGCGCGGCGCTGGATCTCGCCGGCTGGCCGGAGACGGACATCTTCGCGCATGTCTGACGTCGCGGCGCGGGTCCGTTCCGAACGACAGGTGTGGGCCGCGCCGGGCAGCAGCCACGACCGCTTCGTCAGGATTTCGGCAATGGGCCTGCCGATCGCGATCGGCGTGCTCGCGGCCTTTCTCGTCATGGCGCCGCTCACCACGCGCGGCGATGTTTCCTTCCTGCTCGACAAGAACAAGGTCGAGGTCGCCAAGGAGCGGTTGCGGCTGCAGAGCGCGCGCTATCGCGGCGAGGATAACGAGCGCCGGCCGTTCACGCTGACCGCCGGCTCCGCCGTGCAGCGCAGCGCCAGCGAACAGGTCGTGCAGCTCAACGCGCTGTCGGCCGAACTGCAGATGCCCGACGGGCCGGCCAATCTGGTCGCAGACAAGGGCCATTACGACATGACCAGCGAGCAGGTGAAGGTCGACGGGCCGGTCCACTTCACCGCGGCCAACGGCTATAAGATCGATACGCAGGATGCCACGGTCGATCTCAAGACACGCAAGCTGCAAAGCGGCGGCGCGGTCACCGGCACGGTACCGCAGGGCAATTTCAGCGCGCAAAGCATGAAGGCCGATCTCAACACGCATGTCGTGACGCTGGATGGCAACGCCCGCTTGCGGATCGTCCCCGGAAGGAACAGATAAGCGCGATGACCACGCCCGTCCGCCTTCTCGCGCTCGTCGCCCTTGTCTCCGCTGTCGGCGCCGGGGCGCAGCGGCACAATTCGAACGCGCCGATCGATTTCGGCGCGGACCATATCGAATTGCAGGACAAGGCCAACCGCGCCGTGCTCGCCGGCAATGTTTCGGTGCGCCAGGCGGAGATGACGCTGAGGGCCGCGCGGATGACCGTCGCCTATACCGGGCAGGTCGTCGACGGCTCCCCACAGGTTTCGCGACTCGATGCCTCTGGCGGCGTGGTGGTGACCCGCCCGGATCAGACCGCGCGCGGCCAATATGCGGTGTACGATCTCAACCGCCGCGTCGTCACGATGCTTGGCGGCGTGTCGCTCGTGCAGGGTGGCAATACGGTGAATGGCGGCCGCCTGACGATCAACCTCGATACCGGGCGCGCGGTGATCGACGGGTCGTCGGTCGGCGGCACGCGCACCGGCGCCAATGGCAGCACGACGACTGCGCCCGGTGGGCGCGTCACCGGCCGCTTCTCGGTGCCCAAGCGCAACTGACGCTCCCGCGAAAACCACCCCCCAAAACGCGCCGTCCGCCGCTTCCCACTTCCAACCCCACCCAGTCTGGGGCAATAGTCATGCACGAAGCCTGCCACATTCGCAGCGCGGGCTTCCGCTAACCCTTATGCGAGCACGGGCCCTCAGATGACCGACACCGCGACCCTCGACACGATACCGCCGATCCACGAAGTGCCGAGTGGCACCGGGCTGTCGGTCGTGTCGATCGCCAAGTCGTACGACAAGCGCGTCGTGCTCACCGATGTCTCAGTCACCGTCGGACGCGGCGAGGTGATCGGGCTGCTCGGCCCCAACGGCGCGGGCAAGACGACCTGCTTCTATTCGGTGATGGGGCTGGTGAAGCCCGATTCGGGCCGCATCATGCTCGATGGCGACGATATCACCGGCCTGCCGATGTACCGCCGCGCGATCCTGGGCCTTGGCTATCTGCCGCAGGAAACGAGCATCTTCCGCGGCCTGTCGGTCGAGAAGAACATCCTCACCGTGCTCGAACTGTCCGAGCCCGACAAGGCCGCGCGCGCCGAGCGGCTGGAGCAGTTGCTCGGCGAGTTCGGGCTGACGCGGCTGCGCGATGCGCCGGCGATGGCGCTGTCCGGGGGCGAACGGCGCCGCGCGGAGATCGCCCGCGCGCTGGCCGCCGATCCCTCGATCATGCTGCTCGACGAGCCGTTCGCGGGGATCGATCCGATCTCGATTTCGGATATTCGCGATCTCGTCTGCCAGCTCAAGGATCGCGGCATCGGCGTGCTGATCACCGATCACAACGTCCGCGAGACGCTCGACATCGTCGACCGCGCCTATATCATCTATGACGGCCGCGTGCTGTTCACCGGGTCGCCGGCCGAACTGGTCGCCGACGAGAGCGTCCGCCGCCTGTATCTCGGCGAGGGCTTCTCGCTCTAGCCCATGAGCCTCGCCCCGCGTCTCGACCTCAGGCAATCGCAATCGCTGGTGATGACGCCGCAGCTGCAGCAGGCGATCCGCCTGCTCGCGCTGTCCAACCTCGAGGTCGAAGGCTTCATCGCCGAGGAGATCGAGCGCAACCCGCTGCTCGAAGCGTCCGCACCCGAAGATGACGGCCCCACGCTCGAGCGCGAGCCGCCGGGCGAGAGCAGCGCCGATCCCGCCACCGCCGACCAATTGCTGATGGGCGGCGCGGCGACCGGCGAGGCCTCGCTCGATGTCGATTTCTCTGCCGAAAGCTTTCATCACGATAGCCCTGTCGATGGCGCCGGCATGGACGGGTCGCTCGGCCTGTCTGGCGCCAGCAGTGGCGGGATGGGCGAGGACGGCCCCGATTTCGATTCCTTCGCCGCCGCCGATACCAGCCTGGCCGATCATCTGATGGCGCAGGCCGGGCCGGTGCTCGCGGGCCCCGACCTGATGATCGCCGCGCACCTGATCGACCAGATCGACGAATGCGGCTATCTCACCGTACCGCTGCTCGAGCTCGCCAACCGGCTCGGCGTGCCGCTCGCCCGGGTCGAACAGGTGCTTGGCGTGATCCACACATTCGAGCCGACCGGCGTGGGCGCGCGTAATCTCGCCGAATGCCTCAAGCTGCAGGCGATCGAGGCGGACCGCTACGATCCGTGCATGGCGCGGCTGATCGACAATCTTGATCTGCTTGCGCGCGGCGAACTCGCCCGGCTGAAGCGTATCTGCGACGTCGACGACGAGGACATGGCGGACATGATCCGCGAGTTGCGCGGCTATGATCCCAAACCCGGATGTCGCTTTGGCGGCGAGCCGGCGCAGGCGGTGACCCCCGACATCTTCGTCGCGCGGCGCACCATCGGGGGCAAGACCGGCTGGGGGATCGAGATCAACGCCGCGACGCTGCCGCGCCTGCTGGTCAATCGCGGCTATTATGTCGAACTGTCGGGCGGCGAGCAGGACAAGGCAAGCAAGGCGTGGCTCGGCGACATGCTGGCCAGCGCCAACTGGCTGGTCAAGGCGCTCGACCAGCGCCAGCGCACGATCATCAAGGTGGCGACCGAGATCGTCAAGCAGCAGGAGGCGTTCTTCCTGCACGGCGTCGCCCATCTCAAACCGATGACGCTGCGCCAGGTCGCCGACGCGATCGAGATGCACGAATCGACCGTCAGCCGCGTGACGAGCAACAAATATCTGTCCTGCGCGCGCGGGCTCTACGAACTCAAATTCTTCTTCACCTCGGCGATCCAGTCGTCCGAAGGCGGCGATGCGGTGTCGGCGCAGGCGGTAAAGGCGGCGATCCGCGCGCTGATCGGGGCGGAAGGCAGCAAGATCCTGTCCGACGACACTTTGGTCGAGCAGCTGAACGCCAAGGGCTTCGATATCGCGCGCCGCACCGTCGCGAAATATCGCGAGGCGCTGGGCATCGGCAGTTCGGTCCAGCGTCGCCGCGCCAAGGCGCTGGAAGGGGCTGGCTGAGTCTCTTCGTCAGAAGGGCAGCTTCAGTCGCACCATGAGCCTGTTGCTGACCTGCCCGCCAAGCAACGTGGCGCTTTCCACTTCCGCAGCGCCCTTCAGTCCGCCGGCAATGCCGATCTCCGCTTTGGGCGTCTCGCGATCAGGCTCGAACCGGGCGTGATCGAGCCGCGGCAGGCGATATCGGTCGGCACGCATGTTGCCGCACACGACGATATCCTCGGTATCGGCAGTGCGCGCCACTGCGCAGGCATCGCGCGGCAAAACCGGGGCATGCGCCAGATCGGCCATCGCGTCGGGTGCGATCGGTGCCGCGGCGCTTTGCAGAAGCCACAATAGAAAGATCTGCATCCGCCATCCTTCGGCCACCGGCGCGCCAGTTTCTACTGGTATATTCAGGGGCAATGGGGCCTAATTGCGGCCGGTACAGGATTCCGCACTATAAGCGGTTCGCCGATATTCTTGGGCGATCACCGTGCGCAGGGGATGGATAGTCTAAACGATGCGAATCATCCTGACGGCGATCGCCCTGCTTGTTGCCCCCCTGCTGACCACCCCCGCCGCCGCGGCCTGGCGCGAGGCGAGCAGCGACCATTTCCTGATCTATGCCGATAGCGAAGAGCGCTGGTTGCAGGGCTTTGCCGATCGGCTCGAGCGGCTCGACAGCGCGATGCGGCTGATCCGCGCAATCGGCACGCCGCCCGGCGCACGCTCCAACCGGCTGACCATCTATGTCGTGCCGAGCGCCGATGCGGTCGCCAGATTGTGCGGCAAGGGCTGCCGCAACATTGCCGGTTTCTACGTGCCCCGCGCCGGCGGGTCGATCGCCTTCACCCCGCGACGTGGCGATGCCGAGGCGGGCACGAACAGCATGAATGCCGATATCGTGCTGTTTCACGAATATGCCCATCACCTGATGCTGGAGAATTTCGCCGCCGCCTATCCACGCTGGTTCGTCGAGGGCTTTGCCGAGTTCAACGCCACCGCCAAAATCGACAAGGACGGTTCGGTAATGATCGGCGTGGCGGCGCAGCACCGCGCCAACGGGCTGATTCTCGCCGACCCGCTGCCGATCGAGACGTTGCTCGACGACAGCAAGGCCAAGCTCAACCCGCGGCAGCAGGATGTGTTCTACGGCCGCGCCTGGCTGCTGACGCATATGTTGACGTTCGATCCCGCGCGCCGAGGCCAGCTGTCGACCTATCTCAAGCTGATCAACGACGGCACATCCAGCCTGGCCGCCGCGCGCACCGCGTTCGGCGATCTCACGGTGCTGGCGAAGGACATGGAATCCTATCTCGATCGCCGTAAACTGTCCGGGCTCAACATCCCCGCCGCTCGGCTCAAGGTCGGCGCGATCACGCTGCGCACGATGACCGACGGCGAGGCGAGCATGATGGCGGTGCGCATGCGCTCGGACCGCGGCGTGAACCAAGCCCAGGCAGCCGAACTGGTACCCGAGGCGCGCCGTCGCGCCGCCGCCTTTGCCGCCGACCCCGCCGCGCAGGGCGTGCTCGCCGAGGCGGAATATGATGCCGGCCACGACGCGCTCTGCGAGGCGGCGGCCGACCGCGCGCTGGCCGTCAACCCCAAGGACCGCACCGCCCTGCTCTACAAGGGCCGCGCACGGTTGCGCCGTGCCGCCACCGCCAAGGCGACCGATCCGGCGGTGTGGAAGGAAGCGCGCAGCTGGTTCGTCAGGGCCAACCGGCTGGATACGGATGCCGCCGAGCCGCTGATGCTGTTCTACACCAGTTTCCTCGCCGCCGACCAGAAACCGAGCGCGAGCGCGGTGACCGGCCTGCTGCGCGCATTCGAACTGTCGCCGCACGATGATGGGCTGCGCATGCTGGTGGTGCGCCAGCTGCTGACCGACGACCAGCCCAGGCAGGCGCGCGTCGCGCTGCTGCCGCTGGCCTATGATCCGCACGCGCCGGCGGACAATGCCGCGAGCAAGCTTGTGGCGTTGATCGATGCCGGAACGTCGGGCCCGGCGATCCTCGCGACGATAGAGAAAAAGGGCAAGGAGACGCCCGCGCCAAACAAGCCCGCCGCTTAGTCGTCCTCATCCTCATAGCCGACCAGCGCCAGCGCGCGCGCCTTGATCTGCCGCGTCATGCACCAATGGACCAGCGCATCCTCGCGCCCGTGCGTCACCCATACTTCCTTGGGCGCGATCTCGGTCAGCGTGTCGGTCAGTTCGTCCCAGTCGGCGTGATCGCTGAGGATCAGCGGCAGCTCGACATTACGCTGCACCGCGCGCTGCCGCACGCGCATCCACCCGCTCGCCATCGCGGTGATGGGATCGGGCAGCCGCCTGGACCAGCGATCGTTGAGCGCGCCCGGCGGCGCCACCACCACCTTGCCCATCAGTTCCGCCTTGGGCGTGTCCGCGACCAGGCGCAGCTCGCCCAGATCAACGCCGAGCTCGACATAGAGATCGCACAGGCGCTGCACCGCGCCGTGCAGATAGATCGGATCGTCATGCCCGCGGTCGCGCAGCTCGCGGATCACGCGCTGCGCCTTGCCCAGCGCATAGGCGCCGACCAGCACGCAGCGCGTCGGGTTGGCGCGCAGCGCGGCGGTCAGTTTGTCGATCTCGTCGCCGGTTTCGGGATGACGGAACACCGGCAGGCCGAACGTCGCCTCGGTAATAAACACATCGCATTTGACCGGCTGGAAACCGGTGCAGGTCGGATCGGCGCGGCGCTTGTAATCACCCGACACGACGACCCGCTCGCCGCGATGATCGAGCACGATCTGTGCCGATCCGAGTACGTGGCCGGCCGGCACGAACGTCGCCTCGACCCCGCCGCCGCAATCGACCGTCTCGCCATAGGCCACCGGCACGCCGGCCTGCGGGCCGTAGCGCACGTCCATGATCGCCAGCGTCTCCGGCGTTGCCCATACCCGCTCATGCCCGCCGCGCGCGTGATCGGCATGGCCGTGCGTGACCAATGCGCGCGGCACCGGGCGCGAGGGATCGACCCAGATATCGGCGGGTTTGATGTAGATGCCGTGCGGTTGCGGATCGAGCCAGTCGCCGAGCTTTGCCATCGTCCCTATATGGTTGGGATGACTGGTTGTTCCATGCCTCGCCTTTTCTCCACGGCCGTCACCCTGAACTTGTTTCAGGGTCCACCGTGCAACCAGGGCCGATCGGGCATGAGGCGCGATGGATGCTGAAACACGATCAGCATGACGACAGTGGCGGTGAACCGACTGCCCTCCCCGCCCCCCTCGCCGCCTGGTTCGCCACGCGCGGCTGGGCGCCCCGGCGGCACCAGCTCGCCATGCTCGAGGTCGGTCGCGCCGGGCATCACGGCCTGCTCGTCGCCGCGACCGGGGCGGGCAAGACGATGGCCGGCTTCCTGCCCACGCTGACCGAGCTGATCGAGCAGCCGACCGAGGGTCTGCACACGCTGTACGTCTCGCCGCTCAAGGCGCTGGCGGTCGACGTGCAGCGCAACCTGATCAACCCGATCGAGGAAATGGGTCTCGACCTGCGCGTCGAAACCCGCACCGGTGACACGCCCAGCGACCGCAAGGCGCGCCAGCGCGTCCGCCCGCCGCAGATCCTGCTGACCACCCCCGAATCGCTCAGCCTGCTGCTCAGCTATCCGGACAGCGACCTGATCTTCGGGACGCTCAAGACGATCGTGGTCGATGAGGTCCATGCCTTCGCTACCGGCAAGCGCGGCGATCTGCTGGCCTTGTGCATGGCGCGGCTGCAACGCCTGTCGCCGAGCTTACGCCGCGTGGCCTTGTCCGCCACCGTCGCCGATGCCGATGGCTATCGCGCCTGGCTGGCGCCGGACGGCGATATCGACACGGTCGATCTGGTGCAGGGCGAACCCGGCGCGCCGGCCAAGATCGACATCCTGCTGCCCGAGGGTCGCGTGCCCTGGACCGGCCATTCCGGGCGCTACGCCGCCGAACAGGTGATGGCCGAGATCGAGACGCACAACACCTCGATCGTGTTCTGCAACACGCGCAGCCTGGCCGAGCTGATCTTCCAGGATCTGTGGAAGGTCAACGCGATGAGCCTGCCGATCGGCATCCATCATGGCTCCCTGTCGCTGGAGGCGCGGCGCAAGGTCGAGTCCGCCATGGCCGACGGCAAGCTGCGCGGCCTGGTCGCCACCGCGAGCCTCGATCTCGGGGTCGATTGGGGCGATGTCGATCTGGTCATCCAGATGGGCGCGCCGAAGGGTTCGTCGCGGCTGCTGCAGCGCATCGGCCGCTCCAACCACCGCATGGACGAGCCAAGCGAAGCGGTGATCGTGCCCGGCAATCGCTTCGAATATCTCGAGGCGCGCGCTGCGCTCGACGCGGTCGATGCGGGCGAGCTTGATCCCGACATCTTCCGGCAGGGCGGGCTCGACGTGCTCGCGCAGCACATCATGGCCTGCGCCTGCGCCGCGCCCTTCACGTCTGCCGACATGCTCGACGAGATCCGCTCGGCGCTGCCCTATTCGGCGCTGACCGTGGAGACGTTCGATCGCGTGCTCGGCTTCATCCGCGACGGCGGCTATGCGCTCAAAGCCTATGACAAGTTCAAGCGGCTGACGCAGGACGAAGAGGGGCTGTGGCGTGTCAGCCATCCGAAGTTCGTCGCCCAGCACCGGCTCAATGCCGGGATCATCGTCGAGGCGACGATGCTCACCGTACGCTTCAAGAACGGCCGCTCGCTCGGCAAGGTCGAAGAAGCGTTCGCCGCCACCCTGATGTCGGGCGACACTTTCTTCTTCGCGGGCATGAGCCTGGAGGTGATGGGCGTCTCGACCGAGGACCTGCTGGTCCGCGCCACTGCCCGGCCGGCGCGGATCCCGACCTATGGCGGCGCGCGCATGGCGCTGTCGACCAACCTGGCCGAGCGCGTCCGCGGCTTCCTCGCCGATCCCGCCCAATGGTCACGCTTTCCGAACGACGTGCGCGAATGGCTCGACATGCAGATGCGCCGCTCGACCCTGCCCAATCCCGGCCAGCTGCTGGTCGAAACCTTCCCGCGCGAAGGGCGGCATTACATGGTCGCCTACAGTTTCGAAGGCTGGAACGCGCACCAGTCGCTCGGCATGCTCGTCACGCGCCGGATGGAGACTTTGGGGCTCAAACCGATGGGCTTCGTGTCGAACGATTATGCGCTGGCCTGTTACGGGCTGGAGCCGATCACCGATCCGCAATCGCTCTTCTCGCCCGACATTCTGGAGGACGAATTCGTCGATTGGGTGCAGAGTTCGGCATTGCTCAAGCGCGCGTTCCGCGAGGTCGCGGTGATTGGCGGGCTGGTCGAGCGCCAGCATCCGGGCAAGCGCAAGACCGGCAAGCAGGTGACCTTCTCGACCGACCTGATCTACGACGTGCTGCGCAAATACGAGCCCGGCCATCTGCTGCTGCAGGCCGCCTGGGAAGACGCGCGCGCCAGGATGACCGATGTCGGGCGGTTGGCGAGCCTGCTCGACCGCGCGGTGGACACGATGCTTCACGTCGATCTCGATCGCGTCTCGCCGCTCGCCGTGCCGGTGCTGACCCTGATCGGGCGCGAGAAGATCGCCACGGGGCTGGCGGACGACGCGCTGCTGATCGAGGCCGAGGCACTTGCCGAGGAAGCCATGCGGCTCGACTGAGCCGGGCGGTCGCGGGCCGCGCGGCGTACGTGCGATGACATCTTGCGTTAGGGCCGATTCGGGCGCACCATCCGCCGATGGTGTTCAAGTCCGCTTTGCTGATTGTGCTTCTCGCCAGCGCACCGCCGCTCCAGGCGCCGCCCGATCCTGGGGCCACCGACCCGGTGCCCGATCCCGCCGCCGCCGCGCTCGACTTCGCGACCGAGCAGGATCGCATGACGCTCCCGGTCAAGATCGCCGACTCGGGCCCCTACGCCTTCATCGTCGATACCGGATCGCAACGCACCGTCATCTCGCGCCAGCTCGCCCAGCTGCTCAAGCTCAGCCCCGGCCGCGACGTGCGGATGACGGCGATGACCGGCGCCAGCACCGTCGCCACCGCGATCATCCCGCTGATCACCGTCGGCACGCTGGGCGGCGCGCGGATCGAGGCGCCCGCGCTCGAGGCCGAACATCTCGGCGCGGATGGGCTGCTCGGGCTCGATACGCTGCAGGGCCGCGCGCTGACGATCGACTTCGATCGCCGCCGCATGACCGTCGCCGCCGCGCGCCCCCGCGGGCGCAGACCCGCGCCCGCCGCGGACGAGATCGTCGTGACGGCCAAGAGCGTGCTCGGCCAGCTCGTTGTCACCGATGCGCTGTACGCCGGCACCCGGGTGCGCGTGATCCTGGATACCGGATCGGCGATCACGATGGGCAATCTTGCGCTCAAGAAGCGCGTGTCCCGCCCGGCGATGACGCCCATCTCGGTGATGAGCGTCACCGGCGCATGGCTCAGCGCCGACGCGACGCAGATCCGGCAGATCAAGGTCGGCGGCGTGACCTTCCAGAACCTGCCGATCGCGTTCGCCGACGCCGCGCCGTTCGAGCGGTTCGGGCTGCAGAAGCGCCCCGCGCTGATGCTCGGCATGGATGCGCTGCGGCTGTTCCGCCGCGTCGATATCGATTTCGCCAATCGCGAGGTGCGTTTCGCACTGCCCCGGAACGCCCATCGGCTCTAGCCCGTTGCGCGCCGCGCGCGCGCCGTTACCTTGGTCGCTCAACGATAGAGGGGTGCGACGATGCGGACGACCAAGCTGGCGACTTTGGGCATGGCCTCGATCCTCGCGCTGCAGCCCGCCGCGCTCCCCGCCCAGGCGCTCAGCCCCGACCAGCAGCGCTTCTTCGGCCTGTACAAGGAGCTGGTCGAGACCAACACGACGCTGTCGGTCGGCTCCTGCACCCAGGCCGCCGCGCAGATCGCCACGCGGCTCAAGGCGGCCGGCTATGCCGATGCGGACATCGTCCCCTTCTCCGTCCCCGATCACCCGCGCGAGGGCGGGCTGGTTGCGATGCTGCGCGGCAGCGACGCGGCGCTGAAACCGATGCTGCTGCTCGCGCATCTCGACGTGGTCGAGGCCAAGCGCGAGGATTGGGTGCGCGATCCGTTCACGCTGATCGAGGAGGACGGCTATTACTACGCCCGCGGCACGGTCGACGACAAGGCGATGGCGGCGGTGTGGGCGGACAGCATGATCCGCTTCAAGACCGAGGGCTATCGCCCCAAGCGCACGATCAAGCTGGCGCTGACCTGCGGCGAGGAAACCACTTTCGCGTGGAACGGCGCCCAGTGGCTGGCCAAGAACAAGCCGGACCTGATCGCCGCCGAATTCGTGCTCAACGAAGGCGGTGGCGGGCGGCTGGATGCGCAGGGCAAGCGCCAGGTGCTCGCCATGCAGGTCGGCGAGAAGGCAGCGCAGAACTATACGTTCGCCGCCACCAATCCCGGCGGGCACAGCTCGCAGCCAGTGCCCGACAATGCGATCTACGAGCTCGCCGACGCGGTCGAGGCGGTGCGCGGCCACGAATTCCCGGTCAAGTTCACCGATACGACGCGCGCCTTCTTCGCTGCCACTGCCAAATCCATGCCCGGCCCGATCGCCACCGCGATCACGCAGTTGCTCGCCAACCCGGCCGATGTCGCCGCGGACAAGATCGTCAGCCAGGACAAGACGTTCCATTCCACGCTGCGCACCACCTGCGTCGCCACGTTGCTGAACGCCGGCCATGCCGAGAATGCGCTGCCGCAGCGCGCCACCGCCAACATCAACTGCCGCATCTTCCCCGGCGAAACGGTCGAGGCGACGCTCGCCAAATTGCAGGAACTGGCCGGGCCCAAGGTCAAGGTGACGATCAACCAGCCGGTCCGCCCGACCGCGATCCCGACGCCGCTCGATCCCAAGATCCTCGGCCCGGCAACCACGCTGGCCGCTCGGCATTTCCCCGGCGTACCGGTCGTGCCCCTGATGTCGACTGGCGCCACCGACGGCATCTTCTTCCAGGCGATTGGCATCCCGGTCTACGGCGTGCCCGGCTTCTTCATCGACAGCGATTTCAACGGCGTCCACGGCCTCAACGAACGCATCCGCGTGAAGTCGCTGTATGACGGGCGGGCGTATCTGCACGATCTGGTCAAGGTTTATGCGGGCTAGCTATCCCACTGCCGTCATTCTGAACTCGATTCAGGATCCATCGTGCCGCACACTCGCGGCCGCTAATCATGCGGCACGATGGATCCTGACTTGCGTCAGGATGACGGTTTCGCGCTTTCAGCGCTCAGACCGTCACCTGTTCGCCCAGTTCCAGCACCTTGCCCGGCGGGATCTTGAAGAAATCGGTCGGGTCGCTCGCGTTGCGCTGCAGGAACATGAACAGCTGGTCCTGCCATAGCGGCATGCCCTCGTTGGCCGATGCCTTGAGCGTGTTGCGGCCGATGAAATAGCTCGTCTTGGCCGGGTTCAGCGTCTTCTTGTGCGCCGCCGCCTGCAGCCCGAGATCGGCTGGGACGTCGGGCGTCTCCATGAAGCCGTAGGTCAGCGTGACGATCGCGAAATTGGCATCGACCTTCTCCATCTTCACGCGATCGGCGTCCGCTGCGACCGGGCGATCGGTGGTGCGGATGCTGACCACCAGGTTGCGCTCGTGCAGCACCTTGTTGTGCTTGAGATTGTGCAGCAGCGCACCCGGCGCGTTGTGCGGGTTGGCGGTGAGGAACACTGCGGTGCCCTCGACGCGCTCCGGCGGCCGCCGCTCGAGCGCCGCCGCCAGATCGGCCAGCGGCACGCTCTGCCGCTCTTCGAAGGAACGCACGATTCCGCGCCCGCGCACCCAGGTATAGACCAGCAGCCCGATCAGCGCCGCCACCACCAGCGGCACCCAGCCGCCCTCCACCACGCGCAGGATGTTCGCGCCGAAAAACACGCTGTCGAGCGCGAGGAACGGCAGGATCACCGCCAGCGCCAGCGGGCGGCTCCAGTGCCAGCGATGCCGCACGACGATATAGGCGAGCAGGGTGGTCACCACCATCGTGCCGGTCACCGCGATGCCGTACGCCGCGGCCATCGCCGAGGACGAGCGGAATTGCGTGACAAGCACCAGCACGCCGGTCAGCAGCAGCCAGTTGATCGCCGGAAGATAGATCTGCCCGGCATGATGCGCCGAGGTCTGGCGGATGCGCAGCCGCGGCAGCAGCCCCAGCTGGATCGCCTGCTGGGTCAGCGAATAGGCGCCGGTGATCACGGCCTGGCTGGCGATCACCGTCGCGAGCAGCGACAGACCGACCAGCCAGGGCCGCAGCGCGTCCGGCGCCATCAGGAAGAACCAGTCCTGATTGACGAACGTCGCGCCGCTGGTCTCCGCCGCCTCCAGCGCGGCGAGCGCGAACGCGCCCTGCCCGAGATAGTTGAGCGACAGCGCCGGAAACACCAGAACGAACCAGCCGAGCCGGATCGGTGCGCGCCCGAAATGCCCCATGTCCGCGGTCAGCGCCTCGGCACCGGTCACCGTCAGGAACACTGCGCCGAGCACGAACAACCCGGTCACGCCATGGTTGAAGAGGAACAGCACGCCATAATGCGGCGAAAAGACGCGCAGGATCGAAGGCTCGTCGGCGATGTGCCACAGCCCGAGGCCGCCGATCGCCACGAACCACAGCACGCAGACCGGCCCGAACAGCGCCGAGATCCGCGCCGTGCCGCGCGCCTGGACCATGAACAAGGCGACCAGGATGACGATCGTCAGCAGCAGGATGCCGCGCTGGTCGATCGCCTGTTCGAGACCGGGAATCGTCTTCAGCCCCTCGACCGCGGACAGCACCGACAGCGCCGGCGTGATGATCGCATCGCCGTAGAACAGCGACGCGCCGCTCGCGCCCAGCACGATCGCGACCAGCGAGCGCTTGCCGAGCGCGCGTCGCGCCAGCGCGGTCAGCGCGAGGACGCCGCCTTCACCCTGATTGTCCGCGCGCATCAGGAACACGACATATTTGAGCGTCACGACGATGATCAGCGACCATAAAGCCAGGCTCAGCACACCGAGGATTTCGGCGGCGTCGATCCCGCCCTCCTTGGTCTGGCCCAGCGCTTCGCGGAATGCGTAGAGTGGGCTGGTGCCGATATCGCCGAACACCACGCCGATCGCGCCGACCGTTAGCGCCAGCAAGGCGGGGTGTGGCAGCGCGACCTGCCCGGGCGGTTGAGCGACGGATGACATGGGCGTTTGGCCTGTGGTGAAGCAGCGCGCGCTCTACGCCCGTTGCAGTGCAGCGCAAGGGAATAGATCATGCGGCGATAGCGCGTATCCCATACTGAACCATTGATCCCGGCCCGGTGCCGCGGCATAGCCGGTCCATGGTTCCCTTTTCGTTCGCCGGCCACTCCCTCTGCGCCTTGCCGCAAGGCGCCTTATACTGGCCGGCACGCAGGGCATTGCTGGTCGCCGACCTGCATTTCGAAAAGGCCAGCTGGTTCGCCGGCCGCGGCCAGATGCTGCCGCCCTATGACACGCTCGCCACGCTCGCCGATCTCACCGCGCTGGTCGCGGCGACCGGCGCCGAGGAGGTCTGGTGCCTGGGCGACAGCTTCCACGATTCCGCGGGCTGCGATCGCCTGCCTGCCCAGGCGCAGGACATGCTGCGCACGCTGACCGGCAGTACGCGCTGGGTGTGGATCACCGGCAACCACGATCCGCGCATCGATCGCTGCGGCGGCGAGGTGCTGGACGAAGCGGTGGTCGACGGGCTGGTGCTGCGCCACGAAGCCGACCGCCAGGAGCCGCGCCCCGAACTGTCCGGCCATTTCCATCCCAAGCTGCGCGTTCGCGTGCGCGGCCGCCTGGTCTCGCGCCGCTGCTTCGTGATGACGCCGACCAAGATGATCTTCCCGGCGTTCGGATCGCTGACCGGCGGGCTGGATGCCGGCCACCCCGAGATCGTTCGCGCGGTGGGCGGCGGCGCACAGGCGGTGATCGCGGTGGAGGATCGGCTGCTGAGGTTTGCGCTGGCGGCCTGAGATGATCGCCACCCGCTACCTACCGTCATCCCGGACTTGATGCGGGATCCATCGCGCCGCAATGGGCGGTTGCCAAGGGGCGAGATGGACCCTGAACCAAGTTCAGGGTGACGCCACTTTGGGGACCAGTTACCGCGCCAGCGTCGGGAAGCCGGCCTTGAACGCCGCGACCTTCGGCTTGTCCCACATCACGATATAGGGATGCCGCGGGTTCCGGTCGAAGAAGTTCTGGTGATAGGCCTCGGCCGGGAAGAAGGCGCCCGATTCCAGCCGGGTCACGATCGGCTTGGGAAACACCCTGGCCTGGCCCAGCTGGGCGATATAGGCCGCGGCCACCGCCTTTTGCTGCGCGCTCTGCGGGAAGATCGCCGAACGATAGCTCGGGCCCGTGTCCGGCCCCTGCCGGTTGAGCTCGGTCGGGTTGTGCGCGATCGAGAAATAGACGCGCAGCAACGTGCCGTAGCTCACCTGCTGCGGGTCATAGACCAGCTTCACCGCTTCGGCATGGCCGGTCTGCTCGGTGCTGACCGCATCGTAATTGGCCGTCGCCCTGGTCCCGCCGGCATAGCCCGCGGTGACCGCCTTGACGCCCTTCACGCGCTCGAACACCGCTTCCAGCCCCCAGAAGCAGCCACCGGCGAAGATCGCGGTCTGCAGCCCCGGCGCCTTGGGCACGTCGAGCTTGGCGGCGGGAATCGGCACGGCGCGTTCGGCCTGTGCGATGCCGCAGGCGGACAAGGTGGCGGCAAGGACCGCCGCGGCGATGAGCTTGTTCATGGGCACGGCCTCTACAGGAGCGACGCCGGATACGCTGGCGTCCACGTGACACGAATATAGTAAGGCGGATCGACGACCGCCAGATGCCGGGGGCTTAGCGGACCGGCTGCGTGGTGGTGGCGAACGGGCTGGTGACGGTGTCGGCCGGGGTCAGCGTGACCATGCCGAGCGCGCCGAGCGCGAAGCCGGCGGCGAACTGCCAGAGGAAGCTGGATTTGATGATACCGCGCATGATGTGATCCTTTGCGGCCCCCGCATTGCGTGCGCGGCGGCCATGAAACCTGTCGCCGCTGCAGATCGACCCTCGACCTGCAACCGACAATAGCGTTTTACGAAACCCTCGGTTGACCGCGCCTGAAGCGCGCGTTCATCGCGGGGATAGGTTGGCGAGGGCCGACGTCTCCCCGGCGGAGGCCGGCCGCCGCGCGGCACCCTATCGAATTAGCGGCCCCGGCCTGCGACGGGGCGACGCGTTACCTGAGCGCCGCGCACGCCGCCTGGATCCGCGTGCATGCCTCGCGCAGCAGCGCATCCGACGTCGCATAGGAAATGCGCATCGCCGGCGACAGGCCGAACGCCGCGCCCTGCACCGCCGCCACCTTGGCGTCGTCGAGCAGATAGCCGACGAAATCCTCGTCCGTCGCGATCCGCCGCCCGTTCGGCGTGGTCTTGCCGATCAGCGCGGAGAATTCCGGATAGACGTAGAACGCGCCCTCGGGCTTGGGGCAGGTGATGCCGACCGTGTCGTTGAGCAGGCCGACGACCAGATCGCGGCGCGACTGGAACAAGGCGGCATGGTCCTTGAGGAAGCCCTGATCGGCGGTCAGCGCCGCGACGCTCGCCGCCTGCGCGATCGAGCACGGGTTGCTGGTCGATTGCGATTGCAGCTTGGACATCGCCTTGATCAGCCACGGCGCGCCGCCGGCAAAGCCGATCCGCCAGCCGGTCATCGCATAGGCCTTGGAACAGCCATTGGCGGTCAGCGTGCGCTCGTACAGCGACGGGCAAACCTGTGCGATGGTGGTGAATTCGAAATCGTCGAACACGATATGCTCGTACATATCGTCGGCGAAGATCCACACGTGCGGATGGCGCTCGAGCACCGCGCCTAGCGCCTTCAGCTCGTCGCGCGAATAGGCCGCGCCGGTCGGGTTGGACGGCGAGTTCAGGATCACCCACTTGGTGCGCGGCGTGATCGCCGCTTCCAGTTGCTCGGGGCGCAATTTGTAGTTCTGCTCGGCGCCGGCCGCGACGAACACCGGCGTGCCGTTCGCGAACAAAACGACGTCGGGATAGCTCACCCAATAGGGCGCCGGGATGACGACCTCGTCGCCCGCATCGAGCGTCGCGACCATCGCGTTGAACAAGGTGTGCTTGCCGCCGGCATTGATCGTGATCTGGTCGCGCGTGTAGCTGAGGCCATTGTCGCGCTTGTACTTCAGGATCACCGCATCCTTCAGCTCGGGCGTGCCGTCGACATTGGTATATTTGGTCTTGCCGTCGCGGATCGCCTTGATGCCGGCTTCCTTGATGAAGTCGGGCGTATCGAAATCGGGTTCGCCGGCACCCAGGCCGATCACGTCCACGCCCTGCGCCTTGAGTTCCGCGACACGCGAGGTGATCGCCAGCGTCGGCGACGGCTTGATGCGGGCGAGCGCGGCGGAGGGCTGCATGATCGGGTTCCTGACGTTAGGGAAGCGCCGCGGCTATAGACGCGGGGGCGATCCATTCGCAACCGCAACAATCGCCGGAAACGTCCCGCGCAGCGCGTTGCCGAGTAGGAAGCCGTTGCTCAGGTCGCCGGGCACCAGATCCGCCTCGATCGCCGCGCCGGTGGCAAGCAGTTCGGCGCGCAGCACGCCGGGCAGCAGCCCGCGCGACAGCGGCGGGGTCAGCAGCACGCCATCGCGCGGCACGAAGATGTTCGTATAGCTGCCTTCGGTGAGGAATCCCTCGGCGTCGACGAACACCACTTCGTCGCGGCCCGCGGCGCGGCGCGCCGTATCGTAGAACGCCCGATCGCTGGTCTTGTGACGCAGGCGGAAATCGTCGCTGGCGACTGGCAGCGGGACGATCGCCACCTCGAGCGGCGCGGTGATCGCCGGCGGCAGCGGCGCGACCTCGATCGCGACCACGCCGCTGCGCGCGAGCAGCAGGCGCAGGCGCCGGCCGGCGCGCAGCCGGAAGGTCGCCGCCTGCAGCTCGTTGCGCACGGCATGGCGGTCGAACGCGAAACCGAACAGTTCGGCGCTCGCCTTCAGCCGCGCGAGATGCCGTTCGAGCTGCAGCACGCCGATCTCGGGGTCGAACGCCATCGTCTCGATCAGGTCGAAGCCGGTCTGCCCGGCGGTCAGGAAGGCACCCTTGGCCAGTGTCTCGTCCCATTCCTCGGCGGCGCGCGAATCGGCCACGATGCCTCCTCCTGCACCGAACGTGGCATGAGCGTCACCGTTCCGAATCGTCAGCGTGCGAATCGCTACGTTGAACAGCGCGCTCCGACCCGCCGGGCCATCGCCGTCGATCCGCCCGATCGACCCGGTATAGGCGCCGCGCGGGGTGCGCTCGATCGCGCCGAGCGCCTGCATCGCGCGAATCTTCGGCGCGCCGGTGATCGATCCGCACGGGAACAATGCGGCCAGCACGTCGATCGCGTCCTTTCCCGGCGCGAGCGTCGCGGTGACGGTCGAGACCATCTGGTGCACCGTCGGATAGGCTTCGATCTCGAACAGGCTCGGCACGGCGACGCTGCCGGGCGCGGCGATGCGCGACAGATCGTTGCGCATCAGATCGACGATCATCAGATTCTCCGCGCGCTGCTTTGTGTCGCTGGCGAGCGCCATGGCGAGGGCCTGGTCTTCCGCGGGCGTGGCGCCGCGCCGCGCCGTTCCCTTCATCGGCCGGCAGGTCAGCTCCCCCTGCTCCAGCCCGAAGAACAGTTCGGGCGACAGCGACAGCAACGCCTCCTGCCCGGTCCACACGACCGCACCGTAGCCGGCCTTCGCGCGCTGGCGCAGCTGCGCATAGAGCGCAAGCGGGTTGCCGGCGATCGCACAGGTCGCACGGTAGGTCAGATTGGCCTGGTAGAGATCCCCCGCCGCGATCAGATCGAGCACCGCGGCCAGTTGCGCGTCATACGCCGCACGGCTGACCAAGGGTACCGGCGCGCCGATCCACGCCCCCGCCGGGTCGGGCAGCAGATCGCCGACGTCCGCCACCGTCTCGTACCCATCGAACACGCCGAACCACAGCAGCGGCCCGCCCGGCGCCGCCCCGCCGACCGCCGGCTCCAGCCCCGCCCCCGCCTCATAGGCCAGGAATCCAGCGAGCGACGCGCCAGCCACATCGCGCATCGCCGCCAGCGCCGCGCCGACCTCATCGGTCCGCGACGCCGTGATGATGCGCCGCGGATCGCGGTACAGCCGCGCCCCCGCGCCGCCCGCGCGGGCGTCGTCGAGCAGGACGAAAGGGAGATCGAGCGCAAGCATGCCGCGACCGAGATGCAATGCGGCGTGCGCCACGGCAAGCGAAGGTTGCCGCAATAGCGCCGCGCGCCTATTTCGCGGTCATGGCACATCCTCCCTTGCGCGCTGCAATCATCCCCGTCACGCCGCTGCAGCAAAACTGCACGCTGCTGTGGTGCACCGAAACGATGCGCGGCGCGTTCGTCGATCCCGGCGGCGATCTGCCCAAGCTGACCGCCGCTGCCGCACAACACGGCGTGACGATCGAGAAGATCATCCTGACACACGGCCATTTCGATCATTGCGGCGAGGCCAAGCCGCTCGCCGAGCAGTTGGCGGTGCCGATCGAGGGCCCGCACGAGGCCGATCTGTTCCTGCTCGAAACGCTCGCCGAGGATGGCGCCCGCTTCGGCATCATGGGCGGCAAGGCCTTCGTCCCCGATCGCTGGCTGGTCGAAGGCGACATGGTGACCGTCGGCAAGCTCAAGCTCGACGTGTACGAAACGCCTGGCCACACGCCGGGCCACGTCATCTTCCATCACCGCGAATCGAAACTCGCTTTGGTCGGCGACGTGCTTTTCCAGGGCTCGGTCGGCCGCACCGATTTTCCGCGCAGCAACCATGCCGATTTGGTCGAATCGATCGTCACCAAGCTCTGGCCACTGGGCGACGACACCACTTTCCTGCCCGGCCATGGGCCGACCAGCACGTTCGGCCATGAACGGCAGTACAATCCGTTCGTCGGCGCAGGCGCCACGGGGTAGGCGCGCGCTCCATACCTCCGTCATCCCGAACTTGGTCCGGGATCCAAAGTGCCGCACTGGCGGCACTCACGCCTCTAAGCCCGGCCTAGCCGCCCGCTGGATCCCGGACCAAGTCCGGGATGACGAGAAGGGCGGCGGACCTCATCCTGCCGCCGGAACCGCCTCGACCGCGCCGTGCGGCGCACCATAATAAGCGATCAGCGGCAGCGCGATGGCATAGCCGCCCAGGCCGAGCAGCAGCACGAAGGTGATCAGGATGCCGATCATCCGGCCGCCCTTCATCCCGTCCATGCCCAGCGCATGCAGCGCGCGCGCCACCAGAAAGAGGATTGCCGCGATCCACAGCCAGGTCGACGTGCCGGTGGTGAATTCCAGCACCGCGATCAGCGCGACGATGAACGGCGCATATTCGGTATAATTGGCCTGCGCGCGCATCCGCGCGATCAGCGCCGCATCGCCGCCATCGCCGATGTCGATCCTCGCCTTGCTGCGCACCCAACCCGTGCGCAGCCCCAGCCACAAGGCGATAAACGCCGCGCCGCCGGTGGTCGCCAAGGTGATCGGTAAAGTGATGGTCGGCATGATATTCCCCCAAAAGATGTCGTCTCGCTTACCCTGCCGATTGCCGCAGCGGCTTGCAACGCCGGTAGGAATCGCTATAGGCGCAACGCTTCGCGACGTGTCCGGCCGCTGGTGCCACTGCGGCCGACTTCATGTCGGTTGCGTGGAACCCTCGAACGGGTCGGCGCAATGTACACCGATCAAGCACAAGGTTTCGCCGAAATGGCCGTCCCCAAAAGAAAAACCACGCCGTCCAAGCGCGGCATGCGTCGTTCACACGATTCGCTGACCGTCGCGTCGTTCCAGGAATGCCCGAATTGCGGCGAGCTGAAGCGCCCGCACAATCTGTGCGCGTCGTGCGGCCACTATAACGGCCGCGAGATCATCTCGGTCGAAGGCTGAGTCAGCACAGGAACGGAATCGACGTGACTGACAGTTCCCGGATTGCCGTCGATGCGATGGGCGGCGACAAGGGGCTTGCGGTCATGCTGGCCGGGGTCGCGCGCGCACGCCGCAACTTCCCGGATATGGGCTTCATCCTCGTCGGGGATGAGGCGCAGATCCGCGAAGGGCTGCAGTCGCATCCCAATCTGAGCGCCAATTCCGAGATCGTACACGCCCCCGAGGTGGTCGGCTCTAGCGATAAGGCCGGCCAGGCGCTGCGCCGCGCCAAGAAGACTTCGATGGGCATCGCGATCGATCTGGTCAAACAGGGTCGCGCCGGCGCCGCCGTGTCGTCTGGCAATACCGGCGCGCTGATGGCGATGGCCAAGCTCAGCTTGCGCATGCTGCCCGGAATCGATCGCCCCGCGCTCGCCGCGATGTTGCCCACGCTTGGCGACAACGACGTTGTGGTGCTCGATCTCGGCGCCAATACCGAGTGCGATACGCGCAATCTCGTGCAGTTCGCGGTGATGGGCGCGGCCTATGCCCGCACCAATCTCGATCTTGCCTCGCCGCGAGTCGCGTTGCTCAACATCGGCAGCGAGGACCAGAAGGGTACCGACGAGATTCGCGATGCGGCGCAGGCGTTGAAGGCCGCGACGCATCTGCCGATGACCTTCACCGGCTATATCGAGGGCGACAAGCTGTCGCGCGGCGATGTCGACGTGATCGTCTGCGACGGCTTTTCCGGCAACATCGCGCTGAAGACCGCCGAGGGCACTGCGCGCTTCGTCGCCGATCTGCTCAAGCGGGCATTCAGCTCGTCGATCCGCTCGAAGATCGGCTTCCTGATCTCCAAGCCGGCGACCGAATTGCTGCGCCACCATCTCGATCCCAATGTGCACAACGGCGCGGTCTTCCTGGGCCTCAACGGCATCGTGGTGAAGAGCCATGGCGGCGCCACCGAACTCGGTGTGGCCACGGCGATCGCCGCCGCCGCCAAGATGGTACGCGACGATCTGACGCGCCGGATCAGCGAGGATCTCGGCAATTTCGAAGCGGAAGCAGGTATGTTGATTCCTAAGGCGTCCGGCCTGTGATTCGCAGCGTCATCATCGGCACCGGCTCGGCACTGCCGGCGCGCCGTGTCTCCAATGCCGAGCTCGCCGAAACCGTCGACACGACCGACGAATGGATCGTCGAGCGCACCGGCATCCGCTTCCGCCATATCGCCGGCCCCGACGAAACCACCGCGACGCTCGCGGCGGACGCGTGCAAGGCCGCGCTCGGCGCCGCGGGCAAGTCTGCGCAGGAGGTCGACCTGATCGTGCTGGCCACTGCCACGCCCGACCAGACGTTCCCGGCCAGCGCGACCAAGGTCCAGGCGATGCTCGGGATCGACGATTGCGTCGCCTTCGATGTCGCCGCGGTCTGCTCGGGCTTTCTCTATGCGCTGCAGGTCGCCGACAGCATGATCCGCGCTGGCGCGTACCGCTGCGCGCTGGTGATCGGTGCCGAGACGTTCAGCCGCATCCTCGATTGGGAGGATCGCACCACCTGCGTGCTGTTCGGCGATGGCGCCGGCGCTGTCCTTTTGGAAGCGCAGGAAAGCGCGGACAGCGACGGTCGCGGCATCCTCGCGACCAAGCTGCACGCCGACGGGCGGCACAACGAACTGCTCTATGTCGATGGCGGCCCCTCCACCACCGGCACGGTCGGCAAGGTGCGGATGAAGGGCCGCGAGGTCTTCCGCCATGCGGTGGTCAATCTCGCCAGCGTGATGGGCGAGTCGCTCGCCATTGCCGGGCTCGGTGCTGAGCAGGTCGATTGGGTCGTGCCGCACCAGGCCAATGCCCGTATCCTCGATGCCACGGCGCGCAAGCTCGGGCTGGCGCCGGGCAAGGTCGTGGTTACCGTCGATCAGCATGCCAATACTTCCGCAGCCTCCGTGCCGCTCGCACTGGATACCGCGGTGCGCGACGGGCGCATCAAGCCCGGGCAGCTGATCGTGCTGGAAGCCATGGGCGGCGGCTTCACCTGGGGCGCCAGCGTCGTCCGCTTCTGATTGAGTCGGCAGGCATGCTGCCACCAAGGTACTTCACGACAAGGCCATGAATGTGTTAGGCAGTTTCTCTGCCACGTTCGTGAAGAAGGGGAGCGCATGGCGTCCGCGGGTACTTTGACTAGGGCCGATCTGGCCGAAGCGCTGCACCATCAGGTGGGATTGTCGCGTGCCGATTCGGCCAAGCTGGTCGAGGACATTCTCGGCCATATGTGCAACGCGCTGTCCAAGGGCGAAAACGTCAAGATATCGGGGTTCGGCACGTTCGTGCTGCGCGACAAGGGCGAACGTGTCGGTCGCAATCCCAAGACCGGCATCGAAGTCCCGATCGCGCCGCGCCGCGTGCTGACGTTCCGGGCGAGCCAGATGATGCGTGATCGCATCGTCAGCGGCGGCTGACGATGGCGCTGCCCGGCGCGCCCGACAAGGCGGCCGGCGCGTTCCGGACGATCGGCGAACTGTCGCGCGAGACGGGATTGCCGCAACATATCCTACGCTATTGGGAAACGCGCTTCCCCGAATTGCGCCCGCTGCAGCGCGCCGGCAACCGGCGGTATTATCGGCCGGCCGATGTCGCGCTGGTGCTGCGCATCAACAATCTGCTCGCCCAGGAAGGCTATACGATCCGCGGCGTGCAGAAATTGCTCGCGGCGGAACGCAAGCGGCCGGTGCCGGGCAGCGGGAAATCGCCGGGCGCCGGTGTCGACCAGGATGCCCTTCAGGCGGTGCGCGACGATCTGGCCCGCGCGCTCGACAAGGACGCCGAATAGCCCGCTCGGGTCAGGCGGTCACCGCGCGAAACGCTTGCCGCACGGCGGCATCGCTCACCGGTTTGGACAGGATACATGCAGGCGACGGGCACGGCCGGCACGCTGCCGGCGTCGCCGTGATGAAAATGACCGGCATCGCGCCCAGTTCGCGCTGGATCGCTGCCACGGCCTCGGGGCCGGAGCCTTCGCGCAACATCACGTCCGATGTTATCACGTCGGGCCGATGCAATCGCGCCGCGTCGATCGCCTCCTGCTCGGTTTCGGCAAAGGAAAAGGTCGTCGCACCGGTCCCGGCCAGAATGTCCTGGAGATCGAGGGCAATCAGCGCCTCGTCTTCGATAATCAGGACATGGCACACAAGAACAACTCCTTAAGGTGCTCCAACGGCCGGACGACAGAGATGGGTACGGTATAAACCATGTTTCTTTCCGCGCCTTAACGAAGGTCAGATCGCCATCCGGAAAGTGAAGCAGGTGCGCTCAGGCGACGACACCACGCCCAGCGTGCCACCATGTGCCGTGGCGATCTCCGACGCGATGTACAGGCCGAGCCCAAGCCCGGCCTTGTCACCGCGGCCGGCGCCGCGCTCGAACGGCTGAAACAGACGCGCGATCGCCCCCGGCGGGATTTCCGCACCACTGTTGGTGACGGACAGTTCGAACACGCCGTCCGCCGCCACGCCGATCACTTCGATCGGCGCATCGGTGGCACCGTGGCTCAACGCATTGCCGAGCAGGTTGGACAGCATCTGCGCGATGCGGCTGCGATCGCAATGCACAGGTTCGGCGAGATAGAGCCGCGCCTCGATCACGCGCAGCGGGTTGGCCGCCTGCAACTCCTCCACCACCAACGCAAGCACGTCGCTCAGATCCACGGTCTCGCGCTGCATCGCCAGCCCGCCGCCCAGCCGCCCGCGCGCCAGATCGAGCACATTGTCGATCAGTTTCGCCATCCGCACGACGCTCGATTGCATCATGCCGAGCACCGCGGTGGCTTTCGCCGGATCGGGGTTGCGCGACAGCAGCCGCGTGCCCGCGTCCAGCGCGGCGAGCGGATTGCGCAGATCATGCCCCAGCACGGCAATGAACTGTTCGCGCAGCTCGGCGGTCTTCTGTTCGTCGAGCAGGTTCGCCTCGCTCCGCTCGATCCGCGCCTGCGCATCGAGATGGAAGGCGATCAGATCGGCGAACATGCGAAACATGCCGATCGTCTCGGGATTGTGCAGCTTGGCCGGGCGCGGGTCGATCGCGCACAACGTGCCGAAGAACTGGCCGTCGGGCAGGTTGATCGGCACCGAGATATAGGATTGGAAGCCGTACAGCGCGGGCGTGCGATGCGCGCGGTACGCTTCGTTTTCGGCGACATGATTGATCACCACCAGTTCGCCGCTCTCGCGAATCTCGCTGCAGATCGTCGTCTCGACCGCGAGTTCTCCGCCTGGCGTCAGGCCGAACGCGATATCGTCTTTGACCGAACAGGCGATCCAGCGATCGCTGGTCACCCGCGCCACCGCGGCGAAGCCCATGCCGGTGATCCGGCAAACCGTGTCCAGGATCGTCGGCACCGCCGCGATCTTCTGGATCAAGTTTACATCGTCGCTGGTCGTTCGAGGCGGCGTATCGGAATGCACGCACTCATCTATACCACGACGCGACGTGCGTCACTCACTGGTTACCGCGCCGTGATTGACATTTTGCAGCGCAACATGCATAGCGCGCTCATCGAGGCGTCATGCAGCGTGATGGGACTAAGGTCCGGCTCCGCTTCGGTTGTTTGCAAACAGACTTCCCATTTCACGCGGGGTGTCACACTCCCCCGCCATTCGTGCGTCCGCTCAGCGGCGTGCGCCGATGGCCATTAGGCTATTAACTCCATGAATTTCGCACAACTCGGCCTTGCCGAACCTTTGGTCCGCGCGCTCGAAGCCAAGGGCTATACCACCCCCACCCCGATCCAGGCGCAGTCGATCCCCACGCTGCTGCAGGGCCGCGATCTGCTCGGCATCGCGCAGACCGGCACCGGCAAGACCGCAGCCTTCGTGCTGCCGTCGATCCAGCGCATGGTCGAGGCGCCCAAGCAGGTGCACCCGACGCATTGCCGCATGCTCGTGCTTGCGCCGACGCGCGAACTGGCCAGCCAGATCGCTGACAGCGCACGCGACTATGGCAAGTTCAGCAAGATGAGCGTCGCCACCGTGTTCGGCGGCACCAGCATCAACAAGAACCGCCAGGACATGGCACGCGGCGTCGACATCCTGGTCGCCACGCCGGGCCGCCTGCTCGATCTGATCGAGCAGCGTTTCGTGTCGCTTGCGATGCTCGAGATCCTCGTGCTCGACGAAGCCGACCAGATGCTCGATCTCGGCTTCATCCATGCGCTGCGCAAGATTGTTCGCATGCTGCCCAAGCAGCGCCAGACGTTGTTCTTCTCGGCGACGATGCCGAACGCGATCCGCGAACTCGCCGACCAGTTCCTGAAGGAGCCGGTGACGGTCAAGGTCGCGCCGGTTTCGACCACGGCCGAGCGCGTCGAGCAGTTCGCCACGCACGTCAACCAGTCGGAAAAGCAGGCGCTGCTGACGATCCACCTGCGCAATCCCGAGATCGAGCGCTGCCTGGTGTTCACCCGCACCAAGCATGGCGCCGACCGCGTCGTGAAGCTGCTCGGCCATGCCGACATCCCCGCCAACGCGATCCACGGCAACAAGAGCCAGCCGCAGCGCGAACGCGCTTTGGCCGAGTTCAAGTCGGGCAAGGTCAAGGTGCTGATCGCGACCGACATCGCCGCGCGCGGCATCGACGTGTCGGGCGTCAGCCATGTCTTCAACTTCGAACTGCCCAATGTGCCCGAGCAATATGTCCACCGCATCGGCCGCACCGCGCGCGCCGGCGCATCGGGCGTGGCGATCAGCTTCGTGGCGGATGACGAGCGTCCATATCTGCGCGACATCGAGAAGCTGACGCGCGTCAAGCCGACCGCCCTGCCGCTGCCCGAGGGCTTCCAGAACGAAGCCGCCAAGATCAAGGCCGCGCGCCCGGCCGGCGCCGACGATGATCGTCGCCGCGACGATTCGGGTCGTCACCGCGCGCCGCCGCGCGCCACGCATTCGGCACGGCCGACCGGCGAGCGTCCCGCGGGCGGCGCCGGTCGTCCGGCCGGTGGCGCGCGCCCGGGCGGTCCCGGCCGTCCCGGCGGCAATGCCGGTCGCCCGGCCGGCGGCCCGCGCCGCCAGGGCTCGGGCAATGGCGGCGGCGGTGGCCGTCGCTCGCCGGCTGGCTAAGCTCAACGCCTCCCCGGCACGGCGTGCCGGGGAGGATTACAGATGGCGCAAGACCCGCTATCCTTGCTGAAACCAGAGCAGGAGCAGCCGGATGGACATCGCCCACACCCCCGCCGTCGAGCGGATCGCTCGCGTGCTGACCGGCATGCTGGTCAGCGCCAATGGCGACGGCGACAATGCGTCCGCCAGCGATCTGGTCGATCGGCAATGGCGCGATCATGTGCCCGATGCACTGTGCGTGCTCCGGACGTTGCGCGAACCGTCCGAGGCGATGGCGGCCGCCGGCGATCTGGCGGTGTGGGAACGCATGATCCTGGCCGCAATCGCGGAAGCTGAGAAACCGGTGGTCGTGCTGTAGTTTTTTCCTCCCCGGCACGGGGAGGAGGACCATTCGCGTTCTTTACGCGAATGGTGGAGGGGGGCCTCCGCAAGCGCTGCGCTGCCGCCCCCCCTCCGTCAGCCTCCAGCTGTGTTTGGGCGAGATCGTATCCCCGGGATACTATCTCGCCCAAACACTCCCCGTGCCGGGGGGGGATTAGCTACGCTCGGTCAGCCACTCTTCCGTCGGTGCCCGCGCGGCGCGCAGACGGTTGGCCGGCTCGTCGACATCCTCATAGCCGATCGCCATGCCGCAAAACAGCATCCGCTCGGCCGGCGTGTCCAGGAACCCGGTCACCGTCTTGGGATAGACCGCCCAGCATTCCTGCGCGCAGGTCGCCAGCCCGGCCTCGACCGCGAGCAGCATCACGCTCTGCAGATACATGCCCAAATCGGCCCATTGCGGCGGCCCCATCTGCCGGTCGACCGTACAGAACAAGGCGGACGGCGCGCCGAAGAACTGGAAGTTGCGCGCGAACCACAGCCGGCGGGCCGCCTTGTCCTCGCGCGGGATGCCGATCTCGCCGTACATCGCCTCGCCGAGCGCAAAGGTCCGGTCGCGATACGGCGCGGTGAGACCGCGCGGATAGACGTCATAGGCCGGCGTCTCGGTCTCGCCCGCCCTCAGCTTGGCCATCATGATCCGCTTGAGCTCGTCGAGCGGCGCGCCCGAGACGAGATCGATGTGCCAGGGCTGGATATTGCCCCCGGTCGCCGCGCGCGACGCCTTGGTCGCGATCGCGCGGAGCAGCACCGGATCGACCGGCGTGTCGAGAAACCCGCGTACCGATCGTCGCGCCGCCATGGCTTCGGTGACCGTCATCATCCACTCCTCGTCTTTTACCAACCCCTTGCCCAGCGCGCGCGATTGGGCAAGAGAGGTTGCAAAGAAGAACTGATTGGGAGAGTCGAAATGGCCGAAGCCTATATCGTCGAAGCCGTCCGCACCGCCGGCGGCAAGCGCGGCGGTAAACTCGCCGGCTGGCACCCTGCCGATATGGGCGGCGCGGTGCTCGACGCAGTGGTCGATCGCACCGGGATCGATCCCGCCGCGATCGAGGACGTGATCATGGGCTGCGTCAGCCAGGGCGGCGAACAGGGCTTCCAGGTCGGGCGCGGCGCAGTGCTCGCCTCCAAACTGCCCGAAAGCGTCCCCGCCGTATCGATCGACCGGCAGTGCGGCTCGAGCCAACAGGCGATCCAGTTCGCCGCGCAGGCCGTGATGTCGGGCACGCAGGACGTGGTGATCGCCGCCGGCGTCGAATCGATGACCCGCGTTCCGATGGGCTCGACCGGCATGCTGTTCGCCAAGGCCGGGCTCGGCTCGTCCAAGTCCACGCGCCAGGAAGCGCGCTACCCCGGCGTGCAGTTCAGCCAGTTCGTCGGCGCGCAGATGATCGCCGACAAATACGGCTTCACCCGCGAGCAGCTCGACCACTATGCGCTCGAATCGCACCGCCGCGCCGCCGCGGCGACCGAGCGTGGCGACTTTCGCGACGAGATCGTCGGGCTCGAGATCGAGACGCCCGAGGGCGAAGCCTGCCACCTGACCGACGAGGGCATCCGCTTTGACGCGACCTATGAAGGCATCCATTCGGTCAAACTGCTGCAGGAAGGCGGCGTGATCTCCGCCGCCAATGCCAGCCAGATCTGCGATGGCGCCTCCGCCGTGATGGTGGTCAGCGAACGCGCGCTGAAGGAGCATGGCCTGACGCCGCTCGCACGCATCCACAACCTCACCGTCACCGGCGGCGATCCGGTGGTGATGCTGGAGGAGCCGCTGTTCGCCACCGACAAGGCGCTGAAACGCGCTGGGCTCAGCATCCAGGATATCGACCTGTACGAGGTCAACGAGGCATTCGCCCCCGTCCCGCTCGCCTGGCTGCGGCATACCGGCGGCGATCACGCCAAGCTCAACGTCAATGGCGGCGCGATCGCGCTCGGCCACCCGCTCGGCGCGTCGGGCACCAAGCTGATGGCGACGTTGGTGCACGCGCTGCACAAGCGTGGCGGCCGCTACGGCCTGCAGACGATGTGCGAAGGCGGCGGCCTCGCCAACGTGACGATCATCGAGCGGTTGTAACAGGCCGAGAAGCACTGCGTTACGCCGGCGGAAGCTGGGGTATCACGGTGGCGCGCGAACCGACCGCCCCTGCACATCCCGGCGTCCGCTCAGATGACGGTATAGGAAAACCATGGCCAGACCCGAAGCATGGCGGCTCGATCCCGCTTCCTACCCGCACCGTACGGTGATCCAGACACGCTTTCAGGATCTCGATCCGCTCGGCCATATCAACAATGTCGCGATGGCCGGCCTGTTCGAAACCGCGCGCGTGCGCTTCAATCGCGCGATGGGCCTGGCCGGCTGGCACGGGCATCGCTGGCTGGTCGCCAACATCACGCTAAACTATCTCGCGGAAAGCTATTTTCCCGAAGATCTCGAGGTCGCGACCGGCATCGGGCAGGTCGGCACGCGCAGCTGGCAGATCCTCAGCGCGGGGTTCCAGAAGGACGAATGTGTTGCCACCTGCGACGCCGTGATCGTGATGAGCGGCGGCGGCGGCGCCACCGCGCTGGCGGAGGATTTCCGCGCCGGGCTGGAGGCCAATCGGGTGATCAGGATCGGCGCATAAAGCGATTGAACGCATTGCCCGGTCGCGGCGTTTAGCGGGCATGACCGATCTCTTTCCCTTGGTGCTGCTGGGCGTTGCCGCCGGGCTGATCGCTTCCGCCGTGATGGAGGCATTCCAGGCGCTTGCGGCCACGCCGTTCGGGCAGACCGGCGGCGGCGATTCCGCCACGGTGAAGCTCGCCGACCGGATCAGCATCGCGCTGACCGGCGCGCCGGTGACGCAGAAGCGTCGTGCGCGGGCCGGGCAGGTCGTGCACTACGTCACCGGCATCGCGCTCGGCATCGTCTATGTCGTCGCCGCGGCGGACTGGCCGACGATCACCTTATGGTTCGGCGTCGCCTACGGCATCGGGGTGGCGATCGTGCTGGACTATATCGTCGTTCCCGCGCTCGGCCTTGGCCCCCCGGCATGGAAGACACCGCCCGCCACCCATGCGTACGGCCTGCTGTCGCACGCGGTATTCGGCGCCGCCTTGCAGGCCGCGCGCGAGATCGGCTTCCTGCTCTTCTGACGGTTACAGCGCGGCGCGCAGCACAGCGCGGACGCCGCCATGAGCGACGTCATATTCGACGATCGACTGCAGGCTCTGCGCCATCGCCCGGATCAACTTGGTGCCGAGCCCGGTGCCGCGCGGCGTAGCACCCGGGACCATGCCGATCCCGTCATCCTCGACCGCCAGCACGAAATGGCCCTCGCCATCTTGGCTGAGCGCGACGCGCACTTCGCCGGCGCGCGCGGGATAGGCATATTTGCAGGCGTTGCTGACCAGTTCGGTGACGATCACGCCGAGCGATACGGCGCGATCGGTGGTCAGCCGGATCGGCTCGGCGCTGAGCGAGAGCGTGCGCGGCGCGTCCGGCGTCGACCAGGTCTCGCCGAGCTCGCCGACCAGCGCCCCGAGATATTCCCGCATGTCGACGCTCTCGACCTGGTTCGACGTGTAGAGCCGGCGATGCACCTGCGCGATCGCCGCGATGCGGCGCTGCGTATCGGCCAGCGCATCGCGCGCCGCGCCGTCGTCGAGCACGCCGGCCTGCATGCCGACCATCGCCGAGACGAGCTGCAGGCTGTTGGCAACGCGGTGGTTGACCTCGCTGAGCAGTGTCTCCAGCCGGGCGTTGCTGGCGCGCAACTGCTCCTCGGCCACGGCCTTGTCGCGCTCCAGCGCGGCGCGCGCGATGACCTGTTCGAACGCCGACGCCAGCAGGTCGAAGAAATCCTCGCCGACCGTCTTCACGACATAGTCCGCCGCGCCGGCTTTCAGCGCGGCGACCGCAATGCGGCCTTCCTCCGAACCGGTGACATAGACCACCGGCGGCGGCGCCGGCAGCGTGCGCAGTCGGGCGAGCGTCTCCAGCCCGTCCATGCCGGGCATGTAGTGATCGACCGCGATCAGATCGAACGTGTCGGCCGCGGCCAGCGCGCAGCCCTCCGCGCCGCCTTCCGCCAGCGTCACGGCATAGCCGCGCCGCGCCAGCGACTTCGCCGCCAATCGGCGCAGTCCGGCATCGTCGTCGATATAGAGAACGCGGGTCAGGTTCACCCCTGCCCCTCGAGATCGGGCACCTGGATGACCGATAGGAACAGGCCGAGCTGGCGGATCGCCTGGGCGAAGCTTTCGTAATTGACCGGCTTGGTGATGTAGACGTTGCAACCGAGATCGTAGCAGCGCTGGATCTCGACCTTGTCGTCGGTGGTGGTCAGCACCACGACCGGGGTGCGCTTGAGCGCCGGCTCACTCTTGATCTTGGCCAGGATGTCCGTCCCGCTCATGTCCGGCAGGTTGAGATCGAGCAGCACCAGCGCCGGGCCGTTCAGCGCCGGGCCGTCGCTATGGTTGAACAGATAGTCGAGCGCCGTCGTGCCATCGGTGAAATGGGTGATCTCGTTGAGAATGCCGGCGCGGCGGATGTTCTTCTCGATCAGGCGGGCATGACCTTCGTCATCCTCGATCATCACGATGCTGACGGAATGATGGTCGGTCATTGTTTGCCCTCTACGTCTTGAAGTATTGCGGGAAGGTTGAGCCGGAACGTGGCGCCCTTGCCCAGTTCCGAACGCACGTCGATCACGCCGCCCAGGCGATAGGCCAGCGCGCGGACATGCGCGAGCCCGATCCCCTCGCCCGGCTGATCCTGATTGCCGGCGCGGCGAAACAGGTCGAACACGCGCTGGTGATCGGCCGGGCCGATGCCGCGGCCATTGTCCTCGATCTCATAGGTCACACGCGCGCCGACGCGCTGTCCGCGCACCACGATCCGCCCCGGACGCCCGGGCTGCAGATATTTGACCGCATTCTCGATCAGGTTGGAGAAGATCTGTTCGATTGCCAGCCGATCGGTGACGAGATCGGGCAGGTCGCCCTCGATGCTCAGCGCCGCGCCCTTGTCGTCGATCATATGCTGCAGTGAGCGGCCGATCGTCGCGACCAGCTCGGTCATCCCGACCTTGCCCGGCGCGAGCACGCGGCGGCCTTCGCGCGACAGTTTCAGGATCGCGTTGATCAGCCGGTCCATCTTCTGCGTCGAGGTCCGGATGAAGCCGATCGCCTCGGGCAGGTCCTCGCGCGCCGCCAGCCTGGCGTCCTCGGTGACGAGCCCGGGCGCGTCGCGCTCGGCGCGGTCGATCAGGTCGGTGATCGCCGCCGCCGCACTGTCCAGTTCGGCAGTGAAGCCCATCACGTTGACCAGCGGGCTGCGCAGATCGTGGCTGACGATATAGGCGAAGCGCTGGATCTCGTCATTGGCGCGGCTGAGATCGGCGGTGCGTTCCTCGACCTGCTCCTCGAGACTGTCAGCGAAATCGCGCAGCATGTCGCGCGACGCGCCGAGATCGCGCGTATAGCGCACGATCGTCGCGATCGACGCCAAGGCGGCGAGCAGCAGGAACAGGCCGGCAACGCCCAGGGTGATATAGAATAGACGGATATTGGCCTGCTGTTCGGCGTCGCGCCGCACCAGCAGCTGCTTCTCGCGGTCGCGCATCGCCGCGCCCATCGCCCGCAGCGTCGTCATCCGGCGCAGCACCGTTTCGCCCGAGAAGGAGGCGATCGCCTGTTCGATCCGACCCGCTTTGGCGAGCGCCAGTGTCATGTCGCGCTGCGCCTTCAATTCCGCGGCATGCGCCTTGAGCTGGGCGATCGCGGCCTGCTGCACGGGATTGTCGATCGTCAGCTGCTGCAGCCGGTCGAACGCCGGGCGGAGTTTGGCGGCGACGTCGGCATAGGTATCGAGATAGGGCTGTTCCCCGGTGAGCAGATAGCCGCGCCGCGCGGTCTCGCCGCGTTCGATCAGCGTGCCGACCTCGGCGATCGCGATCTCCACCTCATAGGTGTGGTTGACCCAGTGCGTGTGCTCCTGGTTGCGCGACGTCAGCCACGCCGCGCCCACGCCCGCCGCGATCAACGCAACGAAGCCCAGGATCATGCAGACGATCAGAAATCGCCGGGCAAGGCTCTCGCGCACGCCGAAGCGACTGACTAGGGATGGCACCATCGCCGGCCTGTTACGCAGCGACAACGACAAATACCAGCAATGGCTCGTTGAGCGACATCAATCGTCCCAAGCGAGGCTGCCCTGCGGACTCTGCCGACCGACCAATCCGCCGCCGCGGCGTCGCGCCAGCTCGGTCTCGGCCGTGTAGCGGACATCGATGTCGCGATCGCCGAGAAACTTGGTCAGGCTGTCGTCGTCGATCTCGGTCCAGGCCTTGCCGCGATCCGGCCCGAAGCGCACGCGCGGCAGCAGCCCGGGAATGTTCGACCAGTCGATCAGCTGCTTGAGGCTCGATTCGTTGAGCATGTCGCGCAGGTGGAAGGCAGTGACATAGGCATCGGGAAAGGCGCGATGCGCGGGCAGCCCGCGCTCATGCTCGATCCCGTGCGGCTTGCGCCAGTAGCGCAGCACCTGGTTGGAAAAGCTCGGGCTGTCCGGCCACAGCCGCAGTGCGCATTTCCACGTACAGATCCAGTCCGCGCCGCGGGTCAGCGCGGGCGTGCAATATTGCTGCTCGAAATCGGCGCGATGCGCGGCCAGCGCCACGCGCCGCGGATAGGGATCGAGCACCGGCCGCGCGACATCCTGCCAGAACGGCGCATCGGCGACCTGCTCGTCGAGGATGTGATGGATCGCCTGCGTGATCGGCGGGATCGGGCGGCCCGGGTTCACGTAACGCTGCCCGCCCTCGCCATACACTTCCCAACGCCCATCCGGGCCCAGCACGACATCCTGCCAGCCGATCTCGCACACGCCGTGCGCCGGCGGCGCCTGGCCGGTGGTTTCGAGATCGATGACGCGGATGATCGAGGGTTGCGAAGGAGGCATTGCCCTAAATGGCGGGTTTGCCTGGCGAATGCCAGCCCTGCCCGGCCTATCCGCGCTTGGTGGCCACGCCGGCGACGATGTCGAACCGGATCCGTACCCACACGCCGATCTGCGGACGGCCGCCGATCCGCGGCGGCAGCACGCGGAATTGCCACGCCGCCAGCCGCATCGCGCGCGAAATGCCCGCGCCCAGCGGCGATTCACCGAGCGAGCGGCAATTGTCGACGCGGTTGCCGGGGATCGTCTTGCACGCGACCAGGCCCCATCCCTCCTGCTGGTTCACGCCCTGCATGTAGAAGGCCATTTCCGCCTTGGTCGGCTCGCGTTCCCACTCGGCTTCATACAGGCGTTCGCCGCCCGGCCCCGCCCCCGGGCCGTAGACCGACCCGCTGTCCTTGCCGGAGCCCGAACCGCTGTCGCCGCCGCCGCGCTGTGGCAGATTGGCGATGTCGGCGGCCTGGAACAGTTCGTGCCCGCCGATCAACGTCGGCGTCGGCGGCGTCGGCGGCACCGGCGGCGCCTTGGCCGGCGCAGGCGTCGGCGCACGGCCGGGCGCGCCGCTTGCCGCGGTGGCCGGCTTCTTTTTCTCGATCTCGATCTCTTTCGCGCCGGGATCGGGCACCGGCCCGGGCACGTCGAACATCGTGAAGGCGGTCGGGTCCTTCTTGTCCGGGGTCATTAGTTTCGGCGCCATCGTCAGCATGATGACGAGCACGATGAGATGCGCGGCGACCGCCAGCCCGAGCCCGATCGCGCGGCGCCGCTTCGACGAGGATTGATAGGACGTCGACGGCATAGGCTGCGCCTAGACCGGTGGCTTGTGCGCTGCAACGAGAAGTGCGGACACAATCCGTTACAAAGAAATCCTTCCCCGCCGCGGGCGGGGAAGGATCGGCATTCAACTCAATGCCCGGCTTGTTCGCCGCGCTCCAAGCCGCTCGCCGCCAGTTGCTCGTCGATCATGGCGAGCAGGCGATCGAGCGCGGCCTGGTCCTTGGCTTCGGCCCGCGCGACCAGCACGTCCTGTGTGTTCGAGGCGCGCAGCAGCCACCAGCCGTCGGGCGTGTTGACGCGGGCGCCATCGGTGCGATTGACGTCGGCTCCCGAGGCTTCGAGCCGCTCGAGCACTTCCTCGATCACCGCGAACTTGCGACTCTCGTCGACCTGGAAGCGCATTTCCGGCGTGTTGACCAACGCGGGCATCTCACCGCGGATCTCGGTCATCGACTTGCCGATCATGTGCACCGCCCGGATCAGGCGGACAGCGGCATATTGCGCATCGTCGAAGCCGTAATATTCGTGCGCGAAGAAGATGTGGCCGCTCATTTCGCCGGCGAGCGGCGCATGCGTTTCCTTCATCTTGGTCTTGATCAGCGAATGGCCGGTCTTCCACATCAGCGGCTCGCCGCCCAGTTCGGCGATGCGGTCATACAGCATCTGGCTTGCCTTCACGTCGGCGATGATCGTCGCGCCGGGCAGTTCCTTCAGCACAGGTACCGCCAGAATGGAGAGAAGCTGATCGCCCCAGATCACGCGGCCCTGGCCGTCGATCGCGCCGATCCGGTCGCCGTCGCCATCGAAGGCCAGTCCGAAATCGAGCTGCTTCTCGGCGACGAGACGCTTGAGATCGGCGAGGTTCTTTTCCTCGGTAGGATCGGGATGATGGTTGGGAAAATCGCCGTCGACATCGGTGAACAACAGATGATGCTCACCCGGCAGGAGCTTGACGAGTTTCTCGATTACCGGGCCGGACGCGCCGTTGCCGGCATCCCAGCCGATCTTGTACGTGCCACCGGCATAGCCGGCGAGCAACCGGCCGACATAATCGTCCTCGATATCGGCGCTGCTGACCGTGCCTTCGCCCTCTTCCCAGTCGCCGGCTTCCGCCAGGCGCGCCAGATCCTGGATGTCGTCGCCGAAAAACGGCAGATGCTGCAGCACCATCTTGAAGCCGTTATACTCGGCGGGATTATGGCTGCCGGTTATCTGGATGCCGCCATCCACTTCTAGGATCGCCTCGGCATAATAGAGCATCGGCGTCGGCCCCATGCCGATCCGCACCACGTCCACGCCGCCAGCGATCAGCCCTGCGACCAGCGCCGCTTCGAGCTCGGGCGAGGAATGCCGACCGTCATAACCGACCGCGACGCGGGTGCCGCCGACGCGCCGCACGCGGGTCGCGAAACCGCGCCCGATCGCCGTCGCATCGGCCGCGCCGAGCGTTTTGCCGACGATGCCGCGGATATCGTATTCACGCAGCGACGTGGGATCGAAACGGTGCGTCATTCTGGCTCCTCGGTAAGTCTGTCGGTTCGATGGCGTAATGAGCGAACCGTGACTTTGGTTCAAATCTATCGCTTGAGCAGCGCGTCGCGCGCGGCGTTGATGCGGCGCGTCAGATCGGCCGAGCCGCCCTTGTCGGGATGCACCGCGTTGAGCAACCGGCGATGCGCGGCGCGCACTTCATCGGCATTGGCGGCGGCATCGACGCCCAGGATCGAGCGCGCCTCCTGTTCGTCGAGCCGCTCGGTCTTGGTCGTCCGGCGCAGCAGCAGCCAGCCGGCGAACAGGATCAGCCCGATCAGGATGATTTTCGACATCAGGCGGCGAACAAGGGCAGGGTAGCGTTCTGCTGCGTCGGTTCGGGCAGTGCCAGCGCCGCCATCATCTCGCGCAATTCCTGGCGCGCCGCGACATGGCTCAGGCCCATGCCGCCGAATTCGCCGGCATCGAGCATCGTCAGCCCCTTGGGAAACAGTTCGCGGTAGATCACGCGCTCGCCGAGCCCCGGGATGATGCGGAAGCCGACGCGCTTGGACAGCTGATCGAGCGCTTCGGACACGCGGCGCATGTTGCGCGCCTCGATATGCTGGACGCGGTTGCGCAGCACGACCCAGTCGATCGTCGAGCCGTCGGTCTTCGCGCGGGTCTTGCGCGCATCCCAGATCAGTTCGGCATAGAAGCTCGGCCGCGTCACCTTGTAGGTATCGGGATCGACCTGCCCGATCAGGTCGAAATCGACGAAGCTGTCGTTCATCGGCGTGACCAGCGTGTCGCCGCGCTCGGCGGCCAGCCGCGCGAAGCGGTCGTCGCGCCCCGGCGTGTCGATCACCAGGAAATCGCTGCCCTCGGACAGGGCGGCGAACACGTCCTCGAAACGCTCGAGCGTCTCGCCGTCATGCGTCGCATGGCGCGGGATCGGCAGCTCGCGCCCGGTGCGCTTCTGCGTCTCGGCGCGATTATCGAGATACCGCCCCATCGTCCGCTGCCGGTGGTCGAGATCGAACGCCGCGACGCGCGCGCCGCGTGCCTGCAGCGCGATCGCGACATGCACCGCGGTGGTCGACTTGCCCGTGCCGCCCTTTTCGTTGGCGAAGACGATGATGTGTGGCTTTTGCGCAACCGTAGACACGTCGCAAAAATTCCTTTGGTTGCTTGGTTGAGATGCCCCCCATAGAAGGCCCGGCCCATCCTTTACCCAAGGCCACACGCGCGTGCAAACCATCCGTCAGCTTGACCTGCTCCGCAACGGGATCGCCGATCTCCGCAGCGATGGCAGCCGCATCGCGCTGGTCCCGACCATGGGCGCGCTGCATGCCGGTCATATCGCGCTGATCGAGGCCGCCAAGCGCCCCGGCACCCGCGTCGTGGCGTCGATCTTCGTCAATCCCAAGCAGTTTGGCCCGAACGAGGATCTCAGCCGCTATCCGCGCAAGGAACTTGCCGATACGCGCATGCTGAACGAAGCAGGCTGCGACCTGCTGTGGATGCCGCCGGTCGAGATCATGTATCCGGAAGGCTTCGCCACCAACGTGTCGGTCGCCGGGGTCAGCGACGGGCTCGACGGCGCCGCGCGGCCCGGCCATTTCGATGGTGTGGCGACCGTGGTGACCAAGCTGTTCAACCAGGTCCGCCCGGATCTCGCCTATTTCGGCGAGAAGGATTTCCAGCAGCTCGCCGTGATCCGCCGCATGGTCGCCGATCTCGACATGGGGATCGAGATCATCGGCGTGCCGACGCAGCGCGAGGATGACGGGCTCGCTTTGTCCTCACGCAACATCTATCTCGACGAGGCCGAGCGCGCCAAGGCGGTCGCCCTGCCGCGCGCGCTTGGCGTCGCCGCCCGCGCGATCCAGAAGGGTGATGATGCGGAAGCCGCGCTGGCCGTCGCCCGCGAATCGCTGATCGCTGCCGGCTTCGTCATCGACTATGTCGAACTGGTCGATGCCGAGACGCTCGGCCGTCCCGATGCCGGCCGTCCCCGCCGGCTGGTCGCTGCCGCCCGGCTGGGCCAGACGCGGTTGATCGACAACCTCGCGGTGGAGCCCGTCGAATCTGCCTAACTGCCGTTAACCATTCCTTGAGACCGAGTTGGCATGGTCGATCCAGGGAAAATGGTTAACAGGGGTTAAGGGCATGGGCAACAGCCTGAAGAGTGCGCAGTTCTTGATCGACAGCCGCATCGCGGATGCCGCGCGCGGGAATATCGACGCCTATTACGATCTTGGCATGGCCTATTCGAGCGGCGCGGCCGGGCTCGATATCGATCTGATCGAAGCGCACAAATGGTTCAATCTCGCCGCCGTCGCCGGCAGCGAAGCGGCACAGGCGTGCCGCGCGGAAATCGCCGAGGACATGAGCGCACGCGAGATCGCCACGGCCCAGGCCGCCGCACGTGCCTGGCTGCGCAGCACGGAACGCCGCGCGGCCTAAAGCTCCTCCCCGTACGGGGAGGCGCCTTAGGCCACCGCCTTCTTCGCGGCAGGCTTCTTCGCGGCCGGTTTCTTCGCCGCCGGCTTCTTGGCCGCGACCTTTGTCGCCGGTGCCGCACCATCGGCCGCCTTCGCCGCAGCCGGCTTCTTCGCTGCCGCCTTCTTGGGCGCGGCCTTCTTCTTGACCTTCTTGGTCGGTGCCGCCGCGGCGCGCGCGTCGATCAACTGTGCGGCTTCCTCCAGCGTCAGCGCGTCCTTCTCGATCGACTTGGGCAGCGTGGCATTGGTCTCGCCGTCGGTGACGTAGGCGCCGTAGCGGCCCTCCATTAGCTTGATCTCCGCCTCGGTGCGCGGGTGCAGCCCCAGCATCTTGAGCGGCGCCTGGGCGCCGCGCTGCGGCCGCCCGCCGCCCGCCGCCGCTTCGGCGAGTTTCACCACCGCCGCGTTCATCCCCGTCTCGAACACATCGTCGGTCGAGGTCAGCCGGGCATATTTGCCCGCGTGCTTGAGGTACGGGCCATAGCGGCCGATCGCCGCGGTGATCGGCTCGCCGGTTTCGGGATGCGTGCCGATGGTGCGCGGCAGCGACAGCAATTTGAGCGCCCATTGCAGGTCAAGCTCGCCGATATCCTTCGGGATCGACGCCATCTTGCGCGTCTCGCCCTCGCCGATCTGGATATACGGCCCGAACCGCCCGGATTTGCGCTCGACCGGCAGGCCGGTTTCAGGATCGTTGCCGAGCGTCTCGGGGCCCGTATCGACACCCTCGCCATCGGCACCCGGCTGGCCGAAGCGGCGGGTATATTTGCACTCGGGGTAGTTGGAGCACGCCACGAACGCGCCGAACTTGCCGCCGCGCAGCGCCAGCCGCCCCTGCCCGCAATTCGGGCAGAGCCGCGCGTCGCCGCCATCGGCCTGCGCCGGGAACAGATAGGGCTCCAGGAAGATGTCGAGCGCCGCGGTCACTTCGGACGGCTTCTGCTCCATCACTTCGGTCGTGCGCGGCTTGAAGTCCTGCCAGAACGCCGCCAGCACCGCCTGCCATTCGGCGCGCCCGCCCGAGACTTCGTCGAGCTCGTCTTCCAGCCCCGCAGTATAGTCGTAACCGACATATTTCTCGAAGAAGCGCTCGAGGAACGCGGTCACCAGCCGGCCAGATTCCTCGGCGAAGAAGCGGTTCTTCTCGACGCGGACATAGGCGCGGTCCTTCAGCGTCTTGATGATCGAGGCATAGGTCGATGGCCGCCCGATGCCGAGCTCCTCCATCCGCTTGACCAACGAGGCTTCGGAGAAGCGCGGCGGCGGCTGCGTGAAATGCTGCTCGGCATTGACGGCTTTCTTGGCCGGCGCATCGCCCTCGCGCAACCGCGGCAGGCGGCGCGCGTCTTCGTCCTGGCTGTCGTCCGAGCCTTCCTCGTACAAAGCGAGATAGCCGGGGAACAACACGACCTGCCCGGTCGCGCGCAGGCCGGTATGGCCCGAACCGTCGAGCAGCTCGACGGTCGTCCGCTCCATCCGCGCGCTCGCCATCTGGCTGGCCAAAGCGCGCTTCCAGATCAGATCGTACAGCCGCGCATGATCGCCCGCGCCGACCTTGTCCTTGCCGAAATCGGTCGGGCGGATTGCCTCATGCGCTTCCTGCGCATTCTTCGCCTTGGTGGTATAGACGCGCGGCTTGTCGGGCACGTAGCTGGCATCGTAGCGATTGGCGACGGCGAGCCGCGCGGCGGAGATCGCGCTCGAATCCATCTGCACGCCGTCGGTACGCATATAGGTGATCGCGCCGTCCTCGTAGAGGCCCTGCGCGATGCGCATCGTGTGATCGGCCGAGAAACCGAGTTTCCGCGAGGCTTCCTGCTGCAAGGTCGAGGTGGTGAACGGCGGCGGCGGGTTGCGCGATGCGGGCTTGGTCTCGACGCTCTGGACGCTGAACCGCCCTTCCTCGACCGCGGCCTTGGCGCGCAGCGCGGTGCCTTCCTCGCCGATCGACAGGCGATCGAGCTTCTTGCCCTCGAACGTCACGAGGCGCGCCTGGAACGGCGTGCCGTCCTGTTCGAGATCGGCGGTGATCGACCAATATTCCTGCGCCCGGAACGCTTCGATCTCGCGTTCGCGGCTGACGATCAGGCGCAGCGACACCGATTGCACGCGCCCGGCGGACTTGGCGCCGGGCAGCTTGCGCCACAGCACCGGGGAAAGCGTGAAGCCGACCAGATAATCGAGCGCGCGGCGCGCGCGGTACGCATCGATCAGATCGTCGTCCAGTTCGCGCGGATGCTTCATCGCCTCGGTCACCGTTGCCTTGGTGATCGCGTTGAAGGTCACGCGCTGCACGTCCTTGGGCAGCGCCTTGCGGTTGCGCAGCACTTCCTGGACATGCCAGCTGATCGCTTCGCCCTCGCGATCCGGATCGGTCGCCAGGATCAGTCGGTCGGCGGTCTTGGCGAGATCGGTGATCGCCTTCAGCTGCTTCGACTTGTCCGCGTAATTTTCCCATTCCATCGCGAAGCCCTCGTCGGGATTCACCGAACCATCCTTGGGCGGCAGATCGCGGACATGGCCGTAGGACGCCAGGACGCGGTAATCGCTGCCGAGATATTTCTCGATGGTCTTGGCCTTGGCGGGCGATTCGACGATGACAAGCTGCATGGGGAAAGTGCGTCCTTACGTGTACGCGCGAGGATGGAGAGGCCGACCGGGCCGCGTCAAGCGGATCGATCGCCCCATCCGGGCGTGCATCGGCGCTCGCTAGTCGGCGCGGCGCGCAGCGTAAAGCGCTCAGGGCCCGTCGGCACCACGACGGCGCCTGAAAGATCAGCCCAGAATGTCGGCCTGCTGCGCCAGGATCGCGTCGATGGTCTTGGTCGTCCGCGCGCGCCCCTGTTCGGACAAGGCGATCCATTGCCCGTCCGCGCCTTCGCTGATCTGCACCAGGCCGTGTTGCTCGAGCGCGCGCACCCAGCGCGCGGCAACGCTCGGCGCCACCGTGGTGGCGGCGCAGGCCGCCTCGATCCGCATCGAGCCCGATGCGCCGGCGGTAAATAGCGACAAGAGAATTTCGACCGCCGGGTCCTGGGTCAGCCCGGCGGGCAGTGTCTCACGCAGCGTCTGCTTGGTCGCCAGGATGCTACGGGCGGCGATCAGCCGGATCTCGTGCGTTGAGGGTCGTGGTGCACCAGTCCAGAATTCGACGACGGCAGCAAGATCAGGCATGTTCGCTTCCCCCGGACGGTCCACCCGTATCGCATCAGCGCTATCGCGGTTTTAGGGCGCAACTCATCATAACATGGATCAGTCCAAGCGTCGGCTTACGAAACGTCACTCTTCCGCTTTCGCGCTGGTGCCGCCATTGCTAAGACCCGCTCGATCGGCATACCTGCGCATATGATGGTGCGGGAGCAGAATCCTTTCGAATTTTTTCAGTACGGTGCGGAGCATTTCCCCGGCGCTATAGCCGATGGCCTGGCCGATTTGCGGGCGGCGCTCGCGCACCTACCTTCGGAGCGGGCCGGTGTTCGCATCTGCGGCATCAAGGCACTGCGCCCGTTTCTCGCCTCCGATGGTGCAATTGGTTCGATTGCCGCGAACGTGCTGGGATCAAAGTGCCGTGCGGTGAGAGCGATATTCTTCGATAAGACCGTTGAAACGAACTGGTCGCTTGCTTGGCATCAGGACCGCACCATTTGCGTGAAGCAACGTATCAATGTGAATGGCTTTGGCCCTTGGACCACAAAGAGCGGTATGCAGCACGTTGCTCCTCCATTCGATCTGCTCACGCGCATGGTCACTTTGCGCGCTCATCTCGACGATGTTCCTGCAACCAATGCCCCGCTCATGATAGCGCCCGGCTCGCATACTGAAGGGCGCGTCCCCGTTGACGCGATCGAACAGGTCGTTAGCCGATGCGGCAAGCGGGTGTGCATCGCTAATGCCGGCGATGCGTGGCTCTATGCCACGCCGATTTTACATGCGTCTGAAACGGCCAGTCGTCCGGCGCATCGACGCGTCCTCCAAATCGATTTCGCCGCTGAGGAGTTGCCCAGTGGTTTGGAGTGGCTTGGCGTGTAACATCGGCTCTGCAGCAACGCCGCCGCGCTCAGATAAGGCTGACGCGGCCGCCGGCATGCCGCTCCAGCCGCCCGGCCAGCTCCAGTTCGAGCATGATGGTCTGCACGATCGCCGGCGCGAAGCCGGATTGGCGGATCAGTTCGTCGACCGCGACCGGCACCGGCCCGAGCAGGCCGATCATCACGCGACGCTCGCCGTCGCTGGCATCCTCCGGTGCCGCCGCGGCGAACCCGCGGTCGGGCGAGCGTACCATGCGGCGATCGATCGGGCCGATTGTCTCGACGATGTCCGCGGCCGATTGCACCAGCACGGCACCGTCACGGATCAGCCCGTTACAGCCTTGCGCGCGCGGATCGAGCGGCGAGCCCGGCACCGCCATCACGTCGCGCCCCGCCTCGCCCGCCAGCCGTGCGGTGATCAGCGATCCCGAGCGTGGCGCCGCCTCGATCACCACCGTGCCTACCGAAAGGCCGGCGATGATGCGGTTGCGATAGGGAAAATGACGCGCGCGCGGCTCGACGCCGGGCGGCTGCTCAGCGATCAGCAGCCCGTCCGTGGCGATCCGCTCCTGCAGCGCGGCATTCTCCGGCGGATAGGCAATGTCGAGCCCGCCGGCGATCACGCCGATCGTGCCGCCGCTCAACGCGCCGACATGCACCGCGGTATCCACGCCGCGTGCCAGCCCCGAAACCACGGCAATGTTCTGCTCGGCCAGCTGACAGGCGAGCTGTCGCGCGAAGCGGCATGCCGCGGCAGACGCATTGCGCGCGCCGACCATCGCCACCGCGGTGCGCTCGAGCAGCCCGGCCTGCCCGCGCATCGTCAACACGGGGGGCGCATCGTCGAGCTCGGCGAGCAGCGCGGGATAGGCGGGATCGTCGATGAACAGATGTCGCCCGCCGAGCCGCGCGACCTTGGCCAGTTCGCGTTCGGCGAGCGCCGCCTCCGCCACTGCCGGCGCGCGCCCGCCGCCGCGCTGCGCGAGGCCCGGCAGCGCTTCGATCGCCGCCGCCGCATCGCCGAAGCGCAGGATCAACTGGCGATAGGTGATCGGGCCGATCTGCGCCGTGCGGATCAACCGCAGCCGCGCGACCGTGCCCGCATCAGCCATGCTTGCGCCCGAGGCGCGGTTCGGTGCCGCTGAACAAACGGTCGATATTCTCGCGATGCTTGAACAGCACCAGCAGGCACAAGACCAGCAGCAGGACCACCAGATCGAAGCGCGAGAACAGCGCCGCGCTGACCGGCGCGCTGATCGCCGCCGCCATGCCCGCGACCGAGGAGATGCGCAGCACACCGAGCAGGCCGAGCCACACCACGGCGTAGACCAGGCCGCACGGCCAGTGCAGCGCGAGCAGGATGCCCATCAGCGTCGCCACGCCCTTGCCGCCACGGAATTTCAGCCACACCGGATAGAGGTGGCCGAGAAAGGCCGCCGCCGCCGCGAACAGCGCGGTGCCGGGGAACAGCCATTCGCACAGCAATACCGCCACGCCGCCCTTGGCGCCGTCGAGCAGCATGGTCGCCGCCGCCAGGCCCTTCCGTCCGGTGCGCAGCACGTTGGTCGCGCCGATATTGCCGGAGCCAATCGTGCGCAAATCGCCCGCACCGCCGAGCCGCGTCAGGATCACGCCAAACGGAATCGAGCCGAGCAGATAGCCCAACACCAGCGCCGCAAGCGGCGCCACCCAGAGATAGTCGGTCTGCAAAATCGTTCCCCGTGGCCCCCTTATGTTCGCGTATAGCCGAGTGCGTGCGGGAGTGCCAACAGTCTACCCATTTTCGCATCATCCTGGCGAAAGGCAGGATCCATCAGGATGGCGGCCTGCTGGGAGCCGCCCCTCGACATCAAGCAACGTTCGCCTAAATGGCCACTATGAACGACACGCGCCCGATCCTGTTCTTCGATTCCGGCGTGGGCGGCCTGTCGGTCCTCGCCGCGACGCGTGCGCTGCTCCCGGCGGCATCGATCGTCTATGCCGCCGATTCTGCCGGCTTCCCTTACGGCACCAAGAGCGAGGCAGAGATCGCCGTGCGCGTCCCCGCCTTGCTTGGCCGTCTCGCCGAGCGGTATCGCCCGCGCCTCATCGTCATCGCCTGCAACACCGCCTCGACGATCGCGCTGGCCGAGGTGCGCGCCGCACTGGATCTGCCCGTGGTCGGCACCGTCCCCGCGATCAAGCCCGCCGCCGCGATCAGCAAGACGCGCACGATCGGGGTGCTCGGCACCGATGCCACGGTGCGCCAGCCTTATGTCGACGATCTCGCCCGGCGCTTCGCCGGCGATTGCCTGGTGCTGCGCCACGGCTCGGCCGAACTGGTCCGTCTGGCCGAGGCGAAATTGCATGGCCACGCCACCGATCCGGCGCGCTATGCGGCGATCCTCGCCGGGCTGTTCGGCCAGGCGGGCGGCGATCGCATCGATACGATCGTCAACGCCTGCACGCATTTCCCGCTGGTCGCCGACGAACTGGCCGCCGCCGCACCGCCGGGCGTGGAATTCGTCGATGGCAGTGCAGGAATCGCGCGCCGGGTCGCCCATCTCACCGCCGGGCAGGATTGGGGCGCGGCACCGGGCGAGGGCATCGCCGTATTCACCAGGGGCGATGCTGACACGGCGGCGCTTGCCCCGGCCCTGGAGCGCTTCGGGCTGACGCGGCTCGAGTCGCTCTAGGCGAGCTCGGGCTCGCGGCTCAGTTCTGCGTAGCGCTTGGCCAGTTGCTCGTGCGCGATGCGCGCGCCGGGATCGGTGGCGCGCTGGCACAGCGCGCGCTCCTGCGCTTCGCGGCGGGCAAAATAGTCGGTACTGGCGGTGTTCATCCTGCGGCTGTCGGTCACGGCACATTCCTGGCGGCAGAGCGGGAGCGCAAACCCTCTCTCGGTCGCGGACCTGCTCTGAAGCGAACGTCCACGATGGATCGATCTTAACATGATCGATCCGATTCGGCACTTGATTTGAGGCAAGTCGACCGCGCGCAAATTGCTAGAATTCCGCGCCCGATACGTTTAGGGCGCTGGCTATGGACGCGGACCTCAAGGCCGTGCGCGGAGTCGACTATTCGCGCATCTTCACCCAGGCGATCGATCGCCTGCATGTCGAGGGCCGCTACCGCGTGTTCATCGATATCCTGCGCAACAAGGGCGCGTTTCCCAACGCGCGCTGCTTCGCCGGGCATAACGGCCCCAAGCCGATCACCGTCTGGTGTTCGAACGACTATCTCGCGATGGGCCAGCATCCGGACGTGATTGCGGCGATGGAAGCGGCACTGCATGATGTCGGCGCCGGCTCGGGCGGCACGCGCAACATCGGTGGAAACACCCATTATCACGTCGATCTCGAGGGCGAGCTTGCCGATCTGCACGGCAAGGAGGGGGCCTTGTTGTTCACCTCCGGCTATGTCTCGAACGAGGCGACCTTGGCCACGCTCGCCAAGGTGCTGCCGGGCTGCATCATCTTTTCCGACGAGCTCAACCACGCATCGATGATCGCCGGGATTCGAAATTCCGGCTGCGAAAAGCACGTCTTCCGCCACAACGACGTCGCGCATCTCGAGGAATTGCTCGCCGCGGCCGATCCCGCCGCGCCGAAGCTGATCGCGTTCGAGAGCGTCTATTCGATGGACGGCGACGTCGCGCCGATCGCGGCGATCTGCGACCTCGCCGATCAGTATAATGCGCTGACCTATCTCGACGAGGTCCATGCCGTCGGCATGTACGGCGCGCGCGGCGGCGGCATTTCGGATCGCGATGGAGTGGCCGATCGGCTGACCATCATCGAAGGTACGCTGGGCAAGGCGATCGGGGTGATGGGCGGCTATATCAGCGCCGATCAGACGATCATCGACGTGATCCGTAGCTACGCGCCGGGCTTCATCTTCACGACCTCGCTGTCGCCGGTGCTGGTCGCGGGCGCGCTGGCGTCGGTGCGACACCTCAAGGCGTCGAGCGTCGAGCGCGACGGGCAACAGGCCGCCGCGGCGATGCTCAAGACGCTGTTCGCCGATGCCGGGCTGCCGGTGATGGAATCGACCACGCACATCGTACCGCTGATGGTCGGCGATCCGGTCAAGGCGAAGAAGATCAGCGACATCCTGCTCGCCGAATATGGCGTTTACGTCCAGCCGATCAATTATCCGACCGTCCCGCGCGGCACCGAGCGGCTGCGCTTTACGCCCGGCCCGGCGCATGATGAGGCGATGATGGTCGATCTAACCAATGCACTGGTCGAGATCTGGAGCCGCCTGGAACTGCGCAAGGCCGCCTGATGCCGACGCGCAAGGCCGAAGACTGGACGCTCGCCCAGGGCAAGGCGGGCGACAATATGACGATCGTGCGCGCGCTGGCGCGCGTGCCTCTGGCCGAGCAGCGCGCGGCACGCCCGGTGCTGGTCACCATCACCTGGTCTTATGACGGCGAAGCGAGCGCGGGCATGCCGTCGCGCGCGCTCTACGATCGGATGGAGGGCTTCGAGGAAGTTCTGTTCGCCGCGCTGGACGAATCCGACTGGGCAACCGAGGCAGCGGCGATCACCGGTAACGGCGCCCGGCAATGGCGCTTTTATACCGCCGATGCCGAGGAGTTCGAAGCCCGGTTCAGCGCCGCGTTCACCGGCCACGCACTCTATCCGATCGAGCTGGAAGCGACCCCCGATCCCGAATGGCAGGGCCTGCGCGAGGTGCAGCCCGCGCCCTGACGCCGATGCGGCCGCAGAGCGCCGCATGCGCAACGGTCTACCGCTGCTCCCGCCACGGGGTCAGAGTATGACGATCGACTGCTCGGTCCCGGGCACCGCCAGCGCCTCGCCGAACCGCACGGTGCGCACGGAGGCATATTCGCCTGCAACCGGATCGGCATAGACATGCACGATCGAGCGGTCGCCATCGACCACCCAATACTGCGCGATGCCGGCATCGGCATAATCGACCCGCTTGTAGCCGAGATCGCGCCGGATCGTCGTCTCCGCCACTTCGACGACCAGCAGCATCTCGTGCGGGCGCATCCAGCGATCCTGCTCGGGCACGGCGCGCAGGATCGCCACGTCGCACCCGCGCACGGTATCGTTGCCGAGGTCGATGCCGATCTCCGCCGTCGCCTTCAGCGTCGTGCCGTCGATCGCGCGGGTCAGCGCGAACAACAATTGGGTCTGGCGGATGGAATGCCGCGATTTGGGAAAGTTCACCCGCTCCAGCCCCCCCTTGACCAGTTCGACCTTCATGTCGTCGAACGCCCCCGAAGCAGCCATGTGCGAGAACTCTGCGGTGGTAAACCGGGCGCAGGACTGCTGCGCCATGTCTGAACCTGCGACCCTGCTCATGCTTGGCAGATATCATGCCATCCGAGTCGTCGCGAGGGGAATTCAATCCGCGAAGCGGCCGGCGCGGTAGAGCAGGGTGATCGCGACACGGCGGTTGCGCGGGTCGGACGGGTGGTTGACGATCATCGGCTCGCGATCCGCCACGCCTTCGATCCGCTCGAACCGCTGCTCGGGAATGCCGCCATAGAACAGCCGTCGCCGTGTCGCCTCGGCGCGGCTCGAGGACAAGATCCAGTTGTTCATCGCCAAGGGATCGCCATAGGCCAGGCTATCGGTATGGCCACGGATCATGATCGGGTTCTGCATGCCGGTGATCGATTCGGCGATCAGCCCGATCAGCTTCGATGCTTGCGGATCGAGCTGCGTCGTGCCGAGCGCGAACATCGAATAATCGGCGTCATCGAGCAGATCGATCCGCATCCCGTCGCGCGTGCGCATGAAGCGGACATGCTTGCCCAGCCGCGCGAGCTTGGGATTGGCCGCCATCTCGCTTTCCACGCGACGGCGCATCTTCTCGAAATTGCGCTGGTCTTCGGCGCCGAGCTGCGCCTTGTTCTTGAGCGACCCCTTTTGCCCGGTGCCGACCGACAGGCCGCCGGATGCATCGGCCGGCACGGTCAGCGATTTGGTGCCGGTCTGCGCCGCCTTGTGAGGATAATTGTCCTTGTCGATCAGTGATTCGCCGCCGAACAGCCCGTCCGAACCGGCGCTGTTCTGCTTGAAATCGATCAGCGTCGGCGCGAAATAATCCGCCAGCGCCTTGCGCTGCTTCTCGTTGGTCGCACCGAGCAACCACATCAGCAGGAAGAACGCCATCATCGCCGTGACGAAATCGGCATAGGCCACTTTCCAGGCGCCGCCATGATGGCCGCCATGCCCTTCGATATAGATCTTCTTGTAGATGATCTTCGGCGGCTGGTTGCTGCCATGCGGTGCGCGCGCCGTCACGTTAGCGCCCTCTCAGTCCGTCGAACACTTCCGCGAAACCGGGCTGGTTGCTGTGCGCGATGCCCGAACGTGCCGCCTCGATCACCAGCGGCTGCGGATGCCCGTGCAGCGAGGCGATGATGATCTGCTTGACCACGTGATAGATCGCCGCATCGGCGTCGATCACCTGCTTCAGCCGATTGGCGAGCGGCGCGACGATGCCGTAGGCCAGCAGCACGCCCATGAACGTGCCGACCAGCGCTGAGCCGATCATCGCGCCCAGGATCGCCGGCGGCTTGTCGATCGAGCCCATCGTCTTGACCACGCCGAGCACGGCGGCGACGATGCCGAGAGCCGGCAATGCATCGGCCAGGCTGGCCAGCGTGGTGTGCGGGCTTTCCACCTCGTGGTGATGGGTCTTGATCATATTGTCCATCACGTCCTCGACCGCATGCACGTCGAGCGTGCCCGACGAGACGACGACCAGCCGCAGCGTGTCGGCGATCAGGTTGACCAGCGTATGATCGGCGAGCAGGCGCGGATATTCGGCGAAGATGGCGGAGGATGCAGGATCCTCGACATGCGGCTCGAGCGCGATCGGCCCCTCGGTGCGCAGCATCTTCATCAGCTTCGACACGAGGAAGATCGTGTCGAGATAATCCTGCTTCTTGTATTTCGGGCCCTTGAACACTTTGCCCAGGCCCGAGCCCAGCGCCTTCAGCTCCTTGCCCGAATTGCCGATGATCAGCGCGCCGACCGCGGCGCCGCCGATGATCAGCATCTCGTGCGGGATCGCTTCCATCACGGGGCCGAGAGCTCCGCCGGTGATGGCGAATCCGCCGAAGATCATCACGAGGAGGACGACGAGGCCGATGACCGGAAACATGGTGTGTGGAAATTCCCCCTAGGCAGGTAAGCGCCTGTCGTATCGAGCGTTAACCGGTCTTCGTAGCCAAGCGGTTAACCAAGCCGCCTCAGCTGAGATAATTGAACAAGGAGAGCGAGCTGAGCTTCGAAAAGCTCGCCTGCGTCGCTTCCAGCACCGTCATCATCTTTTTCAGCTCGGTGATCGCGGCGGTCGCGTCGGTATCCTCCAGCCCGACGCGATCCGATTCACGCGTGATCGCGGTATCGCTCAACCGATCGAGTTCGAGATCCAGCCGCGCGCCGCGCGCGCCGACCGAACCGCGGGCGGAGGCGACCTGGGTCAACACCGCCTTGAGATCGGTCCCCGCTTGGGTCGCGGCGGCGGTCGCGGCGGCGGTCGCGTCAGTATCGCTGGTAAGCGCCTCGGCAAGCGTGGAAATGATCGCGAACATGTCACTGGTGCCAGACCCGCTGGCGATCCCGCCGAACAATCGCGCCGCGCTGTCGTTCGCTTGCACGGTAACGCCGTCGCCAACCGGGATCGGTGCGGATTCGCCGGTTCCGGTAAAATGCACGCTGCCGTCGGCCCCCTGCGTCACTGCCGTGTCGCCGGTGGCGGCGCCGAACAGCGGCTGGCCGCGCACGTCCTTGGTGTTGGCGAGGCCGACCAGATCCTGCACGATGCCCTTGAGCTGCTCGCCGATCACCTTGCGGTTTTCCGGCGACAATGTGCCGTTGTTCGCCTGCGTCGCAAGCTCGGCGGCGCGCTGCAGCTGGTTTTCGATCGACGCCAGGGTCGTATCGGATTGCGCGAGTACCGATGTCGCGACGTTGATGTTCGCGGTATAGGCTTGGTCGTTGGCGCCGGCGCGCTTGAGCGTCGCCAGCTTCTGATAGGCGACGACGTCGTCGGACGGCGCGGTCAGCCTGATACCGGTCGAAATCTGCGTCTGCAGCTTGTCGGCGCGCGCCGACAGCGATTGCATCATGGCGGTCGATCGGTCGTAGAGCTGGCTGGTGCTGATCTGCATCGCTATCACCGTATATCGAGGATCGACTGCATCGTTTCGCGCGCCACCTGGATGATGCGTGCCGATGCCTGATAGGCTTGTTGGAAGCGCAGCAGGTCGACCGCCTCGCTATCGAGGTTGACGCCGGTCGCACTGTCGAGCGCGGCCACGGCATTGTCGCGGATCGCGCCCTGTGCCTCGGCCACCGCCTGCTTGCCCGACAGGGCCGAGGCGTTGCCGGCAACGAGCGCGGTGACGCCCGCTTCGATCTGGCTGCTGTTGCGCAGCGTTTCGAACTTGGCGAGATTGCTGTTGTCGCGCGCGCCGCCGCCGGCCGCCGCTGCGGCCAGGCCCCGTGGATCGCGCAACACCATGCTGACGTCGCTCGGCGTCGCGCCGGCGGCGAACATCGCAGCACCGGGGCCGCCGTCCAGGTCCTGACCCTGTGCCTGCACCGCATTGATGCCGTCGACGAACGTTGTGGCGAGCGTGTTCAATTGATCGCGCGCCGCGGCGACCCGCTGGACGCCCTCGGCAATACCGGCGAGCACGCCGCCATTGGGGCTGAGCGTGCTGTTCGTTCCCGCGCGTTCAACGGCGAACGACACCGCGCCCTCCTCATTGCGGACATAGCTGACATGCCCCGCCTCGCTGCCGGCGACGAATACCGGCCCGGCGGCGCCGCCGAGCCTGACGGTCGCGCGCCCGGCGGCGTCGGTGACCACCGAGACGTCGCTGATCGCGCTCATCTGTTCGAGCAGTTGGTCGCGCTGATCGGCCAGTTGCGCCGCACCGGCAGTGCCTGGTTGCGTCCGTCCGAGCGCATCGTTGATCTTGGCCAGCGAGGCGCCGAGCCCATCAAGGCCGGCAGCCGCCTCCGTTGCCGTGACGTCCAGCTCGGCCGCGACCGCATCGAGCTGCTTGCCGGTGCCGGTGAACGCCTGCGCCACCGCGGTTGCGGATTCGAGCATCGCCTGGCGCGGCGTGCTGGCCGAGGGATCGGCGGCCACTGCCTTGGTCGCGTTGAAGAAACTGGTCAGTCGGTTGCCCAGTTGATTGCCGGTCAACGCGGTCTGGATCGCGCCGAGCGATCCGATCGCCGTCTCGGACCGCGCCAGATCGGCGCCCGCCGCGCGGACATCCGCCGCGCGAAACGCATCGGCCGAGCGCGCGACACCGCTGACCAGGACGCCGCTGCCGGACACGACATTGCGCTGCGTCAGGCTGCCGCCCGACGCCCCGACTTCGCTCAGCTGGACGGCGCGGCGCGCATAGCCGGTGGTCGCGGCATTGGCGATATTTTCGGAAACGGTGGTCAGCGCGCTCTGATACGCACGCACCCCGCTGGCGCCGATGCCGAGCAGGTCGCTCACGGCGTCGGTGCTTCAGACGGGGGTGTATCCGTTTTGGGCGCTGAATCGGCCGCCGCCTGCTCCGCCGCGGCTTGCGCCTTGGACAGGAAATCGACCATCGCCTTGCCGATGCCGAGCGGTGCAGTATCCGCCATCGACTGCGCGACCTTCTGGTCCTGCATCTCGCGGAAGGTATCGAGCCCCTTGCTCTCGAACAACTCGCTCGACAGGTGCGCTTGGCGCATCGATTTCAGCATCATGCCGACGAACACGGATTCGAACTGCTTGCCGGCCTTTTCGAGATTGGCGCGGCTGCCCAGGCGACTCGTATCGGTGCTGATGCCGGTGGTCGGCACGGCGCTGGCGGCGGAGAGTGCGGGAATGTCGCTCACAGGATGATCAGTTCGGCGCGCAGTGCGCCGGCCTCTTTCAATGCCTCGAGGATCGCGACGAGATCGGCCGGCGATGCGCCGATCGCGTTGACCGCCTTGACGATGTCGGACAGTTTTGGCCCCGGCGCGATCAGGAACATCTGGCGCTTTTCCTCCTCGACCGCGACGCCCGAGCGCTGCTCGACGGTGGTCTGGCCCTGGCTGAACGGCGCCGGCTGGCTGACACGCTGCTGCTCGTCGATCCGCACGGTGAGCTTGCCGTGCGTGACCGCGGCGGCACCGACGCGGACGGCCGAATTGATCACCACCGTGCCAGTGCGCGCATTGACGATCACCTTGGCCGAGGGCTCGGCCGAGACGACATCGAGATTCTCGATATTGCTCATCAGCGTCGCGCGGACATCGCCGCCGATCGGTGCGCGCACCGACACGGAGACCGCGTCGATCGCCTGCGCCGTGCCAAAGCCGAAGCGGTTGTTGATCACGCTGGCGACGTTCTGCGCGGTGGTGAAATCGGCGCGTGCGAGATTGAAGGTCAATGCCGGCGTATTCTCGAACCCGGTCTGCACCGCGCGCTCGACCGTCGCGCCTTCAGGGATGCGCCCGGCGGACGGCACGTTGACGACGATGGTCGAACCGTCCTTGCCCTCCGCGCCAAGACCGCCGACCGCGAGATTGCCCTGCGCCATGGCATAGATCTGCCCATCGGCGCCAAGCATCGGGGTGAGGATCAGGCTGCCGCCGCGCAACGACTTGGCCTTGCCGATCGAGGCGACGGTGATGTCGAGCTTCTGGCCCGGCTTGGCGAAGGCGGGGAGATCGGCGGTGATCAGCACCACCGCGGCATTCTTCATGCCGGGATTGGCGCCCGGCGGCAGTTGCAGCCCGAAGCGCGAAGCGACGGCCTTGAGCGATTGCACGGTATATTCGAGATTGTCGTCGCCCGTCCCGGGCAGGCCGACGACGATGCCGTAGCCGGTCAGCTGGTTGGAACGGATGCCCTGAAAGCCGCCGAGATCCTTGATGCGATCGGCGCTGGCCGGCTGCATCACGAACACCGTGGCGAGAAAGGCGATCAGCGCGCGGATCATCAGCTGTTTCATCAGAACGGGCTCACCACGGAGAAGAAGCGGCTGAGCCAGCCCTGCCGGCTGGCGCGGGCGACATCGCCCTTGCCGGTATAGGCGATCTGCGCATCGGCGACGCGGGTCGAGAGGACGCGGTTGTTGGCGTCGATATCGGCGACGCGGATCAGGCCCTTGATCTGGACGAATTCGTCGCCGCGATTGAGCGTGACGCGCTTCTGGCCCTGGACCAGCATCGTGCCGTTGGGGAAAACCTTGGCGACGGTGACGCTGACTTCGCCCGACAGCGTGTTCGACTGGTCGGTCGATCCCGTGCCGGTGAAGTTCCGGCGCCCGCTGACACTCGCATCGGTCGGGCTGAAGAGCGACAGCGGCCCGGTGCTGGGCGGGGTGATGCCGAAGCCGCCGCCCGAATCGAGCTTCGACCCCGCCGATTTGGATGCCGCGGTGCGCTCGACCAGCACGATCGTCAGCGGATCGCCGACGCGCCGCGCGCGCGTGCCTTCGTACAAGGCGGCATAGCCGTCATTCACCTGGAAGATCGATCCCGTCGCCACCGCCGGCGTCGGCGGCAGCTCGGCCGGCAGCGCGGCGGAGAAATCCTCGCGCGGCTTCTTTTTGCTGAACACGCCGGCGTCCGCGCTGGTCGGCGCGAGGCCGACGGCGAGAACGAGGGCGGCGGTGAGGAAGTGATTCGTCTTCATGGCGTTAACCATCAGATATTTTGGTTAACATATTTGAGCATGTCGTCGGTCGCCGAGATCATTTTCGAATTTACCTCATAGGCGCGCTGCGTTTCGATCATGTCGACCAGCTCCTCGACGACGTTGACGTTGGACGCTTCCAGCATGCCCTGGCGGATGTTGCCGCGGCCATCCAAGCCGGCGACGCCGAGATTGGCGGCGCCGCTGGCCGCCGTTTCGGTGAGATAATTGTCGCCCTGCGCGAGCAGGCCGGCACCGTTGGGAAAGGTCGCGATCTGGATCTGGCCCAACTGGCTGGGCTCGGTCTGCCCGGCGACGGTCGCGCTGACCGTGCCGTCGGTGCCGACGGTGATCGCGGTGGCGCCTTCCGGCACGGTGATGCCAGGCATCACCTGATAGCCTTCCGAGGTAACCAGCAGGCCTTCGGGCGAGCGCGAGAAATTGCCCGCACGGGTATAGCCCAGCGTGCCGCCGGGCAGCTGGACCTGGAAATAGCCGTCGCCGTCGAGCGCGAGATCGAGCGCGTTGCCAGTGGTCTGCATCGAACCCTGCGTGTCGATCCGCGCGGTGCCCTGGATGCGCACGCCGGTGCCGAGATTTAGCCCGGTGGCATATTTGGTCTCCGACGTGCTCGGCGCGCCCGGCGCCTGCACCGTCTGATAGGCGAGCGTCTCGAACGCCGCGCGATCGCGTTTGTAGCCCGTCGTATTGACGTTCGCGAGGTTGTTCGAGATCACGCGCATCCGCATGTCCTGCGCGTCGAGCCCGGTGCGGGCGATGTGCATTGCGGCACTGCTCATGGCATTACTCCCTTGAAATCGATGATCAGGACGGCATGCGCATCACGGATGCGCCGCTCTCGTCCATCGTCTTGGCTTCCTTGAGCAGGTTGGCCTGCACCTCGTAGCTGCGCTGGTTCTCGATCATGTCGACCAGCGACTGCGTCATGTTGACGTTCGAGCCTTCGAGCGCGCCGCCCGACACCTTGGCCTCCATGTCCTCGGGCAGCACGCCGCCGCCCTTGACGTGGAGCAGATTGTCCAGCCCCTTGACCGTCACCGAGCCGGTCGTGCTGACCAGCTTGAGCTTGTCGATCACCTGCGGGTTGGCGGCATCGCCACCGATCGGCACAATGCTGATCGTGCCGTCCGACGCGATCGTCAGCGATTGCGCGGGCGGGATGGTGATGGGGCCCCCCGACCCCATCACCGGGAAACCATCGCCGGTTTCTAATACCCCGGTCGGCGCGACCTGCAGATCACCCCGCCGGGTATAGGCTTCGCTGCCGTCGGGCGCCTGCACGGTGAGCCAGGCGCCGCCGGTCATCGCCACGTCGAGCGGACGGCCGGTCTGCATGATCGCGCCCTCGCGGCGATCGGCATCGACCACCTCTTCGGATGCGGTCGTGCGGCTGTTGAATCCCGATCCCTTCACCTCGAGGCGATCGAACACCACGCGATCCGCCCGGAAGCCGATCGTCGAGGCGTTCGCCATATTGTTCGCGATCGCCGCCTGCGACGCCATATGCGCCTTGAGGCCCGATGCCGCGGTATAGACCAGCTTGTCCATTTAGGCTTCCCGTGCGGTCCGTCGGATCACGAACGGATGTTGAAGATGGTCTGCGAAATCTGGCTTGCCGTATCCAGGGCCTTGGCATTGGCCTGGAAGTTGCGCTGCGCCGCGATCAGGCCGACCAGTTCCTCGGTAATGTCGACGTTGGAACGCTCGATCGTGCCCGACATGAGATTGCCGAGCCCCTTCTCGCCCGCGGCGCCGGCGATCGGTTCGCCCGACACGCCAGTCGACGACCAATAGGAATTGCCGAGCTGGCGCAGACCAGCAGGATTGGAAAAGTTCGCCAACGCGACCTTGCCCAGCGGCTGCGTGTCGCCGTTCGAGAAGCTCGCCGTGACGATGCCGTCGGCGCCCACGGACACGCCCTGCAACTGGCCGACCGCCTTGCCGTCCTGGCTGCGTGTCGCGACGTTGAACGGGGACGCCAGCTGTGTCGTCGCATTGCCGAGATCCAGCGAAATCTGCTGCGCGGTGGTCGATCCGGCCGGCGTGAATTCGTCGAATTTGGTTGCCGTGGTGGGCGCGGTGAGCTTGCCGCTGGCGTCGAAGGTCAGTTTCGTGCCGGCGGTGCCGCCGCTGGTCAGTTCCTGGTCGCCAATGAAGCTGTGCACGCTCCAGGTGCTGGTCGCCGGCGTGCCGACCGCGGTCGTCTCGCGCTTGAAATATTGCGTCATGGTCATGGGGTTGCCGGTCGCGTCATAGACCGTGGTCTGCGTCGACTGGTTGTAGCTGGTCGGATCGAAGCGATCGAAGGTCGCGGTGGTCGGCACGGCGGCGTTGGACGAGACATTGACCGACATCTTGACGATGCTGGTGGGCATTGCCGTGCCGCTGGTTTCCGGCAGCTTCAGCGAGATGGTCGAATCAAGCCCGGTCGCGACGACCGCGCCCGAACCGTCCACCGGATAGACCTGCAGGTGCGCGCCGTTCGCATCGACGACATTGTGTTCGGCGTCGACCGAAAAGCTGCCGTTGCGCGTGAAATTGACCGACGCGCTATTGGCATCGGGCTTGACCGCGAAGAACCCGTCGCCAGACACGGCGAGATCCAGCGAGTTGCTCGACTGGATCAGGCTGCCCTGGCCGAATTCCTGGCGATTGGCCTGGAGCAGCACGCCCGATCCGACCATCTTGGTCGGGCTGAGATTGACGCTGGAGGCGATCACGTCGGCAAATTCCGTGCGGCTCTTCTTGAACCCGTTGGTCGAGACGTTCGCAAGGTTGTGCGAGATGGTCGACATTTCGGATTGCGCGGCCTGCAGGCCGCTGAGCGAGGTATAGAAGGACATGGGTTACTCCTCGAAAATGGTGTGGTTCAGCCGACTTCGCGTACGGCAGTGACGGGGATCGTGCCGATGCCGGCCACGGTGAGCTGTGCCGCGCCGCTCGCCGGGATGGCGACCGAGGCGACCGGTGCCCACACCAGGGTTCGGCTGGTGACGGCGGCATTGTTCTTGGAGGCGCTGGCGGTAACGGTGAACGGGCCGGCGCCGGCATCCGCGCCGGCATCGGTCTTGCCGTCCCAGTCGAACTGCACCGTGCCCTTCTTCTGCGTGCCGAGATCGACATTCTTGAGCACCTGGCCATCGGCCGACGAGATCGTCACCGTGAGCCCGGTCGTGTCGCCGTCCAGCTCGATGGCGCCGGCGATCCCGCCGCTGGTACGGCCGTAAGCCGTGCTGCCTTCGGTCAGCACATTGTGCCCGACATAGGCCAAAGCGTCCGCGGTGCTCGTCGCGCCAAGCTTGTCGGCGATGCCGCTCAGCGTCGCATTCATCTCGGTGATGCCGGAGAGCTGAGAGAAGCTCGCCATCTGCGCCACCATCTGCGTGTTGTCGACTGGCGCGAACGGATCCTGGTTCTTCAGCTGCGCGGTCATCAGCGTGAGGAAATCGGACTGGCCGAGCGACGCCGAGGCAGCGGCCGTGGTGGTCGCGGGCGCCGTGCTGGTACGCGAGATGCCGAGATTGCTCAGCGTGGTATCGAATGTGCTCATGGTTTAGCGGCCCATCTTGAGGGTATCGAGGATCAGCGACTTGGCCGTCTGCATGACCTCGACATTGTTCTGGTAGCCGCGCGCGGTCTCCATCATGTCGACCAGCTCGCGCGTTTCATCGACCGCCGATTCCCAGACGTTGCCGTCCTTGTCGGCCATCGGGTGCGACGGATCGTAATGCTTGGTCGGCGTCTCGCCGGCGGTGACGACGCTTTCCACGTTGACTGTCGCGAGCCCGGTGGCCTTGTCGTATTCGGTGCGGAACACCGGCTTCATCGTGCGATAGGCCTGCGCTTCGCTCGACGCGATGCCGCCGGCATTGGCGAGGTTCGACGCGGTGGTGTTCATGCGCACGAGCTGCGCCGACATCGCCTTGCCGGCGACCTGGAAGATGGTCAGCGGATTGGACATCTTATTCGCCCCTCAATGCGCGGGTGAGCGTGTTGATGCGGCCGTTGAGGAACGACAGCGTGGTCTGATACTGGATCGCGTTCTCCGCGAAGGCGGTCTGCTCGGTGGAGAGCTCGACGGTGTTGCCGTCGAGCGAGGACGACATCGGGTTGCGATACCTGAGCGCGCCCCCAAGGTCCTGCGCGGCGGAGAGTCCCCCCGAACCCTCCGCCGCCTGGAGCGCGACCTGGAAATCCAGGTCCTTCGCCTTGAAACCCGGTGTGGAGGCATTGGCGATGTTGGAGGCAAGCAGGCCCATGCGCTGTGAACGCACCTGCAGGGCTGCCCCATGAACGCCGAAAAGATCTTGCTCGCTCACCGTATCGGTCTCCGCACCTTGTTGTGCGACCGGAGCTAAGCAATGGCCGTGCCAGTTCGGTCTGCGCAGGCGGAACGCGGTGTTTGCCGGGGCAGCGGCAGGCCGAGCGGCAAGGCATTGCCGGTTGGCGGCAACGGTTGCCGGCCGCCTTTCGGTCATCCGCCCTTCTTTCCCCGGCGGGGGCCGGGGCCGGGGATCGATCGCAACTGGCCCGGCTTTTGCTACGGACGCCAGCGATGACAGCCACCCCCACCCTCGCCCTGCTGGGCCCGTTCCTCGATCCCACCGCTGCCGGGATCGTCATCGGCGGCACCGCGCTCGCCGTGGCGCTGCGCACGCCGCTCGCCGAACTGGGCGGTGCGCTCGCCGCGCTCGGCACGCTGCACCGCCGCCGCTTCGATGCCGCGCCGCTGATCGCGCAGGTCGCTGCGCTGGGGCGGATCGCGCAGCGCAACGGGGTGCTGGCGCTCGACCGTTCGGTGATCGCCGACCACGACGTCGCCACGGCGATCGCGGCGATCGTCGACGGGCAGCCGCCCGAAGAGGTCGCCGCGCTCGTGCAGCATAACCGCCGCCAGCGTATCGATGCCCAGCTGACGGCGATCGAGGTATGGAGCGGTGCGGCCGAGGTGGCACCGGCAATGGGCATGATCGGCACCTTGATCGGGCTGGTCGCGATGTTCACGCGGATGACCGACGCCAGCGCGATCGGCGCGGCCATGGCGGTGGCGTTGCTCGCCACGCTCTATGGCGCGATCCTCGCCAATCTCGTCTGTGCACCGATCGCGGCACGATTGAAGCGCCAGGCGCGCCACGAGGCGCTGGAGCGTACCCGGCTGGAGGCGCCGCTGGTCGCGCTGGCCGAGCGCGAACGCCCGCGCGCCGCCCAATTGGTGCACGCGGCATGACGCTGGACGATTTTCCCGAAGACGCGCCCGGCCGCCCGGCCTGGCTGATGACGCTCGCCGATCTCGCACTGCTGCTGGTCGGCTTCTTCGTATTCGTGCAGGCCACCACGCTCGACAAGCAGGCGCTGGCCAAGGGCATTCGCGACGGGTTCGGCGCGCCGGCCCGCATCGCGGAGCCGATGGCGGTGGGCGCGGCGGCGATGCTCAACTTCGCACCGGGCACGGCTGCCCTGCCCGCGTCGCCCGCCGGCCTGATCGCCTGGGCGCGCGAGGCCGCGCGCGATCCGCGCGTGACGCTCAAGATCAGCGGCAGCGCGGACGGCTCCGCCGCCGACGTCGATGCCGCGACCGGCAGCGGCGCGGTGCTTGCCGCCGATCGCGCGCGCGCTGTCGCCGCGGCGCTGGCAACCGCGCACGTCGCGCCGGGGCGCCTGACCATCACCAACGCCGCGGCGGGGCGCCGTGCCGTCGTCGTCACCTTGGGCTTTGCCGGCAACGCGCTGCCGCCCGGCAACCAGACCTTGCCGCTTCCGGAGGGAAATTGAATGCGCCGCCTGTTGCTGATCCCTAGCTTGTTCGCTGCCGCGCCTACCCTGGCCGCACCGTTCCAGGATACTGTGTCGCTCGATCGCGCGGTTGCTGCCTTTACCGGGCACGGGATCGGCGTGGAGGGCGGCGCGCGCAGCGTGGTCGATAGCCGCTTGAAGCTCGCGCAATGCCCGACCGTTTCGCTGGCATGGCGCTCGGACGCGCATGATGCGGTGGTGATCACCTGCACCGGGCCCAATTGGCGGATTTTCGTGCCGGTTCTCTTCACGCCCAGCGCGCCCCGGCCGAACGCGTCGCAGACGATCGCCGCGGCCTCCGCGGTCAAGCTCGAGCCAGTGATCAAGCGCGGCGATCCGGTAACGATCGAGGCCGGCACGCCGGGCTTCTCGATCACGCGCGAAGGCGTGGCGATGAGCGACGCCGCGCCGGGCGGCCGCTTCATGGTCAAGGTCGAGGGCGGCAAGACGCCGGTGCAGGCCGTGGCGGTCGAAACCGGGCGCGCCACGCTGCCGGGCTGGGGCGAATAATTTTGTTAAAGGTTTGTCCGAGGCCGTCGTTTATCCTTCTGTGGCAGGGACCACGGGAAGGACGTCATGGTGGATCCGATCGGGCTAAAGCCAGTGCCGACCAGCAATACGGTCGCTGGGGTGACGCGCAGTGCCGCGACCGCGGCACCGGAGAGCGTGACCACGCAGGCACAGAGCGCCAGTGCGCCCGGAGCGCTGACCCGCGAGCTTGCCGCCACGCCGCCGATCGACCACGAGCGCGTCGCCCAGATCCGCAAGGCGATCGCCGAGGGCACGTTCCCGATCACCCCCGCGCAGATCGCCGACCGGCTGATCGCCGCCAAGTTCGAATGGACGCGCAATGACGCCTGACAATCCGCGGCGCACCGCGCTGATCGGCGTGATCGAGTCGCTCCACCAGGAAATCCAGGCACTGAAGACCAATGATATCGTGGCGCTGGAACGCGCGACGCAGGACAAGTTGCGCGGCATCGAGACGGTTGCCGCCTTCGGCACCGCGCCGGCCGACGCGGATATCCGCGAACTGGCCGAAGAAGCCAACCGGCTCAACGAGACGAGCCGGATCTACGTCAACCTGATGGCGGCAAATGTTCGCCGCCGCCTGCAAAGTCTGACCGGTGATGCCGGTGCCGGGTACCGTGCGAACGGGGTGCGCGCGGCGTACGCCTAGTCGCTCGTCATCCCGGACTTGGTCCGATCCAATGTGCCGGCATGGCGGTCCTCTCTCCTCTTGCTCAGCGTTTAGCCGCCCGTTGGATCCCGGACCAAGTCCGGGATGACGGTTGGGGCTTCGTGCGCACCTAGCGCAACACCAGGACTGGCACGCTCCTTGCTGAATTAGCCTCGAACAAGGTTAACCAGCCGAGGATCGATGAGCTTCAACCCGTTTGCCGTCACCACGAAAGCCACGTCCGTGCAGTCGGCGATCGCGCAGGCGAGCCAGAAGACCGGCGTGGATTTCAGTTACCTGATGGGCCAGGCGCAGATCGAAAGCGGGATGCGTGCCGATGCCAAGGCGGGCACATCGAGCGCCTCGGGCCTGTACCAGTTCATCGACCAGAGCTGGCTGCGCGTGATGAAGCAGCATGGCGCCGAGCACGGCATGGCCTGGGCCTCGAACGCGATCTCGAGCAGCGGCGGGCGGATGACGGTGAGCGATCCCGCCACGCGCCGCGCGATCCTCAATCTGCGCAACGATCCGCAGGCGGCCTCGCTGATGGCGGCCGAGCATGCGTCCGACAACAAGGATGCGATCGAAGGCGCGCTGGGCCGCGACGCGACCGGCACCGATCTGTACATGGCGCATTTCCTGGGCCTCGGCGGCGCCAAGTCGTTCCTCGGCGCGATGCAGGCCAATCCCAACCGCAGCGCGGCGAGCCTGTTCCCCGCCGCGGCGCGCGCCAACCGCAACGTGTTTTTCGACTCGAACGGCCAGTCGCGCTCGCTCGGCCAGGTCTATAGCCGCTTCGCCGCCAAGCTCGACAAGGGCGCGGGCGTCGCCACCGGCGCGGCAAGCGGCGGGCTCGGCAGCAGCGCGACGATGATGGCCTCCGCCGCGCTCGAAATGGACGGTGCGACCGTCATTCCCGGCAGTGGCGAGAGCAGCCATCAGGCAGGCGCCTGGGCGCGCGCCACGCTCGATCAGATCAATGGCCAAAAGGACGAGCGCCAGATGGCGAGCGTGATGCGCCCGACCCCGACCACCGCCCGGCTGGCGTACATGATGCTCGCGCGGCTGGGGGCGTAAATGATGGCCGTTGCAACCACACAAGGCGGCCTTGGCCGCGTGCTGCCGCTGCTGCGCTCCTCCGCGCTGCCGCTCGCCACCCTGCTGCTCGTCGTGCTGATGGTCGTGCCGATCCCGACCGCCCTGCTCGACACCTTCTTCATCATGAACATCGCGATCAGCCTCGCCGTGCTGATGGTCGCCTTGAACGCGCAGAAGCCGCTCGATTTCTCCGCCTTCCCGACCGTGCTGCTGTTCGCCACCCTGTTCCGTCTGGGACTGAACGTCGCCTCGACCCGCGTCGTGCTCGGCCACGGGCATGAAGGCGAGGCGGCCGCCGGCCATGTGATCGAGGCGTTCGGCACGTTCGTGATCGGCGGCGACTATATCGTCGGCCTGTTCGTGTTCGCGATCCTGGTGATCATCAACATGATCGTCGTGACCAAGGGCGCCGGCCGCGTCTCGGAAGTTTCCGCGCGCTTCACGCTCGATGCGCTGCCCGGCAAGCAGATGGCGATCGACGCCGATCTCAATGCCGGCCTGATCACCCCGGACGAAGCCAAGGCGCGCCGCGTCGAGGTGTCGACCGAGGCAGATTTCTACGGCTCGATGGACGGTTCGTCCAAGTTCGTGAAGGGCGATGCGGTCGCCGGTCTGCTGATCCTGTTCGCCAATATCGCCGGCGGGCTGATCCTTGGGCCGGTCAGCCACGGCATGTCGATCGGCGATGCCGCGCATACCTATGTGCTGCTGGCGATCGGCGACGCGCTGGTTGCGCAGATCCCCTCGCTGCTGCTGTCGATCGCTGCCGCGGCGATCGTCACCCGCGTCACCTCGAGCCAGGATCTGGCCGGCCAGATCGGCGGCCAGTTCGCCAGCGCGCGGACCTGGACGCCGGTCGCGATCATCCTCGGGCTGCTCGGCCTGATGCCGGGCATGCCGCATCTGATCATCCTGCCGGCCGCGGCGATCACCGGCTTTTCGGCGTGGAAGCTCAATCAGAAGGCCAAGCGCCCGGCGCCGGTCGAGGTCGTTGCCGCCGAGCCGGTCGACCAGTCGAAAATCGGCTGGGACGAGGTGAGCGACAACATGCAGGTTAATCTCGACATCGGCTATGGTTTGGTGCCGCTGGTCGACGAGCGCCGCGGCTCGCCGCTGATGGCGCGGATCACCGGGGTGCGCCGCCAGTTGTCCAAGGAACTGGGCTTCGTCGTGCCGCAGGTGCGCGTGCGCGACGACATCAACATGGCGCCGTTCGCCTACCGTATCGTCGTCGGCGGCGTCACGATGGGCGAGGACAGCGTATCGCCCGACGAGATGCTCGCGCTCGATACGGGGCAAGCGGTCGGCGGACTGCTCGGCAAGACGGTCAAGGATCCGACCTTCGGCCTGGACGCGGTGTGGATTGCCAGCGGCGACGCGGATGCCGCGACCGGCGCCGGCTATCTGGTGGTCGATCCCGGCACGGTGGTGGCAACGCATCTCAACCATATGCTCGGCAGCCATGCGGCCGAGCTGCTCGGCCCGGACGAGGTGCAGAACCTGCTCGACGGGCTAAAGGAACGTGCCGGCAATCTCGTTGCCGCCTTGTCGCCCGCCCCGCTGCCGCTGACCACGCTGACGCAAGTGCTCAAGGGCCTGCTCGCCGAGAACGTGCCGCTCAAGGAGTTCCGCCGCATCGCCCAGGCGATCTCGGTCGCGGCGCAGAAGACGCTGGATGCCGACGAGATCATCGAACTGATCCGCCCCGATCTCGGCGGGCTGATTATCCAGAAGATGTGCGGCGTGCGCGAACCGCTGCGCGTGATGACACTGGAGGGGCAGCTCGAGGGCCTGCTCGGCCAGGCGGTGCGCAGCGATCCCTCGCGGCGCCACACGATCGAGCCCGATCTCGGCCGGCGCATCATCGATGCGCTGCAGGCCGCGGCCAACCCGCTGATCGCCGAAGCCAAGCCGTTCGTGCTCGTCGTGCAGCCGGCGATCCGCGTTGCGATCCGCAAACTGGTGCGCACGATCCTGCCCGACACGCCGGTGATGAGCTTCTTCGAAGTGCCCGAGGAAAAAGCCGTCGAGGTGGTCGCCGTGATCGGCGCGCCGCAGCCGGCGCAGGTCGGCTTCGCCAACGCGGCGCTGGCGGCATGAGCGCGCTCGCCACCCGGGCAGCGTTGCTCGGCGCCGAACCGCTGGTCTATGGCCGGACCGGGCCGGCAGCCGACCTCGCCTTGCTGGCCAGGAAGCATCTGCCGCTGGTCCGGCGCATTGCCTGGCACGTCCATGGCAGCATGAGCAGCGCGATCGAGGTCGAGGATCTCGTGCAGACCGGCCTGGTCGCTTTGGTCGAGGCAGCGGGCAGTTTCGAGGACCGCGGTGCCGTCAGCTTCGAACAATATCTCGCGACGCGGGTGCGCGGATCGATGATCGATGCGCTACGCCGCAGCGCGACGCTCACGCGCGGCGCGATGCAGCGGCGGCGGGCTTATGCTGCAGCGGTCAAGGCGCTGACGCATGAAAGCGGCCGCGCGCCGGACGATCATCAGATTGCGGAAAGGCTTGGCGTGACGCTGGACAAGATGCGGACCGATTACGCCGCGGCGGAGCCGGTACGGTTCGACTCGATCGACGAAGTCTATGCCGACGACCAGCCATGGTTCGCGAGCGACGATCCCGATGCGTTTCAGCAGCTCGCGGACAGCGATCTGCGGGACTGCCTGATCGCGGCGATCGGCGCGCTGCCGGAACGCGAGGCGCAGGTCGTACAGCTTTATTATGTCGAGGAACTGAACCTCGAGGAGATCGGGCTGGTGCTCGGCGTAGGATCGGCGCGGGTGTGCCAGATCAAGGCCAGCGCGCATGCACGGCTGAAGAAGGCGCTGGCGCGGGCGGTTTGATGCGCCTGCCCCGCCCCGCATACCGCCGTCCTCCTGAACGCGTTTCAGGATCCATTCCGCCCCCCGGACGATCGGACGTGAGGCACGATGGATCCCGACTTTCGTCAGGATGACGGCAGTGGGGAAGGACGCCTAGAAAAACAGCTTCCGCACGCTCAGCCGCACCGTGCGGCCCAGCGGATCGATATAGTCCGGCGCATAGGCGAACGGCGTGACGCCGCCCGCATCGGTCACGCGCTGGCGGCTGTTGGCGATATTGTCGATCGACAACGTCACACGCAGACCGCGCATCCACGGATGATCCTTCACCCAGTCGCGGCGCTGGCTGAGATCGGCGAACAGCCGCAAGTTGACCGTGGCAAGGCTGCCGAAATTGAGCGTCTCGGGCGCCGCCAGCGTGCCGCCATTGACCTCGGTCGCGCTCATCCAGTTGCCCGACAGGCGCGCGCCGAGGCCGTTATTGCTATAGCCTGCCTGCAGTTCCACCTCGTGGCGCGATTGGCCACCGCCACTGCCCAGCGTGTCGCCGCGGAGCAGATCGAGCGTCGGGCCGCCATCGGCGACCGTCACCCGATCGGTCAGATGCCAGGTGTGATAGACTGCGAAGTTGAGCCGGCCGCCACCGCCCCCACCGCCGCGACCGCCACCGCCAAAGCCGCCGCGCCGGCCCTCGCCCCCCGGCCGATCGCCGCCGGCAGCGCGTGCGCCGCCTTCGCCCGGCGGACGATCGCCGGGCGTAGCGCCCGCGCCGCGACGCCCGCCCGGGCGTTCGACGCCCTCGAACGGATTCGGGCCGGTGCCGGCACGGAACGCTTCGAGCTGTTTCTGGACCCTGGACTTGAGCGGTTGCGAGAAATTGACGCCCCAGCGCAGTTGCGATCGATCACTCTCGGCGAAATTGATCGGGCGTGAATCGATCTGCAGCAACTGCCCGGCGGAATCGCGCAGGAAGCGTTGCGGGAACGCTTGCTCGATCGCCGCGGTCGCGCCGGGGAAGGACGCGATCGGATCGTCGATCCTGGTCTTGGTGTAATTGGCGGTGAAGGCGATGTCCTTCGCGCTCCACGGTTTCAGCGTGCCGCTGAAACTCATCACGTGGCGCGTATTCGCGTCGAGCAGCGGATTGCCGCCGGTGATCCGCGTGACGATCGCATTCTGCCCGGTGACGAAATCGAACACGCGCACATTGGGCGTGGCGATGTAGGGATCGCCGAGCTGCTGCGCGGTCGGCGCCTGCTTCTCGTCGGTGAACGAGGCGAGCAGGCGCAGCGCCGGGATCGGCGACCAGTTCAGGCCATAACCAAGCGTCGTCAACGTGCCGAAGTCCGACAGCTGGTCCAGCCCCAGATTGAGGTTCGCGGACAGATTGCCGATCGCGCCGAGCACGTCGCGCGACCGGCTGGTGAGCGGCAGATCGACGTTCAGCTGGCCGTTGACGATATCCCGCGAGACCTGCCCGCGCTGCGTGTCGCCAAAGCGATCGGCGCGGCTGTCGAAGTCGCTGGTCGAGGCGCCGACGCGCACGCTGGTGGCGACCGCGCCGGCCGGCAGCGTAAACGCGGTGCCGGCGAACAGCAGATCGACATTGCCGGTGCTGGAGGTGGAGCGGCCCCGATTGGCGAAGATCGTGGTGTCGGTGTCGCGCTGCGCCTCGTTCACGCTCTTCGAATCGACACGATCGTAATTGCCTGTCAGCGACCAGCGCCACGTGCCGACATCGCCGTTGAACGTGGTGCCGAGATGCGTGGTCCAGGCGGAATTGCGCTGTTCGAGCGCGGCGAGATCGATCACGCCCGGCGTGATGATCGGCAAGCCGTTGAGGCCCAACCCATTGGTGCGCTCGACGCTGCCATTGACCGTCGCGGCGACGTTGCCGAACACGTTGCGCGAATATACCGCATTGGCGGAAAAGCTTTCCGCTTGTCCGAGCAACGTACGGAATGCGCGCTGATCGGGCGTCCCGCTGCCGTTCAGCGGAATGGTGCGCTCGTCCTCGGTCAGCGCCGAACTGCGCTGATACTCGCCGTGCAGCGTCAGCCGCGTCGCGGCCTGGATGTTGAGCAGATCGAGCTTGCCAGCCGGCGTGTTGCGTCCGCCCTCGGTCGCCTGCGCGTCGGCGAGTTCGACCGCAACCGAACGGAAGCGGCGGCGCAGCACGAAATTGACCACTTTCTGGTCGGCGCGATAGCCGAATTTGAGCGCGACTTCCTCCGGCAACACTTCGACGCGCAGGATCGCCTCGGTCGGAATGTCCCGTATCTCGCGGAAGCCCGAGATGCGCCGGCCATTGAGCAACACGACCGGCGCGCCGCCGCGACCGCTGGTGGTCTGCGGCGCGAGTTCGGTCAGCAGGTCGCCGATCGAGCTGACGCCATAGGAGCGGATATCGGCGGGATTGAGCGTCTGTTCCGGCGGGATGTCACCGGGCACCGAGCCGCGCGGCCGCTGGCCGGTGACGACGATATCCTCGCCGACGTCCGCCGGCTCGGCTTCCTCCTCCTGCGCTGCGGCCGCGCCATCGGTGGCCGCGGGCACGCCGGGCGCTTCGGTGGCAGCGGGCGCTTCCTGTGCGGCGGCCATAATCGGCCAACCGGCAAACGCCGTAATCAGAGCAAGATGTGAAACGCGCAAAGCCATATCCCCAGAAATTCACCCGGGCAGTACGGCCCAATTGTCGCACAATTGTGCCAGGGCGAACCTGACCCTGGCCTGTATCGCCATTTTCGATGGTGTCCTGAATCGCGGCCCCCGATCCCGACAGCGAAAACCCCGGCGGCCCTGCGGCCACCGGGGTCTCGCTTGCGCCTCCCGAACGGCGGGAAGCGCCCGGTTCGGCCCCCGCACCCTCAGGGGGGCGGTGCCGGGGCCGGTCGGTCTGGCTTAGCGCAGCAGCGACAGCACGCTCTGCTGGCTCTGGTTGGCCTGGCTGAGCATCGCGGTGGATGCCTGGGCCAGGATCTGCGCCTTGGCGAGATTGGTCGTTTCGGCCGAGAAATCGGCGTCCTCGATGCGGCTGCGCGCGTCGGTCAGGTTGGTCACGTTCGAGGTCAGGTTGTTGACCACCGAAGCGAGACGGTTCTGGCTCGCACCGAGACCGGCGCGGACCGTGTTGACGTCCTTCAGGAAGTCGTCGACCACCGTCAGCGTGGCGGTTGCATTGGTGTCCGAGCTGACCGACAGGCCGGCGCTGGCAGGGGTGCCAGTCTTCGTAACCGCATTGGCGGCGACATAGACCTTATCGTCCTTGGCCAGGTCATACTTCGCGCCGGCGACGAGCGCGGTGCTGCCGGCTGCCGCGATCACCGCATTGTTAGTGACATCGGCGGCCGTGACTTCGTACTGCTTCTTGCCGGCAAAATCGTCGCCCGCCTTCACCGTGTACAGGCCAGCAGTTGTCTGCTTGAGGTCGGCGACGGCCGTCTTCGGACCGAGATTGGACACGTCGAGATTGCCGATATTGATGTCGACCGTGTTGTCCGCATCCGAGCCGACCTGAATCTTGGTCGTCTTGCCCTGGCCACCGGTCGTCGTATCGAACAGCGAGACGCCGTTGAACTTCGCGCTATCAAGCGAGGTGGTGATCTGCGCCGACAATTCGGTGACTTCGGCCTGCAGGTTCGCACGGTCGTCGTTCGAATAGGTGCCCGATGCCGACTGGACCGAGAGCTCGCGGATGCGCTGCAGCATGTTGGTGACTTCGCTGAGCGAGCCTTCTGCGGTCTGCGCGAGGCTGATGCCGTCATTGGCGTTGCGGACGGCCTGGTTCATGCCCTTGATCTGCGAGGTCATCGACGAGGCGATGGCGAGGCCGGCGGCGTCGTCCTTCGACGAGTTGATGCGCTTGCCGGTCGACAGGCGCTCCATCGAGGTCTGCAGCGCCTGGTTGGCCGAGGTGGAAGCGTTCGCCGCGCGCAGCGAACCGATGTTGGTGCCGATAACAGTCATGTCAAATCTCCGTGTCTTGACTTGACGATCCCCGCCGCCCCCTAGCGGAAGGCTGAGCCGTCAGCAGGGATAACGACCGGCGCGCGCCAAGCTTTAGGGGTTTCCTGCCGCCGCCTGAGGAAAAAGTTCCATGCGCCTGCAACATCCGGAAATTATTTGCCGGCAACGGCAACATGTTTAACGCGCTGTTTACCATCGCGGCCGCATGCACGCCCTGAGACCAGGGGACATTCTATGCGATCGATCGTACCGTCGGCGACCATCCTACGCCAAAAATACGCTTTGGTGTCATCGCTGCGCGCGCAGGGGTTCGCGATCCGATCGGCAGACGAACGCGGCCGCCAGCCCGGCGAACTCTACCTCGTCGCCGAGGGCGAGACCGCCCCGGCCCCGGCCCGCACGGTGATCGTCGGTGCGGACGGCACCTATGTCGCCCCGTCGCGCGACGGCAGCCCGGCACGGATCGCCTTTGGCCCGTCCGACGCCGCGATCGGCAACGGCTTCGTCCGCGCGCTGGTCGCCGGCGCCGATGCGCCGACCGCCGCCGATCCGGAAAGCCTGGCGCTCTACACGCTGGCCGAGCGCGTTGCCGCGGCCGATATTACCGTGCTGATCAACGGCCCGACCGGCACCGGCAAGGAAGTGCTCGCCCGGCATATCCACGCCTCGTCGACGCGCCGCGACGGCCCGTTCATCGCGATCAACTGCGCCGCTTTGCCCGAAACGATGCTCGAGGCGCTGCTGTTCGGCCACCAGAAGGGCGCCTTCACCGGCGCGGCATCGGGCGGCGAGGGTTTCTTCCGCGCGGCCAATGGTGGCACCTTGCTGCTCGACGAGATCGCCGAACTGCCGCTGCAATTGCAGGCCAAGTTGCTGCGCGCGTTGCAGGAACGCGAAGTGGTGCCGATCGGCGCCTCGACGCCGGAGAAGATCGACGTGCGCGTGATCGCCTGCGCCAACCGCGATCTGCAGGGCGAAGTCGCCGCCGGTCGCTTCCGCGCCGATCTCTATTACCGGCTGTCGGTCTTCCCGCTGTCGACCAAGCCGCTGGGCGACCGCCGCCAGGATATCCCCGCGCTGGTCGCGACGATGATCCTGCGCCATTCGGGCACCCGTGCGATCGTGCCGTGGCCGAATGCGGCGGCAGTGGCGGCGCTGGTCGATCACGACTGGCCGGGCAATGTCCGCGAGCTCGAAAACGTCATCCAGCGCGCGTTGCTGTTCTGCGGCGGCGACACGATCACCGCCGAGCATATCCTGTTCGACCGGCCGGCGGCATCCGCGCATCAGATCGCCGCGAACGACGAGCCCGAGGCGACCAAGACGCTCGGCAATATCGTGCAGATGCACGAATTCCAGGCGATCCGCGAAACGCTCGCCGCGTGCGGCGGCAGCCGCATCGAGACCGCCCGGCGGCTGGGCATTTCCGAGCGCACCTTGCGCTACCGGCTCGCCAAGGCACGCGAGCAGGGCGATGAGATCGTCCGCGCCGGCCAGTATCAGGCGATCGGGGCATGAGCATCGGCGGGGTCGGGGCGCCGATGGGCGTCGATCGGGTGATGGCGCTGCGCGCGCAGATCCTCGAACGCAACGAGGCGCTGCAGCGCGCCAACGCCTCCGCCGGTGCCGCGCCGGCGACGGAGGCCAAGCCCCCAAGCTTCGCCGCGACGATGGACGATGCGCTGAAAAGCGTGAACCAGGGCCAGCAGCAGGCCGGCGAGCTGTCCGCCGCGTACGAGCGCGGCGAGACGATCGACATCGCCAAGGTGATGCTCGCCCGCCAGCAGGCCTCGGTCGGCTTCGAGGCGACGCTGCAGGTCCGCAACAAACTCCTGTCCGCCTACAAGGACATCATGAGCATGCCGGTATAATATGAGCAACGCCCTCATCCCTTCGGGCATGCCCGAACGCTTCGCCAATCCGCTGCAGCAGGTCAGCGGCCTGCTCGCCCAGCCCGCGGTGCGCCGCAGCCTGCCGATGATCCTGATGGTCGGCCTGCTGGCGGCCGCCGCTCTGGCCTGGATGTCGTTCAGCACGGCACCGCAGAAGGTGCTGTTCGCCAGCCTCGCCGATGCCGACAAGGCCTCGGTCACGCAGGCGCTCGAACAGGGCAATATCGCCTCGAAGATCGACGATGCCGGCGCGCTGACCGTCGACGAGGACGATTATGCGCGGGCCAAGATGCTGCTTGCCGGCCAGGGCCTGCCCAAGGCGACGCCCGGCGGCTATGCCATTCTCGATCAGCTGCCGATGGGCGTGTCGCGCGCGGTGGAAGGCGAACGGCTGCGCCAGGCGCGCGAGACCGAGATCGCGCGGTCGATCCAGGAGATCGACGCGGTGGCCGAAGCGCGCGTGCATCTCGCCACGCCCGAAGCCTCGGTGTTCATCCGCGACAATGCCGCGCCCTCGGCGTCGGTGATCCTCAAGCTTCAGCCCGGTCGCGCGTTGAGCGACGCGCAGGTCGGCTCGATCATCAACCTCGTCGCCTCCTCGGTGCCGGGGCTGAAGTCCGATGCGGTGACGATCGTCGACCAGATGGGCGGCCTGCTGACCAAGGCAGCGGGCGAATCCAGCCTCGGCGCGGCGGGCGACGAGCGCATCGCGTACCAGCGCCGCATCGAAGAGAAATATCGCGCGCAGGTCGTACAGCTGCTGACGCCGCTGGTCGGCGCGGGCAATTTCAGCACCGAGGTGCAGGCCGACGTCGATCTCGACGAGACGCAGGCGACGCGCGAATCCTATGACAAGCAGGGCGCGCTGCGCGCCGAACAGGGCAATTGGACCGGCAATCAGGCCGATGCCGCGCAGCCCGGCGGCATTCCCGGCGCGCTGAGCAACACCCCGCCGCCCGCCTCCACCGTCACCGCCCCCAACCAGGCGGCGCCCGCCGCGCCCGGCGCCACGCCGCCCGCCCCGGGCACCGCAGCAGCACCGGCGGTCAAGCAGAGCGACCAGTTCGCCCGCGCCTATGATCTCGGCAAGGAAGTCTCGGTCACGCGCGCGGCGCCCGGCGGGGTCAAGAAACTCTCGGTCGCCGTGCTGCTGCGCGACATCGAGACCGCCAAGCCGCGCAGCACGGTGGAGATCCAGCAGATCACGCAACTGGTGCAGACCGCGGTCGGCTATACGCAGGCGCGCGGCGATCAGGTGACGGTGATCAGCCGCAAGTTCGCCGGCGCCGCCGCGCTGGACCAGGGGCAGGCCTGGTATGACAATGCCTGGCTGCCGATCATCGCGCGCAACGTCACCGCGATCGTCATCGCGCTGCTCGTGCTGCTGCTCGGCGTACGCCCCTTGGCCAAGGCGCTGATGAAGAAGCGCGACGATGCCGGCCCGCGCCTGGCGCTCGGCCGCGACATGGGCGGCACCGCCGCCGCCGCCGGCCAGCCGCCGGTGGGCATCGACCAGATCGCCGGCGCGCAGAATTACGACGAGCGGATCGGCATGGTGCGTGGCTTCACGCGCGACAATCCGGCGCGCGCCGCGCTCGCCGTGCGCGACATGATCAAGTCATGAATGCTCCGGTCCGCAGCTATACCGGGGTCGAGCGCGCCGCCGTGCTAATGATGCTGGTCGGCGAGGAGGAAGCCGCGGCGATCCTGCAGAAGCTGGATCCCGAGGAAGTCCGCCAGCTCGGCAAGGCGATGTTCGCCGTTGCCGACGTCAGCGAGCATGAGGTCGAACATGTGCTAGACGATTTTGTCGGTCGGGCGCGCGAGCGCACCGGCATCACGTTCGATCCGCGCCCGCAGATCGAGGCGGTGATGCACCGCGCGCTCGGGCAGGAGAAGGCGCAGAGCGTGCTCTCGCGCATCGTGCCGAGCGAGGATGCGTGCCAGATCGATCTGCTCGATTGGCTCGATGCGCCCGAAATCGCGGCGATGATCGAGAAGGAACATCCGCAGATCGCTGCGGTGCTGATCGCCAATCTCGATCCCGTCATTGCCGCGCAGGTGCTCGAACTGCTGCCGGACGGCGTGCAGCCCGATATCCTGCACCGCATCGCGAAGCTGGGCCCGATCACGCCCGAGGCGATCGAAACGCTGACCGCGATGCTCGCCAACCGCAGCGCCGCGCCGCAGGCCTCGGCCGGCATGACGCTCGGCGGCACGCGCGACGCCGCCAAGATTCTGTCGAGCGGGCGCAAGACCACCGAGCAGCGCGTGATGCCCAAATTGTTCAAGATCGACCGCGACGTCGCCAAGGCGATCGAGGAAGCGATGTTCGTGTTCGACAATCTGCTCGACCTCGACGACAAGAATCTCGGCACGCTGATCCGCAACATCGACAGCGACATCCTCACGCGCGCGCTGAAGGGCGTGGACGAGAGCGTCCGGGCGCGCTTCCTCGGCTGCATGTCGAGCCGCGCCGCCGACGGCATCCGCGACGAGATGGAAGCACGCGGCCCGATGAAGCTGAGCGAAGTGCTCGAAGCGCAGAAGGTGATCATCCAGACCGCGCGCAGCCTGGCCAAGGACGGCACGATCCAGATGGGCGCAAGCGAGGACGATTATGTCTAACCTCGCCGCCGGGTTCGCCCCCGGGTTTGCCGCGCGCCACGATGCCGCGGCGCAGATCCTGCACCAGGCATTCGATCAGCCCAAAACCGGGTTTGCCGCCTATGATCTGCGCGAGCGCGCGGCACGCGGTGGCCCGGTCGGCTTCGCGTCGCAACCCGCCAATCCGAAGCATTTCGCCCCGGAAAATCCTGCCGCCAATCCGACCGAGGGCTGGGATCCGTTCGACGCGCAGGCGCCGAGCTTTGCCGATCCGGTCGCGACGGCGCATGCCGCCGGCTATGCCGAGGGTATCGCTGCGGCGCTGGCCGAGCGCAGCGGACATATCGAGCGCGATGCCGCCTTGCTCGCCACGCTGGGCGAAGCACTGCGCGCGAACGATCGGCTCGACCGCGACAAGATGGCGCGCCAGTTGCGCCAGACGGTGCTGTTCCTGGTGACCAAGCTGGTCGGCGAGATCGGCGTGGCGCCCGACCTGCTGGCGGCTCGGATCGATTCCGCCTCGGACATGCTCGCCGACGCCGCCGAATCGGCGATGCTGCGCGTCCATCCCGACGATGTCGCGATCCTCGAGGGCAAATTGCCGCGCGCGATCTTCGCGGTCGGCGATGCGAGCGTTGCGCGTGGCGCGTTCGTGCTCGAATCCGCCTCGACGATCATCGAGGACGGGCCGGAATTGTGGCTCGAGCAACTGGCGCAGGCGATCGAGCGCGTGGCGGTGCCGACGTGACGGCGAGGATCGCATGTTGAACCGCTTCACCGACGATTATCTCGAATCGCTCGCCACCACCGGCTTCGCGCCCAAACCGAAAGTCTCCGGCCGGCTCGCCTCGTTCGACGGGCTGCTGATGGAAGCGGTCGGGTTGCAACTGCCGGTCGGCACGGTGTGTCAGGTCGGCTCGAAGGAAGCGGGCGTGGAGGCCGAGGTGATCGGGTTTCGCAACGGGCGCACCTTGCTGATGAATCTTGGCGGCCCTGCCGCGCTGCTGCCGCAGGCGCCGGTCCGTCCGCTCGGTCCTCCCGGCGAGGCGGAAGTCGGCGCGGCGATGCTCGGGCGCGTCGTCGATGGCGCCGGCAAGCCGATCGACGGGCTGGGGCCGATCCGCGGCGCGAAACACTGGCCGATCGCCGGCAAGCTGCAATCGCCGCTCGATCGTGGCCGCGTGCTGCAACCGATGGATGTCGGCGTGCGCGCGATCAACGGGTTGCTGACGATCGGCCAGGGGCAGCGCATCGGCATCATGGCGGGATCCGGCGTCGGCAAATCGGTGCTGCTCGGCATGATCGTGCGCGCGGCCGAAGCCGATGTGATCGTCATCGGGCTGATCGGCGAGCGCAGCCGCGAAGTCGCCGACTTTCTCGAAACCAAGGTCGCCGGTGCGGCGCGGCAGCGCTCGGTGGTGGTCGCCGTGCCGGCCAACCATTCGCCGGTGCTGCGCATCCGCGGCGCGCTGCGCACGCACGCGATCGCTGAGGCGTTTCGCGCCGAGGGCAAGAAGGTGCTGTTGATCATGGATTCGCTCACCCGCGTCGCGCATGCCGGGCGCGAGATCGGGCTGGCGCTGGGCGAGCCGGCGAGCGCCCGCGGCTATCCGCCGAGCGCGATCGCCATGCTGCCCAATCTGATCGAACGCGCCGGCACCGATGTCGCCAGCGGCGGCTCGATCACCGCGATCTACACCGTGCTGGCGGATGGCGACGACGGCAACGATCCGGTGGTCGATTCGGCGCGCTCGATCCTCGACGGGCATATCGTGCTGTCGCGCCAATTGGCCGAACGCGGCGTCTATCCGGCGATCGATCTCGGACCGTCGGTCAGCCGCGTGATGACCGATATCGCCGAGCGCCCGCATATCCTGGCCGCACGCGTGCTCCGGCGGCATCTCGCGACGTACGAGGAAAATCGCGATCTCGTGCTGATGGGCGCCTACCGCCCCGGCGCCGATCCGGCGATCGACGCGGCGATCGCCTGCCACGGCGCGGTGATGGAATATATCAAGCAGGATCCCGACGAGCTCGTCTCGTTGCCGGATGCGGTTGCCGAGCTGGTCGGCGTGTTCGGGCCCGCCTGATGGCGCTGGCCAAGAACAAGCTCGACCGGATTCTCAAGGTCCGCACCCTGCAACTGGGGCTGGTGCGGGCCGAGGAAGCGCGCGCCAACGAGCGTTTCGCCGGGGAAGTGAGCCTGCGCAACCGCATCGCCCAGCTGACGAACGACATCGCACCGACCCCGTCGATCGGACAGGGCCTGTCGATGATTGCCGCGGCGCATCTGCGCGAACGGCTGCAGCGCTCCGCCGAGGCCGCCGATGGCCGGATGCGCGCCGCCGAGCAGGTCGCGGCGTTGGCCGCCGAAAAGACCCGCGAGGCCAAGCGCGACCAGAGCGCGATCGAGAAGCTGCTGGCGCGTGCCGAAGCCGATGCAGCGCTGCGCGCGATCCGCGCGCTGGAAGCCGCGCCGCCATCGCGGAAGATCCGGCATGATCCTTGCTGATTGCTTGACGGGCGGGTTTCGCCTCGGGGGTCCTGCATGATCGACGCTGCCACATCCGTTTCACTGTCACCGCCGCCGCGGCCGTCTGCACGGGCACCGCGCGACGGTGGCGACGATTTCAGGACGACGCTGGAAACCGTTGCGGAGCAGCCGACGGACAAGACGGCCGTGGTGCGCCTGCTGACCGGCCGCAAGCCGGACGATGCGCCTGCATTGCCCGAACATGCGGTGGATACCGCCGCCGTCGCCGCGCCTGAAGATGCGCTGGATACCGCCGCTGTCGCCGCGCCCCGCACCTGCGGCACGTCGTGGCGCGGCAAGCGGCCGGGCATTGCCGGGGACGGCAAGACCTTGCCCGCTACCATGCGCGACGACGATGAGCGCAAGGATCCGATCTGGCTGCCGATCGGCGTGATCGCGCCCTTGCCCGCCCCGGCAACATGTCCGCTCGCGCTGCCGAGATTAGGCGGTGCGACCGTGCCCTTGGCCGGAGACAAAGCGCTCGCGCTTCCCGCCACGTTTCCGGCACCGGCGGGGCCCTCGACGGGCGGCGCCGTCGAAGGCTCGGAAACCTCGCTCACCTGGGCCCCGGCCGTCGCCGAACCAGCGCAGATGGCAATGTCGGGCAACGGCGCGCCTTCTGCAAAAGGCGATGCGGCTAACGATGGCATCGTCCTGCCTGCCGTCAATAACGCGGCGAAGACCGACTTGCCGGTCCGCCCGGACGCGCCGGCACCGACCGTGCCTCAGGCGATGCCGCAACCCGCCATGCAGCCCGCCACCCAGCCCGCCGGTCAGGTCTTCGCCGCCGCAATCGCCGCCGCCGTGCACGCCGCACCGCGCCGCGACGAGGACGCGCCGAGCGATGCGCGGGCACCGCTTGCCGTCGGCGGCACGGCGATGGACGCCTTGCGCACGCCGGTGATCGCCGCGCCTGCCGACGCCAGGCAGAATGCGCTCGATCTCGGGCGGGACAGCGGCCTGCAGGGGATGATCGATCATATCGAAGTGCTGCGCGACAATGCCGATGCCGGCGATACGCGGATCCGCCTGGTGCCCGACGCGCTCGGCGCGGTCGACGTATCGGTGCGCAAGGACGGCGAGCGCGTGCATGTCCATTTCAGCGCCGAGAATGCCGCCAGTGCGCGGCTGCTGAGCGAGGCGCAGCCGCGGCTCGCCGATCTCGCCGAGGCACGCGGCGTGAAGCTCGGCCAGACCAGCGTCGACAGCCAGGCCGGCAACGCCCGGCAGCAGCCGCAGCAACAGACGGCCGCCCCACCCTTCGCCGCCGCCCCGGTCGCCGCTCTGCGCGCCGCTGCGGCCCCGCCACCCGATAACCGAATCGCCTGACCGAAGGACTGATAGATGAGCGAGAAGAACGAAGACGCTGCCGCCCCGACCAAGAAGAAGGGCGGCGCCTTGAAGAAAATCATGATTGCGCTGGTCGCGCTGCTGCTGGTCGGCGGCGGCGTTGCCGGCGGGCTGTATGCGACCGGCTATATGCCGGGCGGCGACGGCGGGCATGCCGCGGCCGAGGCCAAGGGCCCGAAGCTCGTGCCGAAGGCCGAACAGAAGCGCTTCTCCGCTGGCGGTGAAGGCGGCGAAGGCGGCGGCGAGGCCGGCGCGGCGCCCCCGGCCGGCGTGGGCGGCGACAAATATGCCTCCAATTACTATGCGATGGACAAGGAGTTCACCTCCAACCTGCAGGACAGCGTGCACTTCGTGCAGATCGGCCTCGCCGTCTCCACGCCGTATGACGATACCGTCATCGACAATATCAAGACCAACGAGATCGCGGTCCGTTCGGCGATCCTGATGGCGCTCGGCGACACCAGCGAGGAGCAGGTGTTCAGCACCGAGGGGAAGAAGCAATTGCAGGTCCGCTTGGCCAAGGCGATCAACGCGACGCTTAAGGAAAAGGAAGGATTCGGCGGCGTTGGTAACGTCTACTTTACCAATTTTGTTGTTCAGTGACCCTCGATGGTTAACGCGAGCTCAACCACGGCATCGGCCGACCGGCGGGAACGTCCCAGACAGCAGGTGGAACACGCCACGCTGGGGGTTCAGAATCTCAATCCGTTCGGCGACCTCCACACGCTGCAGCATCTCTCCGCGCGTCTGGCGCGGGCGCTGCGCGGCGTGTTCGAGCCGTTGTTGCGCAAGGAAGTCCGCGCCTTTGCCGAGCCGCTGGTGGTACAGCGCTTTGCCGATTACCGCGCCGAACGCGCCGATGGGCTGACCGCCTGGCTGCCGTTGCAGATGGCACCGGCCGGGGGCCAGGCGCTCGTCGTGTTCGACGGGCGCTTCGTGATGGAGCTGCTCGATCTGTTCTTCGGCGGCACCGGCGCGACCCCGCCCCAGCTGCCGTCCGAATTCACGCCCGCCGCCGAGGCGATCGTCGCACGCCTCGGCATGCTGCTCGCCGCACCGCTGACCGCCGCCTGGGAGCCGCTCGGCCGGATCGACTTCGTGCCCGGCCATGTCGAATCCAATGCCGCACTGATCCAGGGGCTGGACGGCGATGACGCCGTGGTCGTCACCCGCTTTGGCATCGCCGCGGGCACGGCCAAGCCGGTGTTCGTCGACATCGTCTATCCGGTCGCCGCGCTGAAACCGCATACCCCATCGCTGATCGGCAAGGTCCACGCCAAGACCGCGGCGCCCGATCCGGCATGGCGCAACGGCCTGACGCGCAACGTGATGGCGGTGAAGTTTCCGGTCCGTTCCGTGCTGGCCGAGCCGATGGTCGCGCTCAGCGTGCTGATGGACCTCAAGCCGGGCGACGTCATCCCGATCAGCTTCGGCGCGGAAGTGCCGGTGATGGTCGGCGGCGACTGCCTTGGCCTTGGCACCGTCGGCACGTCCAACGGCAAGGCCGCGATCCGGCTCAATTCGATCACCCGTGAACTCGAGGAATATCAATGACCGACATGTCCGGCGCCTTCCCGGTCGATGCGTCTCTCGCCGCCAACTTCCGGCTGCTGCAGGATGTCGACGTCAAGCTGACGGTCGAGATCGGCTCGACTCAGCTGAGCCTGCGCGAATTGCTCGCGCTGGGCGAAAGTTCGGTGATCGAACTCGATCGCCAGGCCAACGAACTGCTCGACGTGTTCGTCAACGGCACGCTGATCGGCCGCGGCGAAGTCGTCACGGTCGGCGATCGCTTCGGCGTGCGCATGACCGAGCTGGTCACGCCCGAGAAGCGGGTCTGAACGAACATGATGTGGTCGTACATACTCAAGCTCGTCGTGCTGCTGCCGCTCGTCTGCGGGCTGATGATTGGTTGCCTGTATCTGTGGCGCAAACTCGAGGCGCGGATGCCGGGCCAACCTGCCAACCGCATGCTCAAAGTGCAGGAAACGATGATGATCTCGCCCGGCCTGCGCATGGCGGTGCTCGAGTTCGAAGGGCGCAAGCTGCTCGTCGCGGTCGGTCGCGGCGGGGTCACGCTGATCGACAAGATCGACGGCAAATGAAGACCGTCGTCACGCGCCGTGGCACCGGCCCGGCACTGATCCGCACGCCCCGCGCGCGCCAGCAGATCGGGTATGGCTGGCTCGGCAAGGCCGTGTTCGTCGCGCTCGGCATCGTCTTCGCGCTGATCGTCGCGCACCCGGCGTTCGCCCAGGCCGCACCGGTGGTGGCGCCGCCCGCCGCGCCGAGCGCCGCCGGGGTCGGCGACGGCATCGATCGCGCACTCGGCCAGCTTTCCGGCACCGGTCAGGGCAGCGTCGGCCAGCCGATGGCCCTGTCGCTGCAGGTGCTGATCATCATGGGCCTGCTCAGCGTGCTGCCGGGCATCCTGTTGATGATGACCAGCTTCACGCGCATCATCATCGTGCTGGCGATCCTGCGCCAAGCGCTCGGGCTGCAGCAGACGCCGCCCAACCAGGTGCTGATCGGCCTGTCGCTGTTCCTGTCCTTCTTCATCATGTCGCCGGTGATCAACCAGATCAACACGACCGCGATCCAGCCCTATTCCAACGGCCAGATGCAGGCGACCGACATGATCAAGACCGCCGGCACGCCGCTCCACGCCTTCATGGTCAAGCAGACGCGCGTGAAAGACATCACGATGTTCGCCGACATCGCCAAGGCCGGCAAATTCCGGTCGGCCAACGACATTCCCTTCTCCGTGCTGCTGCCGTCGTTCGTGACGAGCGAGCTCAAGACCGCGTTCCAGATCGGCTTCCTGATCTTCCTGCCCTTCATCGTCATCGATCTGGTCGTCGCGACTGTGCTGATGTCGCTCGGGATGATGATGCTATCCCCGACGATCATCTCGCTGCCGTTCAAGCTACTGCTGTTCGTGCTGGTCGACGGCTGGGCGCTGACCATGGGCAGCCTCGCCAACAGTTTCGTGAGTTAGGCGGCATGGACGCGGAATATTTCCTGACCGTCGCCAATCAGACGATGTGGGTGCTGGCGCTCGCCGCCGCGCCGATCCTGATCCCGGCGCTGTTCGCCGGGCTGATCCTCGGCATGGTGCAGGCGGCGACCTCGATCAACGAGCAGACGCTGTCGTTCGTGCCCAAGCTGATCGTCGTGGCGATCTCGATCATGATCTTCGGGAGTCTGATCCTGGGGCTGCTGAGCGATTTCACGATCAGCATCTTCGAGCGGATCCCGGATCTGGTGCGCTAGTCGTGATCCGCCGACGTTCTTCTCCCCTCCCGCTCGCGGGAGGGGCTGGGGGAGGGCCTGTCCGTCACGGACCGGTCGCCGTTACGACACGCCCTCCCCTAGCCCCTCCCGCAAGCGGGAGGGGGATTTGAGCACGCTCGGCTTCGGACTGTCGATCGAGCCGCAACTGTGGGCGCTGATCTTCGTGATGGTCCGCATCGGCGCGGCCTTCATCGCCGCGCCCGTGTTCGGCGCCGTCTCGGTGCCGGTGATGGTGCGCATCACGCTGTCGGGTGCGATCGGCGTGCTGGTGCTCGCCACGCATAGCGTGACCCCGCCCGCCAACGTATTCGCCTTTGCCACCTTCCTCGCGATCGCCGCCGAAGCGCTGGTCGGCCTCGCCATGGGCTTCATCCTGCAGATCGCCTTTGCCGCACCGATGCTGGCGAGCGAAGTGATCGGCATCTCGATGGGGATCGGTTTCGCCAATGCGATCGACCCGCAGAACGGGCGGTCCTCCCCGGCGCTCGGCCAGTTCTTCTCGATCATGCTGACCTTGCTGTTCCTGTCGGTCGGCGGGCATCTCGTGCTCGTCGAGATGGTGGTGAAAAGCTATGACGTGCTGCCGGTCGGCGCTGCCTGGATGACCGCGGCGCAGCTGAAGGGCATCGCCCTGTTCGGCGGCTACACCTTCCTTGCCGGACTGTTGCTTGCGCTGCCGGTCGGCTTCCTGCTGCTGTGCCTCAACCTTGTCGTCGGCATGCTGTCGCGCTCGGCGCCGGCGCTCAACCTGTTCGCGGTCGGGCTGCCCGCCAGCCTCGCGGTCGGCGTGATCGCGCTCGCCATCGCCTTCCCGGCGATGGGCGATTACCTGCTCGTCATCGTCCGCGAGGGACTCGCGGCGGTGCAGAACCTGGTGCTCGGCTGATGTCCGAGGAGATGGGGGGCGATAAGACAGAAGCACCAACCGCAAAGCGCAAACGCGAAGCGACCGAGAATGGCGAGGTGCTCCAATCGAAGGAATTCGCCACCGCGCTCGTGATCCTCGCCGGCTGCGGCTGGCTGGCCTTTTTCGGACCGTCGCTGATGGGCGCGTGCAAGGCGGTGATGACGTCGAGCTTCGAATTCGGCCGCGGCGATGTCGAGGATTTCGAGCCGTTCCGACCCTTGCTCGCGTCCGGCTGGAAGCTCGCCACGCCGATGCTGGCGCTGTTCGTCATCACGATGCTCGCCGCGATCCTGAGCAAGGCCGGGCTGGGCTCGCTCGGCTTCAACGGCAAATTGCTCACGCCCAAATTCAATCGCATCAATCCCGCCTCCGGGCTCAAGCGCATCTTCGGGCCGCAAGGCTGGATCGAACTCGGCAAGTCGCTGCTCAAGGTCGTGCTGCTCGGCTCGATCGGCACCTATATGCTGATGTCGGTCTCGCACATGACGATCGGGCTGGTCTCCTCCGACGTCGAAAGCGCGACCGGCGCGCTCGGCGGCACGCTGATGGGCGTGCTGTTCGCGATGGCCGGGGGGCTGCTGATCATCGCCGGGATCGACGTGCCGGTGCAGCTGATCCGGCTGCTCGGCAAACTCCGCATGACCAAGCAGGCGGTGAAGGACGAACACAAGGAAAGCGAAGGTTCGCCCGAGGCCAAGAACGCGATCCGCCAGGCGCAGCACCGCGCGGCCAAGCGCGGGATGCGCCAGGCCGTGGCCGAAGCACATGTGATCCTCACCAACCCGACGCATTTCGCGGTCGCCCTGCGCTATGATCGCGGCAAGGATCAGGTGCCGGTGGTGGTGGCCAAGGGCCGCGGCGTGCTGGCGCTGGCGATCCGCGAGATCGCCGCCGAGCACCAGGTGCCGGTGATGGAATATCCCGCGATCGCGCGCGCAGTCTATTACACCAGCAAGGAAGGGCAGGAGGTGCGCGACGACCTGTATCTGGCGATCGCGACGATCCTCGCCTTCGTGTTCGGCATCAACGTCGCCGCCGGCGGCACCGCGCCCGCGGTCGCCGTGCCGCCCAGCGCGCGGTTCGACGAGAATGGGGTGAAACTTTCCTAAACAAATGCCGGCTTCGGCCGATCTAACAGGACGAGCTCAAGGAACGACACGCCATGGCGACGACATCGATCACGAATGCGCTCGGCGCCGGCTCCGGGGTCGACATCAAGGAATTGGTGACGTCGCTGGTCGATGCGCAATATGCCGGCAAGACCGCACGGCTGACCAAGCAGACCGAGGCGATCACCACGCAGATTTCCGGCGTGGCGACGATCAAGAGCGGGATCACCGGATTCGCCAGCGCGCTGTCGTCGCTGGTCAAAGGCGGCTCGCTCGCTACCAGTCCGACCAGTTCCAACCCCGCGATCGTCATCGCCACCGCGCTGTCGGGCGCGAAGCTGGCCGGCCTTTCCTCGACGATCGAGGTCAAGCAGCTGGCGCAATCGCAGGTCGCGACCAGCGCGATCCGCCAGGACACGATCGCCTCGGTCGGTCTCGGCAGCTTCACGCTGACGTTCGGCACGGCAGAAGTGACCGACGGCGTGATGACCAAGTTCACCGCTGGCGCACCCGACGCGCCCGGCACCATTGCACCGGTCGTGATTCCGATCACGTCGGGCAATTCGGGGCTGAGCGGCATTGCCCGCGCAATCAACGCGGCCGGCGCCGGCGTCGTCGCGACCGTGCTCACCGATGCCGATGGCTCGCGGCTGAGCATCAAGGGGCCGACCGGCGAGGCCAAGGCCTTCACGCTGACGGCGACCGAGGACGCGGCAGCGCCCGGACTGAGCAGCCTGAACATCGGCCCTGCCCCCACCGACGGCACCGCGGCCCCCACCACCACGATCGGCAGCATCGCGCAGGATTCGCTCGTGGCGGTCGACGGCACTCCGCTCAAGCGCTCGGGCAACAGCATCACCGATCTGGTGCCGGGCGTGAAGCTGGATCTGGTCAGCGCGTCGCTCGGCACCAAGGTGACGCTCGGCACGAGTGCGCCGACCACCGCTTTGTCGCAGGCGGTGAATGATTTTGCCGAAACCTACAATCAGCTCGCCGCCATGCTCAAGGAACAGACTGATCCGGTCAGCGGCGCGCTGCGCACTGATTCGGCAGCCATCGCCCTGCAGCGCTCGCTGCGCGGGCTGACGCTGACGCCACTGGTTACCAGCGGCGCGACCGGCGCGCCCACCACGCTCGCCGAGATCGGCCTGCAGACCAATCGCGACGGCACGCTGAGCGTCAATGCGGCGACACTTACCAGCGCGTTGATGAAATATCCCGACGCGGTGGAAGCGATGTTCGCCGATGGCAAGGGCGCGACCGGCAAGGGCCTGTCAGCCGCGCTGTCGGCCATTTCCGACGCGGCGATCAATACCACCACCGGGCTCGGCGCGAGCAGCGTGCGCTATACGAAGTCGCAGGCCGACTTGGCCGATGACCAGGCGGATCTGACCAAGGCCGAGACCAACATGACCACGCGACTGACCGCGCAGTTCGCCGCCATGGACGCGCGCGTCGCGGCGTACCAGTCGACGCTGACGTTCCTGACGCAGCAGATCGACGCCTGGAACAACAGCAGCAATTGATGGCCTATGCCAGCGCATTGGGGCGCGATCCCGAGGCGACCTATCGCCGGATCGATCTGGCCGGGCGGACCGCGGAAGCGGACGGGCCCGCGCTGGTGCAATTGCTGTACGACGAACTGGTGCGCGCGCTGCGTGTGGCGGCCTGGGCGATCGAGCGCCGGCAGTTCGCGATGAAGAGCGAGAAGATCACGCGCGCCACCGCGATCCTGTTCGCGCTCGAGGCGGGGCTCGATTTCGAAGCCGGCGGCGATGTTTCGCACACGCTCGCCCGCGTCTATGGCGGCGCGCGGCGCACGATCGTCGAGGCAAGCATGGGGCAGGATCCCGCGCCGTACCGCAACGTCGCCGACGAGCTCGAGGAAATCGCCCAGGCATGGCGCACGATCCGCGCGGCATGATGCTCAACGCCCGTTAACCATTTCGTCAGGGCCGGTGGCTATCCTGCCGGCGTCGAGGGGGCGGCACGCATGGAGCTTTTCGGATCAAAGGAGATGCGCTGCGGCGCGACGATTCTCGCGGTCGACGGCAATCGCACCAATCTCGGCGTGATCGGCCGGCGCCTCGCCCATTTCGGCTATGTCACCGCGCTCAGCGACACTGGCAGCGATGCGCTCGGGCTGATCGCCGGACGCGGCTTCGATCTCGTGCTGCTCGACATGGACCTGCCCGGCATGACCGGCCTGCGCGTGCTGCAGGAAATCCGCGGCGCGCCGGCGACTGCCGACCTGCCGGTGATCATGCTCACCGCGCGCAGCGATCCCGCCGCGGCGGTGCAGGCGCTGGCCGGCGGGGCCGACGATCATGTCGCCAAGCCGTTCGATTTCGACGTGCTTGCGGCGCGGATCGAGCGCGTGCTCGCCCGCCACCGCCGCCTCACCGCGCTGCAACGCGCCAACCAGACGCTCGACGCCCGGATCGCGACGCGCGCCGTGGAACTGGGCGAGATGCGCAGCGAACTCGCCGAAACCCGTGCCGATCGCCTGCGGCTGATCGCGTCGATCCAGGCGCTCAACGATCGGATGGAGCTTCTCGGGAGCGCGTAGCGCCTATCGAGGTTATCCTGTGGGCATGCCCAGGCTGAGATCGATCGACAGGCCCGGTGCCGCCGCGCCCGGCGCCCGGTCGCATGCCACCCGCACCGCATCCGCGCGCGCGCGATCGAGAATCGCCGCCGGTACGTCGCTGCGGTGGAAGATCCGGTCCGCCTGCCCCAGCAACCGCGCCTGGCGCAGGGTGAGATCGTCGGGATCGCCCGAGGCCAGACTGATCGTGACCAATGCCGCCTCGACCGCGGTATCCGCCGCCAGCCAGCGCTCGACCGACGCCGCTTCGCCCAGCGGATCGAGCGCCCCGCCGGGCGCAAACGCCGCGCCCAGCGCGCGCCGCCGGTCACCGCCCTCGGGATAGCGCGCCTTGATCGCGCCGCGTGCCGCCAGCAGCCCCGTCGCCAGCGCGCCAAGCCCGGCCGGCAGCAGGGTCTCGAGCCGCTGCCGGAGCGCCGCCGCCAGCCCCGCCGATGCGCCGCCGGTGCCGATCGCGACCAGCAGCGGATCGCGATCGACGATTGCCGGCAGCGTGAAATCGCACAGATCCGGCCGGTCGACCGCATTGACCAGCACACCACGCGCGCGCAGCCGGGCCACCGCCGCCACCGCCGCCGCCTCATCCTCGATCGCGACGATCGCCAGCGCCGCGGCTGCATCTTCGCCCGAGGCCAGCGCGCCTGCACGCTTGAGCAGGCGGCGCTTGGCATCCGCCGCCTCGCCCTCGCCGAGCAAGATCACCGGCCGGCCTGCCAGCCGCACGAACAGTGGCAGGCTGTGCCAGCTCATTCGAGCAGCCACTCCGGCACGCGTTCCGCGGCGAAGATCGTCTCCGGCAGGATGCGATCGGCGACCACCGCGTAGCGATCACCATCGACCAGCACTTCGGGCACCAGCGCGCGGCTGTTGTACGTGCTGGCCATCGTCGCGCCATACGCGCCGGCCGAGCGGAAGATGGCCAGATCGCCCGACGAGACGCGATCGATCTCGCGCCCCATCGCGAACGTGTCGCCGCTTTCGCACACCGGGCCGGCGATGTTCGCCGTCATCCGCGCGCCGCTCGGCCGCACCGCCTCGAAGTCGTGCCACGCATCGTACATCGCCGGGCGCGCGAGATCGTTCATCGCGGCATCGACGATGACGTACGGATTGACCGCGCCGGGCTTGACCCAGACCACTTCGGTGAGCAGCGCGCCGGCATTGGCGGTCAGCAACCGCCCCGGCTCGAACATCAATTCGACATCCCAATCCTGGGTCACGCGCGCGACCATCGCGCCATAGTCGGCCGGGCTCGGCGGATTGTCGCCGGCCTTGTACGGCACGCCGAGACCACCGCCGAGATCGACGCGGCTGATGAAATGGCCGAACTTGCGCAATTCGGCGATCAGCGCGCCGACGCGCAGGAACGCCGCCTCGAGCGGCGCCAGATCGAACAATTGGCTGCCGATATGGATCGCCACGCCGCGCATGCTGAGCCCGTCCTGCTCGGCGAGCCGGCCGTACATCTCGACCGCGCGGTCGATATCGACGCCGAACTTGTTCTCCTTGCGCCCGGTGGAGATCTTCGCGTGCGTGCCGGCATCGACATCGGGATTGACGCGCAGCGTTGCCGGTGCGCGCAGCCCACGGGCATGCGCCATCGCGCCGAGCACTTCCCCCTCTTCTTCGAGCTCGAGATTGAACTGGCCGATGCCGGCATCGAGCGCGGCGGACAATTCCCGGCGCGTCTTGCCGACGCCCGAGAAGACGATCTCGCTCGCCGGAATGCCCGCCGCCAGCGCGCGCGCCATCTCGCCCCCCGACACGACATCGGCGCCATAGCCTTCCTGCGCCAGCACGCGCAGCACGGCGAGGTTGGGATTGGCCTTGATTGCGAAGGCAAGATGCACCCGCCCGGCCCCGCTTAGCGCCTCGCGGAACACGCGGGCATGGCGGCGCAGCGTCGCGGTGGAATAGACATAGACCGGCGTGCCGACCTCTTGCGCGATGGTTTCCAGGTTCACGCCCTCGCAGTGGAGCGTGCCATCGACGGCCGTAAAGTGATCCATCAACGCGCCTTCATTGCGGGGGCAGACTGAATTCGTCGCTGCGCCGGTCCTGCGATTGGGTGAGCAATTCGTCGCTGCGGTCAGGCCGCGCCTGATTGCTCGGGGTAAGCAATTGCGCCGGGGTCGGCCGCGCCTTGGCGCCGTACGGCGCCACCGGCAGTTCCTTGCCCGGCGCGGGGGTCAGCCCCGACGCACCGCAGCCGCCGAGCGCCAGCGCAGCCAGCAATATCGCATATTTCATCCTGCTTCTCCCGTCCGTGCCGCGTGGATCGCCGCGCGGACCCGCGCCGGCGCGGTGCCGCCGAAACTCATCCGGCTGGCGACCGAGGCATCGACGCTCAGCACGGTGTACACGCGCGCGTCGATCCGCGCATCGATCGCCTGCAGGTCGGCGAGCGGCAGCTGGTCCAGCGCCACGCCCAATTGCTCCGCGCGCTTCACCGCGCTGCCGGTGATGTGATGCGCCTCGCGGAACGGAATGCCGCCCTCGCGCACCAGCCAGTCGGCGAGATCGGTGGCGGTGGCATAGCCAGCCTCCGCCGCGGCGCGCATCCGCGCCGTCCGGAACGTGGCGCTCCCGACCATCCCGGTCATCGCCGCGATGCTCAGCCCCAGCAGATCGTGCGCCTCGAACACCGGCGGCTTATCGTCCTGCATGTCCTTGGAATAGGCGAGCGGCAGGCCCTTCATCGTGATCATCAGCGCGGTGAGGCAGCCGATGATCCGGCCCGAATGCCCGCGCACCAGTTCCGCTGCATCGGGATTGCGCTTCTGCGGCATGATCGAGCTGCCGGTCGACCATTGATCGCTGAGCGACACGAAGCCGAACGGCTGCGACGCCCACAGGATGAATTCCTCGGCCAGGCGGCTGAGATGCAGCGCGGTCTGCGCGGCGGCGGCGAGATAGTCGAGCGCGAAATCGCGGTCACTGACCCCGTCGAGCGAGTTGCGCGTCGGACCGTCGAAGCCGAGCGCCGCGGCGGTGGCATCGCGATCGATCGGGAAGCCCGTGCCGGCCAGTGCGGCGGAGCCCAGCGGGCACAGATTACCGCGCGCCCGGGAATCCGCGAAGCGCGAGCGATCGCGCGCGATCATCTCGTAATAGGCCATCAGATGATGACCGAGCGTAACGGGCTGCGCGCTCTGCAGATGCGTGAAGCCGGGCATCACGCTGTCGGCATGTTCCTCGGCACGGGCGAGCAGCGCCTGCTGGAAGGCGACGAGCGCGGCGTCGACCTGATCGATCGCGTCGCGCACCCAGAGCCGGAAATCGGTCGCCACCTGGTCGTTGCGCGAGCGCGCGGTGTGCAGCCGCCCGGCGACCGGGCCGATCAGCGCGGCGAGCTTCGATTCGCTCTGCATATGGATGTCTTCGAGGGTGAGATCCTCGGCCACGCCATTGGCCTCATAATCGGCCGCGACCCGCTCGAGCCCGGCGAGAATCGCCGCCGCATCCGCCGGATCGATGATCCCCTGTGCGCCCAGCATCGTGGCGTGCGCCTTGGAGCCGGCGATGTCCTGCCGCCACAAGCGCTTGTCGAACGGGATCGAGGCATTTATCTCGCGCATCACTGCCGCCGGGCCTTCGGCAAAGCGCCCGCCCCACATCGCATTGGACGCGTTCATGTCTTTCCGCTCGACGATCGTACCGCTCCTGCTGCCGACTATGGTGATGTTGGGCGCCCTAGCCGGGTGCGATAGGCAAGACACGGCGGCGGAGCAAGCGAACGCCGCGTCCCCGGCCGCCAACGCGACCGCGAGCACCGCGCCGCAAGCCGGCGAGAAGGTGATCACCGACACGATCGGCACGCTCGATCGCAGCCACAAGGGAACGGCCGCGCTGACGCTGCCGTTCCAGGGCCCGGATGGGCGCCAGACCACGATCGCCGCGTTCGCCGGCAAGCCGGTGCTGGTCAATCTCTGGGCGACGTGGTGCGCGCCCTGCGTGGCGGAGATGCCGACGCTCGACCGGGTTGCCGAGCGGATGCAGGTGGTGGCGATCAGCCAGGATCTCGAGGGTGCGGCGAAGGTCGATCCGTTCTTCGCCAAGGCCGGGCTGAAGAACATCAAGCGCTATCTCGATCCCGGCGTCGCGCTCTCGGTCGCCTATCAGGCGAGCCTGCCGACCAGCATCCTCTACGATTCGGCCGGCAAGGAAGTATGGCGCATGACCGGCGGCATGGACTGGACCAGCGCGACCGCCACCGAGCTGCTCGCCGAGGCGCGCTAAGCGCGCGGCCGGCGACGCAAAGCCCTGCCAAGCGCGGACAGATGCTCCATCCCTGGCCATGGCAGGCCAGGGATGGTTCGCAGCCGCCGCTGGTCTGCCGGCGGGCTCAGCCGCCGACGAGATCCCCGACGACCAGGCTGTAATTGCCGTCGCTATTCTGGCTGAGATAGGCGCCGAAGTTGGTCGGCACGTCGCTCAGCTCGAGATTGGCGTCGCCATCGAAGTCGAGATTGGCGGTATAATTGGATTCGAACGACAGCTGGAACTGCCCCTGGCGGCCGTTGCAGCCATGGCCGTCGGTCCGCTGGTAGGTGAAGCTGGCCTTGCGATTGGGCGCGATGTTGCCGATCGACTGACCCGGCTGCGGCGAATCGCAGCAGTTGAAGTTGTTGTTGGTCACGGCGACGTCGACCGCCGCATCGAAATAGTTGACGATATTAAGCGTTTTCGCGGCACCCATAACTGTCCCCCCCCAATCGCTATTGCAACGACATGCCATAGCCTAAGTAGTTAACGATGACATTTGCAGGGAGTCAACGGGAATTACTTTGCAATTGAACACATACGACTCGGCTATTCACACCGGGAGCCCGCACCGTAAGCGGGGAGTGGCAGGGATCGGTTCGGCAACTGTGCGGCGCCGACTGTCGCGATCCAGGTGTCCATCGCCAATTACGCCCCGCCCCCGCCCCCAACGCAATCAGGCGGTGTGCGTCCGCGCATCGGGATCGGGCAGCGGTACGAAAGGCAGGCACGGCGCGCATCCCCACACATCGATCACCCGCCGGTAGCGTTCCTTCGTACCACGGTGTTCGATCAGAATCCGGAGCCGGCTGGGAATGATGCTGAGGCCGCGATATTCGGGGTCGATCCGGAGATGATCGAGCCGATCGCGTTGGACATAAGCCGCCACGGACGCAGCGAGCAACGCATGCGATGCCGCGGCCTCGGGCGTGACATAGCCGCTATTGGCCGGCGATTTCGATCCGCCCAGTTCGAGCGGCACGATGTAGATCTTGGCCAGCAGGCGTTTGCGGACGAGCTTGCTCGCGGCCATCCGGGTGGTGATGCTGGCGAAATCGATCGCGGCGGGCGGGGCCGGTACGCGGACCGCGCGGTCACGCATCGCGCTGACCGAGGCGATCGGGGCCGCGGCTGCCGCGAGCAGGACGCACAACGCCGCGCGGACCGTGCGCGTCCATCCAGCCCGTTCGCCCAGATCGTCCATCGCCCCCCGGCCCGATGCAGTTCCCGCTTGCAGTGTATCGCGCGCGGGCGAGACGACCAAGCAGAATATGGCCGATCCGGCTTAAAAAGCCGCCGTGCGGCTATCAGAATTTTCAGGAGCCGGCGGGCACGTCGGCGGCTTGGGCGGGTAATCTCGCCGTCCGCCCCCGCGGTTCGACGAAATCAGGCGCGCGTAAAGTCCATGGTCCAGTTGGTTTCCCAGCTTTGCCCACCATCGGCGGATAAGGCTTGTTCCCACCGCGGGGTCTCGGTGTCGGTGTGCAGCCACAAGAAGCGGAGCTTGACCGGTACGCCGTCCAGCACGTCGTCCGCGAGGAACGTGCCGACGCCGTTCTCGAAGTGGCCGACCACCGGCACGTCAAGGGCGTGCGGCGCGCGCGAGTCGAGCCACCAAATCGCCCAGCGGCCTAGCGCGGGATCGAACGAGCGGATCGCCAATGCGCGATACGCGCCCGCCGCGACATGCAGGACATTGTCCTCGATATTGCCATTGCCACCGAGCACCGGACGCATCTCGCTGGTGCCGTCAAACGCCTCCCAATCCTGGCAATTGGCTAGCCGGGCCTTCAGCTGCCGATGTGCGACGCGCCACCGGCCGATCTGAAAATCGAAATCGGCGCTCACGTCAGCGGGCATCAATCGTGCTCGCGGCCGTCGGAGCCCATGTACAGCTGGCTCCCGGTTTCCTTGAACACTCGGCTCATCTCCTTCATTCCGGCGATCGCCGCGGCCTTGCTGGCGGCCGCCGTCTCCGCGCCGGTCGGGCCGGTCGCGAGGAAGCCTTCCACGCCCTGGTTCTGCTTGTTGGCGAACTCGCGCACTTCCTGCGAGATCTGCATCGAGCAGAATTTCGGGCCGCACATCGAGCAGAAATGCGCGGTCTTGGCGCCTTCCGCCGGGAGCGTCTGATCGTGATATTCCTCCGCCGTATCGGGATCCAACGACAGGTTGAACTGATCGCGCCAGCGGAATTCGAAGCGCGCCTTCGACAGCGCATCGTCGCGCATCTGCGCGGCGGGGTGGCCCTTCGCCAGATCGGCGGCATGCGCGGCGAGCTTGTAGGTCACCACGCCGACCTTGACGTCGTCGCGGTCGGGAAGCCCCAGATGCTCCTTGGGCGTGACGTAGCAGAGCATCGCCGTGCCGTACCAGCCGATCATCGCCGCGCCGATGCCGCTGGTGATATGATCGTAGCCGGGCGCGATATCGGTGGTGAGTGGCCCAAGCGTGTAGAACGGCGCCTCGCCGCAGACCTCGAGCTGCTTGTCCATATTCTCCTTGATCTTGTGCATCGGCACATGGCCGGGGCCTTCGATCATCACCTGGACATCGCTCTTCCACGCGCGGTGGGTGAGTTCGCCCAAGGTGTAGAGCTCGCTGAACTGCGCTTCGTCATTGGCGTCGGCGATCGAGCCGGGGCGCAGGCCGTCGCCCAGGCTGTAGGCGATGTCGTACGCCTTCATGATCTCGGTGATCTCGTCGAAGCGCTCGTAGAGGAAGCTCTCCTTGTGGTGCGCAAGGCACCATTTCGCCATGATGCTGCCACCGCGGCTGACGATGCCGGTCACGCGCTTGGCCGCCATCGGGATATAGCCGAGGCGCACGCCGGCGTGGATCGTGAAATAGTCGACGCCCTGCTCGGCCTGCTCGATCAGCGTGTCGCGGAAGATCTCCCAGGTCAGGTCCTCGGCGACGCCGCCGACCTTTTCCAGCGCCTGATAGATCGGCACGGTGCCGATCGGCACGGGCGAGTTGCGGATGATCCATTCGCGCGTGTCGTGGATGTTGCGGCCGGTGCTGAGGTCCATCACCGTGTCGGCGCCCCAGCGGATCGACCAGACCATCTTGTCGACTTCGGCCGCGACGTTCGAGGCGACGGCGGAATTGCCGATATTGGCGTTGATCTTGACCAGGAAGTTGCGGCCGATCGCCATCGGCTCGGATTCGGCATGGTTGACGTTGTTGGGGATGATCGCGCGGCCGCGCGCGATCTCGTCGCGGACGAATTCGGGCGTGACGTAATCGGGGATGTTGGCGCCGAAGCTCTCGCCGTCGCGGATCAGCGCTTCCCGTGCCTGCGCGCGGCCGAGATTCTCGCGGATCGCGACATATTCCATCTCGGGCGTGATGATGCCGCGGCGGGCATAGTGCATCTGGCTGACGTTCTGGCCGGCCTTCGCGCGCAGCGGGCGCCGGGCGGCGGCAGGATATTGCGGCACGCCGCCCGAGCGATCGGGGCCGAGCTGGCCGTTATCCTCGGGGCGGATCTCGCGGGCGTCATATTCCTCGACATCGCCGCGCGCGAGGATCCAGTCACGACGCAGTTCGTGCAGGCCGGCGTTGATGTCGATCAGCGCGTTCGGATCGGTGTACGGGCCGGACGTGTCGTAGACGCGCAGGGGCGGCTCGAGGCAGGTCGGATCGAGCATGATCTCGCGCATCGCCACGCCGGCGCCGGGGATATTGGCGTGCGGCACGTGGATCTTGCGGCTACCGCGGATCGCGCCTGTCGTGACGCCGATTTCGGTGCGGGCGGGGATGTCGGCCATGCGTATGCGCTCCAAGGATACGGAGCGGGCGCGGTTTCCGGGCGTGGACACCGCATCCCTTCCTCCGCCGGTTCTAACCGGATCAGGTTCAGCGGGTCGAAGGCTCCAGCCTTCCTCTCAGCTGCGGATCGGCAGCCCCCCGGGGAAGCGGCCGGCATATGCCGTTGTCGGCGCGACGCCAAACGAAAAAGGGCCGGGCGTCGCCGCCCGGCCCTCTTCTGCTGTCGCGCGGCGCGCGATCAGGGGTTGGCGGTGCTCGTCTTGAACGCGGCAAGATTGGCGTTCAGCCCGTTGGGGAAGAAGCCGCCCATCGACGCGCCGGCCGTCTTGGCAGCGGTGTTGAGATAGACGATGTTGAGCACCTGCGACGGCGAGCGGCTATAGGCGATCGCATTGGCATCGGCGGGCACGATATTGGCATCGCCGTTGTTCGCCGTGGTGCCGTTGAGCGTGATACCCTGATCGCGCTCGGCAGTGGCACCGGTGGTGCCATCGAGGCTGTCGCGCGCATCCGAGATCTTGTTGGCATTGGCGATCAGGTCGCTGGACGGGGTCGCGATGCCCTTGGCATAGAGCACGGTGCGGACCAGGCCGGCATGATAGGCCTCGGCGGCGAGAATGCCGGCGGCGGCCTCGAGATACGCCTTGCTGGTGATCAACGGCGCCGCGCCCTTGTATGCCGAGACGCCGACATCCTCGAAGATATAGGCGCCGAGCAGGAACGCCTCGGGCGAGGCATAGGGATTGAACATGTCGCCCGCGCCGACCACGCCGGCGGCGCGCGCCGCCGCGGTGAACGCGCCGTTCGCATCACCCGAGATATTGATGTTGGGCATGGCGACGGCGCTGCTGCCGATCGCCAGACGCAGGAAGCGCACGTGATCCGCCTCATCCTGCGCGATTTCGCGGGCATAGGCGCCGACCAGCGCATCGCCCGAGAAATCGACCTGCGCACCACCGGTGACGGTGCCCGGTGCAGCACCGCTGCCGCCCTGGGTCAGGCTGGTCGACAGACCGGCGCCGTTGACGGCGTAGCTGTAGAACTGCGCCTCGAGATATTCGAGGTTGAGCGCGAAATTGAGGATGTCGAAATCGAGGTTGGCGGTCGGCGTGGGGGTCGAGGTGGCCGTCGCGGTCGGGGTCGGGGTCGGGGTCGCCGAACCGCTCCCATTGTCGTTGCCGCCACCGCAGGCGGACAGCAAGGCCAGCCCGCCGACGGCGGCGGTGCCGCTGCCGGCAACCTTGAGGAAGTTGCGGCGCGCGTCGCGCCGCTTGGCCACGGCGGCGAGGATCTCTTGCACGTTGTCTTGGTCGATCATGTCGAAATTCCCTGAAATAAGATGTCGTAAACGGAGTGGATCAGTCGCCCGGGCTTAGCCGCTGGTCTTGATCGTGCCGTTGACACCGTTGGGGAAGAAACCGCCGGCCGTGGCCGTGCCCGACTTGAGATAGACGATGTTGAGCACCTGGCCCGTCGTCCGGCTGTAGGCCAGGCCGTTTTCGTTGAGCGGCACGATGTTCGAGGCGCTGCCGCGATTGGCGATGCCCTGATCGTCGTCCGGTCCGGTGCCGGTCGTCTGGTTGAGCGATGCCGAACCATCCAGCGAATCGCGCGCGTTGGAGATCGCCTCGGTCGCCTCGATCAGCCGCTTGGACGGCGTGGCGATGCCCTTGGCATAGAGCGAGGTGCGCACGATCGATGCGTGATACGCCTCGACCGCGAGGATGCCGGCAGCGGCCTCGAGATACAGCGTCGAGCTGAGCAGTGGTGCCGCGCCCTTATAGGCAGTGACGCCGACATCTTCGAACAGGAACGCGCCGAGCAGGAAATTCTCCGGCGAGGCATAGGGGTTGAATGCGCCGCCCGCGGTCAGGCCGGCGGCGGTGGCCGCTGCATTGAACGGGCCATCGGCGGCACCGCTGATGTTGATGTTCGGCATGGCCACGGCGGACGTGCCGAGCTGCTGACGCAGGAACGTGACGTGCGCCAGTTCGTCGGCCGCGATTTCCTTGGCATAGGCCGCGACCAGCGGATCACCGCTGAAATCGACCTTGGCGCCGCCGGTCAGCGTGCCGCCCGCCGTGCCCGAGCCGCTTGCGGTCAGGGTTGCGGGCAGGCCCGTGCCGTTCACGGCAAAGAGATAGAATTGCGCCTCGAGATATTCGAGGTTGAGCGCAAAATTGAGAATGTCGGCGTCGGTGAAGGTCTGTGCCGTCGCTACGCCGCTGCCCAGCGAAATTGCCGCGGCACCCGCGCCGGCAACGGCTGCGGCGCCAAAGGCGGCCTTGAAGAAGTCACGGCGTTCGTTGCGCCGCTCCGCGCGCGATTCGAATGTCTCGATCAGTTGCTGGTTCGTATCGGTCATGCCGTTCGTCTCCCTTTTACGCCGGCGGACTCGTGCAGCGGCGACCCGCCCCGATCCGCCGATCCAGGGCAACTCGATCAGCACAAACCGTCCGTTCTGTGGCGCTGTTGCCAAGATCGGACGGGATGCGTCAACCAGATACGCATGGGATTGGAATTAGGATGCAACCCTTTACCTCGGCTGAACGACCCTTCGGCACGATCAGCCAGCGCGATCAGAACGTATAAGCGAGGCCGACCGCGCCGAGGAACTGATTGCGATCCCCCGCGATGCTGACGATCGGGCTGTCCGCGAAATCGCCCAGCAGCCGCGAATAGGAGGCGCCGGCGACCAGCGACAGGCCGTGCAGCAGATCGCCGGTCAGCGCATAGGTGCCGATCGCGGTGACCGAATAGTTCTTCCAGCCCTTGCCGGCATTGTAGGTCGGCAGCGTGCTGAGCAGTGAGCCGGCGGGGGTGACGCTGAAATAGGTATCGGCATATTCGCCACCGACATAGGCGGCATTGGCCGACAGGCCGACATAGGCCTTGCGGCTGAGCGGCGTGCCGTAATCGATCTGCGGGGTGATCACGTAGCTCTTATGCGCCTTGTTGACGTCCTGCACGTAGGACACGCTGGCGCCGAGCGTATCGTAATCCGAGGTGATCACGCCGGTGCGCGACAGGCCGGCATAACCGCCGACCTCGATCGCGGTGTCGCGCTCGCCGAGCGCCGCGACACGAACATTGTCGATCGTCTTGCGGCGGGTGCGGTCGAAATTGGCGCCGACCACCGGGCCGAGCTGGAAATCATAGCCCGGGCCGGCATCGTTGGGCACCAGATCGACGAACAGTTGCGCGCCGCGGGTCGAGAAGTTGATGCCCGAAACCGAACCGCGGATCAGCGCGGCGGGAATGACCCGGTTCTTGCCCGAGCCTTCGAAGGTCGGCAGCGTGGCAACGCCGACCGCGACCGTCAGGCTGTCACCCCCGGTGGCGATCTCGGGCTGCGGCGTCGTGTCCTGCGCGGCGGCGGGCAGTGCGATGAGAGCGGCAGCGGTCAGCGCCAGGCAGCGAAGGGTGAGACGCAAGGGGTGTACTCCGGGTAAATTGGAAGATGGTTTCACCCGCGGAACGCCCGCTTGTGTGTTTGGCTCCGGGACGGTGCCGTCAGAACATATACTTCATGCGGATCTGTTGCCTTTCGGCATCACTTCTGAGCGTGAAGCGGGCCGCGGCGAAGCGCGGCGGGCCGAACAGGATCGCCGGATTGCGCGAAAAGCCGAACCCTTCGCGCGGGATGCCGGCGAGCGTGTCGAGCTTGTTGTTGCCATTCTCATCATGGATCACCGCCATGGCATAATCGCCCTGCGGCAGCGCGCCGAAGGTGATCGCGGTGTCGCTGGCGGGCACCGAGCGGGTGGTGGCGCGCGCGTCGTCGACACAGGCGGGGAAATTCTTCGGGTCGGCGGTCAGGCAGATGCGCACCATGCCCTTGGCCGAGCGCAGTTTGGCGATGTCGATATGCAGGTCAGCGACCGGCATCGCTCCCGGCAGGAAGGCGAGCAGCCCCAGCGCCGCGGCGATCGCGCGCACGCGCATGGCGGAATTCCCCGATGCCGCGATCGGTGCCGCAGAGGCGGTCCCAGAACCGGAAGTAAAGGCCATAATTGCACCCATATCGCTCATGATGTCGCTGGTGGTGGCTGGCGGTAATGAGCCACCCTCCAAGGCGCCCCTTCCACATCGGTGCCGGAAAGATCTCCCAGCCCATGTGATTGGTGACCCCCATAACCGTCATCACCGTGAGCACCACCCCCAGCGCGCCGACATGGATCGGAATTACGATCACCAGTAGCGGAATTATCACAGCGCCGGTCAGCGCCTCGATCGGGTGGAAGGCCATCGCCGCCCAGGCGGTGGGCGGCCGACTGGCATGGTGCACGGCATGCGCGAGCTTGAACGGCCCCGGGCGGTGCATCCAGCGATGCGTCCAGTAGAACCAGGTGTCGTGCGCGAAGAGATAGAGCAGCACCGAGACCGGCAGATACCAGAGCGGATAGGCATGGACGTCGGCATAGACTTCGGTCCAGCCGCGATTCTGCCACCCCCAGGCGAGCACGCCCGCGGGAATGCCGTAGATCGCCGCCGAGGCCAGGCTCCAGCCGACCTCGCGGCGCATCTGGCGATCGAGCCCCGCATAGAGGCCGGGATGGCGCGCGCGGGTCGCCGCGGCGAATGCCCCGCTGACGATGAGATAGCGGACACCGACGATCGCGGTCATCGCGGCGGCGGAGAGCAGGATGGCGAGCGCGATGGACATCGGGGCGATATAGCGCCGCGGAGAGCGGAGACCTAGCGCCGATCGGCGATGCCTGCCGGTCGCGCGAACGGGCGGACAAATCGTCCACTTGCACCGCTGCCAAGATCGGCTACCCGCTAGTGCGATGGCGAGCACCTTACATTGCGATGTCGCGATCGTCGGCGCCGGGCTGGCCGGGGGGCTGCTGGCACTGGCGCTAAAGCGCCGGCATCCGGCGCTCGACGTGCGGCTCATCGATGCGGCGAGAACGATCGGCGGCAATCACGTCTGGTCGTTTTTCGGCAGCGATGTCGACGAAGCGGACCGCTGGATCATCGCGCCGCTGATCAGCTATGGCTGGCGCACCTACGACATCGCCTTCCCCGCGCATCGCCGGCAGATCGATGCGGCCTATTATTCGATTGAGTCCGAGCGGCTTGATACCGTGATGCGGGCCAGCTTCCCGGCGCAGGCGCTGCTGCTCGGCCGCGCGGTGGCCGACATCGCCCCGACCGAAGTGACCTTCGCGGATGGCGACCGCATCGCCGCCAAGGCGGTGATCGATGCGCGCGGCCCCGGCGACCTGTCGCTGCTCGACTGCGGCTGGCAGAAATTCCTCGGCCGCGAATTCCGCCTCGCCGAACCGCATGACGATCCACGCCCGATGGTGATGGATGCGACCGTGCCCCAGCTGGACGGCTATCGCTTCGTCTATTGCCTGCCGTTCGCGGCAACCCGGATGTTCGTCGAGGACACCTATTACAGCGACACGCCCGATCTGGATCGCGGCGTGCTGGCGGATCGGCTGCACGATTATGTCGCAGGCCGCGGCTGGCAGGTCGAGCAGGCGGCGCGCGAGGAAGCGGGCGTGCTGCCGGTGACGATGGGCGGCGATTTCGAAGCCTATTGGGCGAGCAGCGGGCGGGGCCTGGCCAAGACCGGGATGCGCGCCGGACTATTCCACCCGACGACCGGCTATTCGCTGCCCGATGCGGTGCGCACCGCGAGCCTGATCGCCGGTGCGAGCGATCTCACCGGCGCCGCGCTGCACGATCTGACGCATGGCTTCGCCCGCGATCAGTGGCGCCGCCGCGGCTTTTACCGCATGCTCGACAAGATGTTGTTCCGGGCGGCAGACCCGGCGGAACGTTACCGCGTACTCGAACGCTTCTACCGGCTCGATCCGCGGCTTATAGGGCGGTTCTATGCAGGACGCTCGACCATGACCGACAAGGCACGCATATTGACCGGCAAGCCGCCGGTACCGATCGGCCGCGCGATCCGCGCGATCACCGGAACCCATGGAGCAACGTCATGACACCGCGCAGTGCAATCGTGGTCGGCGCCGGTTTCGGCGGCCTGGCGCTCGGCATCCGCCTGCAGTCGGCCGGCGTCGAGACGACGATCGTCGAGGCGCGCGACAAGGCCGGTGGCCGGGCGTACGTGTGGGAGAAGGACGGCTATACGTTCGATGCCGGCCCGACGGTGATCACCGACCCCGCCTGCCTGCAGGAATTGTGGGCGCTGACCGGCCGCGACATGGCCGACGACGTGACGCTCGCGCCGGTCCAGCCCTTCTACCGGCTCAACTGGCCGGATGGCGTGACGTTCGATTATACCAACGACGATGCGTCGCTCAACGCCCAGATCGCGCAGCTCAACCCCGACGACGTCGCCGGTTATGCCAAGTTCCTCGATTATTCGGCCGGCGTGTTCAAGGAGGGCTATGAAAAGCTCGGCCAGGTCGCGTTTCTCGATTTCGCCTCGATGATCAAGGCGGCACCGGCGCTGGCCAAATACCAGGCCTGGCGCTCGGTCTATTCGATCGTCTCGTCCTATGTGAAGGACGAGCATCTGCGGCAGGCGCTGTCGTTCCACACGCTTCTGGTCGGCGGCAATCCGATGACGACCAGCGCGATCTATGCGCTGATCCACAAGCTGGAACGTGATGGCGGCGTGTGGTTCGCAATGGGCGGCACCAACCAATTGATCGCCGGCATGGTGACGCATTTCGAGCGGCTGGGCGGCAAACTGATGCTGAACGATCCCGTGGTCAGCATCGAGACGCTCGGCGACAAGGCGACCGGCGTCACCACCGCGAGCGGCTGGGTCGGTCAGGCCGACATGGTGGCGTGCAATGGCGATGTGATGCACGTCTACAAGGACCTGCTCAAGACCAACCGCTCGGGCCAGCGCACCAAGGCCAAGCTCGAGCGCAAGCGGTACTCGCCGTCGCTGTTCGTGGTGCATTTCGGGATCAAGGGCACCTGGCCCGGCATCCCGCACCACACGATCCTGTTCGGCCCGCGCTACAAGGGGCTGCTCGCCGATCTGTACGATACTGGGGTGCTGCCGGAGGATTTCTCGCTCTATCTGCACCACCCGACGGTGACCGATCCGAGCCTCGCGCCCGAGGGCCATTCGAGCTTCTATGCGCTGGCGCCGGTGCCGCACATGGGCAAGTTCCCGGTCGACTGGGACGAGATCGCGCCCGTCCTGGAAACGCGCATCCTGGACGAGATCGGGCGCCGCCTGATCCCCGACATCCACGAACGGATCACGGTGAAATTCTCCTATACGCCGAAGGATTTCGCGCAGGATCTGAACGCCCATCTCGGCAGCGCCTTTTCGCTCGAACCGATCCTGACGCAGAGCGCGTGGTTCCGCGTGCACAATCGCGACGATCATATTCCCAATCTGTATTTCGTCGGCGCCGGCACGCATCCAGGCGCGGGTATTCCGGGCGTGGTCGGCAGTGCCAAGGCGACTGCCGCGCTGATGCTGGAGGCGCAGGCGTGATGACCACTGCAATCCTCCCCGGAACGGGGAGGGGGACCGCGCGCTTCTTCAGCGCGTGGTGGAGGGGGACCTCCACTCGCGCTTCGCTGCCGGCCAACCCCCTCCACCATTTGCCGGAAGAGGCAAATGGTCCCCCTCCCCGTTCCGGGGAGGAGCAGAAATGAAGCGCTTGGCAATCTATTGCGGTTCGGCAACGCCGGCCGATCCGGTCTATCTGGACTCCGCACGGGCGGTTGGCCGCACGCTGGCCGAGCGCGGGATCGGCGTGGTCTATGGCGGCGGTCGGCTCGGGCTGATGGGCGCGGTGGCGGATAGCGCGCTGGCCGCCGGCGGTGAGGTGATCGGGATCATCCCGCAGGCCTTGGTCGATCTCGAAGTGGCGCATCGCGGCTGCACCGAGCTGCGCGTTGTCGAGACGATGCACCAGCGCAAACAGGCGTTCACCGATCTCAGCGACGGCTTCATCAACCTGCCCGGCGGCACCGGCACGATGGACGAATTGTGGGAAGCGCTGTCCTGGGCGCAGCTCGGCTATCACGACAAGCCGGTCGGGCTGCTCAACGTCGCGGGCTATTACGATCATCTGATCGCCTTCTACGCTAAGATGGGCGAGGTCGGCTTCCTGCGCCCGCAGCATCAGGGCGTGATGATCATGGATGACACGCTGGACGGGCTGCTCGATCAGATGGCTGCGCACGTGCCGATCCACACGATCACCAAGATGAAGGCCAGCGACCTTTGAGGCGTGGCCGGTGAGCGACCACGCACTGCCCAGCCGTGACGCGATCGTCGCTACCGCGCAGGAATCGATCGCGCGCGGCTCGAAGAGCTTTGCCGCGGCCTCCAAACTGTTCGATCGCCGCACACGCGAACGCGCCTGGCTGCTCTATGCCTGGTGCCGGGCGTGCGACGATATTGCCGACGGGCAGGATCATGGCCACGGCATGACGCTGATCCACGACGCGCCCGAGCGGCTGACGCGCATCACTGCGCTGACCGAGGCGGCGCTCGCCGGCCAGGTGGTCGGCGATCCGGCGTTCGATGCGTTGCGCATCGTGGCCGAAGAAACGCGCATGCCGCCGGCTTTCGCGCGCGATCTGATCGCCGGATTCGCGCTCGACGCGCGCGGCTGGCGCCCGCGCTCCGAGGCCGACCTGTACAAATATTGCTACCATGTCGCCGGCGTGGTTGGCTGCATTATGGCGGTGGCGATGGGCGTCGACCCGGACGACCAGGACACGCTGGATCGCGCCTGCGATCTCGGCATGGCGTTCCAGCTCGCCAATATCGCGCGCGACATCGAGGAGGATGACCGGGTCGGGCGCGCTTACGTGCCCGAGGACTGGTTCGTCGAAATGGATATCCCGCCCGGGCAGCACATGAAGCCGCCGTTCCGCCCGCGGCTTGCGGTGCTGGCGCGGCGGCTGGCGGACCGTGCCGCCGAGTTCGAGGCAAGCGCGCGGGTCGGCACGCCGAAACTGCCGTTCCGCTCGGCCTGGGCGGTGCTGTCAGCGGCCGGGATCTACGGCGCGATCGGGCGCGCGGTGGCGGCGCGCGGGGAGCATGCCTGGGATCACCGGGTGACGACGTCGCGCTGGGAGAAGCTGAAATTCATCACCCGGGCGGCGATCGAGGCGCGCGGGCGGGCGCGACTCTATCCGCCCAGCCCACGCGACATCGCCTGGACGCGACCGCGACATTAAACGCCTTCGTCGGCGAAGGCGCGAAGGGAAGTTACCCCAGCAGCGGTTCGCCCTTGTACGGTTTGTGATGCACGCGGACAGCGGCCCACGCGCCGGCGAGCGGCGCGATGATCGCGGCGGCCTGCATCCACAAGGGATGCGGCAGCGAGATCAGCGTGGCGATGTTGCCGGCAATGACCAGCACAGCGACCGTCCAGCCTGCCCAGCGCCGGTCGCACACGCGCAGCGCCAGCCAGGCGCCGCCGAACGCCGCGGCAAACCAACCCACGACCACGAGCAGCTTGGCCGGCAGCGGCAGCGCCGCCATTTTGGCGGCCAGCGCGGTGCGATCGAGCGTCTCGGTATCGAGCGCGACCGGATAGAAAGCGTGCGCGATCGCCTCGATCGCGGCGAGAATCGCCAGCGCCGCCGCGATGCCTAGCACCAGCCCCACTATCGCTCGCATCAACCGCGCCTTGCGCATCAAAAACCCCCGTCGCGGACAGGCGACGGGGGCGACGATAGCAGCCGATGGTGATCTCGCAACTCAGCCAAGCGGCTTGTCGCGCCCTGCCTTGGCCATCTCGGCGCCAAGCTTGCGGCACGAAGCGGTGACCACCGGAAAGTCGATGTCGGAGTTGCGCATCAATGCACCCGGCATCGCTGCCTGGCATTGCGCGTAGCTGGCGTAAGTCGCCTGCTCGACCCGGGCCTCGGCGCAATTTGCGCTGCCGTCCGAACACCCCATGATCGCCATGACGAAGAACAGTGGTTCCATGTCGCGTCTCCAATTCGAACAGTAAAATCGATGAGCGGACGTTCTTGTTCCATCAATCGCTTTCATGGGGGCTTGACCGATCCTACATGGTCCTCGTGCCCCCCATGACCGAACCCACCAGCGCCGAACGGCCGCTCTTGCCGACGCTCCGGCGTTTCCTGCCCTATCTCTGGCCGAAGGATGCGCCGGCGCTCCGGCTGCGCATCGTCGGCGCGATGACGCTCGTGGTCTTTTCCAAGCTGGTGCAGGTCTATGGCGCGCCGTTCGCATTGCAGGGTGCAGTCGACGGCATGGCCCAAGGCGATCGCTCCGCCACCACGCTGATCGTCGCGCTGGTGGTCGGCTATGCCGCCGCGCGATTCGGTTCGGTCCTGTTCGACAATCTGCGCAACGCGGTGTTCGAGCGCGTCGGGCAGGATGCCACCCGCCGCCTCGCCGCCAATGTGTTCCGCCATCTGCACCAGCTGTCGCTCCGCTTCCATCTCGAGCGTCGCACCGGCGCGGTCACCAAGGTGGTTGAGCGCGGCACCAAGAGCATCGATACGATGCTGTATTTCCTGCTCTTCAACATCGCCCCGACGATCCTCGAACTGGCGCTGGTGATCGGCATCTTCGGCACCAAGTTCGGCTCCTGGCTGGTCGCCGCGACGCTGGCGATGGTGGTGATCTATATCGCTTTCACGCGCTGGGTGACGGATTGGCGCGCCGCCTTGCGCACGCGGATGAACGACCTCGACACCGGTGCGGTCGCGCATGCGGTGGATTCGCTGCTCAATTTCGAGACGGTGAAATATTTCGGCGCGGAGGAGCGCGAGGCCAAGCGCTACGATTCGGCGATGGCGGCCTATGCCGGCGCGGCGGTGACGAGCGAGAATTCGCTCGCCTGGCTCAATGTCGGCCAGGCGCTGATCACCAACGTGATGATGGCGTTCGGCATGGGGCTGGTCGTGTTCGGCTGGGCGCGCGGCGAATTCACCGCGGGCAACGTGGTGCTGGTCTCGACCCTGCTGGCGCAGCTGTTCCGCCCGCTCGATCTGCTCGGCATGGTCTATCGCACGATCCGCCAGGGCGTGATCGACATGGGCAGCATGTTCGACCTGATCGACACGCCGTCCGAAATCCGCGACGTCGAGGGCGCCGTGGCGCTCCGGATCGGCGCCGGCCATGTGAGATTCGAGGACGTGAAGTTCGGCTATGACGCCGATCGGTTGATCCTCAAGGGCATCGATCTCGATGTGCCGGCCGGGCATACGCTGGCGGTGGTCGGGCCGTCGGGGGCAGGCAAGAGCACGCTCGCGCGGCTGATGTACCGGTTCTACGACCTGACCAGCGGCCGCATCACGATCGACGGGCAGGATATCGCGCAGGTCACCCAGGCGAGCCTGCGCGCCGCGATCGGGATCGTGCCGCAGGATACCGTGCTGTTCAACGACACGATCGGCTACAATATCGGCTATGGCCGCGAGGGCGCGGGCCGCGACGAGATCGAGGCGGCGGCGCGCGGCGCGGCAATCTCGACCTTCATTGAGGGGCAGTCGGATGGTTATGACACGCGTGTCGGCGAGCGCGGCCTGAAGCTGTCGGGTGGCGAGAAGCAGCGCGTGGCGATCGCGCGCACGTTGCTCAAGAACCCGCCGATCCTGATCCTCGACGAGGCGACCAGCGCGCTCGACAGCCGTACCGAAGGCGAGATCCAGGCGACGCTCGAGGATATCGAGCGCGGCCGCACCACCATCGTCATCGCGCACCGGCTGTCGACCATCGTGCATGCCGACGAGATCGTCGTGCTCGAGGCAGGCGAGGTGGTCGAGCGCGGGTCTCACGCAGCGTTGCTGCGCCGGAACGGGCTGTATGCCGAGATGTGGAACCGCCAGGCGCAGGAGCGCGCCGAGGAAGAGGGCGCGCTGGCGGCGGAATAGGCGCGCCTGCCCCTCCCCACGGCCGTCATCCCGGACTTGATCCGGGATCCATCAGGCGGCTGGGGACGGGATTAGCGGCGGGAGGGACGAGCGTGCGGCACCATGGATCCTGAATCGAGTTCAGGATGACGGCGTGAAGATGGTTCAGGATGACGGCGTGGGGGATGGTAGCGCACTGATTTCACTTGCCGTTCACCCGGCAAGGTTGAAAAGCGACGGCATCTCCTAGCCCAAGGAATCCCGATGCTCGCTCGCCTGCTCGCCACCTCCGCTCTCGTCATCGCCATGCCGGCCGTGGCGCAGACCGCCAACCCGTTCGCCAAGCCCAGCACCCTGCCCTATCAGGCGCCGGACTTCCGCCAGATCAAGGACGGCGATTACCTGCCGGCGTTCGAACAGGGCATGAAGCAGCAGCGCGCCGAGATCGCCGCGATCACCGCCAACCGCGCCGCGCCGACCTTCGACAACACGATCGGTGCGATGGAGAAATCCGGCCGCATGCTCGATCGCGTCAGTTCGGTATTCTTCGCGCTGAGCCAGGCCAATACCAATGACACGCTGCAGGCGGTGGAAACCGAGATCACGCCCAAGCTGACCGCGCATGGCGATGCGATCGCGCTCGACCCCAAGCTGTTTGCCCGCATCAAGACGCTGTACGACAAGCGTGCGACGCTGAAGCTCTCGGTCGAGCAGGCGCAGCTGCTCAAGGTGACGTACCAGCGCTTCGTCGATGCCGGCGCGCAGTTGAGCGCGGCGGACCAGGTCAAATTGCGCGCGCTCAACACGCAGATCTCGACGCTGCAGACCGCGTTCCAGCAGAAACTGCTCGCCGGCACCAAGGCGGGGGCGCTGGTGGTCGACGACGTCAAGAAGCTCGACGGGCTCGGCGCGGACGGCATTGCCGCGGCGGCCAAGGCGGCGGCGGATCGTGGGCTCGCCGGCAAGTGGCTGCTGCCGCTGCAGAACACCACGCAGCAGCCCGCGCTCGCCTCGCTCACCGATCGCGCGACGCGCCAGGCGCTGTTCGAGAAGAGCTGGACGCGCAGCGAACAGGGCGACGCCAACGACACACGCGCGACGATTGCCTCGCTGGCGCAGTTCCGCGCGCAGAAGGCCAAACTGCTCGGCTATCCGACCTATGCCGATTATTCGCTGACCGACCAGATGGCCGAGACCTCGACCGCGGCCAAGGCGTTCCTGACGCAGTTCGCGCCGGCGCTGGCGGCCAAGCAGCGCGAGGAAGCGGCCGAGATCCAGGCCCGGATCAAGGCCACGGGCGGCACTTTCGAGCTCAAGCCGTGGGATTGGGATTTCTATTCCGAGCAGGTCCGCAAGGCCAAATACGACCTCGATGGCGACGCGCTGAAGCCCTATTTCGAGATCAACAAGGTGCTGACCGACGGCGTGTTCTACGCCGCGACCGAGCTGTACGGCATCACCTTTAAGGAGCGGAAGGACCTGCCGGTCTATGACGCCGACATGCGCGTGTTCGAGGTGTCGGAAGCCAACGGCACATCGATCGGCGTGATGTATTTCGATTACTGGAAGCGCGACAACAAATCGGGTGGCGCGTGGATGTCGAACTTCGTCGGCCAGTCGAAGCTGCTCGGCACCAAGCCGGTGATCTACAACGTCGCCAATTTCACCAAGCCGGCAGCGGGCAGCCCGGCGCTGATCAGCTTCGACGATGTGACGACGATGTTCCACGAATTCGGCCATGCGCTGCACGGCCTGTTCGCGGATCAGGTCTATCCGACGCTGTCGGGCTCGAACACGGCGCGCGATTTCGTCGAATTCCCGTCGCAGTTCAACGAACATTGGGCGCTCGATCCCAAGGTGCTCAGCCATTATGCGGTGAACTACAAGACCGGCGCGGCCATGCCGCAGGCGTTGGTCGACAAGATCAAGTCCACGCGCAGCTTCAACCAGGGCTATTCGACCGGCGAGGCGCAGGAAGCGGCGGCGCTCGATCTGGCGTGGCATTCGCTGCCGGCCGACGCCCCAAAACAGGATGTCGATGCGTTCGAGGCCAAGACGCTGGCCGGCATGGGGCTGCAGACGCAATATGTCCCGCCGCGTTACCGCACGAGCTATTTCTCGCACATCTGGGGCGGCGGCTATGCCGCGGGCTATTATGCCTATGCCTGGACGCAGATGCTCGATCATGACGCCTTTGCGTGGTTCACCGCGCATGGCGGCCTGACCCGCGCCAACGGCCAGCGCTTCCGCGACCTGATCCTGTCGCGCGGCCATACGCTGGATTACGGGCCGATGTTCAAGGCGTTCTACGGCAAGGATCCGGACGTGGGTCCGATGGCGGAGTATCTGGGGCTGACGGGGAAGTAGTTCCCTTTCGTCACCCCGGACTTGGTCCGGGGTCCACCATGCCGCACGGTCAGCCTGACGCGTCAGTGCCATCGCAAGCCGCTTGGTGGACCCCGGAACAAGTCCGGGGTGACGACATAACGGAACGCGCCAGCGGCCAGGCTAAGCCAGCAGGTCCTGCATCTCGGGATGCCGCTCGATATAGGCTGCGACGAAGCTGCACTCGGGCCGCACCTTCAGTGCCCGCGTGCGCGCTTCGCCGAGCGCGTGGGCGATCAGCCGGCTGGCGATCCCCTGCCCTTCCAGCGCGGGCGGCACGATCGTGTGCGTGAAGGTGATCGTCTCGCCGTCGATCTCATAGCTGGCGATGGCGGTCTCGCCCTGCTCGACCAGCTCGAAGCGGCTTTTGGCGGGATTATCATGTGGTTCGCTCATGGCGCTCCATGTAGCAGGTTGGACGCTTACGCCAAAGTGACTAGGTGAACGCGATGCCCCGCGATCCCCTGCCCCTGTTGCACTCGACCTTCGGCTTTCCCGGCTTCCGCGGGGTGCAGGAGAGCGTGGTGACGCGCGTGCTGGCCGGCGACAACACGCTGGCGGTGATGCCGACCGGGGCGGGCAAGTCGCTCTGCTATCAATTGCCCTCGGTGGTGCTGGAGGGCACCTGCGTGGTCGTTTCGCCGCTGATCGCGCTGATGCACGATCAGCTCCGCGCAGCGACCGCGGTCGGTATCCGCGCGGCGACGCTCACCTCGGTCGATACCGACCAGATGGAGACGATCGCGCGCTTCCGCCGCGGCGAGCTCGATCTGCTATATGTGGCGCCCGAGCGCGCCTCGAACATGGCGTTTCGCGAGTTGCTGACGCAGGCGCCGCTCGCCCTGTTCGCGATCGACGAGGCGCATTGCGTGTCCGAATGGGGCCATGATTTCCGCCCCGATTACCGGCTGCTGCGCCCGCTGCTCGATCATTTCCCGCACGTGCCGCGCCTCGCGCTGACCGCCACTGCGGACAAGGTAACGCGCGACGATATCCTCGATCAGCTCGGCATCCCGCGCGAGGGGATGATCGTCGCCGGGTTCGATCGGCCCAATATCCGCTACACGATCAGCCCCAAGGACAATACGACGCGGCAGATCGCCGATCTGATCGCCGAGACGCCGGGCGCCGGCATCGTCTATTGCCAGAGCCGCGCCGGCACCGAGAAGATGGCCGAGGCGCTGGCGCGCAGCGGGCGGCCGACGCGCGCCTATCATGCCGGGCTCGATCCGCAGGTGCGCGCGCGCAACCAGGCCGATTTCGTTGCGTCCGAGGACATGGTGATCTGCGCGACGGTGGCGTTCGGCATGGGCATCGACAAGCCCGACGTGCGCTTCGTCGCGCATGCCGGCATGCCCAAATCGATCGAATCCTATTATCAGGAGACGGGCCGCGCTGGCCGCGACGGCGATCCGGCGGTGGCGCACCTGTTCTGGGGGGCGGAGGATTTCGCCAAGGCACGGCAGCGGATGTCGGAAGTCGAGCCGGCGCGGCAAGCGGGCGAGCGCGTGCGGCTGCAGGCGCTGGGTGCCTTGGTCGAGACGCCGGGCTGTCGGCGCAAGATCCTGCTCCGCCATTTCGGCGACGACGCGCCGGACTATTGCGGCAATTGCGACAATTGCCTCAATCCGCCGGGCGCGGTGGACGCGACCGAGGTGGCCAAGAAGGTGCTCTCGGCAGTGTTCCGCACCGGGCAGAGCTTCGGCATGGGCTATATCGAGCAGGTGCTGACCGGCGTCTCGACCGAGCGCAGCCTGATGAACGGGCATGAGGCGCTGGGCGTCTGGGGCCTGGTCTCGAGCGCGGACGAACTGGCGCTGCTCAAGCCGGTGATCCGCGCGCTGCTGCTGCGCGATGCGCTGCGTGCCAACGATTTCGGCGGGCTGGAATTCGGTCCCGGCGCGCGCGGCATCTTGAAAGAAAATGAAGAAGTGTCGCTGATCCTGCAGCCCAAGCGCGAACGGCGCGGGCGGGGGCGTAGCGGCAGCAGTGCCGGCACGGTGGCCAATCCGAGCGGCGATCCCTTGTTCGAAGCGCTGCGCGCCAAGCGCCGCGCGCTGGCGGCGGAGGCGAGCGTGCCGCCTTATGTGATCTTCCATGATTCGGTGCTGCGCGAGATGGCGACGCTCAAGCCCAGGTCGCTCTCGGCAATGGCCAACATCACCGGCGTTGGCGAGCGCAAGCTGACCGCCTACGGTGACGCCTTCCTGCAAGTTATCCGCGAAGAAGGAGCCTGATCATGGCCGTTATCCGCCGCATCGACGACCATATCTCGGTCGCGCCGCAGATTCAGCCGGGGGATGTCGCCGAGATTGCCGCCGCTGGCTTCACCGCCATCGTCAACAATCGCCCCGACGACGAGGATGCCGGCCAGCCCGCGGGCGCCACGATCCGCGCCGCGGCGGAAGCGGCCGGGCTCTCCTATAGCGAGATTCCGGTGACGCAGGCCGGCTTCTCGCACCCGCAGATCGACGCGATGGCCGCGGCGCTCGCCGCGTCGCCGGGCCCGGTGCTGGCCTATTGCCGCTCGGGCACGCGCAGCTGCAATCTATGGGCGCTGGCGGCGGCCAAGACCGACGGCCATCCCGACACGCTGATGGCGAAGGCGGCGGCGACCGGCTACGACCTGACCGGCATCCGCCCGCTGCTCGACGCGCTGGCCGGCGGCAGGTGAACTGGCTGCAGCTCGGCGGATCGATCGCCGCGATCCTCGCGCTGGCGGGGATCGCCTGGGCACTGGGCCTGGGCCGGGCGAGCATTGTGGACGAAGCGCAAGCGATGCGCGCGGCGGAGGATGCGCTGTCCGGGTTCGAGGCGACCCATGCGGTGGTCGGGAGCGACGGCCGGGCGGCCTTGGTCTACGGCGCGGATGGCAAGGTCGCGGTGCTCAAGCTGCACGGCGCGCAGCCGGCGGTGCGGCTGGTGCCGGCAAGTTCGGTGCGGGATACTGGCGTGGCGTTCCTCGTCGAGTCGGGCGAGCGGTTGTTCGGGCAAGTACGGGTGAAGAAGTAGAAGTCTGGTTCGCACGGAGGCGCGGAGGACGCGGAGGTGGTGCGCGCCGGGTAACTGTCGCGCGTCAGCGCAATCGTTCCGAACGAACGAGCTCATAGCCGCTACGCGGTAGCCCCTTTCCTTCTTCTCCGCGTCCTCCGCGTCTCCGCGCGAACCAAACTACTTCTGGTAACGGCCCGACATGCACCCCTCTTGGGTTCGCGCTGACACTTGTGTAAGCAGTTGCCATGAACCTGCCCGATATCGTTTCCTATGCAGTGCCCGGATTCGTCCTGCTGGTGCTGGTCGAGATGATCGTCGTACGGCTCCGGCATCGCGAGCGCTATGAGCCGAAGGACACGCTGACCAGCCTCGCGCTCGGCACCGGCAGCACCGTGGCGGGCGCGCTGACCGCGGGGATCGCCTTCGCGATGGCGCTATGGGTGTGGCAGTTCCGCCTCTTCGACATCGGTTATGCCTGGTATTGGTTCGTACTCGCCTTCGTGATCGACGATCTGGCCTATTACGTGTTCCACCGCCTGGCACACCGCGTGCGCTGGTTCTGGGCGAGCCATGTGATCCACCATTCGAGCCAGCACTACAATCTGTCGACCGCGCTCCGGCAGACCTGGACCGGCTTCATCAGCCTCGGCTTCCTGTTCCGCCTGCCGCTGGCCTTGATCGGTTTCCCGCCGGCGATGCTGGTGTTCGTCGCCGGCATCAACCTGGTCTATCAGTTCTGGATCCACACCGAAGTGATCGGCAAATGCCCGCGCTGGTTCGAGGCGGTGATGAACACGCCGAGCCATCACCGCGTCCACCACGCGACCAACCCGCAATATCTCGACAAGAATTATGCCGGCGTTTTCATCGTCTGGGACCGCCTGTTCGGCACGTTCATCGAGGAGCGCGCCGACGACAAACCGCGCTATGGCATCGTCAGGAACCTCGGCAGCTTCAACCTGCTCTGGGCGGCGTTCCACGAATGGATCGGCATCGCCAGGGACGTGTGGGCCGCGCCCGGCTGGCGCGCGAAACTCAATTACATGATCAAGCCGCCGGGCTGGAGCCATGACGGCAGCCGCGACACGTCGGAGGTTCTGAAGGAACGCTGGGCGGAGCAGCAACGCCGCCGCGCCAACGGCTAGTGCCCGTTCAGCTTGGCTGCTGTAGCGACGGCGGATGGACAAGAAGAACTGGAACAAGGCCGGCCTCGCCGCGGTCATCATGCTGGCGCCCGGCGGCTTCATCCTCGGCGCGACGCTAGGGCTGCGCTACTGGCAGAAGCGCCGCGCGGAGAAGGCGGACACTGAAGTTGCGCTCCAGAATGATGTGGCCTCCTAACCTGCCGCTTCCCCGGCGCAGGCCGGGGCCCAGTTATGCAGCACGCATTGGCTGACGCTGCGCGCACTTGCCTCCACCTTCGCGACTGGGCCCCGGCCTGCGCCGGGGAAGCGGCTGCGTTGAGAAGCGGCTATGGGAAGCGCACTTTCGCACAAACAAAAAAGGGCCGGTGCGTTGCCGCACCGGCCTGAGGTCGTCCGCAGGAGGAACATCGTGTGGGGGGCCGGCCTGCGCGGGCCGGCCCTCCAATCTCAATAATTATAGGCGCGCTCGCCATGTTCGGTGATGTCGAGGCCTTCGCTCTCGACTTCCGCCGTCGGGCGCAGCCCGATCGTGTATTTGAGCGCGAGGAACAGGATCAGGCTGACCGCGCCGGACCACAGCAAGGTCGTGCCGACCGCCCAGATCTGCGTGAGCACCTGGCCGCCCATATCGTACACGCCGGCCTTGGCCACCGGTGCGGTATAGTCGATCCAGCCCTGCCCGCCGAAATCCGGGTTGGCGACGATGCCGGTGCCGATCGCGCCGATGATCCCGCCAACGCAGTGGATCCCGAACACATCGAGGCTGTCGTCATATTTCAGCGCGTTCTTCACCTTGGTGACGAAGAAGAAGCAGCCGATCGAGGCGACCGCGCCGAGCAGGATCGCGGTGCCGGGATGGGCGAAGCCGGCCGCCGGGGTGATCGCGACCAGACCGGCGACCACGCCGGAGACGGCGCCGAGCAGCGACGGCTTCTTGTGCACGATCTGCTCGATGATCGCCCAGGTTACGCCGGCCGCAGCGGTCGCCGTCAGCGTGTTGATGAAAGCCAGCGCGCCGAACGCATTGGCTTCCAGCCCGGAGCCCGCGTTAAAGCCAAACCAGCCGATCCACAGCAGGCTTGCGCCGATCATCGTCATCACCAGGCTGTGCGGCGGCATCGGTTCGGTCTGGTAGCCGAGCCGCGGCCCGATCACGAGGCAACCGACCAGGCCGGCAATGCCCGCATTGATGTGCACCACGGTGCCGCCGGCGAAATCGAGCGCGCCCCAGCCCCACAGCAGCCCGCTGTCGTTCGGTGCCGCGGCCAGGAAGTCCGGGCCGGCCCAGTACCACACCATGTGCGCGATCGGGAAATAGGCCAAAGTTAGCCAGGCGACCACGAAGATGATCAGCGGGGTGAACTTGATGCGCTCGGCGAACGCCCCGACGATCAGCGCCGGCGTGATGCAGGCGAAGGTCATCTGGAAGATGATGAAGACATATTCCGGCAGATAGACGCTGTTCGAGAAGGTCGCCGCGAAGGTCGTCGGATCGACGCCCTTAAGGAACATCTTGTCGAGCCCGCCGAACAGTTTCGGGAACGGCGTGCCGGTCGAGGTGAAGGCCATCGAATAGCCCCAGGCGAACCAGACCAACGCCGCGACGCAGACGATCGTCAGCACCTGCATCAGCACCGAGAGCATGTTCTTGGTGCGCACCAGGCCGCCATAGAACAGCGCCAGGCCCGGCACCGACATCATCAGCACCAGCACCGAGGAGACCAGCATCCAGCTGACGTCACCCTTGTCGACCATCGCCGCGGTGGGCACGAACGGGGCGGCGGCAGCCGTGGTGGCGGCGGCCGCGGCCGGCGCCGCTTCGACCGCGTTCTGCGCCCAGGCCGGCAGCGCCGCAAGCAGGGCGGCGCCCGCGCCGGCGAGGCCGGCAAATTTCGTCGTGGATTGCATCATTTCCCCTTTCACAGCGCGGTCTGATCGGTTTCGCCGGTGCGGATGCGCACCGCCTGGCCGACATCGAGGACGAAGATCTTGCCGTCGCCGATCGCGCCGGTATTGGCCGCGGCCTGCACCGTCTCGACGACGCGCGCGGCGAGGTCGGTGGCGCAGACGATCTCGATCTTGATCTTCGGCACCATGTTGGTGCTGTATTCAGCACCGCGGTAGATTTCGGTCTGGCCCTTCTGGCGCCCGAACCCCTTCACTTCGGTCACGGTCATGCCCGCGACGCCGATCTCGGTCAGTGCTTCGCGCACCTCGTCGAGCTTGAATGGTTTGATGATGGCAATGACGAGTTTCACTCGGGTAGCCCCCCTTGTTGTCCCAGGGGGCTACACAGCAATCGCCGTGCCAAGGTGCGAAACCGCGCTTATTCTAGGGAATGCGTCGCTCGGCGACGGGCAGCGCGGTAGATTTTTGTGCAGTTGCGAAAGGATGCCCGAGAATCAGGCAGCCGCCGCCACGATCGCCTGCGCCGCAGCGAGGTCGTCCGCCGCGACCATCACGCGCACGGCGATGAACAGATAGCTGCCGTCGCCGATGCTCGATTCGCCGTCGAACGCCACCGCGGGAATGCCGTCGGATTCGAGCCGCCCGATCAGGATATGCGCTTCGTTGCGGTTGAACCGGCCTAGTTCGACGAGCGCCACGCTCATACCGCCCGCACCACTTTGGGGCGCCCGATCGGGCATTCGAGCGCGTCGCGATCCCAGGCGCCGAGATCCGCGGCGGCATCATAGCTCGTATGGCAGAAAGCCAGCAGCGCGGCATCGGGGTCCGGCGCGCTGCGCACCGCTTCATAGGGCAGGAGGAATTCGCCGAGCGTGGTATCGTAGGCCGCGGCGGCCGGTTCGACCTTTGCCTCGGCATATCCGGCCGGCGCCGGATAGGCATAGGCGTAGAACGCGGCCTGCGGGAAGGCGTCGCTGCCCGGCCAGAAGCCGAGGCTGGCTTCCTGCTCGCTATAGGCATCGCGCGTCACGGCGTCGGGCAGACCGGGCACGCCGCCCGGATGCGGCGGAGCACTGCGCCCGGAAAAGCGCGTCGAGGCGAGATCGAAGCTGCCCCAGAAGAAATGCGTCGGGCTGGCCTTGCCGAGGAAACCGGTGCGGAACTGCTCGAACACGCGCGTCGCCTGGATCAGCGCGCGCCAGAAGCCACGAACGGCATCGGCATCGTACGGGCGGTGTGCGTGATCGTCGGCGAAGCGCACCGGATCGGGCATTTCGCTCGGCAGGCCGTCGATCGTCACGGCAATGTCGAGATCGGCCAGCGCGGCCATCACCTTGCCATGGAAATCGGCGATGCTGCCGGGTTCGAGGGGAATGCGGCATTCCGCGCCATCGCTGGTCGTCAGGATCAGCGCGTCGGCAAGGAAATCGAACGCGATCTCCAGGATATGCGTGCCGCAATGGATCGGCGAGGTGGTGAGCCCGCGCGCCGACACGTAGAGCGGCACGTGCCAGCTATGGTTGAGCCACGGCGTCAACGCGAGCCGCACCTTGCCGACGATCTGCGTGCGCAACTGCAGCGCGACGGCGGTCTCTCGCCACGCCGGCCAGTCCAGCATCGGCCAGTTCGTGGACATGCTATTTATCTCTTTCTTGGCGCCTTGCCGCCGCGTTTAGCGCCGCAAGCCCCTCATTGCCTAGCGCGGCGAGCTCGTCACGGGCGGCAGCGCTCGCCGTCTTGCTGCCGGAGCCTTCGCCGGAAATGCCATATCCATCCGGCTTCCTGGATATAATGAAGTAGAAGGGGCTGGCCGGATTGCCCGGCTTGCTCACGACGACAAAGCTTCCGCCGTCATCGCACGCATAGACTATCCATTCGGTGCTGCCGAAGCGACGATCGATGCCGCCGATCTCGCACTTCATCGGCGCGGCTTTGGTGTCCGCGGCCGCCTGGTCAGCCAGCCACAAAGCAAGCGCCGCAGCGATCACGCCGCGGTGCCGCCGACCGTCAGTCCGCTCATCAGCACGGTCGGCTGGCCGACGCCGGCGGGGACGCTCTGCCCGCCCTTGCCGCACATGCCGACGCCTTCGTCCAATGCGAAATCGTTGCCGATGCCGATCACCTTGGTCAGCGCGCTTGGACCGTCGCCGATCAGCGTCGCGCCCTTGATCGGGGCGCCCAACTTGCCGTTCTCGATCTTATATGCCTCGGTGCAGCTGAATACGAACTTGCCCGAGACGATATCGACCTGCCCGCCGCCGAAGCTCTTGGCGAAGATGCCGTTCTTCACGCGCGACAGGAGTTCGGCGGGATCGTCGCGGCCGGCGCGCATGAAGGTGTTGGTCATGCGCGGCATCGGCGCGTGCTGGAACGATTCGCGGCGGCCATTGCCGGTCGGCGCGACGCCCATCAGCCGCGCGTTGAGGCGATCCTGGATATAGCCCTTGAGGATGCCGTCCTCGATCAGGATATTCTCCTGCGTCGGCGTGCCCTCGTCATCGATGCTGAGCGAGCCGCGGCGATCGGCGATCGAGCCGTCGTCGATCACCGTGACGCCCGGCGCCGCGACACGCTCGCCGATGCGCCCGGAAAAGGCGCTGGTGCCCTTGCGGTTGAAATCGCCTTCGAGGCCATGGCCGATCGCCTCGTGCAGCAGGATGCCGGGCCAGCCCGGCCCGAGCAGCACGGTCATTTCGCCGGCTGGCGCATCGACCGAATCGAGATTGACCACGGCCTGCGCCAGCGCCTCGTCGATCGCGCGGTTCCAGGTCTCGGGCCGCATCAGATCGTGATAGAGATAGCGGCCGCCGAGGCCAAACGTGCCGGTTTCGCGACGCCCGTTCTGCTCGACCACGATCGATACGTTGAGGCGCACCAGCGGGCGGATATCGGTGGCGACGAAGCCGTCGGCACGGACGATCTCGACGACGTTCCACGAGCCCATCAGCGACACCGAGACCTGCGCGACGCGCGGATCGCGCGCGCGGGCGGCGGCGTCGATCGTCTGGCACAGATTGACCTTGTCGGCGAACGGCACGAGATCGAGCGGATCGGCATCGGTATAGAGATGGCGGTTGGTGCCCTGCGGCGGCGCGGCCTTCGGGCCGGTGCTGGGATCGATCAGCGCCATCGTCTCGCCGGCGCGCAGGATCGCCGCACCGCTCAGTTCGTTGGCATGCGCGAAAGCCGTCGTCTCGCCCGACACGGCACGCAGCCCGAAGCCCGACTGCGTATCATAGCTCGCGGTCTTCAGCCGGCCATCGTCGAAGCCGAACGCCTCGGTCTTGCGATATTGCAGGTAGAGTTCGCCGTCATCGGCCTTGGCGAGCACCTGGGCGGTGAGGCGCTGCGCCTCCGCCGGATCGAGCTGGCCATCATGATACAGGAACGCGCGGGGGTCTGTCGGGCTGGTCATGCCCAACAATATAAGACGCTCAGCGGCCTGCGCCATCCCCATGATCGCGCAAGTCGGCCTGATCCTTGCCGTCCGCCGGGCCGCCGATCAGCACGAAGCGGCGGTCGCAATAACCGCAATCGACATAGCCGGTCTCGTCGATTTCCAGGAACACGCGCGGATGGCCGAGCGATGCGCCGCCGGGAATGTCGGTGGCGCCATCGCAGGCGTTGCGCTTGTGGGAGACACGGAGGATTTCGGGCGGGGCGATCATGGGGCGCAGATAGCAAGGGTGCGCTGTCCAAACAATCCTCCCTGGTACGGGGAGGTGGCGCGCGAAGCGCGACGAAGGGGGGTCTCCCCGAACGCCACGGTTGCGTTGCCGGCATACCCCCTCCGTCAGCCTGCGGCTGTGTTTGGGCGAGATCGTATCCCCCGGATACGATCTTGTCCTGCCGGGGGCAGGACAAAGCCCAAACACTCCCCGTTCCGGGGAGGATTACGGTTGCACCATATCGTCAAGATCGTATTCCCACGCGCATGACCGAAGCCGCAATCAGCATCGCCAACCTCTGCAAGACCTATGTGGGCGGCAAGCGCGCGCTGGACGACGTGTCGTTCGAGGTGCCACGCGGGCAGATCTTCGGGCTGCTCGGCCCCAACGGCGCGGGCAAGTCGACGCTGATCAACATCCTGGCCGGCCTGGTCAACAAGACTGCCGGCAGCGCCACGATCTGGGGCTTCGACATCGATGCGCATCCGCGCAATGCCAAGGCCTCGATCGGCATCGTCAACCAGGAGATCCTGTTCGATCCGTTCTTCTCGCCGTTCGAAACGCTGGAAATCCAGGCCGGGCTGTACGGCGTGCCGAAATCCAAGCGCCGCTCGATGGAATTGCTCCGGGCGGTGCATCTCGAGGACAAGGCGCATGCCTATGCCCGTACGCTTTCCGGGGGCATGAAGCGCCGCCTGATGGTGGCCAAGGCAATGGTCCATTCGCCGCCGGTGCTGGTGCTCGACGAGCCGACCGCCGGCGTCGACATCGAACTGCGCCAGCAGCTCTGGGCCTATGTGAAGAGCCTCAATGCGCTGGGCGTGACGGTGGTGCTGACGACGCACTATCTGGAAGAGGCCGAGCAGCTCTGCGACCGGATCGCGATCATCAACCACGGCAAGCTGATCGCCAACAAGCCGACCCGCGAACTGGTCGGTATGGCGACCGAGAAGTTGGTCGAGGTGACGGTCGACCGCGATGTCGTGGCCACGCCCGACAATGCCTGTTTCCACAAGATCGAGCTGAAGGGCACGCGCACGCTCGCCATCACTTACGCCAAGGACAAGGTGAATGCCGGCGAAGTGCTCGGCGCGGTGCAGGCCGACGGCTATGGCATCGTCGACGTGTCGACGCGCGAGGCGGATCTGGAAGACGTGTTTCTCAATCTCACGCGCGCGGCAAACGCGGGCTGAGCCGCGCATCGCCCCCCGACCGGGTCCGGCGTGACGGGTCGACCATCGACGTGGCGCGGCGTTATTCCGCGCCGGTCAATTCGCGCGAGCGTTTCGCCAGCCTGAGCGCTTCGTCGATCAAGTCCGCGCTATGCGCTTCCTCCTTCACCGCGATGGTCAGGCAATTCAGGGCTTCTTGATGGAGACGTGCGGCGCGATCCTGCGCACGGGCCTTTTTGGTTATCTTGGTCACGCCGGCCCAAAGCGCGGATCGTTCGGACGTTCCACCGGTTCGTCGCACACGGGGCGATTTGCCTTCCGCATCGGTTGAAGCGTAGGCGACGTGCGCCGCGCAACATTGGCGCAACATTGGGAGTGAGCATGGCGAGCAGTAGCGCGAACAGCAGCGACGTGCTGATCATCGGGTCGGGCGCGGCCGGGCTGACCGCGGCGCTCAATCTCGCCGATCGCTTCAAGGTGACGGTGCTCGCCAAGGGCCAGCTCAACGAAGGCTCGACCGCCTGGGCGCAGGGCGGCATCGCCGCGGTGCTCGAGCCCGGCGATACGTTCGACAGCCATATCGAGGATACGATGATCGCCGGCGCCGGCCTCAACGACCGCGCCACCGTCGAGTTCGTCGTCGAGGGCGCGCCGGCGGCGATCGAGCGGCTGGCGCAACTGGGCGTACCGTTCAACATGGAGGGCGATGCGCGCCACCTGACGCGCGAGGGCGGCCATTCGCACCGCCGCATCGTGCATGTCGACGACGCCACCGGCTGGGCGGTGCAGGAAGCGCTGCAGAACGCCGCGGTGGCGCATCCCAACATCACGCTGGTGCCCGACATGGTGGCGATCGATCTCGCCACCAGCCGGCACGAGGAGCGCTATTCGGGCGCCGGCAACGTGTGGGGCGTCTACGCCGTCAACCGCGCGACCGGCCGCGTCGAGCTGTACACCGCGCGCGCGACGATCCTGGCGACCGGCGGTGCCGGGCGCACCTATCTGTTCTCGACCGCGCCGCGCGGCGCCACCGGCGACGGCATCGCCATGGCCTGGCGCGCGGGCGCGCGCGTCTCCAACATGGAGATGATGCAGTTCCACCCGACCTGCCTGTACAATCTCGAGGTCAAGAATTTCCTGATCACGGAAGCCGTGCGCGGCGAGGGCGGGCGGCTGCTGATCCCCGACACCGGCTATCGCTTCATGCCCGATTTTGACGACCGCGCCGAGCTCGCGCCGCGCGATATCGTCGCGCGCGCGATCGATCACGAGATCAAGCGCCTCGGGCTCGATTACGTGCATCTCGACATCAGCCATATGGGCGCGGCGTTCATCACGCACCATTTCCCGACGATCTACGAGAAACTGCTGACGCTCGGCATCGACATGACCAAGGAGCCGATTCCGGTCGTCCCGGCGCAACATTATACCTGCGGCGGCGTGGTCATCGATCTCGACGGCAAGACCGATCTGCCCGGCCTCTATGCCGCCGGCGAATGCAGCGAGAGCGGGCTGCACGGCGCCAACCGTCTCGCGTCCAACTCCTTGCTCGAATGCTTCGTGTTCGGCGAAGCCGCGGCCAAGCATATCGCCAAATGCTGGGACGAGCTGCCCGCGCCGCCGCCGATCCGCGCCTGGGACGAAAGCCGCGTCGAGGATTCCGACGAGGAAGTGGTGATCAAGCAGAACTGGACCGAGATCCGCCGCTTCATGTGGAACTATGTCGGCATCGTGCGCACCACCAAGCGGCTTCAGCGTGCGCAGCACCGGATCAAGCTGCTGACCGAGGAAGTGAACGATTATTACGGCCACTTCCGCGTCACGCCCGACCTGATCGAGCTGCGCAACCTGCTGCAAACCGCCGATCTGATCGTGCGCTCGGCGCTGCACCGCCACGAAAGCCGCGGCCTGCACTACACGCTGGACTATCCCGAAACGCTGCCGGTGGCAGTGGATACCGTGCTGGTGCCCTGAGCGGGCGGGCCCGGTCGGTACGCGCTACCGGCCGCGACCTTGCCGCTCAGCCTGCGTCGATCCTATGATCCGGCAACGCGGTTTTGCCGGCCATTTGCTGCTCGCGCACGAACGACCGCGCCAGTTGCGTCCACGGAAAATCTGTCGTTCCACCGCACCTCACGCGCATGCGCTTCGTTTATACGGTCCAGCTTGACCTGCAGCGCGGCACGACTGGTGGCACTGAGTGTCCCGCCATCGGCAAGACGCCGACGGATCGCCTCTTCTCTGAGGTCCTTGAGACGGCTGACATAGATGTTCTGCAGTGTCGCAAGATCAGTATGCGCCGGGCCATAGCTGCCTCTCATGCCCGGATACTGCGCTTCCGCCGCCGCCGCCATCCCACACAAAGCCGCCGCGGCTCCGGCGATGGCAAATGATTCGACAAACCGCACCGTGCTTCTCCTCGACGGAAACAACTATCCAGAAATTCTATATCTTTAGTGACATTGTCAACATTCTTTCATTTTCACTTCGCACATACTTGACTCGGCCGATGCCGCATTTGACGCGAACCTTACCAACTGAAACCCTAATCGCGCTTCGTCCAGCAGATTACATCCGTATATCGTCGCGGTGGTCGACGCCGGATGGCACGCCTCGATCGCAACCTTTTCGGGCGGATTCCCTGCAACAAGACCGCAGACCGCCAGCAATTCGCAAAGCGATCGCAGAGCGGGAATCGTCGCACGCAGCGCGTAATCGTCGCTCGGAACGCGACCGTAATCATCCCGCCGCATTTCAGCGCCGGTTCATCGCAGCGCGGTTAATCAGCTATTTTTCAAGACCTTTCGTGCAGTACGGAATGGAGCGGGCGGGATTTAGGGCAAAGAATTGGCACCAGTTCGGGTAGATCAGCGTGTGTTGCGCCAGTCGGCGGCGGTACTGGCGCTCGCGCTGGCGCTCGGATCGTGCGGCCATGGCGCGGAGCAGCGTGCCACCGTGCTGCCCAAGCCGATCTACCAACTGGTCATTCCCGTGCCGCCCCGGAAAGCGGCGGTCGCGGCGCCGCAGTCGCTGGCCACCAACGTCGCGCTGCTCGGCGCGAATTTCCGCGGCAAGGTCGGCATCGCGGTCAAGAGCGTCGACCAGGGCTGGACGGTGCAGAGCGGCGGGACGACGCGGCTGCCGCAGCAGAGCGTGAGCAAATTGTGGGTCGCGATGACCGTGCTCGATCTGCGCGACCAGGGCCGGCTGCGGCTCGACGATCCGGTGACGGTGCGGCGCGAGGATCTGGTGCTGTTCCACCAGCCGTCGGCGATGCTGGTCAAGGACGATGGCTGGCAGACGACGGTCGGCGATCTGCTGCAGCGCGCGCTGACGATGAGCGACAATCTGTGCAACGATCGCCTGCTCCAGTATGTCGGCGGCCCCGGCGCAGTGCGCGCCTTCATCGTGCGCAAGGGCCTGGGCGATATCCGCTTTGGCCCGGGCGAGCGCGACCTGCAGAGCAACACCGCCGGCCTGTCGTGGAAACCGGAATATGCGCTGGGCGACGCGTTCAACCGCGCCCGTGCCCGCCTGCCGCAGGCCGATCGCGTCGCGGCATTCGAGCGTTATGTCGGCGATCCGCCCGATGGCGCCGCGCCGCTCGCCATTGCCGGCGCGCTGGCCAAGCTGAAGAAGGGCGAGATGCTGTCGGCGGAATCGACGCGCTATCTGATCGGTACGATGGAATCGTCCAAGACCGGCAAGCAGCGCCTGCGCGGTGCGGTGCCGCCGGGCTGGAGCTTCGGACACAAGACCGGCACCGGCCAGGATCTCGCCGGGCGCACCGCCGGCTATAACGATGTCGGCATCCTCACCGCGCCCGATGGCCGCAGCTATGCGCTGGCGGTGATGATCGGCGATACGCCGCGCGGCATTCCGGAACGGCAGCAGCTGATGCAGGCGGTGGTGACCGCGGTGGTGCTCAGCCACGGCTGATGCTCGTCAGCACCGGCGCGACCCGCTAGGGTCCGCCGCGTGATGACCCTGACCGCCCGGCACAAGCTGCTCAATCGCCTCGCCGGAGCCATGCTCGGGCTGCTGCTGCTCTCGCTGGTCGTCGGCCTGCTCGTCCCCGTCTATACCGACGAAGTGGCGTGGCGCTTCCAGATCTCGCGCTTCCTGCAGGACGGGATCGACCGCGCGACCGGCGAGACCTGCGGGCTCAACACGCTGGCGATGCCGGCCTATTTCATGCTCCCGGTGCGGCTGTTCAGTGCGACCGCGACGGCCTTTCTATCCGATCCGCTGGCGGTGCGCGTGGCCGGCATCGCCTGCGCGATCCTCGCCGTGATCGCCATGCTCGGTCTGGTGCGGCAACGCGAACCGGCGTCGGAACGCCGGGCAGTGATTGAGATCCTCGTGCTCGCGTTGCTCGGCACGGGCGTGCTGCCGTTTTTGCTGGTATGGAGCCGCCCCGATCAGGCGATCTGGCTGGCGATGCTCGCCAGCCTGTGGATCGCCTTCGCGCCGCGCGCCGCCCGCGAGACCGGCGAACCGCGCGCGCGCATCGCCGCGATCACGCTGCTCGCGCTGATCGCGTTCAGCTATCATATGAAGGGCGTGTTCTATCTGCCGGTGTTCGTGCTGGCGGTCCTGGCAAGCGGCCGCGGCGCGCTGCACTACCGGCTGCGCGGCGTGGCGCTGCTGGTGATCCTGGCCTGTACCTGGTCGGCCTATCGCTACTGGTCCGATCGTTTCGCCTGCCCCGACGATCCCGTGCTGGCGGCCAAGCTCGAGCAGCAGAACGTGATGATGCTGCTGCGCAATGGCGGCTGGCGCGCGCTGCCCGGCGCGGTGCCGACCTTGCTCAGCAATATGTGGCCCACGCCCTATATCCGCAACACGATGCCGGCGACCGGCTATATGTCCTATTGGCTGCCGGCCACGCCGGTGCCGTTGCCGCTGATGGCGCTATGGCGCGCGATGATCTGGTTCTGCTGGTATCTCACCGCGGCGATCGCCGCCGCGCTGGTATTCCTTGCCGCGCGCGACCGCTTTCCGCAGCGCTGGATGCTCGCCGCGGCGCTCGTGCTGGCCGGCTGCGCCAGCGCCTGGGCGATGCTGCAATATAACAAGAACGCCTATGAATCGTCGGTCTACCTTCCAGTCCTGATCCTCGCTCTGGTGTTCCTGTGGGCGGCGCCGGCGCGCTATCGCGCCTGGCTCGGCTCACCGGTGCTGACGATCGCTGCGCTGTCCGCGATCAGCCAGGTGCTGGTCGCCGGCAGCTATGCCGCGCCATTATGGGCGGCGGGGCGCGGCGGCGGCTATGTCGCGGGCCAGCCTTATTCGCTCAGCGCCTTCGCCTATCCGCGCGCGCGGATCCTCGCCGCCGGCGCCAAATGCGGCATCGTGCTGCATCCGGGGCTGAAGCGCGTGCTGATCGACGATCTGACCTATTTCGCCTATGCGCAAAGCTCCACGCCGATGCACCGCCTGGGCGTTTTGTCCGATTGGAACGGCTCGGCCGGTGATCCGATGGCATGGATGCGGCGGCACGGATCGCCCGGCGCGGTGCTCGCCTGCGCCTATCTCCCGCCCTCGCTGCGCGAGCGCGCGATCGCCACCGGCGACGTGTGCTGCGTTTCTACGCGCTGAGCGTGCCGGATGGGTCGCGTTGGCCGAACGACCCTGCTATCTCCCCCGCCCATGCCTCATCTCTATCTCGTCGACGGCTCTGGCTATATCTTTCGGGCCTATCACCGGCTGCCGCCGCTCACCAACAAGCATGGCGAGCCGGTCGGCGCGGTCTATGGCTATACCACCATGCTGTGGAAGCTGGTCGACGAGCTGCACGCCGCCGACGGCCCGACGCACATGGCGGTCATTCTCGACAAATCGAGCCAGACCTTCCGCAACGAACTGTACGACCAGTACAAGGCGCATCGCCCGCCGCCGCCCGAAGACCTGAAGCCGCAATTCCCGATGATCCGCGATGCCACGCGCGCGTTCAGCCTGCCGTGCATCGAGACCGAGGGGCTGGAGGCGGACGATATCATCGCCTGTTATTCCAAGGCCGCGCTGGCGCAGGGCTGGTCGGTGACGATCGTCAGTTCTGACAAGGATCTGATGCAGCTGATCGAGCCGGGGCTCGATCTGTACGACACGATGAACAACCGGCGGCTCGGGCCGGAGCATGTCGCGGAGAAATTCCACGGCATCGTCCCCGGGCAGCTTGGCGACGTGCTCGCGCTGATGGGCGACAGTGTCGACAACGTGCCGGGCGTGCCGGGCGTGGGGCCGAAGACCGCCGCCAAGCTGATCCTCGAACATGGCGATCTGACCGCGGTGCTCGCCGCCGCGCCGTCGATGAAGCCCGGCAAACTGCGCGACAATCTGATCGAGCATGCCGACATGGCGCGCCTCAGCCGCGAACTGGTCGAATTGCGCTGCGACGTCGCCTTGCCCGAGCCGCTCGACGATCTCGAGCTCAAGGGCATTCCCGATGCGCCCTTGCGCGCGTTCCTGGAGCATCACGGCTTCCGCACCCTGCTCAACAAATTGTCGGCGGTGGCGGATGCGCCGGTCGCCGAGCCCGCGCCGGGCCTGCCCGGCGTGGCGGAAGACGAAGATCCGGTGTGCGACCATGACGGCTATGAGACGGTGGTCGATGCGGACGCGCTCGATCGCTGGATCGCCGCGGCACGCCATCAGGGCTGGATCGCGATCGATACCGAGACCACCGGCGTCGATGCGACGCGCGCGGAACTGGTCGGCGTCAGCATGGCGCTGGCCCCCAACCAGGCCTGCTATATTCCGTTGGCGCATGGCGGCACCGACATGTTCGCCGAAGTGCCGGTACAGCTCGATCGCGCGGTCGCGCTGGAAAAACTGAAGAGCCTGTTCGAGGACCCGAGCGTGCTCAAGATCGGGCATAACCTCAAATACGACATGATCGTGCTCGCCCGTTGCGGGCTGGACGTCGCGCCGTTCGACGACACGATCGTGATGAGCTTCGATCTCGACGCCGGCCTGCACGGCCACGGCATGGACGAGCTCGCCGCGACGCACCTGTCGCACAGCTGCATCGCGTTCAAAGACGTGGTCGGCGTGGGCAAGACCCAGCGCAGCTTCGCCGAGGTCGATCTGAAGGCGGCGACGCGCTATGCCGCCGAGGATGCCGATGTGACGCTCCGGCTGTGGCGACGGTTCAAGCCGCGCCTGCCCGCGGAAAGCGCGACGCGCGTTTACGAGATGGTTGATCGCCCGCTCGTCCCCGTCATCGCGCAGATGGAGCAGCACGGCATCAAGGTCGATGCGACCAAATTGTCGCAGCTTTCGACCGAGTTCGCGCATCAGATGGGCGCGCTCGAGGTCCAGATCCACGCGGCAGCGGGCGGCGCGTTCACGATCGGCAGCCCCAAGCAATTGGGCGACGTGCTGTTCGAGCGGATGGGCATCAAGGGCGGGCGCAAGGGCAAGTCCGGCGTCTATTCGACCGATGTCACCGAGCTCGAGCGCATCGCCGCGGACAAGGATTCGCCGGGCAAGGAGATCGCGCGCCAGGTGCTCGACTGGCGCCAGTTGTCGAAGCTCAAAAGCACCTATACCGATGCGCTGCAGGCGCAGATCAACCCGGCGACCGGGCGCGTGCACACCAGCTATTCGCTGACCGGCGCGCAGACCGGGCGCCTGTCCTCGACCGATCCCAATTTGCAGAACATCCCGATCCGCACCGAGATCGGCCGCCAGATCCGCGATGCGTTCGTCGCGGACGAAGGCAATGTGCTGCTTGCCGCCGATTACTCGCAGATCGAGCTGCGTCTCGCCGCGCATATGGCCGACGTGCCGGCACTCAAACAGGCGTTCGCCAATGGCGACGACATCCATTCGCTCACCGCGCAGGAATTGTTCGGCGAGGTCAATCGCGACACGCGCGGGCGTGCCAAGACGATCAACTTCGCCATCCTCTACGGCATCAGCCGCTGGGGCCTGGCCGGGCGCCTCGACGTCACGGCGGACGAGGCGCAGGCAATGATCGATCGCTATTTCGAACGCTTCCCCGGTATCCGCAACTATATCGCCGCGACTACCGAGACGGTGCGCGACACCGGCTTCACCACCACGTTGTTCGGGCGCAAGACGCATTTCCCGCGGATCAAGTCCAAGGTGCAGCACGAACGCCAGGGCGCCGAGCGCGCCGCGATCAACGCGCCGATCCAGGGCACCAGCGCCGACATCATCAAGCGCGCGATGGTGCGCATGGGCCCGGCGCTGCTGGAGGCCGGCCTGCCCAACGTGCGCATGCTGCTGCAGGTGCACGACGAACTCGTGTTCGAACTGCCCGAGGGTGACGTCGACGCGGCCAGGCCGGTGATCGAACGCATCATGGCGACGGCGGCCGAGCCGGCCGTGGTGCTCGACGTGCCGCTGGGGATCGAAATCGGCACCGGCCTCAGCTGGGGTGCCGCGCATTGAGCCAGACTGGGGGGAGCCAGTCCGCAAGTGCAGTTGCCGACGGGAATGACGAGCTGAATGCGCTGGCCAAGGGCGGGCGCACCAATATCATCGGCTTTCTGATGCGCCTCGTCGCGCGCCTGCCCTTCCTGTTCATCGCCGGCCGCATCTATGGCCCGGAGCAGGTCGGGCGGTTCGCGCTGGCCGTGGTGGTCGTCGAACTGGCGGCCCTGGTCGCGACCCTGGGGTTGAAGCGCGGCCTGGCCCAGGCCTTGTCGAACGACGACCGCCCGGCGGTCTGCGTGGTGTGGGATGCGATGGCGGTGGCGCTGATCGCCTCGCTGCTCGCCAGCGCACTGCTCGTCGCGATGCCCGAGATCATGTATCCCAACACCGCGATCCGCGGCATGGATCGCTGGCTGGCGCTGATCGTGTTCGCCACCGCCTGGTCGGACATCAGCCTGGCGGCGCTCGCCTATCGCCGCAACGTCAAGGCGACGGTCACCGCGCGCGCGGTGGTCGAGCCGTGGACGATCTCGATCGCGGCCTGGGCCTTCTCTTTCTATTCGCTGCGCGACGGGCTGGTCCTGTCGTACATCGCGTCGATGGCGGCGGCGCTGATCGCGTCGCTGATCCCGTTCCTGCGCAGCTACGGCCTGCCCTATGGCTGGCGCCCGCGGCTCAGCATCCTGATCGATCTGGCGGTGCGCAACGCGCCGCTGGCCGGTGCCGACGCGATCGAATGGGCGACGCGCAATGTCGACCGCTTCATCCTCGGCGTCATGTTCGAGCCCAAGATCGTCGGCATCTATTACATGGCGCAGCAGGTCGCCTCGATCCCGCAGAAACTGAAGACCAGCTTCGATCCGATCCTCGGCCCGGTGGTCACCGCCGCGCTGGCGCGCGGCGACAAGGAAGCGGTGGCGCATCAGGTGCGGCAGGTGAGCTTCTGGATCATGGCGGCGCAGACCGGGCTGGCCCTGATGGGCTCGATTCCGGGCGAAGCGGTGATGGGCGTGGTCGGCCCGCAATTCGTCGCCGGTACCGCGGCGCTCGGCTTCCTGCTCACCGCGGAAGCAGCGGCATCGACCGGCGCGGTGTCGGAAGGCGCGCTCGTTTATATCGCGCGGATCCGCAATCTACTGATCTCGGCGGCCATGCTGTGCTTCCAGATCGGCTTGAGCTTCGGCTTGATCTTCGCCATCCGGCGCTGGGGCTGGCCGGTCAATTTCCAGGCCGCCGGGCCGGCGCTGGCCTTGCTGCTGTCGGTCGCGCTGACCTCGGTGATCAAGTCGAACTTCCTGTCGCACCTGCTCAAGGCGCGCGTCGCGGGATGGCGCTGGCCGATGCTGTGGGGCGCGCTTGCCGCGATCGTCGTCGGCTCGACCTTCACCTGGCTGCCCAAGCGGCTCGAATGGCTCGAAGTGCTGCTCGGCGTGCCGGCGATCGCCGGCACCTATCTGTTCGTGATCTTCAAATGGGCGCTGACCGCGGAAGACCGGGCCTTGTTCAAGTCGATGCCGAAAGAAGGCGCGGTCGCCCCCGCCTGATACCATCATCCTGAACGCGATTCAGGATCCATCGCGCCACGCGGACGAACCTGCCGGCACCACATCCACACCGCCCGGCGACGGCATGCTCCCCAGGCTGAGGAGCATGCCGCCCGATGGATGCTGAATCGCGTTCAGCATGACGGTCGATGGGGCGGGGTATCAGTGGCGGAAGTGCCGCATCCCGGTGAACACCATCGCCAGCCCGGCCTCGTCCGCAGCGGCGATCACATCCGCGTCGCGGATCGAGCCGCCCGGCTGGATCACCGCCGTCGCGCCCGCCTCGACCGCCGCCAGCAGGCCATCGGCGAACGGGAAGAACGCGTCGGAGGCGACTGCCGAGCCGATCGTGCGCGGCGTTTCCCAGCCGGCCTTGTCGGCGGCATCCTTAGCCTTCCACGCGGCGATACGCGCGGATTCGAGCCGGTTCATCTGCCCCGCGCCGATCCCCGCGGTGCTGCCGCCCTTGGCATAGACGATCGCGTTGGACTTGACGTGCTTGGCCACCGTCCAGGCGAAGCGGCAATCGGCCAGTTCTTCGGGCGTGGGCTGCCGCTTGGTCACCATCTTGAGGTCGGCGTCGGTCAGCATGCCATTGTCGCGCGTCTGGATCAGCCAGCCCCCGGTGATCGACTTGGCCTGCAGCCCCGGCCGCGCGGCATCGGGCAGATCGCCGGTGAGCAGCAGGCGCAGGTTCTTCTTGGCGGCGAAAATCTCCAGCGCTTCGTCATCGGCATCCGGCGCGATGACCACTTCGGTAAAGATGCCGGTGATCGCGCGCGCCGTTTCGGCATCGAGCGGGCGGTTGAGCGCGATGATCCCGCCGAACGCCGATACCGTGTCGCAGGCGAACGCGGCATTGTACGCCTCGATCAGCGTCGCGCCGCTGGCCACGCCGCACGGATTGGCATGCTTGACGATCACCACGCTGGGGCCGGCATCGCGGAACTCGGCGATCAGTTCGAGCGCGGCATCGGCATCGTTGAGATTGTTGTAGCTCAGTTCCTTGCCCTGCACCTGGGCGGCTTGGCCGATGCCCCGTGTCGTCGCGCCGGCGGTGGTGTAGAATGCCGCCTGCTGGTGCGGGTTCTCGCCGTAGCGCAGCGCTGCGCCGCGCTCGAGCACGATCGGCAGCGTGGCCGGGAATGCCTCGCCCTGATCCTCTTGCGCGAACCAGCCGGCGATCGTCGAATCGTAGCTGGCGGTTGCGGTATAGGCTTTCGCGGCGAGCTTCGTGCGATCGGCCAGCGTCGTGCTGCCGCCGGCGACCACAGCATAGTCCTCCGGATCGGTGACGATCGCCACGCTCGCATGGTTCTTCGCCGCCGAGCGGATCATCGACGGGCCACCGATGTCGATATTCTCGATGATTTCCGCGCGTTCGGCGCCCTTGGCGACCGTCGCGGCAAATGGGTAGAGGTTGACCACGACGAGATCGATCGCGCCGATGCCGTGCGCGTCCATCGCCGCGACATGCTCGGGATTGTCGCGCACCGCGAGCAGCCCGCCATGCACCACCGGATGCAGCGTCTTGACGCGGCCGTCCATCATCTCGGGAAAGCCGGTCAGGTCGCTGATGTCGCGGACGTCGAGCCCGGCGTCGCGCAGCGCCTTGGCGGTGCCGCCGGTCGAGACCAGCTCGACGCCATGGCCGGCCAGGCCGGTGGCGAGGTCAACGATGCCGGTCTTGTCGGACACCGACAGGAGCGCGCGGCGGATGGTGATATCGGTCATGGTAACTCCGGGATGGACGAAAGGCTCAATTGGCGCGCTTGAAGGCCCAGCTGATGGTGCAGCCGCCGGCGGGGGATTCGCCGCTGACGACGAGTTGCAGCGTCGGCTGCGGACGGCCATCGGCATCGATCCACAGGCTGTCCTCGACCGCCAGCGCGCCGCCGCGCACGCGAAACTGCCACAGCACGCCACCCGGCAGCCTGAGCAACGCGGCCTGGCCGTCGGCGGTCGGCGAGACCTGGATCGCGCGGCCGAGATGAAAGCGCACCGTGAAGCCGGTCTGCGCGCGCTTGCTGCGCTTGCCCGAGGGCAACAGCATGTCCTCCCCGCGCAGTTCGCGCCCCTCGCTCGCCAGCGTGAGCTGGCGGCGATGCAGGAAACCGTAGCGCCGCACATAACCGTCATGGCTGGCCTCGAGCCGGCTCGACGTATCGCTTTCCTGCCGCGCCAGCTCGACCTCGCCGACGCCGCGCCCGAGCGTGCCATCGGCATGGATCGCGGTGGAATTGCTGTCGCCGAGCGTCAGCGTCGAATGCGCCGCGGTGGTGCGCAATCCCTCGGCGAGCGTGGACGGCAACTGCGCCAGCAACGCCCGCGCGCCGCCGCAATTGACCACCAGCCGGTGCGCCCCGTCCGACAGCTCGAACGCCAGCGTCGAGGCGCAGCCGCCCTCGACCAGCCGCGCGATCGGCGGTGGCGCGGCATCGATGATCGCAACCGTATTGCCGGCGGCGAGCCGCTGATAGCCCCAGTCGCGCGCCTGGCGCAGCGGGCGCGCGCGCACGCCGGTCGCCTCGACGATCTGCGCCAGTACATCCGCTGCAACCGGGCCGCCGCCCTGCCAGCTCGACAGCGCCTTGTCCCCCAGGCACACGCCGAGCAACGCCGGCACCATTCGCGCCAGCGTTTCATGCACCGATTCCGGCGCCTCCAGCCGCCGCGCGGCATAGGTTTCGCGCAGCATCGTGAGCAGCATGATGACGTCGATCTGCGCCATCGGCGCGCGCGCGACACCGCCGCCATCGTCGAACACCGACAGCGACAGCGCACGCGCCAGTGCCGCTTCCATGCCCCCGCGCCGGGCATCGCCGCCGGCGATCAGCAGCCCGCCCGCGACCACGCCGCACATCGCGGCGATACGCGGCGCGCCGGGCGGCATCTTCTCGGCGCCGCGATCGATATGCCGTGCGCCGCGCGCCAGCGTGTTGAGCACGCGGCTGCGATAGACGAGATCGGCGGAGGACAGGATCAGCGGCGCGTGCGCGGTCCAGAACAGGATCCGCCGCCCCCACAGATCGGCGCGCCATGCCGGCTCGGTCACCGTATCGGCATGGGCGGCAAGCCAGCCGCGCATGATCTGCTCGGCGATCGGCGCGCCCTGCGCGCGCGTCGCGACGCTGGAGAGATCGCGCAGCCAGGCGAAACTGTGCAGATATTCGCTGAAGTCGCGCGAATGATCCGGCTTCGCGCCGAACAAAGCGGCGATCTCGCGTTCCTCGCCGCGCAGCATCATGGCGCCGCGCAACAGCGCCTGGCCGCGCTTGAGGTCACCGAGAAAGGGATCGTCGGGCACCGCGATCAGCTTGAGCGGATGGCGGCCCTTGAGTTTCAAACCGTGGATCGGGGTGCGCCAGGTGAGACGGTGGAAGCGCTCGGTGAGCCGCTCGGTCAGCGACAGGCCGGTATCGCCGCCGAGCCGGATCAGCCGCTTGCCTTCGTCGATACCGTCGCCGGGAGCGCCCGGCGTGCTCACCCGCCCCTCAGCGCCGCGATATTCGCGGCATAAGCGGCGGGGCCGCCGCGGAACGTGGCGGTGCCGGCAACCAGCACATCGGCGCCCGCCGCGATCGCGCGCGGTGCGGTCGCCTGGTCGATCCCGCCATCGACTTCGAGATCGATGGTCAGCCCGGCCTTGTCGATCATCTTGCGGATCGCCTCGATCTTGCGCAGCTGGCTCTCGATGAAGCCCTGCCCGCCGAAACCGGGATTGACGCTCATCACCAGCACCAGATCGAGTTCCTCGAGCAGATAATCGAGCGCCTTGGCCGGCGTCTGCGGCGTCAGCACGACGCCGGCGCGCTTGCCCAGGCCCTTGATGCGCTGGACGGTGCGGTGCGTATGCGGCCCCGCCTCGACATGCACGCTGATCGTGTCGGCGCCGGCATTGGCGAAATCTTCGAGGAACGCGTCGACCGGCGCGATCATCAGGTGCACGTCGAGCGGCTTGGCGGTGTGCGGGCGGATCGCCTTCACCACCGCGGGGCCGATCGTGATGTTGGGCACGAAATGCCCGTCCATCACGTCGACATGGATCCAGTCGGCCCCGGCAGCGTCGATCGCGCGCACTTCCTCGCCCAATTTGGCGAAATCTGCGGACAGGATCGAGGGCGCGATGCGGACGGGGGCTTGCATGCGCGATCCTGTAGCATGACGGCCCGCGCCGACAACCCGGCTTGGCAGCAACTTCATCCTCCCCCGGCCAGGGGATCGTCACTCTCCGCGTGCCACCTGCTCCTGGAGAGACCTATGCATACCTACCCGTCACCCCGGACTCGTTCCGGGGTCCGCCGGGACACGCGCTCTCAAGCCGTTGATTTTGCGGCACCGTGGCCCCCGGACTAAGTCCGGGGTGACGATGAAGGAGACGGTTCGCTCATTTATGCATGGCCCCACGAAGGCGGGGGAGGATTTTAGGGCGCTTACCCGCCGTGCCGCAGGCGGACCATGAAGAAGCCGTCGCATCCGCCGACATCCGCCAGCATGCCGGGCAGGATGCGCAAATAGCCGCTGGAGTGCGGGACAAGCCCGGCAGGCAGCTCGTCCGGCCGGATCGGATCGACCGTGAAGCGCGTATTGTTGTTGAGGAAATGATCGAGCTGCTCCTCGCCTTCGGCCGGCTCGAGCGAGCAGGTGGCGTAGACCAAAGTGCCGCCGGGCTTCACCCAGCTGGCGGCGCGGCTGAACAGGCGCGCCTGGATCGCGGCCATGTCGGCGATGACCGAGGGGCGAACGCGGTGCAGCACGTCGGGATGGCGACGGAAGATCCCGGTCGCGCTGCACGGCGCGTCGAGCAGCACCGCATCGGCGAGCTCGGCCGGCTTCCACAGCAACGCATCGGCGGTGACCACGTCGGCGGCGAGCTGCGTACGCGCGAGATTGGCGGTCAGGCGTTCAAGCCGGGTGGGCGAATTGTCGAGCGCGGTCACGCTCCAGCCGGCGGCGGCGAGCTGCATCGTCTTGCCGCCGGGCGCGGCGCAGATGTCGAGCGCGATGCCCGTCCCCGCCCCGATCAGCCGCGCGGGGATCGACGCGGCGATATCCTGCACCCACCAGGCGCCTTCCTCGAACCCCGGCATTTCCGGCACGTGGCCGCCGGGCAGGCGGACATGGCCGGGCATCAGCGAGCTGCCGCCGAGCTGCTCGGCCCAGTCCGCGGTGCGCGCGGCATCGGCGATCGTCAGATCGAGCGGTGGCGGCGTGGCGATCGCCAACTCAGCGCCCTCGATCGCATCGTCGCCCCAGGCGGCGTGCCAGCGGATCGCCACCGGATCGGGCAGGGTCGGCTGTTCGGGCAGCGTATCGCCGCGGCGCGACAGCGTGCCGAACACGCCGTGCACCAGCTTGCGCGGCCCGCCATCCACCAGCGGCAGCACGGTGGAGATCGCGGCATGCGCCGGCGTGCCGAGCGCGAGCGTCTGCACCAGCGCAATGCGTAGCGCGAAACGCGCCTTGGCATCGTCGGGCAGCGGCCGTGCGGTCGCCGAATCGATCAGCGCGTCGAGATCGGGCAGGCGGCGCAGCACTTCCGAGGCGATCGCGCGCGCCAGCGCCCGATCGTCGGCGCGGTCGATCCCCGCGGTCGCGCGATCGAGCACCGCTTCCAGCGGCAATCCCTGCCGCAGCACCGCATCGAGCAGTTTCAGCGCGGCGCGGCGCGCCGGGACGCCCGGCGTATCCTGGCTGTCGTTATGCGCCATCGCGCGTGGCCGTCTTTGCATGAATCGAGAACATCATATTGCCATTGGACAGGCCGGACCCGATGTAAAGCCGTGCCGCCGCACCAAGTTGGTTGACGGGTCTGCGGCCGAGGAGGAGATTGCCGTCATGGCCCAGCGCCCGCCCCATGTGAAACCGCCGGCCTATCTGTCGAAGAACACGCCAGTGCCGACGCCCGATCCCCAGCCCGTCGCGGCGGGCGAGACCATGCCGCGCGCCCAGCAGGATCCGCTCGGGCTCGATCCGACCCGCTATGGCGATTGGGAATTGAAGGGCATCGCGATCGATTTCTGATCCCCGGCAAGGACACCGCCGGTCGACGGCGCGCGCGCAAAAGCCGTGCGCGGCGATGTACGCCCGCCTTCGTCCAGGTTTCAGCGGCTAGGAACTAGTCCCCAGATGCGATCGAACCTGCCGGCATTGGGGCGCCGACAGGTTCGTTTACGCAAGGGGCGCCCGTCAATTGGGGGGGTCGGGGCACCCTGTACACGTCTCTCGCCTTGGGGGGACAGACACATCTAGATACGTGACGGCGGCGCAAAAGATGCGCCGACGCCGAAATTAATTTATATCAAGGCATCAGCACCGTGTCGATGACGTGAATCACGCCGTTCGACTGGTTGACGTCGGCGATGGTGATCTTCGCCATGCCGCCCTTGGCGTCCATCACGCCCCATCCCTTGCCCGACTTCATGAACGTGACCGTGCCGCCGTTGACGGTGGCATAGCTCGCCTTGCCGCCATGCTTCATCGCGTTGCTGGCGATCATCTTGGCGCTGATCTTGCCCGGAATGACATGATAGGTGAGGATGCCGGTCAGCGTCGCCTTGTTCTCCGGCTTGACCAATGTGTCGACCGTCCCCGCCGGCAGCTTGGCAAACGCCGCATTGGTCGGCGCGAGCACGGTGAACGGCCCGGGGCCCGACAGCGTCTCGACCAGGCCGGCGGCCTTGACCGCGGCGACGAGCGTCGTGTGATCGGCCGAATTGACGGCATTCTCGACGATCGTCTTGGTCGGGTACATCTGCGCGCCGCCGACCATCGGATAGCCCTTGGCAAAGGCGAGCGACGAGCCGCCGGCAACGACGGCGAGCGCGACGATTGAAGCACGAAATCTCGGGGTCATGATGCTCTCCTGCTTGATCTCCGCCGATCTGCGGAGCGGCGGAGATACGCAGGCGGGCGCAGCGAGGATGCACGCGCCAAAGCAGTTTCGATGCAGGCGCGCGCCCCCACGCGCCCCACGCTAGGCGCGGCGCTCCGGTGCCGCGTCTCAGACCTGCGAGAGCTTGCCCGTGGCGATGACCGGGCCGAGCGGCTGGCCGGTCGGCGAGCCGCCGACCGCTTCCAGCGACACGGCGAGCGTCGCGCCGGCCGCGATCTGCGCGCGGTTCGCCGCCGTGACGGTGAAGGTCGAGGCGCCGGTGGTGCGCAGCAGGCCGAGCGAATGCGGCGTGCCATCCGCGCCGATGATCCACAGTTCGGCGCTCTGGTTGGCATCGGCAAGCGTCGCGGCACTGACGCGCAACCCGGCGGTCGCCGGATCGTAGACCGCGCTGACCGGCGGCCCCTTTTCGCCCGGATCGATCGCCGCGACCAGCATCGTCGCCGGTGCCGTCGGCAGCGGCGCGCTGGCCACCGGCGCCGGTGCGGGAACGGGCTGCGGCGGCGCGGGCCGCAGCACGACGATCGCGAGCAGCACGGCGGCGATCGCGCTGGCCACCGCCGTCGCGGCCGGCCACCAGCGATTCGGGCGCAGCACGGCATCCGCCTGCGGCACCCGCGGCGCATCGAGCGACCGGTCGACACGCGCCCACACCGCAGCCGAGGGCGAGGCGTCGGGCCATGCCGCGAACCAGTCGCCGAACCGGGCGCGCCACATGTCCACGTCCTGCGCGAAACCGGGTTCGGCCAGCATACGGCGCAATGCCGTGGCGCGCTCGTCGCCATCCAGCAGGCCGAGCGCCAGTTCGGCGGCCATCATGTCGGGATCGCGGCCGGGATCGTCGGGAAGGATCGTGTCGTCGCTCATCGCTGGAGACACTCCTTCAGCTTGAGCATGCCGCGGCGCACCCAGCTCTTCATCGTGCCGAGCGGCACGTTCTGCTGCTCGGCGAGCTCGGCATAGGTCACGCCGTCGAAAAAGGCGGTGCGGATCGCCTCGCGCTGGCGCTGCTCGAGCGTTTCGAGGCACGTATGCAACTGCCGCGCGTCCTGGTCGACGATCATCGTCTCGCTGGCGAGCGGCGTGCTGTCGGCCAGCGGCGGGATGTCGTCGAGATGGCTGGTGCGCCGCGTGGCCTGCGCACGGCGCCAGTCGATCGCCCGGTTGCGCGCGATCGTGGCCAGCCAGGTGATCGGGCTGGCGCGCGACGGCTCATAGGCGCCGGCGCGCTTCCAGATGGTGAGATAGACGTCGTGCAACACATCTTCCGCGGCCTGCCTTTCGCCGCAGATACGGAAGGTGATGCCGAATAGTTTCGCCGAGGTCAGCTGGTAGAGATCACGGAACGCCGCGCGATCCTCGTCGCCGGTGCGCAGCAGCATCTCGACGAGACGCGCGCGGGCCGCGGATATGTCGGCCGTCTCGGGCGGCAGGGGTGGGCGCTGATCCGTCACTGCGCCAATGCCTAGCCGGGTTGCGCCGGGGCCGCAATTGCCGGCCGCACGCTTCTGTTACACGGCGATGGCATATCCACGGTGGCATTCGGCGGCGGCTTTGCGTAAGAGCGCGCGCATCCGCTACCGCTGCCGCGAGGAACTGGTCATCCGCATCGCCATCGCTTCCGATCACGCCGCATTCGCGCTGAAAGCCGTGCTGGCCGCGTGGCTTGCCGAAACCGGGCATGACGTGCTGGATCTCGGCCCGGTGAGCGACGCGCGCGTCGATTATCCCGATTTCGGCTACAAGCTGGCGACCGCCATCGCCGATGGCGCGGCGACACGCGGCATCGCGCTGTGCGGCTCGGGGATTGGCATCTCGATCGCGCTCAACCGCCATCCGGCAGTGCGCTGTGCGCTGGTCGGCGAGCCCTATTCGGCGATGCTGGCGCGCGAGCATAACGACGCCAACGTGCTCGCCCTGGGCGCACGGCTCACCGGCGAGGACATGGCCAAGGCGTGCATCGCCGCCTTCCTCGCCGCCGACTTTGCCGGCGGGCGCCACGCCGGCCGCATCGATAAACTCAGCCATCCGCAGTTCGAGGAGCTTCCCGCATGAGCACCAACCCGCAGACCCTGTCCGATGTGCAGCCCGACGGCTTCTTCACGCGCACGCTGGCCGATGCCGATCCCGCGGTGTTCGCCGGCGTCGCGCACGAACTGGACCGCGAACAGACGCAGATCGAACTGATCGCCAGCGAAAATATCGTCTCCAAGGCGGTGCTGCAGGCGCAAGGCAGCGTGTTCACCAACAAATATGCCGAAGGCTATCCCGGCAAGCGCTATTACCAGGGCTGCGCACCCTCCGATGAGGTCGAGACGCTGGCGATCGAGCGCGCCAAGCAATTGTTCGGTTGCGGCTTCGCCAACGTCCAGCCGCATTCGGGCGCGCAGGCCAATGGCGCAGTGATGCTGGCGTTGGTCAAGCCGGGCGAGACGATCCTCGGCATGAGCCTGGATGCCGGCGGCCATCTGACGCACGGCGCGCGCGCGGCGATGAGCGGCAAATGGTTCAACGCGGTGCAATACGGCGTCGATCCGGTGACGCATTTGATCGATTTCGATCAGGTCGAGACGCTGGCGCGCGAGCATAAGCCCAAGCTGATCATCGCCGGCGGTTCGGCCTATCCGCGGCAGATCGATTTCGCGCGCTTCCGCGCCATCGCCGACGAGGTCGGGGCGTTTTTCATGGTAGACATGGCGCATTTCGCCGGGATCGTCGCCGCCGGGCTGCACCCCTCGCCGCTGCCCCACGCGCACGTCGTGACGACCACCACGCACAAGACGCTGCGCGGTCCGCGCGGCGGCATGGTGCTGACCAATGACGAGGCGATCGCCAAGAAGATCAACTCGGCGGTGTTCCCCGGGCTGCAGGGCGGCCCGCTGATGCACGTCATCGCCGCCAAGGCAGTCGCGTTCGGCGAGGCGCTGCAGCCGGACTATAAGAGCTATATCGCCGCGGTGGTGGAGAACGCCAAGATCCTGGCGGCGACGCTCAAGGAGCGCGGCGCGGAAGTCGTCTCGGGCGGCACCGACACGCATCTCGCGCTGATCGATCTCACCCCATTGGGCGTGACCGGCAAGGATGCCGACGAGGCGCTGGAGCGCGCCGGGATCACCTGCAACAAGAACGGCATCCCCAACGATCCGCTGCCGCCGACCAAGACCAGCGGCATCCGCGTCGGCTCGCCTGCCGGCACGACGCGCGGCTTCGGCCCGGCCGAATTCCGCGAGATCGGCAACATGGTCGCCGACGTGCTCGACGGTTTGCGCCAGAAGGGCGAAGAGGGCGATACCGCGGTGGAAACCGCGGTGCGGACGCGCGTTAAGGCGCTGTGCGATCGATTCCCGATCTACCCTGAAGGTAACTGACATGGCCGATCTGAAAACCGAACTGCAATCCGATCCCAAGCTCGGCAAGAGCATGGCGAAATGGGCCGCTTTGGGTGCGGTCGTGGCGATCCCGGTGCCGTTCGTCGGCCCGATCATCGGCGCGGCGGCCGGCGCGGGCTATGCCTATTTCAAGCGCAAGAAGCAGGACTGAATGCGCTGCCCCTTCTGCGGACATGAAGACAGCCAGGTCAAGGATTCGCGGCCGACCGAGGATAGCGCCGCGATCCGCCGCCGCCGGCAATGCGAGGCTTGCGCGGCGCGCTTCACCACGTTCGAGCGCATCCAGTTGCGCGAACTGTTCGTGGTCAAGAGCGAGAACAAGAAGGAACCGTTCGACCGCGAAAAGCTCCTTCGTTCGGTCTCGATCGCGGCGCGCAAGCGCCCGGTCGAGGCGGTGCGGCTGGAGAAGCTCGTCTCGAGCATCCAGCGCCAACTGGAAACGCAGGGTGAGAACGAGATTCCCTCCAAGCGCATCGGCGAACTGGTGATGGAGGGGCTGAAGGAGATGGATTCGGTCGCCTATATCCGCTTCGCCAGCGTCTATAAGGACTTCCGCGAAGCGCGCGATTTCGAGGAATTCGCCGGCAACGTGACGGAGGCGGGCAAGGGGTGAGCGACACTCTTCCCCCGGTCATCGTCCTCGTCCGCCCGCAACTGGGCGAAAATATCGGCAAGGCGGCACGCGCGATGCTCAATTTCGGGCTGGTCGAGATGCGCCTCGTCACGCCGCGCGACGGCTGGCCCAACCCCTCGGCCGGGCCGGCGGCAAGCGGCGCCGATATCGTGCTGGAACGCGCGCAGGTGTTCGACAGCGTGGCGGCGGCGGTGGCCGATTGCCCGCATGTCTATGCGACGACGGTGCGCAAGCGCGGCGTGACCAAGCCGGTGGTGACGCCGGAGCAGGCGGCGGCGGCGATCCACCAGGCACCGGGGCGCTCGGCGATCCTGTTCGGCCCGGAACGCTCCGGCCTGGAGACCGACGATGTCGCGCTCGCGCGCGAGATCATCACCGTGCCGATCAACGCCGAATTCGGCTCGCTCAATCTCGCCCAGGCGGTGATCCTGGTGGCGTATGAATGGTCGAAGGGCACGGGCCTCGCCTCGCCGCCCGAGACCGACCTGCCCGCGCCGGCGCCACAGGAGGAGCTGGACGGGATGATCGCGCAGCTCGACGTGATGCTGCAGCAGACCGACTTCTTCTACCCGCCGGCGCGGACGCCCGTCACGCGGCGTACGCTGCGGACGCTGCTGACGAAGCCGGGCTGGTCGAGCCAGGAAGTCCGCACGCTTCGCGGCGTATTGAGCGCGCTGGGCGGTAAGCGGCCACGTAACTGAAAAGACGTTGAAATCTTGTTTGTCGATGCGCTTTGGTCGACTATCCAAGGTGTCATTATCTGGAGACCGCCATGAAGTCGTATCTTGCCCTCGCCGCAATCTTGTTCGCGCTGCCCGCCGCGGCGCAGATCACGCCGTCGTCCTCGCCCGAAAACGAGCCGGTGGAGAAGCAGCAAAAGTTGGACGACGATCACAAGATCTGTCGTGCGGATGCGCGCACGTCCACACGCTTGGTCAAGCGGACCTGCCGCACGGTCGCCGAATGGCGCGTTATCGACAAGAACACGAACGGCGCGAACAATATCGTGCGTAATCCCTAAACGCGCACCTGCTTCTCGCCAATCGGCCGGCGATCATCCTCGTCGGTCGAACGCCTTCAGCTCATAGGCGATCGACGCCTCGACCAGCGCATCCCACAGATCGGCGATGACGTCGGCCGGCAGCCCCGCCGCCTCGGCAGCAGTAATCGCGTTGGACACGACCTGCGCCTTGCGCCCTTCGTCGCGCACCGCATCGCGCGCCGGCTTGATGCGCGCGGCGGCGTCCATGTAAGCAAAGCGGCGGGCGAGCAGCGCGATCAGCTCGCGATCGACCTGGTCGACGCCGGCGCGGACCTCGATCATCGTGGTGCAATCGGGGCCGGCAAGGATCGGATCGGTCATGGCCAGCGCTCTTGCCGGGGCGGGCGTGCGCTGTCCAGCACGCGCCGCGCTTGCTTGACTCCGACGCCCCGCCCGGCTACCCGCCCGCCTTCGCAAATGGCGCCGCACCCCGGTGAAGCGGTAGCCCTGCCCCGATCTCCCGAGATTTGGATAGAGCGATACCGGGTATCGATCACACGTTCGCGTGCGGTCTTGTCAGAAGCATTTGGTCTAGGAACTATCATGTCGAAGCGTTCATCCGCAAAGTACAAGCTCGATCGCCGCATGGGCGAGAACATCTGGGGCCGCCCCAAGTCGCCGGTCAACAAGCGTGAATATGGCCCCGGCCAGCACGGCCAGCGCCGCAAGGGGAAGGTTTCGGACTTCGGCATCCAGCTGCGCGCCAAGCAGAAGCTCAAGGGCTATTATGGCGACGTGACCGAGAAGCAGTTCCGCGCCTGCTATACCGAAGCCGCGCGCATGAAGGGCGATACCGGCCAGAACCTGATCGGCCTGCTCGAGCAGCGTCTCGACATGATCGTCTATCGCGCCAAGTTCGCGCCGACCGTGTTCGCTGCGCGCCAGCTCGTCAGCCACGGCCACATTCGCGTCGACGGCGTGAAGTGCAACATTGCTTCGCGTCGCTGCTTCCCGGGCATGGAGATCACGCTCGGCAACAAGGCCAAGGAAATGGCCCTGGTGATGGAAGCGCAGAGCCTGGCCGAGCGCGAAATCCCCGATTACGTCGCCCCCGACGGCGCCGCCAAGGTGACCTTCACGCGCGTGCCGACGCTCGACGAAGTGCCCTATCCGGTGAAGATGGAGCCGAATCTGGTGGTCGAGTTCTACAGCCGCTGAGCCAAGGATTTAGCGCCAGCTAAATCCAGCACTTATCAGCGGCTCGGCCGGCGTCGCCCAGGCGACGACCGACGGCGTGGCTTCGCCACGACGCAGCCGAAGCAAACCGAAAGGGCGGTCCTCGCGAGAGGGCCGCCCTTTTCGCGTGTCACATCCCCAGCGCCTTGCGCAGGAAGGCATCTGACTTTTCGAGCATCTGCGCGCGCGCTGCGGAATCGTCGAGCTGGTGGTCGAGGCCTTTGAACTCGACATACTCGACCGTCTTGCCGGCATCACGGAGGCGGTTTGCCATCAACCGCGACTCGGCCACGCCGACATTCAGGTCCTGAGTGCCGTGAAACAGCAGTACCGGGGCCTTGATGCGCGCCGCGTTCAAGGCAGGTGATCCTTGCCGCACGTGTGGGCCATTGCCGATAAACGCATCGACCAACGCAAAATTGGAATAATCTCGCGACTCGCCACGCAGCGTTTCCAGATCGGTGACTGGCGCGATCGCGACGATCGCCTTGAACAGATTGGGATCGAGGACCGCCGTCTGCAACGCGGCATAGCCGCCATAGGACCAGCCGACGATGCCGAGCTTGGTCGGATCTGCGATGCCCTGCTTGATCAGCCAGCGACCACCATCGTTGACGTCGCCGATCGCTACCTGCCAGGATTTAAATCCGTTCTCGCGGAACCAGGCATCGCCATAGCCGGTCGAACCGCGAAAATTCGGCTGCAGCACGGCAAAGCCACGATTAGCATAGAATTGTGCGAGCCAATCGAAGCCCCACTCGTCCCGCGCACCCGGACCACCATGCGGCATGACGATCGCGGGCAGGTTTTTACCGTCGCTACCGGGAGGCAGGGTCAGATAGCCCGGTATGATCGTGCCGTCCGCGGCGGGAAAGTTGACCGCCGTCACGGTGGCGAGCGCCACGTCGGCAAGTTCGGGCCGCACCGGCAACACTTCGGCCATCTGCCGCGTCTTTTTGTCGAGCAGATAGTAGCGCCCGGGATCGACATCGCTGCCGGCAAACATCAACAGCTTACTTTCGTCGGTGCTGGCATCGACGAAGCTGATCAGCGGCTTGCCGGGCAGCGCCTTGGCCAGCGAAGCGCCAAGCTTCTTGAGCTCAGGATCGAAAAACTCCGTCTGGCGCCGATCGGTGGCATAGGACGCACCCACCACACGCCGCTGTCGGCCGATCCTGACCAGTCCATCGATATCCACGTCGGCGCGCGCGAACACCAATTCGCGCTTCATGCTGCCGTCGAGCGACACTCTAAACAGTGCGCCGCGCCCGCCTTCGCGTTCGAAACCATAAACCACGTTGAGGCCGGCATCCACGGCGTAAGGATCGAAACCGGTCGACACGCCGCCGCCCACCATCAGCTTGCCGAACGGCAGCCATTTGTCCGAATTCACCTGTCGATAGGAATAATCGATGCGCGCGCCATCATAGCCGCCATTGGTCTTGGGCCGCATTCCCCTGATCCGGATCGTGCCATGCCCGTCGCTGATATATTCCGTCGCATCGGGGCGGGGGGATTCGACGATCTTGCGCGTGTTGCGCGTGATATCGACGAGCTCGACCCCGAGCCCCTCCCGATTCGAGACAATGTTCGAGCCCGTTTCGCCCTCGGGCACGAAGGTGCGCGACATGAGCACCTTACCCGGTTCGCCGGTGGGCAATAGATCGATGATGTTGCCGCCATTCTGCAATAGCCCCTGCGACCGCGCATTGGTATCCACTGTGATCATCTTCATGCCGCTGCCATCGCTGTTGATCGCGATCTGGCGCGTCGCGGATATCTTCATACCGATGTCGGCCATGTAGAAGACGTTGCACAGCAGCCGGGCGTCGGTCACCCAGCTGCATCGACTAAGGCTTTCCGGATTGCCGCTCGACCGCGCTATCGGCTGCGACGTCGTGCCGGCGACAAGGTCCACGATGGTCAGAGCCGAGGAAGCGCCGCCTGCCGCCCCGAGCAGCGCTGCCCGGTTGCCGTCAGGCGACAGACTGATCGTTTCGATCCGTTCGCGCGCGCCGAACGCTGCCGCCGCCTCGGTCGCGGTCAACTGGCGCGGTGCGGCACCGGACGACAACGGGATCATGACTGACGTCGCCAGCAGGCGGAGCAATAGTTTCATAAATCCCCCCGGATGTTGAATTTATCTTGTTCTATCATTGGCCTGGGTTCGGCAAGTCATCCTTTTCCGCCGGCCGCGACGACCTTGCCTTGGCGCCGGGTGGCTGGCACTAGACGCGGGTCATGCCTCATTTGGGAACCAGTTATGCGGTCCTCTGCTTCGCTCCTGTTGCTCGCCGCGGTGCTACCCGCTGCGATGCTACCCAGCGTGACGCTCGCGCAAACGGGAGCCAGGCCCGCCATCTCGATCGAGACGCTGAAGACCGTCACGCAGACCCTGTCGTCCGACGCCTATGAAGGCCGCGCGCCGACCACGCCGGCGGAGGACAAGACCACCGGCTACATCGTCGAGCGGTTCAAGCAGGCGGGATTGCAGCCGGGCAATAAGGGCAGCTGGTATCAGGACGTGCCGCTGGTCGAGATCAGCGCCAACGACGTGACGCCGCTGACCTTCACCGGGGGCAAGACGCCGGTCTCCGCCGCGTATCGCCGCGACCTGGTGATCGCGACCTACCGCGTCACGCCCAAGGTGGCGATCAAGGACAGCGACGTGGTGTTCGTCGGCTACGGCGTCAACGCGCCCGAGCGCGGCTGGAACGATTATGCCGGGGTCGATGTGAAGGGCAAGACGGTGGTCATCCTGATCAACGATCCCGATTGGCAGACGGCGGGGCTGCAGGGCGATTTCGGCGGCCGGGCGATGACCTATTACGGGCGCTGGACCTACAAGTTCGAGGAAGCCGCGCGGCAGGGCGCGGCGGCGGCGATCATCGTCCACGATACCGAGCCCGCCGCCTACGGCTGGGGCGTGGTGCAATCGTCCTGGACCGGGCCGCAGCTCGAGCAGGATACGCCGGGCAATCATATGGACCAGAGCCAAGCAATCGGCTGGATCCAGAAGCCGGTGGCCCAGGCCCTGTTCGCCAGCGCGGGCAAGGATTTCGCGGCGCTCGCCAAGGCTGCCACGGTCAAGGGGTTCAAGGCGGTGCCGCTGGGCGTGAAGGCCAGCGTCGGCTTCACCAACACGATCCGGCGCCAGGCTTCGAAGAACGTCGTCGGCATCCTGCCCGGCACCAGCGCGCCGGACGAGGTGGTGCTCTATTCGGGGCATTGGGATCATCTCGGCCGCTGCGACGCGGTGAAAGGCGACGATATCTGCAACGGCGCGGTCGACAATGCCTCGGGCATCGCCGGGCTGGTGGCGATCGCCGAGGCGTCGGCCAAGGCCGGGGCGACGCGGCGCAGCCAGGTGTTCCTGGCGGTGACCGGCGAGGAATCGGGGCTGCTGGGCTCGAAATTCTATGCCGAGAACCCGGTCTATCCGCTCGCCCGGACGGTCGGCGGGGTCAACATGGACGGGCTCAACGTGGTCGGCAAGGCGAAGGATTTCGTGCTCGTCGGCGCGGGCAAATCGGAGCTCGAGGATCTGGTCAAGCCGATCGTGGCCAGCGAGGGCCGGGTGATCGGGCTCGAGCCGACGCCGGAAAAGGGCTATTACTACCGCTCCGACCATTTCAGCATGGCCAAATTGGGCGTGCCGATGCTGTACGGCGAGAGCGGCGACGATCTCGTCGTCGGCGGCACTGCCGCAGGGCGCGCGGCGGCGGAGGATTATACCGTCAACCGCTATCACAAGCCGCAGGACGAATATGACGCGACATGGAAATGGGACGGCGCGGTATCCGATCTGAATATCTATTACGCGCTCGGCCACCGCCTGGCCGCGGGCACGGCCTGGCCCAACTGGTATGCCGATGCCGAATTCCGCCAGATTCGCGACCAAAGCCGCGCCGGAGCCAAGTAAGATGACGACGAAATCGATGCAGCCGGCGGAATGGGCACGGCACGAGGCGGTGTGGATCGGCTTTCCCAGCCATGGCGAGCTGTGGCTGGAGGATCTGGAGCCGGCGCGCGCCGAGGTGACGGCGTTCGCGCGCGCGGTCCATGCCGGCGGCACGGGCGAGCGCGTAATCCTGGTCGCCGCCGATGACGAGGCGGCGGCGGCGGCCCAGGCGATGGCCGGCGATGTCGCCGAGATCGTCGTCGAGCCGTTCGGCGACATCTGGCTGCGCGATACCGCGGCGATCCTGCTCGGCGACGGCAGCGCGCGCGATTTCCGCTTCAACGGCTGGGGCGGGAAATACGATCTGCCGGGCGACGACGATATCGGGCTGCGGTTGGCCGAGCGGCGGCAGATCGTGGCGCAACGCTGCGACTGGGTGCTGGAAGGCGGCGCGATCGACGGCGACGGCACCGGGCTGGTCGTCACCACCGAGCAATGCCTGCTCAATCACAACCGCAACCCCGGTTTGTCGCGCGCCGAGATCGAGACGCGGCTGCGCGAGGATCTGGGTTTCACCCGCGTGCTGTGGCTCGGCGACGGGTTGATCAACGATCATACCGACGGCCATGTCGACAATCTCGCGCGGTTCGTCGGCGAAAACCGCCTGGCCTTGCCCGAGGCGGCGGAGAACGATCCCAACTGGCAGGTCTTCCAGCTGGCGCAGCACCGCGCCGCCGCGGCGGGGGTGGAGATCGTGACGATCCCCTCGCCCGGCCGGATCCTGCGCGACGAGGAAATCGTGCCGGCGAGTTATATGAATTTCTACATCGGCAATGCCGCGGTGGTGGTGCCGCTCTACGGCGCACCGAACGACGCGGCGGCGGTGGCGGCGGTGGCGGCGCTGTTCCCCGACCGCGAAACGGTCGGGCTGCGCGCGGATCATATCCTGACCGGCGGCGGCTCGTTCCACTGTATCAGCCAGCAGATCCCGGCCTGATCGGGCGGCCCGGTACGGCACGCGCGATCGCCGCATCCGCGCTCGAAAAGTCCGACGATCGCAATCTGGTACAGTTCCAAACGACAAGCCGAACCGCTAAGACGGCGTCATGACCGAAATCACCGTTGCCGCGCTCCAGCTCGCTTTTACCCCCGATATCGACGCGAATATCGCGCGCGTCTCCGCGCTGGTGCGCGAGGCCGCTGCGCAGGGCGCGCAGGTGATCCTGCCGCCCGAACTGTTCGAGGGCGAATATTTCTGCCGCGTCGAGGATGAGGGCCTGTTCGCGCAGGCCAGGCCAGTCGGCGAGCACCAGGCCGTGCTCGCGATGCAGGCGCTGGCGCGCGAGCTCGGCGTGACGATCCCGACCAGCTTCTTCGAGGCGGACGGGCCGCATCATTACAATTCGCTGGCGATGATCGGCCCCGACGGCAACGTGATGGGCGTGTATCGCAAAAGCCATATCCCGGATGGCCCGGGCTATGAGGAGAAATTCTATTTCCGCCCCGGCAATACCGGCTTCAAGGTGTGGCCCGGACCGGCGAAGACGACGCTCGGCGTCGGCGTGTGCTGGGATCAATGGTATCCCGAAACCGCGCGCGCGATGATGCTGATGGGCGCGGAGATCCTGTTCTATCCGACCGCGATCGGCAGCGAGCCGCATGATACCTCGCTCGATACCGCGCGGCTGTGGCGTCGCGCGATGGTCGGCCATGCCGTGTCCAACGTGGTGCCGATCGTCGCCGCCAACCGCGTCGGCGTGGAACACGGCCAGACCTTCTACGGCACCAGCTTCATCACCGACGAACGCGGCGACATCCTGGCCGAGCTCGACCGCGAGGAGGAAGGCGTGATCGTCGCGACGCTCGATCTCGATCGCGTCAAGCGGCACCGCGCCGCGTTCGGCTTCTTCCGCGATCGCCGCCCCGACCTGTACGGCCGCCTCGTCCAGGATGTGTGACGCGGCCATCCCCCGATGACCACGGCGCGCTTCGACCGCGTAACGGAGCCGCAGCGCGAATGCCTGCGGCTGGTCCTGACGCGGCACAATTCCAAGGAAATCGCGCAGACGTTGGGCGTGTCGCCGGTGACGGTCGACAAGCGGATCGGCCGCGCGGTCGGGACGCTGGGGGTCGCCACGCGCTTCGAAGCGGCGCGGCTGCTCGCCCAGCACGAGAGCGGCACATACCAGCCATTGGTATACCAACCACCGGACATTGTTCCCCCCGTGGAATCGGACAAGGTCGCCGGGTCTGAGGCGCTGCCACCGGGTAGCGACAGCGATGCGGCCGATGCCGCCTGGCTGCCGCTGCGACGGAGGGGGGACAGGTATAACACCCTGACCATTTGGCAGCGGCTGCTGTGGATCTTCACGATCCCGGCGGCACTCGCAGTGGCGGTGGGCATGCTGGGCTTCGGGCTCAGCGTGGCGGGGAAGATCCTCCAGCTCATCGGCGCGGTCGTGTCCTGAGGCAGGCGCAGCACCGGCTCATCTCGAACCGGGCACAGGAGGATCATGATGACCGATACCCAGATGATTGCCGGCCAGGTCGGGACACTGCTCCACAAGCTCGAAATGCTGATCGACGAAGCGGTGAGCTGCGGCGCGGAACTGACCGCCGCCCTGCCCCGTGCGCGCGTCGAGGCGAAGCTGCCGGCGGTGGTCGGGCAGCACTCGCTCGACACGCTGACCGAGGCGGTCCAGTCGCTGGTCGCGGCGCGGCGCCAGACCGTCGCGACGCACAAGCATCTCGATAAAGTTCGCGAATTGATGGGCCTGCCGGTCATCAGCTTTGGCGAGGAAGGCCCCAAGCCGCCCTCCAAGCTGCTCACCGGTGCGGCCCGTCCCGATCATCTGCGAGTCGTCGCAGCATGACTTTCGGCGCGGTTGCCTCGACCCCAGCCGCGCCGGAAACCGTCCGGTGTTCGTAATTCTGTTCAATGTGCTGCTCGGCGCTTCGGTGCTGTACGCATTCGTTCGGGGGGGGGCACCGGAACGGGTGGTGGCGGTGGCGTTCATCGCTGCCGCCACCGCAAGTTTCATGGCACGGCCGCTGGCTCATGTCCGCTATCAGGATACCGAAGTGGGGCTGTTGCTGATCGACGCCGCCCTGCTCGTCGTGCTGGTCGCCGTCGCCTTATGGGCGAATCGTTTCTGGCCGATCTGGATCGCCGCGTTCCAGCTGTTCGCGCTGCTCGTGCATATCGCCATGCTGTATCAGCAGGATGTGCTGCCGATCGTCTATTTCGTCGTCATCTCGCGCATCGCCTATCCGATGCTGGTGATGCTGCTGGTCGGCACGACGTTCCACTTCCAGCGGTTGCAACGGCACGGTGCCGATCCCGACTGGATTCGCCACAATATTTGATCGGGGTCGGAGGGTCGGACAATGCCGGACAGGATGATCGGCGCGGGCTGGCATGGCCCGGGCAAGCTCGGCGCGGCGGGCAGCGGACGCCCGACCGCCCATGACATCGCCACGCGCATGCTGGCGTTCAATACCGCGCGCGATGCGGCGTTCGCGCCTTACGGCATGGTCGTCAACGATATCGCCTGGGAATTGATGCTCCGCATGTTCGTGGCGCAGGAACGCGGCGTACGGCTGACGGTGCAGCAATTGTGCGGCGACGTGGCGACGCCGCGCGGCGTATCGCTGCGCTGGGCGCGCGCGCTGCAGGCCAATGGCCTGCTCGATTATGACGAGCGCGCGGGCCTGAGCGCGCAGGTCCGCCTGCCCGTGGTGGCGGCGCAAGTGTTGCGCCAGTTGCTGGAGGCCTAGTCACGGCGTGCCAAGCGCGCTGCGATGCGATACGCCCCGCCGCGTGCCGACCTCATACGCCATCGCCATCGGATCGAACCGCCGCGGCCGCCACGGTGCGCCGGCGCGCGAAGTCGCGGCGGCGATCGCCGCGCTGGATCCGGTCCACGTCTCGCCGATTCTCCTTACCGCGCCGCTCGGCCCGTCGATCCGGCGATTCGCCAATGCCGCGCTGTTGATCGAATCGGACGAGACGCCGGCCGTGCTGCTCGCGCGGCTCAAGGCCATCGAACGCGATTTCGGCCGGCGCCGCGGGCAGCGCTGGGGCGCGCGCGTGATCGATCTCGATATCGTCCTGTGGTCCGGCGGAACATGGCGCGATTCCGCGCTCACCGTGCCGCATGTCGCCTTTCGCGCGCGCCGCTTCGTGCTCGATTGCCTGGTGCATATCGCGCCCGCCTGGCGCGATCCCGTCACCGGTCTTTCGGTGCGTCAGCTGACATACCGGGCACAAGCGGTTGACCGCAGGCGCCCTCGTCCGTAACGCGCATCCCTTGGTCGGGCCCGTAGCTCAGTTGGTAGAGCAACGGACTTTTAATCTGTAGGTCTCGGGTTCGAATCCCGACGGGCCCACCAAGTCAGGCGCATGCGATGACCGCCCCCCTCTCCGCCACCGTGCATACGATCCACGCCGAAGGCGCGGATGCGCGCGGCGTGGTGCCGGGCAACGTCCGCCATCCGCCATGGCTGCTGATCTCCGGCGCCGCGCTGGGGCTGGCGATCCTGCTGGTCGGCGCGGTCGGCGCGCTGATCGATCGCGGCTGGGAGCTGAACGTCGATCGCGCGATCATGCTGTGGACGCGGCACGGCAGCGCGCACGGCGTGCCGATCGGCCCGCGCTGGGTGCGCGCGGCGATGGTCGATCTGACCGCGCTGGGCGGCGTCACGGTGCTCACCGCGATCACGGCGATCGCGGTCGGCTTTCTCGCGCTCAAGCGGCTGTGGCTGACGATGTGGCTGGTGCTCGGCGGCACGGTCAGCGGCGCGATCGCCGTGGCGGTGGCCAAGGGCATCGTCGCGCGGCCGCGCCCGGCGATCGTCGATCATCTCGTCACCGTCTCCTCGGCCAGCTTCCCCAGCGGCCATGCGACGAGCAGCGCGATCGTCTATCTCACGCTCGCCGCCCTGGTCATGCAGATCGTGCCGGGGCGCGTGGTGCGTGGCTATATCATGGGCGTGGCCGGGCTGTTGGTCGTCGCGATCGGCTGCAGCCGCGTCTATCTCGGCGTGCACTGGCCAAGCGACGTGCTGACCGGCTGGAGCTTCGGCGCGCTCTGGGCGCTGATGTGGTGGGGCGTCGGCGCCTGGGTGCGGCTCAGCCGCGCCGGAGGGTCATTGCTCCATCCCGGCAAGTAGACTGCGCGCCGCCTTGAGGTGCGGCGCATCGACCATCCGCCCGTCGAGCGCGAGCGCCCCCGCACCGGGATTGGCGGCGAACAGCGCGACGACCGCGCGGGCATGCGCGATCTCCGCCGCGGACGGCGTAAAGGCGGCATTGATCACCGCGACCTGCGCCGGGTGGATCGCCATCATGCCGGTAAAGCCGTCGCGCCGGCCGCGCGCGGCATAGGCGGCGAGGCCATCGAGATCGCGGAAATCGGGATAGACCGTCTCGATCGCCGGCACGCCCGCCGCGTGGGCGCCGAACAGCGTGAGCGAGCGCGCGAGCTGGTACGGCGCGGTATAGCTGCCATCGGCTTCGCGCGCGGTGGCGGCGCCGATCGCCGCGGGCAGATCCTCCGCCCCCCAGGTCAGGCCGGCCAGCCGCGGCGTGACGCCGCCATAGCTGCCGAGCGCGAAGATCGCCGCCGGGGTCTCGGTGGCGATCGGCAGGATCAGCGTCTCGCCCGACAGCTGCCGGGCGAGCGCGGCGAGCGACGCCCCGCCTTCGGCCTTGGGCAGCACGATGCCATCGGGGCGCGCCGGCAGGATCGCGGCGAGATCGTCCCCGGCTAAGCCGCTGTCGAGCGGGTTGATGCGCACGAAACAGAGCGTGGCCGCCGCTGTGCGGTGCTGCAGGAAGGCGGCGACCGCGGCGCGCGCGGCGGGCTTGTTGGGCGGGGCAACGGCATCCTCGAGATCGAGAATCAGCGCGTCGGCCGCGAGCCCGAGCGCCTTCTCCATCCGATCGGGCCGATCGCCGGGCACGAAGAGCAGTGAGCGCAGGCGGGGCATCGGCAATCCGTTCGTCTGGGGGAACGGCCATCCTAGTCTTGGACGAGCCGTTGCGAAAGCGCGGCGAATATCCTTGTGACATTGTATCATCACATCTATGGCGCCTGTCGAGATTACGACAAAGGGCCTTACATGATTCGTTCGCTTCTGCTCGCCGGCACCGCGCTGACTATTTCGCTGCCCGCCATGGCGCAGTCCACCCCCGCGCCGGCGCGGGCCGAGCAGCAGGACATCATCGTCACCGCGCCGGTGCAGCGCAGCGAGACCGACGTGCTGCAGGGCACCTCGATCCTCACCGGCGAGGAGCTGACGCGCGAACTCAGGCCAACGATCGGCGAGACGCTGGCGCGCCAGCCGGGCGTATCCGCCTCGTCGTTCGGCCCCAATGCCTCGCGCCCGATCCTGCGCGGCTTCCAGGGCGAGCGCATCCGCGTGCTGACCGACGGGATCGGCTCGATCGACGTGTCGAACACCTCGGCCGATCACGCCGTGATCATCGATCCGCTGCTCGCCGAGCGGATCGAGGTGCTGCGCGGGCCGTCCGCCTTGCTGTTCGGCTCGTCGGCGGTGGGCGGGGTGGTCAATGTCGTCGATACGCGCATCCCGCGCAGCGTGCCGGCCAATGGCTACCGGCTGAACGGCATCGCCAATTACGGCTCGGCCTCGGACGAGCGCTCGGGCGGGCTGGCCGGCGACGTGGCGGTCGGCGAGCATCTCGTGCTGCATGCCGACGGTTCGTACCTCAAGACCGGCGACCTGCGCACCGGCAAGGGCTATCTGCTGTCGAAGAGTGCGCGCGCCGATGCGCTGTCGCAGGTCGGCCTGCCGCAGGACGCCGAGGAGCCGATCGATTTCGCGGCCTCAGCCAATCTGCGCCGCCGCCTGCCCAATTCGGCAGCGGAAACCTGGACCGCCGGCGTCGGCGCGGCGATCATCACCGATACCGGCACGCTCGGCATCTCCTACAGTCATTATGACAGCCTGTACGGTGTGCCGCTCCGCTATGCGACCGAGGTCGGCCAGGAGCAGGAAGCGCCGCGGCTCGACGTGGTGCAGAACCGCGTCGATCTGCGCGCCGAGGTGAATACCGGCGGCGGCTTCCTCGACAAGATCCGGCTGCGCGCCGGCCAGGCAAGCTATCGCCATTTCGAGCTGGAAGAGGACAATTCGGTCGGCACCGCCTTTTTCAACAAGGGACTCGAGGGGCGGCTCGAACTGGTCCAGGCCAATCGCGGCGGCTGGCAAGGCGCGAGCGGGGTGCAGTTCTTCAACCGGATCTTCGACGTGAAGGGGGACGAGGCGTTCCTGCCCAAGAACGAGACCAACCAAACCGGCATCTTCACGCTGCAGCAATACAGTTCGGGCGCGTTCAAGGCCGAGGGCGGCCTGCGCTATGAAACCAGTTCCGCCGCGGCGCGCACGCCGGCGGGCGACGAGCGTTTCTTCCGCGGCGAGCGCGATTTCCAGGCGGTGTCCGGCTCGATCGGCGCCTCGTACGGCGTGACCGATACGGTGCGCTTCGGGCTCAATCTGTCGCACACCGAACGCGCGCCGTCGGCGGAGGAATTGTTCGCCAATGGCGGGCATGCCGGCACGCAGGCCTATGAACTGGGCAACCCCGATTTCCGGCTCGAGAAATCGAACGGGGTGGAAGCGACGATGCACGTGCACGGCGACGGGTTCAGCATCGACGCCTCGGCCTATTACACCAAATTCTCCAACTACATTTCGGAGAACCAGGTCGATCAGGCCGTGTGCGAGGCGGCGGCGGCGCCGTCCGGTCGCGAGGTCGATCTGCCCTGCTTCCAGTATCAGCAGCGCGATGCACGCTATTACGGCTTCGAGGCGGATGCCTCGCTGCGCCTGGCGACGCTCGGGCAGTACACGATCAACGCCGATCTGCTCGGCGATTATGTCCGCGCCAACATCATCGATCAGGGCAATGTCCCGCGTATCCCGGCGGCGCGCGTGCTCGGCGGGCTCGAGGCGCAGGGCGATCGGCTGCAGGGCCGGGTCGAGGTCGAGCATGTGTTCGAGCAGAACCGCATCGCCGCGTTCGAGACGCCGACCGACGATTATACGATGGTCAACGCCTCGATCGGTTTCTCCCCGTTCGGCAAGGGCAGCAAGACCAGCCTGCTGATCAGCGCCAACAACATCTTCGATGTCGAGGCGCGGCGCAGCGCAAGCTTCCTGAAGGATTTCGCGCCGCTCGCCGGCCGCGATATCCGCGCGACGCTCAGGTTCGGGCTTTGACCTAAATCCTCCCCGGCACGGGGAGGGGGACCGTTCGCGTTCTTCACGCGAATGGTGGAGGGGGTTGGCCGGCAACGCGACGCTTGCGGCGCACACCTCTTCCACGCAGTGCGCTGCCGGCCTGCCCCCTCCACCACCCGGCAGAAGAAGCCGGGCGGTCCCCCTCCCCGTGCCGGGGGGGAATCACAGCGCGGCGATCGCCTCGGCGAGCGGTCGAATCTGCTCGGGCTGCTGGTCCCAGGACGTGACCAGGCGGATCTCGCCCTCGGCCCAATCGTAGAAATCGAACCCCTTCGCGCGCAGCGCCGCCGCTTCGTCGGCGGTGGCGCGCAAGAACACCTCATTGGCCTCGACCGGGTGGAGCAGGCGCTCCCCCGCCCCTGCTGCCAGCAATGCCGCGCCGGCATTGGCCAACCGCGCCGTTTCCAGCCACAGATCGCCGTCCAGCATCGCCAGCAACTGCGCGGCGAGATAGCGGCCCTTGGACAGCAGCAGCCCGGCGCGCTTGCGCCGCATCAGCGTGGCGGCGGCGAGATCGCGCTTGAAGAAGATCAGCGCTTCCGCGCTCATCCCGCCATTCTTGATGAAGCCGAAGCTCAGCGCGTCGACCCCGGCGCGCCACGTGACGTCGGCCGGCGAACAGCCGAGATGCGCGACGGCATTGGCGAAGCGCGCGCCATCCATGTGGAAACCGAGCCCCCGCGCCTTGGCCAGCGCGCCGATCGCGGCGACCTCGTCGGGCGTGTAGACGCGGCCATATTCGGTCGCGTTGGTGATCGACAGCGCGTGCGGCTGGACGCGGTGGACATCGTTGGCGATGCTGTCGAGCAGGGTGGTGATCGTCGCCGGGGTGAGCTTGGCGCCCGCGCCTTCCGCCAGCATCAGCTTGGCGCCGTGCGTGTAGAATTCCGGCGCGCCGCATTCGTCATTCTGGATATGCGCATCGCGGTGACACACCACGCCGCCATAAGGCGGGCACAAAGCGGCGAGCGCGAGGCAATTGGCCGCGGTGCCCGAGGGCACCCACAGCGCCGTCACCTCGGTCTCGAACAGCGCGGAGAAGCGCGCGTCCAGCGACTTGCTCAGCGCGTCGCCGTCATAGGCAGTGTCGAGCGTGTTGGCAGCGCCCAGCGCGGCCAGGACGGCGGGGTGCACGGGGGCGGCATTGTCTGAAAAGAAGCGCATGGCATGGGCATTGCGGCGGCGGGGGGTGTGCGTCAACCGGGTTGGACGCCGGCCTGCCTCGGCTCGTCATCCCGGACTTGATCCGGGATCCAATGCGCCGGCCAGGCGGTGCTCTCCCTTCTTGCCCGTTCCCAAGCCGCTTGATGGGTCCCGGATCAAGTCCGGAATGACGGTGGTGGGTGGGGCGGCGTTGGCGCTAGAACTCGTCCTCGGGCGGCTCCTCGTCGCGCAGCGCGCGATCCTCGCGGCGCCGGTCGTCGCGCCGGCCTTCGTCACGATCACGATCGCGGTCGCGGCCGCGCGCGCGGTTGATCTCGATCCCGCCATCGGGCCCGACGCGCAGGTTGAGACCCAGACCCTCGATCTCGCCTTCGGGCAATTGCACGCCGTCGACCCCCAGATCGTCGAACCCGAAGCCGTTGCCGTCCTCGTCCTCGACCACCGCCGGCTCGGGTTCCGGCGCCACCGCCGGCCCGACCTTGAGCGCGCGCATCATGAAGTCGCGCCAGATCCGCGCCGGCAGGCCGCCGCCGGACAGGCCGGCATTGCTGGTATTGTCGTCATTGCCGACCCACACGCCGACCACCAGATCGCCGGCAAAGCCGACGAACAGCGCATCGCGATTGTCCGAGGTGGTGCCGGTCTTGCCATAGGTCTTGATCGCCAGCGCCGCCTGCCGCCCGGTCCCCGTCTCGGCCGAGGCGGAGAGCAGATCGAGCATATTGTCGCGCACCGTGCCGGTTAGCGGGCGCGCGCGATCGGTGAGGCTCTGGTACCAGCTGCGATTGCCCTCCTGTTCCACGCCGCGCGCGCGGACCGGATAGCTCTGCGCTGCGATCGCGGCATAAGCGGAGGTCAGTTCGAGCAGCGAGCCGGTCGCGCTGCCCAAGGCGATCGTTGCCTCGTTGGGAATCGGCGTGGTGATGCCGAGGTCGCGCGCGGCGCGAATCACGTTCTTCACGCCGACCTGCTGCGTCAGCCGCGCGGCGGCGACGTTGCTCGATTTGGCGAAGGCGCGGCGCAGCGTGATGGTGCCGGCATAGCGGCCGTCGCTGTTCTTCGGGCTCCAGTCGGCGATCGTCACCGGCTCGTCCTCGATCGTCGATTCGGGCGTGAGGCCGCTGCGCAGCGCGGCGAGATAGACGAACAGCTTGAACGTCGAACCCGATTGTCGGCGCGCCTGCACCGCGCGGTTGAACGCGCTGGTCTTGTAATCCTTGCCGCCGACCATCGCCACGACGCGGCCGTCGGGATGCATCGCGACGAGCGCGACCTGCGCCTCGCGCAGCCCGGCGCCGCGCACGACGCGCTCGGCGGCAGTCTGCAGCCGGCGGTCGAGCGTGGTCTTGACGGTCGTCTCCTGCGCGATCTCGCCGGCGCGGTCGCGTGCCTCGGGCAGCACCCAATCGGCGAAATAGGTGCCGTCGGGCAGCGGCTTGATGCGGTTGGTGGCGAGCCGCGCGGGGCGCACCGCCGCCGCCTCGGCCGCGGTGATGAAGCCGCCATCGGCCATCGCCGCGACGACCAGCTTCTGCCGCGCCCGCGCGCCCTCGATATTGACCGTAGGGGCGAGCTTGGACGGTGCCTTGACCAGCCCGGCGAGCATCGCCGCCTGCGCGATCGACAGATCCTCCGGCGCACGGTTGAAATAATGTTTCGCCGCGGCGGCGAGGCCATAGACGTTGTCGCCGAAATAGACGTTCGACAAATAGCGCGACAGGATCTCGTCCTTCGACAGCCATGCCTCGAGCCAGAAGGCGATCATCACTTCGCGGATCTTGCGCGCCGCGGTGCGGTCCGAATCGAGGAACGCGTTCTTGGCGAGCTGCTGCGTGATCGTGCTGCCGCCCTGGTTGCGCCCGTCGCTCGTCACATTGTGCCAGAAGGCGCGCGCGATGCCGCGCGGATCGACGCCCCAGTGCGACTTGAAGCGCCGGTCCTCGATCGCGAGGAACGCGTTGGTGACATTGGCCGGCAGCTGCGCGGCATCGACCGGGGGGCCGATGATCGCGCCGCGCCGCGCGATCGGCGTGCCGTCCGAGGCGAGCAGCGTGATGCTCGGCGGGGTGAGCGGTTCGAGCGACTTGGACAAGGGCGCGGTGAAGGCCAGCCAGATCACCGCCAGCACGAACAGCACCACGCCGACCCCGGCGATCCGCACCGGCCAGCGCCAGCGCGACCGGCGATAGGGCACCGGCAGGTTGCTCCCCGGGCCCCCGCCGCCCCCCCCGCCGCCGCCCTCGCCCGGCCCCGGCTCGGGCCGGTACGGATCGTAGCCGGCCGGCGCGGGCGCGGGTTCGCCGCCGCGATCCGGGTGGCTCGACGGGGCGGTAGCGGGAGTGAAGGGGTAAGGACGCATGGCTGAGTTCCGGATCAATCCGCTGGCCGCGCAATATGAGAGATAGCGACGGGCAACTGTATTATCTTAATAGGACAGTTGCGGCAAGCGACTGGACGGGTGCGGCGGGGTGAGGCACATCGGGGACGAGCCGAGCTGCCGGAGTGACATGTTGCGGGTGACCATCAAGGACGTATCCCGCGAAGCGGGGGTGTCGATCAAGACGGTATCGCGTGTGCTCAACAATGAGCGCTATGTCGGCGCCGAAACGCGCGCGCGCGTGCAGGCGGCGGTGGCGCAGCTCAAATTCCGCCCGAGCCTGGCGGCGCGGTCGCTGGCGGGCAAGCGCAGCTTCCAGATCGCGCTGATCTGCGACAATCCCAGCCCCTATTATGTCTATGAGATGCAATCGGGTATCCGCGATCGCTGCGTCGAGGAAGGCGTGCGGATGATCGCCCAGCCTTATGATCGCGATTCGGCCACGTTGATCGAGGATATCGAGAATCTGGTCGACGCGACCAGCGTCGACGGGCTGATCCTGACCCCGCCGGTGACCGATTACGCCGCGGTGCTGGAGCTGCTCGAGCGGCGCGGCGTGCGCTTCGTGCGCGTGTCGCCGGGCGGCGATGTCGCGCTGACCTCGTCGACGTTCATCGACAACGAAGCCGCGGCGCGGCTGATGACCGAGCATCTGATCGCTCTCGGGCATCGCCGCATCGGCATCGTCCGCGGGCATCCGGACTATGCCACGAGCGCGCAGCGCTTCGCCGGCTATGCCGCGGCGCTGGAGGGCGCGGGGATCGCGCGCGACGACACGCTGGTGCGCGCCGGGCGCTACGATTTCGCCTCCGGCTCGGCCGCCGCGGAAGCGCTGCTCGATCTCGCCGCACCGCCGAGCGCAATTTTCGCGTCGAGCGACGACATGGCGGCGGGCGTGCTGGCGGCGGCGCATCGCCGCGGCATCAAGGTGCCCGAGCAGCTCTCCGTCGCCGGGTTCGACGATACCGCGCTGGCGAGCGTGGTGTGGCCGCCGCTGACCACGATCCGCCAGCCGACCCGCGCGATGGGCTATGCCGCCGCCGATCTGCTGCTGGCGGGCGGGGACTCGCCGGCCGAGCGGCGGGAAGTGGGCTATGAGTTGGTGGTGCGCGGCTCGACCGGCGTCGTCTCCCCTCCCTGAAAGAGTGCCGGGTGAACAGCGCCCCGCGCTGTTCAGGTCAGGCCGGGGGCCTGACCGCCCCGGCGCTGGGCGGGGGTGGGTCGATACCCGCGATACGGCCGGGGCTGGCGGGCGGCATCCGTATCACCCGGACGCAACCCACCCCCAGCCCCTCCCTTCCAGGGAGGGGAGCAGATCACCCGACCAGCAGCAACGCCGCGCCGAGCGACAGCAGGAACGCCACCACCGTCGCCGCCAGGATCACGAACAGCGGCTTGGGCCCGGCTTCGAGCAATTGCGACAGCGGCGAGCGGATCGCGGTTGCCGTCACCGCGGCGGCGAGCAGCCCGGCGGCGATCTGCTCCGCGCCCTTGGCCACCACCGGCGGGATCACGCCGAACGAATTGATCCCGGCGAGCACGAAGAAACCGACCACGAACCACGGGATGCCGGGCCCCTTGGCGCGCGTCCCGTCGCCCCGCAGGAACAGGGCCAGGATCGCCAGCACCGGCGCGAGCAGCGCGACGCGGGTCAGCTTGACGATCGCGGCGATGCCGCCGGCGGCGTCGGAATAGGAATAGCCCGCGCCGAGCGCCTGCGCGACATCGTGGATCGCCGCGCCGAGCAGGAACCCCGCCTTGAGATCGCTCAGCTGCAGCGCATGCGCGGCGATCGGGTACAGCACCATGGCGAGCGCGCTCAGCGCGGAAATGCCGACCAGCACCATCGTCAGCTGCGCCTGGCTGGTGCGCTTCTCGCCGAGCGTGGTGGCCAGCGCCATCGCCGCGGAGGCACCGCAGATCGCCACCGCGCCGCCGGCCAGCGTGCCGAACGCGGTATCGAAGCCGAAGCGGCGTGCCGCCAGGATGCCCGCGCCGATCGTCAGCGCGACGATGGCCAGCACGCAGAGCAGGGCGACCGGCCCGAGATCGACGATCTGCCCCGCGGTGATGCGCACGCCGACCAGCACGATGCCCCAGCGCAGCAACGAGCGCGAGGCGAAGGCGAGGCCCGGGGTCAGCCGCGTGTCGGCGCTGAGGAAATTGAGCGCCAGCCCGATCAACAGGGCCATCAGCGTCAGCGGCGCGCCGTAATGATCCGAGATGAACGCCGCGGCGAGCGTGCCCGCGGCGACGATCGCCAGACCGGGGAAATAGGTCTGCCACGTGCCCTGCGGCGACGGCTCGATATCGCCGTACAGGTCGGCCGCCATCGGCAGCGGACGGGTTGCAGGTCTGGCCACTCTCACGTCCCCTTCGTCATCCCGGGCTTGTTCCGGGGTCCACCGTCCCGCATGGCCGCACGACAATGGTGTGCGGCACTGCAGCCTCCGGAACAAGCCCGGGATGACGGTCGGTGGTTTGTCTCTAGCCGAGCAACGTTTGATATGACAACGTTATCGGAAAGCATGATGGGAGCGGATGGATGACGGACACGGCACAGGAGCGCAGGCGGTGGATCATCGTCGCCTTGGTGTTCTTCGCGATCATGCTCAATTATGTCGATCGCCAGATCCTCGCGCTGCTCAAGCCGACGCTGGAAGCGGAATTCCGCTGGAGCGACGGCGATTACGCCAACATGATCTCCGCCTTCCAGTTCGCCGCTGCGGTCGCCTTTCTCGGCACCGGCTGGTTCATCGATCGCGTCGGGCTCCGGCTCGGCTTTGCGCTTGGCGTCGGGATCTGGAGCCTGGCCGGCATGGCGCATGCGCTGGTCGCCACGGTCGGCGGGTTCGTCGCCTCGCGCGTTGTGCTCGGCGCCGCCGAATCGATCGGCACGCCGGCCGCGGTGAAGACGGCCGCGACCTATTTCACGCAGAAAGAGCGCTCGATGGCGCTCGGCATCGGCAATACCGCGCCCAATATCGGCGCGATCATCACGCCGCTCGTCATCCCCGCGCTGGCCGTCGCGTTCGGCTGGAAGGCGGCGTTCCTCGTCGCCGGTGGGCTGGGTCTCGTCTGGGTCGTGGTGTGGCTGATGGTGCGCGTCGAGCCGGTCGCGGCGGATGCGGTCAAGCCCGCGCCGATCAAGTGGCTGAGCCTGGTGCGCGATCGCAAGACGCTGGCCATCGCGATCGCCAAGGTGCTGTCCGATCAGGTGTGGTTCTTCATGCTCGCCTGGCTGCCGGATCTGTTCCACCGCATGTTCGGCCTGCCGCAGGGCACGGTCGGGCTGCCGGTGGCGTTGGTCTATGTGATGGCGGCGTGCGGCGCACTGACCGGCGGCTGGCTGCCGACGCGGATGATGGCGGCGGGCTGGAGCGTCAATCGCGCCCGCAAAACCACGATGCTGCTCTACGCGCTGCTGATCCTGCCGGTCATCGGCGTGCTGTTCGTCGACAGCGCCTGGGCGGCGGCGGGGCTGCTCGGCCTCGGCCTGTTCGCGCATCAGGGCTTTTCCACCAACGTGTTCGGCCTCGCCACCGATCTGTTCCCGGCGCGCGCGGTCGGCTCGACGATCGGCATCGCCGCTTTCTGCGGCAATATGTGGTCGATCGTGCTGATCCAGCTCGCCGCGGTGTCGCTGGCGCATGGCTATGGCTATGGCCCGCTGCTGGCGATCTGCTCCTGCTCCTATCTGCTGGCGCTGGGCTTCGTGCACTTGCTGATCCCGGAGATCGTCCCGGTGGCGGACGATGGGGAGCAGGTGCTGGTGATGGGGCACTAAGAAAATCCTCCCCGGCACGGGGAGGTGGCAGCCAAAGGCTGACGGAGGGGGTGGGCCGGCACCGTACCGCTCGGGGTGCCCCCTCCCCCACTCGGTTGAAGAAACCGGGCGGCCCCCAGTGCCAGGGAGGACGTTCGACGGACCCGTCATCGGCGGTCGATCGTTAGGGTGCGGCAAGGAGATGCGGCATGATGAACGATCCGGAACACCAGAACGATCAGACGAGCGACGACAGCGAGGCGCTGGTCGAGGCGCAGGAGGAAGCCGCCAAGGAGCGCGAGGAAGACGGCGGCTATCAGTGACGCGAGCCCCTCCCCGAGCCGGGCTCGGGGAGGGATTGGCGGTTAGAAGTTCACCCGGCCGGTCACGCCGTAATAGCGATCGGCCTCACGCGGGATGAGGTAGCGATAGCTGCCCCCTGGCCCACCGCTGGTGATCGCGCTGGCGAAGCTCTGGTCGAACAGGTTCTTGACCTGGAAGCTGAGGCGGAAGCGATCGTCATTGTCGACCACGCCGACGGCCAGATCGACCAGGCCATAGCCCTTGATCGTCGTCGCATCGCGCACCGCTTCGGACGCATCGAGCTGCGAGATCTGCTTCGACTGGTACGAGCCCTGCGCGCCCAGCGTGAAATCGACCATGCCGCCGGTGCGGATGCGATAGTCGGCGCCCAGCGACCCCTTCCATTTCGGCGCATAGCCGAGCGTCGTGCCGTTCGGGACCACGCCCGCCGCGCCGCTGACCGGTACCTTGAACTGGTCGATATGCGCATCGGTATAGGCCAGGCCACCGCTGAACGAGAGATCGCGCACCGGCTGGAACACGATGTCGAGTTCGCCGCCGCGGGTCGAGATTTCACCGGCATTGGTGAAGCGCGTGACCAGCACGCCGGCCACGAAGTCCGGGTTGTTGGCCTGGAAATTATGGTATTTGGCATAATAGCCGGCGAGGTTGAGCACGAGCTTGCCGTCGAAGAAGGTGTTCTTCAGGCCGATCTCATAGGCGTCCGCCGTCTCCGGCTCGATCGCATTGGTGCCGGTTGCGGTGAGGTTGAAGAACACGTTGAACGCGGGGCCCTTATAGCCGCGCGAATAGGTCGCATAGGCGGTCGACTGGCGCGCAATGTCATATTGCACGCCGGCCTTGCCCGACCAATTGTCGTTGGTCGTCTTGGCGATAAACGGCACGCCGTCCGAGAAGGCCACTGCCTGTGTCGCTGCGTCCGTCGGGCGTACGCCGGCCGCCACGAGCCGGATATAGGCGTTGTTCACGCCGCGATCGAAATTGCCATTGATGCCGGGGCCGGTCAGCGTCGTGCGGCGGATGTGCGACACGTCGAGTTGATCGCTGGTATAGCGGAAGCCGCCGATCACGCGGAAGCGATCGGTGATGTTGAACGTGCCCTGCCCGAAGAAGGCGAGGTTCTTGAACACCGAGCCGAACTCGGCCGTGCCGGTCGGCCGGGTGACGACCGCGCCGGTGGTGGTGCAGGGCGTCAGCGCGGGGGGGGTCGGCGTGACCGTGCATACCAGATCGTTGCGCGTGAACGTCCGCTCGGTTTCGGCGCGCGAATAGAAGGCGCCGAGCACATAGCTGAAGAACTGGTCCGACGGCGAGGTCAGGCGCAGTTCCTGCGTGAACGTGTTCGAGGTCTGCGGCCCGAAATCGTGCAGCTGGTTGAAGCCGACATAGGCCTGGGGCAGCCAGTCGCCGTCGCGGATCTCCTCGTTGTCATATTCGCGGTACGAACCGATATACGTCACCGTCTGCGTGCCGAGCTGTGCATCGGCCTGCAGCGACACGCCCCAGCTCGTTTCGTTGGTCGAGGTGACCAGATCCTGGTTCACGGTGCGCGACTTGTCGCCGCGGATATCCGGCAGCACGGCAGCGACGGGCAGGACCGCGCCGGTGGTGGCGTTGCGCGGCGTCGTGCCGATCACTTCGGCGCAGCAATCGTCCTTCGACTTGCGGTAATCGGCGATCAGCGTGAAGGTCAGGTCCGGCGTCGGATCGGCGACGATCATGCCGCGCACGCCATAATGTTCATAGCCGTTCACGCGGTCGTTATTCTGCGCGATGTTGCGGATATTGCCGTCGTAATTGCCGTAGAAGCCGGTGAAGCGGCTCTTCACGTTTTCGCCCAGCGGCAGGTCGACCGCGCCGCGCACGCGATATTCGTTGCCGTTGGTGTAATAGCCGCCCTCGAGAAAGCCGCCGAAATCGTCGCCCGGGCGCTTGGTGATGATGTTGATCACGCCGGCGCTCGTATTCTTGCCGAACAGCGTGCCCTGCGGCCCGCGCAGCACTTCGATCCGGTCGATATCGATCAGGTCGCTGAACGCCTCGCCGGCGCGGCTATAGACCACGCCGTCGACGACGGTGGAGATGCTCGGCTCGCCGGCGATTGAGAAGGTCGAAGTGCCGACGCCGCGCAGGAACAGCGACTGGTTGATCGCGGTGCCCGATTTGCGGAAGTTCAAGGTGGGCACGAGATATTGCGCGCCCTCCAGGTTGAGCGCGCCCTTGGCGGCGAGCTGGTCGCCCGAGACGACCGAGATCGCCACCGGCACGTCCTGCAGCCGCTCGCTGCGCTTCTGCGCGGTGACAACGATGTCGCCCGGCGTGGCATTGTCGGTATCGGTCGGCTCGGCGCTCTGCGCGTCGGCGCCCGTCGTCGCCGCGGAAACGCCCGCCGTGCCGCTGTCCTGCGCGAATGACGGTGCTGCGGTCAGCGCCAGCAATGCTGCGCCCGATAGATATAGAGCCTTGGTCATCATCGTCTCCCCAAATTCCCATTCGTCCGATGGGATATGTTTATCTTCATCCTACTGACAGCGTAATCAGGCTTTGTCGTGGCAAAGCGCTGCTTCGCGTCAGAATCCCAGTTCGCTCATCGTCACCACGCGGTGTTCGCGCGCGCTGATCTCCGCGGCGGTGCCGATCGCCACCGCCATCAGGCCGTCGCGCGCACTCACCTCCACCTTGCCGACACCGCGCACCGCGGCGTTGAAGCGCTGGTGCTCGTAAAAGGTCGAACCGTGATGGCTGCCGGCCTTCAGCGCGGTCTCGTCGGTATGGACGATGCGGCGCTCGACCTGTTTGGGGTTCATGAAGCCGGTACGCGGCGAATAGACGATCGCGCCCTCGGGGATCAGCACCTCGAGCCGGGCATCGCTGCCCACCGCCGCGATCTCCTCCTGGTTTTCCGCGCCGTCGGCGAACATCGACAGGTCCAGCATCGCGCGCACGCCATTGGCGAAATCCACCGTGGTATAGCTGTTGTCGATGATATCCGGGCGTTCGCCGCCGTAATTCTCGTCGAGATGGTTCACGTCCATCGCGCCCGAACAATAGACCCGCACCGCCTCGGACTGCACGATCAGCCGCATCAGATCGAAGAAATGGCAGCATTTCTCGACCATCGTGCCGCCGGTATTGCGGTTGAAGCGGTTCCAGTCGCCGACCTTGGGCAGGAACGGGAAGCGATGCTCGCGGATCGACAGCATCTGCAATTTGCCGATCCGCCCGCCATGCACCTCGGCGATGAACTCGGCGGCGGGCGGCATGTAGCGATATTCCATCGCGGTCCAGAACGGCGCATCCGACTTTTCCGCCTGCTCGACGATCCAGCGCGCATCCTCGATCGTCGTCGCCAGCGGCTTTTCGCACAGGATCGCCAGGCCTTCGCCGAACAACGGAGTCAGCACGTCGCGATGCGTGTGATTCGGGCTGGCGACGATCACCGCATCCACCAGTCCGCTTTTCGCCAGCGCGGCCGAATCGGCGAACTGCGTCACGCCGGCGGCCTTTTCGCCCAAAGCCTTGGTCGCCCAGCCGATCGACGTCGCCACCGGATCGGCGATCGCGGTCACCACCGCGCCCGGCGTCACCGCCAGATTGTTGAGATGCTCGACACCCATCATTCCGGTGCCGACCAATCCGTAACGCACTTGCTCTCCCAACGATCTCGCCCTTATATGACAACGATGTCTGAACTCACCCTATCGCCCGAATCGAGGCCGCTCGGCAAGAGCGGAATCATGGTCTCCTCTATCGCCTGGGGGATGTGGCGCTTCGCCGGCGTCTCCGTCGACGACGGCCGCAGGCTGATCGAGGCGGCGTTCGATGCCGGCATCACGCTGTTCGACACCGCCGACATTTACGGGTTCGACGGTGCGGCGGATAAGGAACGCGGCGGGTTCGGCGATGCCGAGACGCTGCTCGGCCAGGTGTTCGCCGAGTCGCCCGGCCTGCGCGATCGCATGGTGCTGGCGACCAAGGGCGGCATTACCCCGCCGACGCCGTACGATTCGAGCCCCGCATATCTCACCCGGGCGCTGGACGATTCGCTGCGCCGGATGAACACCGATCATGTCGAGCTGTACCAGATCCACCGCCCCGACATCCTGACGCACCCGCAGGAAGTCGCGCGCACGCTGGAAGACATGGTATCGTCGGGCAAGGTCCGCGCGGTCGGCGTGTCGAACCACACGATCGAGCAGACCGCGGCGCTGCGCGTGTTCCTGTCGATCCCGCTGGCCAGCACGCAGCCGGAATTCTCGCCGCTCGAAACCGCGCCGATGACCGACGGGCTGTTCGATCGCACGATGGCACACGATGTCACGGTGCTCGCCTGGTCGCCGCTCGGCGGCGGGCGCATCGCCAATCCGGTCACGCCGCGCGAACAGGCGGTCGCCGCCGCGCTGGACGTCAAGGCACAGGCCGCCGGCGTCAGCCGCACGACGGTCGCCTATAGCTGGATCATGGCGCATCCGGCGCGCGTCATCCCGATCGTCGGCACGCAGAATGCCACGCGGATCGCCGAGCTGCGCGACGTATACGGCGTGCGCTGGACGCGTAGCGAATGGTATGACGTGCTGGTCGCGTCGCGCGGGGAGCAGCTGCCGTGAGCCATCCCCCGTGCGAGATCAGCTGGTTCTCGGCTTTGTGCGACGACGATTACGAATTTCTCGGGGTGCCCGATGCCAAGCTGAAATCGAGCTGGGCGCATTGCCGTGACATCGTGCTGCAGGCCGAATCCGGCGGGTTCGACAATATCCTGCTGCCCTCGGGCTATGCGCTGGGTATCGACACCACCGCCTTCGCCGCGGCGATCGCGCCGATGCTCCGCCGCATGGCACTGCTGATGGCGGTACGCGTCGGCGAAAGCTGGCCGCCGCAGCTCGCACGGCAGATCGCGACGATCGACCAGCTGCTCGGCGGGCGCCTGACGATCAACATCATCTCGTCCGACCTGCCCGGCGAGACGCTGGCCTCGGCGCCGCGCTACGCCCGCACGGTCGAGGCGATGCATATCCTCAAGACCTTGCTCAACGGCGAGGCGCTCGATCATGACGGCGAGTTCTGGAAGCTCAAGGTTCAGCCGTCGGGCGTGCGCACCGTTTCGGGCAAGGCACCCCTGCTCTATTTCGGCGGCCTGTCGCCCGACGCGCGCGAGGCCGCCGCCAAGGGCTGCGACGTGTTCCTGATGTGGCCCGACAAGAAGGAAACGATCGCCGCGATCATGGCCGACATGGACGCGCGCGCTGCCGCGCACGGCCGCACGCTGCGCTATGGCTACCGCGCGCACGTCATCGTCCGCGATACCGAGGCGGAAGCGCGCAGCGCGGCGGACCGGCTGATCTCCAAGCTCGACGATGCCGAAGGCGCGGCGATCCGGGCGAAGTCACTCGATTCGACCTCCGCTGGCGTCGCCGCACAGGCGGCATTACGCGAGAACGCCTCGGACGACGGCTATGCCGAGGACAATCTGTGGACCGGCGTCGGGCGCGCGCGCTCGGGCTGTGGCGCGGCGATCGTCGGCGATCCCGATCAGGTGCTGGCCAAGATCAACGCGTACCGCGACATGGGGATCGAGGCGTTCATCCTGTCGGGCTATCCGCACGCCGCCGAGGCCGATCTGTTCGCCCGGCACGTCCTGCCGCAGATCGAGCACGGGCCGCTCGCGCGCTGAACCGCCACGCCGCGCGCGGTTGGCGCTTGTCGCGCGCGCGGATCGCGGGGATAGGCAGCAGACGATGGTTGAGGACGAAATGATGGCCGATAGCGATTCCCAGCCCTTGGTCGTCGGCATCGGCGGCACGATCGGTGGCATCTCCTCGACCGAGCGCGCGCTCAAGATCGCGCTCGAGGCGGCGGGGCGCGAAGGATTTCGCACGCGCATGTTCGGCGGCGCGGAAATGGGCCGCCTGCCGCTCTACGATCCCAAGGCAGCGACGCGCACCACCGAGGAGCAGGATTTCGTCGAAACAGTGCGCGGCGCCTCGGCGCTGATCATCGCCTCGCCCGGCTATCACGGCAGCATCTCGGGCGTGGTCAAGAACGCGCTCGACCTGCTCGAGGAAACCGCGCGCGATGCGACCCGGCCCTATCTCGCCGACATGCCGGTCGGGCTGATCGCCACGGCCTATGGCTGGCAGGCGACCGGCAGCACGATCGCCGCCTTGCGCTCGATCGTCCATGCGCTGCGCGGCTGGCCGACGCCGTTCGCCGCCGCGATCAACACGCAGCTCACCAAGTTCGACGATGACGGCGGCGCCAACGACCAGGCGGTGCTCGATCAGCTGCGCATGGTCGGCACGCAGGTCGCGCGCTTCGCGCCGCTGCAGCTCAAGACCAATGGCTGAACTCGGCCGCCGCCAGGCATTGGGTCTGATCGGCGCAGGCGCCGGGCTGGCCGCCATGCCCGCGCTGGCCGAGGCCTTAGTCGATCTGCGGCTGCCCGGCGGCAATGGCGCACGCCCGACCAGCGGCGATTTCCCGCACAAGGGCGGTATGATCCTGCAGCGCGGCCGCGCACCGCTGCTGGAGACGCCGCTCGACGCGCTCGACGGGCAGGTGTTCACGCCCAACGACCGCTTCTTCGTGCGCTGGCATTACAGCGACATCCCGACCGCGGTGGACGTGCGCAGCTTCCGCCTCGCGGTCGGCGGCGCGGTGCGCCAGCGCCTCAGCCTGTCGCTCGCCGAGCTGCTGGCCATGCCGCGCGTCGAACTGGCGGCGGTGAACCAGTGTTCGGGCAATTCGCGCGGCCTGTTCAGCCCGCGCGTGCCCGGCGCGCAATGGGGCAATGGCGCGATCGGCAATGCCAAATGGGTCGGCGTGCGGTTGCGCGACGTGCTCGACCGCGCCGGCGTCGCGCCGGGCGCGGTGGCGGTGAAACTCGGCGGGCTGGACAAGCCGCCGCCGGGCGCCCCGGCGTTCGAGAAGTCGCTGGCGATCGATCACGCCCGCGACGGCGAGGTGATGATCGCTTATCTGATGAACGGCGCGCAATTGCCCCTGCTCAACGGCTTCCCGCTGCGGCTGATCGTGCCCGGCTGGTATTCGACCTATTGGATCAAGGCGCTCGACCGGATCGAGGTGCTGACCGCGCCCGATACCGGCTATTGGATGGACAAGGCGTATCGCATTCCCGCCACGCCGGGCGCCAGTGTCGCGCCGGGTGCGAAGGACTTCCCGACCGTGCCGATCAACAAGATGCTGCCGCGCGCCTTCTTCACCAATCTCGCCGATGGCGCGAAGGTGATGGCGCGCTCGCCTTTCTACGTCCGCGGGCTGGCGATGGGCGGGGCGCACGGCGTCGCGCGCGTCGATCTGTCGATGGATGACGGGCGCAGCTGGCATGCCGCGCCGCTCGGCCGCGACGAGGGCCGCTACGGCTTCCGCCTGTGGGAAGCGACCGTCCCGGGCCAGCCGGCGGGCGAGTACCGGCTGCTGGCACGCTGCACCAACAGCGCCGGCCAAACGCAGGGCGCTGCGCCGATCTGGAATCCGGGCGGCTTCATGCGCAACGCGATCGAAAGCCTCGCGGTGACCGCGGCATGAGCGGCCGCTCGATCACGCTCGCCGGGCTGGTGCTGTTCGCGCTGCTGGCATTCGGCTGGACCGCGCTCACGCATCGTCTGTCGCCATCCGCCGCGCCCGGCACGGCGGCTTCGGCCCCGTCGGTGTCGGGCGGCGGCATCACGCTCGTCTCCGATACGATCGCTCTGCCCGAGGAAAGCGCCGCCCTCCCGGCCGGCAGCGACCTGATCACCACCAGTTGCACCGCCTGCCATTCGCCCGAGATGCTCACCACGCAGCCGCCGCTCACTGCGGAAAAGTGGCAGGCGACGATCGACAAGATGCGCACCGTCTACAAGGCACCGGTCGCGCCGGCCGACGACAAGGCGCTGATCGCCGAACTGCTCGCTTTGCCGACGCAACGACCGCAACCCGCTGGCAAATAACCGGAACGCCTTGCGCATGTCGTGATCGCGCGGCACCTTCCGCGGATGAAACGCGCGCTCCTCAGCCTGCTCGTGCCGCTTGTCACGGCTGCCCAGATCCCTCCGCCGATCGTCAGCGTCGCGCCGCCGGCGCCGCACGCGGCAATGTCGGCACCAGCGCAGCGCACGCTGCTCGCCTGGCGCCCCGACGCGCAGTGCGACGGCGTCCCGCTCGCCGCCGCCGACTTCCGCCGACCCGCCGTGGCGCTGGCCTGGGGTGCCACGGCGACGCTCAAGCCGATCGACTATCGCTTCACCATCGCCGCCGACGGCCGCACCATCGATATCCAGCGCGACGGCAGCGATTTCGTGCCGTTCGGTGATGATCTCGCCCCGGCGCTCGCCGCCACGCACTTTGCCCCGGGCGCGCCGCGCGCTTGCCGCGTGCGCTTCGTGCCGGAACAGGTTCCGCTGCTGGCGGCGGCGCGCGCCGATCTCATCGCCTATTCGCTCGCGCCCACGATGGGGCCGCTGCCACGCGAGGCGCAGGCCGTGATTCACGGTGCCAATACCTGTCTCCGGGAGCCACGCCCGCAGCCGTTGCTCCAGGCGTTCCCCGATTTCGCCAAGGTCGAAGGCAGGCCGGGAGTCCATGACTGGGCGATGATCGGCTATGATATCGACGCGGCCGGGCGGCCAAGCGCGGTGCGCGTGGTCGAAACCACCGGCAACACCGCCTTGGATGCCGCGTCGATCACTGCGATCCGCGCCTCGCGCTACGCCGGCGGCCCGCGCACCGGCTGCCTGTATCCCTATTGGCATGCGGCCGTGAAACTGGTCGCGCCGCCGATCCCGGACGAGGCCGCGCTGCGCCCGGCAGACGCCACGTGCCCCAAACGCCGCGATTGGACGACCCCGCCCGTGCTGCGCTTCCCCGAGCCCTATCGCCGCCGCGCGATCGAGGGCTGGGCGGTGCTGTCCTATGACATCGCGCCCTGGGGCGAGATCGGCAATATCCGCGTGCTGACCGCGCAGCCCTCGGCCGATTTCGGCACGCAGGCCATCCAGGTGCTGCGCGCCGCCAAGGTCGCCCCCGCCGGGCAAGGCGCGGTCGGCTGCGTTGATCGCGTCAAGTTCGTGATGGGCCCGGTCGGCGGCATCCCTACCAACGAGGAGACGCCGCCGCCGCCCTTCTGACTAGCGCGTCGGCACCGGCTCCGCGCCCGAATAATCGTAGAAGCCGCGCCCTGTCTTGCGCCCGAACCAACCCGCCTCGACATATTTCACCAGCACCGGCGCGGGGCGGAACTTGGGATCGCCCGTGCCCTCGAACAGGACGCGGGTGATTTCCAGGCACGTATCGAGCCCGATGAAATCGGCCAGCGTCAGCGGCCCCATCGGATGGTTGAGCCCGAGCTGGCAGGCGAGATCGATATCGGTGATCGTCGCCACGCCCTCGCCGAGCGCGAAGCACGCCTCGTTGATCATCGGCATCAGCACGCGGTTGACGATGAAGCCCGGCGCGTCGTTAGCGCGGACCACCTTCTTGCCCAGCTTCTGCGCATAGCCCTCGACCAGGGCGACCGTCGCGTCGGATGTTGCGAGCCCGCGGATCAGCTCGATCAGCCCCATCACCGGCACCGGATTGAAGAAATGCACGCCGACGAAGCGCGCCGCATCGGGCGCCGCCTGGGCAAGCCGCGTGATCGGGATCGACGAGGTGTTCGACGCCAGCACCGCGTCCGCCCCCAGCACCTGCCCGATATCGCCGAAGATCTTGCGCTTGATCTCCTCGCGCTCGGTCGCCGCCTCGATCACCAGCCCGCACGAGCTCATCGCCGCGACGCTATCCACCGGCTCGATCAGCGCCAGCGTCTGGTCGCGCGCCTCGGCGGTGATCTTCTCCTTGCTCACCAGCCGGTCGAGCTGCTTGGCGATGCCCGCCTTGCCTGCCTCGGCGCGGTCCTTCGACACGTCGCTGAGCAGCACGCGATAGCCGGCCTGCGCCGATACCTGCGCGATCCCCGCACCCATCTGGCCTGCGCCGACTACACCCACATCCTGCATCGTCTCATCCTCTCCGATCGTCTGCGCCTGCCCTTAGCGCGTTTGCCGGCGCTTGCCATGCCCGGAACCGGCCGCGCGCCGCGCCGTTGGACGCGCATGGCACACGAGCACAAACCAACGCAGAAGATGGCCGCCCAGGCGAAGAAGGGCCTCGCCTTGCGCGAGGAATTCAACCGCGGCGGCACCGAGGTCGGCGTCAAACGCGCGCGGCAGATTATCGACGGCGGCCCGATGTCGGACGCCGACGTCAAGGCGATGCACAGCTATTTCGCGCGCCACGAGGTCGACAAGCAGGGCAAGGCGCACGACTGGGGCGACGACAAGGATCCGTCCGCCGGCTATATCGCCTGGCTGCTCTGGGGCGGCCACGACGGGCGCGACTGGGCCGATCGCCAGCACGCCAAGCTCGACGACTGACCAGGCCGACCGAGCTGGGGCGACCGAGCTGGCGCGACCGAGCTAGGGCGCCAGCCGCGCGGGCTGCGCCTCGGCCAGGATCACCGCGAACAGGCCATCCGGATCGGTCCATTCGGCGATCGGCGTCCAGCCACCGGCGCGCAGCAGGATGCGTGCGTCGCGCGCACCGAACTTGTGGCTGTTCTCGGTGTGGATCGTCTCGCCCGCCGCCATCTCGAAGCCGCGGCCCTCGATCGTGAACGACACGGCCTCCAGCGCTTCGAGATGCATCTCGATCCGCGCGCGATCGTCGTTCCACACCGCGCGGTGACGGAATTTGTCCACGGGAATCGTGCCGCCCAGCTCGCGATTGATCCGCTCGAGCAGGTTGAGGTTGAATGCCGCGGTCACGCCCTGCGCATCGTCATAAGCGGCGGTCAGCACGTGCTCGTCCTTGATCCGGTCCATGCCGATCAGCAGCATCGCGCCCTCCCCCAAAGACGCCTTCATCGCGCGCAGCAGATCGGTCGCGGCATGCGGGATCATGTTGCCGATCGTCGAGCCGGGAAAGAACCCGAGCTTGGGCAGATCGGCGACCTGCGTCGGCAGCGGAATCGGCCGCATGAAATCCGCCTCGACCGGCAGCACCGGCAGGCCGGGAAAGGCCGCCGCCAGCTGTGCCGAGGAATCGCGCAGGAAATCGCCCGATATGTCGATCGGCACATAGGCCGCGGGCGCCACCGCGCCGAGCAGGATCGGCGTCTTGGTCGACGAGCCCGACCCGAACTCGACCACCGCGCGGCCTTCGCCGGCCAGCGTCGCGACCTCCGCGCAGGCGCTGCGCAGGATCGCGGTCTCGGTACGCGTCGGATAATATTCCGGCAGATCGGTGATCGCCTCGAACAGTTCCGATCCGCGGCGGTCGTAGAACCAGCGCGCCGGGATCGCGCGCGGGCTTGAGCCGAAGCCGCGCAGCACATCGGCGCGGAACGCCGGATCGGCCAGCGAGACTTCGCCGTCCTCGATTTCCTGTTTCAGCATGTCAAAGGTCTTTCGCGAGGCGCACGCCGGTGAACTGCCAGCGCTGGTGCGGATAGAAGAAGTTGCGATAGCTCGCCCGGGCATGGCCGCGCGGGGTGGCGCAGGAGCCGCCGCGCAGCACGCACTGCCCGGACATGAACTTGCCATTATATTCGCCGACCGCCCCCTCGACCGGTTTGAACCCGGGATAGGGGCGATAGGCACTGCCGGTCCATTCCCACACGTCGCCGAAAAAGCCCGGGGCCCCGGTCGACGGGCGCGGTTCGACCGCGCCGGCGCGATCGAGCTGGTTGCCGCCCGCGGAATCGTAGGGCGCGGCGGCGGCTTCCCATTCGGCCTCGGTCGGCAGCCGCGCGCCGGCCCAGGCGGCATAGGCATCCGCCTCATAGAAACTGACATGCGTCACCGGCGCGGCGGGATCGATCGCCCGCCGCCCGTCGAGCCCGAAGCGCGTCCAGCCGTCGCCGTTCCGCTCCCAATAGAGCGGCGCGGTGATGCCCTGCGCCTTCACCCAGGCCCAACCGTCGGACAGCCAGTGGCGCGGCTCGGCATAGCCGCCCGCGGCAATGAACGCGGCCCATTCGCCGTTGGTGACGGTGCGGTCGGCGATCGCATGGCGGCCGAGCAGCGCCTGGTGCCGCGGCCCTTCGCAGTCGAACGAGAAACCGTCACCGTCGAAGCCGATCTCAACGATTCCGGCGGCCTGCTCGATCCAGCCGATCGGCCCCGGCATCTCGACCGGCACTTTCCGCGCCGCCGGCCAGATTGCCGGCTCGAGCGGATTTTCCGACATCAGGTGCAGGATATCGGTGACGAGCAGTTCCTGATGCTGCTCCTCGTGATGGCAGCCGAGTGCCACCAGCTCGCGCGCCGCGTCGGGCAGATAGGGCAATGCGGCGACCAGCGCGGCGTCGACATGCCGGCGATAGGCCAGCACCTCGTCCAGCGTCGGCCGGGTCACCATGCCGCGCCGCCCGCGCGCATGGCGGCGCCCCTCGGCCTCGTAATAGCTGTTGAACAGGAACGGGAAGCGATCGTCGTGCAGCGTGTAGCCGGCAACGAAATCGCGCAGGATGAAGGTTTCCAGAAACCAGGTGGTGTGCGCGAGATGCCATTTGGCCGGCGACGCATCGTCCATCGACTGGACCGTGGCATCGGCATCGGACAGCGGCGCGACGAGATCGACGCTGAGGCCGCGGACGCGCGCGAAGCGTTCGGAAAGCGCCGACAAAGGCTGCGCATGGCTGGGAATCGTTCTCATTATGTTCTCCATAATCCAGAACGCCCGCGGCATCAATCAATCTGGAACACGCTCCTCAGCGCGACGCGCCGGGCACCCATAAAACGTCGCCAGCGGCGTTTTGGTTCACGTGCCGGGCGGCAACGAACAGATAATCCGATAATCTGTTGAGATAGGCCAGCGCTTGCGGGTTGATCGGCACCGTCGCCGCGGCCAGCACGGCGGTGCGCTCGGCCCGTCGCACGATCGCACGGGCAAGATGCACCGCGGCCGCCCCGGCCGTGCCGCCGGGCAGGATGAAGCTGGTCAGCGGCGGCATCGTCGCGTTCATCGCGTCGATCTCCGCCTCCAGCCGCGCGACCTGCGCCGGCACGATGCGCAGCGTCATCTCGGACGGCGCGAAATCCTCGCCGGGCGTGGCGAGATCGGCGCCGAGATCGAACAGATCGTTCTGGATCCGCGTCAGCGCGGTGGCGAGTTCGCCCGCGCCGAGCGCGACCACGCCCAGGCCGATCGCGCTATTGGCCTCGTCGACATCGCCGATCGCCGCCATCCGCGCATCCGTCTTGGCGATGCGCGATCCATCGACCAGCCCGGTCGTGCCGTCGTCGCCGGTGCGCGTGTAGATCTTGTTGAGCTTGACCAAGGGGTCGGCCTATTTGCCGCTGGCGAGGAACAGGATCAGCACGACGATCAGGATCGCGATCGCCTGAAAGAAGATGCGATATTGCATCATCTTGTTCGATTTGAGCGCCGAGGCGCTCGGGCCGCTCAGACTGTTGCCGTTCTTCGCCTCCTCGGTCGCATTGGCGAGGAACAGGACGAGCCCGCGCACGAACACGACAACGACCGCGATCATCGCGGCGACGAGCAGGATGGCAAGGAATGTGGTCATGCGCGCAATCTAGGCATTCGGCAGGGTAAAGCCAATGGGTAGCCGCCCGGCGCGCAGGTCGTCGGCAAGCACCCTGCCGTCCATGCCCGCGGCCCGCAGCGACGCCAGCGACGGCGCGCCGGTGCGCTTGGCGAGGCGCGCGCCGTCCGCGCCGCGCAACAGCGGGTGATGGCGATAGATCGGCGTCGGCAGGCCGAGCAGCTGCTGCAACAGGCGATGCACATGCGTCGCCTCGAACAGGTCCCGCCCGCGCACGATATGCGTCACGCGCTGGAACGCATCGTCGACCACCACGGCGAGATGATAGCTGGCCGGCGCGTCCTTGCGCGCCAGCACGACATCGCCCGCCGCCAGCGGATCGGCACGCTGCACGCCGGCCAGTTCGTCGTGCCAGTCGAGCGGCCCGGCCAGCGCCGCCGCCCTGGCCATGTCGATCCGCCAGGCATGCGGCAGGTCGTCGCGCGGCGCGGCGTGGCGGCAGGTGCCGGGATAGACCGCGCCGGGCCCGTGCGGTGCGGACAGATGCGCGATTTCCGCCCGCGTACAGTAGCAGCGATAGAGCAGGCCCTGCGCCTGCAACGTGTCGAGCGCGGCCTGATAGGCAGTGAGCCGCGCCGACTGGAACAGGATTTCGCCGTCCCAATCGAGCCCGAGCCAGCGCAAATCCTCGATGATCCCGGCGACATGTTCGGGCCGGCTGCGCGTCCCGTCGATATCCTCGATGCGCAGCAGGAAGTGCCCGCCCGCCGCCGCCGCGCGATCATGCGCCTGCAGCGCGGCATAGGCATGGCCCAGGTGCAGCCGCCCGGTCGGGCTCGGCGCGAAGCGGGTCACCAGCCCCTCTTGACCGTGAGTCACGTGCCGTGCTGTCATGACAGCGTCATCCGGGTCGGCAAGAGCGCCGTCAAGGAAGCAACAGCGTGAAAGGGGGTTATGTACCATCCCGATCTCATCAGGCACCCGGACGGTTGCCCGGCGCTGGTGCTGAACGCCGATTATACGCCGCTCAGTTATTACCCGCTGTCGGTCTGGCCGTGGCAGACCGCGATCAAGGCGGTGTTCCTCGATCGCGTCGATATCGTCGCCGAATATCAGCGCGAGGTGCGCAGCCCGACGCAGAAGCTTCGCCTGCCCTCGGTGATCGCGCTCAAATCCTATGTCCGCCCCAGCGCCTTTCCCGCCTTCACGCGCTTCAACGTGTTCCTGCGCGACAAATTCAGCTGCCAATATTGCGGCAGCGGGCATGATCTGACGTTCGATCACATCATCCCGCGCGCGCAGGGCGGGCGGACGACGTGGGAGAATGTCGCCACCGCCTGCGCGCCGTGCAATCTCAGGAAAGGCGGGCGCACGCCGAAACAGGCGAACATGCCGCTGCACATCGCCGCGATCCGCCCGACCAGCTGGCAGATGCAGGAACATGGCCGGCGCTTCCCGCCCAATTACCTGCACGATACCTGGCACGACTGGCTCTACTGGGATGTCGAGCTCGAAGCGTAAGCGGCTTGCATGGCGGCGCCGGGCGGGTGAAGACGGCCGCCTGTACCGCGTCACTCCCGAGGAACCGCCATGCGCCTGCTGCTGATCGCCCTTGCCCTGCCCCTGGCGGCCTGTTCGAACTCGGGCGAGGATCTCGATGGCGATAGCGGCCCGTTCGATTTCCGCCCGCCCACCGCGCAGGCGCTGAAGGATTACAGCACGGCGCTCGGCCGGCGCTTCAACCGCGTCGATCGCGATCATGACGGAACGCTCAATGCTTCCGATTTTCCGCGCCACCCGGAACGGCTGGCTCGCTGGGACGGTAACAAGGACGGCATCGTCACGCGCGAGGAATATGAGGCGGCCGAACTGGCCCGCTTCGCCGCCGCCGATACCGACAAGGATCAGATCCTGACCACCGCCGAGCGCATCGCCGCGCGCTGGGGCCGATCGCCCCAACCCGCGCCGACGCCCGCACCTACGCCGGTACCGACGCCGGCGACAAAAGCCGCGCGCTAAGCGCATCGTCGGTTGACCCGGGCCACGCCGCAACGCAGCATGATGCCATGGCCGACCTTCCGACGATCGCGAACAATCCCGACATCCGCTTCCTGGGCAAATTGCTCGGCGATGTGATTCGCGATTATGGCGGCGCCAAGCTGTTCGAGCGCACCGAATATATCCGCGCCGCCTCGGTCGAGCGGCATCGCGGCGCGAACGGGATCGATCTCGGGCTCGATCGGCTGGATATCGACGAGACGCTCGATTTCGTGCGCGGCTTCATGCTGTTCTCGATGCTCGCCAATCTCGCCGAGGATCGCCAGGGCGTGGCGGCCGAGCATGGCGCGACGCTGGAGGCGGCGCTCGAGCGGCTCGCCGCCGAGGGGATCGATACGCAAGCGGTGATGACCCTGCTCGATCACGCGCTGATCGCGCCGGTGCTCACCGCGCACCCGACCGAGGTGCGGCGCAAGTCGATGATCGATCACCGCAACCATATCGCCGCGCTGATGGCGCTGCGCGACAAGGGGCTGGCCGAGACTCCCGACGGCGACAAGATCGACGAGGCGATCCTGCGCCAGATCGCTTTGCTGTGGCAGACGCGCGTGCTGCGCCGCGAGCGATTGTACGTCGCCGACGAGGTCGAGACCGCGCTCAGCTATCTGCGCGACGTGTTCCTGCCCGCTTTGCCCGCGCTCTACCAGCGCTGGGATCGCGCGCTGGGCCAGCGCACGCCGAGCTTCCTCAAGCCGGGCAGCTGGATCGGTGGCGATCGCGACGGCAATCCCTTCGTCACGGCGGACAGTTTGCGCGCCGCGCTCGGCAAGGCCAGCGAAGCGGTGCTGGTCCATTATCTCGACGCGGTGAATGCGCTGGGCGCCGAACTGTCGATCTCGACCGACATTGCCGAGGCCGATGCCGAGGTCCGCGCGCTGGCCGAGGCGAGCGGCGACACCGCCGCCAGCCGCAGCGACGAGCCCTATCGCCGTGCGCTCAGCGGCATCTATGCCCGGCTCGCCGCGACGCATCTCGCGCTGACCGGCAAGCCCGCGCCCCGCCCCGCGACGCTGAAGGGCGAGCCCTATCCCGACCCGCAGGCGTTCCGCGCCGATCTGGTGATCATCGCCCGCGCGCTCCGCCACGATGGCGGCGCGCTGGCGTCGAGCGGCGCGCTCGGCCGGCTGATCCGGGCGGTCGAGACGTTCGGCTTCCATCTCGCCACGCTCGATCTGCGCCAGAACAGCGCGGTGCACGAACGCGTCGTCGCCGAACTGCTCAAGGTCGCCGGGGTCGAGGCCGAGTATCTCGCGCTCGACGAAGCCGCCCGCGTGAAACTGCTGCGCACCGAACTGTCCAACGCGCGCCCCCTGACCAGCAGCTTCGCCGCCTATTCCGAGGAAACCGCCAGCGAACTCGCCATCGTCCGCGCCGCCGACGAGGCGCATGCCCGATACGGCCCGGGCTGCATCGTCAATTACATCGTCTCGATGGCGCAATCGGTCTCCGATCTGCTCGAAATCAACCTGCTCTTGAAGGAAGTCGGCCTCTACCGGCCCAATTCTTCACAAGGGGGTGATTCGCCCAGCGCCGCGATCATGGCGGTGCCGCTGTTCGAGACGATCGGCGATCTCGAGGCCGCGCCCGGCATCATGACCGACTGGCTCGCGCTCCCCGAAATCGCCGCGATCGCCAGCGCGCGCGGTTATCAGGAAGTGATGATCGGCTATTCCGACAGCAACAAGGATGGCGGCTATCTCACCTCGACCTGGAGCCTGAGCGTCGCATCGACCGCGCTCAAGCCGGTGTTCGAGAAGGCCGGCATTGCCATGCAGCTGTTCCACGGCCGCGGCGGCGCGGTCGGGCGCGGCGGCGGCTCGAGCTTCGCGGCGATCCGCGCGCAGCCGCCGGGCACGGTGCAGGGCCGCATCCGCATCACCGAACAGGGCGAGGTGATCGCCGGCAAATACGGCACGCGTGATGCCGCGATGACCAATCTCGAGGCGATGGCCTCGGCCACATTGCTCGCCAGCCTCGAGCCCGATCAGCTGTCGCCGGCCGACACGAAGCGCTTCGGCGAGGCGATGACGCAGCTCTCTGACACCGCGTTCCACGCCTATCGCGACCTCGTCTATGGTGACGACGCGCAGGGCTTCCGCACCTTCTTCCGCCAGATGACGCCGCTCACCGAGATCGCCGGCCTCAACATCGGCAGTCGCCCCGCCAGCCGCACCAAGAGCGACCGGATCGAGGATCTGCGCGCGATCCCCTGGGTGTTCAGCTGGGCGCAGGCGCGCGTCATGCTGCCCGGCTGGTACGGCGTGGGGCAAGCGCTCGAGGCTTTCCCGGACAAGGCGCTGCTCAAGGAAATGGCCGAAGCCTGGCCGTTCTTCGCCGCCAGCCTCGCCAATATGGAGCAGGTGATCGCCAAGTCCGACATGGGCATCGCGTCGCATTATGCCGCCCTGGTCGAGGATGCCGATCTGCGGACGCGCGTGTTCGGCCAGATCGAGACCGGCTGGCACCAGGCGCATGACGGGCTGCTCGCCGCCACCGGCCAGTCCCGCCTGCTCGAAAAGCATCCCGCGCTCGACGCCTCGATCCGCCTGCGCCTGCCCTATATCGAGCCGCTCAACCTGCTGCAGATCGAACTGATCAAGCGCCGCCGCGCCGGCGAGGAGGATGCACGGATCGGCGAAGGCATCCTGCTGTCGATCAACGCCATCGCCACCGCGCTACGGAACAGCGGTTAGGCAGAAATATTGGTTCACGCGGAGGCGCGGAGGCGCGGAGATGTCACGCCCGCGGCCATGTTACGCCGCACCAACACTTTTCTCACATTCGCGCGTTCGCGCGAAATCTCTTTCCTCCGCGTCTCCGCGTCTCCGCGCGAACCACCCTTCTTCAATCGCTCAGAAACGCTTCCGCCATCTCCGGCCGCACGCGCAGCAGCCGCCCGCTCGCTTTGTCGATCAGCGCCCAGGTCGTCACCGCCTCCACCTTGACCTTGCCGTCCGCGCCGGTGAACCGCACGTGCCGGTCGAACCGCGCGCCCTTGGGCGGCGCCGGCACCCAGGTCTCGCCCGTCACCGTCTCGCCGGCGCGCACATTGCCGCGATAATCGATCTCGTGCCGGGTAATGACCCAGAAATACGCCGCCTGATCCTCGGCCGAGGCCACCGCCGCCCAATGCGCCAGCGCGATGCGCTGGATCCACTGCACCCACACCGCATTGTTGACGTGGCCAAGCTCGTCAATGTCCTCGGGCGCGGCGGTGATCGATAGCGTGAAGCGCGTCACTGGCCCCACCCCGAACCGTCATCCTGAACTTGTTTCAGGATCCAGGCGCGGTCAGTTGCCGCAATGACGGTATCCGTGAGGCGGGTGACCGCGTCTGGATGCTGAAACACGTTCAGCATGACGCTATTCCTCCACGCCCAGCTGCCACAGCACGAAGGCATGTTCCTCCGCCGCCTCGCGCAAACTCTCGAACCGCCCCGATTTCCCGCCATGCCCCGCGCCCATATTGGTCTTGAGCAGCAGCACGTTATCGTCCGTCTTGGTGGCGCGCAGCTTCGCCGCCCATTTCGCCGGCTCCCAATAGGTCACGCGCGGATCGTTGAGCCCGCCGCTGATGAACATCGGCGGATAGGCCTGCGGCTTGACCTGATCGTACGGCGAATAGCTCCGGATCAGCGCGAACGCGGCGGGATCCTCGATCGGATTGCCCCATTCGGGCCATTCCCCCGGCGTCAGCGGCAGATCGCCGTCGAGCATCGTGTTCAGCACGTCGACGAACGGCACGTCGGCGATCACCGCGCCCCACAGTTCGGGATCGGAATTGACCACCGCGCCCATCAGCTCGCCGCCCGCCGAGCGCCCGGCGATCGCGATCCTGCCGGCCGAGGTCCAGCCCTGCGCGACCAGCCCCTTCGCCACATCGACGAAATCGTTGAACGTGTTGGCGCGCTTCTCGAGCTTGCCGTCGAGATACCATTGCTGCCCGAGATCGTCGCCGCCGCGGATATGCGCGATGGCATAGGCGAAACCGCGATCGAGCAGCGAGAGCCGCCCGGTCGAAAAGCCCGGCGGGATGGCATAGCCGTAGGCGCCATAGGCATAGAGGAACAGCGGGCGCGATCCGTCCTTGGGAAAGTCCTTCGGATAGACGATCGACACCGGCACCTCGGTGCCGTCGCGCGCGGTGATCTTGAGCCGCTCGGTGCGATAGCCATCCGCGTCATAGCCGGACGGGATTTCCTGCACCTTGAGCGTGGTCAGCGTGCCGCTCGCCACGTCGTAATCATATTCGGTCCCCGGCGTGACCATCGATTCATAACCGACGCGCAGGACTGCCATGTCATATTCCGGGTTGTTGCCCAGGCCCGCATCATAGCTCGCCTCGGGAAACGCGATGCGCTGCGCCTCCAATGGCGTTTCGTAGCGCCGGATCTCGATCTGATCCAAACCATCCTCGCGCCCGTCGACGATGAAGAAGTCCTTGAAGCACTCGATTCCGGTCATGTAGAAATGCGCCGACGGCGCGATCAGCTCGGACCACTCGTCCGGCGCGTCGATGCGCGCGGTGCACAGCCGGAAGTTCGGATCCACATCGTTGGTGTGGATGAACAACGTGCCGTCATGCTCGTCCACGTCATATTCGCGCCCCGTCTTGCGCGCCGAGACGAGCAAAGGCGTGGCCAGCGGATCGTTCGCCGGCAGCAGATAGATTTCGCTCGTGTCGTGCCCGCCGGTCGCCAGCACGATCCACGCGCGATTGCTCGTCATGTCGACGCCGACCGAGAAGCTCGCATCCTCCTCGTAATAGATCACCACATCGTCGGCGACCGGGGTGCCCAAGCGGTGGAACTTGATCGTCCGCGTGCGCCAATGCTCGTCGGTCAGCCCGTACAGCACGCCGCTGCCATCGGTCGTGAAGACGATATTGCCGATCGCCCCCTCGATCGAATCCGATCCCCATTTGCCCGAGACGCCGTCAATCTCTTCGGCGAGCGGCGCGCCGTCCTCGAGCGACTTGAAGCGGATCGTGTAGCGCTCCGATCCGTCGGCATCGGTCGAATAGGCCATCAGCGTGCCGTCCTCGCTGATCACGATCGCGCCCAAACGGAAATATTCCTTGCCCTCGGCCAGCGCCGGCTCGTCGAGGATCAGCTCGTCCGGCCCGCCCGCTACGGGCCTCCGCCACCATTTGCGATACTGGCCGCCGGTCTCGAACGCGGTCCAGTACAGCCAGTCGCCATCCTTTTGCGGCACGGACGAATCGTCCTCCTTGATCCGCGCCTTCATCTCTTCGTAGAGCCGCTCGGTCAGCGCCTTGTGCGGCGCCATCACCCCCTCGAAATAGGCGTTCTCCGCCTCGAGATAGGCGAGCACGTCCGCGTCATCGACCTCGGGGTAGTTCGGGTCCTTCAGCCAGGCATAGGGGTCTTCGATCGTCACGCCGTGGGCGGTGAAGCTGTGCGGGCGGGTCTCGGCGATGGGGGGCGTAAGCTCGGTCATGCCGAGCGTCTTAGCGTGGACAGACGCCTTGTCGAAGCCCCACGTCCACTTTGCAAGCATCGGGATTCATCCCTGCACGCACCCATTTCCGTCACCCTGAACTTATTTCAGGGTCCATTCCGCCACTTGGATCGGCGTCGCTGTGGCACGATGGATCCTGAACCGAGTTCAGGATGACGGGAAAGTGGCTGGCCGGGGCCGTCACCGCGTCCCGCCCGCGATGGAAGGCCGTCGCCAATCGCCGTTATTGCGCCTGTGGGATACGCTTGAAGCGCCAAGCATGAGCGCTACACGACCAACATTGCTCCCTGGTATGCCCGGTCTGCGCGTGCGCATCGAAAGAAGCGCTGTCCTACAAACCGCCTTTTATGCCACCGTCCCGGAATGCGTCCTGCCCCGCCTCGATCGATCGCAGCCCGCGCGCGCGGAGCGTGCGACTTTCGCGACGTTCGCCGCTCACCAGTTCCACCGTTTGGCCTAACCTTAGCCTGACCTTCCAGCCCAGAGACCCCCATGCCCCCCTATACCAATCGCCTCCACGCCTTCCGCGCGCAGCTCCAGCAGGACGGCCTTAATGGCTTCGTCGTGCCGCTGACCGACGAGCATATGTCCGAATATGTCGGCGGCTATGCCCAGCGGCTTGCCTGGCTGACCGGCTTCCAGGGCTCGGCCGGCGCGGCGGCGGTGCTGGCGGATCAGGCGGCAATGTTCACCGACGGGCGCTATACGCTGCAGGTGCGCCAGCAGGTCGACGCCGCGGACTGGTCGTACCAGCCCGTCCCCGCGGTCAGCATCACCGACTGGCTCGCCGCGCATGCGCCCGCCGGCGGCCGGATCGGCTATGATCCGTGGCTGCACACCAGCGCCTGGGTGCGCGAAGCCGGCGCCGCGCTGAAGACGAAAGGCGCCACGCTGGTCGCAGTCGACCACAACCCGATCGACGCGATCTGGGCCGATCGCCCGCAACCCTCAGACGCCAAGCTCAAAGTGCAGGACGACGCCGTCGCCGGCGCTTCCTCGGCCGAAAAGCGTGCCGGCATCGCCGACTGGCTCGCCGCGCACCATGCCGACGCGGTCGTGCTCACCGCGCTCGATTCGATCGCCTGGACGCTCAACATCCGCGGGGCGGACGTGGCGCACACGCCGGTCGCCTTGTCCTACGCGATCGTCGATGCCGATGGCACCGCGCAACTGTTCGTCGCGCCCGACAAGGTGACGGATGCAGTGCGCCAGCACCTCGGCAACGCCGTGCGCGTGCGCGATCGGTCCGAGTTCGCCGACGCGCTCGGCGGCTATGCCGGCAAGCTGATCGCCGCCGATCCCGACCGCGCGGTGGCGGCGATCTTCGATCGGCTCTCGGCCGGCGGCGCGACGATCATGACCGCGCGCGATCCGGTGGTGCTCGCCAAGGCGACCAAGAATCCGGCCGAGATCGCCGGCCACCGTGCCGCCTCGGCGCGCGACGGCGCCGCGCTCGTCCGCTTCCTGCGCTGGTGCGAATCGGCATTGGTGAAGGGCGGCCAGACCGAGCTCTCCGCCGCCGCCAAGCTGCAGGAACTGCGCGAGGCGACCGGCGTGCTGCTCGACACCTCGTTCGACACGATCTCCGCCACCGGCGCCAACGGCGCCAGCCCGCATTATCACGTCACCGAGGACTCGAATGCGCCGATCGAAGCCGGCCAGCTCTATCTGGTCGATTCGGGGGGCCAATATGTCGACGGCACCACCGACGTGACGCGCGTCGTGCCGGTCGGCGCGCCGAGCGCGGAAATGCGCGACCGATTCACCCGCGTGCTGAAGGGCCATATCGCCATCGCCAGCGCGGTCTTCCCGCCCGGCACCAATGGCGGGCAGATCGATGCCTTTGCCCGGCGCCCATTATGGGAGGCGGGGCTCGATTACGCGCATGGCACCGGCCACGGCGTCGGCGCGTACCTGTCGGTCCACGAAGGCCCGCAGCGCATCGCCCAGCCCAATTATCCCGGCGGCGGCCCGTCCGAACCGCTGCGCCCGGGCATGATCATTTCCAACGAGCCCGGTTACTACAAGGCCGGCGCATACGGCATCCGCATCGAGAATCTCGTGCTGGTCACGCCGCGCAGCTTGCCCGGCGGCGACGCCGAGATGCTCGGCTTCGAGACGCTGACCTTCGCGCCGATCGAACGCACGCTGATCGTGCCCGAAATGCTGACCGACTCGGAAGCCGCCTGGCTCGATGCCTATCATGCGCAGGTCGTCGCGATCATCGCGCCGCTGCTCGACACGGCGGAGCGCGCCTGGCTGGATGGCAAATGCGCGCCTATTCGCTAGCGGGCTCCTTGGCCGGCGCGTCGGCGGCGCTGCGGCTCTGCGCCTTGCGCCGTTTCAGATTCTCGCGCAGCGCCGCCGCCAGCCGTTCCGCCTTCTCGTCCGCTGCCTTGTTGTCGCTCATATCTCGCTTTGCCTTGACAATGTCGTCCCCCTCGTCTCTTAGGCCGCTTCCGCCAGCGCCGTAAGGCTCTCGCGGCATGCTGCCGTAGCTCAGTGGTAGAGCGCATCCTTGGTAAGGCTGAGGTCGTGAGTTCAATCCTCACCGGCAGCACCAGTTTCTAGCGGAATTTGATGGCTTTGAGCGTCGCCTTCGGGCGGCGCTCGGCGCAACGCGCGCGCCCTTCAGGCATCATAGCCGCCCTTGGGGTATTCCCGTATCTCGGTGCGCCGCCGCGAGCGATAGCCATGACCCGGCAGGAGACTGACGATGGGTCCCACGGCGGCAGCGCGCGCACTTGCTCCCCCGGTCTACCGGGTCGAAGGGCTGACCAAGACCTATGGCACGGGCGCGAACGCCGTGCAGGCGCTGCGCGGCGTCGATCTGGTCGCGCAGGCCGGCGCGATGATCGTCCTGCTCGGGCCGTCCGGGTCGGGCAAGTCGACGCTGCTCAACATCCTCGGCGGGCTGGATCATGCGACCGCCGGCCATGCCTGGTTCCACGACCGCGACGTCACCGCGTTCGACGATGACGCGCTCACCGAATATCGCCGCCGCAGCGTCGGCTTCGTGTTCCAGTTCTACAATCTCGTCGCCTCGCTGACAGCGCGCGAGAATATCGCGCTGATCACCGAGATTTCGGACCATCCGATGGATCCCGCCGCGGCGCTGGCGCTGGTCGGGCTCGAGACGCGGCTCGATCATTTTCCCGCGCAGCTGTCGGGCGGCGAGCAGCAGCGCGTCGCCATCGCCCGGGCGATCGCCAAACGCCCCGAAGTGCTGCTGTGCGACGAGCCGACCGGCGCGCTCGACAGCCATACCGGCACGCGGGTGCTCGCCGCGCTCGACCAGGTCAATCGCGAGCTCGGCACGACCGTGTTCGTCATCACCCACAATGCCGTGATCGCCGACGTCGCCGACGAGGTGCTGCTGTTCGGCGACGGTCGCATCACCGGGCGGCGGCACAATGCCCGCCGCGCCGCACCGCTGGCGCTGACATGGTAACGCCGGGCCGCTCGACGCTGACGGTCAAGCTGTTCCGCGACCTCTGGCGGCTGCGCGGCCAGGCGGTGGCGATCGCCTTGGTCATCGCGGCGGGCGTCGGCACGATGGTCATGGCGGTCGGGCTGATCGGCTCGCTCGAAGCGACCCGCAACGCCTATTACGATCGCTATCGCTTCGCCGACGTCTTCGCCCCGCTGGTGCGCGCGCCGGAAACCCTGATGGCGCAGGTGCGCCTCATCCCGGGCGTCGCGACCGCCGAGAGCCGGATCACGACACGAGCGACGCTCGACGTGCCGCAAGTGGCGGAGCCGGTCACGGCGCGGGTGCATTCGCTGCCGCTGGCGCGCGCCGAGTCGCTCAACCAGATGGTGTTGCGCGCGGGACGGCTGCCCGATCCGCGCCATCCCGAGGAAGTCGTGGCCAACGCGGCGTTCGTGAAGGCCGCCGGCATCGTGATCGGCGACCGGGTACGCGCGGTGCTGTACGGCAAGCAGGTCGAGCTGCGGCTCGTCGGGTCGGTGCTGTCGCCGGAATATGTCTATGTGCTGACGGCGGGGCAGATCTTTCCCGACGATCGCCGCTCGGCGATCCTGTGGATGGGGCGCGAGCCGCTCGCCGCCGCGCTGGATCTGAACCAGGCGTTCAACGACGTGCTGGTCCGGCTCGCTCCCGGTGCGCGGCCCGGCGAGGTCGAACGCCAGCTCGATCTGCTGCTCGCCCCCTATGGCGGCGTCGGCGCCTATTCGCGCGAGCAGCAGATTTCGGACCGGTTCGTCCGCGACGAGGTCGATCAGCTGTCGACGATGGCCAAGCTGCTGCCGCCGATCTTCCTGCTGGTCGCGGCGTTCCTGCTCAACATCGTGCTCGCCCGGCTGGTCGATACCGAACGGGAAGTCATCGGCTTGCTGAAAGCGTTCGGTTTCCCCGTCCGCGGCATCCTGCTGCATTATGTGCAGCTCGCGGTCTTGCTGTCGCTCGGCGGTCTGGTCCTGGGGATCGCGCTCGGCGCATGGCTCGGGCGGGGCATGGCCGGGATCTATCAGCGCTTCTTCACCTTCCCGTTCCTCGAATTCCGGATCGATACCAACGCCTATCTGCTCGCCGTGGCCGCGACGCTGATCCCGGTGGTGCTGGGCGCGGCGACGGCGGTGTGGCGCTCGGCGCGATTGTCGCCCGCCGATGCGATGCGTCCCGAGGCGCCGGCGGACTATTCGAGCCGCGCCGCGGGCTGGCTCGCCGGCGCGTTGGGCCCGGACGAGCCGAGCCGGATCATCATGCGCGGCCTGCTGCGGCGTCCGCTGCGCTCGGCGCTCACCGTGCTCGGCCTGGCCGCGGCGACCATGCTCTACGTCGCCTCGGCGAGCCCGACGGCCAGCATCCGCCGGATGATCGATCTCGGCTTCGACCTTGCCGACCGCTCGGATCTCACCGTGACCTTTGCCGAACCGCGCGATGCACGCGCGCTCCACGAGTTGGAGCGAATCCCCGGCGTGCTGCACGTCCAGCCGTTCCGCGCGGTCGGCGCGCGCCTGCATGCGCGCCACCATGAGGTGCGCGAAACATTAGCGGGCGTGGCGCCCGGCGCCGGCCTCTGGCGCTTGATCGATATCGAGGGCCGCCCCGCCAGCACCGCGCCGGCCGGTGCCGTGCTGGCCGGGCGGACCGCGCACCAGCTCGGCGTCGGCGTCGGCGATTCGATTACTGCCGCCGTGACCGAGGGCGCGCGTCCGACGCTGCAGCTGCAGGTCGCCGCCGTGCTCGACAGCCCGTTCGGCAGTGCGGCCAGCCTCGATCGCACCGGTCTGAACCGGCTGCTGCGCGAGGGCGACACGCTGTCGGGGGCCTATCTGCAGGTCGATGCGGCGGCGCTGCCGCGCCTCTATGCGCGCCTGACGGACAGTCCGATGGTCGCCGGGATCTCCTCCCGCCGCGCAATGCTGCGCACGATGAACGAGACGATCGAGCAGAATTTCGCGATCCAGACCGTCTTCTATGTCGGCCTGGCGATGCTGGTGGTGATCGGCGTGGTCTATAACAGCGCACGGATCAGCCTGTCGGAGCGCGCGCGCGATCTCGCATCGCTGCGCGTGCTCGGCTTCCGGCGCAGCGAAGTCGCCTTCATCCTGCTGGGCGAACAGGCGCTGCTCGTCCTGCTGGCGCTTCCGCCCGGCATCTGGGCGGGGATCGAGCTGTGGCGCTTCCTGATCGGCCAGTTCAGCACCGAGCTGTTCACCATTCCGTTCGAGATCGATCCGCGCGTGTTGGCCCGCGGCGTGCTGATCGTCGCCGCCGCCGCCGCCGGCACCGCGTTCCTCATCCGCCGCCGGGTCGACCAGCTCGATCTCGTGCGCGCGCTGAAGACCAGGGAATGATTATGAACCGCAAGCTCGTCACTGGCCCCCGCATCCTCGTCCTGGTGATCGCCATCGTCCTCGGCGTGGCGCTGTTCGTCGCGACGCGCACACCGGCGGTCGAGGTCGAGGCCGGCACCGTGCAGCGCGGACCGATCACGGTCACGATCGACGATCTCGCCGAAACCCGCGTGCGCGATCTGTACACCGTCTCGGCACCGATCAGCGGCGAACTTCTCCGCGTGCCGCTCAAGCCGGGTGCACGGGTGACCGCCGGCGTGACCCTGCTCGCGCGCATCCAGCCGGCCGAGCCCGGTGCGCTCGATGTGCGCACGGTCGCGCAAACGCTGGCCAATGTCCACGCGCTGGAAGCGCAGGCAGCGGCGAGCCGCGCCCAGGTCGAGGACGCGCTGGCGGCGCAGCATCTGGCCGAGCGACAATTGACCAGAACCGTCGCGCTGCGCGACCGCGGCTTCGTCGCGCAGGCAGCACTGGACGCCGCGCGCGCGGCGCGCGATCGCGCCCATGCGGCGGTGCATGCGGCGCGCGAGGCCGAGCGCAGCGGCCGTGAAAGCGTTCTGGCGGCGCGCGCCGGGCTGATCGCCCCGGGCATGACCGTACGCCCGCCGAACGCCGCCGGACGCGGCGTCGTCGACGTCCGCTCGCCGGTATCGGGCACGGTGCTGACCGTACCGCAGGAGAGCATGCGCGTCGTCGTCGCGGGCACCCCGCTCGTCGCGGTCGGCGATCCGGCACGGCTGGAACTGGTCACCGACCTGCTATCCGCCGATGCGGTTCAGGTCAGGCCCGGCGCCGCGGTATCGATCGAGGACTGGGGCGGCGATCGGCCGCTCGAGGGTCGCGTGCGGCTGGTGGAGCCATCTGGCTTCCTCAAGATATCGGCGTTGGGTGTCGAGGAGCAGCGCGTCAACGTGGTCATCGATTTCGCCGCGCCGCGGAGCGCATGGGCGCAGCTCGGCCATGGCTTCCGGGCAACGGCACGGATCGCGATCTGGTCGTCGGCCGACGCCATGCTGGTGCCGATCAGCGCGCTGTTCCGCAGCGGAAAGGCCTGGCAGGTGTTCCGGATCGATGGGGATGCCGCCCGGGCCGTTCCGGTCATGATCGGCCGGATGAACGCCGACGTCGCACAGCTTCTCAGCGGTCTCGCGCCGGGCGATCGCGTGATCCTGCATCCCGGCGACAAGGTTGCGGACGGCGTGAAAGTGCGCGTCGCAGCCGCTTCTTAGCCGCGCACGTCGCGGGCGGACAGGTGCCCAGCCCCGCGCGCCCGGTCCGGCCGACGATAAGACGGGTCGGGCAGTGATCGACCCGAAATGACGATCTAGTCCGGTTTGCGTGCCTTCGGCGGCAACACCGATCGATAGTCCTTCAACGACGATAGGGTCGCCAGCGCGGCACGGCATCCATCAGACCACAGGAAAGAACTAAAACGAATTTCAAGTCTAATTCACAATGGTTCTAGTCAATGTCATAAACTAATCTCGTAACCATTCGTTCCTGCAGGATTTTATATTTGTCTGGTAGGATTTCGTTAGCATTACAGGCAGCAGTCTTCCGGCATTCCGGTGCATCAATAACAACAACTTGCAGCGGTACTTTAATTGAGCCTCACCCGGCTCGATACAGGAGGACGCTTCCATGCTCACATTGCTCGCATCCAGCCAGACTAATCCTGCCCGTCGCCATGCTCGTCTATTTGCCCGGACGCTGTGCGGCTCGGTCTCGACACTTGGCATGACCGGCGCGTTGCTGCTCGGCAGCCAGCCCGCAGCGGCGCAGACCCCCAATCTGGTCAGCGCCTGCTCGGGCGTCAGCCTTCCGCCATCGGTGGTAACGGACATTATCGCACCGGTCGTGGGGGGCATCGTCACGCCCGTCGAGGGTGCGCTCAACCCGCTGCTCGGCATTCTCACGCCGCTCGACATCGATGTCACCGGCCTGCTCGCCGATGCCGCCGCGGGGCAGCCGATCACGCTGCAGGTGCTCAACGCCAACGGCACGATCGTCGGCCCGAGCGACCGGTGCGATCTGCAGGCGGACTCGTTCCAGCTCAACACCGAGGGCGGCATCGCGATCGGGGGCAATCGCATCACCGGGCTCGGCACCAACGGGCTCGAGGCGGTCGCCGGCGAACAGGGCTCGATCGCGTTCGGCAATTCGGCCACCACCGCCGCCGCGGCGGTCAATGCGGTGGCGATCGGCACCGGCGCCTCGGTAACGGCGGCGAACAGCATCGCGCTCGGCGCGGGCAGCAGCGCGGCGCGTGGCGCACAGGCCAATTATACCGCGCTCGGCATCACCGGCACGACGGGGTCGGCCGGCGAATTCTCCGTCGGCGCGGCGGGCGCGACGCGACAGATCACCAATGTCGCGGCCGGCACGGCACCGACCGACGCGGTCAACGTCGCGCAATTGACCGGCGTCGCCGCGCAGATCGGCGCGGTCTCGGCCAATGCCGTGCTCTACGACACGGCGATGCGTGACAGCATCACGCTGACCGGCCCGGCCGGCACGACGATCAGCAATCTCGCCCCCGGCACGGTCGCCGCCGGATCGACCGAGGCGGTCAACGGCGCGCAACTGTTCGCCACCAACGGCAATGTCACGACGAACACCAATGCCATCACCAACCTGACCACCAACGTGCAGAATGGCGCGGTAGGCACGGTGCAATATTCCAACCCCGCCACGCCGACCGTGCCCAATGGCGGGATCGCGACCAACGATCTGACCCTGGTCGGTGCGACGGCCGCCCCGGTCGGGCTGCACAATGTGCGTGCCGGCGTGGTCGCGGCCGGATCGACCGACGCGGTGAACGGCGCGCAACTGAGCGCGACCAACGATGCGGTCAGCATCAACACGACCAATATCGCGACGCTCAATACCAGCGTCACCAGCCTGCAGAGCGATGCGCTGCTGTATGACGGCACGCTGCAGGCCTTCAATGCCAGCCGCGGCGGCACGCCGCAGCGGATCACCAACGTGGCGGCCGGCCTGCTCGGCGCGGGCAGCCTCGATGCGGTCAATGGCGGGCAGCTGTTTGGGCTGGGCAACAGCCTGGCGCTGGCGCTCGGTGGCACGTCGGCTTACGATCCGGCCACCGGCACGGTGACCGCGGGCATCGTCTATGGCGGCACCAATTATGGCAGCGTCCAGGGCGCCGTATCCGCGATCGAGACCTCGATCGGCACCACGATCGATGCCAATACGCGCTATTTCAACGCCAATTCGGTGCGGCCGGATTCGCAGGCGCTGGGCACCGATTCCACGGCGATCGGGCCCAACGCCATCGCCAGCGCCGATGGATCGATCGCCGCCGGGCGCAACACGGTGGCGGGCAGCGCAGGATCGGTCGCGATCGGCGACGGCTCGAGCACGATCGCCGGACGCGCGGTGGCGATCGGCTTTGCCAATATCGCCTCGGGCGATGGCGCGGTGGCGATCGGCGATCCCAACATCGCGCTCGGCGACGGCGCGGTCGCGCTGGGCCGGGATAACGAGGCGACGGGCACCGGCGCGGTGGCATTGGGCGACACCAATTTCGCCACCGGCAACGGCTCCGTGTCGATCGGTCAGCTCAATCAGGCGACCGGCGACGGCACGATCGCGATCGGCGCGAACAACCTCGTCAACGGCACCGGCGCGCTCGCCTTCGGCAACCGCAACCTGGTGAACGGCAACGGCTCGCTGGCATTCGGGTCGGATATCGTGACCGGCGGGGTCAACACGCTGGCGGTCGGCAACGCCAGCGCCGCCACGGGGGATAACGCCGCGGTGTTCGGCAACGGTTCGGCCGCGAGCGGCCTGAACTCGACGGCACTTGGCACATCGTCCTTGGCCTCGGCGGATTATACGCTGGCGGTCGGCGAACGCTCGCTTGCCTCCGGCTTCGGGGCGTCCGCGCTCGGCACGCTGTCGTCGGCAACCGCCTTCGCCTCGACCGCGCTCGGCGCCGGCGCAATCGCCAATCTCGAAAACAGCGTCGCGCTGGGCAGCGCCTCCTCGACCTTGCGTGGCGGGGTCGCAAGCTACACCGCGTTCGGCCTCGCCGGCACGCAATCCTCGATCGGCGAGATCGCGGTGGCCCGTACGGCGGACTATATCGATCCGGCGACGGGCACCTTCGCACCGCTCGGCACGCGCCAGATCACCGGCGTCGGCGCCGGCAGCGAGGATACCGACGCGGTCAACGTCGCGCAGTTGCGCGGTGTCTCGAGCACCCTGGGCACGTCCTTCGTCACCAGCCTGGGCGGCGGCGCGGCGTATAACGTCACCACCGGCGCGATCACCGGGCCGACCTATGTCATCAACGGCACCAGCTACACCAATGTCGGCGATGCGCTGGCCGGGGTCAGCGGGCAGATCGGCCAGGTCGCGACGAATAGCGTGAGCTACGACAATGCCGCGCAGACCTCGGTCACCTTGGGCGGCGCCGGCGGCACGACGATCACCAACCTGGCAGCGGGCGCGGTCAACGCCACATCGACGGACGCGGTGAACGGCGCGCAGCTCAACGCCACCAATCAGGCGGTCGCCAGCAACACGACGGCGATCACCAATCTCGGCAATACGGTGAACGACCTGTCGACGACGGTCACCAACCTCGGCGATACCGTCGCCAATCTCGATGCCTCGGTGACCAATGTCAGCACCGCCGTCACCAATCTCGGCGACGATATCAACAATGGCGCGATCGGCACGGTGCAATATTCCAATCCGGACGATCCCACCACGCCCAATGGCGGGGTGCCGACCAACGACCTGACGCTGGTCGGCGCGACGGCGGCGCCGGTCGGGCTGCACAATGTCGCGGCGGGCTCGATCGCGGCCGGGTCGACCGACGCCGTCAATGGCGGCCAGGTCTTCGCGCTGGCCCAGGCGAGCGCCAATGCGGTGACCTACAATACCGACGTCAATGGCGTGCGCACCAACACGATCACGCTCGCCGGGGGCAATGCCGCCGCGCCGGTGACGATCAACAACGTGGCGGCGGGCGCGCTCAATGCCGGATCGACCGATGCGGTCAACGGCGCGCAATTGTTCGCCACCAACCAGAATGTCGCGACCGTCACCAATACCGCGAACTCCGCGCTCACACTGGCGCAGAATGCGGTGCAATACGATGCTTCGCGGACCAGCGTGACGTTCAACAATGGCGGCGCCGCGACGACGCTGCAGAATGTCGCGGCCGGCGTATCGGCAACCGATGCGGTCAATGTCAGCCAGCTCAATGCCGGCATCAACAGCGCGGTGACCCAGGCGAACAACTATACCGACAGCCGCTTCGCCGGGCTCGACTTCGATCTGCGCGAAGTGCGGCGTGACAGTCGCGCGGGCACGGCGGGCGCGCTGGCGGCGGCCGGGCTGCCCCAGGCCTATGAAGCGGGCAAGGGCATGATCGCCATTGCCGGGGGCACCTATGGCGGCCAGTCCGCCTTCGCGCTCGGCTTCTCCAAGGCGTTCAACGACGGCAGCACCGTCGTGAAGCTGAGCGGCAGCTACGACTCGCAGGGCCGCGCCGGCGCCGCGGGCGGCATCGGCTACCAGTTCTGATCTCTCCCCCTGCCGGCCCGGTGGCATGCCACCGGGCCGGTCTTTTTTTAGCCGATCAGCAGGCCGGCCAGCGCGGCCGACATCAGATTGGCGAGGCTCCCGGCGGCCAGCGCGCGCAGCCCGAGCTTGGCGATCATCGGGCGCTGATTGGGGGCAAGGCTGCCGGTCACCGCCATCTGGATCGCGATCGAACTGAAATTGGCGAAGCCGCACAGCGCGAAGGTGATCACCGCGATCGTCCGCGCCGACAAGCCGGTCTGCGTGCCGAGCGAGATGTACGCGACGAATTCGTTGAGCACGATCTTCTGCCCGAACAGGCCACCGGCGATCCCGGCCTCGCTCCACGGCACGTTGAGCAGGAACATGATCGGCGCGAACACATAGCCCAAGAGCCCCTGGAAGCTCAGCGTGGGATAGCCAAACCATGCGCCGATCCCGCCCAGCAGGCCATTCGCCAGTGCCACCAGCGCCACGAACGCCAGCACCATCGCGCCGACCGCGACGGCCAGCTTGACCCCGGTCTGCGCGCCTTGGGCCGCAGCCATGATCAGGTTGGCCGGCTTTTCCTCGTCATGCGTCGCCTGCGGCAGCGGTTCGCCCGCGCTATTGTCGGGCACGTCGCCGAGCGGCAGCTCGCCTTCCGGCGCGCCGAGGCGATCGGGCATCATGATCTTGGCCATCAGGATGCCGCCGGGCGCGGCCATGAAGCTGGCGGCGAGCAGATAATCGATGCGGATGCCCATCGAGGCATAGGCCGCCAGGATCGTCCCCGCCACGCCGGCCATGCCGCTGGTCATCACGGTGAACAATTGCGGCGGCGTGAGCCCGGCCAGATAGGGCCGGATGACGAGCGGCGATTCGCTCTGCCCGACGAAGATGTTCGCCGCCGCGCACAGCGATTCCACCTTGGACACGCCGATCACCCATTCGATCGCGCCGCCGACCCAGCGCACGATCAACTGCATGATGCCGAGGTAATAGAGGATCGAGACCAGGCTGGCGAAGAAGATGATCACCGGCAGCGCGGCGATCGCGAAGCTCTGCCCGCCGATCTCCGGCGTCGCCATCTTGCCGAACAGGAATTCGGTGCCCTTCTGCGAATAGCCGAGCAGGTTGGCGACCCCGCCCGACATCTGCCCCAGCACCATCTTGCCCGCGCTCGAATAGAGCACGAGCACGGCGATGCCGACCTGCAGCGCGAAGGCCGCGCCGACCACGCGCAGGCGGATCGCACGACGGTCGCTCGACAGCAGCACAGCGATCCCGAGAATCACCGCAATGCCCGCAACACCGATCAAGAACCTGTTCATCGAATCACTTCCCCCGGAATCCGGCCTAGCTTCACAGGATTCACGGTGATCGCGCAATAAAGTTGCGCCGTCTGCCGAACCGGTTCGCTCGGGCGCGGGTTATGGCCAAGATCACCGCGGGAGGACAGCCCTCTTTGACGGCAATGCAGCATGCCACGGCTCGGCGGAGTCGCGGTGGCGGATTGACGCGCGCCGGGGAAGCGGTAGCGTCGCGGCGATGAACCAGACGCCACCGGCCTTCCCGCGCTCGCTTTTCTTCTTCTCGATCTTCTACGGCGGCATGGTGTGCATCGCCGGGGTGCTCGGCAACAAGCAGGTCGCGCTGGGGCCGCTGTCGGCGATCGGGCCGCTGTTCGGCCTTGGGCCGCTAGCGGTGGAAGCGGGCATCTTCGCCTTCCTGCTGCTCGTCATCGTCTCCAGCGCTGTCGCCGAACTGCACGGCCCGAAAGCGGCCAACACGCTGGTGCGGATCGGGTTCGTGCCGCTGGTCGTCTCGATCCTGCTGTCGTGGATCGTGCATTTCCTGCCCGCCTCGCCCGATATGCAACCGGCGAACCGCGACGCGATCCAGCTCGTGCTCGGCGCGACATGGCGCATCTGGCTCGGCGGGATCATCGCCTACGGCATCTCGCAGACGCTGAACGTGACGATCTTCGCCGCGCTCAAAGGGCGCGAGGGCGGCCAATTGCTGTGGTTCCGCGCGGCGATCGCCAGCGTGCTCAGCCAGATCGTCGATACGTTGCTGTTCGCCACGATCGCCTTTTACGGCGTGTTCCCGATCGGCGAGCTGATCGCCGGGCAGATGCTGGCCAAGATCGCACTGTCGCTGATCCTGGTGCCGCCGCTGATCTATCTCGTCGTGGCGCTGGGGCGGCGGCTGGATCGGGCGTAATTCCGCTATCGCGCGGGTGACCAGGGAGGCTAAAGGCCCGCCATGACCAATCATGCCCCCGCCCCCGCCTTGCTCGCCAAGGCCGAAACGCTGGTCGAGGCGCTGCCCTATCTGCAGCGTTATGCCGGCGCGACCTTCGTGGTGAAATATGGCGGGCATGCGATGGGCAGCCCCGAGCTGCAGCGCGATTTCGCCGAGGATGTGGTGCTCCTCAAGGCGGTCGGCATCAACCCGGTCGTGGTCCATGGCGGCGGTCCGCAGATCGGCGCGATGCTCAAGCGCCTGGGCGTCGAATCGCGCTTTGTCGACGGCTTGCGCGTCACCGATGCGGAAACCGCGCAGATCGCCGAAATGGTGCTGGCGGGCAGCATCAACAAGGAAATCGTCGGCTGGATCGGCCAGGCCGGCGGGCGCGCGGTCGGCCTGTCGGGCAAGGATGCCGGATTCGTTACTGCCGAAAAGGTCGGGCGCAGCACGCCGGACAAGCTGCAGGGGATCGAGCGGCATGTCGATCTCGGCTTTGTCGGCGAACCGGTCGGGGTCGACCGGCGGATCATCGATACGCTGTCCGCCGCCGACATCATCCCGGTGATCGCGCCGATCGCGATCGGCGCCGATGGCCATACCTACAATATCAATGCCGACACGATGGCCGGCGCGATCGCCGCGGCGCTTGGCGCCAAGCGCTTCTTCCTGCTCACCGACGTCGCCGGCGTGCTCGACAAGCAGGGCGAACTGCTCACCGATCTCGATCCGGCGGCGATCGCCGAGCTGCGCGCCGACGGCACGATCAGCGGCGGGATGATCCCCAAGCTCGAGACCTGCGTCGCCGCGGTCGAGGCCGGGGTCGATGCCGCGGTAATTCTCGACGGCCGCGTGCCGCACGCGATGCTGCTGGAAATCTTCACCCGGCAGGGCGCGGGCACGCTGGTCCATCGCTGAGCGGCCGCACTGTTACCTGCGGGTGACGCTTTCGTGTCGTCCGCCGTCACGCGCCTGTCGCGCAGGGTTCACACCGCCCTGCTAGCCAAAGCTTCCGCACCTGCAGGAGCACGGACATGCACGCCCCACGCCACGCGCCCGATCTCAACCGCTGGATCGCCGATCTCGGCACTGCCATCGCCCGCGCCACGCAGCCCGATCCGATCACGCCCGGCACCGATTATCGCACCGGCACCGCGCTGCTCGCCTTCACCGTCGAACCCGATGGCCGTATCGCCGATATCCGCCTCGTCGGCAGTTCGGGCGACGCCGCGCTCGATCGCCGGGCGATCGCCAAGCTGCGTCGCGCCGATCCCCTCCCCGCCGGCCCCGACGGTGCGCCGCGCCGCACGCAGGTCGCCGCCGTCGGCGTCGCGGAACGCATCGTCCGTTCCGTCCGCCACCCCGAAATGACCGCCCGGCGCGCCTACGCCTGACGTTTACGGCATCCGATCGCGGCTATGCTGTTGTTCCCGGGCAGGCGCATGCGCTATCGGGGAAGCGACCATGCCTATCCGGAGACCGTAATTGATCGTCATTCTGCAGATCGTCCAGGTGCTCCTCAACGTCGTGTGGTGGATCATCGTCGTCCAGGCGATCCTGTCCTGGCTGATCGCGTTCAACGTGATCAACACGCAAAGCGACGCGGTACGCACCGTCTGGGAGGCGCTGCGACGCATCACCGAGCCCCTGTATCGCCCGATTCGCCGCATCCTGCCCGATTTCGGCGCGCTCGATCTCTCGCCGCTCGTCGTGCTGCTGATCCTCTACATCCTGATGACTATCGTCATCCCCAATCTGGCGATGGCCTTCTACACGCCCGCGCTCGCGGTCTGATGCCGGCCTGGGCGGTGCGCACGGACGGCATCGCCATTGCCGTCCGGGTCACGCCGCGCGCGTCGCGTGAAAGCCTGGCGGCGGGCACCGCCGAGCATTTCGTCGCGCGGCTGACCGCGCCGCCGGTCGAGGGCGCCGCCAATGCCGCGTTGCGGCCGCTGGTCGCCAAAACGTTCGGTGTTGCCCCCCGCGCGGTCATCATCGTCGCCGGCGATACCGCGCGGCTCAAGCGGCTGCAGATTCGCGGCGACGTCACCACGCTGGCACAGATCGCCGCGCGCCTCTATGAAGCGGCGCCATGAGCGCCCAGATCATCGATGGAAAAGCCTTTGCCGCCCGCCTGCGCGCGCGCATCGGCGAACAGGTAGTCCCCTTCCGTGCCGCCGCCGGCCGCGCGCCCGGCCTGGCCGTGGTGCTGGTCGGAGAGGATCCGGCGAGCGCCGTCTATGTTCGCTCGAAAGGCAAGGCGACACGCGCAGCGGGCATGGAGAGCTTCGAGCACCGCTTGCCCGCGGATGTCGGGCAGGACGCGCTGCTGGCGCTGATCGATACGCTCAACGCCGATCCCGCGGTCGATGGCATCCTCGTCCAGTTGCCATTGCCGGCGCAGATCGACGAACGCGCGGTGACGACGCGGATCGACCCCGACAAGGACGTCGACGGTTTCCATCCGGTCAATGCCGGGCGGCTGGCGACAGGAATCGACGGCTTCGTGCCGTGCACGCCCTATGGCTGCCTGATGCTGCTCAAGGATGTGCTGGGGGATCTGAGCGGGCTCGACGCCGTGGTGATCGGGCGGTCGAACATCGTCGGCAAGCCGATGGCGCAATTGCTGATCGGCGAAAGCTGCACCGTCACCGTGGCGCATTCGCGCACCCGCGATCTCGCCTCGGTCGTGGCGCGCGCGGATATCGTCGTGGCGGCGGTCGGCCGGCCCGAACTGGTGCGCGGCGAATGGCTCAAGCCGGGCGCCTGCGTGATCGATGTCGGCATCAACCGCACCGAGACGGGGCTGGTCGGCGATGTCGATTTCGCCGGCGCGATGAGCGTTGCCGGCGCGGTGACGCCGGTGCCGGGCGGCGTCGGGCCGATGACCATCGCCTGCCTGTTGCGCAACACGCTGCTCTCGGCGCAGCGCCGTGAAGGCCTGCCGGTCGACGAGCGCGCCTTGTGATCGAACTCTATATTTCCTCGCTGATCACCTTCTTCGTGGTGATCGATCCGCCGGGCTGCGCGCCGATCTATGCCGGGCTGACGGCGGGCGCCAGCGGGGCGCAGCGCCGCGCCATGGCGGTGCGCGCGGTGCTGGTGGCCAGCGCGATCCTCCTCGTGTTCGCGTTGTTTGGCGAGGATCTGCTGCGCGCGCTGGGCATCTCGCTGTCCAGCTTCCGCATCGCCGGCGGCATCATGCTGTTCCTCATCGCGCTGGAGATGGTGTTCGAGAAGCGCACGCAGCGCCGCGAGGACCGTGCGCAGAAGATCATCGAGACGCCCGAAGTGGAGGACGTGTCGGTCTTCCCGATGGCGATGCCGATGATCGCCGGCCCGGGTTCGATCGCCTCCGTCATGCTGCTGATGGGGCGCAATGACGGGCTCGAACGCTCGCTGGTCGTGCTCGGCGCGCTGGCCAGCATCCTGCTGCTGACGCTGCTCGCATTGCTCGCCGCGGGGCCGATCATGCGCGTGCTCGGCGCTAAGATCGAGGCCGTGATCACCCGCCTGCTGGGCGTGCTGCTCGCGGCGCTGGCGGTCCAGTTCGTGATCGACGGAATCCGCATCGCCCTGCACTGACAGCCGCCGCGGCGCGCAGGACGGCAGCGATCAGTCAATCCTGAACAACCGGAGCGGCGACTTTTTCGGCAGCGGCAGCGGGGTCAGCCAGGCCGGCACCCGGTTATGCGCCAGCTGATCGTAGAAGCCGCCCGGGTTGCGCGCGCGGTAGACGGTCGATTCCGCCATGTTCGGGCATACCAGCAGCAGCGTCGCGCCATATTTCCGGGCGGTCGCGCGGAAATTCTCGGGCGAACGTGAAAAGGCGTGCTGCACGTCGAGGATCGCATCGCCGTTGCGATGATAGGGGCCGGCAATCGCGTCGTGATGCGTGACCGTGATCAGCCGCGGCCCGAGATCGACGAAGGTGAAGACGACCTGTTTGGGCAAGCGATTAAGCGGGCGCAGCGCCGGTACCGTCATGCACCGGCCGGTTGCGAGATTGACCACCTGGACGCGCTTGGTCGGCCGGTCGATCGACAGCGCCTTCATCAGCGATCCGGAAAACAGCAGCGCCAGCGCCGCCAGCACGGCAACGCCGCCGGCCAGCTTCACGCCGATCCCGCGATGGCGCACCAGCCAGGGCAGCCCGATCCACGCCAGCGCGACGATCCCGGGCACCGCCAGCAGCTGCGCCGCCGGCCCGGCGCGCGCCTGCCACAGCAGCATCAGCGCGGCGAAGGTCGAGAACATCAGCACCGGGACCCAGCCGGTGATGCTGCCCCCGCGCCGCCCCAGCCATGTCGCGAGGCCGGCGCCGATCAGCCCGACCACCGGCAGCGCGACGATCGGGAAGGCCATGCGGAACGGATGCTTGTAGATCGGGCGCGCCTCGCGGACATTGTTGAGCCAGGCCTTGGCCAGTTCGGGCGAAACCTGTTCCGGACGGCCCAGGCATTGCGGAAACAGCAAGGCGAAGCCGGCCCCGATTACCGCCGCGGCGACCAGCGCGAGGATCAGCCGCGCCCAGCGCGTCGCCGGATCGAGCCGCGCGAGCAGGAACAGCAGCCCGCCGCCGACCACCATCGCGCTGAGCCAGACCGGCGTCAGCGCGTCGCAGCGCAGCGCCTGGTTGGCGTTGGAGGCGAACAGCACGAAGCCGATCCCGCTGCCGCCCGCCAGCGTGAGGCCATAGACGGAAAGCCGCGCGGCCTCGTCCCGATCCCACACCCAGCGCAGCGTGATGATCGCCCCGGCCATCGCGGCATAGGGCAGCAGTTCGAGCCCGATATTGAGCGATACCGCGCTCGACAGGCCGACGATCAGGCCGCCGCGCCGTTTCTCCGGATCGGCGAGCCCCGCAACGCTCAGCGCGAGCATCGCCAATTGCCAGCCGTGATGATCGATCCGGTCGGGCATGAACATCGACATCGTCGTCGCGCAGCACAGCAGCAGGACAATGGCGAGCGGCCAGGCGACGGGGCTGACCAGCCGCCGTACGGTAGCGCCCAGCCCGAGCAGCGCGATCGACAGCGGCAGCAGCGGCGCGATGCCGCACGCCAGTCGCTCGGCCTCGGCGGTGCCGACGAACGGGCGCAGCAACAGGATCAGCGCGGCGAGCGGCAGATCGACGATCCGGCTCCAGTGAATGTCGAACCCGGCCGGCGGGCTCAACCGATATTGCCGCAGATCGTACCAGCCTTGGCCGCCCAGCAGCGCGCGGACCTGCGCCAGGCGCATATTGTCGTCGGTATCGCCGAGCGACAGCAAGCGGATCATGTTCCAACGGTCCGCCATGAACCACAGCAGCAGGATCGCCCAGGTGATCAGCGTCAGGCGCAGCCAATCGCGCTCGAGCGATCCCCTCAGCCACGATCCGGTTTTCGACAAAACGTTCAAAATGCTTCCCTCGCCAGCCCCCGCGCTCTAGTGCGGCGCGCACAAAGGGCAAGGCGCACGTGACCGCGATCATCAGACAGTTCGAAACGATGCGCGCGAGCGGTGTGCTCGGGCAGCTGATCCGCTTCGGCTTTACCGGGGTGGCGGTGACGCTGTTCTATTCGGCGGTCTATTGGCCGCTCGCCACGTTCGTGATGAACCCGAACCTCGCCGTCGTCATCGCCTTCGTGCTGGCGACGATCGTCGGGCGGTTCGCGCACGGCGCGGTCAGCTTCCGCGGCCACGGCACGCGCGACAAGCGCACCGCGCACCGCTTTCTGATCGTCCAGTTCCTCGGGCTGATGCTCAACCAGGGTTTTACCTGGCTGCTCGTCACCGGCCCGTTCTTTCATGGCGCCACCTGGTGGCCGCTGGTGCCGGCGGTGTTCGTCGTGCCCCTGGTCACCTTTGGCCTGCAACGCAATTGGGTATTCCGCTGATGGCCAGTCTCTGATGGACCGCATCGTCTACGACCGCATGGCGGCGCATGATTCGACGCATTGGTGGTATCGCGCGCGGCGCGACATCCTCGCCGACTATCTGACCCGCGAAGCCGCGCTGCCGGCCGCGGCACGCATCCTGGAGATCGGCTGCGGCACCGGGCACAATTTGCCGATGCTGGCGAGCTTCGGCGCGGTCGATGCGATCGAGATCGATCCCGCCGCGCGCGATATCGCCGCGCTGCGGCTCGGCCGCGACGTCGGCGATGCGCCGCTCCCGATCCTGCCCGGCGTGGAGCGCGGCGCCTATGATCTGATCGCGGTGCTCGACGTGGTCGAGCATATCGAGGACGATGTCGCCGCGCTCGAAGCGATGGCGACCTGCCTCAAGCCCGGCGGCAAGATCCTGATCACCGTGCCCGCGCATCCATGGCTGTGGAGCGCGCACGACGTCGTCAACCACCACCACCGCCGCTATTCGAAGAAGAGCCTGGCCACAGCGATCCGCCAGGCCGGGCTGGAGCCCCGCAAGCTCGGCTATTTCAATTCGCTGCTGTTCCCGCTGGCCGCCGCCGCGCGCATCGCCGGCCGGCTGACCGGACGTGACGACAGCGACGATTCGCCGCCGCCAAAGCCGGTCAACGCGCTGTTCGAACGGATCTTCCGGCTCGAGCGGCATCTGGTCGGGCGCGTGCCGATGACGCCCGGCGTGTCGATCATCACGCTGGCGGTGCCGAAGGCCTGACGGGCGCCCGCCATTGCCGTCATCCTGACGAAAGTCAGGATCCATCGTGCCGCACATCCGATCGAGCATGGGGCACGATGGATCCTGAATCGCGTTCAGGATGACGAGCGTGCGGCTAGGATGCCTTCACTCCGACCGCGTCGGTACCGAACCCGCAGCCGACTCCGCCACCAGCGCCTCCACCGGCCCCGGCGCCACGCTCGCCTCGCGCGGCTCGGCGCGATAGCCGAGCGTCGCGCTGCCCTGCACCGGCCCGGCGATATCGGACACCAGATAGAGCGGCCGGCGCTTCGATTCGACGTACAGCCGCCCGAGATATTCGCCGATCATGCCGAGCACGAACATCTGCACCGCGCCCAGGAACACGGTGACCAGCATGGTCGAGGTCCAGCCCTGCACCGCGCTGCCCGACAGCCAGCCGATCGCGATATAGACGAACAGCAACAGCGACACGCCGGTCAGCGCCAGCCCGGCATGGCTGGCGAAGCGGAGCGGCGCGGTCGAAAAACCGGTCACCGCATCGAACGCCAGCCGGACCATCTTGCCGAGCGGGTAATTGGTCTCGCCGGCATGGCGCTCGGCCCGGTCATAGGCGAACGGCACCTGGCGGAAGCCGATCCACGCCACCATCCCGCGGATGAACCGGGCCTGCTCGGGCAGGCTCAGGAACGCATCCAGCGCACGCCGGCTCATCAGCCGGAAATCGCCGGTATCGAGCGGGATCGGCGTATCGGTCAGCCGGTCGAGCATGCGGTAGAAGATCGCCGCGGTGATCTTCTTGAACACGGTTTCGCCCTCGCGCTTGCGGCGCACCGCATAGACCACGTCGGCATCCTGCGCCGCCATCGTCGCGCGCATTTCGGCGAGCAGTTCGGGCGGATCCTGCAGATCGGCATCGATGATCAGGATCTGCGCGCCGGCGCACAGGTCGAGCCCGGCGGTCAGCGCCAGCTGGTGGCCATGGTTGCGCGACAGGTTGATCGCCACGAGCCGCGGATCGGCGGCGGCGAGCCGCTGCATCGCCGGCCAGCTGTCGTCCTTCGATCCGTCGTTGACCATGACGATCTCGTAATCGTCCCCCACCGCCGCGCGCGCCGCACCGGTGATGCGCGCGTGCAGGATGTCGAGGCAGGCGGCCTCGTTATAGCAGGGAACGACGACGGAGAGCGCGGGACGGTTCATGCCGCCGCCATATCGCGCGGCGGCGGTCACGTCACGCCTTGACCGCCGCCCGCGCCCGTTCCTCGACCAGCCGTTCCAGGATCGTCAGCGGCACCGCGCCGTCGCGCAGCACTTCGTGGAACTGCTTCACGTCGTATTTCTCGCCCATGATCTTCTTGGCGTTGTCGCGCGCGCGCAGCCAGCTGATATGGCCGAGCTTGTAGCTGCACGCCTGGCCCGGCATCGTGCAATAGCGCTCGATCTCGCGCTGCGACCGGCCACGCGCGAAGCCCACCGTGGCGACGAAATAATCGGTCGCCTGTTCGCGCGTCCAGCGCTTGGTATGGATGCCCGTATCGGCGACCAGCCGCGCGGCGCGGAACAGGAAGCTCTGCAGATAGCCGGCGCGCTCGATCGGCCCGGCATAGCCGCCCAGTTCGTCGGCCAGCTGCTCGGCATAGAGCGCCCAGCCCTCGACATAGGCGCCGAAGAAACTGAACTTGCGCAACAGCGGCGTTTTCAGCGCGGCGACCAGGCTCAGCTGCAGGTGATGCCCGGGCACGCCTTCGTGATAGGTCAGCGACGGCAGCGTATATTTCGGCCAGTCGCCCACGCTCTTCAGATTGATCCAGTAGATCGCCGGGCGCGATCCATCCAGCGCGGCCAGGTTGTAATAGCCGTTCGAGGCGCCATCCTGGATCTCGGCCGGCACCGCACGGATTTCGAGCGGCGCGTTGGGCGGATCGATGAACATCTGCGGCAATTTCGCCTGCATCGCGGCAACGCCCTGGTTCAGCCCGGCGATCAGCTCGGCGCGTCCCGCCGCGCTGTCGGCATAGAGCTGCGCGGGCTGCTTGTTGAGCGCGGTCAGCCGTTCGCCGACGCTGCCCTGCGTCAGCCCCTGGCTCCTGAGGATCGTATCAAGCTGCGCGGTCAGCTGCGCGACCTGCTCGAGCCCGATCTTGTGCACCTCGTCGGGGGTGAAATCGGTCGTCGTCGCGGCGGCCAGCGCGGCGGCGTAGATCTCCTCGCCCTGCGGCAGCCGCCACAGCCCGGCCTTGTCGCTCGCCGTGCTGCGCAATTGCTTGATCAGCGCGATCTGCCGGTCGAGCGCGGGATAGACCTTGGCCGAGACGATCTCGGTCGCGCGCCTGGCCCAATCGCCCTTGATCCCGAGCGCCGCGGTGCGCGTCGCGACCGAGCTGACCAGCCCGCTCTCGGCCGGCGCCGGGCTGCGCAAGGCGGCCATCTGCCCGAGTGCCAGATCGAGCGAGAAATCGGGCGCCAGGATGCCCCGCGCCGCCTCGCTGCGCTGCACGTCGCTGTCCTGGTCGAGCGCCGTGGCGAACGCGGCGAGGCGCGACAGATAGGCCTCGGCATCCGCCGCGGTCTTGATCGTATGCTGCGAATTGATGAAATCGGGCACGTCGAAATAGGCGCCCTGCTGCTGCGTGATCGTATAGGGGCGCACGGCCGAGCCGAGGCCGAACTTGTCCGGGCCGACCGTGCCGCTGTTGAGCGAATAGAGCACCACTTCGCGGTTGAGCTTGCCGGCGTGCGACAGCGTCTCGGGCTTCACCGCCTCGATCCGCGCGATCGATTTCTTGGTCCGCGCCAGATCTTCCGTCCGCGCCTTGAGCGAACGGTCGTCGAGCCGCGCCTTGAGCGGCGCCAGCGCGCCCTTGTCGAGCCCCAGGCCGGTCGCGCCTTCGGGCGATTCAAGCAGCCCTTCATCGAAGATCTTGATGAACAGCGCATCGAGCGCGGCATCGCCGGCGGTCGCCGTGGCGGCCAGCGCGCGCGCGGGCAGCAGCGACAGCGCGGTCGCCGCGGTGGTTGAGGCGAGGAAGCTACGACGATCCACGAGAAGGCCTTTCCGAAACGGGTGTTGAGTCAGACTAACACACCCGCCCGGCGCGGCAAGCGGTCAAACCCGCTCGACGTCGTTTACGGCGTCCGCGGCGCGCAGCGCGGCGATCACCCGCACGAGATGCTGCACGTCGTGCACCTCGACGTCGATCGTGTTGGTGTGGAAGCCGGCATCGCGGTTATCGAGCCTGAGATTGACGATATTGGCCTTTTGCGCGCCGATGATCGTCGCGATCGTGCCCAGCGCGCCCGGCTCGTTCTTGACCTCGACCGAAATCCGCCCGACCGCGCCCTCGGTCTTCTCGCCCCAGGACAGATCGACCCAATCGGCATCGTCCGCCGCGGCGAGCACCGGGCAGTCGATCGTGTGCACCTCGATCCCGGCATCGGGCCGGCGCAGCCCGACGATGCGGTCGCCCGGCACCGGGTGGCAGCATTCCGCCAGGTCGAACGCCACGCCCGGCGTCAGGCCGCGGATCGAGATCGCGCTGGATTGCGGCGGCAGCGCGCGCAGCGCTTCGGCGCCGGCCGAGCCGGGCATCAGCGCCTCCATCACCTGCGCATCGGTGATCCGGCGCCGCGCGATCGCCTCCATCAGCGCGGCCTCGTCGGCGATTTTGAGCCGCTGCAGCGCCGCGCCCTGCGCATCGGCGGCCATCGTCGCCGGCAGCCGCTGCACGATCTCGTCATAGATCTTGCGGCCCAGCGCCTGCGTCTCGTCGCGCTCCTTCTGGCGCAGATGGCGGCGGATCGCGGCGAGCGCCTTGCCGGTGATCGCGAAGTTGAGCCAGGCCGGTTGCGGCTCCTGCGCCCGCGAGCGCAGGATCTGCACCTGATCGCCATTGTCGATCGGCGTGCGCAACTGCACCACGCGGCCGTTGATCTTGGCGCCGACTGCCTGGTCGCCGAGATCGGTATGCACGGCATAGGCGAAGTCGATCGGCGTCGCGCCCTTGGGCAGCTGGATCAGCTCGCCCTTGGGCGTGAAGGCGAAGATGCGATCGGCGTACATCGCCATCTTGGTATGTTCGAGCAGCTCTTCCGGGCTTTCCGCAGTGTCGAGGATCTCGACCAGATCGCGAATCCAGCTGACCTGCGTCTCCGGCTTGACCTTGTCCTGCTTGTACGCCCAGTGCGCGGCGAGCCCCAATTCGGCCTCTTCGTGCATGTCCTCGGTGCGGATCTGGATCTCGACGCGCGTATTGTCGGCATGGATCACCGAGGTGTGCAGCGAGCGATAGCCGTTGCGCTTGGGGGTCGAGATATAGTCCTTGAACCGCCCCGGCACCATCGGCCAGCGCCGGTGGATATGGCCCAGGGCGATGTAGCAATCCTCCTCGGTCGGCACGATCGCGCGGAACGCCATGATGTCGGAAAGCTGCTCGAAGCTGATATGGCGCTCCTGCATCTTCTTCCAGATCGAGTAAGGATGCTTCTCGCGCCCCGATATGTCGGCATCCACGCCGTGGCGGGAGAGCAGCAGCTTCAATCCCGAGCCGATCTTGGCGATGCGGTCCCCGCCACCGCCGGTCTTCAACTGCTCGAGCCGCCGCGTGATCGATTCATACGCTTCGGGTTCGAGTTGCGCGAAGGCGAGCGTCTGCATCTCCTTCATGAACTCGTACATCCCGATCCGCTCGGCGAGCGGCGCGTAGATATCCATCGTCTCCTTGGCGATGCGGCGCCGCTTCTCCGGTTTGGCGATGTGATGCAGCGTGCGCATATTGTGCAGCCGGTCGGCCAGCTTGACCAGCAGCACGCGGATGTCGCCCGACATGGCGAGCAGGAACTTGCGCAGATTCTCTGCCGCGCGCTCGTTCTCGGTCTGCGCTTCGATGCGGCTGAGCTTGGTCACGCCGTCGACCAGTCTCGCGACATTGGCGCCGAAGGTATGCTCGATCTGCTCGATCGTCGCGACGGTATCCTCGACCGTGTCGTGCAGGATGGCCGTGGCGATCGTCTCGTCGTCGAGATGCAGCTCGGTCAGGATGCCGGCCACCTCGATCGGATGGCTGAAATAGGGGTCGCCCGAGGCGCGCTTCTGCGTGCCATGGGCATTGACCGAAAACACATAGGCGCGGTTGAGCAACGCCTCATTGGCGTTGGGATCGTAGCTCAGGACGCGATCGACGAGTTCATACTGGCGCAGCACGCGACCCAAATGGGGCCGCGTGCTGCTGCTTTGCAACAGAAGTTTGCGTTTATTTGGCGCGCGTGTTGCACTTGGCGAGTGCCGCCTCGTCAAACGCCGCGCCATTGGCGGTGAACGCGCTCAGCGTGCCGACCCGCTTGACCACCTGTTCGCAGACGATCGCATCGCGCGACGTGGCCTTTGCTGCAGTGCACACACCACCGTCGCACTTCCACATCATGCTGCCGGCGATCAGGCTCGGCTTGGCCGGCGCGGCGACCGGCGTGGCGTTGTAATAGCCGGCACTCGCGGCAGACGCGAACAGGCCGGAAGCCGCAAGAGCGGTGACAAAAGCGATCGAACGAGTCATGGGGAGGTCCTCCTGATGTTGCGCAGCACAATAGGTTGCTAAACGCCACTTAGTGCATTAGGGGATAAGTTGCAACTGAAAACTTATAAGTCGTTGCCTCGCCGTTCGATATTGAGATAGGTTGCGTAGATTATGGGCGATAAATTACGCGAACCCCTGCGCGATCTGGCCGAATGCAGCCTGCCGGCCGCACTCGAGGCGATGGGTGAGCGCTGGTCGTTCCTGATCCTGCGCGCCGCGTTCAACGGCCTGCACCATTTCGAGGAATATCAGTCCGAACTGGGCATTGCGCGCAACATCCTGGCCAATCGCCTGTCGCGGCTGGTCGAACATGGCATCCTCAAGCGCGACGCGCTGCCCGCGGATCGCCGCAAGATCGAATATCGCCTGACCGAAAAGGGCGAGGCGCTGCTGCCGACCATGCTCGCGCTGCGCCAATGGGGCGAGCGCTGGGAAACCGGCATGCCCTCCACCCCGGTGCTGGTCGACAATCGCGACGGGCGCGCGATCCGGCCGATCACGGTCCATGCCTGGGATGGCCGGCCGCTGAGCAAGAACGAACTGCATTGGGCGCTGCCCGAAGACGTGGTGCAGGACGCACCGGCCGACGCGTCGACCTGATATCCGCGGCGCCGCAGCGACGGCGCAGACGCCCGGCCGACGCCGCCCGATCGGACCGGTGCGGCGCCGGCCTGATATGGATCAATATGATTTCCCTGCCGGTCGCGCGCCGGAGGCGCAACCGCGCCCTGAACCCTGCGTTAACAGCGGCAGTTCCTCGCGGAACACGCCACACTTGAGCCAAGGGTTCCCATCTGTTGTTTATCATGTCGATCGCCCTTGGCGGCTGCCTGAAAGGGCCGCCGATTGAATTCGGCCTGACCGAAGATACCGGCGGACACATCACCTACGCGCTGGGCGCGGCACAGGCGCTGGCGGTGCGGAGCGACGTCGATCAGGTCGAGATCGTCACGCGGCTGATCAAGGATCCGGCGCTGGGCGACGCCTATGCCGTGCCGTTCGAGCGGTTGACCGACACGCTGGCGATCCGCCGCATCGCCACCGCCGATCGTCGCTATCTCAGCAAGGATGCGATGGCCGCCGATCGCCCGGCCTTTGCCGAGGCGTTGATCGCGCATATCGCCGCGCTCGATCGGCGCCCCGATGTGATCCACGCGCATTTTGCCGATGCGGCGGATGTCGCGGCGCGGGTGCGCGCGCGTTTCGGCATCCCCTTCGTCTATACCGCGCACTCGCTCGGTATCGACAAAGCGGGTTGCGCGACCGGCATCGGCGAAGCGATCGCCCCCCGCATTGCCGAGGAGAACCGGGCGATCGCCACGGCGGATGCGATCATCGCCTCGTCCCGCGACGAGGCCGAACGGCAGCTGATGTCGTACCCGGCGGCCTGCCCCGCGAAAATTCACTGCGTGCCGCCCGGCGCCGGCCTGGGCCAGAGCGCCCCGACCGATCTGGCGCGGGCACGGGCGCTGGTCGCGCCGTTCCTGCGCGATCCCGCCAAGCCGATCATCCTCGCCATCGCGCGGCCGGTCGCCAAGAAGAACCTTGCCGGTCTGGTCGAGCTGTTCGCCGCCGATGCGCGGCTGCGCGAGCGCGCCAATCTGGTGATCGTGGCGGGGCTGCGCGACGGCCCCGATACGGGCGAGGACGAGCAACGCGCGGTGATCGGCGGCCTGCTGGCCGCGCTCGACCGGCATGATCTCTATGGCACATTGGCCCTGCCCAAGCGCCATACCGCCGACGATGTCGCCGCGCTCTATGCGCTGGCGCGCGAGACGCGGGGCGTGTTCGTCAACCCTGCGTTCACCGAACCTTACGGCCTGACCCTGACCGAAGCCGCGCTGCACGGGCTGCCGGTGGTGGCGACCTGCCATGGCGGCCCCGCCGACATCGTCGCCCGCCTGGGCCATGGCACCGTCGCCGATCCGCGCGATCACCACGGTTTCGCGTCGGCGATCAACGCACTGCTCGATGACCGGATCGCCTGGGCACGGGCATCGAGCACCGGGCGGATCAACGCCCGCCTGCTCGATTGGCATGGCTATGCTGCGCGGTTCGTGGCGATCGTCGACGATCTGCGCGCCGTGGTCGCGACCAAACCGGCGCCGTCGCGGCTGCTGCTGTGCGATATCGACAATACGCTCACCGGATGCACCGTCGGGGCGCTCGGCATGGCGGCCTATCTCGAGACCGAACCCAATCTCGCCTTCGGTGTGGCCACCGGGCGCTCGCTGCAGGAAGCCGAGCGCCTGCTCGGCGAATGGGGCCAACCCGCGCCCGACGTCCTGATCACCTCGGTCGGCGCGGAGATCTACTGGCGCCGCGGCGCGCGACTCGTCGCCGATACCGATTATGCCGCGCATATCGATCAGGGCTGGGACGCCGCTGCGGTCGAGGCCCGCGTGGCGGGCCTGTCCGGCGTCGAATGTCAGCCGCCGGTCGAACAGCGGCGGCACAAGCGGAGCTATTTCGCCGAGCAGCCTGCGGTCGTCGCCGCCATCCGCAGCGCGGTCGCCGATCTGCCGGTCCGCGTCATCCACAGTCACGGCCGATTGCTTGACATCGTGCCCGAGCGCGCCGGCAAGGGCGCGGCGATGAAATGGGTGGCGCGCATCCTCGGCATCGCGCGCGATCGGGTCTACGCGGCCGGCGATAGCGGCAACGATCTCGATATGCTCGCCCAGTGCCATAACGGCATCCTGGTCGCTAATTACAGCACCGAGCTGGCCGGCCTGGTCGGCCGCCCGACCATCTATCTCGCTCGCCGCGCGCATGCCGCCGGCGTCGTCGAGGGCATGCGCGCGCTCGCCATGGCGCGCGCGGCATGACGCGCCCGATCGGCTATTTCGTCCACCATCAGGGCCGCGGCCATGCCGAGCGCGCGGCCGCGATCGTCAACGCCATGCCCGACGACCGCCCGGTGGTGCTGTTCTCGGCGCGCGCGGACATCTTCCCGCCGCTCGCCGCGCATGTAACGGTGCGCGTGATCCCGTCGCTGTTCGAGGCCGTCGGCGACGAGCCGGTCGCCCTGGCCAACGCGCCGACGCCCTCGACCCTCCATTGCGCGCCGCTCGGCTGGAAGAGCATCACCCAGGCGGTGGCGATGATCGCCACCTGGTTCGATCAGGCCCGGCCTGCATTGTTCGTCACCGATGTCTCGGCCGAGCTGGCACAGCTCGCCCGGATCGCGTCGGTCCCGTGCGTCAGCGTGCTCCAGCATGGCGAGCGCAGCGATCCGGGGCATATGGCAGCGTATGAATCGGCGCTCGGCATTCTCGCCCCCTATGCGCCGTCGCTCGAGCAGCCGGGCCGGCCGGACTGGATGCTCGCCAAGACGCATTATGCACCGGGCGTCGGGGTGCACGGCGAGGCGATCGATCGCGCCGCGGCGCGCACACTGCTCGGCCTGCCGCTCGATGCCACGATCGTCGTCGTCGTCGCCGGCGGCGGCGGCAACGGCACGCCCGCCACGCCGCTCACGCTCGGCGCGCGCGCCGAACCGGACGCGCTGTGGCTGACGATCGGCGCGGTCGAGCAGGAATGGCACGCCACGGCCCCCGGCAATCTCCGACATCTCGGCTGGGTCGACACGCCGGCGCTGTACATCGCCGCCGCGGACCGGGTCGTGTCGTCGGCGGGGAATACCACCGTCCACATGATCGCGGCCGCCGGCCGGCCGTGGATCGTCGTGCCCGAATGGCGCTATTTCGACGAACAATTGTGGAAGGCGCGAATGCTCGACCAGGCCGGCGCGGCGATCATGCTCGAACATTGGCCCTCGCATGTCGGCGCCTGGACGCACGCCTGGGCGCGGGCGGCGGCGCTCGACCTCGCCTGCCAGCAGGCGCTGTACGACGCCGACGCGGCGCGGGACGCCGCCGCCTGGCTGGCCGGTCTCGCCGACGCGGCCTGGATGCCGCCGGGCGTCGCGCCATCGCCGGGCCCCGCCCCCGCCGTCGATCTCCTGTTCGAAAGCCTGCCATGACCGTCTCGATCTGTACGCTTGCCCACGGCCGTGCGGCGCACCTCGTCAACGTCGTCCGCGCGCTCGACCGGCAGACCGAGCGGCCCGACGAGCTCGTCATCGCGGTGATGCAGGCCGAGCCCTATGATCTGCCCGCAACGCAGTTCCCGGTCCGCCAGATCATGATGGGCGCGCAAGGCATCCCGCTGGCGGCGGCGCGCAACGCCGCGGCCCGGGCCGCGCACGGCGCACATCTGATCTTTCTCGACGTGGACTGCATCCCGGCGCCGTCGCTGGTCGCCGATTACCAGGCGCAACTGCCATCGGTCGATGCGGTGCTGATGGGCGAGGTGCTGTATCTCCCCGCGGGCGCCACCGCGGACGGGCTCGATTTCGAGCGGTTCGCGCGCATCGGCGTGAAACATTCCGAACGTGCCGGGCCGCCGCTCGCCCCATTGGGTGAGTGCACCGATTATCGCTGTTTCTGGTCGCTCAACTTCGCGATGCGCCGCGCGACCTTCCTCGCGCTCGGCGGGTTCGACGAGCGCTATGTCGGCTATGGTGGCGAGGATACCGATTTCGGGCGCGTGGCGACCACCGCCGGCGTGCCGATCAACTGGGTGCGCGGCGCGCGCGTCTATCATCAATATCATCCGCACCACATGCCCCCCGTCCACCATGTCGACAGCGTGATCGCCAATGCCGCGCGGTTCCGCGACAAATGGGGCCATTTCACGATGGAGCATTGGCTCAAGGCGTTCACGCTGATGGGCCTGATCACGCTGCGCGACGGCGATCATGTCCGGCTGCGCGAGGTCCGCGAAGAGGATCTGGCACTGACCCGTCAGCAGGCCGACCAGCCCTATGCCAGCACCGCCGTCGTGCTCGCGCAGCTCGAGGCGCGTGCGCCGGCGATCGCCGCGGCATAAGCGCGTTCATAGCCGTCGATCATCGCCGGCACCGAGAACAGCCGCGTCACCCGCGCGCGGCACGCCCCGCGCGAAATAAGGCGTGCGGCGGCGATCGCATCGGCCAGCGTCGCCGCGTCGCTGGCGAGCGCGCCGCAATCGCCCACCACTTCGCGCATCGCGCCGCGATCGAGCGCCGCGACCGGCACGCCGCACGCCAGCGCCTCGGCGGCGATCAGCCCGAACGGTTCGTCCCACATCGGCGTCGAGAGCAAGACCGATGCCGCGCCGATCGCCTCGACCAGCGCCGCGCCCCCCAGATGGCCGTGATAGACGCGCAGATCGTCGAGCAGCGGCGCGACCCGCTCGGTGAAATAGTCCATGCAATCGATCGGCCCGGCGACATCGAGCGCGATGCCGGCGCGCCGCGCCGCCTCGAGCGCGACGGCGGTGCCCTTGTTCGGCGTGATCCGCCCCGCCCAGATCGCCCGCCCATTGCCCTGCGCGCGGAACCGCCAGCGGTCGGTATCGATGCCGTTATGCACGACCGATGCGGCGCCCGGGGGCGTGTGCCACCAGGTCGCCAGATGCGCCCGCGACGTCGCCGTCTGGCGCAACCATGCCGCGCGATGATCGGCGATCGCATTGGCCAGCCCGGCAAACGGCGGAACGTGGAGCGACGTGACCATCGCGACGCGGTCTTGCTTGGCCAGCGCATGCAGCGTCGGATGCATCGAATTGTTGTGGACGATGTCGAAACCGCCGCCGGCGATCGCCTCCCACGCCCGCCCGAAGGCGGCATTCTGGAACGCGGTCAGCGCCGGCGTGCCGTGCCACTGCGCCCAGGGCAGCACCGCTTCGTAATGCTGCTCGACGATCGGGTGTAGCGGCAGCGCCGGATCGCTGTCGCCGCTGGCGAACAGCGTGACCGCATGGCCCCGCGCGGCGAGCGCCGTGACGAGCTGGTGGCAGTGCGCCTCCATCCCTCCCATGAAGGGCATCGCGATCGGATGCCGCAGATGGGCGATAACGGCAATCCGCAGCGGCCTCGCCGACAGCGCCGGCTCGGGCAGAAGGACATCCGGTTCGGCGGGGCGGCAGGCGGGGTCTGAAACGATCATGCGGCAGGAACAGCCGACCGCACGGTTTGTGCCGCCGACGGCGGCCGCTGGCTCTCAAGGAGCGCGGCGCGGCAAAGCGCCGGTCCTCCGCTTAGAACGGGAAGAAGGCCTGGATGGCGACGATCGCGACGGCGAACGTGATGAGGTTCAGCGGCAGTCCGACCTTGACGAAGTCGAGATAGCGATAGCCGCCCATCTGGTAGACGATCACGTTGGTCTGATAGCCGAACGGGGTGGCGAATGCCGCGCTGCCCGCCATCATGACGGCGACCAGGAAGGGCCGCGGGCTCACCCCCAGGCTTTCCGCCAGCGCGACCGCGATCGGCGTGACCAGCACCGCGACGGTGGCGTTGGACAGCAGCTCGGTCAGGATCATCGTCAGGCCGTAGAGCACGATCAGCGCGGTCAGCGGCCCGAACTCGCGCATCGAGCCGACCAGCGCGCCGGTCGCCTCGGCGGCGAGCCCGCTTTCCTCCATCGCGATCCCGATCACCACCATCCCCGCGATCAGGATGAGGATTTGCGGGCGCAGCCCGCCATAGGCCTGATCGGGGCTGATGACGCGCAGCAGGATGAGCAGCACCGCCCCGGCAAAGGCCGACGCCGCGATCGGCGCGACGCCCAAGGCCGCAAACGCGATCGCGCCGACGAACACGGCCATGGCGATCGCTGCCTTGGCCGGCCGAAACGGCCGCTGTTCGGCAAACAGCGTGGCGTCGCCGACCTGCGCGCCGGCCACTTCGATCTCGCGCACGTCCGGTTTGCCGACGGGCTCGGCAACGCTGCCGCGCATCAATCTGCCGCTGAACAGGAACAGATAGAGCGCGCCCGCCAGCGCCATCGGCACGCCGACCGGCGTGATCTCGAACATGCCGAAGCGCGGCTGGCCGGCGACGCTCGCCATGTCGTCGACGAGCAGGTTGGTCGACGTGCCGATCAGCGTGCAGCAACCGGTCAGCACCGTGATGTACGATAACGGCATCAGATAGCGCTTCGGCGACAGGTTCAGCGCGGTCGCCACGTCGCGCACCACCGGCGCGCCCAGCACGACGATCGGCGTACTGTTGAGAAAGCAGGACAGGCAGCCGATCGCGGCGAGCATGAGCCACAGTCCCGCCGCCCCCAGCCGCTTGCACATCTTCACCGCGGCCTCGATCGCGCGATCGAGCACGCCGGACAGTTCGAGCGCGTAGGCGATGACGAACAGCGATGCGAGCGCGATGATCGCCGGGCTGGCGAACGCGCCCTGCACTTCGACGGGGCGCACGACGCCGGTCACCAGCAGCACCGCGGCACCGCTCAAGGCGACCACATCGGCGCGGACCTTATCCCAGATCAACGCTGCGACCACCGCGGCGAGGACCACCAGCGTCAGTACCTGATCGATGGTCACCGCGGCGCCGCAGTGCTGGCCGGGCCACCCGGAACATGATCCAACATTCGGTCTCCTGTCGGAACAGTGGCGAGAAATGCCGCATCGGCGCTGGAGCACATGCCACAAGCTGCTATCAACAGTTCATGAAAGAACCAAGCCCACGTGCCAGCCGCCTGGCGATCGCCGGCCTCTGCGTCGCGGTCGCGCTCGTCGGCGGCAGCGGATTTCTTTTGGGTCGGGCGACGACCGAACGACCGGTGGCGCCCGCCGCCCGGCCCGGCAGTGCCGTGCCCCGCCCCGCGCCGGCGCCAGCCCCCGTCGCACCGGCGCCGACCGACCGGACGATGGATCGCGCGGATCTGCTCGCGCTGGTTGCCGCGGCGTCCGATGCGGTCGCCACCGGCGCCGCCATCCCGGCCGAGGTCACCAGGGCGGACGGCCGCCGCTTCGAAATCCGGCTGCCGTTCGGATGCGACGGCCCGGCGGACGCGCAAAGCGATGCGCCGATGCGCTGGCGCTATGACGGCGAGGACAACACCTTGCGCATCCACGTCGCACCGGTGGCCTGGCGCGCCGATGATTGGCTTTCACCGGCACCACCCGAAACGATCGAGGCGGTCGAGGGCTTCTGGATCCCCCGCCCCTGGACGATGAGCGACGCATGCCCGCCGGCAGGCGCGAACGCGATGGCGGCCGCCGCGCCGCCGGCGATCCCGCCGGAACAGACGGTGGCGATTGCGCAGTTCTTCGCGGCCGGCGGCGCACGCCAGGCGCGGCGCGGCAGCAAGCCGTTCGAAACCGTGGTGCGGCTGCAACCGGAAGCGTTGCGCGCCGAACGCGGCTTTCGCCTCCGGATCAGCGGTCGCCTTACCGCGCTCGGCGATCGCGGCCCGGTCCTCTGCCGGCAGCCCGCCGGTGCCGCGCAGCGCCCCGTCTGCATGATCGGCATGACCGCCGACGCGCTGTCGATCGAAAATCCCGCCACCGACGAAATGCTCGCCAACTGGACCTTCGAGCACCGCGAGGCGGTCGATCGCTAGCAACGGCGCGACCGTTTTTCCGGCGAACGCGGGTCGGAATAGGACGAGCCGATCCGCCGACGCTGGCCCTGCGCCCCCTGCGCCCCCTATCAGGGGGTCCAGTTTATAGGGTGTTGGTTTGCGTACATTGTCTTGGAAGCGGACCGCGATCGTCGCGCTCGGCGCCGCCAGCTTTCTTTCCGGATGCGTCCCGGCCAATCAGGCATCAGGCCGGCTGGAACCCGCCAAGCTGCCGCCACCCCCGCCGGCGGCGCCGACCTCCCCGCCGTTGCCGACCAATGTATCGCGGTCGCAGCCGCCGGCCGACCTGCTCAACGCACTGCAGAATCTCGGCACGCGCTTTCCGGGTACCGTCGGCATCGTCGTGCGCGACGTGCAGAACGGCTGGTCGGTCGGCTATAATGGCGACGCGCTGCTGCCGCAGCAGAGCGTGAGCAAATTATGGGTCGCGATCGCGGTGATGGATGCGGTCGATCGCGGTGTCCTCTCGCTGACCGATCCGGTCACGGTGCGCCGGTCCGACCTGACCGTGTTCCACCAACCGATCCGCCCGCTCGTCGGGCCGGATGGTTATCGCACCACGATCGGCGCGCTGCTGGAGGGCGCGATGACGCGGAGCGACAATACGTGCAACGACGTGCTGCTATGGAAGGTGGGCGGCCCGGCCGCGATCCGGCGGCTGCTCCGCGCCAAGGGAGTCGACGGCGTCGGCTTCGGCCCGGGCGAGCGGATTCTGCAGGCCAAGACCGCCGGCCTGACGTGGCAGGACGATTGGGCCGGCGGCTGGGGCTTTCTCCAGGCGCGCGCGAAATTGAGTTACGCCGCGCGCGACGCCGCGCTCAAACGCTATCTCGCCGCGCCCTATGACGGCGCGTCGGCCAACGGCATCACGCTCGGGCTGGCGATGCTGCAGCGGGGCACGCTGCTCGGCAACGCGTCGACCGTCCATCTCCTGTCGCTGATGCGGCGCAGCAAGACCGGCCCCTTGCGGCTGCGATCGGGGCTCAGGCCGGGCTGGACGCTGGCGCACAAGACCGGCACCGGCCAGGATCTCGGCAGCTTTTCGACCGGCTACAACGATGTCGGCATCGTCCAGGCGCCCGATGGGCACAGCTACACGGTGGCCGTGCTGATCGGCAGCACCCGGCAACCGATCCCGGTGCGCATGCGGCTGATGGGCGATGTCACGCGCGCGCTGATCACCGTACTGCAATAGCGCTCCCCCAGGCCGGGCAACCGGAGCGGACGTCCGCTCCCTCGCGCCATCACCGCTCCCCGAACAGCGCCCGCTGGGCCTTTTCCAGTTCCTCGGCATAGCGCCGCCGCACGAAGGTTTCGGACAGGATCCCCAGCACCGTGCGGTCCGCGTCGAGCACCGCCAGTTCGTCGGCGCCACAGGCATCGAAGCGCAGCATGATCTGGGTGATATCCATGGTCGGCGCGAGCGCGGCGTCCACGTTCACCGCCAGCGTGCCGACGGCCGCGTCGGCATCGAGATTCTCGGCATAGGCGGCGGGCGTCTGGACGATCCCGGCATAGCGATCGTCCGCGTCGACCAGCACCGTCCGGCTCGTCGCGCCTAGCGGGACGCGCTGCCGGAAGTCGGCGATCGTCGTTGCCGCCGGGATCGTTATGGTCCCGCGTCGCATCATGCGTCCGGCCGTGAGCGTGCGGACCCAGCCGACGTCGCGGGCGCTCTTGATCGTCTCGCCGCGCAGATGGAGGCGCCAGGTGGAGAAGCTGTACCCGAACGTCTCGCGCACGATCGTCGACGAGACCAGCGCTGCGGCGAGCACCGCGCCGGTGAGCGCGAAATCGTGCGTCGCCTGCAGCACCAGCATCGCCATCGTCATCGGGCCGCCGACCACCGCGACGGCGAGCGCCGCCATGCCGACCAGCGCCGCGCTGCGCGGATCGACCACGTCATGGCCGACGAGCGCGGCCAGTTCGCCGGCAAACAGGTGGCCGACAAGCGTGCCGAGGAACAGCGAGGCGAAAAACAGCCCGCCCCGAAAGCCGAAGCCCAGGGAAATGATCGAGGCCGCGCATTTGGCGAGGAAGATCACGGCGATGAACGCCAGCGGCGCGCCGATGGTCAGATCGGCATGGAGCGCGCCGTGACCGGCCGAGAGGACCTGGGGCGAGACCAGCGCAATCGGCATCAATAGCAGGCCGCCGATCGCGGGGCGGGCCCAGTCGGGCAGCCGCGCGCGGCGCACGGCCGCTTCGACCAGCGCCACGGCGCGCATCAGGGCGATGCCGATCCCCGCGCACAGCGCGCCCAGCCCGGCATAGATCAGATAGTGATGCGTCTCGGTCGGCATCGTCGATGCCGCGTCGATGACATACGGTTGGATGCCCAGCAGCTGCGCGACCAGCGTGGCGGAGAGCGCCGCGGCGACCACCGGGGCCAGCGCCGACGGGGTATAGGCCCCGATCACGATCTCGAAGGCGTAGAAGGCGCCCGCGAGCGGCGCCCCGAACGCCGCGGCGATGGCCGCCCCGGCGCCCGCGCCGACCAGGTTGCGCAGGTCCGCGCGGCGCAGATTGAACAGCCGCCCGGCGACTGATCCGATCGTGCCGCCGAGCTGCGCATAGGCGGCCTCGAGACCGACCGAGGCCCCGAAGCCGTTCGACAGCACGGTCTGCCCCGAAATCACCAGCCCGTCCGGCACCGACATCCGCCCGCCGTGCAGCGCGTTGGCCTCGACCGCATCGACCATCCGCCGCGTGCGTGCGCGCGTTGCCCAGGAGAAGGCGGCGAGCACCACGCCGCCGATCGGCAGGACGATCAGCAAGGCGGGCGGCAGTGCGGGCAGTTCGCTGAGCCGCCCGGCCGACGACAGCCCGAACAAGACATGCTGCAAGGTCCGCGCAGCCGCACCCAGCAGCACGCTGACCAGACCGGCCCCCGCACCGACGATGGTGGCGAGGACGATGAACGCGATTTCGCTCGCCCGGATACGCCGACGAAACCATTTGATCAGGATGACAGCGTGCAGGATCCAACCCCCAGGCAGTTGAGCATCGCCCTTACTGCGCCCCCCGCCCCGTAGAACAGGGTTTTGTCCGCGTGCCGCATCGCGACACGTGGCACGCATTAGCGGGCTGACGCCGGGACTCGCGCATGTCGCGGCGGCGGCGAACGCAGGGGCGATCGTCTAAAAGCCGCACATCCAGCTAGAAATCTCGCGTAACTGAAGGACATCGCGCTCACCCGCGCCGGCCCGTCGCCGCTCGAATCACGGCCAGCCGGTCATACCGCGCACGAAATCGCCTCTGATGTCGCGGTGAGAAAGTTGTGCCGCGGGTCATGCCGCCGCGCCCATGCCGCAGGCACAGTTGAGCACATTCCCCCGCCGGGCGACCGAATGTGGCGCAACCAACAGCGCAAAGCGCATCGCCGCGCCGGCTTTGCCCACGATGGAGTCGGAGTTGTAGATAATGGTGCCCGGAAGAGGACTCGAACCTCCACGACCTTGCGATCGCCAGCACCTGAAGCTGGTGCGTCTACCAATTCCGCCATCCGGGCACTGGGTAGGGGGCGGGCTTTAGGGGCGGGGTGACGGCCTTGTCAACACGCATGGTGGTGGGGCAAGGGGTTTGCGGAATTTAAGGCAGGATCGCAGGCATGAACGGCAAATTGGTCACCCTGATCGGCGGGGGCGGGTTCCTCGGGCGCTATGTCGCGCAGGATCTGCTGAAAGCAGGCGCGCGATTGCGCATCGCGCAGCGCGACCCGCGCAGCGCGCTGTTCCTGCGCACGCAGGGCGGGCTGGGCCAGACGCAGTTCGCCGCGATCGACGTGACCAAGCCGGACTCGATCGCCCGCGCGATCGAGGGGTCGGACGGCGTGGTCAATCTGGTCGGCGTGCTGAAGGGCAATTTCCACGCCGTACAGGCCGAGGGCGCGGGCAATGTCGCGCGCGCCGCGGCGGCCGCCGGGGTCGGCGCATTGGTGCATGTCTCGGCGATCGGCGCGGATGCCGCCTCGCCTTCGGCCTATGGCCGGTCCAAGGCGGCGGGCGAGGAACAAGTGCGCGCCGGCTTCGCCAAGGCCACCATCCTGCGCCCGTCGATCGTGTTCGGGCGCGAGGACCAGTCCGTCAATCGCTTCGCCGGCATGATCGCCAGCGCCCCGGTGGTGCCGGTGCTGCGCGCCGGCGCGAAATTCCAGCCGGTCTATGTCGGCGATGTCGCCGCCGTGGTGGCCAAGGCGCTGGCCGATCCGGAAACGTTCGGCGGCAAGACGTTCGAGCTCGGCGGGCCGGACGTGCTGACGATGGGCGCGCTGATCCGCTGGATCGCGCAGGCGATCGGGCGCACGCCCAGCATCGTCGAGCTGCCCGATCTGGCCGGCGCGCTGATCGCCCGCGCCGGCTTCCTGCCCGGCGCGCCGATCACGATGGATCAGTGGAAGATGCTGCAGAGCGACAATGTCGTCACCGGTACGGACGGCCTGGACGCGTTCGGCGTCGCGCCGACGCCGCTCGACGCGGTCGCGCCGGCCTGGCTGGTGCGCTATCGCCGCCAGGGCCGCTTCGGCACGGTCAGCGACGCTGCCTGAGGCGCGCGGCCGGCACGGCCATCAAGGGGGGATTTCCACGTGTACGATCTGATTGTCATTGTCCTGCTCGGCATCGTCGAGGGGGTGACCGAATTCCTGCCCGTCTCCTCGACCGGCCATCTGATCCTGGCCGGCGCATTGCTCGGCCTGCCCCAGGCCGACGCGACGTTCGACATCGTCATCCAGCTCGGCGCGATCCTCGCCGTCGTGGTGCTGTTCTGGGGCCGCTTCATGAAGGTCGGCCGCGGTCTGCTGGCGCGCGATCCGGCGGCGATCCGCTTCACGCGCAACGTGCTGCTCGGCTTCCTGCCCTCGGCGGTGGTCGGGGCGATCGCCTATAAGTCGATCAAGGCGGTGCTCGAGGCGCCGTTGGTCGGACCGCTGGTGGTGGCGATCGCGCTGATCGTCGGCGGCGTGCTGATCCTGCTCATCGAACGGCTGCAGAAGCATGTCGTGACGCGCTCGGTCGAGGACATGCCGTGGCGCACCGCGCTGGCGATCGGCGTGGTGCAGTGCCTGTCGATGATCCCCGGCGTCAGCCGCTCGGGCGCGACGATCATGGGCGCGCTGACCTTGGGCGTCGATCGTGAGACGGCGGCGGAATACAGCTTCTTCCTCGCCATCCCGACAATGTGCGGTGCCACCGCGCTGGCGTTGTACAAGAGCCGCAACGAGCTGGGCGATGCGCATCTCACTGCGATCGCGATCGGCTTCGTCGTGTCGTTCGTGGTGGCGCTGGCGGTGATCCGCTGGTTCGTTGCGTTCGTCGGCCGGCACGGCTTCGCGCCCTTCGCCTGGTACCGGATCGTCGCAGGATCGATCGCGCTGATCGCGTTGCTCGCGCGATAGGGCCGAATGGGGACTATATCCATTGATGGGTGTGAAGACGGCGTTAGATCACTGCCTTCCGCCTACCTAAATAGGTAAGCTTGGCTTACATAACGACGCAATTTGTCGTGACTCAGCTCGAAAATGTAATTATGCGCGCCTTCGACACAAGGTGAGGCCGCATGACCGAAACGATGCTCCAGTTCGTAGGACGGCCGCAGGCCTATCCCGGCAAGCGCCCGGCGGATCTGCGCGCCGAGGATTTCCGCGAGATCGCCAATCGCTATGCGCCGCCCGCCGCGGAGGACCAGGCCGGGCGCTGTTCGCAATGCGGCGTGCCCTATTGCTCGGTGCATTGCCCGCTGCACAACCATATCCCCGATTGGCTGCGGCTGACCGCCGAGGGCCGGCTGCGCGAGGCCTATGAGCTGAGCAATTCGACCTCGACCATGCCCGAGATCTGCGGCCGGATCTGCCCGCAGGACCGGTTGTGCGAAGGCAATTGCGTGATCGAGTTCACCGGGCACGGCGCGGTGACGATCGGCGCGGTGGAGAAATTCATCACCGATACGGCGTGGGAGGAAGGCTGGGTCGAACCGGTCACGGTCGGTCCGGCGCGGGGCCAGTCGGTCGGTATCGTCGGCGCCGGCCCCGCGGGCCTCGCCGCGGCGGAATATCTGCGCAATTACGGCTATGACGTGCACGTCTATGATCGCTACGATCGCGCCGGCGGGCTGCTCACCTATGGCATTCCCGGCTTCAAGCTCGAAAAGCACGTCGTCATGCGCCGCGTCGAGCGGCTGAAGGACGGCGGCATCGTCTTCCACGAGAATTTCGAGGTCGGCCGCGATGCCAGCCTGGACGAACTGCGCCAGCGCCATGACGGCGTGCTGATCGCCACCGGCGTGTACAAGCCGCGCGCGATCAAGGCGCCGGGCGTGGGCAGCGACGGCGTGGTCGACGCGCTCGATTTCCTCACCGCATCCAACCGCAAGGGCTTCGGCGATGCCGTGCCGGCGTTCGACGACGGCTCGCTGGATGCCGCGGGCAAGCATGTCGTGGTGATCGGCGGCGGCGATACGGCGATGGATTGCGTGCGCACCTCGATCCGCCAGGGCGCCGCAAGCGTGAAGTGCCTCTATCGCCGCGACCGCGCCAACATGCCCGGCTCGCAGCGCGAAGTCGCCAATGCCGAGGAAGAAGGCGTCGAATTCGTCTGGCTGTCCGCGCCGGAAGCCTTCGCCGCCGGCAATGACGATGCGCTGGGCCGCGTGACCGGCGTCCAGGCCAGCCGCATGCGCCTCGGCGCCGCCGATGCGAGCGGCAGGCGCGCGCCGGAGATCGATCCGGCGGGCGGGTTCGACGTGCCCGCCGACCTCGTGATCAAGGCGCTTGGCTTCGATGCCGAGGATCTGCCGACGATGTTCGGCGCGCCGGAACTCGGCGTGACGCGCTGGGGCACGGTGCTCGTCGGCAAGACGCTGATGACCTCGCTCGACGGCGTGTTCGCGGCCGGCGACATCGTGCGCGGGGCGAGCCTCGTCGTATGGGCGATTCGCGACGGCCGGGATGTCTCCGCGGCGATGCACAAGTGGCTCAAGGCCAAGGCGGCCGCCGCGAAGGTGGCTGCCTGAACGATCTACCCCGGATACCGCGCGCCTGCGCGATCTACCTCAATGTGAAGGACTGGCTGGCATGACCGACATGGACGCCGAACGCACCCGCCTTGCCGCCGAAGGCATGTACCGCCCGGAATTCGAATCCGATGCGTGCGGCGTCGGCCTGATCGCCGCGACCGACGGCACCCCCTCGCGCCGCGTCGTCCAGTCGGCGATCGATGCGCTCAAGGCGGTGTGGCATCGCGGCGCGGTCGATGCCGATGGCAAGACCGGCGACGGCGCCGGGCTGCATGTCGATCTGCCGCTCAAATTCTTCGACGATGCGGTCGCCGCCTCGGGGCATCGCCCGCTGCCCAATCGCCTCGCGGTCGGCATGATCTTCCTGCCGCGCACCGATCTCGGCGCGCAGGAGGAATGCCGCACGATCGTCGAGAGCGCGATCATCGAGGAGGGATACAAGATCTATGGCTGGCGCCAGGTGCCGGTCGACGTGTCGGTGATCGGCCTCAAGGCGCAGACCACGCGCCCCGAGATCGAGCAGATCATGATCGCCGGGCCGCTGCCCGAGGAACAGTCCGCCGCCGAATTCGAGAAGAACCTGTATCTCGTCCGCCGCCGGATCGAGAAACGCGTCATCGCCGCGCAGGTCCAGGGCTTCTACGTCTGCTCGCTCAGCTGCCGCTCGATCATCTACAAGGGGCTGTTCCTGGCCGAGAGCCTGTCGGTCTTCTACCCCGATCTGCAGGACCAGCGCTTCGAATCGCGCGTCGCGATCTTCCACCAGCGCTATTCGACCAACACCTTCCCGCAATGGTGGCTGGCGCAGCCGTTCCGCTGCCTCGCGCATAACGGCGAGATCAACACGATCCGCGGCAACAAGAACTGGATGATCAGCCACGAGATCAAGATGGCGGCGAACGCGTTCGGCGAGCATTCGGAGGATATCAAGCCGGTGATCCCGGCCGGCGCCTCCGATACCGCGGCGCTCGATGCGACGTTCGAGGCGATCTGCCGCTCGGGCCGCGATGCGCCGACCGCCAAGCTGATGCTGGTGCCCGAAGCCTGGGCGCCCAAGGGCGAGATGCCCAAGCCGCATCTCGACATGTACAAATATCTCGCCAGCGTGATGGAGCCGTGGGACGGCCCGGCCGCGCTGGCGATGACCGACGGGCGCTGGGCCGTCGCCGGCATGGACCGCAACGCGCTGCGCCCGTTGCGCTACACGCGCACCAGCGACGGGCTGCTGATCGTCGGCTCGGAAACCGGCATGGTCATCGTCCCCGAATCGACCGTGGTCGAGAAGGGGCGCCTGGGACCCGGGCAGATGATCGCGGTCGATCTCGATACCGGCACCCTGTTCAAGGACCGCGAGGTCAAGGATAAGATCGCCGGCGAGGCCGATTACGCCGCGATGGTCGGCAATTTCCTCGACGTCGATGATCTGCCGCCGGCGCCGGGCGATGCCGTGACGCGCTTCCCGCGCGCCGATCTCACGCGCCGCCAGATCGCCGCCGGGCAGACGCTCGAGGATATGGAGCTGATCCTGTCGCCCATGGTCGAGGGCGCCAAGGAAGCGATCGGCTCGATGGGGGACGATACGCCGCTCGCCGTCGTGTCGGACAAGCCGCGGCTGATCAGCCAGTTCTTCCGGCAGAATTTTTCGCAAGTCACCAACCCGCCGATCGACAGCCTGCGCGAACGCCATGTCATGTCGCTCAAGACGCGGTTCGGCAATCTCGGCAACATCCTCGATACCGACGAGCGGCGCGATGGCGTGCTGGTGCTCGAATCGCCGGTGCTGACCGGCGCCGACTGGCTGCGCTTGAAGGCGTTCTTCGGCACCAAGGTGGCCGAGATCGACTGCACGTTCGAGGCCGGCGGCACGCCCGACACGCTGCGCGGCGCGATCCAGCGCATCCGCCGCGAGGCCGAGCAGGCGGTGCGCGAGGGCAAGAGCGAACTGTTCCTCAGCGACATGAACGTCGGCGAGGATCGCATCGCCATTGCCGGCGTGCTCGCCGCCGCGGCGGTGCACACGCATCTCGTGCGCAAGGGGCTGCGCTCCTATGCCAGCATCAACATCCAGAGCGCCGAATGCCTCGACACGCATTATTATGCGGTGCTGATCGGCGTCGGCGCGACGACGGTGCATGCCTATCTGACCGAGGCCTCGATCGCCGACCGGCACGAGCGCGGCCTGTTCGGCGAGCTGTCGCTCGACGAATGCCTCAAGCGGCATCGCAAGGCGATCGACGAAGGGCTGCTCAAGATCATCTCGAAGATGGGGATCGCGGTGATCTCCTCCTATCGCGGCGGCTACAATTTCGAGGCGGTCGGCCTGTCGCGCAGCCTGGTCAACGATTTCTTCCCCGGCATGCCGGCGAAGATCTCGGGCGAAGGCTATGCCTCCCTCTTCGTCAACGCGACCGACCGGCACGATGCTGCCTATGACAGCGCAGTCGCGCATCTGCCGATCGGCGGCTTCTATCGCCAGCGCAACACCGGCGAGACGCATGCCTATTCGGCGCAGCTGATGCATCTGCTGCAAAGCTCGGTCGCGTCCGATTCCTATTCGACCTATCTGCAATTCTCGCGCGGCGTGGAGGCGCTGCCGCCGGTCTATCTGCGCGATCTGCTGCAGTTCAACTTCCCCGACGAAGGCATCCCGCAGGATCAGGTCGAGGCGATCACCGAGATCCGCAAGCGCTTCGTCACGCCGGGCATGTCCTTGGGCGCGCTCAGCCCCGAGGCGCACGAAACGCTGGCGATCGCGATGAACCGGATCGGCGCCAAGGCGGTGTCGGGCGAAGGCGGCGAGGACAAGGCGCGCTACACGCCCTACGCCAATGGCGACAACGCCAATTCCGGCGTCAAGCAGATCGCCTCCGGCCGCTTCGGCGTCACGGCCGAATATCTCGGCAGCTGCGAGGAGATCGAGATCAAGGTGGCGCAGGGCGCCAAGCCAGGCGAGGGCGGGCAGCTGCCCGGCTTCAAGGTGACCGAATTCATCGCCAAGCTGCGCCACGCGACGCCCGGGGTCACGCTGATCAGTCCGCCGCCGCATCACGACATCTATTCGATCGAGGATCTCGCCCAGCTCATCTACGACTGCAAGCAGATCAACCCGCGCGCGCGCGTCTGCGTCAAGCTGGTCAGCTCGGCCGGCATCGGCACGGTCGCGGCGGGCGTGGCCAAGGCGCATGCCGACGTGATCCTGATCGCCGGCCATGTCGGCGGCACCGGCGCTTCCCCGCAGACCAGCATCAAATATGCCGGCACGCCGTGGGAAATGGGCCTGTCGGAAGTCAACCAGACGCTGACGCTCAACGGCCTGCGCGGCCGCATCAAGCTGCGCACCGATGGCGGATTGAAGACCGGGCGTGACATCGTCATCGCCGCGATCCTCGGCGCCGAGGAATTCGGCATTGGCACGCTGAGCCTCGTCGCGATGGGCTGCATCATGGTGCGCCAGTGCCATTCCAACACCTGCCCGGTCGGCGTGTGCACGCAGGACGAGAAGATGCGCGCCAAGTTCACCGGCACGCCGGAAAAGGTCATCAACCTGATGACCTTCATTGCCGAGGAAGTGCGCGACATCCTCGCCCGCCTGGGCTTCCGCAGCCTCGACGAGGTGATCGGGCGCACCGAACTGCTCCGCCAGGTCAGCCGCGGCGCCGAGCATCTCGACGATCTCGATCTCAACCCGATCCTCGCCAAGGTCGATGCCGACGATTCGCAGCGCCGCTTCTCGCTCAGCACCTTCCGCAACGAAGTGCCCGACAGCCTCGACGCGCAGATGATCCGCGATGCGGCGGCGGTGTTCAGCCGCGGCGAGAAGATGCAGCTGACCTATTCGGTGCGCAACACGCACCGCGCGGTCGGCACGCGCCTGTCCTCGGAGATCACCGCCAAGTTCGGCATGTCGACGCTGGCCGACGGGCATGTCCATGTCCGGCTGCGCGGTTCGGCCGGGCAGAGCCTCGGCGCGTTCCTGTGCAAGGGCGTCACGCTGGAAGTGTTCGGCGATGCCAATGATTATGTCGGCAAGGGCCTGTCGGGCGGCAAGATCGTCGTGCGCCCGATGGTCAGCGCGACTTTGGCCAGCGAGCGCAACACGATCATCGGCAATACCGTGCTGTACGGCGCGACCTCGGGCAGCCTGCTCGCGGCGGGCCAGGCCGGCGAGCGCTTCGCGGTGCGCAATTCGGGCGCCAACGTGGTGGTCGAGGGCTGCGGCGCGAACGGCTGCGAATATATGACCGGCGGCGTGGCGGTGGTGCTGGGCGAGGTCGGCGCCAATTTCGGCGCTGGCATGACCGGCGGGATGGCGTTCGTCTACGACGCGGACGACAGTTTCGCGCGCCGCGCCAATCCCGAAAGCATCACTTGGCAGCGCCTCGCCTCGATGCACTGGGAATCGGTGCTGCTCGGCCTGGTCCGCGCGCACCATGCCGCGACCGACAGCAAATGGTCGGGCGCGCTGCTCGACGATTGGGGCCGTGCGGTCGAGCGTTTCTGGCAAATCGTGCCGAAGGAAATGCTCGGTCGCCTGCCGCACGCGCTCGACGACAGCCTGGAGGTCATCGCCGCCGAATGACGCGGGACTCGATGCCGGCCGCCTTTCCTGCTAGGAGGTGCGCCGGTATTCGGATCGGACGGCGTATCATGCGACTGATTTCTTTGGCTGTTTCCACCGCCGCGTTGATCGCGGCAGCACCTGCGGCGGCAAATGAGCGCGCCGCGCCGAGCGTCGATCAGGTCGCGCGCGCGCTGGCCGATCCGCAGGTCCAGGCCGGCGTCGCGACGGTGCTCGATGCCTTTGCCGGCACGGTGCTCGACACGCGCGTCGGGCCACTGGCGCATTATACCGACAAGGTCCGCCCGGACGATACGCTGCGCGATGTCGCGCGGCGCGGCGATCCCGCCTTCGACCGGCATCTGCAGGAGCGCACCCGCGGCGCCGTCGCGCTGGCCGGGCGCACCGCGCAGGATGCCGCGACGATGCAGGCCGAGCTGGCCCGCACCGCCGCCCGGCTGCGCGATCTGATGGCGACCACCTCGGCCGTGCTGGACGCCGTTTCGACCGGGCAATAGGCCGGTACGGCACGGAATTTTCGGGCAGCGCCGCCACCCCCTATCGGCCTCCGGCGCCTTCGCCTAACAGAAGTGCATGTGGCAACTTCATCAATTTCCGCTCTGCCCGTTCTCGCGCAAGGTGCGCCTGCTGCTGGGCGAGAAGGGCGTCGGCTACGATCTCGTGCGCGAATCGCCGTGGGAGCGGCGCGACGAATTCCTCGACATGAACCCGGCCGGTCAGGTCCCGCTGATGATCGATCCGGCGCGCAAGATCCTGCTGATGGATTCGATGGCGATCTGCGAATATCTCGAGGAAACCGTCGATAAGGCGCAGATGATCAGCGGCACCGCGCCGAATCGCGCCGAGATCCGCCGTCTGGTCTCCTGGTTCGACACGCAATTCTATGCCGACATCACCGCGCCCTTGATGCACGAGCGCATGATCAAGCGGCTGGTGACCAAGGAATCGCCCGATTCCAAGGCGCTGCGCGAGGCGATGAAGGCGGCGGTGCGCCATCTCGATTATACCGATTATCTGCTCGGCCATCATAACTGGATCGGCGGCACGACGATGAGTCTGGCCGATCTGGCGGCGGCGGCGCAGATTTCGGTGACCGATTATCTCGGCGGGATCGATTGGAAGAATCACGAGGAAACCGCGCGCTGGTATGCCGGCATGAAGAGCCGCCCGAGCTTCCGCCCCTTGCTCTCGGAACGGATGGAGGGAATCTCGCCGCCGCCGCATTATGACGACGTGAATTTCTGATGCACGTGACGCACGATGCCGCGGCCGGCGCCGCCGCGACGATCGGCTTCGACGACTTTCTCGCGGTCGATATCCGCGTCGGCACGATCCTGGAGGCGCTGCCGTTCCCCGAGGCGCGCAAGCCAGCCTACCGGCTGGTGATCGATTTCGGCCCGGTGATCGGCGTGAAACGCTCGTCCGCGCAGATCACCGAGCATTACAGCCTCGCCGATCTGCCCGGCCGACAGGTCGCGGCGGTGGTCAATTTCCCGCCGCGCCAGATCGGGCCGGTGATGTCCGACGTGCTGACCCTGGGCTTTCCGGACGAATCGGGCCATGTCGTGCTGGTCTCGCCCAGCCGGCCCGTGCCCAATGGCGGACGCCTGTTCTAGGCCGGCCCGCCGCCCTTCAGCACGATCTCGCCTTCATCCTCGCCGTCCCAATAATGCGCGCGCACGCCGACGACCTTGATCAGCACCAGGCCCGGCGTGTCCACGACCTGCGGAAACCAGCGGTCGAGCCCGCTGGTCCAGTGCTCGGCAAACGCCGCCTTGTCGCGGATCAGATCCGCCCGGCCCTCGATCGCGACGAAGAACGGGCGCAGCCCGAGCATTCCGGCCTTGCCCTGGAACGATAAGGAGACGTTGGGCGCGGCGGTGATGTCCTTGACCATCCGCGTGTCGTCGGTGGTGAAATACCAGCTGTCGCCGTCATAATCGACCTCGCGATTGTTGCTCATCGGCCGCGCGGCGATCGCGTCATTGTCGGTCCGGGTCGAGAGCATGGCGAAGTCGATATCTTTCATCGCCTCGGCGATGTCGTGCAGCGTCTTGGGCATGGCGTCTCTCCTGTGTCGATCGGTGAACGACCCAGGCGGCGCTTGGCTCCCTTTGCGATCAGTCGCTCTCGATCAGCCTCAACGTGGCGGCGTCGCGCGCCCCGCCGAAAAAGGCATCGAGACACTGTCCGAACCCGGCCGCGCCGCCCGCCGCCTCGAACAGGGTACAGCTCGAGCGCAATTTCACCGCGTCGATCCCGCCCAGGATCGCCTCGGCCGAGCGCTGGCCGGCATGGCCGAGCATCGCCGCGACACAGGCCGCCAGCCGCGCATTGAGCAGCGGATGCGCCAGATAGGCACGCGCTTCGGCCAGGTCGCGGATCGCGTAGAACCGCGCGGTCGGGCTCTGCCCGAGCCCGGCGATCTGCGGGAAGATGAACCACATCCAGTGGCTGCGTTTGTCCCCCGCGCCGAGCTCGGCCAGCGCAGTGTCGTAGCTGTCGCGTTGCGCGTCGAGGAACCGCTCCAGGCTCACCGCTAGGTCTCCGCCAGTTCGGGCAAGGCCCAGTCGATCGTCCCGCGGCCGTGTGCGGCGAGAAAGGCATTGGCCTGCGAAAACGGCCGCGATCCGAAAAAGCCGGTCCGCGCCGACAGCGGCGAGGGATGCGCCGCCATCAGCACCAGATGGCGGGTGGCATCGATCAGCGCCGCCTTCTGCTGCGCGTGCGCGCCCCACAGCAGGAAGACGACCGGTTCGGCCTTGGCGCTGACCAGCCGGATCACCGCATCGGTGAACGGCTCCCAGCCGCGCTTGCGATGCGACGCCGCCTGCCCCTCCTCGACCGTCAGCACGGTGTTGAGCAGCAGCACGCCCTGTTCCGCCCAATGGTCGAGGAAACCGTGCGCAGCGCGCGCGATGCCGAGATCCGCCTGCAATTCCTTGTAGATGTTGACCAGCGAGGGCGGCGGTCGCACGCCCGGCTGGACCGAGAAGCACAGGCCGTGCGCCTGCCCCGCGCCGTGATACGGATCCTGGCCGAGGATCACCACGCGCACCCGATCGAGCGGCGTCAGATCGAACGCGCGAAAGCGATCCGCCGGCGCCGGGAAGATGCGCTTGCCCGCGGCCTGCTCGGCTTCCAGAAAGGCCTCGAGCGCCGCCATCGACGCGCCGTCCAGCGCGGGACCAAGCGACCCGCGCCAGCTGTCATGCATCATCCCAGCCCGCATGCCCGATCAGCGCTTCCGGACGAATTCGGCGCGCAGCACCAGGCCCTTGATGCCCTCGTAGCGGCAGTCGATCTCCTGCGCGTCGCCGGTCAGGCGGATCGACTTGATCAGCGTGCCGCGCTTCAGCGTCTGCCCGGCGCCCTTGACGGTCAGATCCTTGATCAGCGTCACCTGATCGCCGTCGGCGAGCAGATTGCCGACCGAATCGCGCACCTCGACCGCGCCGTCGCCCGCCGGGGCCGCCGCCGCGTCGGCCGCGCTGATCCATTCGCCGCTCGCCTCGTCATAGACGAAGCTGTCATCGTCATTCGCCATGGATCGGATCAGCTCTTGATCGTGACCATGTCGACCGACTTGTTCTTGGTCGAGCTGTTGGCGGCGATCGCCTTGACCTTTTCGGCCTTGGGCTTGCGGACTTCCTTGTTCGACTTCTTCTGGCTCTTCGCCATGGCCGGTTCCTCACGGGCGAGATGCCCGGTGCCGAGCATAGGCCGCAAATCGCGGCATGGCGCGCGGATTCGGAACCTGCCGTGCATTCGGGCCATTGAAAGAAAGGATCGAGGAGAATGCGCATGCTGGAACATATCCCCCATTGGCTGGGCTCCGCGCTGCACGGGCTGCGCGCGGGGGCGGACAAATTGGCGATCGCGCAAGGCGACCTGCACGGCGCGGCGACGATCGACCTGTCGAGCCCGGCATTCGGCGCGCAGGGCCGCCTGCCGCCGCGTTTCACCGCGGATGGCGAGGGCGTCTCGCCGCCGCTGGTCTGGGGGCCGGTGCCCGAGGGCACGGCGATGCTCGCCTTGCTGGTCGAGGATGCCGATGCGCCGACGCCCGCGCCGCTGGTCCATGCGATCGTCTGGGGCGTGCCGGCCGATGCCGGGCGGATCGCCGAAGGCGCGATCGTCGCCGATGGCACGGGCAGCGCGGCGGCCGGCGATGTCGGGCGCAATTCCTATTTCAGCGAAGGCTGGCTGCCGCCCGATCCGCCGACCGGGCATGGCGATCATGCTTATGCATTCCAGCTGTTCGCGCTCGATGCGGGCGTCGCCGATCCCGGCGAGACGCCGGGCCGCGCGGCGCTGCTGCGGGCGATGGCGGGGCATGTGCTGGGCGCCGGTGTGCTGATTGGCACCTATTCGCGGGGGGAGGTGGCGGCGAGCGGTCCGCTGGGGAGCGTGCTGCCGGCCTAGGCCGGCGGTGTCAGCCGAGGGCTGCGCCGGCCAGGGCCTGCTGGCCGATCAGGGCGAGGAGGGTGACGGCGAAGGCGGCGACACCCAGGAAAATGCTGCGGGTCATGCCGGCGCGATCCGGACGGTTGCCGATCACGCGATCGGCAACACGGGAACCGCAGCGCTGACCATCAGCGTGGCGACGAACAGAGCGGCGACGGCGGAGAAAGCGACGCGCTGGAGAGCTTCGAACCGAACGGACATGATGACTATTCCCTGTATTTCCGGCGGTCCGGACCATCCGTCCGCCGATGCAGGGAAGATTGCATGCGCCGTGCCAGTTTTCGAAGCCGTTGGTTTTCCTCGCTTTATCTGCGGGGAGCCGCGTTCGATCGCAAGTCGGGCCAAGTAACGTGGTGAAATACGCCAACCTTTGGCGCGGCGTTCAGCAGTCCGCGCGCAGCCGGTTGCGACCGGCATTCTTCGCGGCATAGAGCAGCGCATCGGCGCGCCCGAAGGCGCTGGCCAGCGGCTCGTCGCTGCCGGCGCAGGTCAGTCCGGCGGAGAAGGTCACTTCGCCAAGCGGCTCGTCCGTGCCGCGCAGCCGATAGCGTTTGGCGGCGACGGTCAGCCGCGCATCGTTCAGCGTCCGCTGCGCCGCCTCATGGTCGACATCGCTGAACAGGATGGCGAACTCCTCCCCACCATAGCGCGAGACGAGGTGCCCGGCGCAGGTCTGCGACAGCGCCTCGGCGATCGCCTTGAGCACCCGGTCGCCGACGGCATGGCCGAAGCGATCGTTGACCGCCTTGAAGCGATCGACATCGCACACCGCGATGCACAGCCGCGCGCCGCTCGCCGCCGAGGCGGCAAAGGCCTCCTCGAACGCGCGGCGATTGGGCAGATCGGTCAGCGGGTCGCGGCGTGCATTGTCGCGCGCCTCCTCCAGCTTGGCGCGCAATTCGCTCGCCTCGTGCGTCGCCGCCTCGAGCCGCGTCTCGGCGGTGCGCACGCGCGCGATCATCGATCCGGTGAGCTGCACCACGTCGCTCATCCCCAGCATGTCGAGCCGGCGCAGCGCCTCGGCACGGGCGGCGAGATCGCGGCCGAAATCCTCCGTCTCGACGCGCATCGCCTGCACCATGTCGGTAAAGCCCTCGACCTGCATCTGCGTCTGCGCGACGAGCCCGTCATTGCTCGGCCGGTCGCCGGGGCCGCCGCCGAGCGGCGCGCCATCGCGAACCTGCCCGCCGAGCTTTTCGATATCGTTGCGCGACAGGCGCACGCCGCCATCGGTCAGCGTGCGCACGCTGCGGGCCACCGCGCTGTCGGGATGGGTGAGCACGCCGTGCGCAAAGGCATAATGCGCCGGATCGGGGCTCAGGTGATGTTCGCGCAGAAAATCGCCGATACGCTCGAACAGGTCGACCGCCGCATTCTCCACCGCCATCCGTGCAAGCACCCGCGACATCCCGCTCCTTCCGCATCCATCTGCGCCTCACTGGAGCGCAGTGCGACCCGCCTTCCTGCCGTCGCCATTTAGGCCCGAACTGCTAACAACCGGTTTGCGCGGGGCCAAAAACGCCTCGTTCCGGGTCGATCAGCGCGTGAACGCGATGCCGATCCGGACGTGCCGATCGCGCCGGTCGTAGCGGTCGAGCACCTCGCCGAAACCGCTAAAGCCCTGGCCGAACAGATAAATGCCAGGCAGGCCGAGCACGCCCAGCGGATAGGAGACGAACAGTTCGCCGGCCCCCTTGCCGGTCCCCGGATTGCCGCGCAGCATGGCCGAAACCTTGATCCCGTCCTGCCGCCCGATCGAGCCGCTCAGCGCGCCATAGCCCCAATAGCGATCGATATCCGGCGCCGCGCCCTTCGCGCCGACATAGAACCAGGCCTGCGGCGTCAGCGCGGCGCGCCAGCCCGCACCGAGCTCGAACGATTTGGTGACGCGCGCGGCCAGGCGGTTGACGTCGATCGAGCTGGCCGGCCCCGCGCCGTTCGAATCATGGCGATAGCCCACCCCCAGCAGCAGTGAATCGCCAAGCGGCAGATCGACGAGCGCTTCCGGGCTGTAGGTGGTCGGCCCGATCGGGCCCGACGACTGGTCGAGCGCCCACAACATGGTCTGCGTATAGGCCAGCATCAGCCGCGGCCCGTCGGCCCGGCCGAGCGCACGGAACGCGAAACTGAGCTGCAGCTTGCCGCCATCCTCCAGCCCGAACACGCCATAAGTCGGCTCGTGCGGGGCGAAGCGATCGAGCAGGCCGCGCGCTTCGCCGCGCGAGGCCAGCGTCACCGTCTCGCGCGGCGCGGCCGGAACAAGCGGCGCGGTGGCGGCGGCGACCGCCGCCCCGTGCGCCGCGAGCCGGTATTGCACCCGGGCGAATCCCCCCGCCTTGACGATCGCCGCCCCCTCGGGCGCGGCAATCAGCCGCAGCGGCGTGCCATCCCTGGCGGTCGTGTCGAGTTCCGCCGGGCCGGTCGCCGGCAGGTCGGCCGGCCCCTCATTGACCAGATAGACCGCGACTCCGTCCTGCTGCGCCGCCGCGGCCGATGCCGGCGGCTCGACCAGCGGGCGCAATTGCGCGGCGGCGGGGGTGGCGAGCGACGCGATGATCGCGAACGGGAGCATGCGCATGGCGCGATGATGGCAGTGCATTGTTACGCCTGCGAGTCGAAAAACACCCGCTGGCAACGCGCGCGCGCCATGGCTAGGCATAAGCGATGCGCATCACCGACACAGACATCGCCTTCGCCGCCCGCCTGGCCGACGCCGCCGGCGCCGCGATCCGCCCCTATTTCCGGGCCGCCCACGGGCTTGAGGCGAAGGACGATTCGTCGCCCGTCACGCTCGCCGACCGCGCCGCCGAAGCGGCGATGCGCACGCTGATCGAACAGACCTATCCCGCCGATGCGATCATCGGCGAGGAATATGGCGTCAAGGAGGGCACGTCGGGCCGCGCCTGGGTGCTCGATCCGATCGATGGCACGCGCGCCTTCATCTCCGGCCGCCCGATCTTCGGCACGCTGGTCGCGCTGATGGTCGAGGGCTGGCCGATGCTCGGCGTGATCGATCAGCCGATCCTCAAGGAACGCTGGCTCGGCGCGGTCGGCAAGCCGACCCTGTTCAACGGCCAGCCGGCGGTCACCCGGCGCTGCCCCGATCTCGCTAAGGCGTTGCTCGGCACCACCTCGCCCGCGCTGTTCGACGATCACCAATTGCACGCCTTCGAGCATCTCGATGCCGCGACGATGAGCACGGTGCTGGGCGGCGACTGCTACAATTACGGCTGCGTGGCGAGCGGCTGGCTCGACGTGGTGGTCGAGGCCAATCTCAAGATCCACGATTTCGCCGCTTTGGTGCCGGTGGTCGAGGGCGCCGGCGGCCGCATGTGCGACTGGGCCGGCGACCCGCTCACCGCCGACAGCGTGGGCGAAGTGATCGCCGCCGGCGATCCTGCGCGGATCGAGGAAATCATCGAAGCGCTGGAGTGTCGCGGACACTGAACCACTACGCCCCCATCCTCACCCCGGACTTGGTCCGGGGTCCACCGGGCCGCATGCGCGGCGCTTTTGATACGTCTGGGTGAGGAAGCCGCTTGGTGGACCCCGGACCAGGTCCGGGGTGACTGAGTGTTGGCACCCAGGCGGCCCGTCCACCAGCCTCAGAAGATCCCCAGGAACTTCTTCTTCTGGCCCTTGCGCTCGTCCTTGCTCTTCTTGCCGTCCTCGGCCTTGGCGGTCGTGCCGCGGCCGACATCGTCGCGCGGCTTGCCGTCCTTGGTCAGCTGGCGCTTGGCGGTCGCGCCGGCCAGCACCGGGCCGCACGCCGCGCCCTCGGCATCGCCGACATCGACGAACGCCAGGATTCCGGCCAGCGGCGTGGCGACCAGGCTTAGCCCCAGTCCGGCCCCGGCGCGGGCGAGCAGCTGCTCGCTGACCACGCTGATCCCGGGTTTGGCGAAATAGCCGTTGATCCCGACCGGCGACTGGCCGGCGAACACGCTGAACTTCTTGCTGTCGGCGCGGAAGGCGAGATCGAGCGCCTCGTTCTTGAAGCTGAATCCGCCGCGCCCGAGCATCACGTTCTTGCGCGTATCGATCAGGATCGGGTCGGCCGCGGCGATGCCGTTGCGCACGGTGAAGCCGATCAGCCCGCAATTGATCTGCACCGGCTCCTTCAATTTCCCCTGGAACAGGCGCTGCGCATAGGTGCCGACATCCAGTTCGGAGAGCTGGATGTTGCGCGCCCAGAAGCTGCCCTGCGGCAGGATGATCGCGATCCGGCCGTTCGACGTGCTGAGCGAATCATGCACCGTATCGCCGCGCCCGACCAGCTTGACGCGCGCCTTCACCGTGCCGGTCGTGCCCGCTTCCTCGACGCCCCAGCCGGCGAGCAAAACGCCCATCGGCGTCGGTGCGAGGCGGATGTCGTAATCGGTCAGCGCCGGGCGGCGGCGCGTGTCGACCGTCACGTCGGCGGCGACCTTGCCGCGCGCCATCGTCATGGTCAGTGGCGACAGCGTCAGCACCGCATCCTTGAGCTTCAGCGTCAGCGCGATGTTCGAGATCGGGATCGCGCGCGAGCGCAGCTGCGCGGCGCGATAGGTGACGTCGGCATCGAACGCGCGCATCGCCGCGACGTTGAGCGGCGCATCGGGCAGCACGCGCGCCGGTGCGGCGCCGGTCGCCGCCGCCGCAGCGACCGCGCCGCGCGCCGCGACGATATCGGGATTGTAGCCGATGAACGGCGCGACATCGACGATATCCAGCCGCCGCGTGGTCAGCGTCGCATCGATATGCACCTTGGGTTCGCGCTGGCTGACGGTGAAGCGCCCGGCGATGTCGCTGTCGCCGAACCGGCCCGTCAGCCCGGTGAACTTATAGTCGATCCCCGATTTCACCACTTGCGCACGCAGCCGATAGGCGCGCGTGTCGGGCGTCAGCACGCCCAGGATGGCGAGCAGTTCGGCGACGTTGCGGCCGCGCGCGGTGACCGCCAGCGGCACGTTCTCGATCTCGGCGACGCTCGGCAGCGTGCCGCTCATGTCGATCTGGTTGCGCCCGGCAAAGGCGCGCAGCACCAGCTTGTTGGCGCCGCGCGCGGCGGTCTCGTTGGGCGAGAGCAAGGCGCCGGTCAGCCGGAACGGGGTGCCGCGCACCACGCCCTTGCCGGTAAAGTGCACCGCATCCTCGATCCGCGTGGCGCGCGACTTGATCGTCTCGAACGCCAGAGTGGTATCGAGCTGCAAGCGGGTATCGAGATAGCGCAGCGTCGTGCCGGCAACCGTGGCGCGGCCGATCAGCGGCAGTTCGAACGGCTTGCCGCCCTTTTCGTCGCTGAACGTCCAGGTGTTGCGGTCGTGCGCCTTGTTCCATTCCAGGTCGATCGTGGCATCACTGAGCTCCAGCCAGTGCAGCCTTCGGCGCCCGAACAGCAGCGATAGCGGCGCGATTCGCGTATCGATCTTCTTCGCCTCGAACAGGTTCGGCTTCTCCGCCCAGCCGGGGTTCGACAGCGTCGCCCCCTCGGCCAGCAGCTTGATGTCGAATGGCGCGAAATAGAGCTGGAAATCGCCCCGTACGGTCACTTTCCGGTGCGTGAGCCCGCCGACGATATTCTCGAACGGGTGCTTCAGGAAGCGCCCCTTGGTGATGAACAGGATCGCCCAGACGGCGAAGATGGCGATCGCCAGCCACAGCAGGACGCGCTTGATCCAGCCCCATGGCGTATATTTGCCGTAGCGGCGCCGGTGCCAGGGCGCGGCGGGCGGCGGCGGCGTGGAGTCGGATGCCGGCGCAGGCGGGGTCGTTACAGGTGTCTCGAGCTCTGCCATGAGGCGTGCAACCGGCGACGAAAGTGAATCGTTCCCCCACCCGGCTTGGCGCCTTGCAATTCCGCCACGCGCCGGTTATGCGCCCCGCTCTTCCGCGAGTATAGAGGAACTGCCCGGCCGGTATGGGCTGCCGTGGCCGTTCATAAACGCTCCGCGAAACTGAAAGGACGAAAATGCCCAAACTCAAGACCAAGAGCGGCGTCAAAAAACGCTTCAAGCTCACTGCCACCGGCCTGCTGAAGCACGGCGTCGCCGGCAAGCGTCACCGCCTGCTGCACCACAATGGCAAGTATATCCGCCAGAATCGCGGCATGAAAGTGCTGTCCAAGGCCGATACGGCAACCGTTAAGGCGTGGGCGCCTTACGGTCTCGGCTGAGCGGAAAGGAATAAAGAATGGCACGCGTCAAACGGGGTGTAACCACCCACGCCAAGCACAAGAAGATTCTCTCGCAGGCAAAGGGCTATTACGGCCGCCGCAAGAACACGATCCGCATCGCGCGGCAGGCGGTCGAAAAGGCCGGCCAGTACGCCTATCGCGATCGCAAGGTTAAGAAGCGCTCGTTCCGCGCACTGTGGATCCAGCGCATCAACGCTGCCGTCCGCATGGAAGGCCTGACCTACGGCACGTTCATGCACGGCGTGAAGCTGGCCGGGATCGAACTCGACCGCAAGGTCATGGCCGATCTCGCGATGCATGAGGCTGCTGCGTTTAGCGCCATCATCGCGCAGGCGAAGGCGGCTTTGCCCCAGGCCGCCTAAGAGCGACCTGCGAGTAAGCGACATGAGGGGCGCGGGTGGTCTAGGCCACCCGCGCCCTTTTCGTTATCGGCAGGATCCCCGCCCCCCGCGGGGATGACGGAGTAAGCAGTACCGTGACCGAGCAACCCATCGATATCGAGCAGCTGCAGACGGACCTCGTCGCGGCGATCCAGACCGCCGCCGGGCTCGACGCGCTGGAGGCGTGCCGCGTGCACGCGCTGGGCAAGGCCGGCGCGGTCACCACGTTGCTCAAGACGCTCGGCAAGATGTCGCCCGAGGAACGGCTGGTGCAGGGGCCGCGCATCCAGGGCCTGCGCGAGACGGTCGCGACCGCGATCGCCGACCGCAAGGGCGCGCTGGAACGTGCCGCGCTCGACGCCCGCCTCGCGAGCGAGACGATCGACATGACGCTCCCCGCCGACCTGCCCCCCGCCGGCACGATCCACCCGGTGAGCCAGGTGATGGACGAACTGGCGGAGATCTTCGCCGATCTCGGCTTCGCGGTGGCCACCGGCCCCGAGATCGAGGACGACTGGCACAATTTCAGCGCGCTCAACATTCCCGAGACGCATCCCGCACGCGCGATGCAGGATACCTTTTATCTCGATCCGAACAGCACTGAACGTACAGTTATAGATGAATGGGCGGCGGCCCCGCCGATGGTGCTGCGCACCCACACCTCCCCGGTGCAGATCCGCACGATGGTCGAGGTCGCGCGCCGCTCGTCGGGTGCCGGCGAGCCGATCCGCATCATCGCGCCGGGCCGCGTCTACCGCTCCGACTGGGATGCCACGCACACCCCGATGTTCCACCAGATCGAGGGGCTGGTGATCGACAAGGGGATCACGCTCGGCCATCTCAAATGGACGCTCGAGACGTTCCTGCGCGCCTTTTTCGAGCGCGACGATGTCGTGCTGCGGCTGCGCCCGAGCTATTTCCCGTTCACCGAGCCCTCCGCCGAGGTCGATGTCGGCTTCAGCCTGGAGAAGGGCAAGCGCGTGATCGGCGGGTCCGACGGCTGGATGGAAGTGCTCGGCTCCGGCATGGTCCATCGCAAGGTGATCGAGGCATGCGGGCTCGATCCGAACGAGTGGCAGGGCTTCGCGTTCGGCTGCGGGATCGATCGCCTGGCGATGCTAAAATACGGCATCGACGATCTGCGTCCGGTGTTCGAAAGCGACGTTCGCTGGCTGAAGCATTACGGCTTCTCCGCGCTCGACGTCCCCACTCTGTCCGGCGGAGTCGGCGCATGAAATTCACCCTCGATTGGCTCCGCCAGCATCTCGACACGACCGCCAGCCTCGACGAGATCGTCGACACGCTGACGCGCATCGGCCTCGAAGTCGAAGGCGTGGAGAATCCGGGCGAAAAGCTCGCCGCGTTCAAGGTCGCGCGTGTGCTCAGCGCCGAGCGCCACCCGCAGGCGGACAAGTTGCAGATCCTCTCGGTCGATGCCGGGGACGGCCCGATGCAGGTCGTGTGCGGCGCGCCCAACGCGCGCGCCGGCCTGGTCGGCGTGTTCGGCGCGCCCGGCGCGTACGTGCCCGGCAGCGACATCACCTTGAAGGTCGCCGAGATCCGCGGTGTCGTGTCCAACGGCATGATGTGTTCGACCCGCGAGCTCGAACTCGGCGAGGATCATGACGGCATCATCGAGCTGCCCGCGGATGCGCCGGTCGGCACGTCGTACCCCGATTATGCCGGCCTGACCGATCCGGTGATCGACGTCAGCATCACGCCCAACAAGCAGGATTGCATGGGCGTCTACGGCATTGCGCGAGATTTGGCCGCGGCGGGCTTGGGCACGCTCAAGCCGCTGGCCATCACCCCCGTCGTCGGCGACGGCCCCGGACCCGACGTCCGCAGCGACGATCCCGACGGCTGCCCGGCCTTCTACGGCCAGTCCGTCAGCGGCGTCACCAACGGCGAGGCCCCCGAATGGATGCGCCGCCGCCTCGCCGCGATCGGCCAGAAGCCGATCTCCGCCTTGGTCGACATCACCAATTACGTGATGATCGATCTCGGCCGCCCCTTGCACGTCTATGACCGCGCCACGCTCAGCGGCGGCCTTGTCGCGCGCAAGGCGCAGCCCGGCGAACAGGTGCTCGCGCTCAACGGCAAGACCTATACGCTCGCCGAGATGATGACGGTGATCGCCGACGACGCGCAGGTCCACGATATCGGCGGCATCATGGGCGGCGAACATTCCGGCGTGTCGGAGAGCACCACCGACGTGCTGATCGAATGCGCCTATTTCGATCCCGACGCGATCGCCCGCACCGGGCAGAAGCTGGGTCTCACCAGCGACGCGCGCCAGCGCTTCGAACGCGGCGTCGATCCCGCGTTCCTCGATACCGGCCTGGCGATCGCCACGCGGCTGGTGCTTGACCTCTGCGGCGGCACTGCCAGCCAGGTGACGCGCGCCGGCACCCCGCCGGTTGCGCCGCGCAACGTGTCCTACGACCCCGCGCTCGCCGAAACGCTCGGCGGCCTCGCCATCCCGCCCGCGCGCCAGCAGGAGATTCTCGAACGGCTCGGCTTCACGGTCGATGCCGACTGGTCGGTGACGATCCCGAGCTGGCGGCGCGACGTCGACGGCCCGGCCGATCTGGTCGAGGAAGTGATCCGCATCGAGGGGATCGACAACGTCCCCTCCACCCCGCTCCCCCGCCAGCCCGGCGTGGCCAAGCCCACCGCCACGCCCGAGCAGAAGCTCGAACGCCGCGTGCGCCGCGCCGCCGCGGCGCGCGGGCTCGACGAATCGGTCACCTGGAGCTTCCTGTCCGAGGCGCAGGCCGCGCCGTTCGGCGGCGGCGCCTGGACGCTCGCCAACCCGATCAGCGAAGAGCTGAAGGTGATGCGCCCGTCGCTGCTGCCCGGCCTGCTCTCGGCCGCCGAACGCAACCTCAAGCGCGGCGCGACCAGCGTACGTCTGTTCGAGCTCGGCCGCCGCTATCTCGCCGACAAGGAGCGCGCGACCCTGGGCGTCGTGCTTGCCGGTGCATTGCGCCCGCGCGGCTGGCGCGGTGGCAAGGCGATGAGCGCGGACGCGTTCGACGCAAAGGCAGAGGCGCTCGCCCTGCTCGCCGCCGCCGGCGCGCCGGTCGACAATCTGCAGGTGATGGGGGACGCCGGGGACGCCTGGCATCCCGGCCAGTCCGCCACGTTGCGGCTCGGCCCCAAGACGGTGCTCGCCGCCTTCGGCATGGTCCATCCGAGCGTGCTCAAGGCGTTCGACCTCGACGGCCCCGTCGCCGCGGTCGAACTCTATCTCGATGCGATCCCGCCCAAGCGCGCCACCGGCTTCATGCGTGCCGCCTATACGCCGCCCGCGCTGCAGGCGGTGACGCGCGATTTCGCCTTCCTGGTGCCGGCCGATCTGGCGGCGGATGCGCTGGTGCGCGCGGCGAAGGGCGCGGACAAGGCGGTGATCACCGGCGCGCGCTTGTTCGACCTGTTCACCGGCGCCGGCGTCGAGGAAGGCAAGAAGAGCCTCGCCATCGAAGTCACGCTGCAGCCGACCGCCAAGAGCTTCACCGATGCCGAACTCAAAGCGATCGCCGACAAGGTGGTGGCGGCGGCAGCAAAGCTCGGCGCGACGCTGAGGGGCTGACGCGCTCACCCCTGCCCCCCGGCGCCCGCTCCCGGCGCGCGCCGGGGCGCCGGCCGTTTCGCGCGCCGCGCGCTATCCCTCGACCCGCAACAGCCCGAGCGCGATGCCCCGCCACGCGGCGGTGCCCCATAGCAGGTGGGTGGGGATGGCGAGCGCCAGCTGCACGGCGAAATACAACAGATAGGCGTGGTGGATCCGCCCTAGGCGGTAGAGATCCCAGAGGAACAGCGGCGCGATCAGCAGCAGCGGCCATAGGTCGGCGGTCAGCGGATTTCCCGGCATCGTGCTCGGCAGCCACTGGATGCGATCGGTCGCTGCGGGCAGCGCGGTCGCGGTGCCGAGGATCATGAGCCGCTTGTGAAGCGACGGACGGCTGCGCCGTACCGCCAGGCCGATGCCGATCAGCAAGGGGAAGGCGATGCCGATCCGTAGCTGGAGCAGCATGATGTCGAGCACGATGGCGAGCACCGGACGCAACTGCGCCGCCACCGCCGGTGGGCCATGCAGGACGCCGTCTGCGATCGGCCGGTCCATCGCCGGAATGAGTGCGAAGCCGGCGATCACCAGCGCCGGGGCGAGCACGAAGGCTGCCAGCCCCAGCTGCATGTGCAGCGTGCGACGCGCCGTCGCCATCAGCGTCGTCTGCGCCATGAGCACGAGCAGCCAGCTGCCCATGAGCAGGGCGTGGATGTGCAGTATCGCGGGAAAGGGCGGCCGGTGGCCGATCCGTACTGCTTCCATCTTGGCAAGCGAATCGGGCACGAAGCCGATGAGCACTACGACGATGAACAGGCCGGCACTGAAAGCATAAATCCAGCGATCGACGATTGCTACGAAAGTTGCAGATCCAGAACCCCCAAGGCGCTCCCCAGTCAGTGTCGCCATATCCCCCTCCAACGACAGCGAACACCGTCGGCATATCGCAGGACGGCCGATTCTTCAACTGACCTATGGACAACTATGCTATCACGATGCTTTCGGGTGGCATAGTTTACTGTGCCGTTATTGAGCGATGCGTAGCCATATACGCCAACGCTGGAAGCGCGCCCCGCGGCCGCGCGCGTCGACAGGCGTACGCTGACCGGCTCAAAACGGCCATTCCTTCCGCCCCCATCCCCCGCTACGGAAGCGCCATGACCGACCTCATCACGATCAAATCCCCCAAGCTCACCGCGCAGATCAACCCGTTCGGCGCCGAGCTGACCTCGCTCACCGATCGGCAGGGCAAGGAGCTGATGACCGACGCCGATCCGGCCTTCTGGACCGGCCATGCGCCGATCCTGTTCCCGATCGTCGGCGCGCTGCACCAGGATACGCTGCGCATCGACGGCACGGCGTACAAGATGGAGAAGCACGGCTTTGCGCGCCGCAACGCGTTCGAGGTGGTCGACGTGCAGGCGCACCACGCCGTCTTCCGCCTCACCGACAGCGACAAGACGCGCAAGGCCTATCCCTTCGCCTTCGCGCTGGAGCTGACCTATGCGCTGGAGGGCGCGACGCTCACGATCACCGCGCGGATCGTCAATCGCGGCGCGGCGCCGATGCCGGCGAGCTTCGGCTTTCATCCCGGCTTCGCCTGGCCGCTGCCCTATGGCGAGCCGCGCGAGGCGCACCGCATCCTGTTCGGCAAGCAGGAGCCGGGCACGCTCAGGAAGATCGCCAAGGACGGCACGATCGCCCCCGAACCGCGCGAATCGCCGCTCGACGGCCGCTCGCTGCGGCTGCGCGACGATCTGTTCGCCGACGACGCCTTGGTGTGGGATCCGGTCGCCTCGTCCGCCGTCACGTACGGCGCGTTCGGCGGCCCGACGCTCGACATCGCCTTCCCCGACACGCCGAGCCTCGGCATCTGGACCCGGCCGGGCTCCGCCTATGTCTGCATCGAGCCGTGGCACGGCACGGGGGACCCGTCCGGCTATACGGGCGAGTTCCGCGACAAGCCCGGCGTGTTCGAGATTGCAGCGGGCGGCGACAAGACGATCGAGATGCGCGTCACGCTTAATCCCTGAGCGTCGCCGTCCCCCCTGCGCAGGCAGGGGCCCATCGCTCTCTCCTTCTACTCCGCCGCTTGCCGAAACAGCGATAGGCCCCTGCCTGCGCAGGGGTGACGGTATCGGCGGGGTGACGAACGCCTCGCGCGAAGCTACGGCGTTTCCATGTCCCAGATTTCCGACCGCCGCACCTTCGCGATCATTTCCCATCCCGATGCCGGCAAGACCACGCTGACCGAAAAACTGCTCTATTTCGGCGGCGCGATCCATCTCGCCGGTGAAGTGAAGGCCCGCGGCCAGAATCGCCGCGCGCGCTCCGATTGGATGAAGATCGAGCAGCAGCGCGGCATCTCGGTCACCTCCTCGGTGATGACGTTCGAGAAGGACGGCCTGACCTTCAACCTGCTCGATACGCCGGGCCACGAAGACTTTTCCGAGGATACGTATCGCACGCTGACCGCGGTCGATTCCGCCGTCATGGTGATCGATGCGGCGCGCGGCATCGAGGCGCAGACGCGCAAATTGTTCGAGGTCTGCCGGCTGCGCTCGGTGCCGATCATCACCTTCATCAACAAGGTCGATCGCGAGGGCCGCCCGCCGTTCGAACTGCTCGACGAGATCGCCGATATCCTGCAGCTCGATGTCACGCCGATGAGCTGGCCGGTCGGCATGGGCAGCGATTTCGAGGGCGTGTACGATCTCCACGCCAACACGCTGAGCCAGCCCGAGGGGCCGAGCCGCGAGTTCATGGGCACGTCGATCGCTTTTACCGGCATGGACGATCCGAAACTGGCCGCGACGATCACGCCGGCCGGGCTGCAGACGCTGACCGACGAATCCGAACTGGCGCTCGGCGGCTATGCCGAGTTCGATGTCGAGCGGTACCGCGCCGGCGATCTGACCCCGGTCTATTTCGGCTCGGCGCTGAAGGATTTCGGCGTTGCCGAGCTGATCGCCGCGCTCGGCCAGCATGCGCCCGGCCCGCGCCCGCAACCGGCCGAGCCGGCCCCCGTCACGCCCGATCGCGCCGACGTCACCGGCTTCATCTTCAAGGTCCAGGCGAACATGGACCCCAATCACCGCGATCGCATCGCCTTCATGCGATTGTGCTCGGGCGTGTTCAAACGCGGCATGAAGCTGACCCCCACCGGGCATGGCAAGCCGATCGCGATCCATTCGCCGATCCTGTTCTTCGCGCAGAATCGCGAACTGGCCGACGAGGCGTTCCCGGGCGACATTATCGGCATCCCCAATCACGGCACGCTGCGCGTCGGCGATACGATGAGCGAGCGCGCCGATGTGCGGTTCACCGGCCTGCCCAATTTCGCGCCGGAAATCCTGCGCCGCGTGGCGCTGAAGGATCCGACCAAGACCAAGCAGCTCCGCAAGGCCCTGGACGACATGGCCGAGGAAGGCGTGACGCAGGTCTTCTATCCCGAGATCGGCTCGAACTGGATCATCGGCGTGGTCGGGCAGCTGCAGCTCGAGGTTTTGCTCAGCCGGCTGGAGGCAGAATATAAGGTCGATGCCGGGCTGGAAATGGCGCCGTACGACACCGCGCGCTGGGTCTCCGCCGAGGATCCCGCCGATCTCAAAGCGTTCACCGATATCAACCGCAACCAGCTGGCCAAGGATCGCGACGGCAATCCGGTCTATATGGCGAAGACCGCGTGGGATGTCGGCTATGTCTCCGATCGCTATCCCAAGGTGAAGTTCGCCGCGACGCGCGAACGCTAGGCGCACGCCGCTTGCAATGTTGGATTTCGTCTGAGATCCTCAGGCGCTGTTTGACATCGTCTTGTTGCCCGCCCCGCGCTCCGCGCGCGCGTGGAGCGTGCGACTTTCGCGACTTTTGCCGAGCGCGGGACGGCGGCGTCAGGCCGCCGGCTCGTCCACCCAGTCCCGGCGCAACGGCTTCACCGCGAGGAACGCCAGGATCGTCGCCAGCACGTAGAAGCACGCCACCGCCACCGCCGAATAGCGCAGCGCATCCTCGCCGAAGCTCACTTTCAATGCGTCGGACAGCGCGCCGATCGCGAACGATCCCACGCCCAGCCCGATCAGATTGTTGATCAGCAGGAAGCTCGCCGAGGCGGTGGCGCGCATGTGCGGCGGCACCAGGTGCTGCACCGCGGTGGTCAGCGGCCCCAGCCACAAGATGTTGAGCGCATTGGGAATGATCAGGAAGAACCAGGCGATATAGGGTGACGGCGACAGGAATCCGGCGATGAACAGCGGCCCGGTGATCAGCCAGGCATAGGCCGGCAGCTTGGCGTAATTGCCGCGATCGCCGCCCAGTCTGTCCGCGAGCACCCCGCCGAGGAACACGCCGCTCGCGCCCCCGACCAGCAACAACGAGGCGAAGTAGAGCGAGGTCGAGGGCAGATCGAAGCCGTAGGAACGCATCAGCAGCGACGGCACCCAGAAGGCCAGGCCGTAGCCTGCCAAGCTGCTCATCGAGGCGGCGAACGCCATCAGCCAGAAGCTCGGCTTCTTCGCCAGGATCGCGAACACCGCGCTGACCGGCGCGCGCCCGACCGGCGCCACCGCGCGCACCGGTTCCTTGACCACCAGGCGGAACACCGGCGCGATCAGCAGCCCGGCCACGCCGACAGCGATGAACGCCGCGCGCCAGTCGATATAGGTGGCGATGAACGCGCCGAGCAGCGTGCCCGCCGCCAGCCCGATCGGGATGCCCATCGAATAGATGCCCAGCGCCCGTGCGCGGCGCTCGGGCGGAAAGTAATCGGCGATCAGCGCATAGGACGGCGCCACCCCGCCCGCTTCGCCGACGCCGACGCCGAGGCGGAACAGGAACATCTGCCCGAAGCTCGTCGCCATGCCGCACAACGCGGTGAACAGGCTCCACACGGCCAGGCTGATCGTGATTACCCAGGAACGGCTGGTGCGGTCGGCGATCAGCGCCAGCGGGATGGCGAGCGTGGAATAGAGGATCGCGAAGGCGGTGCCGCCGAGCAGCCCCAGCTGCGTGTCGCTCAAGCCGAGCTCGCTTTTGATCGGCTGGACGAGGATGCCGAGGATCTGCCGGTCGAGGAAGTTGAACGTGTAGACCAGCAGCAGCATGGCCAGCACCAGCGCGCTATACCTCGCGGTCGGTTTCGGCGCTGGCACGGCGGTGTCGGTCATCTGGCGCTCTCCCGGGCGGATAAGGATCGGGCGCGGATCGTTGCCGCGCCCGAACCCCTTCATGGCGGTCGGCCTACCGGCCGTCCATTCAGAACTTGGCGGTCAGCGTGGCGAACACCTGCCGAGGATTGCCGTAATAAGCGGTGAGCACGCCGGCGCCGCCGAGCGTCGGGATCAATGCGCCGGCCGGCGTGCGCAGGAAGTCGCCGGTATCGGGGTTCTGTGCGAGGAAGTTGTAGCCCGAGACGATATATTGCTTGTCGGTCAGGTTCTTGCCGTGGACGCCGATCGAGAAGCGATCGTTGATATTGTAGACGATGTTGGCGTCGAGCAGCGCATAACCGGGCTGGTCGAGCCCGGGCGTGCGCAGTTCGAACTGCTGCGAATCGCTGCGATAGGACAGCGTCGAGCTGAGATCGAGCGAGCCCTCGCCCATCGGCTGGGTGAACGCGACCGTCCCGCTGGCGGTCAGATCCGGCGTGTTCTGGAACTTGCGGCGCGAGGCAACGTCGATGCCGCGCGCATCGATGAACCGCGTATATTTCGCATCGAGATAGCCGACCGTCCCCGCCAGGCTCAGCCGCTGCCCGTCCGCGCCGCGCAGCACGGTGAGGTTGGCTTCCGCTTCCAGCCCGTTGATCCGCGCGCGCCCGGCATTGGTTGTAATGCCGACAAAGGTCTGGATGCCGCCCACCGTCTGGCCGACCGAGCCAGGCACCTGCACGTCACTATATTTCGAATGGAAGCCCGCCAGCGCCAGCGTCAGCCGCCGATCGAACATGCTGGCCTTGTAGCCGATCTCGTAGCTCTCGACCGTCTCGGGATCGAACGACAGGAAATCGTAGATATCCGCCCGGTCGCCGCCCGCGCCGGTCACGCCGTTGCCGTTGAGATCGGGCGCCGCCGTGCCGACGCCGCGCGGGTCGAAACCGCCGCCCTTGAAGCCCTTGGCATAGCTTGCATAGAGCAGATGATCCTGCGCCGGCTTGAAGCTGATCGAGGCGCGCGGGGTGAATTTGGCGAAGTCGGCGGTGCCGCGGAAATCGGTCTGCCGGGCGATCGGCGCGCTGGTCCCGCCGAAGAAGGGTGACGATCCGAGATAGACGTTGCGCTGCACCTGCGAGCGACGCGTATCCCAGGTATAGCGCCCGCCGACCGACACGCTGAGCGCCGGCGTGATATCGTAGGTCGCATCGCCGAAGATCGCGACGGTATCGGTGCGCACGTTGCCGAAGGTGAGCGCCGTGACCGTGCCGGGCAGCCGCACGTCGAACACCGTCGTCGCCTCGGCATCGAGATAATAGAGGCCGGCGAGCATGTTGAACGGACCCGTATCGACCAGCAGTTGCACTTCCTGGCTGAACTGCTTGTTGTTGTAGAAGGCCGGCACGTCGACGTCGACCACAGGCAGCGCATCGAAATCGATCGGCGTGCTGCTGTCATCCTTGCGATAGCCGGTGATCGACCGGAACGTCAGCCAGTCGGCTGGCTTGACCTCGGCGAACAGCGAGCCGCCATAAGCCTCGACCTCCTGCTTCGGCGCGATCAGCGCGCCGCGGCTGTCATAGACGTCGCCCAGCACCGGAAAAGCGGTGCTGTTGAGCGCCGGGATCAGCCGATGCCCGCCGCGCGTGTTGCTGTTGTCCTTGGTATAATCGCCCGACAGGCGGAAGAACGCGCTGCCGCTCGGCTCATATTGCAGCGTGCCACGCGCGCCCCACAGGTCCTTGTTGTAATTCTCCTGCCCCGTGGTGAGGTTGTCGCCGAACCCGCCGCGGCTGAGCCGCGCCACCGCCGCCCCGATCTTGAACCCGCTATTGCCGATCGGCGTGCTCGCGCTGATCACCCCGTCCGCCTGATTATAGCTGCCATAGCTGGCGCGGACGTTGAGCGTGGGGTCGTCGCCGATCCGCCGCGTGACATATTTCACCGCGCCACCGATCGTGTTGCGGCCGTACAACGTACCCTGCGGCCCGCGCAGCACCTCGATCCGCTCGACGTCGTAGATATCGAGCACCGCCGCCTGCGGGCGGTTGAGATAGACATCGTCGAGATAGATGCCGACGCCCGCCTCGAACCCGGCGACCGGATCCTGCTGCCCGACGCCGCGGATGAAGGCGCTGAGCGTCGAATTGGTGCCGCGCGACACTTCCAGCGTGACGTTGGGCGTCACATTGGCGATGTCAGTGACGTCGATCGCACCGGCCGCCTCGAGTTGCGCGCCCGAAAAGGCGGTGATCGCCACCGGCACATCGATCAGCCGCTCCTCGCGGCGCCGTGCGGTGACGACGATGTCGCCATCGGTCGCTGCGTCGTCGAGCATGGCCGCTGCTTCCTGGAGCGCGTTAGCCTGCGAATCAGACGTGTCTTGGGCGAAAGCGGGCAAGGCAACGAGCGCCAGCAGTGCAACGCCGGCATTGAGCAAAACGCGCGCGGATGAGTGACGTGACATGATGATCCTCCCCAATAGGCGCCCCGCTTGATGTGCGGCCGGTGATCCGGGTTGTGCGCTGTTCGATCGCGCTATACTGAAACATGAACCAGGTTTCAACTTGGGCTTTGGGGAGGAGCGAAAATAATGTCGGAGCAGGGTATCGACCCGCCCATGCCACACCGCGATCGAAACGACGCCGCCGGCGCAGGCAAGACGCCGCGCACCGAGCGTGGCCGCCGCACGATGCGCGCGATTCTTGATGCCGCGGCGCTCGAATTCGGCGAACGCGGTTTCCACGATGCCTCGATCAGCGGCATTACCCGGCGCGCCGGCGTGGCGCTCGGCAGCTTCTACACCTATTTCGATTCGAAGGACGCGGTGTTCCGCGCGCTGGTTCGCGACATGTCGGATCAGGTGCGCGATCATGTCGCCCCCGGCATCCGCGCCGCGCCCGACCAGCTCGCCGCCGAACAGGCCGGCCTGCGCGAGTTCATCGGTTTCGTACGCGGTCACAAGGTATTGTACCGTATCATCGACGAATCGGAGTTCGTCGATCCCGATAGCTTCCGGCTACATTACGCCACCACCGCCGAGCGCATCGCCACGCGGCTCAAGGCCGGTGCGGCGCGCGGCGAGATCCGTGCCGACGTGTCCGAGATCCACGCCTGGGCGCTGATGGGGATCAACGTGTTCCTGGGGCTGCGCTACGGCGTGTGGGCCGAAGATGTCGCCGCCGAGACGGTCGCCGAGACGATCGCCGACATGCTGATCAACGGCATCGGCCCGGCGCGTCCCTGAACCGCGATGGATCGAGGCCACGTACGACGGAATGCTGCATGACTGCCGATCCGCGCCTATCTCAGGGCGTGACGATCTGCCGGATCGCCTCGCCGGTCGCCAGCCGATCCAGCAACATGTTGATGTCCGACAGTGGGCTGATCGAGCTCAGCAGTCGCTCGACCGGCAGGCGGCCGGCGCGCCACAAGGCGATATAACGCGGGATGTCGCGTGCCGGGATGGACGAACCCATATAGCTGCCGATCAGTGTCTTGCCGTCCGCGACCAGCGACAGCGCCGGGATTTCGAGCATCTCCGCCGGATTGGGGAGCCCGACCGTGACGACCCGCCCGCCGCGCCGCGCGCTGGCATAGGCCTGGGCCAGCACCGCCGCCTTGCCGACGGTCTCGATCACCACATCGGCCTTGGGCAGCGTACCCGCGTCAGCCGGCGACACGGCTGCCGCCGCGCCGAGTTCGAGCGCCAGCGCGCGCTTGGCCGGGGAGGGATCGACCGCGGTCACCGTCTGCGCGCCCGCCGCCAGCGCGCCGAGCAATGCGGCCAAGCCGACGCCGCCTAGGCCATAGACGAGCAGGCTCTCGCCGGGCCGCACCTGCGCCGTGTTCATCACTGCGCCGACGCCGGTCAGTACCGCGCAGCCGAACAGCGCCGCGGTTTCCGCCGGAATGTCGCGATCGACCTTCACTGCCGAGCGGCGATCGACCACGGCATGGCTGGCAAAGGCCGATACGCCGAGATGATGATGCACCGTCGCGCCGCCATCCGACAGCCGCGATCCGCCGCGCATCAGCATCCCCGCACCATTGGCCGCCGCCGCATTGGGGCACAGATAGCCCTCGCCTGCAGCGCACGACACGCAGTCGCCGCAGGAGGGCAGGAACACCAACACGACCTGATCACCAACCGCGAACCGACTGTCCTCCGGATCGCCGAGTGCCAGCACCGTCGCGGCCGCCTCATGGCCGAGCGCCATCGGCATCGGGCGCGGTCGATCGCCGTTGATCACGGACAGATCGGAATGGCAGATGCCGGCGGCGTCGATCCGGACGAGCAGTTCGCCTGGCCTTGGGTCGGCGAGCGTCACAGTCTTCACCGCGAGTGGAGACGTGTCGGCATAGGGGCGGGCGTGATCGCCGCTCCGGGCGAGGATCGCGGCGATGATATCGATGCTCATTGCTTGTCCACCCACTTGATCGCCGATCGACATCGTCCGGCGCCGCTGTCCCCAAGCTGATGGGCGCGCGCGATGGATGACACAAGTAGGGCAGGAGCAGGCGAGACAACCTACGCAGGGAGCGACAGCGGTGCGCGCATCCGCGTTGATCACGCGCTGCATGCGCAGTGGATTGACTCCCGACAAGGAACGGTCGCATTAGAACATAACAGGAACATGTTATGCGCGATTCGGCCAATGCCATTGCCGCGCTCAGGCGGCGTATCTCCCAGGTGGAGGGGCTGCGCCAGACGGAAACGTCCGGCGTCGTCCCGCTCGGCCATACCGGCATCGATGCCCGCCTGGGCGGCGGGCTGGAGCGCGCACGGCTGCACGAAATCTTCGCCGAGCATGACGATGCGAGCAGCGCGGGCGGGTTCGCCTCGATGATCGTGCGCCGGGCAGAGCGACCGGGATCGCCGGTGGTGTGGCTGCGGCAGGAGGAAGCGCAGATCAGCGGCGGCATGCTGCACATGCCGGGGCTGGTCGAGCTCGGCCTCGGCCGGGTCGATCTGGTGATCGGCATATTGCCCGATCCGCTCAGCCTGCTGCGCGTCGCGGCGGATGTCGCGCGCTGTGCCGAGGTCGGCGTGGTGGTGATCGAATTGTGGAAGAATCCGCGGCCGCTCGATCTGACCGCAACGCGGCGGCTGGCGGTGGCGACCGAAGCATCCGGCGTCACGGCGCTGCTGCTGCGGGTCGGCGCCGAACAGGGGCCGAGCGCAGCGGCGACGCGCTGGTCGATCCGCGCGCTGCCAGCGCTGCCGCTGGAGGCGAATGCGCCGGGGTTTCCGGCCTTGGACGTGGAATTGGTGCGTCAGCGCGGCGGCAGGACCGGCGGGCGATGGAATGTGGAATGGGATCGTGACCAAGCAATCTTCCGTGAACAGGCGCACGTCGCCGCCGGTCTCCCCCCGGACGCGCCGCTACCTGGGCTTGTGGTTCCCGCTGCTGCCGGCGGAACGGCGCGCGCGTGACGGTACCGCACCGACCGACACCCCCTATGCGCTGATCGAGAAGGTACGTGGCAGCATGCGGCTCGCGGCGGTCGACGCCCGCGCGCAAGCCATGGGCATCGCCATCGACATGACGCTCGCCGATGCGCGGGCGCGCGTGCCTGAGCTGGTCGGGCTCGATCACGATCCTGTCGCCGATCATCTGCTGCTCGAGCGCATCGCCGATGGCTGCGATCGCTATACCCCGCTGGTGGCGATCGATCCGCCCGATGGCCTGACGCTCGACATCACCGGCTGCGCGCATCTGTTCGCCTCGGAAGAAGCGCTGGCCGACGATCTCGTCGCGCGGCTTGCCGCTTATGGCCTGCACGCGCGCCACGCGCTGGCCGCCACGCCCGAGGCGGCGCAGGCGCTGGCGCGGTTCCAGACGATGCCCGCGGCCGACGAACAGGGGGCGGTGCGGCGACTGGGTGTCGTCGCGCTCCGGCTCGACGAAACGACCGAGCTCGCGCTGCGCCGCGCCGGATTGAAGACGATCGGCGATCTTGCGGGCCGCCCGACCGGCCCGCTTGCCGCGCGCTTCGGCAATGCGATGACCGATGCGCTGACCCGCTTGCTGGGCAAATCGGACAGCCGCATCACCCCGCGCCGTGTCGCGCCGGCGTTGCTGGTCGAGCGCCGCCTGGCCGAGCCGATCGCACGCACCGAGCATGCGCTCGCCATTCTCGGCGAACTCACCGCCGAGGCGGCGCAGGACATGGAGGAGCGCCATCTCGGCGGCCGCCGCTTCGTCGCGCGCTTCTTCCGCAGCGATGGACTGGCAATCGATCTCGCGGTCGAGACGAGCCTGCCGGTGCGCGATGCCAAGGTGGTGATGCGCTTGTTCGACGAGCGGCTCGACACGCTCACAGATCCGATCGATCCGGGGTTCGGATTCGATCTGATCCGACTCGCCGTGCCGACGCTCGCGCCGCTCGCCCCGACGCAATTGCTGCTCGAAGGCGGCGCGGTGGCCGAGGGCGAACTGGCTGCGCTGATCGACCGGCTCAGCACGCGCATGGGCCGTGGCCGCTTCCGCCGCCTTTCCCCGCGCGACACGCATATTCCCGAACAGGCCGTGCTCGCGCTGCCGGCGATCGACGCGACCAGCCCGGCGAGCTGGCCCGAACCCGAGACCGGCGAGCCGCCGATGCGGCCGGTGCACATGTTCGATCCGCCGCAACCGATCCAGGTCACCGCGCAGGTCCCGGACGGCCCGCCGCGCCAGTTCCGCTGGCGCCGCACCTTGCACGATGTGCTGCGCTTCGAGGGGCCCGAGCGCATCGCCGCCGAATGGTGGCATGAGAAGGGCGCGAAGCTGACGCGCGATTATTACCGCATCGAGGATACGCGCGGGCGGCGCTTCTGGGTGTTCCGGCACGGCCTGTATGAAAGCGAGCGGCGTGATCCGGGCTGGTACATGCACGGCCTGTTCGCATGAGCGCAGGATTCGCCGAGCTGGTCGCGGCGACCAACTATTCGTTCCTGCGCGGGGCAAGCCATGGCTCGGACATGCTCGATCGCGCCTGGCGGCTGGGCATGAACGCGATCGGCATTGCCGACCGCAACACGGTGGCGGGCGTGGTGCGCGCCTGGTCGGCGCTGAAGGATGCGCCCGACAAGAATCGCGTCGCCCTGCTCGCCGCCAAGAAGGCCGCCGGCGAAACGGAAGAGCTGACGCCGACAGAATGGGCCGCCTGTGCGGTCGATCTGCGGCTGGTGGTCGGCGCGCGGCTGGTGTTCGCCGACGGTACGCCGGACGTGGTCGCCTATCCCGCCACACGCTATGGCTGGGGCCGCCTCACCCGCCTGCTGACGCGCGGCAATCTGCGCGCGGTGAAGGGCGATTGCATCCTGAAGATCGATGACCTGATCGATTATTGCCAGGATCTGCTGCTCATCGTCATGCCAGGATCGACCGCGCAGCAACAGGACGAACACCGCACGCCGGCACCCTATCAGTTCGACGATGTCGCCGATCCGCCAAAGCCGCTGCTGCGTCTCGTCTCCAAGCCGGACGAGGATATCGGCACGACGCTTGTGCGCCTGTCCCGCGCTGCGCCGGCGCGCGTCTGGCTGGGTGCGGCGATGCCGCATCACGGACGCGACGGGCGCGCGCTGGTTCGCCTGCACCGCATCGCGCGCCAGGCCGGCGTGCCGCTGATCGCCACCAACGACGCGCTCTATGCCACGCCCGAGCAACGACCGCTGCACGACGTACTCACGTGCATCCGCGACGGCAGCACGATTGCCGCGGCGGGCAAGCGACTGGAAGCCAATGCCGAGCGCTACCTAAAATCGCCTGCAGAGATGGCGCGGCTGTTCCGCGATCATCCCGATGCGATCGCGCAGACGCAGATTCTGCTGTCGCGCATCACTTTCGATCTCAAGCAGTTGCGCTACGAATATCCGCACGAAGCCGTGCCCGATGGCTGGGAGGCGCAGGCCTGGCTCGAACATATTGCCTGGCAGGCGGCGATCGAGCGCTATGCCGATTATATGCCGCCCAAGGTGATCGCCACGCTAGGCGAGGAATTCGCGCTGATCCGCGAAAAGGCCTATGCTTATTACTTCCTCACCGTGCACGATCTCGTCGCCTTTGCGCGCGCGCAGGATCCGCCGATCCTATGCCAGGGGCGCGGCTCGGCGGCCAATTCCGCGGTCTGCTTCCTGCTCGGCGTCACCTCGGTCGATCCGATCCAGCACGATCTGCTGTTCTCGCGCTTCGTGTCCGAAGAGCGCGACGAGCCACCCGACATCGATGTCGATTTCGAGCACGAGCGGCGTGAGGAGGTGATGCAATATGTCTATCGCCGCTATGGCCGGCACCGCGCTGGCATCGCCGCGACGGTGGCGCATTACCGCTCGCGCAGCACGGTGCGCGAAGTGGCTAAGGCGCTGGGCCTGAGCGACGATATCCCCGAGCGGATGGCGAGCACGGTATGGGGCAGCCATTCCGGCGACATGGAGGAGCGCCGTATTGCCGAGGCCGGGTTCGACATCGCCAATCCGGAGATCGCCCGGCTGCGGTTCATCATGGGCCAGATCCTCGATGCGCCGTTCCCGCGCCATCTGTCGCAGCATGTCGGCGGGTTCGTGCTGACCGAGAACCGGCTCGACGAAACCGTGCCGCTGCACCACGCGGCGATGGCCGATCGCACGTTCATCGAATGGGACAAGGACGATATCGATGCGCTCGGCCTGATGAAGGTCGATATCCTGGCGCTGGGCATGCTGACCTGCATTCAGAAGAGCTTCGCGCTGCTGCGCCAGCACGGGCTCGGCGATCACGATCTCGAGGTCGATCTCGATACCGACGATGCCGCAGTGTACGAGATGCTGGGCCGGGGCGACAGTATCGGCGTGTTCCAGGTCGAAAGCCGCGCGCAGATGAACATGCTGCCGCGGCTGCGGCCCAAGAGCCTGTACGATCTGACCGTGCAGGTCGCGATCGTGCGGCCGGGGCCGATCCAGGGCGATATGGTGCATCCCTATCTTCGGCGGCGGACCGGCATCGAGAAGGTCGAATGCCCGCGGCCGGATCCCAAATTCGGCCCGCCCGACGAGCTGCATCAATTGCTCGGCAAGACCTATGGCGTGCCGCTGTTCCAGGAACAGGCGATGAAGCTGGCGATCGTCGCGGCCGCCTTCACGCCCTCCGAAGCCAATCAGTTGCGCCGCGCGATGGCCACGTTCCGCAACGTCGGGGGCATGCACAATTTCCGCCAAAAGCTCGTCGAGGGCATGGTCCACCGCGGCTATCAGCGCGATTTCGCCGAGCGCTGCTATCGGCAGATCGAGGGCTTTGGCAGCTATGGTTTCCCGGAAAGCCATGCACTGTCGTTCGCCCGGCTGGTCTATGTCTCGTCCTGGATCAAGTGCCACCATCCGGCGGTATTCGCCTGTGCCCTGCTCAATTCTCAGCCGATGGGCTTCTATGCCCCGGCGCAGATCGTCCGCGATGCGCGCGAGCATGACGTCAAGGTGCGCGCGATCGACGTGAATGCCAGCAACTGGGACAATCAGCTCGAGCCGGGCGCAGGCCGCCTGGCGCTCCGGCTTGGCCTGCGACAGATCACCGGCTTCAAGCGGAGCTGGGCGGAATCGCTCGCCGCGGCGCGACTGGAAGCACCCTACGACACGATCGAATCCGTTGCCCGCCGTGCGCGTCTTCCGCAACGCGCACTACGCCTGCTCGCCGATGCGGATGCGTTCCGCTCGATCGCGCTCGATCGCCGTGCCGCCCTGTGGGAAGTGCGCCGCACGCCGGATGCCGCCTTGCCGCTGTTCGCCGCCGCCAGCGCACGCGAACTCGGCGCGGAGACCGATCTCGCTTTGCCCGCCATGTCCGATGCCGAACATGTCGTCGCCGATTACCAGATGACGCGCCTGTCGCTGAAAGACCATCCGATGCGGTTCCTGCGCGATGCGCTGGACGCGCAAGGCGTATCCAGTTGTGCTGCGACGTCCGCCGCGCCCAACGGCCAGCGTGTGCGCACCGCGGGCATTGTTTTGATCCGCCAGCGCCCCGGCAACGGCAAGGCGATCTTCGTCACGATCGAAGACGAGACCGGCGTCACCAATATCGTCTTGTGGGAGCGACAGTTCGAACGGTATCGCCGCGAAGTGATGTCGGCGCGACTGATGCTGGTCGAAGGCGAGGTGCAGAAGGCCGGCCCGCGTGACGGCAATGTCGTCCATCTGATGGCGGCGCGCGTGTTCGATCGCACCGAGATGCTCGATCACCTTTCGGACAGCGACCGGAAGACACTGCATCTCATGCCGTCAGACGAATTCGAGAGCGGCCAGCCATCGCGCTATCCCGGGCGGCCGCAGGCGCCCCGTACCGGCCACAACAGCCCGCGCCACGGTCATCCCCGCGACGTGCGCATCATCCCCAAGTCACGCGACTTTCACTGATCAGTTCAGCAAGGCGCGCAGCTTGAGCACGGTGTTCCAGTTGCGCGCCGTCGCCAGCTTGGGGAATCTGAGCCTGGCCATCGCCTGGGGTAGTTTCGACTCACCGATATTGGCGGCGTAATCGATGTAAAGTTCGCGCCCGATCGCCGCCAACCGCTCCGGGCCTTGATACAGTTCGGGAATGCGCCCGATCAATCCGTCGGGCACGGGATCGCGGTGGAAAGCGACGATATAGTGGCTGGGATGATCGGCGGCGGCGTCGGGAAACGGATCGGCGGCGATGATGCGGTCGATGTCCGCAGGCGTGCGTACCAGCACGTCGGTGCTCAGTCCGAGTCCCTCCAGCGCCTCTTCCAGCCGCGCCTCGATCACCGCGCCATCGCCGTGATCGCTCTTGAAGACGACATTGCCCGACGCCAGCAACGTCGTCACGTCGGCATAGCCGAGGCGCTCGACCATGCTCTTGAGTTCCGCCATCGGCAGCTTGCGGTTGCCACCGACATTGACCCCCCGCAGCAAGGCCGCCCAGCGCATTACCCGTGTTCGCGCGTTAGCGGCCGGGCCAGCAACGCGCCGACCACGCCGCGTACTTCCGCGCCGCCGAGCAGCGCGCACACCGCGTCGCACACCGGCATGTCGATTCCCGCCGCCGCCGCCGCCTCGCGCAGCACCGGCGCCGTGAACGCGCCTTCCGCGACGGTACGGCGATCGGCGAGCAGGTCGGCCGCGGCACGGCCTTCGCCGAGGCCCACGCCGAGCGAGAAATTGCGCGAATTGGTCGACGAACAGGTCAGCACCAGATCGCCCAGGCCGGACAGGCCAGCAAGCGTTTCGACGCGCGCGCCGCGCGCGAGGCCGAAGCGAGTCATCTCGGCAAAGCCGCGCGCGATCAGCGCGGCGCGGGCGTTCTGGCCGAGCCCCGCGCCCTCGACCACGCCGCAGGCAATGGCGAGCACATTCTTTACCGCGCCACCGATCTCGGCGCCGACAACATCGTTCGAGGCATAGGTGCGGAACGCAGGTCCGGCGAGCCGCGCGGCTAGCCGCGCACCGAGTGCCTCGTCCGCGCACGCCAGCGTCACCGCGGTCGGCTGACCGGCGGCGACTTCGTGCGCGAAGGTCGGGCCGGACAGGACCGCGATCGGCGCGGTCGGGTGTACCGCATGCGCCACCTCGCCCACCAGCAATTGCGTTCCCGCTTCGATGCCCTTGGCGCACAGGACGAGCGGCGTCGTGCCGATCGTCAGCGCTGACAATACGGCGCGAACATGTTGCGCCGGGGCGACGACCAGCAAGGCCTCGCACCCGTTCAGTGCGGTCAGATCGCCAGTGGCGCGAATCGTCTCCGGTAGGGGGACGGCGGACAGGAAGACCGAATTGACGTGCCGCTCGTTGATCGACGCGACCACCTCCGGCTCGCGCGCCCACAGCATCACCTCACGTCCGCCGCGCGCCGCGACCTGCGCCAGGGCGGTGCCCCAGGCCCCGCCACCGATGACACCGATCTTCATGCCTTCACTCCCGCCCCGCGCACCGTTTCGGCGTCCGGATCGAGCGGCCAGCGCGGGCGCGCCGCGATATCCAGCGGGTCGGTGAGCCCGGCAGCAAAGCGCTCTACGCCGGCCCAGCCGATCATCGCCGCATTATCGGTGCACAACCACAAGGGCGGGGCGACGAAGCGCAGGCCGTTCGCGGTCGCCAACCTTTCGAGCGCGCCGCGCACAGCCTGGTTGGCGGCAACGCCGCCCGCCACGACCAAGGCGGTCGCCCCGTCCGCCCGCTCGAGCGCGCGCGCGGTGCGGTCGAGCAGGCAATCGATCACGGCCTGCTGAAACGACGCGGCAATGTCCTCCGCCCGCCACTGTCCCGAATCCGCTGCACGCGACACGGCGCTCTTTAGCCCGGCAAAGGAGAAATGTGGTTCGGCCGAGCCTTTCAGCGGGCGCGGCAGCGGCACCGCATCGGCATTGCCTGCCAACGCCGCGCGCTCGACCGCCGGGCCGCCGGGAAAGCCCAGGCCGAGCAGCTTGGCGGTCTTGTCGAACGCTTCGCCCGCGGCGTCATCGATTGTCGTCGCCAAGCGGCGATAGGCACCGACTCCCTCGACCAGCAGCAACTGGCAATGTCCGCCCGAGACCAGCAGCAGCAGATAGGGAAAGGCGAGATCGGGGTCGCTCAGCCGCGGCGACAGCGCATGGCCTTCGAGGTGATTGACCGCGACCAGCGGCTTGCCCGCGGCGTGCGCCAGCGCCTTGCCCGTGACCAGCCCGACCATCACGCCGCCGATCAGCCCCGGCCCGGCAGTGGCGGCGATCGCATCGACCTCACGCAGATTGACGCCAGCATCACTGAGCGCACCTTCGATCAGCGGCATCAGCGCCTCGACATGCGCGCGCGCAGCGATTTCCGGCACCACCCCGCCGAACGGGCGATGCTGGGCTTCCTGCCCGGCCAGGCGGTGAGCGAGGATCCGGCGGTCGCCGGTGACCAGCGCCGCCGCAGTTTCGTCACAGGAAGATTCGAGTCCGAGGATCAGCATCGCCCCGCCCTAGCGGGTCGGCCCCTGCTTGTCGAAGGGCCGCGCTTCTTCTAGCCAGTGCCAAAGGGTTATGGTCGTGCCACATCACCCCGAACGGAGTTTTCGTCGTGCAGCCTTTCCGTCTCGGTACCCGAGGATCGCCACTTGCGCTGGCCCAGGCCGCCATGGTGCGCGACGCGCTCTACGCGGCGCACGGCTGGTCCGACGGCGCGGTCGAGATCGTGCCGATCCGTACCACCGGCGATCGCGTGCAGGATCGCGCGCTAGCCGAGATCGGCGGCAAGGCGCTGTGGACCAAGGAGTTGGATCGCGCACTGCTCGACGGCGAGATCGATTGTGCGGTCCATTCGATGAAGGATGTCGAGACGGTGCGGCCCGCCGCGATCGCGATCGTGGCAATGCTGCAACGCGCCGATGTCCGCGATCGGCTGATCGGCGCGGCCACGCTCGCCGATATCCGCGCGGACGGCGTGGTCGGCAGCAGCTCACCACGCCGCGCCGCGCAGGTGCGGCGCCGGCGTCCCGACCTCCAGATCGTCCTGTTCCGCGGCAACGTGGATACGCGGCTGACCAAATTGGCGGCGGGCGAGGTCGATGCAACCTTGCTTGCCGCGGCGGGGCTCGACCGGCTGGGGCGGCCCGATATCGGCACCGCGATCCCGGTTGACGAGATGCTCCCGGCGCCGGCGCAGGGCGCGGTCGGGATCGAGACGCGCGCCGACGATGCGCGGGCGAGCGCCATCGTCGGTGCGATCGACCACTTGGCGACGCGGATCTGCGTGCTCGCCGAACGCGCCGTGCTCGCCGCGCTGCAGGCCGATTGCCATTCGCCGGTCGCCGCTCTGGCCAGCCTGTCGGGCGATACGCTGACGTTGCGCGCGGAGCTGCTCGCCGAGGATGGCAGCGATGGCGTTGCCGGCCTTATCACCGGCGCGGTCGGCGATACGGCGATGCCTGCGCGGCTGGCGCAGGATCTGCTCGACCGCGCCAGCCCGGCGATCCGCGCCCTGTTCGCGGGATGAGACAGCTGGCGGTGCTGCGGCCCGAACCGGGCAATGCGGCAACCGCCGCCCGGATCGCGTCGGCCGGCCACGATGCGCTGCGCCTGCCATTTTTTGCGGTCGCCCCGCTCGATTGGACGCCTCCCGACCCGGCCGCGCACGACGCGCTGATCCTGACCAGCGCCAACACGCTGCGTCATGGCGGCACGGCGCTGTCGACATTGCGCGCGCTTCCGGTGCTGGCAGTCGGCCAGGCTACCGCCGCGGCGGCACGCACCGCCGGGTACCAGGTGCTGCTCACCGGCACTGCCGACGCCGCGCAATTGCTCGCGCTGGCCGAGACGCACGGCATCACGCGGGCGCTGCACCTGGGCGGCCGCGAGCGCAGCATACCGGAAAGCGACATCGTTGCGGCTGCCATCGCGGTCTATGCCAGCGAACCGCTGCCGATCACCGCGGGACAGATCGCCGCGCTCGATGACACCGTCGCCCTGCTCCATTCCGTGCGAGCGGCGCGCCGCCTGAGCGAGCTTATGCCGTGCCGCGCCCACCTGCGCATCGCCGCCCTGAGCCCGGCGGTGCGCGACGCCGCCGGCACCGGCTGGGCCGCCGCCGTTACCGCTGCAACGCCGCAGGACGCCGCGTTGATCGCGGCCGCGATCACGCTCGCCGATTGACCGCCCGACTGCGCACGGGGATAAGACCGGAATGAGCGATCACACAACGATGCCGCCGGTTACGCCGGCACGGCCCCGCTTCCGGAGCGCCGCGATCATCGCCGGCCTCGCCTTTCTCGCCGGTCTGCTCGCGATGGCAGCGGTGCTGCGCTATCAGGCGCGGTGGTTCGGCCTCCCCGCCAGTGTGCCGGTGGTGGCGGCCAAGGGGCAGGTGCCGGTCGTCGTCGTGCCGGCCACCACCACACCGGCCAGCCCGCCGCCGGTGATCGATCTCGACGCTCTATCGTCGCGCGAGACCCAACTGGCCGGCCAGCTGGCCGACCTCGAACAACGCACCGCGCGTATCGCCAGCGCCGCCCAAGCCGCCTCTGGCTACGCCACGCGCTCGGAGAACATGCTGGTCGCGTTCGCGGCGCGCCGCGCGCTCGATCGTGGCCTCGCGCTCGGTTATGTCCAGGATCAGCTGCGTGCCCGCTTCGCCGGCACCCAGCCGCGCGCCGTCGCTGCGATCCTGCAGGCGGCACGCGAGCCGGTCACCGTCGCCGAACTGCGTGCCGGGCTCGACGGGATTGCGCCGGAACTCGTCACCGGCCAGGCCAGCACCGGCTGGCTGGACAGTTTTCGGCGTGAACTCGCCAACCTGATCGTCATCCACCGCGCCGATACCCCTTCCCCGCTGCCGGTCGATCGACTCGCCCGCGCACGCCAGATGCTCGAGGGCGGCAAGGTCGAGGCCGCGCTGGCCGAAGTCGCGCGCATGCCCGGCGCGCCGCAAGCCGTGCGCTGGACCACCGCCGCCCGCCGCTATATCGGCGCCCGTCAGGCGCTCGACACGATCGAGGCAGCGGCCATTACCGGCCAGGCCAACCCAACCGATATTCCCGGGGCAGTGGCCCCGCCGGGCTGAGCTATTTCAGCCGGTCGATCAGCGCCAGCGCGCCGGCCGGGGCGCGAACCTTGGCGCCATTGATGAAGAACACGAACGTGTCGCGGCCGACCGATTTAGGCGCCGTTGTCTCGACATAGGGCAGTCCCTCAGGTGCACCGCCCGCCGCCCAAGACCGCGCCGCTTCCGCCCAATGATCGAGCTGCTGGTCGGTATAGCCGGTGGTCACGTCCTCCGCGGCGTTTTCCAGGCGCGCATAGACGAAGTCGCCCGTGACATCGGCGATTGCCGGATAGTCCGCCGAGTCTGCATAGACCACGGTTACGCCCGCCTTGCGGCACAGCGCGATGAATTCGGGCACTGCGAAACTTTCGTGCCGCACGTGGACGGCGTGGCGCAGCGCGATGCCGCCTTGCTTGGCCGGCAGCAGATCGAGGAACGCGCCGAAATCGTCCGCGTCGAACTTCTTGGTCGCCATGAACTGCCACAGAATCGGGCCGAGCTTGTCGCCCAGTTCGACGATGCCCTGGGAGAGGAACCGCTCGATCGACTCGCCCGCCTCGGCCAAAACCTTGCGGTTGGTGGTATAGCGCGACGCCTTCAACGCGAACACGAAGCCATCCGGCGCGGTTTTCGCCCAGGTCGCGAAGGTCGCCGGCTTCTGCGTGCTGTAATAGGTGCCGTTGACCTCGATCGCCGTTACCGCGCGAGACGCGAATTCGAGCTCCTTCTTGTGCGGCAGCCCGTCGGGAAGAACACGCCGCGCCACGGTTCAAAGGTCCAGCCGCCGATTCCGACGCGAATCTCATTTTTGCTCATCCGAACCATATAGCCGGAAGTGGCGGAAGCGTCGCGGCAAACGCACGCGGTCGCGTACCGGGCAGATGCGCCGACGGCGCGGCCGATGGGCGCGCTCAGATCGTGCGCAGCGCCTGATAGCCGGGCAAGCCGGGCATCGCATCGATCCAGAAGTCGTCGGCGCGACAGCCCGGCAGATAATCGCGCGTCGCCAGCACCGCGGGTGCGCACAGGGCGATGATGCAGGCGGCGATGTCCGGCGCATCGGCGGGGCCGATCGTGTCGATGATATCCTCGTCGGCAAGCGCGTCGCCACGCAGTTGCGCGATCGCGGCGCGCCAAAGCGCCTCCGGATCATCCAGTACCAGGGTCAGCGACAGGCGATATTCGGGTTGCGGCCCGCAAGTGCGCTGCCCGGCGTCGTGCCGGAGCCCCCTGATCTCGACTGGATGCATCGACGTTCCCCGTTTCAGACCGTGACGGATTTCATTGCGCCGCCACCGCGCGCACGGAAATATCGAGTTTTCCCTATAGTAGTTGTGCGTAGCCGCCCGGCCCGATCACCGCATCGAGCGTCCATGCGCCAGGATGATGCAGAGCTCGGCGAACAGCCGGTCCCACAGGCCAGACGGGATCGCCAATGCTGGACCGGAGGGTTTTTCGACCAGGATCGCAGAGACCGGGTCGCGCACCAGGCGCAGGACGATGCCGTGCGGGCCGGCCAGACGCTCATCCGGCAGGTCGCCCTTGCCCGCCAGCCGTGCCGACATGACGAAGCCCGCCAGAACGTCCGCGCCATATTGATCGAGCGTCAGGTGCGGCCGACCCGAGAGATCGGGCCGGGCAAAGGTTACGGACATCGCGCCCGGATGACGTTCGGCCCTGAGCTGAAGTCGTAACCCGAACGCGTCGATGATTTCGCGGGAACGGGAGAAAATATCGTGGCGCATGCCGACATTCTAGAGATTTCACAGCCACTTCGGACGCAGATGCGGCGTAAGTGGCGGGATGCTGGTGATACGAAAACGGGCGGCTGAACGGGATACCCGTCCAGCCGCCCGCCCCCTGTCGCCGATCCCGTCGGGGGGGATGGATCGGCGAGGAGAAGTTTAACGGAACAGCGAGGTGATGGTCTGCGGCGCCTGATTGGCGATCGACAGTGCCTGTACGCCCAGCTGCTGCTTGACCTGCAGCGCCTGGAGACGTGCCGATTCCTTGGCCAGATCGGCATCGACGAGATTGCCGATCCCGCTTTCGATCACGTCGGACAGCTTGCTGACAAACGAGGCCTGGCCATCGATCTTGCGCGACGCCGCACCCAGGGTGCTGAGCTTGCCGTTGATCGCAGCCGCCTGCGTGTCGAGCGTATCGACCATCGTCTTCGCCGTGGCGGCGTCGGTGAATGTCGCACCGATTGCCGTCACGATCGCCGTGAAATCCTGGTTGTCCACGTCCAGCGTCGTAGCCGCCGTATCGGTCGACTGCAGCGCCTTCACGTCGCCACCGGCAGCCTTGAGCAAGTTGGTCCCGTTGAATTCCGAAGAATCGATGATCGTGTTGATCTGCTCCTTCAGGGCATCGAAATCCTTGCCCATGGCGGTCCGGCTGTCAGCGTCCAGCCCCTCGTCCGACGCAGCCGTCGCATTTGCCTTCATCTGGTTGACGAGGTCCGAGATCTGCTCCGCACCGGCCACCGCCACATCGGTCGCGCTTTTGGCGCGGCTGAGCGACGAGCCCACCGACTTCAGCCCGCCCAGGTCGCCGCGAAGCGTCTGTGCGATCGTGAAGGCGGCCGAATCGTCTTTGGTCGTGGCGACGTTCATGCCGGTGTTGATGCGATTCTGGGTGGTGGCCAGGCTCTTGTTGGTCGCGTTGAGGCTCTGGAGAGCCGCCATTGCGCCGACATTGGTGTTCACGGAAAAGCCCATATCATTGTCCCTTCTGGAAATGGCGGTCGCTTCTGCGACCGGGGGTCGATCCGGCGCCCCGCCGACGGTCCGCAGTTCGCGGCTCGCCCTCTATTGTGGACGTCACACGCACCATCCGGTCGCGACGTGACAAGAATGATCGTTAACGCTGCCCGCTCCGGTGCGTGTCGCGCGCGGCCGGACGCGTGTGCAGCAAACGATCGATTACGCGAACTGGAGCAGGGGCGTCGTAGTGCCCCGCGCCGCAGCAGGTGCCGAGCGCGACGTCTGGCGACGATCGATCGCCACGGGCAGATCGACCTCGCGCCGATCCCATTCGAAGGTATTGGCCTGATCGACCATCTCGCGCGTCTCGCGCAACAGGCCCTGCGCCGCCGCGGACGTCTGTTCGACCATCGCGGCATTCTGCTGCGTGGTCATGTCGATCTGCCGCACCGCATCGGCTATCTGTCGGATCGCCTCGGCCTGGGCGCTGCTTTCGCGCGTCAGCAGCGTCAGCAATTGGTCTACCGCGCCGACATCGTCGACGATGGCGGCAAAATCCTGTTCGACGGCCTCGACCTCACTGACGGCGTGCTGGATGTGATCGGCGGTCGCCGTCAATTGTGCCCGTGCTGTCTGCGCTTCCTGCTCGGCGCGATAGGCAAGCTGGGAAACCAGGTCGGCGACGACCGCAAAGCCGTGTCCCGCCTCGCCGGCGCTACCCGCTTCGATGGCGGCATTCATCGCCAGTACGCGGGTCTGAAACGCAATCTTGTCGAGCGCATCCATCACCCCCGACACGGTATTGGCGCTGTCGCGCACCGCGACCATCGCGGCCGCCGCGGACTGTGCCTTGGCCGATCCCCGATCGACGGCGGTGCGCGCGCGCGCCGCCGATTCCGCGGTCTGGTGCGCCGCGGTCTGTGTGGCTTCGATACGCGCATCGACGGTGACAAGGGCGGCGGACGTCTGCTCCAGTGCGGCGGCGTTGGATTGCGTGCGCACCGCCAGATCCTGCGAGGCTACGGCGATCTCATCCGCCGCCATGCGGATCGCGTCGGCGCGCGCGACGACGGTCTGCACCATCTTGCGCAGCGTGCCGATCGCCTGGTTCATGTTCTTCCCGACAACCGCATATTCTCCGGGAAAGTCGATCGCCAGTTGCCGACGCAGATCGCCGCTCGCCATCTTGACGAGCATATCGGCCAGCGTCCGGGTGATCGTGCCTGTTTCGGCGGCCAGCTGCGCATCCGCCTCGGCACGGCGTTGCGTGGCATCGCGAAATTGCGCAACCGCAAGAGATAGCGCGCCGACCTCGTCGGTGCGATCGGCATAGGGCACGGGCAGACGCGCGCCTGCCGCGAGCTGCGTGGTGACTTCGGCAACATCACCGAGCGGCGTAATGACCCGACGGATGAGCATGATGGAAGCGGTCGCGGTGCCGGCGATCACGCATAACCCCAGCACGACAAGCAGAATGATCGTCCGGGTCAGCGTCGTATCGGCATCCTGGATGAGGGCCGCCTGATTCCGTTGCGCGGCCAGGACCAACGCGTCGATTTCGCGACGATGCCGCGTATAGGCGTCGGATATGAGCGCATAGGCCGCGCGGGCGTCGGTCGCGTCGTTGCGGCGCACTGCGGGGATCAAACCGGTGTCGACAGCACGCCAGAAATCCTCTGCGGGGCGATAGCTGTCCACGATCATGCGCCGCTTGATTTCCGATGGAAGATCAGCCCGCGTCCAATATTCGTGTCGCTCGTCATACTGGCGCCGCAGCAGCTGCAGCCGCGCGATCCGCGCCGCGCCATCCTGCGGCAGGGAAACGAGCTGCGTCGCCTCGAGATAGGCCTCGATGACATAAGCGGGTGGCGGCAGGATGTCGGCCACCAGATCCGACGATTGCTGAAGCTGGCGTTGCGCCGGCCCGCCGATGCGGATCGCATTGACGCTGACCGATGCAATCAGCACGCCTGCCAGCAACAGCCCTAGAAGAGCAGCGCTTCCTAGCCTGACCAACCGTTTAATCGACATCGGCGTTTCCTGACTGAATCTCATCCTGACCATAGTAGCAGCGGGCGGCGGGCGGCGGACGCTGCAGCGTTACAATCCGCTGCTGCGTCCGTCTGTGAAGAACCGGCATATCCTTCAGAAGGGGAATAAAGCGTCGTAAATCTGCTGCCCCCAGCGCGCCTGCTGCGCGTCGGACAGCTGCCCGCGTCCGCCATAACTGATCCGTGCTTCGGCGATCTGCGAATGGCGGATCGAATTGTCCCGCGCGATGTCCTGCGGGCGAACGATCCCGGTGACGATCAGCTCGCGCAACTCGTAATTGACGCGTACTTCCTGTCGCCCGCGAACCATCAGATTGCCATTTGGCAGCACCGCCGTGACGATAGCGGACATCGTCATGCTGATCGTTTCCGACCGGCTGATATTGCCGCCGCCGGACGACTGCGACTTGGAGTTGGTACTGGCGAGATTGGTCGGATCGATGCTCTTGGGCAACAGCTTGTCGAGCCCGAGCAGCGCACCGATGCCGGCATTTTCCGAGCCCGATCGGTTGCGCGATGTCGTGTTTCCGACTTCGGCCTTGTCGGCGATGTTGATGCGGATGGTGAGGATGTCGCCGACCCGCGCGGCGCGCTGGTCGCCCAGGAAGGCCGCCGCACCGACGCGGAACAGCGATGCGCTGGCCGCCGGTGCGGTGCCGTCCGGACCAGCCGGCACGGCGTCGCGACGCAAGCTCGCGCCCGACTGGCCCAACGATGCTTCGATCGTCGGCGCATCGCCCGGATCGGCGGGCGACAGCTTGGGTGCCTTGCCGACGTTCTCGAGCCGCCCGACGACGCCGCAGCCGGATAGCAGCAGTACCATCCCAGCCAGGGACGCGATGAATTTCATGGTCACTCTCCCGAAATCAGCGGCCGACCAGCACCAATCCGCTGGCCGCGACGACGCCGTCGACGGTGCGGTTGGTCTCGCTCACGACGGCCCGCAGCGCCTCGCCCGAACCGCCATCGCCCAGCGCCCGTCCCGCCGTGGTGATCAGCAATCCCCGGTTGCGATAGGCAATCGTCACGGCGTCGCCGCGGTGCACCAGGCGCAGCGGCGCGACATCGGTGATGCGCACCACGTTGCCCGGCGAAAGCGACCGTAGCGCCTCTTTCCCCACGATATCGCTGGCCGACAGCGCGCCGCGGGCCTGTGCGATCTGGCGGGTCTCGATCGCGAAGTCGCCGGCGGACAATGGCTCGCCACGCAATATCGGGCGCGCCAGCACGAAGACCTCCTGCGTTGGCGGCGCCGCACCCGGCGGCGCGAGCTGCGCCTGCACGGATCCTGCAAACACCGTGGCAGCGATCAGGGCGAGGCGACGGGTCATCGCATCTGACTCGTGGTGGCAAGCATTTCGTCGGCAGTCTTCACCACGCGGCTATTCATTTCATACGCCCGCTGCGCGGTGATCAGCGCGGTGATCTCCGATACCGGATTGACGTTCGACGCCTCGATAAAGCCTTGCGCGACACTGCCGAAGCCAGGCTCGCCGGGATTGGCCAGCGTCGGTTCGCCCGATGATCCGCTTTGCAGGAACAGGTTGCCCCCCTGCGCCTCGAGCCCGGCTTCGTTGACGAACGTGGCCAGTTGGAGCTGCCCGATGGTTTGCGGCGCGGGCTGGCCGGCGAGCTTCACCTGCACCTCACCGGTCTTGGATACCAAGACGTCGATCGCTTCGGGCGGAACCGTGATGCCGGGCTGCACCACCAGGCCATCGGCGGTGACCAGTTCGCCTTGATCCGACAGCTGAAACGAACCGTCTCTGGTATAGGCCGTCTCGCCGGAGGGCAGCGTGACCGGGAAATAGCCGCGCCCCTGAATGGCCAGGTCGTAGCGATTGTCGGTCTGCGTCAGCGTGCCCTGGGTGGCGATGCGATAGACCCCGCCGGTCTTCACGCCGGCGCCGATCTGGATGCCGGTCGGCACGCGATTGTCGGCCGAAGACGCTGCGCCCGGGCGCGACACCTGCTGATACAGCAGATCCTGGAACTCGGCGCGCTGACGCTTGAACGCCGTGGTGTTCATGTTGGCGATGTTGTTCGAAATGACATCGACATTGGTCTGTTGTGCCAGCATGCCCGTGCCGGCGATCGATAATGAGCGCATGTTTCTCTCCCGTAAGCGCGATCAGCCGAACCGGCCGAGTTTCTCGATGGCGGATTTGCGCATGTCGCCCAGCGCTTCGGACATGCGCATGCTGGTCTGATAGGCGCGCAGTATCTCGACCATATTCGTCGTCTCCATGATCGGCTGGACGTTCGATCCCTCGACCCCGCCGCTGCGCAGGCGCGTCTGCGTGGCGGCGAGCTCGCGTCCGCCGGTCGCGTTGAACAGGCCGTCACCGCGCGGATCCACGCCGCGTTCGTCGTCGAACATGGTTACCGCAACGCGGCCCAAGGCACCGCCGGGGCCGCTGATCGTGCCGTCCGCACTGATCGCCAGCTGGCCGATCTGGTCGGCCGGCACCGTTATCGGCCGGCCGCCTTCCCCGCGAACCTTGAGGCCGCCGGCGGTTACCACCGATCCGTCCTCGCCGATCTTGAGATAGCCGGCGCGGGTATAGGCCACATTGCCATCGGGCGTGTCGACGGCGAGATATCCTGCCCCATCGATCATGACGTCGAGCGGATTTCCCGTCGTCAGGAAGGCGCCTGGCGAGGTGTCGTGCACCGCCCCCTGATCGAGCACCAGTGACGTCGTCTGGATCGGTGCCGCCGCGTCGCCGGTTCGCTCGACAAATTCCCGGAACACCGGATCCTCGCGCTTGAAACCGGCGGTCGACAGGTTCGCCATGTTGTTCGACGCGACGTCCAGGCGGCGCTGCAGCGCCTGCTCGTGGCTCAGCAAAACATAGGATGAGATGTCCAAGCGTGCCGTTCCTCAAAAAAACCGCATCAATTTCCGGCTAGGCAAAAACTGCCCATCGGCCCCTCTATAATAGGACGGAATTGCCGCAGCGGTCGCCGCGCGGCGGGGAGATCGACCAATGAGCGACCCGGAACACGATGCCGCCGGCACGCCGACCGCTGCCGCACCAGCCAAGAAGAAGCGCCTGATCATCGTCGGCGCCGCCGCCGCCGTGCTGCTCGCCGCCGGCGGCGGCTGGGCGATGCTCGGCGGTTCGAACGACAAGGCTGAGGCTACCGCGGAACAGGCGCCGGCGCACGGGGAGGAGGCGGAGGGGGGCGGAGAAAGCTTCGTCGACGTACCGCCGATGGTGGTGAACCTGCGCACGCCAGACGGCGGCGCGCGCTTTCTGAAGATCCATCTGGTGCTGGTCCCCGGCCCCAAGGCCACGCCGGAAAAGCTCACCCAGCGGCTGCCGTTGTTGCTCGATGCCTATCAGTCGGTGCTCCGCGAGCTTCGCCCGGACGATCTGGCAGGTTCGGCGGCGGTGTATCGTATCAAGGAGGAATTGTTGGTTCGTGCCACCACCACCCTGGGCGCCGATCAGGTCAAGGACGTGCTCATCCAGGATCTGATCCAGCAATGAGCGACGATTTCGACGATTTCGCACTGCCCGATCCCCCGCTTGCAGCGGTGGGTGGCGACGGCAATTTCGATCAGGCCGGGATCGATGCGCTGTTCGGCGATCTCGATGCGCCGATCGAGCCCAAACATGGTTTGCGCGCCGTCATCGAATCCGATGTGATCAGCCATGAACGGCTTCCCATGCTCGAAGTGGTGTTCGACCGGATGGTGCGGCTGTTTGCCACGTCCATGCGCAATCTGACTTCCGACGCGATCGATGTCAGTCTGGAAGACGTGACCTCGGTCCGCTTCGGCGACTTTCTCAACCACGTCGCGCTGCCCGCGATGATCGGCGTGTTCCGCGTCGAGGAATGGGAGAATTACGGTCTCGTCACGGTGGAGTCCGGGTTGATTTACGCAGTAGTGGATGCCCTGCTCGGGGGCCGCCGCGGCGGCGAGCCGATGATGATCGATGGGCGCGGCTTCACCACGATCGAAAGCGATCTGATCGCGCGCATGCTGCGCCAGGTCCTGGCCGATATGGGTGCCGCGCTGACCCCGATTACGCCGACGACCGTTGCACTCGAGCGGATCGAGACCAGCCCGCGTTTCGCCAGCATTGCCGGTTCGTCGAACATCTGTGCCGTGGCGAGCTTCCGCGTCGATATGGAGGAACGCGGCGGTCGATTTTCGATCCTGCTCCCCTATGCGACGATCGAGCCGGTCCGGCATATCCTCAGCCAACGCTTCATGGGCGAGAAATTGGGACGCGACGGCATGTGGGAGGCGCACATGGCCGCGCAGATCCGCGAGACCGAGGTCACGATCGAGGCCGTGCTCGGGGAACGCCTGCTGCCCCTCGCCACCGTCACCGGCCTTGCGGTCGGCCAGACCATCTCACTCCATCGCAGCCCCGACGATCCCGTCCTGCTGACCTCGGGTGGCGTGCCGCTGGCGCAGGGACAAATCGGTCAGCGATCGAACAACATCGCGGTCAGGATGATCACCGACCTCGCCATGGAGAGCCGTTCATGACTTTTTCGACAATCGCCGATCTGGTGACCACAGCATTGTGCGTTGCCGTCATCGTCCAGATGTTGCGCGTCAAACGTTCGCTCGACGCGGTCCGCCGCGGAGATCTCGGGCACGTCGTCGCGGCACTCGACCAATCGACGGTGCAGGCGCGAATCGTCCTGTCCGAGCTGAAGGGTACGCTCGAGCGATGCACCAGCCACGCTGAGACGACCGAGCGCGGGCGCGAAGTGCTCGACGAACTGCGCTTGATGGTCGAGCTCGCCGATGGGGCGGCCGATCGACTGATCGCGGCATCCTCGGCGCGAACCGCCGCCGGCAAAGAGTGCGCGGTGGCATGATGCGCGCACCATCGCTGTTGATCCTGACCGCCGCCACGGCCGCCGTCACCGCCGTCGCCAACACCGTCGAGGCCGCCGCGCCGCCCGCCCCCGGCGCCAAGAGCCGGCTGGGCGTGTCGATCGAACGCGACATAGCCGAGCGCGATCGCACGGCCAGTACGCGACGCCAGGCGCTGGATCTGCGTGAACAGGCGGTCCGTGCCGCAGAAGCGCGTGTGAAGGCCGCGCTGGACGCGCGCGCGCCGGCCGCACGCGCCGGCCCGGACGGGCGAGCGCCCGCCGAAACCCCGCCCCCGCAGTTCGCCGAGCTTGCCGGTATCTATCAGGCAATGAAGCCTGCCAAAGCCGCGTTGGTGTTCGAGCAGCTTGATCTCGACGTTCAGGTGCGGGTCGCACGGCAAATGCGCGGCCGGTCGACCGGCATGATCATGGCCGCGATGACACCCAAGGCCGCAACCCGCCTGTCGATGGCGATGGCGCGCGGCGATGGCGCGGGAACGCCGCTCTTGCCCGCGGGGGCAGCGAGATGAGCTTTGCCCCGCTTGGGTAACACGACGGTGCTCATGCCATCGCCCGTGCGCACCGCAGGGTTTCCCGCGACGCATCGGGAGCGTGAAGCGTGGCGTTGAGAAACGACCGCGCGCATGGCCGCAATGTCATCCGGCAGGCGTTCCTGTTCGCGTCGGGCGCGCTGCACGTAGCGAACGATCCGGTGATCGACTGCGCGATCGGCGATCTCGCCGCGACGCTCGACGCACCCTATGCGGGCGTCGCGATGCTCGACCGGACCGTGGCGCATAGCCTGTCCATGATTGGGCTGGCAGCCGAGCAGGCCGGCGATCTGCGCGTGTTCTGGAGCGATGCCGTGATGCACGCCCAGCCGGTCAACTTCGACGATCTGTCAGCGCATCCCGCTTATGACACGCACCGAGCCGTGCGCTGTCATCCCGCTGTACGTGCCTTTTGCGCGCTCCCGATCACGCTGGCCTACCCGGTGCCGATCGGCGCCATCTTCGTCGCCGACATGCGTCCGCGCCGTGCTTTCCTGCAGGATGCGCGGCCGCATCTTGACCGCGCGTTGACCGTCGTCTCGCGAGAATTGAGCCGACCCCGCCATGTCTATCGCGCCGGTCATGCGTCGATCGACCGGATCATCGACCTCATCCGCGACGCATTGAGCGTCGGGAATGACGCCCTGGTCAGGGACCTCGACGAGATCTTGCGGGATGTCGAAGCCACCTGCAAAACCCCCGGCGGTTGATCAGCGGACGGAGCGCGCCGTAACCTCGACGATCAGCACATGACGGATTTGGGGGTCGACGGATCGCACCGACATGGTCAGCGCCTCCGACAGCAGCTGAACATCGACCGGCGCATTCGGCGAGACCCGCAATCGCGCAAACTCCAGTGCGGCCGACAGCAACGCCGCGCGATAGGCCGGAACGCGGGATGCGTCGCTGCTCGCACCGAGCTCGAGATCGGCCTGGACCAGCAACGTACCCTCCAGGCGTCCGGCATCGAGCACCGGGACGCGTAGTGCGTCGAGCGGCAGCACCGCCGCGGGCTCACTCTCGCCGCCGGGCGCCGTGTTGGCTGTAAGGATCGATGCCGCTGCGGCGAGCGCGGTCAGGCGAAAGCGGGGGCGCATCGACAACTCCGATTGCGCCACGCGAACCGCCTCGGCGCTACCGAGCTATAATAGAACGTGATCCATGATTCCGGACGCTTAGCATGAACCACGATCAAAAACCCGCGCGTGTCCGCGTCGTCGCCGCCACCGCGCCGGCCGCCGTTCCTACCGTCGAACGCCGGCATACAGACAATGGCGCCGCGATGCCCGCCGACCTGTCGACGTCTGCCGCTCGGAGCGGCATCGCGAAGGTCGCGGCCGCAGCGCTCTTTCTCCTCGCCTGTGTGCTGGGTGGCATCGCCGAAGCGGTGCTGAACCGATGACCGTCCCGCGCCGCGCGTCTCTTCTTGCCCTCGCCATGGCCTTGGTTGCCGCCGCGCCGCCGACCATCCAGCCGGCCCCGTCGTCGCGCCTTGCCCCGTTCGCGGCGACATTGGCCGACCGTGATCTGCCGGCGATGCGTGGGGCATGGCCGCGGACCGATCGCTCGGCCGCCTGGGCGGCGATCGCGCAGTCGACCGCGGCCAATCGCCAATCCGCGCGATGGGCGCTCGCCCAGACGCTGCTGGCCGATCGGCAGTTCGCCGATGCCCTTGGTGTGCTCGACACGATGGCGCGTGACGACGCCGATTTGCCGCTTGTGGCAGCGTGGCAGCTGGCACACGGCATTGCCCTGGCGGCGCTGGATCGTCCAAGCGAGGCGCTGAGCGCGCTCGGAAGTCCATCGCTTCTCGGCCATCCGGAAGCCTGCGCGTGGCGGGCCCGCGCCATGGTGGCGACTGGGGACATGGCCGGCGCACGGGGATTACTGAAATGTGCGCTGCCGGCGATCGCCGCGCGCACCGTGCCCGATCAGGCGCCGTTTCTGCTGACCTTTGCCGATGCGGCCGTCGTGTCGGACAGGCCACGACTCGCCATCGATCTGCTCGGCGCGCTCGATGATCGTGATCCCGCCGCAAATTTGCGGCGCGGCCGCGCGTTGCTGGCCGCCGGCGATATCCGCGCCGGCACCCTGTTACTCGACCGCGCGTCGCGCAGCGGCACGCCCGACGTGCGCGCCGCCGCGCAGCTGGCGCTTATCGCCCAGCGTGCGGCGGGGCCAGCCGCCCCGCCCGCCGCGGCCACGGCGGCGCTGGATCAGTTGTTGCGACGCTGGCGGGGCGATGCGATCGAGCGAGAGGCGCTGGATCTGCGGTGGCGGCTCGCCGAACGTCGTGGGGACACGCGCGCCGCGCTGGCGGCGGGCGCAACCCTGTTCCGCTATTTCGACCTGGGCGCGCAGACCGCGCCGACGCTGTCGCGCCTTCAACAACAATTGCGCGCCGTCGTCTCGGGCGACGCCAGATCGTCAGTCGATGACATTGCCGGCACATTCTGGGATTATCGCGATCTGCTGCCTGGTGGTGCCGAGGGCGAGGCGCTGACCGCCGCGCTGGCCGAGCGACTGACGGCGGCGGGCCTGTACGGCCGCGCCGCCGAATTGATGCGCACGGTGCTCGACCGGCGCCCCTTGGACGCAGCCACCGGCCCGCTGTCGGTTCGGGTCGCCCATCTGTACCTGCGCGCCGACGATCCCGAGGCCGCGCTACGCGTGCTGCGGCGCGGGGCGCCGACCGTCTTTCCGCAACCGATCCAGGTGCAGCGCCGCCAGATCGAAGCCATTGCGCTGTTCCGCCTTGGCAAGGCGAATGAGGCGCTGGCGATTCTGGACGACGTGCCCGACACTGCGGCACTGCAAGCGGAACTGCTGTGGCAGAAGCGCGACTGGCCGGCATTTGCACGCGTCGCGCGGCGCCAGCTGCCGGATCCGCGACGACTGGACGCGACGGGTCAGGCCATGGTGCTACGGCAGCTGGTCGCCCTCACGAACATCGGCGACGCCGCCGGCGTCACGGTGCTGCGACGCCGCTATGCCAGCGCCTTTGCCCCGCTACCGAGCCGCGACGCGTTCGCGCTGCTGACCGATCCGGTGGATGCGCTTGACGCAGCCAAGGTCGACAAGGCCTTTTCGCGGCTTACTGCGGCTAATCCCGACGCGTTGTCGCTTGTCGCGGTCGGCGGATGATCCTGATCACGGCAATAGGACGCTGACAGCAAAATGCCCCGCCCACTTTCGTGGACGGGGCGCGGCCGGGCGCGAGTTCGGGGGGAGAATCAGAACTCGTCCCAGTCGTCCGTCGAGCGCACCAACGCGGGCAATGCCGCAGCCGGCAACGGCTTGACTGGAGACAGATATCCTTGCGCGGTCGTCGCGATCGATCGGGTGGCCTGAGTGGCGGCGACGGGGGCGGCGGGGGCGGCCGCCGACACCGTCTGGCTGTTGCGGAGCGCTGCCGGCCGGACGGCCCCGTTATGGCCACCATGACCCGGCGCCGAAACACTGGCCTTCCCAGGGGCCGCCAAGGCCGGCGGTGCGGCACGCGCCCCCTGATCGATCACGAAGGCCGACGTCTTGTGCGTCAGGACGGTCACTTCGCCATTCAGGTTGCGAGCCGCAGCGGATGCTTCCTCGACCATCGCGGCATTCTGCTGCGTCGCCTGGTCCATGTTCTGGATCGCGCTCGATATCTGCTCGATCGCCGCCGCCTGGGCGACATTGTCGGTCGACATGGCGCCCAGCAATTCGTGGACCACGGTCACGTCGCGCGAGATCGCGACCAGGGCATTGTCGACCTTCTGCACCGCCTCGACCGCCAGGCCGACGTCATTCTGCGTCGTCGTGAGCTGCTCGCGCGCGTGCCGCGCCTCTTCTTCAGAACGCATTGCCAACTGGCCGACCAGATCGGCGACGACCGCGAAGCCGCGGCCGGACTCGCCCGCCCGGCCCGCTTCGACGGCCGCGTTCATTGCCAGCACGCGGGTCTGGAACGCGATCTTGTCGAGCCCTTCGATGACGCTGTCGATGCCCTTGGCGCTGTCGGCGACGCGGTGCATCGCCTGCACCGCCTCCCCTGCGGTACCGCGACCGCTGCCGACCGTCGCGATCGCCTGATCGGCACGCTCAACCGTCCGCTGCGAATCGTCGGCGCCCTTGCGCAGCCGGTCGTTGATCTGAGTGACGGCAGCGGAGGTTTCTTCGAGCGACGCTGCACTGGCCTCGGTGCGCCGCGCTAGGTCTTCGGACGCCTGCTCGATCTCGCGCGATCCCGCAGCGATCGAACGGCTGCTTTCCGACACTGCACCGATCAATTCGCGCAAACTCGACAAGGCGCCATTGTAATAGCGTTTGAGCCCCGCATAGCTTTCGGGGAAATCAGCCGCGATCGGCCGTGTGAGATCGCCCTTCGCCATCATTTCGAGATGCGACGACACCGTGTCGATGACCATTTTGAGATCGGCCTCCGCTTGGCGCTTGATCTCAACGTCCCGCGCCTGCTGTTCGGCGTTTCCGCGCAGCACCTCGAGCGCCGTGGCCATAGAGCCGACTTCGTCGCGACGATGGTTGCCGCGTATCTCGATGCCGACGTTGCCGCTTGCCAGCGATCGCATGCTCTGTCCGATCGCAACCAGCGGGCCGCTGATCGTGCGTCGGGTTAGGAATACGCCGGTGCCGATCGCGACCGCGATCCCAGCCAGCCCGAGCAGGATCAGCCCGCGGCTGGTTGATGCGGCGCCGTCCCGCAATGCGGATGAGGTTGCTGCGCGCGAACGGGCGCTGCTGTCGATGAACTGCTGCAGTTCGTCGTGCAGGCGCGTCGCGACAAGATCGGCGCGGGCAAGCGTCGTGCGCGCCTGTTCGTTGTCGTTCGCCAAACCGAGCCGCGCCGCGCGCGACGTCACGTCCGCGAGGTCGACGAGCAAAGTATCGATGTTTGCGATCGCCGCGGCGTTGGCCGGCTCGGCCGATGCGACTTCCCGCAACGATTTGCGCGCTTCGGCATAGTCCTGTTGAATTTTCTCGGCGGCATCCACCGCAATCTTGCTGCGCCCGTCATAGGCCATCGTCTTGTAGCCGTTATACACGATATTACCGGCCAGTCGGCTGACATCGGCCAGACGCAGTGCATTCGACACGCGCCCCTCGACCAAATCCGCATATCCGTCGCTGACCGACTGCAGACGCGAGGAGCCATTGAGGACCAAGGCCATCGTTACTGCGCCGAGCATGAGCATCAGCGCCGCAATCTTTGCGGCAATCTTGAGGTTCGCAAAGGCGTTCATCAACATCACTCTCTTGATGAGCCCGGGCACACGGCAGCGGCGCCACGGAAGATAAAGTATCTATAGTCGGCCCACCTGCCGTCCGATCACGGACGCGGCGTATTTCGCCGGGTCAGCGCAGATAGTCGATCAGGCTCAACCCGCTCAATTGTCCGAACACCGAATAGCTCGCCTGCAGCATCGCTTTCTGCTGCGCGAGGTTCGTCGCGACCTCGCCGAGATCGGCATCTTCCGCGCGCCCGATCACGTCCTTGAGCAGCAGCGCGCGCTGATCCGCGCGCGTCGCCAGTGTTTCGGCATCAGCCTGGCGCCGGCCATTCTCGGCATTGATCCCCCGCACGCCAATCATGGCCGTGTCGAGTTCCGCCTTTGCCGCGCGCAACGTATCGCGTTGCGCGGTTGTGACGGTGGCGCCGAACGGGCCGGCGTCCGACAGGGTCTTGAACACCCGCGCTATGGCCGTGCCGAGTTCGCCGGCCGCCACGCCATAGGTCAGATCGAGATGCTCGCCGACGCGCGCCGTCGCGCGTGCCGCACCGTTGCTGAAATCGTCCGCGGGATCGGCGGAGAGATCGGCGAGCTTCCTGGGCGCGAACGGCCGCTCCGACTGGCCACCGCCGAACAACGGCACACCCGCTTCCTCGCTGTTGAGATGCGCGGCGAATTGCGCGAAGCCATTCTCGATCGCTTCCTGCAGACCCGCCCCCTCCCCCGTGCCGATCGCGTCGACCAGGCTTTGGCCAAGATCGCTGCCGACGGTTTCGACGCCGCCGATCGCCGCATCGTACAGCGACAGTGTCGTTCCCAGCCGCGTCGCCACGACGGCCTGCGCCTCCTGTCGCGCCAGCAGCGACCGCGCCGACAAGGTGCGGATCGCGTCGCTGCCCAGCGCCGCGAAGTCGGACCCCTTGCTGCCTGTCGCGAGTTGCTTCTGGGTGACCGCAAGGCGCGCCTGATTGCGCTGTATCGCGTCACCGTCGTCGATGCCGGCACGATCATCACCACGCACCTGACCGAACTGGTCAAGGACAATATCGCCGATATGCTCAGCTATACCGAGGTGCAGAAGCTGCTCGGCGAGATCCATCCCGATTCGGCAAAGCTGGTCGCCGAACTCGTCCCGGCGCGCATCTCGATCTCCGGGGTGCAGCGCATCCTGCAGAACCTGCTCACCGAGGGCGTCTCGATCCGCGATATCCCGACCATTCTCGAGGGGATCGCGGAGGCGGCTCCGGTCACCGCCAATCTGACGCAGATGACCGAGCATATCCGCGCCCGGCTGGCCCGGCAGATTTCCGCGCAGCAAAGTCGCGAAGGCGCGATCCCGATCGTCACCCTGTCCCCCGAATGGGACGAGACCTTTGCCGACAGTATCGTCGGCAATGGCGACGAGCGGCAGCTGGCCATGGCGCCGACGGCATTGCAGGGCTTCATCGCCGCGGTGCGCGAGACCTATGATCGCCTGGCCAGCGACGGTGAAATTCCCTGCCTGCTGACCAGCCCGTCGATCCGCCCCTTCGTGCGCTCGGTGATCGAGCGGGTGCGGCCGGCGACCGTGGTCCTGTCGCAGAACGAAATCCACGCCCGCGCGCGCATCCGCGCGCTCGGCAGCGTCGGATGATGCGGGTGGCGTCCGACGGCGATCAACAGCCTCTATGATGGGGCACGTGCTGTTTGAGGGGTACCGGTGCCGATCGCTGCGATGACTATGCCGCTGACGTCGACGACCTTGGCCACGGCGACCGCCACGCGATCCGACATCGCGTTCAGCGTAACGGCGCCGGTCGCCGCGGCGGCGGGGCCGGCATCGAACCTCGCCAGCGGTGCCGGGCCGGCTTCCCCCCCCATCGTGACGCTGGCCACGGCGACAGGCATCTACTCGCCTCAATCGCCGAGCAAACCGTCCGCCCCGAACGCCGGCACGGTATCGGACAGCGGGACGGCGATCTCGTCGCCGGTCACCGCCCCGGGTGACGCGGCATATGGTTCGCCCGATCCCCGCTCCACACCGACCTGCGCCGCCGATCCGGGCGACGGTGAAGCGCCGCGCACCCGTTGCGGTACGGTCGGTGCGCATCGGCCAACGTTCGTGCCGGGTACGCTGCGCCGGAGCGCCCCCAACGAGCCGGCATCGCCGGCCATCGCCGCCGCGACTGCAGGGCAGGAAAAGCTCGCCCCGGTGCTGCCGCTAGTCAAGCGCGTCGCAGCACCGCGCGCGCTGCGTGCTGCGGCTGACGTCATGATCGGCGAACGCGACGGATCGCCGCCTCCGATCGGGCAGGCGCGCCATGCCGATGGCGCGATGGTCCCGCAGACGGTGCCGGTCGCCATCGCACTCGCCACAAAGAACCCGCCAGATGCGGCGGCCCCGTCGCCGTCGTCGGCGCACATGGCGGGCGATGTCCTAGCCGCCCACGCCGGCACCCCGGGCACGGAGGCGTCTGCCCCCCCTGCCCCCACCGGCGCGGCGCGCTTCGCAAACGCGGTCGATTCCACGGAGCCAGCGGACCTGTCGGCGCGCCGTGTCGCGGGCGAAGCGGTCGATGCCGCCGTGGGGGCCAGGAGCGATCCCGCGCCGCCCACGCAGCGCCTGGAATCCAGCGTCATGCGGCAATTCGAGGCGGCCGAGAAGAACGGCGCGCTGCCATCGCCGCCGCTGCCGCGCGATCCGACCGCCGTCGCGCCCGGGACGGCGATCGATGGGTCGATCGCATCCGATCAGCGCGCGGTGAGATCGTCTCCGGCCGAGCCGCTTGCCATGCCCCGCGCGCGCGCCGCGACGATCGGCCGGGACGTCGGCTCGATCGTCGCCAAAGTCGCGGCGAGCGGGCGATCGAGCACCATCGTGATCCGGCTCGACCCGGTCGAACTCGGTCGCGTCGAGATCCGCATGGAGATCGATGCCCATGGCAAGCTGCGCGCGGTGATCGCCGCCGATCAACCGGCGGCGCTCGATCTGCTGCGTCGCGATGCCGACACGCTGGGGCGCACGCTGATCGAGAACGGCTTTAGCGCCGACGGCGCGACCCTGCGATTCGAAACGCGCAGCGGCGGGCAGGGAACGGGGTCACGCCATTGGACCCCGTCGGCGCCGCTTGCGCCGGACTCGCGCGGCGATCCGGCCGATTTCGTCCAGACGCCGCCACCTGCAACCAAGCGCACAGGCCTGACAGGCCGTGTCGATGTCTTTGCCTGAGGACCCTTCCATGACCCTTTCGACGACCTCCGCCGCCGGCAGCGCATCGCCCGCCGCCGCCTCCACCCAATCGGCGCTCGCCAAATTGTCGTCCGACACGAGCATGTTTCTGAAGCTGCTGACCACGCAGATGCAGAATCAGGATCCGCTCGATCCGATGGACACCTCCGCCTACACGCAGCAACTCGTCCAGTTCTCGCAGGTCGAGCAGTCGATCCAGCAGAGCCAGTCGCTGAAGGACATCCTCACCACGCTGAAGACGCGCGACCTGACCGACGCGGCATCACTGATCGGGCGCTCGGCCAGTCTCGATACGCCGGTGGCGGGGTTGCGCGACGGCGCGCCGGCCAGCTGGCATTACGCCACCGATCGCCCCGCCGCGCGCGTGATCGCCACGGTCAGCGATGCCGATGGGACGACCGTCGCGACCCGCACGCTCGACGCGTCGGCCGGCGATTTCGTGTGGGACGGACGGGATGCCAACGGCAACCGCGTGCCGGCCGGCGCCTATTCGCTGACCATCAGCGCGACCGACGCGGCAGGATCGCGCGTCCCGGCGACCGTCACCGCGCAGGGCATCATCGACGAGGTCGTGGTCGATGGCGGCACCCTATCGGTCGTCGCCAACGGGCAGCGTTACCCCATCGCGCTGCTCAAGCAGCTCGCGCTGGCCTCGTGACCGACGCGAACGCATCGCCGCCATCCGGGCGTCGCGCCGTCCGCGGGGGCCGCGGACGGCCCTTCCACCGGCCGTCTCAGAAATTGTTAACGACACGCGCGTAATGCGGACGAAGGTTCAAGGGCCATGTCAACGCTAGCCAAACCACTCACGACGCCCGATTGTGATCGCCCGCTCGTCGTAGCGCAACTGCTCCATTTCCGGCAGCAGGTCCCCTGGATGTACGGCCTGCTGATCGTCAATGCGATAGCGTTGGCCTATTCGCATGCCGGGCTTGCGCCGCGCTATCTGACCCATGGCGTGCCGGTATTGCTGGTGACGCTCGGCCTATGGCGCCTGTTCCGCTGGCTGCTGCCGCCGACGCGCCAGATGCTCGATGCCGTCGAAGCGACGCGGATCATTCGCCGGTCCACGATCCTGGGCGCCGTCTTTTCGATCCTCTTCGTGTCCTGGGCGATCGCGCTCAATCAGTATGGCGGTGCGTACGAACAGGGCCATGTCGTGCTGTTCATCGGCATCACGGTGCTCGGCTGCCTGTTTTGCCTCACGCATCTGCCCCGCGCGGCGATGATTGTCGGTCTGTTCGTCACCACGCCCTTCCTCGCTTATTGCCTGTTCAGCGGGAACGGCGTGTTCGTCGCGATCGGCCTCAATATTGCCCTGGTCAACGCCGTTGCCCTGAAGGTGCTGAAGGATGCGCATCGCGTGTTCAACGATCTGGTCATGTCGCATGGCGCTTTGACGACCGAGCGGCGTCAGGCCGAAAAGCTCAGCGACGAAAATCGCCGTCTGGCCCATACCGATTCGCTCACCGGCCTGCCCAACCGGCGCTACTTCTTCGGCCGGCTCGAAACGCTCCTGGCGGATACCGAGACGCAGACGGGCGCGTCTTTTTGCGTCGGGGTGCTCGATCTCGATCGCTTCAAGCCGATCAACGATACGTACGGCCATGGGTACGGCGATCGCCTGCTCGGCGTGATCGGGCAGCGGCTGGCCGCCGCCGCGACGCCCGACATGATGATCGCCCGGCTGGGCGGCGACGAATTCGGCGTCCTCTACATCGGCCCCGCCACCCAGGCGGAGTGCGCGATTCGCCGGCTGTGCACGATGATCAGCGCGCCGATGACGCTGGGTGACGTCAATGTCGCGATCGGATGCTCGGGCGGGATCGCCGCCTATCCGGAGGCCGGGACGACCGCGCACGAATTGTTCGATCGCGCCGATCTGGCGCTGTATCACGCCAAGTCGACGCGACGCGGCGATTGCGGCATTTTCTCCGCTGCATGCGAATCGTCGATGCATCCGGGTGCGCAGATCGAGGAGGCGTTGCAGCGCGCCGACCTGGCGCAGGACATCGACGTCTATTTCCAGCCGATCTTCGACACGCAGACGATGGCGATCAGCGGGGTGGAGGCGCTGGCGCGATGGACCGCGACGGGCATCGGCGCGGTGCCGCCCGGAACGCTTTTTACCGCCGCCGAACAATTGGGCATGGTCAACGCGGTGACGCTCGCCGTCTTCCAGCGCGCGCTGCAGGGCATCGCGCAGCTGCCCGATACGATCTCCTTGTCATTCAACCTCAGCGCCCAGGATATCCTCTCGCCGCCCACGATGCGCGAGATCGTGCGCCTGGTGGTCGCCTCCCCGATCGATCCGCGCCGGATCATCCTGGAATTGACCGAATCGTCGCTCCGGGGCGACATCGCGGCGATCGCCGACGCGCTCCAGCATGTCCGCCGGCTGGGCATGAGGACCGCGTTGGACGATTTCGGCTCGGGCTACGCCAATCTGGAATCGCTGCATCGCCTGCCGCTCGATATCCTGAAGGTCGATCGCTCGTTCCTCGGCGTGCCGGGCGCACAGACCGGTCGCGGCATGGTATCGGCGATCCATAATCTCGCGCGCGCGCTGTCGCTCGAATGCACGATCAAGGGCATCGAGAACGATACCCAATTGCTCGAAGTCTCGCTGGCGGGATATCGCTATGCCCAGGGCTATCTGCTGGCGCGACCGATGCCGCTCGACGCCGTCTTGATGACGCTGGTCGAGCGGGAGACACGCTTGCCGGACACCGGCGCGCCAAGCGTCAGACCGGCACGCCGCGCGTAACCGCACGAGCATCGCATGCACCATCGGCGCACGCTGACGCGTGACGGCCGAACTGTCGTGTCGGCAACAATGTGGGCGACCTGTAAGTCGCTGGAGCGGGCGAAGGGATTCGAACCCTCGACCCCAACCTTGGCAAGGTTGTGCTCTACCCCTGAGCTACGCCCGCTCTGGCGCCTATCGCCCCTGCCGGAGACCGGAGGGGCGGGGTAGGTGGCGGCCTCTAACAGCGGTATCGCGATCCGGCAACCCCCGTTCGAGATATAGCCGAAAAGGCTTGGCGTGAGCGTGCGAGCGCCCACATAAGGCGGACACACGAGAGACGGAGTCGACCTTGGCAAGTTTGGGATTGAGCGCGGGCGAACGCGAAGCAGTCGAGGCGTTTCGTCGCGACGTCGTCGAGCCGTCCATGTCGAGCCTCGTCATCATCGATTTCTGGGCCGAATGGTGCGGGCCGTGCAAGGCGCTGACGCCGCTGCTCGAAAAGGTCTGCGCTGCCTATGCCGACAAGGGCGTGGTGCTGGCCAAGGTCGATACCGACAAGAACCAGTTCATCGCCAGCCAATTCCAGATCAAGTCGATCCCCACCGTCTATGCCATGTTCCAGGGGCAGCTCGTCGCCGACCTGACGCCGGCGCGGACCGAATCGGCTTTGAAGACGATGCTCGACCAGATTCTCGCCAAGCTGCCGATCCCGAGCGAGGCTGCCGACCTCGAGGCGGAGCTCGCGCCGCTGCTGGCGATGGCCGAGCAGGTCCTGGCCGAGGGCGATGCCGAACAGGCCATCATGATCTTCCGCCAGGTCGCCGATCTCGCGCCCGGCCATCCCGCGATCCATTCGGGAATGATTCGCGCGCTGGTCGCCGCCGGGCAGCTCGACGAGGCCGATGCGCATCTCGCCGCGCTCGATCCCGAAACCTTTGCGCTGCCCGAGCTCGATCGCGCCAAGGCGGCGCTGACGCTGGCCAAGGATGCGCGCCCGGTCGACGATCTGTCCGGGCTGGCAGCCGAGGTCGCCGCCCATCCCGACGACCATGAGAAGCGCTTCGCGCTCGCCGGCGGGCAGATGGCGGCGGGCGACCGCGATGCCGCCGCCGAATCGCTGCTGACGATCATCGCCGCCGACCGCGCCTGGAACGAGGGCGCGGCGCGCGCGCAGTTGCTCAAACTGTTCGAGGTCGTCGGACTCGAGGATCCATGGGTGTCGGCGCAGCGCCGCAAATTGTCCGCGATCCTGTTCGGATGATCAAGGCGCCAGGCCCGATAACGCGTCTGTCGGTCTTCCCGCTGCCCGGCGCATTGCTGTTCCCAGGCATGCATCTGCCGCTGCACCTGTTCGAGCCGCGCTACCGGGCGATGATGAGCGACGCGATGGCGCGCGACCGGCGCATCGGCATGATCCAGCCGCGCCCCGGCGCCTATGCGCCGAACGAGCCGCCGCCGCTGTTCGACATCGGCTGCGTCGGCAAGATCGCCGAATTCGAGATGCTCGACGACGGGCGCTACAACCTGATCCTCGAAGGTCTGTCGCTGTTCCGCATCGTGCGCGAGCTGGATGTGTCGACCGCATTCCGCCAGGTCGAGGCGGAATTGCTGCCGCTGTCGGCCGAGGACGACACGCTGTCGCTGTCGCGCCGCTCTTCGCTGGAAATGGAATCGCGCCGCTTCGCCGATGCTCAAGGCTATGCGGTGGATTGGGAAGCGGTGACGCGACTCGACGACGAGGCGCTGGTCAACGGCATCGCGCAGATCGCGCCGTTCGACGTGGCGGCCAAGCAGGCGCTGCTCGAAGCGGAGGGAATCGAGGATCGCGCGGAACTGATCATCCAGCTGATGCAGTTCTTCGGCCGGCATGACGGGGATGAGTCGGTCACGCTGCAATAACATCCCGACGCTCCGGCGGACGCCGGGGCCGCTGGGTTCGGGGCAGCCGCGCCGCGTGAGACCCGTCGCCCCGGCCTCCGCCGGGGGTGACGATCACTGGGTTACACCATCATCCCCTGCAGCAGTTTCGGCACTTCGCCGCTCTCGCCGCGCGCCTCGGCCATGAAGCGGTCCTTCACTACCGGCAGCCTCTGCACCGCCGACAGGCCGAAACGCCGCGCGGCGTTGGCGGTCTTGCCGGGAATGCCGAACAGGCGCTGCAGCCCATCGGTGGCGATCGACACCATCAGCGTGTCGAGGCTGCGCCAGCGCTGGTAGCGCGCGAGCAGCGCCGGATCGCCGAGATCGAGCCCGAGCCGCTTGCCCTCGACCACCACCTCGACCAACGTCGCGACATCGCGGAAGCCGACATTGACCCCCTGCCCGGCGATCGGATGGATGCCGTGCGCCGCATCGCCGACCAGCGCGAGCCGGTTGGTGACGATCTGCGCGGCATGGTGGAAGCCGAGCGGGTAGCTCGACCGCGCGCCGAGCGGCCCGAGTTTGCCGAGAAAGCCGCCCATCTTCTTTTCCGCTTCGGCCAGGAAGCCGCGCTCGGACAGTTTCAGCATCCCCGGCGCCTCGGCGCGGCTGACCGACCAGACGATCGCCGAGCGATGCCCGCCCGCATCATCATTCAGCGGCAGGATCGCGAACGGGCCCTGCGGGTAGAAGATCTCGAACGCGATATTCTCGTGGGAATGTTCGTGGTGCAGCGAGGTGACGATCGCGGCGTGATCGTATTGCCAGCGTGCGGTGCGGATGCCGGCGGCATCGCGGGTTGGCGAATTGCGGCCCTCTGCGGCGATCAGCAGGGGCGCGGTGATCGTGGCGCTCGAATCGAGCGTGACGGAGACGCCGTGCGCCCCGCGCGTCACCGAAACCGCGCGGGTCTGCATGCGCAGATCGACATTGGGCGCCGCCACCGCCGCCTCGTACAGCGCGCCGCGCAGCAGGCGGTTCTCGAACATATGGCCGAGCGCGCCATCATCCTCGCTGGGTTCGAAATCCAGTGCGCCCGGCTCCAGCCCGTCGCTGACGCGGATCCCCGCGATCGGGCAGCCCTGCCCGGCCAGCCGATCGACCACGCCGAGCGCGCTCAGCATGCGATACGGCGCGCTGGCGATCGCCGAGGCACGGCCATCGAAGCCGGCGGCCAGGATCACGTCCGGGTCGGCGATGTCGATGACGATCGCGGTCAATTTATGCGCGTCGAGCGCGACGGCCAGCGCGCTGCCGACCAGCCCACCACCGAGAATGATGACATCTGCTTTTTCCATGGCGCAACCGTAACGCCCCGCCCCGCCGCTGCCAATGCGCTGCGGCGGGACGAAAGGCCGGCTGCCTTGACGCCAGAGTCCGCAAAGACGATTAACGGGAACAGATAGCGGACAGATGGGGACGAGACATGGCGAGCCGGGCTCGGCCTGCGCTTTGGCGTGAAACGGTGAAGGCGGGGGCGGTGCGCAGCAGCGCCCTGCTCGCCGCGCTTGGGCTGTTCACCGCGACGCTGCTGATGGTCATCGCGCTGGCGAGCTACCATTCCGGCGATCCCTCGCTCAACACCGCGTCGGGCGGTCCGGCGGAGAATTGGCTCGGCATGCCCGGCGCGTGGTTCGCCGATCTGGTCTTCGCGATCTTCGGGCCGGCGGTGATCCTGCTGCTGCCGATCGCGCCGATTCTCGGCACGCGGCTGTGGCGCGATGCGCCGGTCGGCCACTGGGTGCGCATGCTGGCGCTGGCGAGCCTCGCCGTGGTGCTGATCGGCACGGCACTCACGTTCATTTCCGCTTCCTCCGTCCTGGCATTGCCGGCCGGCTGGGGGGGCGTGCTCGGCCTGAGCCTGGCCGATGGCCTGCGCTGGATCATCGGCCTGATCGGCGAGCCGATCGCGATCACCTGGACCGAGCGCGGCGTCGGCCTGGCGATCGGCATCGCCGGTGCGGTCTTGTGGACGCGCGCGCTGCAGATCGGCTTTTCCGCCCGCCGCCTACCGCGGCTGCCGCAATTCCGCGTCGATCGCCCGATTTCGGAACGCGAGGTGCTGGAAGCCGAACCGGTGCGCAGCAAGGCGGCGCCCGAGCCCCGCGCCGTCGCCCTGCCCGATTCGCGCCCCGGCCCGGTCATCGCCGATCGCACGCTGGCCCCGTCGCTGGCCAAGCCGCGTGCCGCGCAGGAGCGGCTCGATCTGCGCGACAACAATTATCAGCTGCCCGAGCTCGAATTGCTCAAGCCTGCGCCGCCCTCGGCCGGCAATGTGATCGACAAGGCCGCGCTCGAGCGCAATGCGCGGCTGCTCGAATCGGTGCTCGACGATTTCCACGTCAAGGGATCGATCGTCGAGGTCCGCCCCGGCCCGGTCGTCACGATGTACGAGCTCGAGCCGGCCAGCGGGATCAAGGCCAGCCGCGTGATCCAGCTTGCCGACGATATCGCGCGCAACATGTCGGCGGTGTCGGCGCGCGTCGCGACGATCCCCGGCCGCACCGTGATCGGCATCGAACTGCCCAATGCGCGGCGCGAGATGGTCGGGCTGCACGAGCTGATCGGGTCGCAAAGCTTCGAGGACCAGTCCGCGTCGCTGCCGCTGGTGCTGGGCAAGAACATCGCCGGCGATCCGGTGATCGCCGATCTCGCGCCGATGCCGCATCTGCTCGTCGCCGGCACCACCGGCTCGGGCAAGTCGGTCGGGCTCAACTGCATGATCCTGTCGCTGCTCTATCGCCTGACGCCCGACCAGTGCCGCATGATCATGATCGATCCCAAGATGCTCGAACTCAGCATGTACGAGGATATCCCGCATCTGCTCTCGCCGGTGGTCACCGATCCCAACAAGGCGGTGCGCGCGCTGAAATGGGCGGTCGAGCAGATGGAGGATCGCTATCGCCAGATGTCCTCGGTCGGCGTGCGCAGCCTGGCCAGCTTCAACGAAAAGGTCCGCGCCGCCAAGGCGAAGGGCCAGCCGCTGGGGCGCAAGGTACAGTGCGGCTATTCCGAGGGCGGCCAGCCGATCTACGAGGAAGAGCAGCTCGATTATAATCCGCTGCCGCAGATCGTGGTGATCGTCGACGAACTTGCCGATCTGATGATGACCGCGGGCAAGGAAGTCGAATTCCTCATCCAGCGGCTGGCGCAGAAGGCACGCGCCGCCGGCATCCACCTGATCATGGCGACGCAGCGCCCGTCGGTCGACGTCATCACTGGCGTGATCAAGGCCAATCTGCCGACCCGGATCAGCTTCCACGTGACGTCGAAGATCGATTCGCGCACCATCCTGGGCGAACAGGGGGCCGAACAGCTGCTCGGCAAGGGCGACATGCTGTACATGCCCGGCGGCCGCGGCGTGGTGCGCGTGCACGGCCCGTTCGTCACCGACGACGAGGTCCGCGCGGTCGCGGATCACTGGCGCGCGCAGGGCCAGCCCGATTATATCCAGTCGGTCACCGAAGAGCCCGAGGAAAGCTTCGCGCTGGACGGCGCCCCCGAGGGCGAGGATTCGGCCGAGGATCAGCAATATCGCGGTGCGATCCAGCTGGTGGTGGAGAGCCAGAAGGCCTCGACCTCCTGGCTGCAACGCCAGCTGCGCGTCGGCTACAATTCGGCCGCGCGGCTGATCGAGCGGATGGAGAAGGATGGCATCGTCGGACGCCCCGATCATGTCGGTCGTCGGGAAGTGCTGCGCGACCGCGACGGGAACCCGCTCTAGCCCGAGCGGTTCACGGCGCATTCAATGCGCGCACCGCATAGCGCCCGTCAGTCCTCAGGAGAATTTCGTGAACCATCGTTTCCTTGCCGCGCTCGCCCTGACGCCGGCGCTGATCGCCGCCGCGCCGGGCGAACTCGGGCTGGTGCAGAACCATCTCCAGTCGGTGCAGAGCATGACCGCCAATTTCACGCAGACCGATCGCGCCGGCAAGGTGCTGACCGGCGTGCTGACGCTCAAGAAGCCGGGCAAGATCCGCTTCCAGTATGAAAAAGGCGTGCCGATCCTGATCGTCGGCGACGGCAAGGCGCTGTGGTTCCTCGATTATTCGGTCGGGCAGAAGCAGCGCTGGCCGATCGGCAATTCGCCGCTCGGCGTGTTGCTCAACCCCGATAAGGACATGACCCGCTTTGCCCGCGTCATCCCGGGCGGCGATCCGCGGGTCATCTCGGTCGAGGCGAACGATCCCAAGCATCCCGAATATGGCCGCATCACGCTGATCTTCCTGCGCAACGCGACCGCGCCGGGCGGGCTGATGCTGCAGGGCTGGGTGGCGCTCGATGCGCAGAACAACCGCACCTCGATCCGGCTGACCAATACGCGCTTTAACGCGCCGGTTAGCGACGGAACGTTCCGCTTCAACGACCCGCAGCATAAAACCGGCCAGCGCTGAGCCTTCATTCATATTGGCGACAGCTTCGGACCGCTAGGAACGACCTCGCGGATATGGGTCGGTGCGGGATTTTTCCCCCTGTTGCCTGGACTGGTTCATCTCCCGCCTGCGTGACGAACGCTAGGTCGGCCCTCGCTCCATGCCCCCGGAGCGGGGGCCTTTCTGTTTGGCACCCGCGCTCTGGCGTTCGATCCGCCCCATGGCTACATGCTCGGCATGACGGACACGCTCAAGATCGTTTCGTGGAACATCAATTCGGTGCGCTTCCGGCTGGATATCGTCGAGCGTTTCCTCCGCGAGACGCAGCCCGATATCCTCTGCCTCCAGGAAACCAAGGTGATCGACGGCGACTTCCCCGCCGCCGCCTTCCGTGCGCTCGGCTATGACCAGATCATCCTGCACGGCCAGAAGATGCATCACGGCGTGGCGATCATCGCGCGCGTGCCGGTGGTGGAGGACGACCGCTACGACTGGCAGGCCAATATGGAGGCACGACATGTCGGCGTCCGCCTGCCCAACGGCGTCAGGCTCGACAATGTCTATGTCCCCGCCGGCGGCGACGTGCCCGACCGCGCGGTGAACCCCAAGTTCGGCCAGAAGCTCGATTTCGTCGAACGCATGACGCGCTGGTCGGCCGAGCTCAGCACGCCGACGATCCTGACCGGCGATTTCAACATCGCGCCGCTCGACTCCGACGTGTGGAGCCACAAGCAGTTGCGCAACACGGTCAGCCATACGGCGATCGAGGTCGACGCGCTGAACGGGCTTCAGGCATCCAATTCCTGGGTCGATCTCGGGCGGCATTTCCATCCCGCGCCGGCACGGCTGCACACCTGGTGGAGCTATCGGTCGCCCGATTTCACCGCCAATGATCGCGGCCGCCGGCTCGATCATATGTGGGCCACCGCCGATGTCGCCGCGACCGCAATGGCGCATACCGTGTTCGAGGATTGCCGCTCGTGGCTCAAACCCTCCGATCACATCCCGATCATGACCGAGTTTCGGCTGTGAGCGACGCGCGCCGCACGGCGCTGGCGATCGATGCGCTGCGCCGCGGCTGGTCGGTGGCGCTGACGGGTGCCGATGGTACGCTGGCGCTGTTGCCGATCGAGACGGCCGATCCGGTGCGGCTCGCTGCGTTCGATCCCGCCGGCAGCGCGCCGGTGCTGCTCTCGGCCGGGCGCGCGCTGACGCTCAAACTGGCCAATCAGTCGGCCGCCGCGGTGCCCGATTCGCCGGTGCTGATCGAGCGCGCGGCTTGGCTCGATTTCGCCGCCGCCACCGCGCTGGCCGATCCGCAGCTCGATCTGCAGACGCCGCTGAAGGGCCCGTTCCGCGCCATCCCGCTCGCCGAAGCCGAGGCCGGCACCGCCGCATTGCGGCTGGCGCGGATCGGCGGCGTGCTGCCGGCCTTCTTTGCCATGCCCGGCGGTCGTGCCGACCTGACGCTCGATATCGGCGATATCGGCGCGCACGAGGATGCCGACCGGCTGGCCATCGCGACGCGCGCACGGCTGCCGGTGCACGGCGCCGAAGACACGGAGATCGTCGCCTTTCGCACGCCGGAAATGCCCGGCGAACATGTCGCATTGCTGATCGGCGCGCCCAATGGCCAGCCACCGCTCGTCCGGCTGCACAGCGAATGCCTGACCGGTGACGTGCTCGGCAGCCTCAAATGCGATTGCGGGCCGCAGCTCGACGCCGCGGTCGCCGCGATCCAGGCGAGCGGCTGGGGGATCCTGCTCTATCTGCGCCAGGAAGGGCGCGGGATCGGGCTGATCAACAAGCTGCGCGCCTATGCGCTGCAGGATCAGGGTTTTGATACGGTCGACGCCAATACACGACTCGGCTTCGCGGTCGATTCGCGCAATTTCCGCGTCGCGGCGCGCATGCTGACCTTGCTCGCCCAGCCCCGCGTCCGCCTGCTGACCAACAATCCCGAAAAGGTCGCGCAACTGGAATCGGCGGGCGTCGCCGTGGTGGAGCGGGTGCCGCATTTCCTGCCGGCCAATCCCCATAACGAACGCTATCTCGCAACCAAGCGCGACCGCACCGGGCATCAGCTCTAGCCATATGGCCGGTCGCTCCGCCCGCCCGCCGCGCCGGCTGATCGTGGTGTTCGGCGCCGCCGTGCGCGCCAATGGCCGGCCCAGCCCGTCGCTGCGCCGCCGGATCGATTATGCCGCCGGTGCCGCCGCCCGCTACCCCGAGGCGGACCTGTTCTGCTCGGGCGCGGCGGGGGCGGAGGGTCCTTCGGAAGCGTCGGTCATGGCCGAGATTCTCGGCAAGACGGTCGCCGCGGACCGGCTGCATCTGGATGAGGTCAGTACCGACACGTTGACGTCGGTGCGCGCGGCGGCCGCCTTTTTCCGCGCCGGCGGCTATGATCAGTGCCTGAGTTGCACCGATCGCTATCACCAGGCGCGGATCCGCATGCTGTTCGCCTTTTACGGCATCTATGCGCGGCCGATCATGTTCTACCGCGACGATGTCCGAACGCCGGCCTGGTGGCGGATGCGCGCGCGCGAAGGCGCGGCGCTGCCATATGATTTCGTCGCCGGGCTCGGCGCGCGCGCGCGGGATCTGCTGCGCCGGCGTTAGGCGATCAGCGCGCGGACCTGATCGAAATCGTGCGCGATCGCATCGACGCCCAGCGCACACAGCCGCGCGGCATGATCGGGTGGGCAATGCGTCCCCGCGCACAGCCCGATGACGAACGCGCCCGAGGCGACCGCGCCGGTCGCGCCGACCACCGAATCCTCCAGGATCACGCAATCGGCGATATCGACGCCGATCGCCTTGGCGGCATGCCAATAGAGATCGGGTGCCGGCTTGCCGCGCTCGACATGCTCGTGCCCGCTGAAGATATGGGGCGCGAAGGCATCCAGCAGGCCGAGATGCGCCAGATGGGTGCTGATCCAGTGCGTCGAGCTCGACGAGGCGATGGCGCGCGGCAGATCGCGGGGCAGCGCGCGCACGAAATCGACCGCGCCGATCACGGCGTCGATCCCGTCGCGCAGCACGCGCTCGTTCTCGATCGCGCGCGCGGCATGAAAATCGGCGGGCAACGGCCTGCCCATCCATCCCTCGACCGTATCGATGAAGGCGCTGCCGGACAGGCCCATGAAATTGGCCATCGATTGTTCGGGCGTGATCGGATGACCGATCCCGCTGAGATAGTCGGCCAGTTGCAGATTGCCGGCATATTCGCTTTCGAGCAGCACGCCGTCGAAATCGAACAGGATCGCGTCGAACCTCATGACCTTGCGCCGAACAAGGCGGTGCCGATGCGCACATGCGTCGCACCGATCGTCACCGCCGTCTCGTAATCGCTCGACATGCCCATGCTGAGCCCGGTGAGCGCGTGCCGGCGCGCCAGCTTGGCGAGCAACGCGAAATAGGGCGCCGCGTCGCTATCCGCGGGCGGGATCGCCATCAACCCGGCCACCGGCAGCGCGGCCGCCTGCGCGGCATCGAGCAGGGCAGGGAGGTCGGCGATCGCGCAGCCGCCCTTTTGCGGTTCATCGCCGATATTGACCTGCAGGAAACAAAGCGGGTGCTTGCCCGTCTTGCGCATCGCCGCGCCGAGCGCCGTGACCAGAGATGGGCGATCGACCGCATGGATGACATCGAACAATGCCACCGCATCCTCGGCCTTGTTCGATTGCAACTGGCCGATCAGGTGCAGCACGACATCGGGATAGGCCGCGCGCAGCGCCGGCCATTTGTCCTGCGCCTCCTGCACGCGATTTTCACCGAAATGGCGCTGCCCCGCCTCCAGCAAGGGCTCGATTGCCGCCGCCTCCTGCGTCTTGGAAACGGCGATCAGCGTGACGTCGCCGGGTTCGCGCTGCGCGAGAATGGCGGCACGGGCGATCGATTGATGGATGGTGGCGAGCTGGCTTGCGGCATCGTGTAAGGGCATCGGCGCTGCTATAGGGAGCGTCGTGCCGCGCCGCCACCGCAACTTGCCCACGCAGTGGCTGATGACCGACGAGCGGCTCGGCGACGATCTGTGGCGCGCGCTGAACGCGCTGCCGCGTGGTTCAGGGGTGATCTTCCGCCATTATGCGACACCGCCTGCCGAGCGCCGAACGCTGTTTGCCCGAGTGGCAAAAGTTGCGCGGCGCAACCGGCTGATGCTGATCGTGGCCGGGCGCCAGCGACTGGCACGGGCGGATGGCGTCCACGGCGCAGCCCGGCGGCGCGCGGGCGAAATTCGCACCTGGCCGGCACATTCGCGGCGCGAGGCGATCGCCGGGATCAGGGCGGGCGCCGATCTGCTGTTCGTCTCGCCGCTATTCGCGACGCGCTCGCATCCCGGCGGCAAAACACTGGGTCGCACGGCAGCCGCAGCTTTGCTGCGCGGGCTCGACATACCAGCGATTGCGCTCGGCGGCATGACCGCTCGGCGCTTTCGCACGCTTAAGGGATTTTACGGCTGGGCGGCGATCGATGCGTGGCGCACGCCGCCGGCTTAGAAGCGGAAGGCGGTCCCGACATAGACGGCCTGGCTATCCAGGCGATCGTCCTTGAGCCGCTCGAGCCGGTCACGCTCCGATTTGTAGCGCAGGCCCGCGGTCACATCGAAGTTGCGCGTCAGCGAATAGGAGCCGCCGACATCGAGCGCATAGCTCGGTGCTTCCTCGACCAGCTTCGGCGTGCCGGCCAGCGGGCGATCCGCAATCGCCTTGACGCGGGTGCTGAATTTCTTGCCAGTATAGCTGATCCCGACATCCACCGTCTCGCGGCTGCCGGGCAGGCCGGCGAGATCGACGCGGGCAATGTCGCCCGATACGGCAAACCGCTTCCAGCCGACCGCCGCACCCAGATTATAGGCGATCGGTGCCAGGCTGACCGCCGGTGCCGCGATCAAGCCGCGATCGCCGTAGCCCGCGCCCTGAGTCGAGCGCGCGCGTACCGCGACGGTCACCGCGCGGTTGCCGCCGCGGCGCGACTCGGACGGGGTGAAGCGGAAGCCGCTGGTCTCGAGTCCGCCGCGCGAGAACAGCGCGGCGAGCCGCGGATCCGCCGAGGCCGGGGTGAAGGAACCGATGCCGCGGCCGATAAAAGCCCGCCGTTGCGCGGCATTCGCGCTATCGGGCGCGCCGATCGCGGGCGCGACGAAGATCGCGGCGGCCAACAGCCCCCCCAATCCCAATCCTGCCATCAAACGACCTGCGACCACGAAACTACCCCTGAGCGGCCCGTTGCGGACCGACGCTCTATAACGCGGCTATACCGAATATTTCCCGAGTCACTACCGGGCAGAGTCACTTTATGTAGGAGTGTTGCATCAGACCCACAGGCGGCCAGCCTTGCGGCAGACGCGAGACCATCTATAGATGCGCCTCCCTCTGTCCTTTTACGCCCAGGAAATCGCCGATGATCCGCCTTCCGGCCCCCAAATTGGCTCTTGCGCTAGCCGGCCTCGTGCTGCCGCTGACGCTCGCCGCATGCGGCGGTGGCAAGGACCGCCCCAAGGCGGATCTCGCTGCGTCCAAGATCACCACGATCGGCGTGAATTCCTATCTGTGGCGCGCCAGCCTCGACACGCTGAGCTTCATGCCGCTGGTCCAGACCGACTCGAACGGCGGCGTGATCGTGACCGACTGGTATATCAACCCGGCCGCGCCGACCGAACGCGTCAAGGTCACGGTGATGATCCTCGATCAGGATCTGCGCGCCGACGGCCTGCGCGTCTCGGCACTGCGCGAGGTGAACCAGGGCGGCCAGTGGGTCGCGGCGCCGGTCAAGGCCGCCACCGTCCAGAAACTCGAAGATGCGATCCTGACCCGTGCGCGCGATCTGCGCCGCGGCTCCGTCGCCGGATAACGAAAGAGCAATATTATGGCGTCGCGCTTCAATGCGCTGAAGGCGGACGCAAGCTGGCAGAAGGTGTGGGACGAGTCCCGCACCTTTGCCGCGCGCGACGACAGCCCCAAGCCCCGTTCCTACGTGCTCGAAATGTTTCCGTACCCTTCCGGGCGGATTCACATGGGCCATGTGCGCAATTACACGATGGGCGACGTGCTGGCGCGCTATCGCCGCATGATCGGGCATGAAGTGCTCCATCCGATGGGCTGGGACGCGTTCGGCATGCCGGCCGAGAATGCCGCGATGGAAAAGGGCGTCCATCCCGGCGCCTGGACCCGCGCCAATATCGAAACGATGAAGGCGCAGCTCAAGCGCCTGGGTTTCGCGCTCGATTGGACGCGCGAGCTGGCGACCTGCGAACCGGACTATTACGGCCACGAACAGGCGCTGTTCCTCGATCTGTTCAAGGCGGGCCTTGTCTATCGCAAGGAATCGGCGGTTAATTGGGATCCGGTCGACATGACCGTGCTCGCCAACGAGCAGGTCATCGACGGGCGCGGCTGGCGCTCGGGCGCGCTGGTCGAGCGGCGCAAGCTCAGCCAGTGGTTCCTCAAGATCACCGATTTCGCCGACGATTTGCTCAATGGTCTCGGCGCGCTCGAACATTGGCCCGACAAGGTCAAGCTGATGCAGGAGAACTGGATCGGCCGCAGCCAGGGGCTGACCTTCTCGTTCAAGCTGTCTGACGGCGACAAGGTCGACGTGTTCACCACGCGGCCGGACACGATGTTCGGCTCGGCCTTCGTCGCGGTCGCGGCAGATCACCCGATCGCGCGCGCGCTGGCCGACCGCAATCCCGACGCGGCGGCGTTCATCGAATTGTGCAAGCGCGGCGGCACCACCGCGGCCGAACTGGAAACGCAGGAGAAACTCGGCTTCGATACCGGGCTGACCGCGACGCACCCGCTCGATCCCGCCTGGCAGCTGCCGGTCTACATCGCCAATTTCGTGTTGATGGAATATGGCACCGGCGCGGTGTTCGGCGTGCCGGCGCACGACCAGCGCGATCTCGATTTCGCGCGCAAATACGGCCTGCCGGTCAAGCGCGTCGTCTCGGAAGGCGAAATCGAGGACCCGGTGTTCGTCGGCAACGAGGCCTATGGCGGCCCCGGCGTGCTGGTGAACTCGCATTTCCTCGACGGCATGGACATCGAGGACGCCAAACGCACGGTGATCTCGCGTGCCGAGGGCGAGGGCTGGGGCACCGGCTCGACCGTGTTCCGCCTGCGCGACTGGGGCGTCAGCCGCCAGCGTTACTGGGGCACGCCGATCCCGATCATCCATTGCGACACGTGTGGCGTCGTGCCGGTGCCGCGCGACCAATTGCCCGTGGTGCTGCCCGAGGACGTCAGCTTCGACGTGCCGGGCAACCCACTCGATCGCCACACCGCGTGGAACACGGTCGATTGCCCGTCCTGCGGCGCCACAGCGCGGCGCGAGACGGATACGCTCGACACGTTCGTCAATTCCTCCTGGTATTTCATCCGCTTCGCCAGCCAGCCCGAGGGCAAGCCGTTCGATCGTGCGGTGGCCGAGCAATGGCTGCCGGTCGGGCAATATATCGGCGGTGTCGAGCATGCCATTCTGCACCTGCTCTACGCGCGCTTCTGGACCCGCGCGCTGAAGCATATCGGCCAGCTCGACGTGGCCGAGCCGTTCGCCGGCCTGTTCACGCAAGGCATGGTGACGCACGAGACGTATAGCCGCACGATCGAGACGCTCGGCACCGACGGCGTCGATGTGATCCACAAGCCGCTCTGGCTCGGCCCGGACGATATCGAGCGCCGTGATGGGGGCGTCTTCGAGATCGCCACCGGCGAGGCCGTGACGATCGGCCGCGTCGAGAAGATGTCCAAGTCCAAGAAGAACACGGTCGATCCCGAGCCAATCGTCGATCAGTACGGCGCGGACGCGGTACGCTGGTTCATGCTGTCGGACAGCCCCCCCGAGCGCGATCTGCCGTGGAGCGAATCCGGCATCGAAGGATCGTGGCGCTTCGTCCAGCGCTTGTGGCGTCTGTTCGACGGCGCAACAGAGGGTGGGGAAGGTGCCTCCAAGGACGCCGCGCTGGACCGCAAGCTCCACCAGACAATCGCCGGAATTGCCGTTGATATTGATGCACTTAGCTTCAACAAGGCGGTGGCCAAACTGTATGCGCTGGTCAATGAGATCGAGCGTGCCGCGCCCTCGGCCTCGCGCAGCGCGGCGATTGCCACGCTGATGCGGCTGGTCGCGCCGATGGCGCCGCATATCGCCGAGGAAGCCTGGGCCGCCGCGGGTAATGACGGGCTGATCGCCGATGCACCCTGGCCCGAAGTCGATCCGGCGCTGCTGGTGGAAGACGAGGTGACGATCGCGCTGCAGGTCAACGGCAAGCTGCGTGATACGGTCACGATGGCAAAGGGCACGGCCAAGGACGTGATGGAAGCGCTCGCCCTGGCCAATCCCAACGTCCAGCGCAGTATCGGCGACGCAACACCGAAAAAGATCATCGTCGTGCCCGATCGTCTGGTAAACGTCGTCGCATGAAGCCGTACCTGATCTTTGCCGCGCTCGCGCTGTCACTCACCGGCTGCGGCCTGCAACCGCTCTACAGCGGCGGTGGCGCCGGCGTGGTGGCGACGACGCTGACGCAGATCGAGGTCGCGCCGATCCAGGGCAAATCCGGCTGGCTGATGTCGACCGCGCTGAGCGATCGACTGCAGGCCGGCAAGGCGCCCGCCGTGTATCGCCTCGAAGTGCGGCTCGACGACAGGATTACCGGGCTCGGCGTGCGGCGCGACAACAGCGTGGCGCGCGAACGCCGGACGCTGCGCGCGCGCTACCAGTTGATCAACCTGGTCGACGGCGCAGTCCTGCTCGACGCCACTGCTGGGTCGGATGCCGGGATCGACGCGGTCGGCTCGGAATATGCCACGATCGCGGCCGAAAATACCGCGCTCGAGCGCCTGTCGGGCATCGTCGCGGACCAGATCGTCTCGCGCGTGGCGCTGTACGTGCGGCGGACCGCTCCGACCGCGCCGTGACGGCGGCATGAAGGCCAATGCCAACCAGATCCGCGCGGCGATCGACGCGCCGGGCTCCGATATCCGGCTGTTCCTGCTGCATGGCCCCGACGAAGCCGGGGCGCTCGATCTCGCGCTACGCCTGGCCCGGCGCATGGGGCCGGAAGCGGAGCGCGTCGATCTCGAACCATCCACGCTCAAATCCAACCCCGGCCGGCTGACCGACGAGGCGGCATCGCTGTCGCTGTTCGGCGGCGCACGGCATATCCGCATCAGCGGGGCAGGGGAGGAGAGCCTGGAGGCGCTGACGCTGCTGCTCGGCATGGAGCGCGCCGGCAACCCGGTGGTGGCGATCGCGCCCACGCTCAAGGGCACGGCCAAGGTGGTCAAGCTGGCCCAGATGTCGCCGCGCGCGATGGCCTTCGCCTGCTACATGCCGGAGGGGCCCGAGGCGGACAAACTGGTCTCGACGATCGCCCGCGAGCACGACATGCGCACCACCGGCGATACCGCGACGCGCATCGCCGCGGCGACCGGCGGTGACCGCGCGGTGATGACGCGGGAGCTGGAGAAATTGGCGCTGTATCTCGATGCCGGGCCGGACCGCCCGCGCGAGATCGACGACGCAGCGCTGGATGCGATCGGCGCGGATGTCGGCGATGCCGAAATGAGCCGCGCGATCGACGCCGCGATCGATGGGCGGGCGGATACGTTGGGTATGGAACTGGCGCGGCTGAGCGAGGCCGGCGTGTCGCCGATCCCGGTGCTTCGGCAGCTGACCCGGCGGCTGATGACCTTGGCCGAATTGCGGGCGCAGGTCGATGCCGGGGCAGGGGTGGCGCAGGTAACCGAGAACGTGTTCTTCCGCGAGAAGGCGATCACCGCGCGGGCGCTGCGCCATTGGCCAAGCGAGCGGCTCGCCGCCGCGATCGATCGCGTCCGCCAGGCCGAGCGAGGTATGATGGGCTCGGCCAGTGCAGGTGCGGTGCTCGCCGAACAGGCAATCGTGGCCGTGGCCAGGATCGCGGCGCGGCAGCGCTAGGCCCTCCCAAAGCGACCGTCATCCTGAACTCGATTCAGGATCCATCGCGCCGCAAACCCGATCACCCGAGAGGCGAGATGGATCCTGACTTTCGTCAGGATGACGCAAATTTGGGGCTCGCCGCTTAAATCCGCTCGCCAGTAAGCCTTTGACAAATCATGTCTAATTGGTCGAGCGTGGCATAGTTCAGCGTCATCGTCCCGCCCTTGGCGCTATGCGTGACGCGCACCGACAGCCCGAGCAGATCGCCCAATTGATGTTCGAGCGCGGCAAGATCCGCATCACGCCCGCCATCGCCCCCCGAGCGCGCACGCTGCTCCGGCTTTGCCGCCCGCGCGAGCCGCTCGGTTTCGCGTACCGACAGCCCCTTGGCGACAACTTGGTCGGACAGCGTCTCGATGTCCGGCGCACCGATCAGCGCCCGGGCATGGCCCATGGTCAGCTCGCCGGTGACGACGCGTTCCTGGACCGGCTGTGGCAGATCGAGCAGGCGTAGCAGATTGGCGATATGGCTGCGCGACTTGTGCACCAATTTGCCCAGCGCTTCCTGCGTATGACCGAAATCCTCGATCAGCCGGTGATAGGCCTCGGCCTCTTCGATCGCATTGAGATCCTGGCGCTGGATGTTTTCCACCAGCGCGACTTCGAGCGTTTCGGCATCGTCGAAGTCACGGATGATCACCGGCACTTCGTGCAGTCGGGCACGCTGCGCCGCGCGCCAGCGGCGCTCGCCGGCAACGATCTGATAGCCCTTGCCGTGCGGCCGGACGACGATCGGCTGGATCAGCCCGCGCGCCGCGATCGAAGTGGCGAGTTCGTCGAGCGCGGATTCCTCGAAATGACGCCGCGGCTGCCCCGGATGCGGGGTAAGCGATCCGACCGGCAAGGTGCGCAAGCCAGGCGCGAGCTTTTCGTCGCTGCCGACCGGCTCTTCGCGCGCCATGTCGCCCAGCAAGGCGTTGAGACCGCGCCCCAGGCCGGAGCGCGGCTTTGGACGGGCGGGCAGGCCGGCTTCTGGCGTGGTGTCGGTCATGCGGCCTTCGTATAGGGCGTGGCGGGGGTGGGCAGGCGGCCGATCAGCTCGCGCGCGAGCGCGATATAGGCTTCGGAGCCCGAACAGCGATAATCGTAGATCAGCGCGGGAAGGCCGTGGCTCGGCGCTTCCGACAGTCGCACGTTGCGCGGAATGACAGTTTCAAACACGACGCGGCCCAGCACAGCGCGGACATCGTTCGACACCTGATCGGTCAGGCGGTTGCGACGATCGTACATCGTCAGCGCGACACCGAGAATGGTCAGGCCGGGATTGAAGCGTTCGCGGATGCGCTCGACCGTGCCGAGCAGCTGGCTCAGCCCTTCGAGTGCAAAGAATTCGCATTGCAGCGGCACGAGCAGCGAATTGGCCGCGACCATCGCGTTGAGAGTCAGCAGCCCGAGCGACGGCGGGCAATCGATCAACACGACGTCCCAGCGCTCCTCGCAGCGGCTGAGCGCACGGTTCAGCCGATGCGTCCGCTCCTCATATTCGACGAGTTCGATCTCCGCGCCGGACAGGTCGGACGTCGCCGGGACGATATCGAGCTTGGGCACACAGGTCGCCACGGCCGCCTCGGTCACCGACATTTCACCGAGCAGGATGTCGTAAGTCGATTTTTCGCGATCAGCGCGGTTGATGCCCAGGCCGGTGGATGCATTGCCCTGCGGATCGAGATCGATGATCAGCACGCGCTGCCCGGTCGCCGCGAGCGCCGTACCGACGTTTATCGCCGTCGTCGTCTTGCCGACCCCGCCCTTCTGGTTCGCAACCGCTATGACGTTCATCGACGAGAGACCCCTTGCGCGATCACGATCATGGAATTCGGATCGGTGACGCTGTGTTCCACGTGAAACGTACCATGCCACGATCGCTGCGCCTGTGCCACTTCTTCGCGCGCAGCGAGCCCCTTGGGTAGCAGCCATTTGGTCGCAGGTGTACCGATATGACGCGCGGCTTCGAACAATGCGGTCACCGATGCCACCGCACGTGCCGAAATGACCGTCGCGCGCGCCTCGACATTCTGTGACTTGGCAAGTTTAACGGTCACATGGTCGAGGTCGAGAGCAGACGCCGCCGCGCGGAGGAATTCGACCCGCCGCTTGCGTGGCTCGATCAGGATCATCGGATCGCTGCGCAGCGCCGCTACAACAAGGCCGGGGAACCCCGCGCCGCTGCCAATGTCGACCCAGGTACCGGGCGTGCCCTTGGCCAACGGCACGAGCTGCGCGGAGTCGAGAATATGGCGGTTCCACATCGATTCCAGCGTCGCCGCCGAGACGAGATTCTGGCGTGACGCTTCGTCCGCGACCAGCGCCGAAAGCGCGGTGAGCTTGCCGAGGGCCGCCGCACCAAAGCGATCGGCAATCCATTGCTTGGCGTCGCCCTCGGTCATGCGGCGCGCTTCTGCGCATGCAGCATGATCGCCGTCAGCGCCGCCGGCGTGATGCCCCGAATGCGCCCCGCCGCACCCAGCGTGGCAGGGCGGGCGGCGGTCAGACGCTCAATCATCTCGTGCGACAGGCCGGGGATACCGGCGAAGTCGATCTCGGCCGGCAGGACGATCGCATTGTTGCCGCGGAGCCGCGCGACCTCATTGTCCTGCCGGGCAATATAGGGTGCATAGCGGGCATCTTCGACCGCTTCGGCGAGCAGCGCGGGATCGTGTCGATCGACCATTCCGGGCATGATCTGCTCGATGTCGAGCCCGGCAATCCGCAGCCATTCCGCGGCAGTGCGCGCCGGTTCCGAGCCGGCCGGCCGATCGGGCAGCGCATTGGCCGGGATGACCTGCTCCAGTTCACCAGCGATGATTGCGAGTTCGGCGCGCCGCTGAGCGAGGCGCGCCCGGCGTTCAGCACTGAGGCAACCCGCTTCTTCGGCGACGCCCCCAAGCCGCGTTTCGGCATTGTCGGCGCGCAACCGCAAGCGATACTCCGCCCGCGCCGTGAGCATGCGATACGGTTCGGTCACGCCCTGCAGCACCAGATCGTCGATCATGACGCCAAGATAGCTGCTGGCGCGATCGAGCACGACCGGTGCCAGCTCCAGCGCCACCGCAGCCGCGTTGAGTCCAGCGATCAGTCCCTGGCCGGCGGCCTCTTCATAGCCGGTCGTCCCATTGATCTGCCCCGCACAGAACAGGCCGGGCAGTGCACGCACTTCCAGCGTCGGCGCCAGCGCGCGCGGATCGATATGGTCATATTCGACGGCATAGCCGGCCATCATGATCTGCGTGTTTTCCAGACCGGGAATGGACCGGATCATCGCTTCCTGCACGTCGGCCGGCAGCGATGTCGAAATCCCGTTGGGATAGATGACATGATCGTCCAGCCCCTCGGGCTCGAGAAATATCTGATGGCCGTCGCGGTCGCCGAAGCGATGGATCTTGTCCTCGATCGACGGGCAATAGCGCGGGCCGACGCCGTCGATCGCGCCACCAAACAAGGGCGATCGATCGAGTGACGCGCGGATGATATCGTGCGTGACGGGCGTCGTCCGCGTGATCGCACAGAAGGTCTGCGGCAGCGGCCGGCCGGGAGAAACGGGCGACATCGTCCAGGGATCGAGATCGCTCGGCTGTTCGGCCAGCATCGCCCAGTCGATCGTCCGCCCGTCGAGCCGCGGTGGCGTGCCGGTCTTGAGCCGCGTCATCGGCAACTTGGCATCGCGCAACTGCACCGCCAGCCGTGTTGCCGCCGCCTCGCCGATACGCCCGCCGGCCAGCCGCTCTTCCCCGCGGAACATGCGCCCGCCAAGGAAGGTGCCGGTTGCCAACACTACGGCCGGCGCATCGAGACACCGGCCGTCCGCCAATTCCAGCCCGGCAACGGCACCCGACCGACCGAACGACAAGGCCGCCGCTTCGCCTTCGATGACGGTGAGGTTGGTCTGCGCGGTGACCGCCTGCTGTATCGCGGTGGAATATCGCCGGCGATCCGCCTGCACGCGCGGCCCCTGCACCGCGCTCCCCTTAGAGCGGTTGAGCATGCGATAATGAATCCCGGCGGCATCGGTCGCCCGCGCCATCAACCCGTCGAAGGCGTCGACCTCGCGCACCAGATGGCCCTTGCCGAGCCCACCGATCGCCGGATTGCAGGACATGGCGCCGATCTTGGTTGCGTCAAAGCTGACCAATGCGGTGCGCGCGCCGCGCCGCGCCGCGGCCGCCGCGGCCTCGACGCCGGCATGGCCGCCCCCGACGACGATAACATCGAATGTGGACATGCCCATCTCGCTAGGCATTGCCGGCGAGCAAGTCAAAGCGTTCCACGTGGAACATCACTTCCCGATGCAGAACTTCCCGAACAAGGCGTCGAGCATTGCCTCGGTATCGCTGTGGCCGGTGATGCGATCGATCGTCGCCAGAGCATAACGCAGCTGCTCGGCAATCAGCAGCGGGTCCTGATGGTCGCCGACCGTCCGCAGCAGCGCCGCCGCCTCTCCCGCCAGCGCACGCTGGCGCTCGTTCAACACGACCTCATCGAGCCGAGGCAGCAATTGCCGCGCACGGGATGCGATCCCCTGCCACAGGGCAGCGATGCCCGCCCCGGTCGCCGCCGAGACGGCAAGGTCGCGCCCTGCGGGCAACACCTCGCGTCCGGCCTCGTCGGCGCGCGAATGAACCCACAACGCCCCCCGCGGTGCGTCGCTGTCACCGAGCCATAGGAGCACGTCCGCGAAATCCATTGCCGAGCGCGTTCGCTCGATCCCCATCCGCTCGATCGGATCGAGCGTCACCGCCGCCAGCCCCGCCGTATCGGTCAGCACATAGGCGATCCCGTCGCGGTGCACGGGTGCGTCGATCCGGTCCCGCGTCGTCCCGGCGATCGGCGACACGATCGCCGCGTCCCGATCGATCAGCGCGTTGAGCAACGTGGACTTGCCGCTGTTCGGTGGGCCGGCGAGCACGACCCTTATGCCGTCGCGCAGGCGCTCGACGGGGGGCTGGCCGACCAGTGCGTCGATCTCGTCCGCCAGGCGCAAAGCCGCCACCTTTACCGCGTCGAGATCGGCGGCATCCACATCATCCTCGTCGGCAAAATCGAGCTCTGCCTCGACCCGCGCCGACATTGCGAGGATCCGGTCGGACCAGGTCGCGACATGGCGACGGAGGCCGCCCTCGGCAGTGAACATCGCCGCGCGGCGCTGGCTCTCCGTCTCTGCCGTGAGCAGGTCTCCCAGGCCTTCCGCCTCGGTCAGATCGATGCGGCCGTTGGTCAACGCCCGGCGTGTAAAGTCACCGGGCTGGGCAGGAGACAGGCCCGGCATCACCGCCAGGGTGCGCTCCACCGCAGCGACGACGGCGCGGCCACCATGGAGATGCAGCTCGACCAGATCCTCGCCGGTCGCCGTGGTCGGCGCGCGGAACACCAGCACCAGCGCGCGGTCGAGGATCGCCTGGTCGGCCGGATCGCGCAGCGCGCGGAGCGTTGCGCGCCGGTCGTCCGGCAATGGGCCGGCGAGCGCCGTCGCCGCGGCCAGCGCGTCCGGCCCGCTGATGCGCAGCACGGCGATCGCCGCCGGCGGCGCACCGCTGGAGACGGCGTAGATCGTGCTCATCGCGTCAGTCCGGCGTCTTGGTCGTGCTCGCCGTCTCGAACATCTTGCGCCAGAATCCCATCCCGGCATCGTTCATCGGCGCCCAGCTGCGCATCATGCCTTCGAGCAGATCGGGCGAGACCACGCCGTCCATCGCGCCGGTCAGCGAGGCGATATATTTCTCATGGACCGGCGTGAGGTCCGGCAGGCCCATCATGCGACGCGCTTCTTCCGGCGTGCAGTCCAGCTCGACATTGAATTTCATGGCACTGCATCTCCGCTTGAGCCGGCGTATCGCGCGGCATACCCTGTGGCCATGTATGCGCGCGACCGCGCCGCAACCGCAACGCCCAACCGCAAAGGAACCGCCCTTGACCACGATCACCATCGACACGCTCGACCATGACGGGCGCTTCGACGCCTATGTCGCCGAACCGGCAGGCACGCCGACCGCCGCGATCGTCGTCATCCAGGAAGTGTTCGGCGTGAATGCCGGTATCCGCAGCAAATGCGATGCCCTGGCGGCAAATGGCTATCTGGCGATCGCGCCCGACCTCTTCTGGCGGCTCGAGCCGGGAATCGAACTCGATCCCGATGTTCCGGAGCAGATGCAGCGCGGGCTCGATCTGTTCGGCAAGTTCGATCAGGATCTGGGCATCGCCGATATCGAGGCGACGATCCGCGCGGCACGCGCCAAGGTCGGCGGCGGCAAGGTCGGCGCGGTCGGTTATTGCCTTGGCGGGCGGCTGGCGTTCATGACCGCGGCGCGCACCGATATCGACGCGAGCGTCGGCTATTACGGGGTCGGCATCGATGGCCTGCTTGGCGAGAAGCACGCGATCGCGCGGCCGGTATTGCTGCACGTGCCGGTCGAAGATCATTTCGTCGACAAGCCGGCGCAGGCGCGGATGCACGAGGGGCTGGATGATCACCCGCGCGTGACGCTGTACGATTATCCCGGCGAGGATCACGGCTTCGCGACGGAATTTGGCGACCGGCGGTCGCCCGCCGCGGCGGACCTTGCCGATGGCCGGACGGCGGCGTTCTTCGCCGAGCATCTCAAATAAGCGAACCGGCGGCGGGCAGCGCAAATGCTGCCCGCCGCCGCCCGATCCGGTCAGATCGGGCAGGGACTGGCGTTACGCGATCGCGCCGATCAACGGCTGCACATCGTGAAAGCCTTCGAAAATCATCTTGCCGGCGACATAGACGATGATGACCAGCCCGACCCAGGCGATCCAGCGATAGCGCTCGATATATTTGGCGATCACATTGGCCGCGAGGCCCATCAGCGCGACCGACAGGATCAGCCCGATGACCATGATGCCGGGATGCTCGCGCGCTGCGCCAGCGACGGCGAGCACGTTATCGAGGCTCATCGACACGTCGGCAACGGCCACTGCCCAGGCAGCGGCAAGAAAGCTCTTCGCAGGGCGAATGCCGCTATTCTCGTCGCCATCCACTTCCGGCGATCCGCCCGGTGCGCCCTTGGGGCGCAGTTCGCGGTACATCTTCCACGCCACCCATAGCAGCAGCAGACCGCCACCGAGCACCAGACCATAGCTTTTGAAGCTCTCCAGGCCGTACAACACGGCAACCGCGAAGATGATGCGCAGCACCAGCGCGGCGAGAATACCGATCAGGATAACCTTGCGGCGCTGATCGCTGGGCAGGCCGGCGGCAAGCGCGCCGACGATGATAGCGTTGTCACCCGCGAGTGCCACGTCGAGCAGCACGACGGTGGCGAAGGCGGTCATCGCGGAGGCGGTGCCGATATTGGCGAAGTCGCTGACGATGTGATTCCACAGCCAGCTGAGCGACATCGGCTCGACCGTGGGAAGGGCGGCGGCCAGCAGGGCAAGGATGCTCACAAGGGGGTCTCCGGGGGCGTGGTGATCGAGATCAACGTAAAGGGGTGGGCGACGGTTGCCACAAAAAAGGCGTGGGCAATGCCCACGCCGTCGGCCGGGCGACACGCGCCGGCCAGACCGCTGCGCGCCTGATCCAGCATGGCTGGATCGGGCGCGCGCACCGTCACTGGTTCATGCTGTCGAAGAAGTCCTCGTTGGTCTTGGAATCCTTCATCTTGTCGAGCAGGAATTCCATCGCGTCGATCGTGCCCATCTGCATCAGGATGCGGCGCAGCACCCACATCTTGCTGAGCTTGACCTTGTCGACCAGCAGCTCGTCCTTGCGCGTGCCGGACTTGCCCACGTCGAGCGCCGGGAAGACGCGCTTGTCGGCGACCTTGCGGTCGAGCACGATTTCCGAGTTACCAGTGCCCTTGAATTCCTCGAAGATCACTTCGTCCATGCGGCTGCCGGTGTCGATCAGCGCGGTGGCGATGATCGACAGCGAACCGCCTTCCTCGATGTTGCGCGCGGCACCGAAGAAGCGCTTGGGGCGCTGCAGCGCATTCGCGTCGACGCCGCCGGTCAGCACCTTGCCCGAGCTCGGCACAACGGTGTTGTAGGCGCGGCCCAGGCGGGTGATCGAATCGAGCAGGATCACCACGTCCTTCTTGTGCTCGACCAGGCGTTTGGCCTTTTCGATCACCATCTCGGCGACCTGCACGTGGCGCTGCGCGGGTTCGTCGAAGGTCGAGGAGACGACCTCGCCCTTCACGCTGCGCTGCATGTCGGTGACTTCCTCGGGACGCTCGTCGATCAGCAGGACGATCAGGAACACCTCGGGATGGTTCTCGGAAATGGCGCGCGCGATATTCTGCAGCATCACCGTCTTGCCGACGCGCGGTGGCGCGACGATCAAAGTACGCTGGCCCTTGCCCTGCGGGCTGACGATATCGATGACGCGCGCGGACTTGTCCTTCTGCGTCGGATCGAGCGTGTCGAGCGTGAGCTTCGATTCCGGATAGAGCGGCGTCAGATTGTCGAAATTGACGCGGTGGCGCACCGCTTCGGGATCGTCGAAATTGACCTTGGACGGCTTCACCAGCGCGAAATAGCGTTCGCCATCCTTGGGCCCGCGGATCTCGCCCTCGACCGTGTCACCGGTGCGCAGCCCGAATTTGCGCACCTGGTTGGGCGAGACATAGATGTCGTCGGGGCCGGCGAGATAGTTCGACTGCGGGCTGCGCAGGAAACCGAAGCCATCGGGCAGCACTTCGATCGTGCCCTCGCCCATGATCATCTCGCCCTCTTCGGCCTGGACCTTGAGGATCGCGAACATCAGGTCCTGCTTGCGCAGCGTCGAGGCGCCTTCGACGCCGAGCTCCTCCGCCATGCTGACCAGTTCGGCCGGTTTTTTGTTCTTGAGGTCTTTGAGATGCATGGGATCAGCGTCCGGCTAGTCTGGGGAGTGGGCATCGAGGGGGTGCGCGAAGAACTCGGGCAAGCGATGCGGGAGGAGGATGCCGACGCGGAGAAACCGTGTGCCGACAGTGGCAGGGGGTAAGAGAGGGCAGGGCCCAAGTCAACGGGGTTGTGACGTTGGGTGCGAGTACCCGTCTCCGCCCCACCCCGGCGAACGCCGGGGCCCAGTTGGGAAACAGAGGTAACTTCGGCTGCGCTTTGTTATATCGGCCATCGCGACTGGGCCCCGGCGTTCGCCGGGGTAGGGTCGGAAGTTGGCTCGTATTAGATTAGAACGGCTTCACGATCACCAGCACCACGATCACCGCGGCGGTGACCGCCGGGATTTCGTTCAGCATGCGCAGCGTCTTGCCGCTCAGCGTCGGCTTGTTCGCCGCGAGCTTCTTGGCATAGCCGACCGCCCAGCCGTGATAGCCGCTCAGGCCCAGCACGAAGAGCAATTTGGCGTGCAGCCACGGCTCGGCCCAGTGCTGCCCGATCGTCGCCAGCGTGAGGCCGAGCAGCCAGACGATGATCATGGCGGGCGAGAGGATGATCTTGCGGATCTTGCCCTCGCGCTCGACCCACAGGGCTGCCTCCTCGGCCCGGCCGGCGGCGAGCGCTTCCTGGTGATAGACGAGATAGCGCGGCAGCATGAACAGGCCGGCCATCCAGAAGATCACGAAGATCACATGCGCGGCGAGATACCAGTTATACGCCACGATCAGTCGCTCCATCATGTACGTACCCGCGCGAGGAGCGCCTCGACATGTTCTATGGGGGTGTCCGGCAGGATGCCATGCCCCAGGTTGAAGATATGCGGGCGATCCACGAACGCCGCAAGCACGCGATCGATCGCCTCGTCCAGCGCCGTGCCGCCGGCAATCAGGGCAAGCGGATCGAGATTGCCCTGCACCGGCATGTGCTTGGGCAGATTGGCGTCGGCCCAGACCGGATCGACCGTCTCGTCGAGCCCGACCGCATCGACGCCGGTTTCGCGCGCATAGGCGGGCAGCTTGCCGCCGGCGCCCTTGGGGAAACCGATGATCGGCGTCTCCGGGTGGCGTTCCTTCAGCCCCGCGACGATCGCCGCATTGGGCGCGATCACCCAGCGCTCGAACTGCGCCGGGCTGAGCGAGCCGGCCCAGCTGTCGAACAATTGCACCGCCTCCACGCCGTTTTCGATCTGCGCAGAGAGATAGTCGACCGTCATCGCCGTGATCGCGTCGATGATCTCGGCGAACGCCAGTGGATCGCGATAGGCGGCGCGGCGGGTTTCGCCCTGGTCCTTGCTGCCCTGCCCGGCGACCATATAGGTCGCGACCGTCCAGGGGCTGCCGGCAAAGCCCAGGAAGGTGGTTTCTGGCGGCAGCGCAGCCGCGACCCGGGCGACGGTGGCATAGACCGGATCGAGCCGCTCAGGGACGGCCGCCAGGCTCGCCAGTGCCGTATCCATCAGTGGCGGTGCCAGGCGCGGTCCCTCGCCCACACCGAAGCTCAGATCTTGGCCCAGCGCCCAGGGCACCATTAGGATATCGGAAAAGAGGATCGCGCCATCGAAGCCGAACCGGCGGATCGGCTGCAGCGTCACTTCGGCCGCCGCTTCCGGGTCGGTGGCCAGCGCCAGGAAGCCGCCTTTCTCCGCCCGGAGTGCGCGATATTCGGGAAGATAGCGGCCGGCCTGGCGCATCAGCCAGATCGGGGGCGTTTCGGCTCGCATACCCTTGAGCACGCCGAGCAGCGGTTTCGATTCAGATGTTATCGACAAGCTGGTCGATCCCTATTTCTACTAAGAATTAGATTCTTAAAAAGGATGTAGCGGTTGTTGGCGCGTTGATCCCGGGGCTTATGCGGTCATGCCCGAAATGCCAACAGCTTGACGGCCGCCGACCCGCACAGCGCCTGCGATTCCCGCCCGCCGTCCACGTTTTCCACAGGCTGTGCACGGATATCGCGGCTGGGCAGGGAATTGTGGACAAGTTGCGGCTTATCCCCGGCTTGGCGGGGGGCTTCGGTTGCGCTAGCGATTTTGCCGATGTTGTCCACAGATCCATCCTGAACCGTGCGATTGCACCTCCATCTGCTGTCGGATTCGACCGGCGAGACGCTCGAGAACATCGCCAAGGCGGCGCTCGCGCAATATGACGATGTCGAGACGATCCGCCATTTCTGGCCGATGGTACGCACCGAGGCGCATCTCGAACGGATCCTGCAGGAGATCGCGCAGAATCCGGGGCTGGTGATCTTCACCCTGGTCAACAGCACGACGCGGCGCACGCTGGAGGCACGCTGCCGGGCGCTCGGCCTGCCCGCCGTCGCGCCGCTCGACGCGGTCAACGATGCGCTGTCCGGGCTGCTCGGGCAGCAGGCCAAGGCGCGGCCGGGGCGGCAGCATGTACTCGACGAGGCCTATTTCGACCGCGTCGAGGCGATCCAGTTCACCATGGCGCATGACGATGGGATCAATTGGGAGAATTGGGAGGCAGCGGACATCGTGCTGGCCGGCGTGTCGCGCTCGTCCAAGACGCCGACCTCGATCTATCTCGCCAATCGCGGCTATCGCACCGCCAATATCCCGATCGTGGTGGAATCGCCGCCGCCGACCCTGCTCTATACGCTCAAGAATCCGCTCGTCGTCGGGCTGACGACCAGCGCCGATCGGCTGATCCAGGTGCGGCGCAACCGGCTCTTGTCGCTCAACCAGGCGCCGGAAACCGATTATGTCGACCAGGAGGCGGTGACGCGCGAAGTGGCCTATGCGCGGCGGATGTTCGCCGACAATGGCTGGCCGGTGATCGATGTCACCAGGCGATCGATCGAGGAAACGGCGGCGGCGATCATCGCCCTGGTGCAGGAACGCCGCGGCGAACAGGGTGGCGAATGAGAATCGTGTTGGCGTCACAAAGCGCGTCGCGGCGCGCGATGCTGTCGGCGGCGGGCGTACCGTTCGAGGCCGTGTCGGCCGGAGTGGACGAGGAGGCGGCGAAAGCGGGCCTGCGTGATCTCAACGCGCGCGACCTGGCCGATGCACTGGCCGAGCTAAAGGCATTGCGCGTGTCGGGGCGCGATCCCGAGGCGCTGGTGCTCGGCAGCGATTCGGTCGTCGCGCTCGAGGACGGCACATTGCTCGACAAGCCCGAGACGCGCGCGCAGGCCGCCGAGCATCTGCGGCTGATGTCGGGCAAGCGCCACGAGCTGGTCAGCGCGGTGGTGATCGCCGAACAATGCAAGCCGGTATGGCGCGTGGTCGACCGCGCCAAGATGCATGTCCGGCCGCTGTCCGACGCCTTTATCGAGACCTATCTCGATGCGGAATGGCCGGCGATCGCGGGCTGTGTCGGCTGCTACCGGATCGAAGGCCCGGGCGCGCAATTGTTCGCACGGATCGAGGGCAGCCAGTTCACCGTGCTCGGGCTGCCGCTGCTGCCGGTACTCGATTATCTGCGGGTGAGAGGAATGATGCCGTCATGACGCAGGCCTTTGCCGAGGTGATCGGCGATCCGATCACCCACTCCAAATCGCCGCTGATCCACGGCTTCTGGCTCGACGCGCTGGGCATCGATGCCGCGTACCGCGCGACGCACGTCACGCCAGCGGACCTCGGCGCGTTCCTCGCCCAGCGTCAGGCCGATCCGGCGTGGCGCGGGTGCAACATCACCATCCCGCACAAGCAGGCGGCGCTTGATCATGTTGCGGATCCCGGCGGGGTGCGATCCTCTATCGGCGCGATCAACACCGTGTTCCGTAGCGACGACGGCACGTTCATCGGCACCAACACCGATGCCGGCGGCTTTTACGCCCCGATTGCCGATCTCGATCTCGCCGGCCAGCCGGTGGTCGTGATCGGCGCGGGCGGCGCGGCGCGCGCGGTGCTGTTCGCACTGTCGCGGGTCGGCGTCGGGCCGGTCACGATCCTCAACCGCAACGTGCTGAAGGGCGCGGCCCTGCTGTCGTCATTTGGGCTGAAGGGCCAGGCCTTGCCGCTCACGGCCGCGCTGCCGGCGGCGGCGTTGCTGGTCAATACCAGCGCGCTGGGCATGGTCGGGCAACCGCCGCTGGAGATCGATCTGGCGCCATTGCCGGACGATGCCCTGGTATATGACGTGGTCTATGCGCCGCTCGAGACGCCGTTGCTGCAGGCCGCGCGGGCGCGCGATCTGGACACGGTCGACGGGCTGGAGATGCTGGTTGGCCAGGCGGCGTTGGCGTTCGAACTGTTCTTCGGAGCAGAGCCGCCGCGCGACCGCGACGAGGAATTGCGGGCATTGTTGAGCGCATGATCGTGCTCGGCCTCACCGGGTCGATCGGCATGGGCAAGTCGACCGTGGCGGCGATGTTCGCCGCGCGCGGCGTGCCGGTGTTCGATGCCGATGCGGCGGTGCACCGGTTGCAGGGCGCGGGCGGCAGGCTGGTCGCCGAGATCGAGGCGTTGTTTCCCGATACGACCGGCGCCGAAGGCGTGAACCGCACCGCCCTCGGCGAGGCGGTGCTCGGCGATACCGCAAAGCTGCGGCAGCTGGAGGCATTGGTGCATCCTGCCGTTGGGGAAGAGCGCGCGGCCTTCCTGGCTGCACATCAGGACGCGCCGCTCGTCCTGTTCGACATTCCGCTGCTGTTCGAGACCGGCGGCGAGTCGCGCGTCGACAAGGTCGCCGTGGTCAGCGCGCCCCCCGAAATCCAGCGCGCCCGCGTGCTGGCGCGGCCCGGCATGACGGCTGCGCGTTTCGAGGCGATCCTGGCGCGGCAGACCCCCGATGCCGAGAAACGCGCGCGGGCGGACTTCGTCATTGCGACGGATTGTTCGCTGGCCGAGACGCAAGCCGCGGTGGACGCGGTGATCGCTTGCCTGATCGGCCCGGACGGCCGATAACCTGCGCAATGCGCGAGATCGTTTTCGATACCGAAACTACCGGGTTCAGCTTTGCCGATGGCGACCGCATGGTCGAGATCGGCTGTGTCGAGCTGGTCAACAAGGTCGAGACCGGACGCACCTATCACGCATATTTTCATCCCGAACGCACCATGCCGGCCGAGGCGCAGCGGGTGCACGGCCTGTCCGACGTGTTCCTTTCCGACAAGAAGCTGTTCCGCGAACATGCGCTCGATCTGATCGAGTTCATCGGCGATTGCCCGCTGGTCGCGCACAATGCCGGGTTCGATTTCGGTTTTCTCAACGGCGAGTTCGGCAGGTGCGGCCATCCGCATATCGGCCTGCACCGTATGGTCGACACGATCGTGCTGGCGCGGTCGCGCCATCCCGGCGCCAAACATAGCCTCGACGCTTTGTGCAATCGCTACGGCATCGATCGCAGCCACCGCGTCGTCCACGGCGCGCTGCTCGACGCGCAACTGCTGGCGCAGGTCTATGTCGAACTGACCGGCGGGCGGCAGATCGGGCTCGGCCTGATCAGCGAAAAGACCGAGGTCCAGACCAGCTTTCAGCCCGAGGCAGGCCCGGCGACTCCGCGGCCGGTACGCACTTTTGCTGCGTCCGAGGCGGAACTTGCGCGGCACGCAGCGTTTATCGAAAAGCTCACCAAACCAATTTGGGAGCAAGTCTAGGGAGATACTCGTACGAGTATGGGGGGGTCGGGGCGTCCGATTGACGCCGCTACCGGGGGCGCGCACGTTGCGTTCCCCATCAAGGAGAATGCTCATGGAAATCCGGGTCTCGGGTCATCAGATCGCCACCGGCGACGCGTTGAAAACCCATGTCGAGGATCGGCTTCAGGGCATCGCCACCAAATATTTCGCGCGCGCCATTTCCGCGCATGTCACGTTCGGCAAGGGGCCGCACGATTCGATCACCTGCGACATCGTCGCGCATGTGATGCAGGGGTTGGTGCTCAAGGGCAGCAATGACGGGCGCGACGCGCACGTCGCGTTCGATGGCACGGCCGACAAGATCGAGAAGCAGCTGCGCCGCTACATGCGCCGTCTGAAGGATCGCAACGGCGGCACGTCGCAGGAGGTCCAGGAGGCCGGCGCCTACGACAATGCCGGCTATACGCTGTTCAAGGAGGGGCCGGAGGATGTCGAGGCGGAGGATCATCCGCTGATCATCGCCGAGACTCGCGTCGACGTGCCCGAATCGAGCGTGTCGGATGCGGTGATGATGCTCGATCTGCGCAACACCACGGCCTTGCTGTTCAAGAACAGCGGATCGGGCGCCTATAATATGGTGTACAAGCGCGGTGACGGCACGATCGGCTGGGTCGAGCCCCAACGCGGCGCCTGACACCGCCGCACGGCCTTTCGCTCGCGCGCGTTCGGCGCTAAGCCGCGCGGGCGAGGGGCTGATCACCATAATGATGACCGATTTCAGCGATCTGTTGCTGCCCGACACCGTCATCCAGGGTGTCGCGGCGGTCAGCAAGAAAGCGTTGCTGCAGCAATTGGCGGCAGCGCTGGCGACGGCGCACGACCTCGATCCGAAAATCGCGACCGAGGTCCTGCTCGCGCGCGAAAAGCTCGGATCGACCGGGTTTGGCGGCGGCGTGGCCATCCCGCATGGCAAACTGCCCGGATTGCCGCACGTCGTCGGTCTGTTCGCGCGGCTGGCGCAGCCGGTCGATTTCCTCGCGATCGATGATCTGCCGGTCGATCTGGTATTCGTGTTGCTCTCGCCGACCGATGCCGGCGCGGAACATCTCAAAGCGCTGGCGCGGGTGTCGCGTCGGCTGCGCGATCGTGCGTTCGTCGCCAAGCTGCGCGGCGCCGGATCGCGCGATGCGCTGTATGCCTTGTTGAGCTCGGACGAAGCGCGCGATGCCGCCTGAGGCGATGCTGGAAGGCGAACAGGCGCATTTCCGCGCGCTCGAATCGCTATACGCCGCGGCGCCGATCAACCGCCTGTTCGAATCGACGCTCGAAATCCCGCAAAGCGGTGTCGCGCGCATTAGCTTCGATATCGACGAACGCTATTTTCATGCCGGCGGCGCGGCACACGGCACGAGCTATTTCAAGATGCTCGACGATGCCGCTTTCTATGCGGCGAACAGCCTGGTGACCGATCGCTTCCTGCTCACCACGGCGTTCAACTTGCTGCTGACCAAACCGTTGAAGGCGGGGCCGGTGATCGCCGAAGGACGCTGGGTCAGCGGGCATCGCCGTGTGTTCGTTGCTGAGGCGCGGCTGATCGACGCGGACGGTGAGGAGGCGGCGCGCGGTACCGGCACGTTCATGAAATCGCGTATCCCGCTGGCAGGCTTGCCCGGCTATCGCGCGGCACCATGAGCGCGCGATTGCCGAGTAGCGTTCTGGTCGGCGCGTTGCTTCGGCGGGCGAACGACAGTGGCGGGATGGGCATGATGCTCGCGCGCGGCGAGCCGACCGGCGGGGCGATCCTCGTCGTGGCGCTCGAAAACGGCGGCAATCCGCGGATGCTGGAACGCGGGATCGGACCGGACGGCAAGGTCGCGTTGCTGATTTCACCACAACCCGTCGAGGATCCTGCCGCGCTGACCCACTATTGGCAGCGGCGGCGCAAGAACGATCCGGACCTGTGGGTGGTTGAACTGGACAGCCCGTTTGCCGAACGGTTCGCCGCTGAAACGATCCTCGACGGTTGACCGCTTGCCGCGTCCCGGCCACAGGCCGCAACATTGTTTAATGGCGTTGTGTCGAGACGGGTGCGATCCGGATCGATTACGCAGTCGGGGGGCACGCCCGGACGATCTCTTGGCCTCGGCCAATACGGATCGCTTCCGCGCACCAACCGCATAATACGAAGATTGAATGTCGTTTTTACAACGCGTCGCGACGCTCGCGACGATGGCCTTGGGCACTGCCTTGATCGGCGTCAGCAGCCCTGGCCTTGCTTCTCAACTGGATCAGACCCTCAACGTACCATTGAGCGCTCAGGTTCCAGAAAATTCCGCTCTCGCTGCCGTACCGGCCGAGGCGATGCCTGCCCCGATGGCCCAGCCGGCCGTGGTGCAGACGGAAGATGAAGAAGAATTCGATAGTCTGTCCGAAGCGGTCGCCGCGCAGAGCGCGCCTGACGCCTTGAACGACGAGCTCACCTGCCTCGCCGGCGCGATCTATTTCGAATCCAAGGGTGAGCCGCTCCCGGGCCAACTCGCCGTGGCCGAAGTGATCATCAACCGGGCCAAATCGGGTCGCTTCGCCAAATCGGTGTGCGCCGTGGTTACCCAGGCCGGCCAGTTCTCGTTCGTACGTGGCGGTCGTATCCCCGCCATCGCCAGCAACGCCAATTACCGCACCGCCATCGCCGTCGCCCAGGTCGCATTGCGCGATCAGTGGGACAGCCCGGCACCCAAGGCGCTGTATTTCCATGCCCGCCGCGTCTCGCCGGGCTGGCGGATGACCAAGGTCGCGTCGATCGGAAATCACGTCTTCTACCGCTGATCGGGCGGTTTCGGCTTTACCTGTTCGTGTAATGTTCTAAATCGGGCGGATGCTTACTCCGCCCGTTTCCTGTGTCGATGCCCCGGGCTCGCCGCTCTGCGCGGCCGATGTCGCGCGCGGCACGACCCGCATGCTGCTGCGCCATGATCTCATTGCGATGGGGGAGGTGCCGCTGGATGGGGGGCGCCGCGCCGATCTGATGGCGATCGATTCGCGCGGGGCGATCATCATCGTCGAGATCAAGGTATCGCGCGCCGATCTGCTCGGCGACGGCAAATGGGGCGACTATCTCGGCTGCTGCGATCGCTATTACTGGGCGGTGCCGGCGGGGTTCGATGCCTCGCCGCTGGACGGCGCGGCGTTCCTGCCGGCGCGGACCGGGATCATCATCGCCGATCGCTATGATGCGGCGATCGTGCGCGAGGCGCATAGCGAACCCTTGTCGGCGGCAACCCGCAAACGTTGTACGCTGGCTTTTGCGCGGCGTGCCGGACGGCGGCTGATCGGGGCGCTCGACCCCGATGCCGACGGCCTCGCCTGGCCTTAGAATTTCGGGCCGGAAACGGCCGCTTTGGGCTTCTTGGGGGCGGCTTCCAGTTCCCGCGCGACGGCCGGCGTGCGCGTATCCTGCGCGGCATAGGCGCGCGCCGACATGCCGGTCAGCAGATCGGCCTGGTCGGGATTGGCGCCGGCATCGAGCAAGGTGCGGATCAGCGGCAGATTGCGGCGCCGGACCGCGACGATCAGCGCCGTCTCGCCGTTGGAATTGCCGTAATTGACGTTCGCCTTGTACTTGATGAACGTCTGCACCAGATCCTCGCGCCCGCGATCGGCGGCCAGCACCAGCGGCGCGGTGCCGGCATTGTCGCGCACATTGGGGTTGGCGCCGCGGCTCAGCAGATAGGCGAGATAATCGCCATTGCCGCTCTTGGTGACGACGTGCAGCGCGGTTTCGCCGTCGGTCACCGAGCGCGTGTTGATCACCACCGAGCCCGGCCTGTTGAGCATGTCCTCGACTTCCTTGCCCTTCTCGCCGCGCACCGCCTCGAGGAATTTATACCCCTCGGACTGGTTCTGCGCGTGCGCCACAGGGGCGAGCAGGGCGAGCGCGGCGGTCAGGGCGATCGCGGAAAGACGGGAAGACATCGGCGGATAACCTCTTGGGATATACGGGCTGAACTTGCGCGACGGCGCTTAACAGATCATGGCTGGCGGCACCATGAACCAGATTGCCCGCTTCGCCGCCGCGCTGCTGATCGCGGCGCTGCCGATCGCCTGTTCCGGCCCCGCCGCGCCGCCCGCCCAGGCCCCGCTCGACGGCGCGCGGATCGGCGGCCCGTTCACGCTGACCGACCAGAACGGCCAGCCGTTCGGCGAGCGCAATCTCGCGGGCAAATACCGCATCATGTATTTCGGCTATACCTTCTGCCCCGACGTCTGCCCGGTCGACGTGCAGAACCTGGCCGCCGGGCTGCACGTGCTGGAAGGCGAGAATGCCGCCGCCGCCGCCCGCATCGTGCCGGTGTTTGTCTCGGTCGATCCGGCGCGCGATACGCCCGCTGTGCTCAAGCAGTTCGTCGGCAATTTCCACCCGCGCATGGTCGGGCTGACCGGCAGCCCGGCGGCGATCGCGGCCGTCGCCAAGGATTATGCGGTCTATTACCAGAAGGGCGAAGCCCAGCCGGGCGGCGGCTATCTGATGGATCACAGCCGCGTCGCCTATCTGATGAGCCCCGAAGGCAAGCCGATCGCATTGCTGCCGCATGACGGCACCCCCCAGGCGATCGCCGCCGAACTGCAGAAGTGGGTCCGTTGAGCGCCGCCTTCTGGGAAGACACGCCGCTCGACCAGCTCGACCGCGGGCAGTGGGAAGCCTTGTGCGACGGCTGCGGCAAATGCTGCCTGCACAAGCTCGAAGACGAGGAGACCGGCGAACTGCTCGCCACCAACGTGTCGTGCCGCCTGCTCGACCGGCGCACCGCGCAATGCTCGAACTACAAGCACCGCCATGCCTTCGTCTCCGAATGCGTGCGGCTCAGCCGCGACAATGTGCACGAGATCGACTGGCTGCCGGAGACCTGCGCCTACCGCCTGCGGCGCGAGGACGAGCCGCTGCCGCGCTGGCACTATCTGGTGTGCGGCGATCGCGATGCGGTGCACCGCGCGGGCGAATCGGTGCGCGGCTGGACGGTGTCCGAAGTCGATGCCGGCGAGCTGGAGAATCATATCGTCGATCGGCGCCTGTGAGTGGCGATGTCGAGATCGTCCGCAACGCCCGGTCGCGGCGCGCCAAGCTGTCGGTCGATCCGGCCAGCGGTCGCGTCCGGCTGACGCTGCCACCGCGCGCGCCGCTCAAGGCGGCGTTGCGCTGGGCGAGCGAGCAGCGCGAGTGGATCGATCGACAGCGCGCGCGGCTGCCGCAGGCGCGGCCGTTCGTGCCGGGCGCCACGCTGCCGTTCGACGGCATGGAACTGCGCATCGACTGGGCCGAAACCCGCCCCCGCACCATACGACGCGACGACGACGCCTTGTTCTGCGGCGGGCCGCTCGACGGGCTCGCGCGACGGATCGAATTGTGGCTGAAGCGCGAGGCGCTGCGCGTGCTGAGCGCCGAAACCGCCGAATTCGCCGCCCGCGCCGGCGTGACGGTCAGCAAGGTCGCGATCGGCGATGCCAAAGCGCGCTGGGGCAGTTGCACGTCGTCGGGCGTGATCCGCTACAGCTGGCGGCTGATGCTGGCGCCGGCCTTCGTGCGCCGCTCGACCGTGGCGCACGAAATCGCGCATCGCCGGCATATGGATCACAGCCCGGCGTTCCACGCGCTGGCCGATGCGCTGACGGAAGGTGATCCGGCCGAGTCGCGCGCCTGGCTGCGCGCGCACGGCGCGGCGCTTCACTGGGTCGGTCGGGCGTCCTGAGAGCGGATCACGTTGCGCTCGACGGTCCGGTCCGGCGGTGGCGCGGCGGCCGGGCGCGGGACCGGGGTCGGGCGGGGTGCCGGCGCCGGGGTGCGATCGAGCACCTTGTCGATCCAGTCCTGATCGAGCCGCTCGGGATTCTGTTCTGGCGTCGGCTGCGCCGGCATCGGCATCCGCTCGCCGCCTTCCTGTGATCCGTCGTCGGGCACGGGTGCGGTGCCGGGATCGATCGGATTGCCGTCTGCATCGACGAACACGCCATTGTCGGGCTGGCCGAAATAGCTCTCCTCGTCCGGCTCGAGCTGCCATTCGGGCAGCGTGACCTGCGTGTCGAACTGTTCGACCGGGCGATTGGCCACCGCCGGCTTCATGAACGCGGCAAAGGCGCGCGCCGGCGCGGTGCCGCCCTGCAGCCCGGGCACGACCTTGGCATCGTCGCGGCCCATCCACACGCCGGTGGTCAGCCCGCTCGAGAAGCCGACGAACCAGCCGTCCTTGTTCGACGAGGTCGTGCCGGTCTTGCCGGCGACCGGCCGGCCGATCTGCGCGGCCTTGCCGGTGCCGGTGTTGACCGCGGTCTGCAGCAGATCGGTCATTTGTTGCGCGACATAGGGGGCGACCAGCACCTGGCTCGTATCGACCGCCTGGGCGTAGATCGTCTCGCCCTGCGCGGTAACCTTGGTAATCCCGTAAGGGGTGACCGCGACGCCCTTGTTGGCGACGCTGGCAAAGGCGCGCGTCATGTCGAGCAAGCGGACGTCGGACGTGCCGAGCACCATCGCCGGGTGCGTATCGACCGGCGTGGTGATGCCGAAGCGGCGCGCCATATCGGCGACGGTGCCGAAGCCGACCTCCTGCCCGAGCTTGGCGGCCACGGTATTGACCGAATAGGCAAACGCGGTGCGCAGCGTCATCTCGCCGCGATTGGCGCCGGACGCATTGCGCGGGCTCCAGCCGTTGATGTTGATCGGCGCGTCGACCACCTTGTCCTCGACCTTGTGGCCCGCCTCGAGCGCGGCAAGATAGACGAACAATTTCCATGCCGAGCCGGGCTGGCGCACCGCCTGGGTGGCGCGGTTATAGTTGGACGAGACATAATCGGTGCCGCCGACCATCGCGCGGACCGCGCCGTCGCGATCGATGCTGACCAGCGCGCCCTGCGCGTTCCTCGGCGCATTGGCGCGGATCGCGGCATCGGCCGCGCGCTGCATGTTCAGATCGAGCGTGGTCCACACTTCCAGCGGGCGGGTCGTCTCGTCGATCAGCGTCTCGAGCTGCGGCAGCGCCCAATCGGTGAAATAGCGCACGCTGTTCTGTTTCGGCTCCGGTGCCAGCGCAACGCTCTTGGGATTGGCCGACGCGGCCTCGGCGGCGGTGATCTTGCCGGTTTCCTGCATCAGCTGGATGACCACGCCGGCGCGGCCGACCGCGGCCTCGGCGTCGGCGGTGGGGGAATAGCGTGACGGCGCCTTGACCAGCCCGGCGATGACCGCCGCTTCGCTGAGGCTCAGCGTATTGGCGCCGTGCCCGAAGAAGCGGCGCGACGCGGCGTCGATGCCGTACGCGCCACCGCCGAAATAGACCTTGTTGAGATACAGTTCGAGGATCTGATCCTTGCTGAACTTGCGCTCCATGGCGAGCGCCAGGATCGCCTCGCGCGCCTTGCGGCCGACATCGTATTTGTTCGACAGGAAGATCGTGCGCGCGACCTGCTGCGTGATCGTCGAGGCGCCCTGCAGGCGGCGGCCGGTGCCGCGATTTTCGAAAGCGAGCTTGGCGGAACGGGCCAGGCCGATCGGATCGACGCCGAGATGCGAGCGGAACCGGCGATCCTCGACCGCAACCATCGCGTCGCGCATCACGGTGGGGATCTGCTGGTAATCCAGCCATTCGCCATAGCTCGGCCCGAGCGAGACGATCACCGTACCATCGGCGGCGTGCACGCGGATCATCTGCCCGTTGGGCGACGATTTCATGTCGTCGAAGCTCGGCAATTGCGCGCGCGCGACATAGACGGCGATGACCAGCCCGATCAGCGCGAGCACACCCAGCCCGACAAGGATCTTCAGCGCCAGCGCGAAGCGGCGACGCCATGACGGACGGGTCTGGGAGGATTTCTTGCGGGCCATGGAGCGTCGATACGGATAGGCGCTATATGGGGGCTGAACAAGCGGCTCTTCGGCCTGCAATTTCAGACCGGATTGGCGCCGATTCGTGTCGCGCGCGCGAGCAGATCGATCAGCACCGGCGCATGATGGGCCAGCGGCAGCAACGTGCGTGCCAGGGCGGGGCGCTCGGCGACGTCGCGCACCAGCCCGGCGATGCCGATCGGCCGCGCCAGGTCGCCGGCCAGCCGCCGCTGGAACGCGCCGGCGGCAGGCGCCCCCCCGCGGACATAGGCCTGGGCCGCACGGATGCCGCTGGCGATCGCGATGCCCATGCCTTCGCCGGCCAGCGACGGGATGACGCCAGCCTGGTCGCCGAGCCGGAAAAGCCCGGACTCGCCGGTCCTGGCCCGCCAGCCATAGGGAATGTTGGCCACCGCATCGATCGCGCCGGGAACGCGCCAGGCGAGGCGGTCGGCCAGGTGCGGGCGTTCGGCGCCGAGTTCGGCGAGCAGTTTTTCGGGATCCCCGGCCGCGCTCAGCCGGGAGCGATGAACGGCCATGCACAGATTTGCCGTGCCGTCCTCCTGGCGCACGATCCCGGCATAGCCGCGATCGAACAGGTGCAGCTCGATCGTATCGCCGACCAGCGCGTCCAGCGTCGGCGACGGGCCGAGGCGCACGCGCAGGCCAAGCGTCGGATCGGCCCCCCGCGCCGATTCGGGGCGCGCCAGCCCGCGAATGTCGTGCTTGCCGCTGGCCAGGAACAGCGCGTCGGCCGCGATCGTCGTGCCGTCGTGAAGTCGCGCGGCGCGACTGGTCGTTTCCCGCACCGTCACGCCGCGCTCGATCGCCGCGCCGGCATCGGCGGCGCGCGCGAGCAGCAGCGTATCGAGATGGCGGCGCGACACGCCGTGCGCCGGGCGGGGCAGCGGCGCTTCGGCGATCCGATCGCCGGCGAACAGGCGCACGCGGGTGACGCGGGCCGGGCCCAGCGCGTCGGGCATGATGCCCAGGCTGGCGAGCGATTCGAGCGTGCGCCAGCTGAGGAAACCGCCGCACAGCGCGTCCCCGGTCTCACGGCTGCGCTCGAGCAGCAGATGCGGCGCGCCGGCCAGCGCCAGCCGGATCGCCGCACTGGCGCCGGCCGGCCCGCCGCCGACGATCAGCGCAGGCGTTCGACGCACAGGCGAAACGGGAAGGCGCGATAGACGCGTGCCTTTGAGATGCCGGCGTCCGCCAGCAAGGGTGGCCATTCGGCCGGGCGATAGGCGCGCGCGATCGATAGCTGTCCGTCATGGCGGACGATCCGATGCCATCCGAACAGCCGGGCGAGCAGCGGGAAGCCGCGATAGGCGAAGGCGTGGCGGTGCAGATCGTTGATCAGCCAGCCCCTGGCGGCGCCTCCCTCCATCGCGCGCAGGAAATCGACCAGCTGGGTAGGCGTCATGTGATGCGCGACGAGGCTGCTGATCACGAAATCCACGCCCGCCAGGTGATCGGCATAATCGCCGGTGATCCAGGTGATCGGCAGGTCGGGCGGGGTATGGGCGCGGGCGGCGCGTTCGCTGCGCGGGTTGAGGTCGACGCCGATCAGCTCGGCGGTGATGCCGCGCTTTTGCGCCCAACGCGCGATCCGGCGCAGCATGTCGCCGTCACCGAAGCCGACGTCCAGCAGCGTGAAACGGGTCATGCCCTGCGTCGCGCGGGCGAGGAAATCGAGCGTCGGGCGCGCGGCCATCGTGATCACGTTCACCTTGGCCAGATCGGCGACGACATCGGCATAGGTGTCGGCGTCGAGATCCTCGGCATCCATCAGTTCGTCGGCGATGGCGCGCTCGGCGAGCATCATGGCACGCTCGCAAAGGCAAAGCCTTCGGCGGCGAGGCCGGGGCCGAAGGCCAGCGCCACGCCGTCCTGGATCGGCGGCCCCGCCAGCAGCCTGGCCAGCACGAACATCAGGGTGGCGGATGACATGTTGCCGTTTTCGGCAAGCACCGCGCGGGAGGCGTCGAGTGCCGCGGGGGGCAGGGTAAGACCGTGCTGGACGGCATCGAGGATCGAGCGACCGCCGGCATGCACCGCCCAGCCGTCGATCTCCTGCGGCGCGCGGCCGCCGGTCGCGGCCACGGCAAAGGCGGGATCGACCAGGGCCTGCGCGATGCGGCCCGGCACTTCGCCGGACAGGTGCATCGCAAAGCCCTGATCGGTGATCGCCCAGCGAATCAGGTCGTGCGTATCGTCGAGCGTGGTGGCGAACGGCTGACCCAGCCTGAAGCCGCTCGGATCGGCCGTGACGAGCGCGGCCGCGGCGCCGTCGCCGAATTGCAGCATGGCAAGCAGCGGTTCGATCTCGGGCGTGTCCTGCAGGTGTAGCGTAGAGAGCTCGACACACAGGACCAGCACGCGTGCCGCGGGCTCCGAGCGGACCAGATGGCGTGCGGTGCGCAACGCGGCGACCGCGGCGTAGCAGCCCATGAACCCGATCAGCAGCCGCTCGACCGAGGGGGTGAGGCCCAGCCGGCGGGCGATGAGCTGATCGATGCCGGGCGCGACGAAGCCGGTGCAGCTGGCGACCACGACATGGGTGATCCCGCCAAGATCGACCTGCGCGCGCAGGGCCTCGATCGCGGCCAGGCCGAGCGTCGGGGCGGCGTCGGCGTACAGCTCCATCCGCGCGGCGGTGCCGGGCAGGATCGCGTCGGCGTAGAAGCCGCCGGGATCGACCGGCGAACCGCCATCGGCGCCGACCGGCAGCACCGACCAGCGATGGCCGATCCCGGCGCGGGCGGCCATGCGATCGAACAGCTTTGCGGATCTGGGGTCGGTCAGCCGATCGCGCGCCCAGCCGATAAAGGCATTGTGGATGTCGTGTGGCGGAACGGCGGTGCCGATCGCGTTGATATAGGCGTGCTGGGCAGAATGTCGGGACAAGGGCGGCCTTTGGACGCGCGGCGTCGGATCGCCGCGTCGATTAAGCACAACGCTACTCTTCTGCACTCGATCCGCCAGCGCCAATCGAGCGGGCTCGATTTTGGGCTGGGGAGAGTTGGTGCGGCCAAGAAGACTCGAACTTCCACGGGCTTTCGCCCACAACGACCTCAACGTTGCGCGTCTACCAATTCCGCCATGGCCGCACATAACACCGCCGGCAACGCCCGGCAGGCTGGTAGGCGAGCGCCCCTAGCAAGCGCTGGCGGGGATGGCAAGCGGGGAAGGCGCGGTTGTGACGCGCGCCGTCTGCCCGCACGGTGATCAGCGCGGCGTGCCCGAGAAACTCAGCACCAGTTTCTGCGAATTGACCGGCACGTCGAGCTTGGCGCTGTTGAAATCGACCGATCCGCGCGGCGGCAATGCGGTCGCCTCGGGGCGGATCGTCCAGCCATAGACGATCCGGCCCTGCGCATCGCGCAGTTCGGCGCGGATGTCGGGCACCGCCTGGTGCGTGTCGGTGGGATTGACGATGCGGCCGCTGATCGCGAACATCTCGCTGCCATTGGCGAGGTCGCGGCGCTCGATCGGATTGTCGATCAGCCTGAGCGGCGTTTCGGCCGGCGCGATCGCGATGCCAAGCCGCGTGGCGATGCCGTTACCCCCGGTATAGATCAGCGCCCCCAGGGCAATCAGCATCGCCAAGCCAGCAACCACCGCAATAATCGTCCAGCGCCGCGCTGGATTGCGCCGCGCGCGGAACGGCGGTTCGTGCGCGAAGGCATCGTATTCGGGCGGAATAGAGGGATAGACTACGTCGCGCGCCGTATCCGCGGAGATTGCCGGCTCGGTCGTCACCACCGGCGCGGCGGGGGCGGGCACGGCGATTTGTGGCGCGGGCGCTGGGGCGACGGGCGGTGCCGCGGGTTCGCTAGGCGCGCCGGGCGTGACCGGCGCTTCGGCGCGGGCGACGAGATCGAGCATCGCGGGCGGCTGGAACCAGCTGTGGCGGCACGCCGCGCAGCGCACGGTGCGCCCTTCGGGACCGATCGCCGTATCGGGAACGACGTATCTAGTGCGGCATTCGGTGCATTCGAGGATCATAGAAACGCTTCACGCTGTCGCCCCGGCACCCCCGGCTGCATCAAAACTAAACACCCGATAGGCCATTGGCGCAAGGGCATGTAAGCCCCTGCGCTTGCTGCGCGACCGACGAACGTGCGATGACTGGTCAGGGGCAGTATGATTTCAAGAAGCGGGCGTCAGCCGTAATGGCCAATATCGTGCAGTTCGAAAATGTCGGCCTCCGCTACGGCACCGGGCAGGAAACCCTGTCCGACATCAGCTTCACGCTGGCCAGCGGCTCGTTCTATTTCCTCACCGGCGCGTCGGGCGCAGGCAAGACCTCGCTGCTCAAGCTGCTGTATCTGGCGCAGCGGCCGACCCGCGGATTGATCCGGCTGTTCGGCGAGGATGCCGTGACGTTGCCGCGCAAGCGGTTGCCCGGCTTCCGCCGGCGGATCGGCGTCGTGTTCCAGGATTTCCGTCTCGTCCCGCATCTCTCCGCCTACGACAATATCGCATTGCCGCTGCGCGTTTCGGGCGTGCCCGAGAGCGATATCGAAGCGCCGGTGCGTGAAATGCTCGCCTGGGTCGGCCTGACTGAGCGCGCGAAGGCCAAGCCACCGACGCTGTCGGGCGGCGAGCAGCAGCGCGTGGCGATCGCGCGCGCCGTGATCGGCCGGCCGGAAATGCTCGTCGCCGACGAGCCGACCGGCAATGTCGATCCCGACATGGCCGAGCGGTTGCTGCACCTGTTCGATTCGCTCAACCGGCTCGGCACCACCGTGGTGGTGGCAACGCACGATTTTCACCTGCTCGGGCGGATTCCCAACGCGCACATGATGCGGCTCGACAGCGGCAAGTTGCTCGATCCGACCGGATCGCTGCGCTTTCCGCCGCCCAAGCCCGCATAATGGCGGTGAAGCTCGTCCCTTCGGCGGCTGATCGTCGTCTGCTCGACGAGAGCCGTGGCACCCGCGCGATGACGTGGATCATGGCGATCATGCTGTTCTTGACCGTGCTGGCCGGCGCGCTGGGGCTGGGAACGCGGTCCGCAGCGGTGTTGCTCGGGCGGCAACTGGCCGGGCGTCTGACGGTGCAGATCGTCGAACCGGTGGAGGCGCAGCGCAGCGCCCAGACGACCGCCGCGGTGGCGGCGCTGCGACGTCTGCCCGAGGTAACCCGCGTAAGGGAAGTCGATCGTGCTGAGCTGACGTCATTGCTGCGTCCCTGGCTCGGCAGCGATGGCGCGGACCCCGATTTGCCGATTCCGGCGCTGATCGATGTGGATCTCGGCAGCACCAGCGATGCCACACTGGCGCGCGTCGCACGGGCCGTCGCTGCGGTAGCGCCGACAGCGCGGCTCGACCGACAGGAAAGCTGGATGTCGCCGGTGGCTGATTTCATGACGATGGTGACGGGTCTGGCCTTCGCCTTGGTGATGCTGATGGCGGCGGCGACCGCGGCGGTAGTGATCCTCGCCGCGCGGGCGGGCCTCGAGACGCATCGCGACACGATCGAGGTGCTGCACATGCTGGGCTCCACCGACGTGCAGGTGTCGCGGCTGTTCCAGCGCCGTATCGCACTCGACACGTTTTTCGGCGGGGTATTGGGCACGGTGCTGGCGGGCGGCATGGTGGTGCTGATCGGGATGCAATTGCGCGCGCTCGGCTCCGATCTGCTCAGTGGGTTGACGCTCGGTACGGGCGATTGGCTGTTGCTCGCGCTGATGCCGGTCGCCTTCGCGCTACTGGCGACATTAGCCGCGCGTGCGGCGGTGACTGGCGCGCTGGGCCGCATCCTGTGATCAAGCGTCTGTTTGCTCTGGCGCTGATCGTGTACCTGCTCGGGTTCGCCGTGTTCATGCTGACGCTGGCGCAGCCTTTGCCGCCGCGCACCACCGATGCGATCGTCGTGCCGACCGGCGGGGCGGGGCGGATCGATCGCGGGCTGGTCCTGATGCAGGCGGCGGCGGCGAAGCGGATGCTGATCAGTGGTGTCGCACCGCAGGTGCTGCCGGGCGAACTGGCGGCCGAATACAAGGCGCCGAGGCAGCTATTCGCCTGTTGCATCGATCTCGGGCACGAGGCGGTCGACACGCAATCCAATGCCGAGGAAACCGCCGCCTGGGTATCCGCGCATCGCTATCGCTCGGTGCGGCTGGTGACGTCGGACTGGCATATGGCGCGCGCGCGGCTCGAACTGGTCCACGCGCTCGACAATGACGTGGAAGTGCTCGGCGACGGGGTGCCGAGCCATCCGCGCTTCGGGCTGCTGGTGGCGGAATACAACAAGTTGCTGTTGCGCCAGATCGCGCTGTGGACGGGATATGGCCGATGAATCGCTTGCGCACCTGGGTCTTCATGGCCGCCTTCTTCGGCGGATCGGTTCCGATCGTATTGATGGCGCCGGTGATGGCCATGTTCGGCACCGGCCCGCTGCGCCGCTGGGTGGTGTTCTGGACGCGCTATCACCGCTTCTGCGCGCGCTGGTTCATGGGCGTGCGCGTGGTGGTCAGCGGTACCATCCCGACCACGCCGGCGCTGTATGTCGGCAAACATCAGGCGATGTTCGAGACGTTCGAGATGGTCGCGCTGCTCGATGCCCCGGTGATCGTGCTCAAGAAGGAACTGGCCAATATTCCGGTCTGGGGATGGGCTGCGGAGCGGTATGGGATGATCGTCGTCGATCGCGACGGATCGGCGGCAGCGTTGCGCACGATGATGCGCGCTGGTCAGGCGGCGGCGGCGACGGGGCGTTCGGTAGTGATCTTTCCCGAAGGGACACGCGTCAAGCCGGGCGAGCAGCCGGAACTCAAGCCTGGATTCGTCGGGCTGTATCGCGCGCTGAAGCTGCCATTGGTGCCGGTGGCGATCGATAGCGGCGTGGTGTGGCCCAAGCATGGGCTGAAGAGCCCAGGGGTGATCCGCTTCGCGTTCCAAGAAGTTATTCCGCCGGGCGTTGGGCGGGAGGAGATCGTCGCGCGGGTACATGCCGCGATCAACGTACTGGATGTAGCCGCCACCTAGCGGCAGCCTATTCGTGGCTGCGCCCGAAATCGGGCGCCGGATCGTCCTGCCCCTGTTCGATGATCCCGCGGCGGATCGCCCGGGTGCGCGTGAAATGTTCGAATAGTTCCTCGCCCTTGCCGAGCCGGATCGCGCGTTGCAGTGCAGTGAGATCCTCGGAAAAGCGCTGCAGCATATCGAGCACTGCATCCTTGTTGGTCAGGAACACGTCGCGCCACATCGTCGGGTCGGAGGCGGCGATGCGGGTAAAGTCGCGAAACCCGCCGGCGGAATATTTGATCACTTCGGATTGTGTCACTTCCTCGAGATCCGAGGCGGTGCCGACGATCGTATAGGCGATGAGATGCGGCAGGTGGCTGGTGACGGCGAGCACCCGATCGTGATGCTCGGGCTCCATCATCTCGATATCCGCGCCCAAACGCCGCCAGAATTCGGCGACGCGCTCGACCGCGACCGGATCGGCACCCTCGCCCGGCGTGACGATGCACCAACGCTTGTGGAACAACGAGGCGAAGCCCGCTTCGGGGCCGCTGCGCTCGGTGCCGGCGACAGGGTGTGCCGGAATGATCGTTGCGTTCGGCAGCGCTTCGGTGAGCACGCGCAGCACTTCTGCCTTGGACGAGCCGACATCGCTGACGATCGCATCGGCCGGCAGATCAGCAGCGAATTCCGCCGCCGCTGACGCCATCGCGCCAACCGGCACGCACAGGATGACGAGATCGGCATCGATCACCGCCGCACCGGCCGAGTCCGCGACGTCATCGCAGAGCTGCAGGCGATCGGCGGTGGCGCGCACCTCCGGGTCGGCATCGTAGCCGGTGAGGCGCACGGTCGGCATGTGCACGCGGACGGCGCGGGTGATCGACGAGCCGATCAGCCCGAGCCCGATGATCGTCACGCGCGCGAACGGGAGCATCAGCCGGCGGCTTCGATCAAAGCGCGTAGTGCTGCCGCCACGCCCCTGGTCTCGTCCTCGGTGCCGATGGTGATGCGCAGCGCCTGAGGCAGGCCCTGACCGGGCAGCCAGCGGACGATATAGCCCGCGTCCATCAATCCCTTATAGGCGGCCTCGGCGGTGAGCTTGCCCTCAAACACCACGAGCACGAAGTTTGCCTGGCTGGGCACGGCGCGGAGACCCGCATTGCCAAGCTTGCCGATCTCGTCCGAGAACCAGCGCCTCCACTCGGCGTTGTGCGCGCGGGTGTGATCGACGAATTCGGTATCGCCGACCGCTGCTACCGCGGCAGCCGTGCCGGCGATGGTGATGCTGAACGGCAGGCGGATGCGGTGCATCGCCTCAATTATCTCGCGCGACGCATAGCCCCAACCGATGCGTTCGGCAGCGAGACCGTACATTTTCGAGAAGGTCCGCGTGACGAGCACGTTGGCGGCCGTTTCCGCCAGCGCCATGCCGCCATCCTCGGCATCGCCATCGATATATTCGGCATAGGCATGATCGAGCACGAGCAGGATATCGGGCCGCAACCCCGCGTGCAGGCGCGCGATCTCGGCCTTCGACGTATAGGTGCCGGTGGGATTGTTGGGATTGGCGACATAGACCATCACGGTCTTGTCAGTGACCGCCGCGAGGATCGCGTCGACATCCGTCGCATAATCCTTGTCCGGCGCGATGACCGGCACCGCACCGACCCGGCGCGTGGCGATCTCGTACACTGCAAAGCCGTAGCGGACATGGATAATCTCGTCGCCCAGGCCGGCAAAGGCGCCGGCGGCGAGATGCAGGATCTCGTCCGAGCCATTGCCGTAGATGATGCGCGCGGGATCGAGGCCGTGGCGGGCGGCAAGCGCCTCGCGCAGCTCGGTCGCGCTGGCATCGGGATAGCGCTCGAGCGTGTGCGCCGCCCCGGCAAAGGCGGCGCGCGCCGCCGGGCTGGTGCCCAGGGGGTTTTCGTTCGACGACAATTTGGCGACCTTGCGCCCGTCATCGGTGGTCGAGCGGCCGGGGATATAGGGCGCGATGGCCATGATCCAGGGTTTTGGCTGAGGTGCGGTCATGGTCCGGCGGCATAGCGGGCGGGGGGAAATTGACAAGCAGGCGCCGCTGACCCTAGCGCTTCGCGCGTGACCGACACCGATCTCCATACCGACGGGCGCTTTGGGCTGGACCGCCGCATCACGCTGCCCGGGCCGCTGCGGCTCGACGGCGGCGCGCTGCTGTCACCGCTGGACATCGCCTACGAGACCTATGGCACGCTGGACGCCGACGGCGGCAACGCGATCCTGATCTGCCACGCGCTGACCGGCGACCAGCATGTCGCCAGCAACCATCCGCGCACCGGCAAGCCGGGCTGGTGGGCGCGGATGGTGGGGCCGGGCAAGCCGATCGATCCGGCGCGGCATTTCATCGTCTGCGCCAACGTGCTGGGCAGCTGCATGGGATCGTCCGGGCCGGCGAGCATCAATCCGGCGATCGGGCAGCCCTGGGGCATGGCGTTTCCGGTGATCACGATCCGCGACATGGTGCGCGCGCAGGCGATGCTGCTCGACCATCTGGGGGTCGGCGCGCTGCTTGCGGTGGTCGGCGGATCGATGGGCGGGATGCAGGCGCTGAGCTGGCCGGCGACCTTCCCCGAGCGCGTCAAGGCGTGCGTCGTGATCGCCTCGACCGCGCGGCACACCGCGCAGAACATCGCCTTCCACGAGGTTGGGCGGCAGGCCGTGATGGCCGACCCCAAGTGGCGGAACGGAGACTATTACCAGGATCAGGATCCGCCCGCTGCCGGCCTCGCGGTAGCGCGGATGGCGGCGCACATCACCTATCTGTCGGAAGCCGGGCTGACCGAGAAATTCGGGCGGAAACTGCAGGCGCGCGAGACCAAGACGTTCGGGTTCGACGCCGATTTCCAGATCGAGAGCTATCTGCGGCACCAGGGGATCGCATTCGTCGATCGCTTCGATGCGAACTCGTACCTCTATATCACCCGCGCGATGGATTATTTCGATCTCGCCGAGGAACATGGCGGGCATCTCGCCAATGCGTTCAAGGCCAGCAAGGCACGCTTCTGTCTGGTGAGCTTCGATACCGACTGGCTGTACCCGACGTCTGAGTCGCGCGCGATCGTCCATGCGCTGAACGCCGCGGGCGCGCCGGTGAGCTTCGTCGAACTGTCGAGCCCGTTCGGGCATGACGCATTCCTGCTCGAGTCGCCGGAATTGAACCGCGTGGTCGACGGGTTTTTGAGGGCGGGCCTGTGAACGAGATCGAGCTTTCCGACGATAGGGCGCGGCTCGATATCGCGCGCATCCATGCATGGCTCGCATCGAGCTACTGGTCGCCGGGGATCGAGCGGTCACTGGTCGAGCGCGCGATGGCCGGGTCGCATTGCCTGGGCGCCTATCGCGGCGGCCATCAGATCGGCTTCGCCCGCGCGATCACCGATCATGCGACGTTTGCGTGGATCGCCGATGTATGGATCGACGAGGCCGCGCGCGGCGCGGGGCTGGGGCGCCGGATGGTCAGTTGGTTTGTCGATCATCCTGCGTTCGCCGGTATCAGGCGGATCGCCTTGGTGACGCTCGACGCGCACGGCGTGTACGAAGGCATCGGCTTCCACGCCCCGATCCGGCCTGAGCGGTACATGGAGCGGCTCGGCCCCGGCGTCGCCGACCTGCTGCGCGCCGCGCCATGAGCCTGCGCCCCGACCTTGCAATCATCGCCGATCATGTCGCGCACGGCGCCCGCGTGCTCGATGTCGGCTGCGGCGATGGCGCGCTGATGGCGGCGCTGCGCGATACGCGCGGCGTGGATGCGCGCGGGCTGGAGATCGATGGCGGCAATGTCGCCGCGGCGGTGTCGCGCGGCCTGTCGGTGATCCAGGGCGATGCCGATGTCGATCTGGCGGATTATCCCGACGCCAGCTTCGATTATGCGATCCTCAGCCAGACGCTGCAGACCGCGCGGCGCCCCGACGTGGTGCTCGACCATCTGCTGCGCATCGGGCGGCAGGCGTTCGTTTCCTTTCCCAACTTCGCGCATTGGCGCGTGCGCGCCTCGCTGTTGTGGGGCGGCCGCATGCCGGTGACGCCGCTGTTGCCCGAGCGCTGGTATGACACGCCCAACATCCACCATCTGACGATCGACGATTTTCGCAGCTTCGTGGCCGATCGCGGAATCGTGGTGGAGGGGGCGTGGTTTCTCTCGCGCGGCGTGGAGACGAGCTCGGCGGCGGCCAATTTTCGGGCCGAACATGCCGTCTTCCTGTTGAAACACTGATCGAAAGCAGCGGAACGGATCAGTCGGCCGATGGTTTGCACGCCATCAACACTATCGGAACCACCATGCCCGCCACTGCCCTGATCGTCGAAGACGAAATCTTCGTAGCGCTCGATCTGGAACGGATCCTGACGGATGCGGGCTACAAGGTGAAGGCGATCGCCGCCGACCGCACGACGGCAATCGAGGAAGCGGCCGAATGCAGCTTCGCGCTGGTCGACATCAATCTGCGCGATGGACCGACCGGCCCCGCGCTGGCGGACACGCTGGCGCGCGATTACGGGATGAAGGTGGTGTTCGTCACCGCCAACCCAGGACAGATCGGCAACGGTAGCGCGGCGCTTGGCTATGTCCGCAAGCCGTTCAGTGAGGCGGCGATCCTGGCGGCGGCGGCGCTGGCCTGCGCAGGGACGCCGGCGGCGAATGACGATCTCGTGCTGATGCGGCCCGCGAAAGCGCTGGAAGCCTAAGCCCTCCGGCCATACTATCCGTCATCCTGAACTTGATTCAGGATCCATCGGGCGGCGCGGACGAAGCGACCTTTCTATGCCGGACCTGCCCCAAGGCGGTTTCACCCCACACGATCGAATGTGCGGCGCGATGGATGCTGAATCCAGTTCAGCATGACGGTTTGGGTATAGGCCTTCAGCCCCGGCTGAGCGCCTTGGTGGGAATCCGCATTGTGACCACGAGGCCGCTCGGCCGCCAGTCGCGCGTCACCGTGCCGCCCAGCTGGCGCACGGCGCTCAGCTCGATCAGTTGCGAGCCGAAGCCGGTCTCGGCCGGCGGCGTATCGATCGCCGGGCCGCCGCTTTCCTGCCAACCGAGTATCGTGGCGTCGCCGTCGATCGCGCTCGACACATGGATCCGGCCGGCATCGCTGGATAGCGCGCCATATTTGGTCGCGTTGGTGGCGAGCTCGTGGAACAGCAGCGCCAGCGGCGTGGCCGAGCGGTCGTCGATCGCGACATCGTCGCCGGTGACGACGATCCGGGCGCCTTCGGCAGACTGATAGGGGCGGAACAGTTCGTCGAGCAGGCCGTGCAGGCTGTTCTGCTCGGCGGCGGGACGCGATCGCGCACTGTGCGGCCGCACGAAATCATGCGCCCGGCCGAGCGCGGTGACGCGCTCGCGCAGATCATCGGCAATGCCGCGAAAGTCCGGATTGGCGCGTGCCGAAAAGCCGATCAGCCCGGAAATGACGGCGAAGATGTTCTTGATGCGGTGGCTGAGTTCCTGCGAGATGATCTCGCGCTCCTCGCTCGCTTCCTTGGCCTGGTGGATATCCGTGCAGGTGCCGAACCAGCGCACGATCTCGCCAGCATCGTTGCGCAGTGGCAGCGCGCGGCCGAGCGTCCAGCGATAGCCGCCGTCGTGATGGCGCAGGCGATATTCGATCTGATAGGGCTCCCCGGTCGCCAGGCTATGCTGCCACAGCGCGCTGGCGCGCGCCTGATCGTCGGGGTGGAACATGCCGTTCCATTCCGCGCCGTCGGTCGAGCCTTCGGGCATGCCGGTAAATTCGTACCAGCGCGCGTTGTAATAATCGTGATAGCCGTCCGGCAGCGTCGACCACACCATCTGCGGCATGGAATCGGCGAGCACGCGGAAGCGGTTGTGGCTCTCGGTCAGCGCGCGGTGATTGGCGTTGTTCGAATCGCGCCACGACGCGGCGTCGCGGCTGTCGCGCAGCCGGGCCATGACCTGTTCGGCGAGCGTCGTCAGGCCCTGGCGCTGCAACGCGGTGAGCGCCGCACGCGGTTCGGTATCGATGATGCAGAGCGAGCCCATCGGCGTGCCATCGTCGGCGATCAACGGCGCGCCGGCATAGAAACGGATGTTGGGATCACCGGTGACCAAGGGATTGTCGGCGAAGCGCGGATCGCGCGTCGCATCGGGCATGACCATGATGTCGTCTTGCCGCATCGCGAAGGCGCAGAAGCTGGTTTCGCGCGGCGTTTCGGTCGCATCCAGACCGGTACGCGCGAGGAAGGTCTGACGCCGTTCCTCGACCAGGCTGACCAGCGCGATCGGCGCGTCGCACAATGCGGCCGCGAAATCGGTGATCGATTTGAGGTTCGCGGCATCGCGCAGCGATTCGATATCGTGGCTGGCGATGGCGCGCGCGCGCGCCGCCTCGTCGATCTGCCAGCCACCGGCGGCGGGCAGATCGAGCGCGGTTACATCGGTGGTATCAGGCGTGTGGTCGAGCCTCAAAACGGCACGTCGTCGTCGAGATCGTCAGCAAAGCTGCCTCGTCCGCCGCCCGACGATGCCCCGCCGCCGCCGGACGCGCCGCCACGACCGCCGCCATAGCCGCCGCCACCCGAACCGCCGCCAAAATCGTTACCGCCGCCGAAATCGTCGCGCGACCCGCCACCCGAACCGCCGCCGAAGCCGCCACCCGAACCACCGCCGCCGCCGCCGCCGCCCGCACCGGGCGCGCCATCGAGCATCGTCAGCACGGAATTGAAGCCCTGCAGCACGATCTCGGTGGAATATTTATCCTGGCCCTGTGCGTCCTGCCATTTGCGCGTCTTGAGCGCGCCTTCGATATAGACCTTGCTGCCCTTGCGCAGATAGCGCTCGGCGACGTTGGCGAGGCCTTCGTTGAAGATCGCCACCGAATGCCATTCGGTCGCTTCCTTGCGCTCGCCGGTATTCTTGTCCTTCCACGAATCCGACGTGGCGATCCGGAGATTGACCACCTTGCCGCCATTCTGGAAGCTCTTGCTTTCGGGATCGCGGCCGAGATTGCCGACGATGATCACCTTGTTGACGCTGCCCGCCATATTCCGAATTCCTAGCTGCCGGTCCTACAGACCGAGTCCCACCGCGGCCCAATAGGTCGCTCCAGCAGCGATGTAAGCGAGGGCGAACAAATAGCCAACCATGAAGGCGGGCCATTTCCAGCCATTGGTCTCGCGCCTGGTGACGGCGATCGTCGAGATGCATTGCGGCGCGAACACGAACCACATCAGGAAGGCGAGCGCGGTCGGCAGGCTCCAGCGGCCGCGCAGATTCTCGGCGAGCTTGCCCGCGCCGGCCTCGTCCTCGGGATTGTCGATCGCATAGACGGTGGCCATCGCGCCGACCGCCGCCTCGCGCGCGGCCATCGCCGGCAGCAGCGAGAGCGCGATATCGTGGTTGAAGCCGATCGGCGCGACGATCACTTCGATGCCGCTGGCGATGCGACCGGCGACCGAATATTCGCTCTGCTTCACGCCCGCCGGCGCGACCGGATAGCTCGCCAGTACCCAGAGCAAGGCGACGGTGACGGCGATCGTCGTGCCGGCGCGCTTGAGGAAGATCAGCGCGCGGCTCCACAGGCCGAGCGCAACGTCATTCAGGCGCGGCCACTGATATTTGGGCATTTCCATCATGAAGCCCGAGCTCGGCCCGGCGGTGACGGTGCGGCGCAGGATCAAGGCGGCGATATAGGCCGAGACGATGCCGAGCACATAGAGCGCGAACATCACCAGCCCCTGCAGCCCGACGAACGGCAGCACCTGCGTGTTGGGGATCAGCGCCCCGATCACCAGGGTATAGACCGGCAGCCGCGCCGAGCAGGTCATCAGCGGGGCGATCAGGATCGTGGTCAGCCGGTCCTTCTCGTCATCGATCGTGCGCGTCGCCATGATGCCGGGGACGGCGCAGGCGAAGCTCGAGAGCAGCGGGATGAACGCGCGCCCCGACAGGCCGACGCCGGCCATCAGCCGGTCCATCATGAACGCGGCGCGGACCATATAGCCGGTCGCCTCGAGCACCAGGATGAAGGTGAACAGGATCAGGATCTGTGGCAGGAAGACGATGACGGCGCCGACCCCGGCGATGAGGCCTTCGGTCAGGAAAGAGCGGACGAAGCCGGCGGGCAGCGCGGCGGTGACGCCGTTCTCGAGCGCCGCGAACAGGCTCTCGATCCAGCCGATCGGTGCCTGCGACCAGGCGAACACCGCCTGGAACATCAGGAACAGCAGGCCGAGCAGCAGGATCGGCCCGCTCACCGGGTGGAGCGCGATCGCATCCATCAGATGGGTCCATTTGCGGCCGCTGGTTTCCGCCACCGTCGCCTTGACCGACAGCGCGCGGGCGCGGCGCTGCAGCGTGACGATATCCTCGTCGACATGGCCGTGATTGGCGCGGACGCGCAGCGCGCCGCTGCCGATGATGCCGGACAGCCGGGCTTTGAGCTCCTCGAGCCCCTTCTTGCGCACCGCGACGGTCGGCACGACGGGCACGCCCAGCTCGCGCTCGAGCACCGCGGCGTCGAGCGTCAGGCCGTCGCGCGCAGCAAGATCGATCATGTTGAGCGCCACCACCACCGGCAGGCCGAGCGCGATCAGCTGCAGCGTGAAGCGCAGGTGATTGTCGAGGTTGGAGGCGTCGACGACGACGACGATCGCATCGGGCAGCCGTTCGCCTTCCTGCCGGCCGAGCATCACGTCGCGCGTGACGCGCTCGTCGGGGCTGCTCGGATCGAGGCTGTAGGCGCCGGGCAGATCGACCAGTTCGATCGGGCGGCCGTCGTCCAGCGCGAGTCGGCCGGAATGGCGCTCGACCGTGACGCCGGGATAATTGCCGACCTTCTGCCGCGCGCCGGTCAGCGCGTTGAACAGCGCGCTCTTGCCGGCATTGGGATTGCCGACCAGCGCGACCAGCGGAAGGATGCTCATTCGGTGTTAGGCAGGGAGCACGCGCACCGAAGCGGCGACGGCGCGGCGCAGCGCGACGGTCATGCGGCCGATGCGGCAGGCAATCGGGCCTTTGCCGAACGGCGAGCGGTGCAGCATCTCGATATCGACGCCCTCGTCGAAGCCGAGTTCGCGCAGGCGCCGCGCCTCGGGCACGCTCAGCCGCGTCCAATCGATCTGGGCGACGGTGGCGTGCGCATGGCGGGGCAGCTTTTCGAGGCTGACGGGAGTCGCAAAGGTGGCGGTCGCGTTCATGATGCGACTGATTATCAATAACTGACGGCGAAGGCTAGCAGCAAATTGCGATCGGCCCGCTGGATCGGTCGATCACACCGCCGGATAGCGCAGCCGGCCGATGAAGCGCGACAGGCTGGGGCGGTGCTCGGTGCGCGCCAGGAAGCCGGACTTGGCCTTCTCGAAGCGCATGATGCCCTCGATCCGGCGCGCGAGGAACGCCCTGGTGTCGGCCTGACCGGCGCTGTCGTCATCGAGGAACACCGTCAGCGTCGCGCCGTAGACGCCGGCGAGGATCGTGCGCTTGGTATAGTGATTGTAGTCGGTCGCGGTGTCGCCCGCGGCGCGCCACATCACGTCCGCGGCGTGCCAGCCGAGCTTCGCGGCGCGGGCGACGTTCTGCGGCATGGCGAGGATCGCCAACGCGCGGCGCAGCGCCTCGCGATCGGCGGCGACCGCGGCGAGCCGCGCTTCGACCAGCGCCGTGATCCGCGCGCGGATCTTGTACGTGGCGAGTCGCTCGGGCGGCAGCGCCGCGAGCATCGCGGCGTCGACATAAGCGAACCAGGCGGCGATCATTTCCACCGCGCCACCTGGAAAGGCGAGCAGCGCCACGTCGCGATCGATGCCGAGCGAGTCGGCGGCGGCATCGCGCGCGGGCGCGCCCCAGCCGTCGAACGCGGCATTACTGGCGATGCGCGGTGCGAGCGCGGCGCGAATTTCGTCCAATGTAGCGTCAGCGAACGAGGCGGGGGCGGAGAGAGCAGGGGTCATCGCGGTTCCTTCGCCGCCATTCTAGACCCGCCGCGCGGCGGCGCAACCACGGGCGTGCGGCCGACCAGCACCAGCGCGACCGCGACGAGCACTGCCCCGACCAGATCGGCGGCGCCGAGCGTCTCGTCATAGACGATCCAGCCGACCGCCGCGGCGACGATCGGCTGCGTCAGCAGCGCGAGCCCGATCACCAGCGGGGACAGCTTGCCCAGCGCGTACATCATCAGCCCTTGCCCGAGCAGCTGGCTGACCAGCACCAGCCCGAGCAAGGGCCACCAATCGTGCGGCCAGATCCGTTCGCCGAGCAGCGTGGCGGCGAGCAACAGCGGCAGGATCGCGGCCGCGCTGGCCAGGGCCAGCGCCGGCAGCGCCGCGGTCGTCTCGCGCACCCGAGCCATGATGATGAAGTACAAGGTGTAGAGCGTGCCGGCGAACAGGCAGAGCAGATCGCCGGCCAGGTTGCGCGGGTTGAGGCTGTACGATTGCCCCATCAGCAGCGCGCCGCCGATCGCCGCGAGCAGCAGCGCCAGCCCCTGGATCCGGCTCGGCCAGGCGCGCAGGACGATGAAGCCGTACAGGGGGAAGATCAGCGTCGCGCAATTGCCGAACAAGGTGGCGTTGGCCATCGTCGTGCGCAGGATGCCGAGATGCCAGCTGCCCAGATCGGCGGCGAAACTGACGCCGGCCACCCCGACCATCCACCATAAACCAGGGCGGAGCCCGGCAGGGCGCCAGCCGCCGCGCCAGGCGATCGCCAGCAGCAGGGGCGCGGCCAGCGCGACGCGCCAGAAGCCGGCCGCGACCGGGCCGGTATCCGCCAGCCGCACGAACCACGGCCCGAACGCCAATGCCACATTGCCGGCGATCAGCGCCGCAAAGGCCAGCCGGTTGGACCCGGTCGCGGGCGCGGTATCGGGCGCGGTTTCAGCCATGCTAGATTTTCTTGGGAAGCGCGGGATGCATGACGCGCTGTAGCCTCCTATCTTTGCTGCGTCACAGCAAAAGGAAGTCTCGTGCCCAGCCTGTTCGATCCCATCCAGCTCGGTGCGATCCAGTCGCCCAACCGCATTCTGATGGCACCGCTGACGCGCGGCCGTGCCGACAAGCAAGCTGTGCCGACCGATATCATGGTCGATTATTACACGCAGCGCGCCAGCGCCGGGCTGATCATCAGCGAAGCGACCGGGATCAGCCGCGAAGGGCTGGGCTGGCCGTTCGCGCCCGGTTTGTGGACCGACGCGCAGGTCGAGGCATGGAAGCCGGTCCCCGCGTCGGTCCATGCCGCGGGCGGGCGGATCATCGCGCAGCTCTGGCATATGGGCCGGCAGGTGCATTCCTCGGTGATCGGCGGGCAGCCGGTTTCGTCCTCGGCGACCGCCACTGCAGGAGAGGCGCATACTTATGAAGGTAAGCAGGCGTTCGAAACCGCGCGGCCGCTGACGCTGGACGAGATTCCCCGGTTGCTCGAGGATTATGCGCTGGCGACGAAGAACGCGCTCGCCGCCGGGTTCGATGGCGTTCAGGTGCATAGTGCCAACGGCTATCTGCTCGACCAATTCCTGCGCGACAACGCCAATTTCCGGGACGATCGCTATGGCGGCTCGGTCGAGAACCGCATTCGGCTGATGCGCGAAGTGGTCGAGCGCGTGGCCAGCGTGGCGGGCGCGGATCGCACCTCGATCCGCCTGTCGCCCAACGGCGAATCGCAGGGCGTGAACGACAGCAACCCGCAGCCCCTGTTCGTCGCGGCGGCCAAGGCGCTGGACGAAATCGGCATCGCCTTCCTCGAACTGCGCGAGCCGGGCCCCGAGGGAACGTTCGGGCGCACCGACGTGCCGAAACTGTCGCCGGCGATCCGCCAGGTGTTCAACGGGCCGCTGGTACTCAATTCCGATTACACGACGGTGGACGCGGCGCAGGCGGCGATCGATCGCGGCGTCGCCGACGCGGTGTCGTTCGGCCGGCCGTTCATCGCCAATCCCGATCTGCCGGCGCGGCTGCGCAGCGGCGCGCCGCTCGCTGAATCGGAGATGCGCACCTGGTACAGCCGGGGGCCGGAGGGCTATATCGACTTTCCGGCGCTGGAAACTGCGGCAGCCTGATCTGACCGCGCAATCGTACGCAGCGGGGCGGCCTCTTGAGGTCGCCCCGAATACCGACATCGGTCAGTGCCGGCCGATCATCATGCTCGGGTACCAAAGGCGATCTTGCCGCTTTGCCTGCCGCTGCTATTCGCAGGCGATGCCGTCGCCGTCGCCGTCCATTCCCGAGCGATAGCCGGGCTCGCCCGCATAGATCGGCGCTCTACCGGCGGCGCGAGGCTCGTCGCACCCTGCATACCAAACACTGGCTTCGCGTACCGCACGCGCAGCAGGTTCTTCGGTCAGTCGGCGCCAAGAAGAAAGCATTGGCCGCTCGAACACGACGCTGGCAACGGCGATCACGAGGCCAAATGCAACCGCCTTGCCCAAGGTGACGACAATCGTTCGTGTCTCGTCCTGTCTCGCCTTTTGTCGGTAGCGTGGGCCAAGCTTGATCGGCACAGCGCGGAAGGGCTTTTTTAAGCTCATCCCCGACGGTAAACGCAGCGTCGTGAACAAATCGTTTGAAGTTTAGTTGAGCGGCACGAACCTGAGCGGGAGGCCATCGCTCGGCTGTGGGATCGGCCAGGCCTGCCATTGGTCGCCCGAGCCGGGGGCCAGCTCGATGCGGTAGCGGCTGAGCAGGCCGGCCATCAGCAGTTTGATCTGCATCGTCGCGAAGTGCAGCCCGAGGCACATATGCGCGCCCCCGCCGAACGGCACCCAGGCATATTTGTGCCGTGCGCGGACCGCATCGGGCGTGAAGCGTAGCGGATCGAACGTATCGGGATCGGGCCAGAGCTCGGCCATGCGGTGCGTGTGCGCGACGTTGATGCCGATATGGGTGCCGGCGGGGATATCATAGCCGCCGAAGCGGAACGGCTTCAACGCGCGGCGCGGCAGCGAGGGGACCGGCGGGATCAGCCGCAGCGCTTCCTTGAACGCGTAATCGGTGAGCGCGAGGCGATCGAGCTGGCCATGCGGCACGCCGCCTGCGTCGTTGAGCCCAAGTGCGAGGATTTCTTCGCGCAGCTTATCCTGCCATTCGACATTGCGGCCGAGCAGCATGACCAGGCTGGTCGCCGACGAGGTGATCGTGTCGTGCGCCGCCATCATCAGGAAATTCATGTGATCGGCGATCGCCGCGTTCGACAGCGGCTGGCCGTCGTCATCCACGGCGCGGCAGAATTGCGAGAAGAAGTCCTGGCCTTCGCCGCCGCGGCGCTTGGGGATCTCGCGTTCGAACAAGTCGATAAGGTATGCGCGCGCCTTGACGCCACGGCGCATCTTGGTGCCGGGCAACGGCGCGCGGATCGGATCGATCGACGCCTGCACCTCGTCGACGAACGCCTGGTTGATGTGGTCCGCCTCGGGCCCCAGCGGCATACCGAAGAAACTGTCGGCGGCGAGATCGAGCGTGAGCTTCTTGATCGCGGCATAGAATTTGATCGGCTTGTTGCCCCAATCGGCGATCTGCGCGGTAATCCCCTGGCCCATCGCCTCGGCATAATGGCGCATCGGCTCTGGTTTGAACGCGACCGACAGGACCTTGCGGTCGGCGCGGTGCTTGTCGAAATCCATCAGCATCAGCCCGCGTGGGAACAGCAGGTTGAGCATCGGGCCCCAGCCCTGTTCGGACGAGAAGATCTTCTCGCGATCGAACAGGACGAGTTCGTTGGCATCGGGACCGAGCAGCACGATGTTCGGCCCGCCGAAACTGTTGTTGCGATAGACCGGGCCATAGGTTTCGGCCATGCGCTTGCCGAAGGCGACCGGATCCTTGAGCAGTTTCAGCGTGTTGCCGATGAAGGGCAGGCCGTTTTCGCCGGGAATCGCATCGAGCGCGCCGGGCGGCTGTCGCGGCAGCCAGTGCGGGTTGGCCTTGAAGCTATGTGCGAGCGCCATGCTGTCTCTCCCGTTACTGACAGGAGTATAAGTAACGGGGCCCTGTGGCGCAACCGGCGCGTATTACCGCGCGAACCGGCCCTGCAACGCGAGCATCGCGAGTGCCGCCTTGGCCGCTTCGCCGCCCTTGTCCTTCTCGTCCTTCTTCGCGCGGGTCAGCGCCTGCGCCTCGTTCTCGGTGGTCAGGATGCCGTTGCCGATCGCCAGCCCGTCCATCGACAGCGCCATCAGGCCGCGCGCGGATTCGCCGGCGACGATCTCGAAATGATAGGTCTCGCCGCGGATCACCACGCCCAAGGCAACATAGGCGTCGTAACGCCCGCTGTCCGCCGCCAGCGCGATCGCGCCGGGCACTTCGAGCGCGCCGGGCACGGTAATCGTTTCATGGGCATGGCCGGCGGCTTCGATCGCGCTGCGCGCGCCCTCCAGCAGCAGGTCGTTGAGGTGATCGTAGAAGCGCGCTTCGACGATGAGGAGTTTGGCCATGTGCAGTCCTTAACCTGATAGGAGAGGCGGTTATTCGCCGCCGGTGCCCGGGATCGGCTGTTCGCCGACGATCGACAGGCCATAGCCTTCGAGCCCGACCAATGTGTGGTGCGTGTTGGTCAGCAGGATCATTTCCTCGACGCCGAGCTCGGCGAGGATCTGCGCGCCGACGCCATAGTCGCGCAATTCCTCGACCTCGGGCGCGCCGGCGCCTTTGCCTTCACCGCGCAGCTTGATGAAGCGCGAGACGCTGTCCTTCATCGGGCGGTTGATCACCACGATCACGCCGCTGCCCGCCCCCGCGATCAGCTCCATCGCGCCCGACAGCAGCCCGGCGCGCTCGTTCTGCTCGCCGAACATGTCGACGAAATAGGACGCGGTGTGCATGCGCACGAGCGTCGGCTTGCTCGGGTCGATCCAGCCTTTGACCAAGGCGATTGTCTCGTCGCCGGTGGCCTTGTTGAAGAAGGTCATCGCCTTCCAGTCGCCGCCCCATTTGCTTTCGAAGCTCATTTCCGCGCGCTTCTCGACCAGATGGTCGTGGCGGCGGCGATAGGCGATGAGATCGCGGATCGTGCCCATCTTGAGGTTGTGCAGCCGGGCGAAGGCGACGAGATCGTCCATCCGCGCCATCGTGCCGTCGTCGCGCATGATCTCGCAGATCACGCCCGAGGGGTTGAGTCCGGCCAATCGCGCGACATCGACCGCCGCCTCGGTATGCCCGGCGCGGACCAGCACGCCGCCATCGCGCGCGACCAGCGGGAAGACATGGCCCGGCGTGACGATGTCGTCCCGGCCCTTCGAGGCATCGATCGCCACCGAGATGGTGCGCGCGCGGTCAGCCGCGGAAATGCCGGTGGTGACGCCGTCGCGCGCCTCGATCGAGGTGGTGAAGGCGGTTTCGTGGCGCGTGCCGTTGGCGCGGCTCATCAGTTCCAGGCCGAGCGCATCGGTGCGCGTCTTGCTCATCGCCAGGCAGATCAGCCCGCGGCCGTGCGTGGCCATGAAGTTGATCGCATCGGGCGTCGCCATCTGCGCCGGGATGATCAGATCGCCTTCATTCTCGCGATCCTCGTCATCGACCAGGATGAACATGCGGCCGTTGCGCGCCTCGTCGATGATCTCCTCGATCGAGACCAGAGCCGGCGTGTCGTCATTGGCGAAGATGAAGGTTTCGAGCTTGCGCAGCGTGTCGGCGGTCGGGTTCCAGTCGGGCTGGTCGAGATCGCGCAGCGTGTTGGCGTGGAGGCCGGCGGCGCGGGCGAGGCCGGACCGCGACATGCCGCCATCGGTGACGAGGGCGCGCAGCTTGCTGATCAATATCGTGCTCATAGCACGGGATAATCACATCGAGATGTGATCGTCAATGCGCCAAATCACATCAGCTTGGCAGAAACGACTTCATCCGGCCGAGATAGCGCGCGAGGACGTCGATCTCGATGTTGATCGCGTCGCCTTCCGCCAGCCCGTCGAAGGTCGTGACGGCGGCGGTGTGCGGGATGATATTGACCCCGATCGTCACCTGACCGGCACTGTCGGTAACCTCGTTGACGGTGAGCGATACGCCATCGAGCGTGATCGAGCCCTTCTCCGCGACGAACGGCGCGATGTCGGGGCCGGCGGTGACGCGGAAGCGTTTCGAGCCGCCCTCGTCGGCGATCGAGGCGATCGTGCCGATGCCGTCGACATGGCCGGTGACGATATGCCCGCCGAGTTCCTCGCCCAGTTTGAGCGCGCGTTCGAGATTGAGCCGGCGGCCGGCGGTCCATTGGCCGCGTGCGGTGCGGCTGATCGTCTCGCCCGAGACGTCGACCGCGAACCACTTGCCGTCGCTGTCCGCGCCCTTGTCGATCACCGTCAGGCACACGCCCGAGCAGGAAATTGACGCGCCGAGATCGATCGAGTCGGGATCATAGGCGGTGCGGATGATGACGCGCGTGTCCTCGACCGTCTCGACGCTCGAGATCGTGCCGATGTCGCTGACGATGCCGGTGAACATGGGTGTTAGCTCCTGAGGCGTTCGTAAATGTCGAGCCGGTCGCTGCCAAGCCGCCGCGTATCGTGCAGCGCCCAGCGGCCATGCGCGGCGGCGAGGTCGGTAAGGCCGATATCCGGCAACGTGCGCCCGCCGCCAATCAGGATCGGTGCGCGGTACAGCAACAGGCGATCGACCAGATCGGCGCGAAGGAAGGCGGCAGCGGTCTCGGCGCCGCCCTCGACGAGAAGATGGTCGATACCGGCGAGGGAGACGATATCGGCGGGCGATTCGATTCGACTCCAACCGTTATCGTGACGGGATGTGGACAGGACGACGCGCCTCGGTGCACGGTCCTCCAACCCGGGCAGGCGCACATCCAGCGCGGGCGCATCCGCCTCCAGCGTACCGCGCCCGACCAGGATCGCATCGCTGCGTGCCCGCTCGACATGTGCATGCGCGCGCGATTCCGGCCCGGTGATCCACTTGCTTGTGCCGGCGGGCATCGCCACCGCGCCATCCAGCGACAGCGCCAGTTTCAGCGTGACGAACGGGCGGTCCAGCGCATGGCGGGCAAGAAACCCGGCCATCGACCGGCGCGCCTCAGCGGCATGGATGCCAACCGTTACCGCGATCCCCGCCGCCCGGAGCCGCGCGATCCCGGCGCCATCGGTCCGCGCGTCCGGATCGCCGAGCGCGACGACGACGCGCGCCACGCCCGCCGCGACGAGCAGATCGGCGCAGGCCGGGCCGCGCGGCGAGGCGTGCGCGCAGGGCTCCAGCGTCACATAGGCGGTCGCGCCGCGCGCCGCGTCGCCGGCCTGGGCCAGCGCCACCGCCTCGGCATGCGGCCGCCCGCCCGGTTGCGTCCAGCCGCGGCCGATCAGCCGGCCGCCATGCACGATCACGCAGCCGACATTGGGATTGGGCGCGGTCCGGCCACGGCCGCGCTCGGCGAGCGCTAGCGCCGTGGCCATGAACCGGGAGTCGCTCAGATGCCGAACTTCTCGAGCTTGTCGTTCAGCTTCTTATAGTCCTGCTGGATCTTCTTCTGCCGCGCGGCTTCCGCGGCCTTGCGCTTGGCCTCGATCGGCCCGTCGATCTTCTGCTGGGCGATGATCTGCGCGTCGGTGCGGTCGGCCGGCCATTGCTCGATATAGGTGATCTCGCGGTGATAGACTGGCACTTCGTGGCTATCGATCGTGAAAGCGACGAGCAGCGACCCGAACAGCGCGACCGAGAGCAGCAGGAAACCGAGCTTGTGCGGCCCTTCCTGTGCGAGATAGCTGCGCAAATCGTTGATCGCGCGCACGATGTTGAGGTGGCGGAAGAACTGCATGGCGCCCAAGATAAGCGCGCAGGGCGGCGGATGCCAGCCCTGCGCGGCGGGCGATCAGTCGGCGTCGTCGAGAACGAAGCTGACGCTCATCGTGCGCCAGACCTCCTGCGGGATGCCGTCCCTGGTGGCGGGCGTGAAGCGCCACTTGGCCAAGGCCTGTTCGCGCGTAGCGGCGAAGAAGGCCTCGCTCGCTGCACTGACTCGTTCGACCTGCTTCACGCGGCCATCCGTGCCGATCAGCACGCGGACGGTGACGCGCCCTTCGCGTTCGGCGCGGCGCTCGCCCGGCGGGTAGGCGGGCTGGAACGCCTTGGCGAAGCGCGGATCGGGGCGCGCGCCGACCAGCACAGGGACGTGCGGCGGAATATAAGGCGGTTCGATCGTGCCGGTGCCGCCGGTCACGCCGCCATCGAGGCCCGGAGGGCCGGGTTCAAAAAAGTTGCCGGTATTGGTGGGGGCGACCGTCTCGGTCAGCGTCGGGCGTTGGCGGGGCGGCGGATCGATGACCCGTTGCTCGGTACGGACCTTGGTTTCGGTCTTGGGCTTGGGATCGGGCAGCGGCGGGGGATCCACTGGCAGCGGTATCGGCCGGGCGATGAAGGTCTTGTCGATCGACTTGACGATGTCGGGCGTCGAAAAGATCAGCGCGGCGATGATCGCCCCGTTCAGTCCGATCGCGATACTTAATGCGCCGGGCTTGATCCCGGACTTGCCGTAACGATCCGCGTACATTGGCCGTCTCCCGTATCTCCTCGAGTGCTGGGGCCGGTCTCGTGCCGGGCTTGATGCCGGGATGATACATCATAACGCAATGGCCGCAAGATACTTTGTTACATGACCCGTCATGCCCTAAGCCGTCACCCTGAACTTATTCAGGGTCCATTTCGCCTCTTGGACTTCGCCAACGAGGCGCGTTGGATCCCGGATCAAGTCCGGGATGACGGCTGTGGTTAGCGGGATGACGGTTGTGGTTAGCGGGATGACCGTTGTGGTTAGGGTCGGTTCGAGGAGCCCATTCCCCCGAGTCGCGCCACCGCGCGCTCGCGCCCGATCAGCGGCAGCAACGCCGCCATGTCGGGGCCGTGATCGCGCCCGGTCAGCGCACGGCGCAAGGGCAGGAACAGCGCCTTGCCGCTGCGCCCGCTCGACGCCTTGAGCGCGGCGGTCAGCGCGTGCCAGGGATCGGCCGCCCAGTCGATCTCGCTTGCCACGCGCGCCGCTTCGGCAAGGAAGTCATGGTCGGCAGGGTCCGCCACCGCGGGAACGTCGCCGTCGATCACCGCCCACCAGTCCGCCGCCTCGGCCACGGTCTTGAGGTTGGGTCGTACCGCGTCCCATTCCGCCCGGCCCATGCCGGCGGGGAGCCGCGCCGCCACCATGTCATAATCCAGCGCATGGACGATCTTGGCGTTGAGCCCGGCCAGTTCGGCATCGTCGAATCGCGCCGGCGCGCGGCCGAAGCGCGCGAAATCCATGCTCGCGATCAACAGCGCGGCATCGGCGATCGGCTCGATCGGATCGCTGGTGCCGAGCCGCGCGAGCAGCGCGCGCACCGCTTCCGGCTCGATCCCCGCGTCGCGAAACGCCGCCACGCCGAGCGAGCCGAGCCGCTTGGAGAGCTTGCCCTCGCTGCCGACCAGCAATGCCTCGTGCGCGAACGCCGGCGCCTTCACGCCCATCGCCGCGAACATCTGCAGTTGCAGCGCGGTGTTCGAGACATGGTCCTCGCCGCGCACGACATGCGTGATGCCCATCTCGGCATCGTCGATCACGCTGGGCAGCATATAGAGCCAGGAGCCATCGGCGCGGCGGATGACGGGGTCGCTCATCGTCGCGGCATCGAATTTCTGGTGCCCGCGGATCAGATCGTCCCATTCGATCGGCGTGTCGTGATCGAGCTTGAAGCGCCAATGCGGCGGGACGCCGTCCGCCTCGAGCGCGGCGCGATCCGCGTCGCCCAGCGCCAGCGCGGCGCGATCATAGATCGGCGGCAGCCCGCGCCCGGCGGCGATCTTGCGCTTGAGATCGAGCTCCTGCGCCGTCTCATAGGCGGGATAGATCCGCCCCGCGTCGCGCAGCGCGGCAAAGCGCGCCTCGTAGCGATCGAACCGCGCGGATTGCCGTTCCTCGCCATCCGGCGAGAGTCCGAGCCAGGCTAGATCGGCGCGGATCGCGTCGACGAACCGTTCCTCGCTGCGCTCGGCATCGGTATCGTCGATGCGCAGCCAGAACTGGCCGCCATTCTTGCGTGCCCATAGCCAGTTATGCAGCGCAGCACGGATATTGCCGACGTGCAGCAGGCCGGTGGGTGAGGGGGCGAAACGGGTGCGAATGGTCATGCTCACGCTCTAGGCAGCGTGTCCGAACCGGGCAATGCCCCCTTTACGCTCGCCGATTCGCGCCTAAAGGATCGCGGGCAGACCGCGGGGAGATCGCAAACATGAAACTGTTGACCGGCAATTCGAATCTGCCGCTCGCCCGCGATGTCGCGCGCTATCTCGAGCTCGACCTGACTAAGGCCAGTGTGCGGCGCTTCGCCGACGAGGAGATCTTCGTCGAAGTGCAGGAGAATGTGCGCGGCGAGGACGTGTTCGTACTGCAATCGACCGGCTATCCGGCGAACGACAATCTGATGGAATTGCTGATCATGATCGATGCGCTGAAACGCGCCTCGGCCAAGCGCATCACCGCCGTCATCCCCTATTTCGGCTATGCCCGGCAGGACCGCAAACCGGGCCCGCGCACGCCGATCTCGGCCAAGCTCGTCGCCAACATGATCACCGTCGCCGGCGCCGATCGCGTGCTCTCGGTCGATCTGCATGCCGGGCAGATCCAGGGCTTCTTCGATATCCCGACCGACAATCTCTACGGCGCGCCGGTGATGTCGGCGGATATCCTCACGCGCTTCGGCGATCGCAACCTGATGGTCGTCTCGCCCGACGTCGGCGGCGTGGTGCGCGCGCGCGCGCTGGCCAAGCGGCTCGACAATGCGCCGCTGGCGATCGTCGACAAGCGCCGCGAGCGCGCCGGCGAATCCGAAGTAATGAACATCATCGGCGAGGTCGAGGGGCGCTTCTGCATCCTGATCGACGATATCGTCGATTCGGCCGGGACCCTGTGCAACGCCGCGGCGGCGCTGAAGGAAGCCGGCGCGGTCGGCGTGGTCGCCTATTGCACGCACGGCGTGCTGTCGGGCGGCGCGGTGGCGCGGGTCGACGGTTCGGCGCTGGAGGAACTGGTGATCACCGATTCGATCGGCAGCCATGAGGTGATCAAGGACGCCAAGCGCATCCGCCACCTGACCATCGCGCCGCTGCTCGCCGAGGCGATCCGCCGCATCGCCGACGAAAGTTCGGTCTCCAGCCTGTTCGACTGATGCCGACCGAGCCGTTCCACCGCCTGTTCTTCGCGGTGCGGCCGGCCGCGGGCGTGCGCCGCGCGATTGCCGGGTGGCGCGACTCGCTCGGCCAGACCAAGGGCCTGGTGGCGGACGATCAGTTGCACCTGACGGCCTGGCTGTTCGACGACCGCCAGGATTTCCCCGCCGATGCGGCCGCGCGCGCGCAGGGGGCCATCGCCGATGTGCCGCTGGCGTCGTTTCGACTCGTCCTGGACCGGCTGGTCGGCGGTGCGGGCAGTGTCGTGCTGGTCCCGAGCGCAGTGCCGCCCGGGCTGCTGGCGCTGCAGGGCGCGCTCGATCGGGCGTTGCGGGCGGGCGGGCTGCAGCCGCGATGCACTTGGGACTTCCGGCCGCATGTCACGCTGCTGCATGGCCGGCACGCAGTCGAGCGGGACATTCCGCCGATCGACTGGCCGGTCGAGGAACTGCTGTTGCTCGACAGCATCGTCGGTGAACGGCGCCATGAGACGGTCGCGCGCTGGCCGCTCGGCTAAACCGCGGCGTCCCAGATCAGCTTGGCGCCCACCAGCATCATCAGCACGTAGATCGCGGTATAGAAACGCTCGGGCGCGATGCGGCGCACCAGCCAGACGCCGGCCAGCGTCGAGAGGATGGCGACCGGCATGAGCAGCCCGGCGGCGACGAGGTTGGCCGAATCGAACTGGCCGAGCGCCCAATAGGCCGGCACCTTGATCCAATTGACCACGGCGAAGAAGATGGCGGTCGTGCCGACCAGCACGTCGCGCGGCAGGCGGCGCGGCAGGACCCAGAGCTGGAACGGCGGCTGCCCGGCATGTGCGACCTGGCTGGTGAAACCCGAGGCCAAGCCACAAAGCGCGCCGACCCAGCCGGGCGCATTGGCGGCGGCGGTCACCGCATGGCCGCGCTCGCGCCATAGCCGATAGCCACCGAACAGCAGCGAGATCGCCCCGACCAGCCCCAGCACCGCATCGGTCGAAACCTGTGCGGCGAACCAATAGCCTAGCGCGATGCCGACCGCCGCTCCCGGCAACGTCCAGGCGAGCACGTATCGGTCCCAGCTTTTGCGGAACGCCCAGACGCCGACCACGTCCTGCACGATCAGGATCGGCAGCAGGATCGCGGCCGCGCGCACCGGCGAGATGGCCAGCGCGAGCATCGGCAGCGACAGCGCGCCCATGCCGGCAAAACCGCCCTTGGCGAGCCCGAGCAGGATTACCGCCGGCACCGCCAGCGCGAAGAACAACGTTCCTTCGTTCAATCGACGGGCAGGTCGGCGGACCGCACGGGCGCGCGGACGCCAGCGCGGTCACGGCGCTTGAGCTCCGCTTTCAGTTCGTCCGGCTTAGGCGCCCAGAGGAAGCCGAAGCTGACCGTGCCATGCTTGGTCTCGACCACATGGTGCAGCCGGTGCGCCTGGATGATGCGCTTCATATAGGCGGATTTGGGCAAATAGCGGTGATTGAGGCGCTTGTGCACGATGATGTCGTGGAAGCCGAAATAGATCGCGCCGTACGCCGCGATTCCCGCGCCGATCCAGGCGAAGCCCGGCCACCAGCCGAGCTGCACGCCGCCCAGCAACAGCACGATCGACGGCACCGCGAAGATCGCCGCATACAGATCGTTCAGTTCCCAATTGCCCTGGCGCGCGCGGTGGTGGCTCTCGTGCAGGAACCAGCCCGGCCCGTGCATCAGCCAGCGATGCGCGACATAAGCAAAGCCTTCCATCCCGACGATGGTGGCGGTGAACAGCAGGAGGCCGGTTGCCCAATTCATGAGCGCGATATAGCGGCGGTCGGCCCTGGTTGCGAGGTGAAGCTGTGAATTCGCGTTATTCCCCCTGGCGTCTGGCGATTCTGCTGCCGTGCGCGCTTGCCGCCTGCGCCTCGCCGCAGTCGCGCACGCGCGACGCGCTGCTGAAAGCCGGCCTGTCGCACGACGTCGCCGAATGCATGGCCGACGAGCTGGTCGACAATCTGTCGATCGCGCAGCTGCAGCGCCTGTCGGCGCTGGGCAAGGGCGAGGGGCGGGGGGTGAAGCATCTGCTGCGCCGCATCCGCGACCTCAACGATCCGCAGATCATCTCGGTCACCGCCAGTGCCGCCGCCTCGTGCGCGATGGGGCTTCCCCGATAGCCAAGGGTGGATTCAGCCGCCCGGCTGTGCTTTAGGCCGCTGCAAACCCATTCCATTCGAAAGGCGCGCGCCCATGAACATTCATGAATATCAGGCCAAGGAATTGCTGGCCAAATTCGGCGTGCCCGTCCCCGCAGGCTATGCGGCGCTGACCGTCGAGGAAGCCGTCGAGGCATCGAAGAAGCTGCCCGGGCCGCTTTACGTCGTGAAATCGCAGATTCATGCCGGCGGCCGCGGCAAGGGCAAGTTCGTCGAACTCGGGCCTGATGCCAAGGGCGGCGTGCGTCTCGCCTGGAGCGAGGAAGACGTCCGCGCCGCGGCGACCGACATGCTCGGCAACACGCTGGTGACGATCCAGACCGGCGATGCCGGCAAGCAGGTCAACCGCCTGTACGTCACCGACGGCGCCGACATCGAGAAGGAATTCTATCTCGCCCTGCTCGTCAACCGCGCAACCGGCCGTGTCTCGATGGTCGTCTCGACCGAAGGCGGCATGGACATCGAAGCCGTCGCGCACGACACGCCGGAAAAGATCGAGACGTTCGACATCGATCCGGCAACCGGCTTCATGCCGCATCACGGCCGCGCGGTCGCCAATGCGCTGGGGCTCGAGGGCGATCTCGCCAAGCAGGCCTCGAGCACGGCCTCGAAGCTGTATGATGCGTTCATCGGCACCGATGCCGAGCAGATCGAGATCAATCCGCTCGCCGTGACCAAGCAGGGCCAGCTGCTCGTGCTCGACGCCAAGGTGGCATTCGACGGCAACGCGATGTTCCGCCATAAGGACCTGATGGAATTGCGCGACGAGACCGAGGAAGATCCGGCCGAGCTCGAAGCCTCCAAGTACGACCTGGCCTATATCAAGCTCGACGGCGACATCGGCTGCATGGTCAACGGCGCGGGCTTGGCCATGGCGACGATGGACATCATCAAGCTGAACGGCATGTTCCCGGCCAACTTCCTCGACGTCGGCGGCGGCGCCACGACCGAGAAGGTCACGGCAGCGTTCAAGATCATTCTCAGCGATCCGGCGGTGAAGGGCATCCTCGTCAACATCTTCGGCGGCATCATGAAGTGCGACATCATTGCCGACGGCATCGTCGCCGCGGCGAAGGAAGTGAACCTTTCGGTCCCGTTGGTGGTTCGGTTGGAAGGCACGAACGTCGAGGAGGGCAAGCGCATTCTCTCGACCTCGGGCCTGGCGATCGTTCCCGCCAACGACCTGGGCGATGCGGCGCGCAAGATCGTCGCGGAGGTGCAAAAGGCAGCGTAACTTGCTATGGATGGGCGATGACGGAGAACGTTGAAAATCTGATCTTCGAGCACTTGAATCGCTTCCAGTCGACACTGGAGCGCGTCGAGCGCAAGCAAGATGAGATGGCGCGCCGTCTCGCCAATCTTGAAGGGTCGGTAGCATCGATCATGCAGCATCTCGCCAACCTATCGGCGGCGGATGCGGCACAGCAAATCGCGATCGACAATATCAGCATGCGCCTTGACCGGATCGAACGTCGTCTGGAATTAGCTGACTGAGAACCGATCCGCTCCTCCCCAGGAAGCGTGGCCAGATTTTGGAGAGATACGGATGAAGGTAATTGTCCCGGTCAAGCGCGTGCTTGATTACAACGTGAAGCCCCGCGTGAAAGCGGATGGGACGGGCGTCGATCTGGCGAACGTCAAGATGAGCATGAACCCGTTCGACGAGATCGCCGTCGAAGAGGCGATCCGCCTCAAGGACAAGGGCGTGACGGAAATCGTCGTCGTCTCGATCGGCGAGCAGAAGAGCCAGGAAACGCTGCGCACGGCGCTGGCGATGGGCGCGGATCGCGCGATCCTGATCGTCTCGGAAGAGAAGGTCGAGCCGCTGGGCGTGGCCAAGCTGCTGAAAGCGATCGTCGACGAGGAAAAGCCCGATCTGGTGATCCTCGGCAAGCAGGCGATCGACGACGACAACAACCAGACCGGGCAGATGCTCGCCGGGCTGCTTGGCGTCGGCCAGGCGACGTTCGCCTCGAAGGTCGAGCTGACCAGCGACAGCGTCACCGTGACGCGCGAAGTCGATGGCGGGGCGGAGACCGAGACGCTGACGCTGCCGGCGATCATCACCGTCGACCTGCGGCTCAACGAGCCGCGTTATGCCTCGCTGCCCAACATCATGAAGGCCAAATCCAAGCCGATGGCGCAGAAGACGGCGGCCGATTACGGCGTCGATATCGCGCCGCGCCTGACCACGCTGAAGGTGGTCGAGCCGGCCAAGCGCTCGGCCGGCGTCAAGGTCGCCGATGTCGATGAACTGGTCACCAAACTCAAGGCAATGGGAGTCGCGAAGTGAAGACGCTCGTCTGGGTCGAACATGACGGCGCCACCGTCAAGGATGCCACGCTCGCCGTGGTCACCGCCGCGTCGCAGCTCGGCGAAGTCCATCTGATCGTTGCCGGCCAAGGCGTCGACGCGGTCGCCGCCGAAGCCGCCAAGATCGCCGGCGTGGGCAAGGTCCACGTCGCCGACGATGCGGCCTATGCGCATGCGCTGGCCGAGAATGTCGCGCCGCTGGTCGTCCAGCTGATGGCCGATCACGACGCGGTGCTGTTCCCCGCCACCTCGGGCGGCAAGAACATCGCGCCGCGCGTCGCCGCGTTGCTCGACGTGATGCAGATCTCCGACATCCTGTCGGTCGAGTCGGAAGATACGTTCACACGGCCGATCTATGCCGGCAATGCGATCGCCACCGTCCAGACCAAGGATGCCAAGAAGGTCATCACCGTACGCGGCACCGCGTTCGAGAAGGCCGCGACCGAGGGCGGTTCGGGCACGATCGAAGCCGTGGCAACCACCGGTGATAGCGGCGTGTCGACCTATGTCGGCAGCGAGATCGCCACGTCGGAACGCCCGGAGCTGACCAGCGCCAAGATCATCGTCTCGGGTGGTCGCGCGCTGGGTTCGGGCGAGCAGTTCCATGCGCTGATCGATCCGCTGGCCGACAAGCTCGGCGCCGGTGTCGGCGCGAGCCGTGCGGCGGTCGACGCGGGCTATGCGCCGAACGACTATCAGGTCGGCCAGACCGGCAAGATCGTCGCGCCCGAAGTCTATGTCGCGATCGGCATTTCCGGCGCGATCCAGCATCTCGCCGGGATGAAGGACAGCAAGACGATCATCGCGATCAACAAGGATGAGGATGCGCCGATCTTCCAGGTCGCGGATCTCGGCCTGGTCGGCGATCTGTTCAAGATCGTGCCGGAGCTGACCGAGAAGCTCTGAGGCCACGCCTCGAATCTCGATCGACCTATCGGGGGCGGTACGACCACGTCGTGCCGCCCCTTCGTTTGTCGGCCGCCGGGCCGCGCGCTATGCTGACGTGGCATAGGAAAACGGGCGCGCTTCCGGGGGCGCTAGAGCGCGAAAGCTAATCGGTTTCGCCCGCTATGCTTCGCGCGGTACAGCGCCTCGTCGGCGCGGCGCACGATGTCGTCCCGCAGGCCGCTGGCGATGCGTGCGATGCCCCCGCTGAACGTGACGCCGATCGTCGCGCCGGCGCGCGTCGCGATGCTCAGATCCTCGACCTCGCGCCGCAGCCGTTCGCAGACGGATCGCGCCTCCGCCAAATCGGCGCCCCACAGGATTACCCCGAATTCCTCGCCACCGAGCCGGGCGATCAGATCGCCTTCCCGGATCGTGGCGGCAGCGACATCGGCAAAGGCGCGCAGCACGCGATCGCCGGCATCGTGGCCGTGCACGTCGTTGACGCGCTTGAAGAAATCGAGATCGAGGATCGCGCAGCAGCCCACGCCGCGCCCGGCACTGACATCATCGATGCGCTGATCAAGCATCTCGTCGAACGCGCGCCGGTTGCCGATGCCGGTCAGCGTATCGGTTTTCGCCGCAAGCGACAGTTCCGCTTCGACGATCTTGTGATGCGTGATGTCGCGGATCTGGCTCACCGATCCGATCACGCGCCCCTGATCGTCGGTCACGCCGCGCGTGTGCGTCTCGCACCAGATCGTCGCGCCGCCGGCGGTTATCGAGCGATATTCGAGGATGAAGGTGGCGCCGGGATCGGCCAGCGCGCGGCGCTGTATCGCTTCGAGATCGGCGCGGTCCTCGGCCAGCACCAGGCCGGCGGCGTCGCTGCCGATCAGCGTGGCCGGGTCGTAGCCCGACAGGTCGGTGATCGAGGGGGACACGTAGCGAATGCGTCCGCTGCGATCGAGATTGATGATCACATCGCTCGATCCGTCGGCGATCAGCCGGTACCGTGCCTCGCTCTCGCGCAGCGCGCGGAACAGGGTGGCGCTTTGCTGCAATACCGCCGCCACCGGCAGCGTCATGAAGGCGGTGACGACAAGATAGAATTGGAAGAACAGTGCCTTGCCGCCGCTGGAGGCGTGAATGAGCTGCACCGGCCCGCTGTCGGCCATGGTCAGTGCGCCGCCGACCAGTGCCAGCAGGACGATCGATACCGCGCTGCCGATCCGGCCGAAGCGGAACGCCGCGATCATCATCGGCCATAGCGGCAGGAACAGCAGCGGCAGTACGCTTTGCGCGAACACCACGGCGCTGGTCAGTACCATCGCCAGGCACAAGCCGCCTGCCTCGATCCGGCGGCGGGGGCGCAGCCGGCGGAACTCGCGGAGCAGATCGCCGGTCAGGATCAGCACCAGGATCGGCGCGAGCAGGATATTGCCCAGCGCATGGCCGAGATACCAGTGCAGCCAGTTGCTCCAGAATGCGGTCGTCGTGAACATCGATACGATCGCGGCGCCGCCGAATGCGCCTGCCGCCGGCGCGACCAGCCCGGCGGCTACGGCGAACACGACGAAGCCTTCCATCGACCCCAGATCGAGCCGCCCGCCGCGCAGGCGCTGCAACAGCCAGGCGGCGCCCGCCGCTTCGAGCATCATTGCCAGCGTGATGCCGGGCGCGGCGGCGATGCCGATACCGAACAGCGTGGTGGCGGCAGCGCTCGCGAGCGCGCTGAAAAACAAGGGGGCGGGCCAATCGGCGGGCCGCCGCAGCGACAGTTCGACGATCAGCAGGGCGTTCGCCACCCAGATGAACGCCACGCCGCCGTCGAAGCGCGTAAAGCGGATGGACGCGGCAGCGGCGAGGAAGAAGGCCAGTCCAACAAGAATGGCACGCACGGGGAACATTGGTCGGGTCACGCTAATCCCAGAATACACGGGCGGACCGGAATAGGGTGAAGATCTTAAAGTATCTGTACCGGACGGCGGAGCCGCCGGCACCAGCCCGCGCCAAGCGGGGGGCGCTCAGGGAAACAAGGTGCGCGGCGGCCGTCGCGTCGCGCAGGATCAAACGCCGGCAGGCCGGGCGCCGGACAGCCAGGCGTTGGCGGCGGCCAGCGCCTTGGGGTCGTCGACGTCGATCCAGTCGAGATCGCTGCAGTCCACCGTCAGCGCCGTGCGCTGGGCAATGAGCGCACGGACCGCCTCGGTGATTGATGGCGACGGCAGCGCCCGGAGTGCGGCGAAAAAGTGCGGCCCGACGGCGAACACCCCGGTATCGTAGCAATCGTGCGGCGCCATTTCCTTGCCGATCGCGGTGATCCGGTCGCCGTCGGTGGCAACGCAGGTGACGTCGAGCGGATCGACCCAGTCATGCCCGAGCCGGCGGTCGATGCCGAGGCGCAGGCCCTGACCCGCGCCGGCCGCCGCCATCCGGGCGTAAAGCGCCGGCTCGACCAGATGGTCGCACATCACCAGCAACGTCTCCGCGCCGTCCAGCAGCGGCGCGGCGGCCAGCGCCGATACGCCGTTGGGCTGGCGCCAGTCGATCGTGCGGGCGGTCTCTACCGTTACCGGCCAGTCTCGGCCGGCAAGATGTGCCTCGATCGCTTCCGCCCGGTAGCCGGTGGTGACGATAGCGCGGCGGATCCCGGCCGCCGCCAGCCGCTCGATCGCGTGATCGAGCAGCGGCGTGCCGGCAACTTCACATAACGGCTTCGACTCGGCCGCGTCGCGCAGGCGGGTACCCGCGCCGGCGGCGAGCACCACGCATGTCTCGATCGCCACCTGGCTGTCAGGCGGCGGCGGCGATGAAGTCTTCGACCGCCTGCTGCGCCAGATCGTCGGTCATCTGGATCGGGGGGTGCTTGCAGAAATAGGCCGAGGCAGGGTGGATCGGGCCGGCAAGACCACGATCGCTGGCCAGCTTGGCGCAGCGGATCATGTCGATCGCGACGCCGGCCGAGTTCGGGCTGTCCTCGACCGACAGGCGCATTTCGAGGTTCATCGGCACGCCGCCGAACATCGTGCCTTCCATGCGCAGGAAGCAGACCTTGTTGTCGTTCTGCCACGGCACGTAATCGGACGGGCCGATATGCACATTGTCGTCGCTCAGCCGCTCGGCCGCGACCGACTGCACCGCTTCGGTCTTGGAGATCTTCTTCGATTCCAGGCGGCGATGGTTGGACATGTTGAGGAAGTCGGTATTGCCGCCGGTGTTGAGCTGGTAGGTACGCTCCAGCTTGACGCCGCGCTTGGCGAACAGATCGGTCAGCACGCGGTGAACGATCGTCGCGCCGAGCTGCGCCTTGATGTCGTCGCCGACGATCGGCACGCCGGCATCGGTGAACTTCTTGGCCCAGACTTCGTCGCTGGCGATGAACACGGGGATGTTGTTGACGAAGGCGACGCCGGCCTCGATCGCGCATTCGGCGTAGAATTCGGTCGCCTTCTGGCTGCCGACCGGCAGATAGTTCATCAGCACGTGCGCACCGCTGGCGCGCAATGCCGCGACGACATCGGCCTTGCTCGGCTGGGCTTCGGTCGAGACGATGAAGGTGCGGTCGTCCTTATAGTCAGCCATATGATCGGCGACGCCGTCCAGGACCTGCCCCATCTGCACCTTGACGCCGCTTGCCGGCACGTCGCCACAGAAGATCGCAGTGCAATTGGGCTTGGCGAAAATGGCTTCCGCGACATCCACGCCGACCTTGCGCGCATCGACGTCCCACGCCGCGACAACCTTGATGTCGCTCGGCTTGTAGCCGCCAAGATCCCAATGCATCAGTCCGACGTGATCGTTCTGCCCCTGATGATAAAAGGCCAGGCCCTGCACCAGCGAGCTGGCGCAATTGCCGATGCCGATCACGGCGACGTTGATGGTGGTCATGGCTGGAGGGAGTCCTTCGAGTCTATCAATGGGGGGCTCGGCGGCATGCGCGGCCGGTATTAGGTATTTACGGGTGAGGCGCTCGGCGGACGCACCAGCGCCGCTTCAACGCGCCGATGCCAGAACAGGGTGCATGCAAGCAAGAGCGTGAGTGGCACGATTTCGAACCACCAGAACAATTCCGGTTTCCCGGCAAGGCAGGCGAGAAAGATCGCGGCGACGCGCATGTTGGCGCTTTCGAACGCCATCAGCTTCATCGGCGCCACCGCGCGCATGGCATACTCCTGGCCGAAACGCTGCGGGTCGCCGTTCTGCGCCAGCGCCTGATCGAACGGCGCGGCCAGGCGATCGATGCCGCGCGACAGATCGTCATAGCGCTTCTCGAGCATCCCGCCGGTGCGCGCCGGGCGTGCCGCGCCACTGTCGCCGCGCAGCCGACGGTGGAAGCGGGCGCGTTCGCCCTCGAACAGGCTGGACTGGACGACATGCGCGATGCCGGCGACGATCGCCAATGCCCAAGCCTCGAGCGTACCGATCGACAGCGCGAGCGCGACATAGATGAGCGAGAACACGCCGTGATCGCACAGCCCGTCGAGCAGCCGGCCGAACGCCGACGCGGTCTTGGTCGCGCGGGCGACCATGCCGTCAAGCCCGTCGGCGATCAGCCAGCCGATCGACAGCAGCAGCCCCGCCACCACCGCGCGCGGATCGGTCCAGCGCGAAAAGCATAAAGCGGCGGCAATGCCGAGCCCCAGTCCGGCGAACGAGACCATGTTGGCGGTGATGCCGAAGCGCAGTGCCAGCGGCAGCAGGGCGCGCGACGCAGGGTGGATCACCCAGAGATTGGTGGTATCCTCTATCCGCCTGTCACGCGAACCGTCGGGCGGTGGAATAGTCATCGGGATGTCACCATGCCGTTTCGGCGCGATTTCCGCAAGGCATGAGTCCGAGCAACACGACGAAACGTCTCGCCGTGTGATCGGTTCCCCAGTCCTCCCGTCCGGTGTGCTACAGCGAGCGGCCGATCAGCTCCTTCATGATCTCGTTCGTCCCCCCGAAAATGCGTGTCACGCGCGCCGCGCGCCAGGCGCGGGCGATGGGATATTCGTTCATATAGCCGGCGCCGCCATGCAGCTGCAGGCAGGCGTCCATCACTTCCCATTGCAGATCGGTATGCCACAATTTGGCGGCAGCGCCTTCCTCGTTGGTCAGTTCGCCCTTCAGGTGGCGGGTGATCGCCCAATCAAGATGCGCCCAGCCGACCTGCAGCTTGGCCTTGAGATCGGCGAGCACGAAGCGGGTGTTCTGGAAGTCGAACACCATCCCGGCGAACGCCTTGCGCGTCTTGGTGAACTCGACCGTCTCGTCGAACGCCTTCTGCGCCGAGGCCTGGACCGATACGGCGATCGAGAGGCGTTCCTGCGGCAGCTGGCTCATCAGATAGATGAACCCCTTGCCCTCTTCACCCAGGCAGTTGGTGATCGGCACGCGGACGTCTTCGAAGAACAATTCGCTCGTGTCGGCGGCTTCCTGTCCGATCTTGTCGAGCTTGCGGCCCTTGCTGAAGCCCTCGCGGTCGCTTTCGACCAAGATGATCGACATGCCCTTCCAGGCCGGCTTGGCATCGGGATCGGTCTTGGCGACGACCAATGTCAGGTCGGTATTCTGCCCGTTGGTAATATAGGTCTTGGAGCCGTTGATGACGTAATGGTTGCCGTCTTTGCGGGCAGTGGTGCGGATCGCCTGCAGGTCGGATCCGGTGCCCGGCTCGGTCATCGCGATCGCAGTGATCACCTCGCCCGAGACCATCTTGGGCAGCCATTCGGCCTTCTGCTCCTCGGAGCCGTAATGCTCGATATAGCCGGCCACGATATCCGATTGCAGCGAAAAGCCGGCCGGCACGCCGGTATACGACATTTCCTCGTCGACGATCGCGTTATAGCCGAAATCCAGGCCGAGCCCGCCATAGGCCTCGGGCACGGTCGGGCAGAGCATGCCGATCGCGCCGGCCTTGATCCAGAAATCCTTGGGAACGAGCCGGTCCTCCTCCCATTTGCCGACGTGCGGCACGCCTTCCTTCATCAGGAACTGGCGCACGGTCTGGCGGAAGGCCTCGTGATCCTCGGTATACGCAAAACGGCCTGCGACGGTATCAAGCGACATCGGGCTCTCCTGTAACTTTTGTTTTGGCAGATGTGCGTGGAGTTTACGTCCGCGTCAATCCACTCCCGCGATCCGGCTTTCGCGCAGATGCCGGGACGGCTAAGGGTGATCGAAAGATAGCAGGAGAGCATGATGAAATTGGCCAGCCTCAAACAGGGCCGCGACGGCAAGCTCGTCGTCGTCTCCAACGATCTCGCCTGGTATGCCGATGCCGGCCATATCGTCGCCACGCTGCAGGCCGCGCTCGACGATTGGGACCGGCTGCTGCCCGATCTGCAGAATCTCGCCACCGATCTCGAGCACGAGATGATCCCGATGCGCCGCTTCCACGAGCATGACGCTGCCGCGCCGCTGCCGCGGGCCTATCAATGGGCCGACGGCTCGGCCTATGTGAACCATGTCGCGCTGGTGCGGCAGGCGCGTGGCGCCGAGATGCCCGAGACGTTCTGGCATGATCCGTTGATGTACCAGGGCGGCAGCGACGGTTTCCTGGGGCCGCGCGATGCGATCCCACTGGCCGACGACAGCTGGGGCTGCGATCTCGAGGCGGAAGTGGTGGTGGTCACCGGCGACGTGCCGATGGGCGCCAGTCGCGAGGAAGCTTTGGCCGCGGTGCGCCTGGTCGGGCTGACCAACGACGTCTCGTTGCGCAACCTGATCCCCGGGGAGCTCGCCAAGGGCTTCGGCTTCTTCCAGTCCAAGCCGGCCAGTGCCTTCTCGCCGGTGTTCGTGACGCCCGAATCGCTGGGCGACTGGTGGCGCGACGGCAAGCTGCACCGCCGCCTGATGGTCGACTTGAACGGCCAGCCGTTCGGCCGCGCCGAGGCGGGCGTGGACATGACGTTCGATTTCGGCACGCTGATCGCGCACGCCGCCAAGACGCGGAAGCTGGGCGCCGGCACGATCATCGGCTCGGGCACGGTATCGAACCGCGATAGCGATGGCGGGCCGGGCAAATCGATCGCCGCGGGCGGGGTGGGCTATTCGTGCCTCGCCGAAGTGCGGACGGTGGAGACGATCACCGGCGGGGCGGCGGTGACGCCGTTTCTCAAGGCCGGCGATACGGTGCGGATTTGGGCCGAGGACGATAAGCGGCACCCGATCTTCGGCGTGATCGAGCAAGTCGTGGCGGCCGAATAACGGTTTCGCCTCCCCCGTCGCCGGCTCCCGCGGCGACGGGAGAGGCGACGGCATCTTCCCCCCAACACAGCCTCTCGCCATCGCCGTTGAAATTTTATAACAAGGCGCCAACACCCGAATCCGCGCGTTCAATCTGCGGACAGTATGGAGATTTCATGGCCAGCGACCCAGCAAATGGCACGAGGCGTGCGAATCTGCAGCCTTTGTCGCTGTATGTGCCCGAGCCCAAGTTCCGCCCCGGCGACGCGGTCGACTTTACCGAAATCGACCTGCCGGGTGCCGGCGAGACGCGGCGGCCGGACACCGCCGATCCCGCCGATACGTTCACCGATCTCGCCTATCAGCTGGTGCGCGTGCTCGACGACGAGAACCAGGCGGTCGGCCCGTGGAACCCGCGTCTCGCGCCCGATACGCTGCGCGCCATGCTGCGCAGCATGGCATTGGTCCGCGCGTTCGACGAGCGCATGTTCCGCGCGCAACGCCAGGGCAAGACCAGCTTCTACATGAAGTGCACCGGCGAAGAGGCGGTCGCCGTATCGGCCGCCTATGCGCTCGATTACGAGGACATGTGCTTCCCCTCCTATCGCCAGCAGGGCCTGTTGATCGCGCGCGGCTGGTCGATGGTCGACATGATGAACCAGATCTATTCGAACACCGCGGATCGGCTGCAGGGAAAGCAATTGCCGATCATGTATTCGGTCAAGGAAGCCGGCTTCTTCTCGATCTCGGGCAATCTCGCGACGCAATATCCCCAGGCGGTCGGCTGGGCGATGGCGAGCGCGGCGAAGGGCGACACGCGGATCGCCGCGACCTGGTGCGGCGAGGGATCGACCGCGGAGGGCGATTTCCATTCCGCCTGCACTTTCGCCAGCGTGTACCGCGCGCCGGTGATCTTCAACGTCGTCAACAATCAATGGGCGATCTCGAGCTTTTCCGGCTTTGCCGGGGCCGAATCGACCACCTTCGCGGCGCGCGCGGTGGGCTATGGCATTGCCGGGCTGCGGATCGACGGCAATGATGCATTGGCCGTCTATGCCGCCACTGCCTGGGCCGCCGAACGCGCCCGGACCAACCAGGGCCCGACGCTGATCGAGCATTTCACCTATCGTGCCGAAGGCCATTCGACCTCGGACGATCCCGGCCAGTATCGCAGCGAAGGCGAGCCCAATGCCTGGCCGCTCGGCGATCCGATCAAGCGGCTGAAGGATCATCTGATCGCGATCGGCGAATGGGACGAGGAGCGGCATGCTGCGCAGGACAAGGAACTCGCGGAAGAGGTGAAGCGCGCGCAGAAGGAAGCCGAGCAGAACGGCATCCTCGGCCACGGGCTGCACCAGCCGCTGGATACGCTGTTCGACGGCGTGTTCGAGGAAATGCCCTGGCACTTACGCGAGCAGCAGGCGCAGATGGTGGCGGAAGAAACCGCCAGCGGCCGGCCGTGGGCGCGTAAGTGATGCGCGCCCGCGCCATCACCCCGGCCTCGAGCCGAGGTTCCGCTTCTTCTCCGCCGCCAACACAAGCGGGACCCCGGCTCAACGCCGGGGTGACGAGGTAAGACGATGACTGATACGACAATCGACGTGCAAGCCGCCGGCCCGCAAGCCGAACCCAGCACCCGCATGAACATGATCCAAGCGATCAACTCGGCCATGGACGTGATGATGGAGCGCGATCCCGACGTGATCGTGATGGGCGAGGATGTCGGCTATTTCGGCGGCGTGTTCCGCGCCACCGCCGGGCTGCAGGCCAAGCACGGCAAGCGCCGCGTGTTCGACACGCCGATCACCGAATGCGGCATCATCGGCGTCGCGGTCGGCATGGGGGCGTACGGTCTGCGCCCCGTGCCGGAAATCCAGTTCGCCGATTATATCTATCCCGCGCTCGATCAGCTCGTCTCCGAAGCCGCACGGCTGCGCTATCGCTCGGCCGGTGAGTTCATCTCGCCGATCACGGTGCGCTCGCCGTTTGGCGGGGGCATTTTCGGCGGCCAGACGCACAGCCAGAGCCCAGAGGGCATCTTCACGCACGTATCGGGCATCAAGACGGTGATCCCGTCGACTCCGTACGACGCCAAGGGCCTGCTGATCGCGGCGATCGAGGATAACGATCCGACGATCTTCTTCGAGCCCAAGCGGATCTATAACGGCCCGTTCGACGGCCATTGGGATCGCCCGGCGCAGAACTGGTCGAAGCATCCGGCCGGAGACGTCCCGACCGGCTATTACAAGATCGCGCTGGGCAAGGCGAAGATCGTGCGGCCGGGCGAGGCGCTGACCGTGCTGGCTTATGGGACAATGGTGCATGTCGCCGCGGCGGTGATCGCCGAGGCGGGCGTCGATGCCGAGATCATCGATCTGCGCACGCTGGTGCCGCTCGATATCGAGACGATCGAGGCGTCGGTGAAGAAGACCGGGCGCTGCATGATCGTGCACGAGGCGACGCGCACCAGCGGGTTCGGCGCCGAACTGTCGGCAATCGTGCAGGAGCGCTGCTTCTATCATCTCGAAGCCCCGATCGAGCGCGTCACCGGCTTCGACACGCCCTACCCGCACAGCCTGGAATGGGCCTATTTCCCGGGCCCCGTGCGCATCGGCGAGGCGCTCAAGAAAGTGATGAGGACGTAATGGCACGCTTTACCTTCAAGCTTCCCGATATCGGCGAAGGCATTTCCGAGGCGGAGATCGTCGCCTGGCACGTCGCCGTGGGCGATCGGATCGAGGAAGATCAGCAGATCGCCGACATGATGACCGACAAGGCGACCGTCGAGATGGAATCGCCGGTGTCGGGCATCGTGGTCGAACTGGCGGGCGAGGTCGGCGACCAGGTGTCGATCGGCGCGGCGCTGGTGGTGATCGAGACGGAGGCCGCGGCATTTTCGGCCGAGGAAGCGCCGGCGTTGCGGATCGATCCGCCGTCGGAGGTGAAGGTCGCGCCGGCGAGCGCGGAGCAGGCCGAAGTGGCCGAGCAGTACGAGGCGGAGAATCCGGGCGTGGAGGAAGCGACGCCTTCTCCCTCTCCCCTCCGGGGAGAGGGTCGGGGAGAGGGGCTGCCACAAGCGCCGGCGCCCGACACGGGCCCCCCCCCCCACCCCCCACCCCCCGGGGGGTGGGGGGTGGGGGGGGGGGCCCGTGTCGGGCGCCGGCGCTTGTGGCGGGGGGGGGCGCCCCCCCCCGCCACAAGCGCCGGCGCCCGACACTGCCCCTCTCCCCAACCCTCTCCCCGGAGGGGAGAGGGAGCAAGAGCAGAAGGCCCTCGCCTCGCCTGCCGTCCGCGCGCGCGCGGCCGATCTCGGCATCGACCTCGCGGATGTGAAGACCGACTCCGATCGCGTCCGCCACGCCGATCTCGATGCCTATCTGCGCTACGGCCAGGGGCAGGGCTATCAGGCGCCGCACGCCCATAACGCCCGTGCCGACCAGCCGATCAAGGTGATCGGCATGCGCCGCCGCATCGCCGAGAACATGGCGGCATCGAAGCGCGCGATCCCGCATTTCACCTATGTCGACGAGATCGACGTCACCGCGCTGGAAGACATGCGCGCCGATCTCAACGCGAATCGCGGGCAGCGCCCCAAGCTCACCATGCTGCCGTTGATGATCGTCGCGATCTGCAAGGCGATCCCCGCCTTCCCGATGATCAACGCGCGCTATGACGACGAAGCGGGCGTGGTCACGCGGCATGGCGCGGTGCATCTCGGCATGGCGACGCAGACCGATGCCGGGCTGATGGTGCCGGTGATCCGCGACGCGCAGGATCGCAACGTCTGGCAGCTCGCCAGCGAGATCGGTCGCCTGGCCGACGCGGCGCGCAGCGGCAAGGCGAGCAGCGCGGAGCTGAGCGGCTCGACGCTGACCATCACCTCGCTCGGGCCGCTCGGCGGCATCGCCACCACGCCGGTGATCAACCGTCCGGAAGTGGCGATCATCGGGCCCAACAAGATCGTCGAACGTCCGGTCTTCGACGGTGACGAGATCCGCCGTGCCAAGCTGATGAACCTGTCGATCAGCTGCGATCACCGCGTGGTCGACGGTTTCGATGCGGCGAGCTTCGTGCAGGAACTGAAAAAGTATCTCGAAACGCCGGTCCTGCTGTTCGCCGACTGACCGGTCAGTTCATCGCCCGGCGGATGCGTGTCCGGTCCCGCTCGGCGGCCTGACGCATCTCCGCATCGGCGGCCTGATCCTGCTGGATCAGGCCGTTGTACAGGATCACGTGACGGTCATATTCCTGCATGTCGACGATGCTCGTGAACACGAAGGCGCGGGCCCGCGGCGTCCAGCGGTGCCAGGCGAGGACGGTGCAAAGCGCCTCCGCCTCCTCCAGCATCGCGTCGATCCGCGCGCCCGCCGCGCGTATCTTGAGCTGGGAGCCGGTTGCGCCCCGCGTCATGCCGGTCAGTAACTGGGTACGCAGGATCGGTTCGATGCCGGCCCGCTCGAGCTTGCCGGGGAGCGCGGCGATCAGCGCCGCCACCTGCGCCGTCGCAGCATCGTTTTCCGGTCTCGCGCGGCCGAAACGGGCGCAGTCGCGCAGCAGTGCGGGGTTTACCGACAGTGCTTGCGGATCGACGATGCTGCCCAGCCCGCTCTTCTCGAGCCGCTGACGTCGCTCGCGTAGCAGCGTATTGAGCGCGGCGAAATGACCGATGAAGACGCGCGAGGCGGGGCCGCGATCGGCATTGGCGGGCAGGATCGCCATGCCTTCGGCGTCGAACCGTATGTCGGCCAGCATCGCCAGGTCGCGCTTCGCGGCGGCGCTGGCGGTGCCCATCACGGCGGTGCAATAGAGCAGGGCGACCAGCATCACGCCGGCAAAGCTGCCAACCTGCCAGGCGCGGCGCGCATGGCGGATGGTGACGGCATAGGCGATGCCCCAGAACAGCAACGCAGGCCCAAGCGTGGCGCCCGCCACATAGGCCATGCCCATTGTCGTATCGATGCGGCCGATCGCCACGGCGGTGACGGCGATCAGGACGAAGATCAGGATCAGCGCGAAGACGGGGTAGCCGTCCCGCGCGCTCAACCCCGCTTCCCAATCCCCGGGTTCGTTCTGCTCGCGCACGTCCGCCTGCAGAATCGTCATGTTTCGGTCCCCCTGGATCGGGGTGACAGCGGCAACCGGCGCGCGCAAGTCGCAAACGATCGCGGCGCGGATGGCGCGGCGGGGTGAGCGGCCAGCCGCTAGACGATTTCGAACAGCCCCGCTGCGCCCATGCCGCCGGCGGTGCACATCGACACCACGACATAGCGCACGCCGCGCTTGCGGCCCTCGATCAGCGCGTGGCCGACGAGACGGCTGCCGGTCATGCCGAACGGGTGGCCGACGGCGATCGCGCCGCCGTTCACATTGTATTTGTCAGGATCGATGCCAAGATGGTCACGGCAGTAGAGGCATTGCGAGGCGAAGGCTTCGTTCAGCTCCCACAGCCCGATATCGCCGACCGACAGCCCGGCGCGGTCGAGCAGCTTGGGAATCGCGAAGACCGGGCCGATGCCCATCTCGTCGGGCGCGCAGCCCGCCGCCTGGAAGCCGCGATAGATGCCGAGAATCTGCTTGCCCTCGGCCTCCGCGGTCTTGCGGTCCATCAGGATCTGCGCCGAGCTGCCGTCGGACAACTGGCTGGCATTGCCGGCAGTGATGCCGGTGCCTGGGCCGCTAAAGTCGCCGCCCGGCCACACGGTCTTGAGCCCGGCCAGTCCTTCGGCGGTGGTGCCGTCGCGAATGCCTTCGTCCTGCGACAGCGTCACCGTCTCGCTGCCGGTGCGGTTGCCCTGCTTGTCGAATACCGCCTTCTCCACGGTGATCGGCGCGATCTCCTCGGCAAAGGCGCCCGCGGCAAGGCCGGCGACGGCGCGCTGCTGGCTCTGCGCGCCATAGGCGTCCTGGGCTTCCCGGCTGATCTTGTAGCGCTCGGCGACGATCTCCGCGGTCTCGATCATCGGGATATAGGCGGCCGGCTCGCGCGCGACGACCGAGTGGTTGACGTAGCGCGGCGCTTCCTTGGTGACGGTCAGGCTGATCGATTCCATGCCACCGGCCAGCGCAACATCCATTTCGTCGCAGATGATCGAACGCGCGGCGAGCGCGACGGCGGTGAGGCCGGAGCCGCATTTGCGATCAAGCGTGAAGGCCGGCACGCTTTCCGGCAGGCCGGCGGCGAACACCGCCATGCGCCCGGCATTCCCCCCTTGCGTGCCATATTGGCCGCCGACACCCCAGAAGATCTCGTCGATCCGCGCCGGATCGATCCCAGCGCGCTCGACCGCGGCGTTCATCGCATGCGCCGCGAGCACCGGTGCCTCGGTGATGTTGAACGCACCACGATAGGCCTTGCCGATCGGCGTGCGGGCGGTGGCGATGATGGCGGCTTCACGCATGGAACTTGCCTTTCGAGCTATCGGTATGGCCTTTTCGTAGGCCCACGCCGTTGCTTTGGAAAGACGGTTATCGGCTCCAGCGTGCCCATATCGCGGTCGGCAACAGCAGCCCGCGCGCTTCCTCGCGCACCGCAAGTTCGCCCGCCTCGACCGTGCCGCCGAGATCGCCGAGCGTTTGTCGCAGCAGTTCGCCGATCGCCAGCGCCGACATGCGCACCGCATAGACGGTGAGGAACAGGAAGCGCGATTCGGCATCGAGCAATTGCCGGCAGTCGGCGATCAGCCCGGGCAGGCCTTCCTCCAGCTTCCACACTTCGCCATCGGGGCCGCGGCCATATTTGGGCGGATCGAGCAGGATGCCGTCATAGCGTCGCCCGCGCCGCACTTCGCGCGCGACGAACTTGGTCGCGTCATCGGTCATCCAGCGGATCGGCTTGTCGGCGAGGCCCGACAACTGTGCATTGCCGCGTGCCGCCTCGACCGATTTCTTGGACGCGTCGACATGCACCATCTTCACGCCGCGCGCCGCCATCGCGCAGGTGCCGACGCCGGTATAGCCGAACAGGTTCATGCACTCCGGCTCGGCCTTGTCGGCGACCTGCGCGCGCATCCACGACCAGACCGGCGCCATATCGGGGAAGAAACCGAGATGGCGGAACGGCGTGTTGTTGGCGGTGAAGGTGACGTCATCCCATTTCAGCGGCCAGCCCTCGCGGGGCACCGGTTGGTTGAATTCCCAGCGTCCGCCGCCATCCTCGTCCGAGCCGGGCAGGAATTCGCCATGCGCCTTCCACTCGGCCGATGCCGGGGCCCACAAGGCCTGCGCCTCGGGGCGGATGAAGCGGAAGCGGCCATAGCGCTCGAGCTTGCGGCCATGGCCTGAATCGATCAGCCCGTAATCGGGCCAGGGTTCGCCGATAAGTGTCTTGAGTTCCATGGGCGACCTCAGGCGGACGGAACCGCGCGCTCGGCGATATAGGCGGTGACCGCCGCGAACGTGCCGGGCAGGCTGGCATAGCGCTCCTCGCGGTCGAACAAATCGCCGACCCGCGCCGGGAGCGCCGGGCGCATGCCGGTGGCGCGCTCGACCGCATCGTCGAACTTGGCCGGGTGTGCGGTGGCCAGCGTGACGATCGGCACATCCTTGAGGTCTGCCCGCCGCGCTGCGGCGAGGCCGATCGCGGTGTGCGGATCGATCACCTGGCCGGCGCCCTCGCACGCCCAGCGCATCGCCATCGCCATGTCGTCGAGATCGATGCGGTCGCTGCGCAACAGCCCGGCGGCGCCGCTTTGCTGGGCATTGGTCAGCCGCATCGCCTTGGACGCCTCGAAGCCCTGCATCTGTGCCGCCAAAGCTGCGCCGTCGCGGCCGCCGAGATCGAACAGCAGGCGTTCGAAGTTGCTCGACACCTGGATATCCATCGACGGCGAAGGCGTCGGGACGACGGAGCCTTGCGAATAGTCGCCCTGCGATAGCGCGCGGTGCAGGATGTCGTTGACGTTGGTCGCGACGATCAGCTTGGCGACCGGCAGGCCCATCTTCGCGGCGACATAACCGGCGAATACGTCGCCGAAATTGCCCGTCGGCACGGAGAAGGCGACCGGTCGCTCGGGCGCACCCAATCGCACCGCGGCGTAAAAATAATAGACGATCTGCGCCATCAGCCGCGCCCAGTTGATCGAATTGACCGCCGACAGCGCGAACGTGCCGCTGAACTCCGGCGAATTGAACATTGCCTTCACCAAAGCCTGGCAATCGTCGAAGCTTGCGCCTTCCAGCGCGATATTGTGGATGTTGGGCGCGAGTACCGTGGTCATCTGGCGCCGCTGGACGTCGGACACGCGGCCCTTGGGGTGGAGCATGAACACGTCGACCCCGGCGCGTCCCGCCAGCGCGTCGATCGCCGCCGAGCCGGTATCCCCCGAGGTCGCGCCAACCACCGTGACCTGCTTGTCGCTGCCGGACAGAAAACGTTCGAACAACAGGCCGAGCAATTGTAGTGCGACGTCCTTGAACGCGAGCGTCGGGCCGTGGAACAGTTCGAGCAGCCAGTGCTGGCCATCGAGCTGGACCAGCGGCGTGACCGCGGCATGGCTGAAGCGGCCATAGGCCTGCTCGCACAGCGCCTTGAGGTCGTCGCGGCCGAGCGTGCCCTCGACGAACGGCGCCATCACTTCGACGGCGGTGTCGACATAGGAAAGCCCGCGCATCGCCGCGATCTGCTCGGGCGAGAAAGTCGGCCAGGTTTCAGGCAGATACAGCCCGCCATCGCTGGCGAGGCCGGCCAGGGTGACCTGCCGGAAGTCGAGGACGGGCGCGGTGCCGCGGGTCGAGATATAGCGCATCGCTCGCGCCTAGCGGGAGGGGGGCGTCGGGGCAACCACAAGCCCACCCCACGACCCGTCATCCTGACGAAGGTCAGGATCCATTCCACCGCTCGGACGACCGCCCATAGGGCGCGATGGATCCTGAATCGCGTTCAGGAGGACGGAGATGGGGGTGGGGGTGATGCCATGCGGCGCCGCACCGCGATCGTGTAGATGATCCCGGCAATGCCGGCGAACAGGAACCATTGCACCGCATAAGCGAGGTGGTTGTTGGGCACCGAGGACAGGTCGGGCACCGGATTGGCGGCGAGGCCGCCGACCGGCGTTTCGGCCACCAGCATCAGCGTCTTGGGCCGCGCCATGCCGATCAGCGACAGGATCAGCGGCTGATCGTCCGGCGCATGGCTGATATAGCCGCGGACCGTGCCGCCGTTCCAGGCCGGCTTGCCGCCGGGCTGCGGCGACAGGCCGAGCTGGACGATCATGCCCGGCTCTTCCGCGCCGCTGCGGCACTGCGCGATCTGCCGCCAGCCGGTGCCGCCGGCGGCATCGCGGCCGGAGCGCTGGCGCCAGCCGAGCGGCGCGAGGCAGCGGCCGACGGCCTTGCGGAACAGCAGGGCATCATCGATCGGCACCGACGGAAAGGCGATTTCGGGCCGGGTGATGTTCGCGGCATATTGCGCGATCATCTTTTCCTTCTCGGCCTTGCGCTGCAATTGCCAGACGCCGAGCGCGATCATGATGGCAATGGCCAGGCCGACGACGATCGTCGGGATGACGGGCAGGCGCTTCATGGCTCACCCGCGGGCGGATCGATCACCACACGACCCTCGCGGGCGGCGTTGCGATATTCCGCGGCGATCAGCGCGCCCTTGGCCGCGCGCAGGGAGAGCACGACGCCGGCGGCGGTGACCGGGATCCAGATCAACATGTGCAGCCAGAGCGGCGGGTGCCAGGTCAGCTCCAGCGTGATCGCCATCGCCGTCACGATCGCACCGAGGATCAGCGTGAGGAACGCCGCCGGGCCGTCGCCCACGTTGAAGGTGGTGAAATCGAGCCCGCAGGCGCCGCATTTCGGCGCGAAGCTTGCCAGGCCGTCGAACAAGGTCTTGGCGGCGCAGCGCGGGCACAGGCCGCCGAGCGCGACCGCGACGGGCGTGGGCGCGCCCGCCGGGGTCGGCTCGGGCACGGTCAACCGCCGTGGACCGGTGCGCCCCAGCCGCCCCAGACATAGACGGTGACGAAGAGGAACAGCCACACCACGTCGACGAAATGCCAGTACCAGGCAGCGGCTTCGAAGCCGAAATGCTGCTTGGGCGTGAAATCACCCTTATAGGCGCGGACCAGGCAGACGATCAGGAAGATCGTGCCGATCAGGACGTGGAAGCCGTGGAAGCCGGTCGCCATGAAGAAGGCGGCGCCATAGTTGATCCCCTTGAACGGGAACGGCGCGTGCATGTATTCATAGGCCTGGATCGAGCTGAACAGCAGGCCGAGCAGGATCGTGATCCACAGGCCCTTGAGCACGCCATCGCGGTTGCCGACGCCGATCGCGCCCCACACACCGGTCTTCTCGCCACCGCGCTGACCGTGGATCAGTGCGTGATGCGCCCAGGTGACGGTGGTGCCGGAGAGCAGCAAGATCAGCGTGTTGAGCAAGGGCAGCTCGAACGCGTTGATCACTTCCAGGCCCTTGGGCGGCCAGGTCGCGGCGCCGGCGGCGGCATCGGCGATCAGGCCGGGCACGCCTTCGATCAGCTCGACCGGCGCGGGGAACAGCGAGAAATCGAAGAACGCCCAGAACCAGCCGACGAAGAACATCACTTCGGAGGCGATGAACAGGATCATGCCGTAGCGCAGATGGAGCTGCACCACCGGCGTGTGATCGCCGGCATGCGCTTCCTTGATCACGTTGCCCCACCAGCAGAACATCGTGACGAGTACGCCGAGCAGGCCGAGGAAGAAGACGATACCGCCGCCATTGGGCTTGTCGACATGGCCGCCATGCATCCACATGATCCCGCCGATCGCCATCGCCAGCGCCGAGAACGAGCCGATGATCGGCCACGGATCGGGGCTCAGAATATGATAATCGTGGTTCTTGGCGCCGGCCATGATCGGTCCCTCTGCTATTCTTTGGAAGTCGCTCTAGCTGGCTGCTTTCGCAGAATCCACCGTCTTGGGCCGGTAAAACGTATAGCTGAGCGTGATCGTTCTGATATCGCGCGCGTCCTCGTCGTCGAGGATCTTGGGATCGACGAAGAAGATCACCGGCATGCGCACCGTCTCGCCGGGTTGCAGCGTCTGCTGCGTGAAGCAGAAGCACTGAATCTTGGTGAAATATTTGCCCGCCTGCGCCGGCGTGACATTGTAGGTCGCCATGCCCGTCACCGGCTCGCTGCTGGTGTTGGTGGCGGTGAAGAAGGCCATGTCGCGGCCGCCGATATCGATCGTTTCGGACGGATTTTCGGGCGCGAACTTCCACGGCAGCTTGGGATCGACATTGGCATCGAAATCGATGCGGATCTGGTTGGCGGTGGCGCCGGGCGCGACCAGCCCGCGCTGCGTGGTGCCGTTAAGGCCGGTCGCCTCGCAAAACAGGCGGTAGAGCGGGATGCTGGCCCAGGCGAGGCCGGTCATGAAGCAGATGCCGAGCACGGCGAGCAGCGCCGTCCGCGTCGGGCCGCTCATCGCGCGCATCAATGCGGCATCCCCGCCTTGATCTTGGCGATGCTGATCGCAAACACCAGGATCACGAACGCGCCGAGGATCAGCGCCATGACGGTGGCGCGGCTGCGCTGGCGGGCGCGGATCAGCTCGTCATGGTTAGGGGTCGGGTCTTGCATGGCGGTCAAATCCAGCGGTCGACGACGAGCGCGCCGAAGATGATGAACAGGTACAGGATCGAATAAGCGAACAGGCGCTTTTCGGGGCGCATCGTATCGCCGGGCTGCGTGCTTCGCGTCGCGACCTGCACGACCATCGCGGCGAACACCGCGGTGGTGATGATCGCGACCCAGCCATAAAGCGCGCCGGTCAGGCCGAGCGCCCAGGGTGCGATCGCGGCGATCGCCATCGGAATCGTGTAGAGCCCGATCTGCGTGCGCGTGCTGCGCTCGCCGGCGACGACCGGCAGCATCGGCACGCCGGCGGCGGCGTAATCGGTCTTCATGAACAGGGCCAGCGCCCAGAAATGCGGCGGCGTCCACAGGAAGACGAGCGTGAAGAGCAGGATCGGCAGCGTGGCGACATCGCCGGTCGCCGCGGCCCAGCCGATCAACGGCGGGAAGGCACCCGCGGCACCGCCGATGACGATGTTCTGCGGCGTGCGGCGCTTGAGCCACACGGTATAGACCAGCACGTAGAACAAGATCGACACGGCGAGGATGGCGGCGGCGACGAGATTGTTGGCGAGCCCCATCAGGATCACCGAAAAGGCGCCAAGCCCGACACCGAAATGCAGTGCCGAGCCGCGCTCCATCCGCCCGGCGGGCAGCGGGCGGCCCTGCGTGCGCTTCATCTTGCCGTCGAGATCCGCCTCATACCATTGGTTGAGCGCGCCGGCCGCACCGGCGCCTAGCGCGATGCACAAGATTGCGGTGAAGCCGAGCACGGGATCGATCGACACCGGCGCGACGAGCATCCCGCACAGCCCGGTAAAGACGACCAGCGTCATCACGCGCGGCTTGGTCAGCGCAAGGAAGTCGCGCCAGTCGGCGGGAAGCGGGAGAGTCGCGGCGGTCATGGTTGCAGGCGCTATAGGCGCTTGCGGGGCTCGGGGAAAGCTCTCGTCATCCCCTGCCGTCATCCCGGACTTGGTCCGGGATCCAAGGTGCCGCACCGGCGACGCTCACGCCTCTATTCCCATTCCTAGCCGCCCGTTGGATCCCGGACCAAGTCCGGGATGACGGCAAAGGAGGGGGCACTGCCCAGTCTCTAGCGGCTATACGCCTTGGGCAATGCGCCTTCCTGCGGCACGCTGTAGCGATCGCGCAGTTCGATCTGGCGCGAGCGCATTGGTTGCGCCAGCCCGTCGATATAGACGGCGAGCGGCGCGGAGGCGAGTTCGAGCGGATCGCCATCCCAGATCACCACGTCGGCGCGGCGGCCCGGGCGCAGGCTGCCAATGTCGCCGTCCATGCCCAGCGCCTGGGCTGGTTTCGAGGTGATCGTGGCGAACGCCTGGCCCCAGTTCAGTCCGGTGGAGCCCGGCACGCGCGCGATCGCCACCAGATTGCCGGCATATTGCTTCAGCACATGCTCGCCCGGGGCGGTGTTGGCGCCGACCGTGGAGATGGCGGTCACCACGCCGGCCGCGGTCATCCGGCCGACATTCGACTCGGTCGCCGCCAGCGCCTCGAAGCTGGCGGGCAGATCGGCCAGCGCCGCGGCGATGACCGGCACGCGCGCGGCGGCGATCTCGGGCGCGACCATCCAGCCTTCGCGCACGCCGACCAGCACCAGTTTCAGCGCCGGATACTGCTTCTTGAGCGCGAGCACCGAGCGGATATCGCTGGCGCGCTCGACATGGACGAAGAGCGGCATCGTGCCGTCGAGCACCGGCAACAAGGCCTGGGCATCGCCGCGCTTGACCAAAGACGCCTGCTCGCGCCCGCCGAAGCCGGCGGGATTGCGGCGATAGTCCTGCGCCTGGGCCAGCGCATCGTGCAGCATGGCATAGGCGGCGGGGCGGCTGCCGCCGGCGTCGCTCGCCCCATCCTCGCCCAATTCCACGTACTGGAAGGCGCGGGCGCGGGTGATCGGATCGGCATCGGCGCCGAGATCGATCACTGCGCCACGCCCGGCGAAGATCGACTGGCCAGTGGACGGCGACACCAGGGCGCGCGTGATGCCGCCGGCGCGCTCGTTGCCGATCGCCACCGCTTGCGGGTTGATCGCCGGCGCGATGTCGATCGAGGCATTGAACGGCGAGGTGCGCGCGCTGGCATCATTGCTTTCGCGGATACCCTCGGCATCGACCAGGCCGAGATTGGTGAAGCCGGCGACCATCCCCGCGGCGACCCATTTGCCGGTCGCGTCGATCACCGTCGCGCCGGCCGGCACGGCAATGCCCGCGCCAGCGGCGACGATGCGGCCATCGCGCATCACCACGGTGCCGTGGTCGATCGGCTGCGATCCATCGCCGATCGCCACCGTGCCGCCGGTGATGGCGACGGTCTGCGCCATGGCGGGCGTGGCAAGGACGGCGGCGAGCGCGCTCAGCGAGTGCAGGACGGCCTTCATTTCACGTCTCCCGCGCCCGGCTGGCCAAGTTCGAAATCGGAGACCGGTCGCAGCCTCGGATTGGTCGCGTCGTAGAGCAGGGCGCCGTCGATCCAGACCTTTTCGGGTCGGGTGTAGACGCTCAGGGGATTGCCGTTCCACAGCACGATATCGGCCATCTTGCCGGGCTTGAGGCTGCCGGTACGATCGGCGATGCCGAGCGCGCGGGCCGGATTGATGCTCAGCCATTCCCAGGCCTCGGCATCGGGAATGTCGATCCCGGCGCGGCGCCCCGAGGCCTGCGCCTTGGCCACTTCCTGGTTTAAGCGCTGGATGCCATTCTCGTCGTCGGAATGGATCATGCCGCAGGCGCCGGCCTTTTGCAGCAGCGCGAGATTCTCGCCGATGCCGTCGAAGCTCTCCATCTTGAAGCCGTACCAGTCGGCCCAAACGGCGGCGCAGGTATTGTTGGCCTTCAGGATATCGGCGATCTTGTACGCCTCGACCGCGTGGTGGAATGCGGTCACGCGGTAGCCGAACTCCTTGGCCATATCCATGACGATGGCCATTTCGTCGGCGCGGTAGCAATGGTTCTGGACCAGGATCTCGCCGGCCAGCACGCCGCGCAGCGTGTCCATCGCGATATCGCGATCGGGCGCGTCGCCGCCGTCCTTCTCGTATTTGTCCCACTTCGCCTTGTACGAAACCGCCTTGGCCCAGGTCGCACGATCGACCGCGACATTGCCCATGCGGGTCGCCGGCTTGGTGTTGCGGCTGCCATAGACGCGCTTGGGATTCTCGCCGCACGCCATCTTCAGGCCATAGGGTGCGCCGGGGAATTTCATGCCCTGCATGGTGCGGGCATAGACGTTCTTGAGCACGACCGAGCGCCCGCCGAACAGATTGGCCGAGCCGGGCAGGATCTGCAGCGTGGTGACGCCGCCATTGGCCAGCGCGCGGCCGAAGCCCGGATCCTGCGGCCACACGCTATGCTCGGCCCATACGTCCGCAGTGACCGGGGCGGTGGCTTCGTTGCCGTCGGAATTGGCCTGCACGCCGGGGCTCGGATAATCGCCCAGATGGCTGTGGATATCGATCACGCCGGGGGTAACCCATTTGCCGGTGCCGTCGATGACGGTCGCGTCGGCGGGGGCGTCGAGCGTCTGGCCGAGCTGGACGATCTTGCCGTCGGCGAACAGCACCGCGCCATTGTCGATCCGTCCGCCTTCGCCGTCATAGATGGTGACGTTGCGCACCAGCGTCGGCGCGCCGGGATAGACGCGGTAGGTGCTGGGGAAGGGGTCGTGAGCATAGCCTTTGCCGGCACCGGGGGCTGGCTTGGACGAGGCGGACTTGGCGGGGGCGGATTGCCCTGCACAGGCCGCGAGAGCGAGCGCGCTGACGGCCGCCGTCAGGCTGCGAAACTTGATATGATGCGTCATCTGGCGACCCCCGTTTTCATGCAGTCTACGGAAAGAGGGGGGGCTTTCAAGCGGTTGCTTACGAACTTTCGCCGTAGTCTCTTTGCGGGCGCCGGGCGCTGTCCGGCGCGCCACAGGGTCGGCCTTCATCGCGGCCGGGGGCATAAAAAAACGCCCCGGTTTTCACCGGGGCGTCTTCGATACCGGAAGCTGAAACGATCAATCGATCTTCGGCAGCGTCTCGAACTGGTGATAGGGCGGCGGCGAAGACAGCGTCCATTCCAGCGTCGTGGCGCCTTCGCCCCACGGATTGTCGCCCGCTTTCTTGCCCGCAATCATCGACCAGATCAGGTTGACGAAGAAGATTGCCATGCCGGCCGCCATGATCATGTAGCCGACGGTTGCGATGTAGTTCCAGTGCGCCAGCCCGTCGGTATAATCGGGCATGCGGCGCGGCTGACCCTGGAGCCCCAGGAAGTGCATCGGGAAGAACATCACGTTCACGCCGATGAAGAACACCCAGAAGTGCAGCTGGCCGAGGAACTCGTTGTACATCTTGCCCGACATTTTCGGGAACCAGTAATAGAAGCCGGCGAACAGCGAGAACACTGCACCCAGGCTCAGCACGTAGTGGAAATGCGCCACCACGTAATAGGTGTCCTGCATGTAATCGTCGACGCCGCCATTGGCGAGGACCACGCCGGTCACGCCGCCGACGGTGAACATGAAGATGAAGCCGATCGCCCAGACCATCGGGGTCTTGAAGCTCATCGACCCGCCCCACATCGTTGCGATCCACGAGAAGATCTTGATGCCGGTCGGCACCGCGATGACCATCGTCGCCGCGGTGAAGTACATCTTGGTGTTCACGCTGAGGCCGGTGGTGAACATGTGGTGCGCCCACACGACGAAGCCGACCACGCCGATCGCGACCATCGCGTACGCCATGCCGAGATAGCCGAACACCGGCTTCTTCGAGAAGGTGGAGATGATCTGGCTGACGATGCCGAAGCCCGGCAGGATCATGATGTAGACTTCGGGGTGGCCGAAGAACCAGAACAGATGCTGGTACAGGATCGGATCGCCGCCACCGGCCGGATCGAAGAAGGTCGTGCCGAAGTTGCGATCGGTGAGCAGCATGGTGATCGCGGCAGCGAGCACCGGCAGCGAGAGCAGCAGCAGGAAGGCGGTGACCAGCACCGACCAGACGAACAGCGGCATCTTGTGCAGCGTCATGCCGGGGGCACGCATGTTGAAGATCGTGGTGATGAAGTTGATCGCGCCGAGGATCGACGAAGCGCCGGCGAGATGCAGCGACAGGATCGCCATGTCGGTCGACGGCCCGGGCTCGCCATAGGTGGAGAGCGGTGCGTAGAGCGTCCAGCCATTGCCGGCGCCGCCGAAGAACGGCGAGGCGAGCAGCAGCGTGAAGGCCGGCACCAGCAGCCAGAACGAGATGTTGTTCATGCGCGGGAAGGCCATGTCCGGCGCGCCGATCATCAGCGGCACGAACCAGTTGCCGAACGCGCCGATCATCGCCGGCATGACCATGAAGAACACCATGATCAGGCCGTGCGCCGTCACCAGCACGTTCCACAGGTGGAGCGATTCATCGAAGCTTGCCGTGCCACCATGGAGCATGTTCGCCCAGGTGCCGAGATACTGGATGCCGGGATGGGCAAGCTCGGCGCGCATCAGGCCGGACACCGCGCCACCGATGATCCCCGCGCAGATCGCGAAGATCAGGTAGAGCGTGCCGATGTCCTTGTGGTTGGTCGACATGAACCAGCGCGCGAAGAAGGCCGGCTTGTGATCGGCGTCATGCGCATGGTCGTCGTGACCATGTGCCTGGAACTGCGAGGGGCTGAGGGCGGTATCGGTCATGTCTTACTGTCCGGTGCCGGCGCCGGCGGGGTTGCCCGTTGCGCCCTGAGTGGTCTGGGGAGCGGCGGCGGTCGTGTTGTCGACCGGGCCGGTTGTGGTGTCGGCAGGTGCTGCGGCCGGCGTCGGCGCGAGCGCGGCGGGCGCGGTCGAGGGCTTGGCCCCCTTCACGCTGCCGCCCTTGGCCTGCACCCAGGCGTTGAACTGCGCGAGCGGCACGGCCTCGACCGCGATCGGCATGTAGCCGTGGCGCGCGCCGCACAATTCGCTGCACTGGCCGAAATATACGCCGGGCTTGTCGATCGTGAAGCTGGTCTCGTTGAGGCGACCGGGCACCGCATCGAGCTTGATCCAGAACGCCGGGACCGCCCAGCTGTGGATCACGTCCTGCGCGGTGGTGATCAGGCGGATCGGCACGCCGACCGGCAGCACGATGCGGTTGTCGACCGCGAGCAGGCGGGGACCGTCGGCGTCGGTGCGCGAGCGTTCGCCGGCGGCGACCTCGCCCTTTTCCTTGAGCATGTTGGCGGTGATCTCGAACCCGCCATTGTCCGGATATTGATACGACCAGTACCACTGATTGCCGATCGCCTTCAGCGTGATGGCATTGTCCGGCGCCGGCTTGAACTGCGCCTGCAGCAGGCCGATCGACGGCACTGCGAGCAGCACCAGGATGACGACCGGGGCCAGCGTCCAGACGATTTCGATCGCGGTGTTGTGGCTGGTCTTGGAGGCGACCGGGTTACGGCGGCGATTGTAGCGGAACATCACCCAGAACAGCAGCGCGAGCACCAGCGCGCAGACCGCGGTGATGACCGGGATCAGGATATTGTCGTGGAAGCCGTGCGCGCGCTGGCCGTTGCTGGTGACCTGCGGCTGGATGCCGATATTCCCGTTGACCGGCTGGCCGATGCCGGCGGTCGGCGCCATCGCATAGGCGCCGTCCTGCGCCAGCGCGGGATTGTTGGCGGCAGGCGCGGCAGGCGGCGTCGCGGAGACCGCGGCGGGCGCCGGCGCGGCGACGGCCGGGGCGGTGGGTGCCGCTGGCGCCGCAGCATAGCCGGTGCCGGCAATCAGCAAGCCGGCCGCGATGGCGATCGTTTTTAACCCGGTCATGCGCATCGTCGTCGTTACCCCTGGCAGTTGCGCTGTGTTTCGGAATGGTCCAGCGCTTGGCGTAATTCGCCGGTTTGACCGCGGCCTATACGCGGCGCCCCTCCATCCCTCAAGCGCAACCGGGGAGTTTTTTCGGCGCTAAGGCGTGCGGCACGTTGCGCTGAGGGCATAGGGCGGCCTATTTGGCGCGCTGAAAGGGTTGCCCATATGACCGAGGACGAGGTTCTGAGCGAATTCCGCGCGGCGGAAGCGTTGCTGGAAGGACATTTCATCCTGTCGTCGGGGCTGCGCAGCGCCCGTTACCTGCAATGCGCCCGCGTGCTGATGGATCCGGCGCGCGGCGCGCGGCTCGCCGAGGCGCTGGCCGCGCGACTGCCGGCCGCGCTCCGTGCCTCGATCCAGGCGGTGGTGTCGCCGGCGATGGGCGGGGTGATCGCCGGACACGAAATGGGCCGTGCGCTGGGCGTGGAAGCGATGTTCCTCGAACGGCCCGAGGGCGTGTTCGAACTGCGCCGCGGATTCCGGCTCGCCCCCGGCACGCGCGTGTTGATGATGGAAGACGTGGTGACGACCGGGCTCAGTTCGCGCGAGGCGATCGCGGCGATCGCGCGCGCCGGCGGCGAGACGGTCGCGGCGGGCGCGCTGGTCGATCGGTCCGCGGGCAAGGCCGACCTCGGCGTGCCGTTCTTCCCGCTGATTCGGCTCGACGTGCCGACCTACGCGGCGGACGCGCTGCCCCCCGAGCTGCAGGCGATCCCGGCAATCAAGCCCGGTAGCCGGGCGGCATGACCGCGCACCTGCGGCTCGGCGTCAACATCGATCACGTCGCCACCGTCCGCAACGCGCGCGGCGCCGGCTATCCCGATCCGGTGCGCGCCGCGCTGGTCGCCGCGGCGGCCGGCGCGGACGGGATCACCGCGCATCTGCGCGAGGATCGCCGCCACATCACCGACGACGATATCGCCCGCCTGTCCGAGCAACTGACCGTTCCGCTCAACTTGGAAATGGCCGCGACCGACGAGATGCTCGGCATCGCGCTGCGCCACCGGCCGCATGCCGCCTGCATCGTGCCGGAAAAACGCGAGGAATTGACCACCGAGGGCGGACTGGACGCCGCCGGTCAGCACAACCGGCTGGCGCCGTTGGTGTCGGAATTGCGCAATGCGAACATTCGCGTGTCGCTGTTCATCGAGCCTGACGCGCGACAGATCGACGCCGCGATCCGGTTGGGCGCGCCGGTCGTCGAGTTGCACACCGGGCGCTATGCCGAACTGGCGGGGGCGGCACAGGCGGAGGAATTGCGCCGGCTGGCCGACGCCGCGGCGCTGGCGGCGAAGAACGGCATCGAGGTGCATGCCGGGCACGGCCTGACCTATGACAATGTCGCCGCAATCGCGGCGATCCCCCAGGTCCGCGAGCTCAATATCGGGCATTTCCTGGTCGGCGAGGCGATGTTCGTCGGGCTCGGCGAGGCGGTGCGGCTGATGCGGTCGGCGATGGATCAGGCGCGGTGAGAATTCCCTCTCCCCGCGGGAGAGGGAAGGGGCCCATCGCGCTAGCGATGGGAAGGGTGAGGGCGACGTTGCGCGCTTCGTCGCCCTCACCCTTCCGCAGCTTCGCTGCTCCCTCCCTCTCCCAAGGGGAGAGGGAAAGATGATCATCGGGCTCGGTTCCGATCTGTGCAATATCGAGCGTATCCAGGCATCGCTCGATCGCTTCGGCGAGCGCTTCGAACAGCGCGTGTTCACCGATACAGAGCGCGCGAAGGCCGCGCGGCGCCCGTTCACCAAGGCCGGCACCTTGGCCAAGCGCTTCGCTGCCAAGGAGGCGTTCAGCAAGGCCGTCGGCACCGGTTTTCGCGCCGGCGTGTTCATGAAGGATATCGGCGTCGTCAACGCCCCTTCCGGCGCACCGACGTTGCTGTTGACCGGCGGGGCCAAGGCGCGACTTGACGCGTTGATACCGCACGGCCACGGGGCCCGAGTACATTTGACGATGACCGACGATCATCCCTGGGCGCAGGCCTTCGTGATCATCGAGGCCATCCCAGCGCAGGATCTCTCGACATGACGGCCGACACCCCGGCGCTTGCCGCCGACCAGCCGGAAACCGCCGTTCGCCCGGCCAAACGCAAATCGGGTTGGTGGGAAGAGGTGAAGGGCCTGTTCTGGCTGATCATGGCCGTGCTGGGCTTCCACAGCTTCATCGCCAAGCCGTTCTACATCCCGTCGGAATCGATGCTGCCGGTGCTGATGAAGGGCGATCGGCTGGTGGTGACCAAATATCCCTATGGCTGGTCGTTCATTTCGCCCACCGTACCCAATCCGGCGGCGATCTTCCGCGGCGTGGTGCTGCGCCAGCCCGAGGAAAGCTGGGGGGTGCAATTGCCATTCACGCAGGGCCGGTTGTTCGGGCGCATGCCCGAGCGGGGCGATGTGGTGATCGTCACCCCGCCGGGCCGCAACACCGATTACATCAAGCGGCTGATCGGCCTGCCCGGCGACCGGCTGCAGGTGCGTGGCGGCGTGCTGTATATCAACGGTCAGGCGGTGCGGCGCGGGCCGCTGCACTATAAGGATGTGCCGGTCGATGCGAACGCGACGTGCGACGATTATCCCGGCGCGCTGATCCAGGGCGCGAACGGCCAGCCGATCTGCCATCTGCCGCTGATCACCGAGACGCTGCCGAACGGCCGGCGCTACGACACGGTCGAGATGGGCTATAGCCAGGGCGACAATTACGGCCCTATCACGATTCCGGCCGGCCATGTCTTCCTGATGGGCGACAACCGCGATCGCAGTTCGGACAGCCGCTTCTCACTCGCACCGCCCGAACTGGGCCTGGGCGGCGCAGTGCCCTGGGAATATGTCGGTGGACGGGCCGAATTCATCACTTTTTCGCTCGATGGCACGACGTCATGGAACCCGCTGACATGGTGGGCGTCCTTGCGCGGGGGGCGCACGGGCAATTCGCTGCACCCCGAGGAAACAGCGAAATGAGCGACAATAGCGGAACCGATCGCGTCGAGGTCGTACAGGGCCCGAGCCCGAACGAGATGCGCGATCCGCTGGTGCGGCACGAATTCAAGAAGGCGAGCGTGTGGATCGGCATGATCTGCGCCGTCGCGCTGTTCGTGCTGCTGATCCAGCCGCTGCTGATCATCTTCGCCGGGCTGGTGTTTGCCGCGATGCTCGACGGCGGCGTGCGGCTGCTCGGCCGCGTGCTGAAGATCGGGCGCGGCTGGCGGTTGATGATCGTCGTGCTGAGCGTCGTCGTGTTCCTTGCCGGCACCTTCTACCTGACCGGCGTTCAGGTCGTCGAACAGGTCACGCAACTGCAGGACACGCTGATCGCGCAGTTCAACCGGGTCACCGCCTGGCTGTCCAGCATGGGCGTGATGCCGGGGCGGTCGGATCTCAATTCGATCCTGCAACAGGCGCTGGGCTCGGTCGGGCGATTGACCTCCTGGGTCGGCACCGCCGCCGGCGCGCTCACCAGCCTGTTCATGATTATGGTGATCGGGCTGTTCCTGGCGATGGACCCGCGCGTCTACGAACGCGGCGTGCAATGGATGATACCGACCGATCATCGTCCCGAATTCGCCATCACGCTGCGCCGCATGGGCGAGACGATGCGTCGCCTGCTCGCGGGGCGCCTGCTCGGCATGGCGGCGGAAGGCGTGCTGACCTGGATCGCGCTGGCGATCGGCGGCGTGCCGATGGCGTTGCTGCTCGGCATCATCACCGGCGTGCTCGCCTTCATCCCCAATATCGGCGCGTTCGTGTCCGGCGTGCTGATGGTCGCAGTGGGCTTTTCCGGCGGGTACGAGACGGGCATCTGGGCGATCGCGACCTATTTCATCGTGCAGACCTTCGATGGCTATGTGCTGATCCCGATGGTCGCCAAGCGCACCGTCGATCTGCCGCCGGCGCTGACGCTGGGCGCGCAGATCCTGGCCAGCGCCCTGTTCGGCGTGATGGGGCTGGCGCTGGCCGATCCGATGACGGCGATGATCAAGGTCGCGCTCGAACGCAGTTCCGAGCGCACCGAGGAAGAGGATGACGACGGCGCCGAAGGCGCGGCGGCGGCGGCGGGGATTTGATCCGGCTCTATGATTATTGGCGGTCCTCCGCCGCCTATCGGGTGCGCATCGTGCTGGCGCTGAAGCGCGTCGCCTATGAGCGGGTAGCGGTGAACCTGCTGGCGGCGGAGCAGGCGGCGCCGGATAATCTCGATCGCAATCCGCAGGGGCTGGTGCCGACGCTCGAAGCGGACGGCGTGATGCTGACGCAAAGTCTGGCGATCATCGACTGGCTCGACGCGACCTATCCCGAGCCCCCGATATTGCCGCGCGACGCGATGGCGCGCAGCCAGACGCTGGCGCGGGCCCTGGTGATTGCCGCGGACGTCCACCCGATCGGCAATTTGCGCGTCGGCAAGCGGCTCGAAAGCACGTTCGGTGCCGATCAGGCGGCGAAAGAGGATTGGGCGCGGCACTGGATGACGCTGGGCTTCGATGCGCTCGAGCGGATGGCCGGCGCGGGGCCGTTTCTCGGCGGCGAGGCGCCCGATCTGGCGGACGTGTGCCTCGTGCCGCAACTCTATAACGCGCGGCGCTTCGGGCTGGATCTGGCACCCTGGCCCAAGCTCGTCGCGGCGGATGCCGCCTGTGCCGGCCTGGCGGCATTTGCCGACGCGCATCCCGATCGCGTCAAGCCGGACTGAGCGACGGCGGCTATGCTGGCGCCGCGATGAGCCGATCGAACAGCGCGAGATAGTCGCGCGCCGCATCGGTGCCGGGCTGCGGCACCGGCGCTGGCCGCACGCGCGTCCCGCCCAGCCAATCGTCGAGCGCGGCGACCAGCGCCGCCTCATCGCCCGGTGCCACGACCGTGCCAAGCGCCGGCGCGGCGACGATCTCGCGCACCGCCACGCTCGAGTCGGTGGCGATCACCGGCGTGCCGAGCGACAGCGCCTCGCGCAGTACGCCGGGGACGCCTTCGTAATCCGATACCAGCGCCAGCACCGCCGCGCGCGCGATCACCGGTAGCGGGTCCGTGCTGTGCCCGGGGAGAAGAACGCGGGCACCGAGCCCCAGCGCAGCGACCTGTGCTTCCAGCGCGGCCCGCGCGTCCCCGTCGCCGAGGATCACCAGCGTCACGGTGCGATCGGCCAGCCGCGGCAGCGCGGCGATGAGCCGGTCCCAGCGTTTCTGCGCCACCAGCCGGCCGACGCCGAGCACGAAGCGCCCGGCCGGCAGCGGCGGCAGTGGCGCATCGTGGATCGTCACCGCCGGCGGATTGGCGATCACCGCGATCCGCCCCCGCGGCAGGCGCATCGCGCGCGCCGCCTCGTCGGCCATTGCCGGGCTCATCGCCACGACCTGCGCGAGGAAGCGACGGTGCAGCCGCAGCCAGGCGCGATAGCCTTGTGCGATCGGCCACGGCTGATCCGTACGGGCCAGCGCGTTGGAGACCTTGGCGATGATCGGCGGGCAGCCGCGGCCCAGCCGCAGCCGGAGCCACGCCGCGGCGCCGGTATAATGATTGCCGGGGCAGAAGATAACGTCCGGCGCGTGCGCCCGGACCAGCGCGGGCAGCGCCGCGGTGAGCGCGCGCATGCCGTGCGTGCCGAGCGCGATGATCGTCAGCCCGGGGGGCGCTTCGCCGGCGAGCGGGCCGGTGGCGTCGCCGATCACCAGAGTCACGCGCCGCCCGGCGGCGATCCAGCCGCGCGCGAGACGCAGCTGCGCGCGCTCGACGCCGCCGCCGCGCCACGATTCGGCATAGGTCAGGATATGCGCGGTGCCGGCGGTCACGCATCAGCCCTAGCGCGGCGCAGCACCAAGGGAAGCCCCGCCGTTCGGCGCGCTCGGCCTGTCGCATCGCGATTGGATTGTCATTCGGCAGACACAATTGCTACCCATGGCGTGGCGACACGCGACCGCCGCAGCGAATTTTCGAGGCGGAACAGGGATTTCACAGGCGCGGGCGCGGCAACGCACCGGCATCAACAGCGGATGATTGTTCCCAGTGGAAATATCTCAGCCCGGCGGCGTGACGCGCACGATCACCGAAGCGCCCTTTGCCCGCGCGCCCGACCTGGCCGGGCTCGAGCCGCTCAAGACGATCAAGAACCGCTGGCCGATGATCATCGGCGGCCTGCTCACCGCGGCGATGGTCGTCGGGCTCGGGCGCGAACTGCTTGGCTCGGGACTGGCCGGGCTGCACCGCGCGGTGCCGGGCAGCGCGTGGTTCTACGTCGCGTTCACGCTGCTCTATTTTTCTCCGCCGACCGGCGACTGGATCATCTTCCGCCGGCTGTGGGGCATTCCCGTGCTCGGCGGGATGGTCGCGCTGCTGAAGAAGCGGATCGCCAACGAAGTGGTGGTCGGGTATTCCGGCGAAGCCTATTTCTACGCCTGGGCACGCGCGCGCGCGCATATGGTCGCGGCCCCGTTCGGCGCGGTGAAGGATGTCAGCATCCTCTCGGCGATCGCCGGCAACGCGATCACCCTGGCGATGATCCTGGTGGCGCTGCCGCTCGGCTACGAGCTGTTCCGTGCCTCGGGCTATCTGCCGGAGATCGCCGGTTCGGTGCTCGTCGTGCTGGCGACCTCGCTGCCTTTCCTGATCTTCTCGCGCCGGGTTTTCTCGCTGCCGCGCCGCACCCTGTGGTGGGTGTTCATGGTGCATTGCCTGCGGTTGATCGCCGGATCGACGCTGATCGCGATCGCCTGGCATTTCGCGCTGCCGAGCGTGCCGGTCGGCATGTGGCTGTTCCTCGCAGCGGCGCGGCTGCTCGTCTCGCGGCTGCCGCTCGTGCCCAACAAGGATCTGCTGTTCGCCAATTTCGCCATCCTGGTGATCGGGCAGGACCAGGCCTTGTCCGAGCTGATCGCCTTCACCGCGGCGCTGATGCTGCTGTACCACGTCGCGCTGATCGCGCTGTTCGGGCTGCACGGCATGATCCGGAAGGCATCGTGAGGCGCGGCCTGGGCATGTTGCTCGCGCTCGTCGGCGCTGCAGCGGCACTGCCGGCGCAGGGCGAGACGCTGGGCGACAGCGCTGCCTGCCGTAACGGCGGTCCGGCAATCCGCGTCGAGATCATCGGGCTCAAGGACCGCAGCGGCGGGCTCAAGCTCGAACTCTATCCGGCGACCGAGGCGGATTTCCTCAAAGACGACCGCGATCTGATTCGCCAGGGCAAGTTCTTCCGGCGGCTCCGCGTCGCCACGCCGTCGGATGGCCCGGTGTCGATCTGTATGAGCGTGCCGCAGCCGGGACGTTACGCCCTGCTGTTCACGCATGATCGCGACGGCAAGAACAAGTTCAATTTCTGGGCCGATGGCGCTGGGTTTCCCAGCAACACCAAGCTCGGGCGGGCCAAGCCGAAGCTGGCCCAGGCGATCATCACCGTTCCCCGCGGCGTTGCGACGACGCGGATCCGCGCGCAATATCTGCGCGGGCTTGGCGGCTTCGCGCCGCTCAAGGACGGTTGAGGCCGATGCGCATCGTCGACGTCAACGAATTCTATTCGCCGACCGGCGGCGGCGTGCGCACCTATATCGATCGCAAGATGGGGCTGATGGCGGATCTCGGCCATGAACTGATCGTCATCGCGGCGGGGCGCGAGGACCGGATCGAGGAGCGGCCGGGCGGCGGGCGGATCATCTACGTCAAGGCATCGCGCCTGCCGTTCGATCAGAATTACGGCCTGTTCTGGGATGCTGCGCCGATCGTGACGCTGCTTGATGAACTGCGCCCCGATCTGGTCGAGACCTCGTCGCCGTGGCGCCCGGCCTGGATCGTCGGGCAATGGCAGCCCAAGGCCGGGCATGACGTGGCGCGCGTGTTCTTCATGCACAACGACAATGTCGCGGCCTATGCGCTGCGCTGGTTCGAGGGGCTCGCGCCGCAACAGCGGATCGAGCGCGCGTTCGCCTGGTACAGCCGCTATATGAGCCGCTTCCTCGACAATTTCGATTCCGTCGTCACCAACGGCCCGGCGCTGGAGAAACGGCTGCGCGCGCGCGGCGTGCGGATCGACGTGGCGATGCCGCTGGGCATCGAGCGCGGCCATTTCTCGCCCGATTTCCGCGACGAGAAATTGCGCGCCGCCTTGCTCGCGCAATGCGATCTGCCGCCCGAGGGGCATTTGCTGCTCGGCCTGGGGCGGCATCATCCCGAAAAACGCTGGGATCTCGTCGCCGATGCGGTGACGCAGGCGGGGACCCGGATCCCGGTCGGCATGATCCTGCTCGGCACCGGCGTCGACAGCCGGCGGATCGAGAAGCGCATCGCCGGATCGCCGCATATCCGGATGTTCTCGCCGGTCTATGATCGCGAGCGGCTGGCGCGGATCATGGCGAGCTGCGACGCGCTGATCCATGGCAGCGAGGCGGAGCCGTTCGGGCTGGTCGCGTCGGAGGCGATGGCTGCCGGCCTGCCGCTGATCGCGCCGGACAGCGGCGGGTGCGCCGAAATCGTCGATCCGCTGTCGTCGGAAGTCTATGCTGCGCGCGACACCAATGCCTGCGCCGCGGCGATCCAGCGATTGTTCGCGCGCGATCAGACGATGCTGCGCCGCGCCGCGCGCGTCGCGGCGGACCGGGTGCGCAGCGATCGCGAGCATACCGAGGATCTGATGACCTATTATACCGGGCTGGTCGCCGCCAAGCGCGCGCGCGTAGCGGCCTAGCGCGCCGGTACGTAGAGCCGGAAGCGGCCGCCGGCGACCGCTTGGCGGCGCCAGCCGTGGCGCAGCGCCCAGCGCTCCAGCACCTCGTCGAGCTCGGCATCGCCGCTGGTCCACGGCCCTTCGCCGCCGGTGAGGATCGCGGCCGGTGGACGCGCGAAGGCGATCCCGAGCGTGTCCTGCGCCGCGACGTGCACGATCGCTTCGTCGCTGGGCGACAGCAGGGCGTGGCTGCGGAAATAGAACGGCCCGGCGGCGAACCGCGCATCGGGGAGGCGGCCCGTGGCGGGCAGGAATTGCGGCGCCAGCGTCGCGACCGGGCCGGTCACCCCGGCGCGGTCCAGCGCGGTGCGGATCGCGCCGCCGTGGCGCAGCGCATCGGTCATCGGTATGCCAGGCCGCGCGCGGATCACCGCCTCGAGCGACGGTGCGAGCCCGGCGCAGACGAAGACGACCAGCGCGATGCGCGTCCGCCGGCCGGGTGGCGCGACCTGCCAGCCGATCGCCAGCCGCACGAACAGCATCGGTAAGAGGGGGAGCAGATATTGCCGCCAGGTCGGCGTGGGCAGCAGCGCCGCGGCCACGGCGCCCCACAGCATCCAGTCGATCGCCCGCCCGCCGCGCGCGCGCCAGCGGAAGCGGCTGGCCAGCGCCAGGCACAGCAGTGCTGGCCCCAGCGCGAGGAACTTGAGCGTGTCGAGCGGCTTGGCCCACCAACTGAGCTTCCATGCCTTGCCTGCCGCGCGGTAATATTCGGCCGGTGCGCGCGCAGGGAAATCGATCGTGCCGAAATAGAAACCGTCCGGCGCGCTGGCGTAGCAGGCGAGCACCCCGGCGACGATCGGCAGCGTGCCCAGCACGACAAAGGCCGGGCGGTGGCGGCGATCGCGCAGTGCATACAGGCCGTAGGCCAGCGCCGGCAGCGCGTAGGAAATCTTCGCCGCCGCCGCCGCCGCCAGCAACAGGCCGGCGAGCACAGCGCTTCGCTTCGTGCCACGATCATTGCCGGCACGAACCACCAGCGGCAACGCGGCGGCAAGCAGCGCGACCGGCAGCGCGTCGTTGCGCGCGGTGCCGATACTGAACAGCAGGATATCGCAGCAGGCGAACAGCGCGCTGGCGAGCAACGCCGGGCGCGACCCCGCGCCGCCGGCGCGCGCTGCACGATACACGCAGGTTACGGCGAGCGCGCCGAGCAAGGCATTGAGCAGGCGCAGCGCGGGCCAGGCGAGCGTGCCGGCCAGCGCCGCGATCGGCGCGAACAGGAACGGCTGGAGCGGCGTCTGCAGATAGGCGAAATCGCGGTACGGCAACTGCCCGTGCGCGGTCAGCACCGCGGCGGCGACATATTGGCTTTCGTCGTGATCGAGCGGCCGGATCAGCGCGAGCGCGATCAGCACCAGCACAAGCAGCACCAGGCAGAGCAGCGGCAGGCGGGCGGAGCGGGGACGGGCCATGCGCACCCCTTGCCGGGCGGCGGCAGGCGAAGTCGAGGATTTTGTCGCCGCGCCGGCTTGCCATTTCTTGCAGCGAGCGCACCATTGTCACGCGGACGCCACACAAGCGGCGCAACCGGCAGCCATCAGGAGAAATGCCGTGGAATTCACCGTCGATCGCCGTTCGTTGCTGCTCACCGGCACGCTGGGGCTGGGCGCGTTCGCGCTACCCGGCTTCGCGCAGAGCCTGACCGTCGCCGGCGCGCGCGGCTTTACCCATGCGGTGGCGAGCGGCGAGCCGGCGAGCGATTCGATGCTGCTGTGGACGCGCTACGTGCCGGCCAATGGCGGCGCGGTCGAGCTCAAGGTCGAATTGTCAGAAAAGCCCGATTTCGCGAAGATCGCCGGCGGCGGCGTGCAGATCACCGGCCCGTGGCGCGATCATACTGCCAAGATCACCGTCGCCGGGCTGAAGCCCGGCACCGCCTATCATTTCCGCTTCATCGCGCCCGACGGCACGATCTCGCCGATCGGCCGCACCAAGACGCTGCCGGAAGGCCGCACCGACAGTTTCCGCGCGGCGATCTTCTCCTGCTCCAACCTCGCCTTCGGCTATTTCAACGCCTATGCCCATGCCGTGGCGCGCGACGATCTCGATCTCGCGATCCATCTCGGCGATTATTTCTACGAATATAAGCCCGGCGCCTATCCGTCGCTGGCCGACACGGTCGGCGGGCGCCTGCCGCTGCCGGCAAGCGAGATCCTGCACCTTGCCGATTATCGCCTGCGCTATGCCAGCTACCGCGCCGATCCTGACCTGCAGGCGCTGCACGCCAAGCTGCCGATGGTGGCGCAATGGGACGATCACGAATCCGCCAATGACAGCTGGGAAGGCGGCGCCGAGAACCACCAGGCCGACGAAGGCGACTGGGCTGCGCGCAAGGCGGCGGCGATCCAGGCGTTCCGCGAATGGATGCCGGTCTCCGACGAGCCGTGGAAGGCCTATGACATCGGTGGCTTGGCGACATTGTTCCGCACCGAGACGCGGCTGCTCGCGCGCACCGAACAGCCGGACATCGCCCCTTTGTTCAGGGAAAAGGACCCGATGGCGGCGATCGTCGCCTTCCGCGACGGGGCCTATATGGATCCCGGCGCGACGATGATGGGCTCGCAGCAGGAAGTGTGGCTCGATCATGCGCTGCGCGCATCGGTCAAGGCCGGGCAGAAATGGCAGGTGGTCGGCTTCGGCACGATCATGGGCAAGACCAGCACGCCGGCCGAAGCCGGCGGCTGGATCGCCGCCGATGCGCCGAAGCGCGTCCAGGACTATGTGAAGGGCGGGCTGATGGCCGCGAAGGCCGGGTTGCCCAACAATCTCGACGGCTGGGGCGGCTATCCCGCGGCGCGCGCGCGCTTCCTCAAAGGCGCGCAGGCCGCCAACAGCAATCTCGTCGTCATCTCCGGCGACAGCCATAACGCCTGGGCCTACGATCTGGGGCAGGACGGGCGCGCGGCGGGCGTCGAATTCGCCGGCCATGCCGTCACCTCGGGCGGCTATGAAAGCGCGCTGGTCGCCGACCCCAAGGTGGTCGCCGCCGGGCTGGTGCGCGCCAATCCGGAGCTCAAATGGTGCGATACGTCGCGCCGCGGCTATATGGCGCTGACACTGACGCCGGAGTGGGTGACCAACGAGTGGATCATGGTCGACAGCGTCAAGACGAAGTCGGCGCGCGGAACGGTCGGGCATACGGCGACGGTAACGCGCGGTCGGAACGTCATGGTGTGATCATTCCTCCCCGGCACGGGGAGGGGGACCGCGAAGCGGTGGAGGGGGTGGGCCGGCAACGCAACGGTCGTGTTGCCGGCCCACCCCCTCCACCATTCGGCTGAAGGAGCCGAACGGTCCCCCTCCCCGTGCCGGGGAGGACTAAGCCCGCACCGCCGTCACGAAATAATCCAGCTTGGTATCGTCGCTCAGCACGAAACCCTTCGAAACCGAAAAGCCCAGCCCGCGCGTATCGATCACGCGCAGGCCCGCCGCCTCGATCAGCCCGGTCAGTTCCTGCGGTGCCAGGAACCTGTCCCAATCGTGCGTGCCGCGCGGAATGCCGCCGAGCCGCTCGCCGACCCCGATCAGTGCCAGCCGCGACAGCGCGGTGCGGTTCGGCGTGGAGAGTATCAGCAGTCCGCCGGGCGCGATCGCGCCGGCCAGACCGCGCACGAAGCCGGCGGGATCGCTGACATGCTCGATCACCTCGAGCGAGGTGACCAGATCGAACGTCTCGCCGCCGAGATCCTCGACGCTGCCCGCGCGATAGTCGATCGTCAGTCCGCTCTCCGTTGCATGGACCTGCGCTGCGGCGATATTCTCCGGTGCCGCATCCAGCCCGGTCACGCGCGCGCCGAGCCGAGCCAGCGGCTCGCACAACAACCCGGCACCGCAACCGACATCCAGCACGGTCTTGCCGGCGAGCGGCGTGAACCCCGCCTCATCGCCGTGCCAATGCGCGTCGATCCGTTCGCGCAGATAGTGGAGCCGCGCCGGATTCAGCTTGTGCAGCATGGCCGACGAGCCTTTGGGATCCCACCAGGCGGCCGCCATGGCGCCGAAATGCGCCGCCTCGCGCGCGTCGATGGTGGTTGGGATGGCGGTTGGGATTGTGCTCGAAATCGCATTCGCGCTTTCGGAGACGTCAGTCGGCGTGGGTTCGCTTGCACTTATCATGCGGCGTTTCTATCAGCACGGCCTCCAGGCCAAAAGGACATAACCGCAGCCATGGCGCGTATCGTGATGAAATTCGGCGGCACTTCGATGGCGGGCACGGAACGCATCCGTATCGTCGCCGCGCGTGTGAAGCGTGAAGTGGAGGCGGGCAACCAGGTCGCGGTGGTCGTTTCGGCGATGGCCGGCGAGACCGATCGGCTGGTCAATTTCTGCCGCGAGGCGAGCTCGCTCTACGATCCGCGCGAATATGACGTGGTCGTCTCGGCCGGCGAGCAGATCACCAGCGGGCTGCTGGCGATCGCGCTGCAGGCGGTGGGCCTCAAGGCGCGCAGCTGGATGGGCTGGCAGCTGCCGATCCGCACCTCGGATGGCCATGCCTCGGCGCGGATCGGCGAGATCGACACGACCGGGCTGGTCGCCTCGCTCGAGCGCGGCGAGGTCGCGGTGATTCCCGGTTTCCAGGGCGTCGCGAGCGGCGAGCGCGTGACCACGCTGGGGCGCGGCGGATCGGACACGTCGGCGGTAGCGATGGCGGCGGCGATGAAGGCCGATCGCTGCGACATCTATACCGATGTCGACGGCGTCTACACCACCGACCCCAGGATCGTTCCGCGCGCGCGGAAACTGAAGCGCGTGACCTATGAGGAAATGCTGGAACTCGCGAGCGTCGGCGCGAAGGTGCTGCAGACGCGGTCGGTCGGGCTCGCCATGAAGGAAAAGGTCCGCGTGCAGGTGCTGTCGTCGTTCGTCGACGAGGCGGCGCCGCTCGGCCATGCCGAACCAGGCACGTTGATCGTGAGCGAAGAGGATTTGGGTGATATGGAACGGCAATTGATCACGGGCATCGCCCACGACAAGAACGAAGCGAAGATCACGCTGACCAACGTGCCGGACAAGCCCGGCGCGGTGGCGGCGATCTTCGAGCCGCTTGCCGAGGCGAATATCAACGTCGACATGATCATCCAGAATATCGCCCATCTGAAGGGGCAGGCAGCGCCCTCGACCGACGTTACCTTCACCGTGCCGGGCGCCGATCTGGCGCGCTCGCTCGACGTGCTGGGCAAGGCGCAAGGCGCGATCGGCTATGTCGAACTGGTGCACGACACGCGCGTGGCGAAGATCTCGGTGGTGGGCGTGGGCATGAAGAGCCATGCCGGCGTCGCCTCGACCATGTTTAAGACGCTAGGCGAGCGCGGGATCAACATCCTCGCCATCACCACGTCGGAGATCAAGGTCAGCGTGCTGATCGAGGAGGATTATACCGAGCTGGCGGTCCGCGTGCTGCACACCGCCTATGGGCTGGATGCCGAGGACGCCGCCTAGCCTCAGTGGAGCGTGGCCTGCCCGGCAAAGGCCGCGCTCACCGTCTTGAGCAGCACATCGGCCGATACCGGCTTGGTCAGCAGCGTGCCCTGCTCGACATAGCGCTCGCAGCGTTCGGGATAACCGGTGATGAAGATCACCGGGATCTTGCCGTGCGCGGCGACGATCAGGTTGATCGCCGATATGCCCGAGCCCTGCGGCAGCTTGATATCCGACAGGATCAGGCTCGGGCGCTTCTGCCGCGCCGATTCGACCGCCTCGTTCTGCGTGCTGACGATCGAAATCGAGGACGCGCCGGCCAGCGTTGCGATATCCTTCAGGTATTGCTGGAACAGGAACATGTCTTCGATAATCAGCACGTGCCGCACGATGGTACCTCACTAGGAAGGTGGCCCTCTAACAGCAATCAATCGCCAATGTTCCGCAATCTGGCCAATCGAACATAGATCAACATAATAAAACGCCGGCCGCTGTCCCCAAAAGGACAGTATCGGTCTGTCGCGTTCCATCCGATCGCCGGTTGCGCGTTTGAAGACGGCGGCGGCGGTGTCGGCGCGGCGGTGTCGGGACGGCGGGCACGCCACCGTGGCACGGCGCGGGGAAGCATGTTCCCGTATGCGCGGAATTGGGTTAGGCGTCCGGCCATGAACCAATCTGTCTCGATCGGCGCCGAGCGCCTGGAGCGCCGCATGGCGCGTGGTGCGGCCTTTCTCGGCGCGGAGGTGGCGATCCTGTGCGGCGCGATGTCATGGGTCAGCGAGCGCAATCTCGTCGCCGCCATGTCCAATGCCGGCGGCTTCGGCCTGATCGCCTGCGGCGCGATGACGCCGGACCTGCTCGACCGCGAGATCGCCGCGACCAAGGCGCTGACCGACAAGCCGTTCGGCGTGAACCTGATCACCATGCATCCGGCGCTGTTCGAGCTGATCGAAGTCTGCAACCGCCACGCGGTCGGCCATGTCGTGCTTGCCGGCGGGCTGCCGCCGACCGGCAGCATCGATGCGATCAAGCAGAACGGCGCCAAGCTGATCTGCTTCGCGCCCGCGCTGAGCCTGGCCAAGAAGCTGATCCGCTCGGGCGTCGATGCGCTGGTCGTCGAGGGCATGGAGGCGGGCGGGCATATCGGCCCGGTTTCGACCTCGGTGCTGGCGCAGGAAATCCTGCCCGACGTGGCGGACAAGGTGCCAGTGTTCGTCGCCGGCGGGATCGGCCGCGGCGAGGCGATCGCCGCCTATCTCGATATGGGCGCGGCCGGCGTGCAACTCGGCACGCGCTTCGTCTGCGCGACCGAGAGCATCGCGCATGCCAATTTCAAGAAGGCGTTCATTCGCGCCTCGGCACGCGATGCCACCGCCAGCGTGCAGATCGACCCGCGCCTGCCGGTGATCCCGGTGCGTGCGCTCAAGAATGCCGGCGGCGACCTGTTCACCGCCAAGCAGCGCGAGGTCGCGCAACTGCTCGACGAGGGCAAGGTGGCGATGGGCGAGGCGCAGCTGCAGATCGAGCATTATTGGGCCGGCGCGCTGCGCCGCGCGGTGATCGACGGCGATGTCGAGCATGGCAGCCTGATGGCCGGCCAGTCGGTCGGCATGGTGACGAAGGAAGAGCCGCTGGCTGAGATCCTCGCCACGTTGATGGCCGAAGCCGCCCACGCGCTGGAGAAGCGCGCGGCCTGACGGCGGCCGGGTTTACGCGATCTTAACCGTCTTTGCGCGATGACGGGGCAGTGCCGGGGGGCGCTGGAGATCGATCATGCGTCTGCGTTTCGCCCTGTTCCTGACCGCCGCCGCCCTGCTGTCGGGCTGCGCGTCGCGCCCCGCACCGATCGTCGCCAGCGCGCCGCCGCCGCCCGTGCCGGTCGCCGTGGTGCCGATGCCAAGCGGCACCTATCCCGGCATGCCGGTGCCGGCATTGCTCGCCGATGGCGGCTATGCCACGCCCAATCGCGGCATCTCCGCCGCGGCCACCGTGTGGCACTTCCGCGCCGGGCTGAACTTTGCCGCACTCGGCTGCCGCGGCGCGCAGGAACATGCCATCATCGCCGGTTATAACGCGATGCTCTCGGCGCAGAAGCCGGTGCTGGCGCGCGCCGAAGCCACGCTGGCGGGCGAATTTCGGGCAAGCGGCGGGGCGGAATGGCGCGATGCCTATGACGATGCGATGACCCGGCTGTACAATTATTATGCCTTTGCGCCGGCGCGCACCGCGCTCTGCGCCATCGCCGCGCAGCTGCTGAGCGAGGCGCAGAGCGTGGCGCCTGACGCGTTCCCCGCCTTTGCCGCGGCGCGGCTGCCCGAGCTCGATCGCAGCTATACCGATGTCTTCCGCGCCTATGATGCGTGGCGCCAGCAGCGCCCGCAGGCGACCTTCGCGCTCGCCGCCAACACCGCGGTGACGCAGGGGCCGCGCACGCCCTGGATCGAGGTCGATCCGGCAGTGCTCCGCGCGCCCTAATCGGCGCGGCGGCGGCGCACTGCGCCGCCGGACTGGTTAACGGGGTTCCTTCGCGCGCCGTGCTTCGCTAGGACGGGGCGATGGCCGCATCGTCACAGGACCTACCCGTCGAAGGCCGCTTCGAGGGCACGCAGCACCGCTTTCCGGTGCGCGTCTATTTCGAGGACACCGATCTGTCGGGTGTGGTCTATCACGCCAATTATCTGCGCTACATGGAGCGGGCACGCTCCGACATGCTGCGGCTGGCGGGGATCGACCAGCGCGGTTTCCACGATGCGGGCGAGGGCGCCTATGCGGTGAGCGCGCTGGCGATCCGCTATCGCCGCCCCGCCAGGCTCGACGATGCACTGCTCGTCGTCAGCGAATTGATCGCGGTCCGCGCCGCCTCGGTCGATATTCATCAGCGGGTCATGCGCGGTGATGAGATAGTGAGCGAGGCGGACGTCACCGCGGCGCTGGTCGCGCCGTCGGGCCGTCCGCGCCGGCAACCACGCGACTGGATCGAGGCATTCGAACGCCTCCTGGCACCGGAAAGAACGAGCACGTAATGAATGTCATCCTGAATACCGATGCCGCGACGATGTCGCCGATCGCCTTGTTCCTGCAGGCCGATTGGGTGGTGAAGTTCGTCATGATCGGGCTGCTGCTCGCCAGCATCTGGACCTGGGCGATCATCGTCGGCTTCGCGACCAAATTGGGCCGCACGCGCAAGAAGGTGGAGCGCTTCGAGCGCGATTTCTGGAAGGCCGAGGATATCGACGCCTTCTACCGGATCGAAGGCGAGAACGACCTGCCGATCGCGCGCGTGTTCGCCGCCGGTGTGTCGGAGTGGCGCCGCTCGACCGCCAGCGGCGCGGTCGACCGCGACGGCACGCGCGAGCGGCTGGCGACCTCGATGGGCGCGGCCGTCGCCGGCGAGATCGACAAATTGTCCGATCGGCTCAACATCCTGGCAACGGTCGGCTCGGTCGCGCCGTTCGTCGGGCTGTTCGGCACGGTCTGGGGCATCATGCGCAGCTTCACCGCGATCGCCAGCGCGCAGAACACCTCGCTGTCGGTGGTCGCGCCGGGCATCGCCGAGGCGCTGTTCGCCACCGCCATCGGGCTGTTTGCGGCAATCCCCGCCGTGATCGCGTACAACCGCTTCAGCCATGGCATCAACCGCATTGAGGCGCGGCTCAACCGCTTCGCCGATGGCTTCCACGCCACGCTGAGCCGCCAGCTCGAGAGCGAGACGCGGCGCTGATGGCGATGCATCTTCCCTCGCAGCGCGGTCGCGGCCGGCGTGCGCCGATGGCGGACATCAACGTCACGCCGCTGGTCGACGTGATGCTCGTGCTGCTGATCATCTTCATGGTCACCGCGCCGCTGCTCACCGCCGGGGTGCCGGTCAACCTGCCCGACAGTCGCGCCAAGGCGCTCGATCAGGATCAGGCACCGGTGCAGATCTCGCTCGATGCCGCCGGCAAGATGTATGTCGAGGATCAGGAAGTGACCGACGCGATCCTGCCCGACGTGCTGCAGCAGATCGCCGCCAAGGCGGAAGCGGGCAAGCCGCCGCAAGTGTTCCTGCGCGCCGATCGCACGCTCGATTATGGCCGCGTGATGCGGGTGATGGGCGAGCTCAACCTTGCCGGGCTCAATCGCGTCTCGCTGGTCACCGTGGGCGACGAACGCCCGTGAGCGCCGTTCCCGCCTGGATGGCGACCTGACGCCGATGGATCGGACCGAAAAGATCGGCCTCGGCGCCGCGGTGGCCGGACATGTCGTGCTGTTCGGCCTGCTCTCGGCCGGCTTCCTGTCCGGGCCCGAGCCCGACCAGCCCAAGTCGATTCCGGTCGACATCTCGCTGGTCGACAATGTCGCGCTCGAGCAGACCGCGCCGCCCGCGCCCGAGCCGCCGGCGCAATCCAAGGCGCCCGAGATCGCACCGCCCGAAGACGCCGCGCCGCCGGCGCCGGCCGAGGCGGAGCCCGAACCCGCGCCCGCCCCTGCGCCACCGGTGAAGCAACCCGCCCCCGCGCCGGCGCCCAAACCCGTGCCCAAGGCGCCGGCCAAGCCCGTCGTGAAACCGGTCGCCGCCCCCGCCAAGGCGCCGCCCAAGGCCAAGCCGGCGCCGGCCAAGGTCGCGGCGAAGCCGGCCAAGGCACCCAGCAAGCCCGCCGCTGCCCCGGCCAAGGTCGCCAGCGCCAAGCCATCGACCGGCACCAAGCCGGCCGCGCCGACGCGCAAGCCGGGGGGCTTCACCCTGTCCGATTCGACGCTGAAGGGCGTGTCCGCCGCGCCGTCGCCGTCCAAGGCGCCGAACCCGCCGGGCGCGACGATGAACGCCGCCGCCGCGGCCGATATCGGATCGGCGATCAAGCGGCAGGTGCAGCCGTGCGCGGATCGCCAGGTCAATCCCGGCCCCGGCGCGTCGCGCATCGTCGTGACGATCCGGCTGCGGCTCAATCGCGATGGCACGCTGATCGGCCGGCCGACCGTGGCCGAGGCGCATGGCGGCGTGGATGACGAGAATCGCCGCTATGTCGACGCGGTCGATCGCAATGCGGTCGCCACCTTCATGGGCTGCGCGCCTTTGCGCGGCCTGCCCCCCGAATTGTACGACGTACCGCGTGGCTGGAAGACGTTCAGCCTGCGTTACAAATTACCCGGCTGAGGATCGCGCATGTTGCTGAACCATAGATTGCTCGCTTTGGCGCTGCTGCTGAGCGGCACCGCGCTGTCCGCGCAGACCGCGCCGCCCGCCCCGGCGGCGGCTCCTGCCGCACAGGAGCAGGGCGACGAACTGGTCGTCGATGTCGAGGGCGGCATTTCCGCGCCGCTCGGCATCGCCATCCCGGCCATGCCGACGGTGGCGGTGGCCAGCACGCCGGCCGGCCGCACCGACGAGCTCGGGCGGCAGCTGGCGCAGATCGTGACCAGCGATCTGCGGAATTCGGGCCTGTTCAAGCCGACCAGCCAGCTCAAGGACGTGGCGTTCGGCGAAGTCACCGCGCCGACCTTCGACTATTGGGCCAGCGCCAGCGCCTCGGCGCTGGTACAGGGGTTCGTGCGCGCCAATGGCGATGGCACGCTGACCGTCGGCTGCTATCTCTACGACGTCTTCTCGCGCGCCGAGCTGGCGCGGCAGGGCTTCGTCGTGCCGCCGTCCGACTGGCGCCGCGCGGGCCATAAATGCGCCGACATGGTCTATGCCAAGCTGACCGGCGAAGGCCCCTATTTCGACAGCCGCGTGGTCTATGTCTCGGAGACGGGCCCCAAGGGCAAGCGCATCAAGCGGCTCGCGATCATGGATCAGGACGGCGCCAACCATCGCTTCCTGACCAACGGTCAGTCGATCGTGCTGACGCCGCGTTTCGCCCCCAACCAGCAGACGATCGTCTATATGAGCTATGTCGGCGATAAGCCGGCGATCTATGTCTACGATATCGGCAGCGGCAAGCAGCGCCTGCTGGTCAACAATCCCAACCTCACCTTCGCGCCGCGCGCCTCGCCGGATGGCAAATGGGTGCTGTTCTCGATGGCGGTGGCCGGCAATACCGATCTGTACCGCGTGTCGATGAGCGGGGGCTCGCCGCAGCGGCTGACCGAGAGCCCGGGGATCGATACCGGCGGCAGCTATTCGCCGGACGGCAGCCGCATCGTATTCGAAAGCGATCGTTCGGGCGGGCAGCAGCTCTATACGATGAACGCCGATGGCTCGAACCAGCAGCGCATCTCGTTCGGCGGTGGCCGCTATGCCACGCCGGTGTGGAGCCCGCGCGGCGACCTGATCGCGTACACGCGCATCTCGGGCAATTTTCGCATCGGCATCATGAGCCCGGCGGGCGGCAACGAAAAACTGCTCACCGACGAATGGCAGGACGAAGGCCCGAGCTGGTCGCCCAATGGCCGCGTGCTGACCTTCTATCGCCAGGGCCGGGGCGGCAGCGGCAAGGCCGATCTGTGGTCGGTCGATCTCACCGGGGTCAACGAACGCCGCATCGCCACCCCGCTCGATGGATCCGATCCCGGCTGGGGACCGTTACGTCCCTGACACCTATTTCTACCGCGCCGCGCGGGGCTATCGCCTGCGCAGTGCATCCATGACGACCTGAAGGAGACACCCCATGGCCCGACTGACGACCACGATCCTGCTCGGCACCGCCCTGCTGGCGACCGCCGCCTGTTCGAAGAAGCGGCCGGAAGTGCTGCCGCCGGCACCAGGCGGCGAGGTCGGCTCTGGCACGGGCCAGGCGGGCGACGGCTTTGCACCCGGCTCGCGTGGCGATTTCGAACGCTCGGTGACCAGCAACACGATCAATTTCGCGCTCGACAGCTACGATATCGATGCGCGCGCGCGCTCGATCCTCGACACGCAGGCGCAGTGGCTGGCGCGCTATCCCAACGTGCCGATCACGCTGGAGGGCCATGCCGACGAACGCGGCACGCGCGAATACAATCTCGCTTTGGGCGATCGCCGCGCCAATGCCACGAAGAACTATCTCGCCGGCCGCGGCATCAACCCGGCGCGGATCTCGACGATCAGCTACGGCAAGGAACGCCCGGTCGCGCTGGGCTCGGACGAATCCAGCTGGGCGCAGAACCGCCGCGCGGTGACCATCGTGCTCAACTGAGCCGGTTGCACTGACGCGGAAAGGGCGGCGCGCACAGTCGGTGCGCGCCGCCCTTTTTTTGGCGCTGAACGTGCGGCCTATTCGATCGTCACGCCCACGACATGCCAGCCGCCAGCCTCGCGCTCCAGCGTCACCTTTTCCACCGCCGCCGCCTTGTTGGCGAAGCTGGTGCGGAACTTGATCACCTCATAGCCGGCGGGCGGCGCGGGCAGGTTTTGCTGACTGGCGAAGGTGCGCGACAGCACCGCGCCGAGTGGCACACGCACCTGTTCCGACGTCGCCGCCCAGACCTCAGCGGTGTTGAGCTTGCGGAATGCCGCGCCGGTTGCCTTGTAGCTATCGGCCCAGCGGCCCTGATCGACCAGAGCCAGCCATTGCCGGGCCGCCTCGACCATCGCCGAGTCGGGGGCCGGCGCTTCCTGGGACGTCGCCGGCAGCGGGGCGGTGGGGAGTTGCGGCACGGCGACGAGCGCGATCGCCCCCAGGAAAAGTGTCATGCAAAGACCTCCGATGATGATCCGGGGCTGGCGGTGCGCCGGCCCCACGCCGATCGCCGGCGCGCTTTCCTGATCGATCGACGGGGTGGCGGCGTCTTCCCCGATTATCGTGTCCGCCGACAAATCGGGGGCGGCGCACCGATGCTGCCGCCTTCGGCATCGAGCAGCATCCGGGCCGCCTCGCGGCTGCTCGATACCGCCATCTTGCGCCGCGCGTCGCGCAGCCGCTCGTTGATCGTGTGCACCGACAGGCCGAGGCAGCGCGCGCTCGATTTCGCGTCGTGCCCGCGCACGATCAGGCGCAGCGTCTGCTTCTCCTTCTCGGTCAGTGCCCAGAAACCGTCGCGCGTCGCCATGTCCATATCGCGCGGAATCTAGGTCGCGCGGCGTGGCACCACCACCCCGAAAAATTCGTATCCGTGCGCGGCACGGGGGGCGAACACGACCCGCATCGTCGGGGTCCAGTCCCGGGACTCGACGCCGCTTGCGACTCAATGAACTTCGATATAATGATGATATCATAATAACGGAGGGACGGATGAACCAAGCACTGACCGGGGACCGCGCGATCAATCGATCGGCCGAGCGGCCCGCGCATACGTCGAGCGGCTATGTGATGCTGCTCGTGCTGCTTGCCGCGCTGGTCGCGGGCGGAATCGGCGGGCTGCAGATCGCGGCCCATCCGCTGCTCGGCGGCCTGTCGATCGCGATCGCCACGATCGTGTTTCTGTTCGTCTCGTGCGGTTTCTACATGCAGCAGCCCAACCAGGCGACGGCGATCACATTGTTCGGCGCGTACCAGGGCACCGATCGCAACACCGGCCTGCGCTGGCTGCTGCCATGGCTCGGGCGCAAGAAGGTGTCGCTGCGCGCCAACAACATGATTTCCGAGCGATTGAAGGTCAACGATCTGCGCGGCAACCCGATCGAGATCGCCGCGCAGGTCGTGTGGCGCGTCACCGATACGGCACAGGCCTTGTTCGACATCGACGATTACAAGGCGTTCGTCATCGTGCAGATCGAGGCGGCGGTGCGCACGATCGGCGCGCGCTATCCCTATGACGATTACGAGCATCAGGAGATCACGCTGCGCGGCAACCACGACCAGGTCGGCGTCGAGCTGCGCCAGGAGCTGATCGCGCGGCTGGTCACGGCGGGGCTGACGGTCGACGAATGTGGCTTCACGCATCTGGCCTATGCGCAGGAGATCGCCGGCGCGATGCTGCGGCGGCAACAGGCGCAGGCGGTGGTCGCGGCGCGCACGACCTTGGTCGAGGGCGCGGTCGGCATGGTCGAGCTGGCGCTCGATCAATTGTCCGCCAAGGGCGTGGTCGAGCTCGACGACGAGCGCCGCGCGGCGATGGTCTCGAATCTGATGGTCGTGTTGTGCGGCGATCGCGATGCGCAGCCGGTGGTCAACACAGGCACGCTGTATCAATAGGCCCGATTTGTGAGCGTACCCACCAAAAAAGCCTTTGCGCTGCGCCTCGATCCCGCATTGCACGCGGCGATCGAGCGCGCCGCCGCGGCCGATCTGCGCAGCGTGAATGCCGAGGTAGAATGCCTGCTGCGCGAGGCGCTGGCGCGGCGCGGGGTGAAGCTGGACGCGCCGGTCAAGGCGAAGCGCGGCCGCCCGGCGAAAGGCGAACGCGACGATGATTGATGCGGCCGCGCCGTGGCGCGTGCGGCCGTCTTCGGCTTATCGCGCCGGGCGCGGCTGGCCCAGCGCTTCGTCCAGCAGCCGCGCCAGGCGCAGTCCGCCGCGTTCGACCTCGAGCTTGGCCACCGGTACGAGCCTTTCGATCGTCGCCTGATCGAGCGATGCGCGCGTTCCCGCCGGCGCGCAGGCGTCGCCGCCATTGGCCACTGCGTAGACCGAATCGTGCGCCACCTGCCAGCTCTCGCGGCTCCAATCTTCCACGCTCCCGGCCTGCATCGTGGCCTTTTCCGCCGCGCTATAGACGCGCACCGGCGAGGGCGGGGTGGAGATGGCGCGCTCGGCGAGATAGCCGTCCCAGATCGAATGCAGGTTGAGCTTGTCCGGCGCATAGGCGCCATAGCTGGCCAGCGCCTGGTTGCCGCCGAGATCGCTGCGGTCGCCGGCATGCAGCGGCTGATGCAGATCGCCGACGAAATGGACCAGGAAGGCCAGCGCGATGACGCGCTCGCGCACCGGCACCTTGGGGTCTTGCAGCAATTTCGCGTTGCGCTCGATCTGCGCCGAGACGCAATTGCCGTCCTTGCAGGCGGGCTTCAGCGCAAACGGGCGGCACACGTCGACATTCTGGTAATGCCACGAATAGGCATAGCTGAAGCGCGGCCCCAATTGCTTGACGCAATCGGCCCAGACACTGGCCTGTTCGATCGTCCGCGCCGGGCAGGTCGGAGTTTCGAGCAAGCGTTGGTGCCGCAGCAGCGCGTCGATCTTGCCGCGCGTCGCCGGCGTCACGTTGCGATAGGCGATGCTCGCGACGGTTTCGTGGCCATATTCCCAATAGGCCGAGGCCGGGGTGGACAGTGCGAGGGCGAGCAAAGCGGCGAGCGCGGACAGCAAACGAATCATGCGCCCGCCTCTAGCCGCGCGCGCGATCATTCGTCGCCGTAAATCGCCACCGATCGCTGCCCGTCCGAGGATGCCCGGGCACGGTTCATGCCGGTGGTGGTGAAGCTCCACGCATAGTCGCCGCCCGGCGCCGCGACGATCACCCCGCCGGTGCCGCCCAGCGCCTGCACCTCGGCCAGCACCTCGTCGGCGGCCTGTTGCAGCGACGCGCCGGCAAGCCGGACGCGCGCGGCGATCTCATGGCCGACGCCGACGCGGATGAAGAATTCGCCCGATCCCGTCGCCGAGACGGCGCAGGCGCGATCGTCGGCGAAGGTGCCAGCCCCGATCAGCGGCGAATCGCCGATCCGGCCCCAGCGCTTGCCGGTCACCCCGCCGGTCGAGGTCGCCGCGGCGACATGGCCGTGCGCATCGCACGCCACCGCGCCGACCGTGCCGTATTTCATCTCGATATCGAATTTGCCGCCGCCCGCCTTCATCTCGGCCAGCTGCGCGGCGCGCTCGGGCAGCACGAACCAGTCCGCCGCCGCCTGGGGCAGATGCTGCGCCCGGGAAAAGGCGTTGGCGCCGGCGCCGGCGAGCAGCACGTGCGCGCCATCTTCGAGCACCGCGCGGGCGAGATCGACCGGGTTGCGCGTCGCTGTCGCACCCGCCACCGCGCCGGCGCGGCGATCGCGCCCGTCCATGATCGCCGCGTCCAGCTCGGCCGTGCCGTCCCAGGTCAGCGCCGCGCCGCGCCCGGCATTGAAGTGCGGATCATCCTCCAACACGCGGATCGCCGCCGCCACCGCGTCGAGCGCCGCGCCGCCCTGCTCGAGCACCGCCGATCCGGCGTCGAGCGCCGCCGCCAGCCCTGCGCGCGCACCGGCATCCTGCGCCGTCGTCAGCGTGTCGCGGGTCATCTTGCCCGCACCGCCGTGAATCATCAGGGTCCAGCTCATCACGCTTCCTCCGTCGCCAGGGTCGCCCGCACCGGCGGGTGGACCGGGCCGTTTGCCCGCAGGCCGATCAGCGGCCGCAACCATCGCACTTCCCGCCCGGCGAGATAGAAGGCACAGCATCCCGCCACCGTCGCCACCACCAGCACGGCGAATTCCGTCGCCGGATGCAGGCCGTAGGGCAGCAGCGCGCCCTCCACGCCGACGATCACCGTCTGGTGGATGATGTAGAAGGGGAACACCGCCTCGGTCAGCGTGGCGCGCCACTTGTGGTTGCGGTTCCAATAGCGGTCGGCAAAGCCGATCAGCGCGACGATCGCGCTCCAGCCCTGCATGCCGCGTGCGGCCGCGAAGAGATGACCGTACGGGAAAGGTGTCGGCACGTTGACCGGCCAGGCATATTCGATCGCGACGACCAACGCGTAGGACAGCAGCGCGACCGCCGCGGCCCAGCGCCACAGCCGCTCGGTCGCCGCAAAGCCGGTGCGCGAACCGGCAAAGCCGAAGCCGAACAGGAAGGCGGGCAGGTAGCTCGCATGCGCCACCCAATCGCCCCATAGCGCATGCGTCTCGCGCGCGCCGGGGAACAGCCAGGCCGATACCAGCACCAGCCACAGCATCGGCAGCAGCCACAGCCGCAGGCCGCCGAACACCGCGTCGAATGCGCGCTGCAGGCTGCGCCCGCCGAGCAGCGCCGCGGCGAGCGCAAGCAGCATGGTGTACAGCCACAGATAGAGTACGAACCACAGATGCTGCGTGGCCGGCAGCAGGATCCCGGAGATCTTGGCGAATCCGAAATAATCGTGGCGGAGGAAGGTCCAGAAGCTGCCGGCATAGCCATGTTGCGTGGTCAGTTCGATCCACGGCTGCAGCGGCACCACCACGATCACACCGAACAGCAGCGGCACCAGCAGCCGCGCCGAACGCGACCGGACGAACCCGCCAAGGCCGCCGCCCTTGAGCAGCAGCGCGCGGCTGGCATAGCCCGAGACGACGAACAGCAGCGCCAGGCGCCACGGATTGATCGCCATCATCGGGATCGCCACCCAGTCGATCGGCTGCGCGGTCTGCGCGTGGAAGCCCCACGGCACGAACACCATGCCGATATGATAGAAGATCAGCAGCGCGAACGCGCCGATGCGAAGCCAGTCGAGACCATAATGCCGTGCCATGTCGCGATGCCCTTTAGTCGATCGCCGCGGCGTGGCTAGCGCGCTTGGCTCAGGCGGGATGCAGCCCGGCGGAGTCGCGGACCGTCTTGGCGTCACGTGCGCGCGGGCGCAGCCCGATCAGCGGGCGCAGCCAGACTATCCTGCGGCCGGCCAGATAGAAGATCAGGCATGCCGCCGCGGTGCCGGCGAACAGCAACGCGAATTCGCTCCACGGCCCGAACCCCAGCGGCAGCGTAAACCAGGCGAGCAGGACGATTACCGGGTGATGCACGAGGTAGAAGGGGAATACCGCCTCGGCCAGGGTCGCGCGCCATCGGTGGTCGTGGTTCCAGTAGCGTTCGGCAACGTGCAGCAGCAGCACGATCATGCTCCAGGCCATCGCCAGCCGCGCCGCGCGGTCGAGCGCCATCACCGCATGCGGCGGCACGTCATGCGCCTGGTAGCGCAGCTCCATCGCGACGACGATGCCGCCCGCGGCAACGGCGATCGCCGCCGCGGGCTTCCAGGCGCGGTGGATTGCCGGCCACAAGGCGGTCGAACGGCCGAGCGCGAAGCCAAACAGGAAGATCGGCAGATATTCGGCATGGCCGGCCCAGTCGGTAAACAGGCCCTGACGCTCGGGCACGACGAACAGCAAGGCGAGCTTCGCGGCAACGAGCAGCGCGATCGGCGCCCAGAGCAGCCGCCGCCCCCCGGCCAGCCAGTCGCACCCCTGCTGCAGGCGCTTGCCCCCGGCGCCCAGCAGCAGGCCGGCCAGCACCATCGTATAAGCCCATAGATAGACGACGAACCACAGATGCTCCCAGCTCGGGAATTCGATGCTGTAGAAAATGCCGCGATGCCAGGCATCGAGGAACCAGAAATGGCCGACGCCGAATGGATAGCCATGTTCGCGCACGCGCACCCACATTTCCGGCGGGATCAGCACCAGCATGGCGAACGCCCAGGGCACGCCGAGCCGCAGCGTGCGCGATCGCGCGAAACCGCGCACGCTGCCCGATCTGTCGAACAGCTTGGCGGAGGCATAGCCGGATACCGCGAACAGCAGCGGCAGCCGCCACGGCGTCAGCAACGCCATCGGCACGATCAGCGCAGGATAGGTCTGCGGCGATTTCACCACCCAATCCCACGGCGCGAACACCATCGCGATATGATAGAAGATCAGCAGGCCGAACGCCGCGATGCGCAGCCAATCGAGGCCATAATGGCGCTGGCTGGGCGCATCGGCCGCGCTGGAGGGGGTGGGAGGCACCATCGCTCCGGCATAACCTCCCTTGGTGAGCGAAGCATGAAGGAACCAGAGCCTCAAGCATTGCTTGGCGCAGCATTCGCGCAGGCGTATAGGCGGCCCATGTCCATTCGTCCGTGGCGTGATATCACGCGTCGTCAGAGCCGCCAGATCATGGTCGGCAATGTCCCCGTCGGCGGCGATGCGCCGGTCACCGTGCAGACGATGACCAACACGCCGACCAGCGATCCGCGCGCAACGATCGATCAGATCCGCCGCTGCGAGGATGCCGGAGTCGACATCATTCGCGTGTCGTGTCCCGATGTCGAAAGCACCGCGGCGCTGAAGCAGATCGTCCGCGCCAGCCGCGTGCCGATCGTCGCGGACATCCATTTCCACTATAAGCGCGCGCTGGAAGCGGCCGATGCGGGCGCCGCCTGCCTGCGCATCAATCCCGGCAATATCGGTTCGTCGGCGCGCGTGCGCGAAGTGGTCGATGCGGCCAAGGCCAATGGCTGCGCGATCCGCATCGGCGTCAATGCCGGCAGCCTCGAAAAGCATCTGCTCGAAAAATATGGCGAGCCGTGCCCCGAAGCCTTGGTCGAATCCGCGCTCGATCACATCAAGCTGTTGCAGGATCACGATTTCCACGAATTCAAGGTCGCGGTGAAGGCGAGCGACCTGTTCCTCGCGGTCGCCGCCTATCAGCAACTCGCCGAAGTGGTCGATTGCCCGCTGCATCTCGGCATCACCGAGGCGGGCGGGTTCGTCGGCGGCACGGTGAAGAGCGCGATCGGCATGGGCAGCCTGCTGTGGTACGGCATCGGCGACACGATCCGCGTCTCGCTGTCCGCCGAGCCGGAAGAGGAAGTCCGCGTCGGCTTCGAGATCCTCAAGGCGCTGGGCATCCGCAATCGTGGCGTCCGCGTCGTCTCCTGCCCCAGCTGCGCGCGGCAGGGCTTCGACGTTATCCGCACCGTCCAGGCGCTCGAAGAACGCCTGCAGCACATCCGCACGCCGCTGTCGCTCAGCGTGCTTGGCTGCGTCGTCAACGGCCCGGGCGAAGCGCGCGAGACCGATATCGGCCTGACCGGCGGCGGCAACGGCAAGCATATGGTGTATCTCTCGGGCGTCACCGATCACACGGTGAACAGCGAGGATATGCTCGAACATATCGTCAAGCTGGTCGAGACCAAGGCGGCCGAGATCGAGGCGTTCGAGGCACAGGCGGCCGGCGCCGAAGCGGTGGCGGCAGAATAGCGGGTGTGATAGCCATCGTATGAGGAAGGTTGATCGATGACCTATCATGCGCGCGTCGCCGAGAATGGCGAACTTGTTCTGCCCGCCGATGTCGCGCGGGCGATCGGTCTCAGGCCCGGGGACCGTTTTCGTATCGATCAGCACGGCGCGAAAATCGTGCTGCAGACGGATGGCGATCTTGTCGAGGCCGGACAGCGTGCATTTCAGGCAACGATCCAACGGCAATTCACGGTCGATGACTTTATTGCCGACCGACGCGCGGACGCCGAGAACGAGTGATGTACGTCTTGGACGCATCTGCCATCTTGGCGGTGCTGCAGGGAGAAGACGGCGCCGATGTCGTCGCGCCGCATCTGCGCGACGCCGAAGTCTCGATCATAAACGTCGGTGAAGTATTGGCAAAGGCGGTCGAACAGGGCGGCGACGTGGATGTGGTTCAGGCCATTCTCCGCTCATACGGTTTTCGAACACGGGCTTTTCGGGAAGCGCATGCCAGGCAGTCTGCTGTATTGCGGCCCGTCACCAAGCAACTGGGGCTCGGCTTCGGGGATCGTGCCTGCCTCGTCCAGGGCATGTTTAGCGAGAGGCCGATCCTCACTGCTGACCGCGACTGGCTCAAGCTGGATTTTGATCCGATGTCGGGCATCGACGTCCGCCTGATCCGTTGACCCGCCGCGTCACCACTCCCGCGACCGCGTTCGCCGTCGCCGCGATCGGCATTGCCAGTTATTCGGTGATGGACGCGGTGATGAAGGGCATGTCGATCGCGCACGGCGCGTACAGCGCGGTGCTGTGGCGCTCGGTCGCCGGAGTCGTGCTGCTCGGGCCGCTGTTTCTGGTCACGCGGCGCCCCTGGCCGGGCCGGGCGGCGCTGACCCTGCATGTCGCGCGGGGCACGGTGGCGGGGGCATCGGTGCTGCTGTTCTTCTGGGGGCTGGTGCGCGTGACGATGGCGCAGGGCGTGGCGCTGACCTTCCTGGCGCCGCTGATCGCGTTGTTCCTCGCCGCCGCGACGCTCGGCGAAACGATCCGCCGCGCCGCGATCGGCGGCTCGCTCGTCGCCAGCCTCGGCGTGCTGGCGATCGCCGTTGGGCAATGGCAGGCCCATGCCTCGGCCGATGTCGTGCTCGGCTCGCTGGCGATCGTGCTCGCCTCGATCCTCTATGCCGGCAGCCTGATCCTGCTGCGGCAACAGGCGCAGATCGCCGATCCGCTCGAAGTGGCGCTGTTCACCAGCATCGTGCTCGCCCTGCTGCTGCTGGTTGGCGCCCCCTGGTTTTCGACCGTGCCCGCCGTCGCGCTGTGGCCCGGCATCTTCGGCGCCGCCGCGCTCGGATCGGTGTCCGCGGTGCTGCTCGCCTGGGCCTACCGGCATGCCGAAGCGCAGGTGCTCGCGCCGGTCGAATATACCGCCTTCGTCTGGTCGGCGATTCTCGGCTATAGCGTTTTCGGCGAGCATGTCACCGCGTGGACGGTGGCCGGCGCGCTCCTGATCATTGCGGGATGCCTGGTCGCGGTGCGCGGCAAGCCGGGCCCCGCGCCACAGACCGAGGCTGCCGCATGACCATCACGATCCGCCCCGCCACGCCCGACGACACGGCGACGATCATGCGCTTCGTGCGCGAACTGGCCGAGTTCGAGCGCGAACCCGAGGCGGTCACCGCGACCGACGCGGCGATGCACGCGGCACTGTTCGGCGCGCACCCCGCCGCCGAGGCGGTGATCGCCGCGCAGGACGGCGTGAGCGTCGGCATGGCGGTGTTCTTCCACAATTTCTCGACCTGGACTGGGGTGCGCGGCCTGTATCTCGAGGATCTCTACGTCACGCCGGCGGCACGCGGCGCGGGCGCCGGGCGCGCGCTGCTGCAGCATCTGGCGGGCATCGCGCTCGATCGCGGTTGCGCGCGGTTCGAATGGGCGGTGCTCGACTGGAACGTGCGCGCGATCGAGTTCTACCGCAAGGTCGGCGCCCAGCCGATGGACGACTGGACCACGCAGCGCGTCACCGGCGAAGCGCTGCGCACGCTGGCGGGGCGGGGCTGATGGCCTGGCTCCTGCTCGTCGTCGGCGGCCTGTTCGAGATCGGCTTCACCACCTGCCTGCGCTATGTCGACGGCTTCCGCCATCTCGGCTGGACGCTCGGTTTCCTCGCTTCGGTGACCTGCTCGATGGCGCTGCTGGAAATCGCCTCGCGCTCGATTCCGATGGGTACGGCCTATGCGGTGTGGGGCGGGATCGGCGCACTCGGCACGGTGATCGTCGGGATCGCCTGGTTCGGCGAGCCGGCCAGCCTGCCGCGGCTGCTGCTGATCCTCGGCGTGGTGCTGTGCATCGCCGGCCTCAAGCTGACGGCGCATTGATGTGGCGGTCGACCAAGGCCTGATCCACTGGGTGGCGGAGGCGCTCGCGCCGCTCGGCACCGTCACCCGGCGTGCGATGATGGGCGGTGCGACGCTGTATCTCGACGGTACGATCTTCGCGATCGTCGGTGACGACGCATTGTGGTTCAAGGCCGATGCGATCAGCGATGCCGCATGGGACGCGGCGGGCTGCCCCCGCTTCAGCTACGAGATGGGCGAGGGGCGCACCGGCCAGATGAACTATCGTCGTGCGCCCGACGACGTCTACGACGACGCGGAAGCGATGCAGACCTGGGCGGCACTGGCGGTGGCCGCCGGCCTGCGCGCGCCGGTCAAGAAGCGCGCCAAGCGACCCTAGCCGTCAAGCCGGGGTTATCGGTGCGTGGGAACCACGCACCGACCAAAAGGCTCAATCCTGTTGGGCGACCAGGCCGGGTGCGCTGTCACCGGCGGCCTTGGCCTGCTCGTAACGCTCGACCGCCTCGTGCACGATCTTGCGCGCCTCGTCGCGGTCGCCCCAAGTGCCGACGCGGACCCATTTCTTCTTTTCCAGGTCCTTATAGTGCGTGAAGAAATGCTCGATCTGCTCGAACACGATCTCGGGCATGTCGCCACGCTCGTTGACGTTGGAATAATAGGGAAAGGTCGAATCGACCGGGACGCAGACCAGCTTCTCGTCGCCGCCGGCCTCGTCTTCCAGGTTCAGCACCGCGATCGGGCGCGCCCGCACCACGCAGCCCGGAATGAACGGCGAGCGCGCGATGACCAGCGCGTCGAGCGGATCGCCATCGGGCGACAGCGTATGCGGCACGAAGCCGTAATTCGCCGGATAGCGCATCGGCGTGTGCAGGATGCGATCGACGAACAGCGCGCCGCTGGCCTTGTCGAACTCGTATTTCACGGGCTCGCCACCGGTCGGGACTTCGATGATGACGTTGAGGTCGTCCGGCGGATTCTTGCCGGCGGGGATCATGTCGATACGCATTGAAACTTCCTATTTGGCTGCAAGAAGACGGTCGAGGCCGGCCTCTCCAGGGGCGATTTTCTGCAGGCGCGGATAGCGCGGGCCGCCATGATAGTCGATGGTCACCGTGCCGATCTTGTCGCCGTTCTTGACCAGCAGCTGGATCGGATCCTTCGCGGTCTTGGCCGCGACGACCGCCGCCTTGATCGCGGTGTCGCTATAGGCCGTGCCGTTGACCGCGACGATCTTGCTGCCCACGTCCAGCGACGACGCATAGGCCGGGCTGTTCCAGCCCACGCCGGTCACTTCGCCGTCCTTGTCGAGCACCAGCCCCAGCGAATAGGTCAGATCGGTGCGCTTGGACGCCGTCTCGGCGCTCTTGAACGCGCCCGTCGGCGTGTCGGTATAGACCAGCTTGTAGCCGTTGGCGACGAACCCGGCGAGCGGTGCGGGCGCGCCGGTCTCGGTCAGCCGCTTGGTCAGCATGCCCGCCCAGTCATAGGGCTGGATCTGGTTGAGCGTCGCGACGACATCGTCGAACGTATAGGTCACCTGGCCCCAGTCGCCGTCGTTGATGCCGAAGAACGCCTTGGCGAAATCGTCGATCGACTTGGTCCCGCCGGATTGGCGGCGGAGGATGGAATCGACCTCCATCCACACCAGCAGGCCCTCGTTGTAATAGTCCTCGCTGCGCTGATAGCTGGTCCAGCCCTTGGGCTTGCGCGACGAGATCACCGGATCGTTGGTCGTGTCGACCAGGTTGCGCCAGTCGCGCGCCGGCCGGTTGTCGAGGCTGGCGAGGATCGAGGCATACATGTCGAGCGTGTCCTGCTTGGAGACGATGCCGGCGCGCGCCTGCAGCACATAGCCCCAGAATTGCGTCTGGCCTTCATAGACCCACAATAGCGAACCGCGCATCGGCGTGCGGTAATCCGGCGTCCACAGGTCCGCGCCGCGGCGGAATTTGCCGTCCCAGCTATGCGTATATTCGTGCGGCAGCAGGTTGCGGCGCCCCGGGCCATCGGCCCATTTGGTGAAATAGCCGGGCGTCACGCCGTTTTCGGAGCTGCGATGATGCTCCAGCCCGATCCCGCCCAGCTGATCGCTGATCGACAGCAGGAATTCGTACGTATCGTAATGCTGGGCGTCGAACGTCTTCACCGCTTGGGTGACCAGCCGCTTGTGCGCATCGATCTGCTCGGGCGTTGCCGCGAGTTCCTCGGGGCTGTCGGCGAAGACGTTGAGATTGACGCGCGGGCTGAGCGCCCATTTCTTGTAATAGCGCCCGGCGAGCACCGGCGAATCGACCAGTACCTCGTAATTGGTCGTCTCGTACGTATAGGTCGATCCCGTCGCCCGCGACGGCAGGCCGGAGGCGGCGCTCCACCCGTCGGGATAGCGCACGCTGGCCTTGACCGGGATCTGGCGCGTGAAATAGCCCGCCGGATACAGGCTCATCGAATTGAACTGCAGGCTCAGCATGTCCGGCGTCATCACCACGCGGCCCTGATCGGCCTTGGTCGCCGACAGGAACTTGAGATCGACGGTCAGCGTCTTCGCGCCCTTCGGCACGTCGATATGGAAGGCGAACACGTCGACCGGGTCGCGCGTCCAAGGCAGCGTCCGGCCGTTGGCGCTGATCACCAGCGCGGCCAGCTTCTCGATCTCGCCGCGTGGCGAATGCGCGCCGGGCAGCCATTTCGGGTAGAGCAATGTCATCGGCCCGGCGGCGGCGACGGGGATCGTCTGCTTCACCGTGAACACGCCGCGCTTGGTGTCGGTGGCATCGACCGCGATGGTCATCGTGCCGGGATAGGGCAGGTCGCGCGCGGCGGGGATCGTGTCGACGAACGGCACCGGCTGCGGCTTGGAATTTTCGGCGAGGGCGGGTGTGGCGATGGCGGCGAGCAGGCTCGCGGTGAGGGCAAAGCGGTACATGAAGGCCTTTCGGCGGGAGGGGTGATGTGGGGGGTCTAACGGTTGGCGAGGCGAAAGGTCCAGTGCGGGCTGCACTAGTTTCCAAGCGCCACCCCGGCGCACGCCGGGGCCCAGTCGCGATGATCGACGTCACAACGCGCAGCGCTCGATCATTGCCGTCTCCCGACTGGGCCCCGGCGTGCGCCGGGGTAGTGCAGGAGGGAAAAGGTCATCCCCCCAGCACGTTGATCGTGAAGGCCAGCACGCCGATGTTGAACGCGAACGCCGCCAGGCAGTGGCCGATCGTGGCGCGCCGGATCCGCGCCGAGGTGATCTCCACGTCGGAAGTCTGGAACGTCATCCCCAGCGTGAAGCTGAAATAGACGAAATCCCAGTAATCCGGCTCGTCGGTGTCGGGCACGGTGATGCCGCGCGAATCCTGGCCCGTTGCATCGTCGGTGTAGAACAGATGCGCATAATGCAGTGCGTAGACCGTGTTCGAGAACAGCCAGGCCAGCGCCAGCGTGCCGACGATCAGCGCGACTTCGGGCGCGTCACTCTTGCCGGCCATCATCTCGCTCGCCACCGCGACCAGGATGACGATCATCACCGTGCCGGTCAGCGCGAGCAGCAGCACGCGATTGGCGTCGTTATTCTTGGCATGCCGCCGCATGTCGTCGGCGCGGCCTTTCAGCAGCGGCGCGACGATCGCGAGGAACAGCAAGGCGGCGATGTCGAACGCGGCCATCGTGCCGCGCCCCTTGCCCAGCGTCGGGATCAGGAAGGCGAGGCCGATCGCGAAGGTGACCGCGAAGGCCAGGAAACGGGGTGGGGCGATCTTCTTGCCGAGTTGCATGTGCCTGTCCCGCCTGTCCTGTGCCGGGGGCCTAGCGCTTGCCTGCCCCCTCGCATAGATACGCGCTCATCATGGCCCGTATCGAAACCCCCAAACGCATCCGCGGCACGCAAGACATTTTCGGCGACGAGCAGCGGCGCTTCGCCCGCGTGATCGAGGCGTTCGAGAAGGTGCGGCGGCTCTATTGCTTCCAGCGCGTCGACATTCCGGTGTTCGAAAGCACCGCGGTGTTCGCGCGCTCGCTCGGCGAAACCACCGACGTCGTCTCCAAGGAGATGTACACGTTCGAGGATCGCGGCGGCGATTCGATCACGCTGCGGCCAGAATTCACGGCGGGGCTGGCGCGCGCCTATCTCACCGAGGGCTGGCAGCAATATGCGCCCTTGAAGCTCGCGACGCACGGCCCGGTGTTCCGCTACGAACGCCCGCAAAAGGGCCGTTTTCGCCAGTTCCACCAGATCGACGCCGAAGTGATCGGCGCGGCCGAGCCGGCGGCCGACGTCGAGCTGCTCGTGCTGGCGGATCAGCTGCTGCACGAACTGGGCATTGCGGACGGCGTGACGCTGCAGCTCAACACGTTGGGCGATGCCGAAACGCGCGACGCGTGGCGCGCGGCGCTGGTGGCGCATTTCGAGGCGCATCGGGGCGAGCTGTCCGAGGACAGCGTGGCGCGGCTGGAGAAAAATCCGCTCCGCATCCTGGACTCGAAGGACCCGCGCGATCGCCCGATTGCCGACAGCGCGCCGGATATCGACGCCTATCTGACGGTGGAGGCGCGCGCCTTTTTTGACGCGGTGACCGCCGGGCTGGATGCCGCCGGCGTCGCCTGGACGCGCAACGCGCGGCTGGTGCGCGGGCTGGATTATTACCGGCATACCGCGTTCGAGTTCGTGACGGATCGATTGGGCGCGCAGGGCACGGTGCTCGCCGGCGGGCGCTATGACGGGCTGATCGAGAGCCTGGGCGGCCCGGCCACGGCAGGCGTCGGCTGGGCGGCGGGGGTCGAGCGTCTGGCAATGTTGATCGACGCGCCGGCGGTGGACCTCGTCGATGTCATGATTGCGGTCGAAGACGATGCGGCACTGGCAACAGCGTTCCGAGGATTGCGCCTGTTGCGTGATCGCGGTCTGTCGGCCGACATGGTGGCAACCGGGTCTCCCCGCAAACGCTTCGAAAAGGCGAACAAGATGGGGGCGAAAGTCCTCGTCGGCATGAAGCATGACGGCGATACGACGACGATCAGCACGCGTGCGGCGCCGGACGTTGCCGAGCACGATGTTGTGAAAGAGATCGTGCTCGAGTTGGTCGGCGCATGATCGTCCTCTACCGTCACCCCGGCCTTGAGCCGGGGTCCAGCTTCGTCTTCGCTGGCTTAGGCAGCGGGACCCCGGGTCGAGCCCGGGGTGACGAAGGAAAGGCTTCGTCGTGACCACCATCTCCGCCGAACGGATCGCGCAGATCGAGGCGCGGCGCGATGAGTTGCAGGCGCTGATGGCGACCGGCGAGCTCGCGTCCGATCGCTTCGTCGCCGTGTCCAAGGAATATGCCGAGCTGGAGCCGGTCGCGCGCGCCGCGGGCGAGGTGCGGCGGCTGCGCGCCGAGGCCGTGTCGCTGCAGCACATGACGCACGACGCCGATGACGAGCTGCGCGCCATGGCCAACGACGAATTGCGCGACAATGAGGAAGCGCTGACCGTCGCCGATCGCGCGCTGGCGCTGGCGCTGCTGCCGCGCGACGCCGCCGACGAGCGCGCCGCGATGCTCGAGATCCGCCCCGGCACCGGCGGCGACGAGGCGGCGCTGTTCGCCGGCGATCTGTTCCGCATGTACCAGCGTTATGCCGAGCGCCGCGGCTGGCGCGTCGAGCTGATCTCGGCCAGCGCGTCGGAAGCGGGCGGCTACAAGGATATCGTCGCCAGCGTGACCGGGCAGGGCGTGTTCGCGCGGCTCAAGTTCGAGGCCGGCGTGCACCGCGTGCAGCGCGTCCCCGCGACCGAGGCGCAGGGCCGCATCCACACCTCCGCCGCCACCGTCGCGGTGCTGCCCGAGGCGGAGGAAGTCGACGTCAAGATCGACGACAAGGATCTGCGCATCGACGTGTATCGCTCGTCCGGCCCCGGCGGCCAGTCGGTCAACACGACGGACAGCGCGGTGCGCATCACGCATATCCCGTCGGGCCTGGTGGTGATCCAGCAGGACGAGAAGTCGCAGCACAAGAACAAGGCCAAGGCGCTCAAGGTCTTGCGCACGCGGCTCTACGAGGCGGAGCGTGAACGGCTGCACAACGAACGCGCCGGCGCGCGCAAGTCGATGGTCGGCTCAGGCGATCGCTCGGAGCGCATCCGCACGTACAATTTCCCGCAAGGTCGGGTGACCGATCACCGCATCAACCTGACGCTGCACCGCCTGCCCGAGATCCTCGAGGGCGACATGGACGAACTGATCGGCGCGCTGATCGCCGAGGACGAGGCGGAGCGGCTGGCGAGCATCAGTGAGTAGCGGCCTTCCGTCCCCCTCCCGCCTGCGGGAGAGGCTAGGGGAGGGGCTGTCCTTGCTGGCGCGACGCTCGTGACAGGCCCTCCCCCAACCCCTCCCGCATGCGGGAGGGGAGTCAGAGCAGCCCTCAACCAGGGCACCACGGCGCTCGCCGCCGCCAGCGCTACCCCGCGGCTCGATGCCGAGCTGCTGATGGCGCACGCGCTCGGCGCGACGCGCGAGCAGCTGCTGCTCAACCGTCTCGACGACGCCACCCCAGCCGCCTTCGCCGCGCTCCTCGCCCGCCGCCTCGCGCACGAGCCGATCGCCTATATCACCGGGAGCCGCGCCTTCTGGACGATCGAGCTGCAGGTCGGCCCCGGCGTGCTGATCCCCCGGCCCGACAGCGAGACGCTGATCGAGGCCGCGCTCGCGCATTTCACCGACCGTCCGCCCGAGACGATCCTCGATCTCGGCACCGGCCCCGGCACGCTGCTGCTCGCCGCGCTGGCCGAATGGCCCGCCGCGCACGGCCTGGGCATCGACGCATCCGAGCCGGCGCTCGCTTATGCCCGCCGCAACGCCGCGGCGCTGCACATGGCCGATCGTGCGCGCTTCCAGATCGGCGACTGGGCCGCCGGACTGGATGCCCGGTTCGATCTGATCCTCGCCAACCCGCCCTATATCGGCACCGTCGAGCCGCTGCCGCGCGACGTCGCCGAGCACGAACCGGCGGGCGCGCTCTATGCCGGCCCGGACGGGCTCGACGACTATCGCCGCATCGCCCCGCAGCTGCGCCCGCTGCTCGCCCCCGGCGGTGCGGCGATCCTCGAGATCGGCCATATGCAGGCCCCTGCGGTCACCGCCCTGCTCGCAGCGGAGGGGCTGGCGGTGGCGCTGGCGCGCGATCTCGCCGGCCGCCCGCGCGCGCTGATCGCGACGTGAAGTGGCGGCAATCGCCCGCAATATTGTGCTTGGCGATTGCCGCTAGCCTCGCTATCAAGCGTATAGGGGCACCACGTTTTCATCCTAACTCGCTGAAAACGGGCAGTTGCCCACTCCTTTAGTCATGCAGTCGCTGTCGTCCGGCGACGCTGGCAGGCCTGTTTCGCCGATGGTCGGCGGGCATGGGCCGGGGAGCATTGCACCACATCGCTTGCGGAGCACGGTTGGTTTCTACGGACAGGGATAGATACAGTTGATCAACAACAATCGACAGGCCGGCCGCCGTCGCGGTCGTGGCGGGCAGCAACAGCGCCCGCAGGGTAATTCGGGCCGTCAGGATACCGGCAACCGCATCGACAATCGCTCGCGCGGCAATGCCGCGCAGCTGCTCGAGAAATACAAGGCACTCGCGCGCGACTCGCAGATGTCCGGCGACCGGGTGAACACCGAATATTACCTGCAGTTCGCCGATCACTATTTCCGCGTGCTGGCCGAGACGCGCTCGCGGCTTGAGGAAAACAACCGTCCGCCGATCCAGGGCGGGGCGAATACCTTCCAGGACGACGAGCAGGATTATGACGACGAGGGCGAACCCGTCGCCCGCGCCGAGCCGGTCCGCCAGCCGCAGGACGGTAACCGTCAGGAACGCCAGGACGGTAATCGTCAGGAAGGCCGCCAGGACGGTAACCGCCAGGATCGCCCCGAGCGTCAGGACGGTAACCGGCAGGAACGCCAGAACGGCCAGCAGAATGGCGGCTATCAGGGCGAGCGCCAGAGCGAAGGCACGCGCGGCTCGCAGAACGATCGTCCCGAGCGGCAGGATCGCCCCGCCGGCGAGCGCGCCGAGCGCGGCCAGTATGACGAGCGTCCGCGCCGCCAGAACGCCAATCGCGACGGCAACGGCAATCGTGACGGCAACGTCCCGGGCGCCGCCGACGCCAATGGCACTGCCAGCAACGACCAGGCCGCCGATCGCTACGTCCGCGAAGACCGCGGCAATCGCAACCGCGCCGATCGTCCGGAGCGTGCCGAGCGTCCCGAACGCACCGAGCGCCAGCCGGCCGAAGACCGCGCTCCGGTAGAGCAGGAAGCCCTGCCGCTGGAAGAAGCGCCCCGTGTCGATGCCACGCAGGACGAAGCACCCCGGGTCGAAGAGCAGGAAGCCCCGCGCCGCCGCGGCCGCCCGCGCCGCGAGCCCGTCGCCGAAGCGGCACCGGCGTTCGAGGCCGATCGCCTGCCCCCGTCGCTCACCATCTCGGCAGTCACGCCGGATGCGGCCACGGACGCACCGGTCAACGATGTCGCCGGCGACGAACCCGAGGAAAAGCCCCGCCGCCGCCGCGGTCGCCCGCCCGCTGCCGAAGTAACCAGCGCCTGAGCGCCGGATCGATCAAAGGCCCCGGACCGCAAGGTTCGGGGCCTTTTGCTTGAGGTATCCATCCCATCGTCACCCTTGCGGAAGGGTAACGGGCTTTACCTGATCTTCGCCGGCTTCCATCGGCGACCCCGCCAATCCCCATTGTCCTTCCCGCCCGGCGCGCTTACCCTCCCGCCAAGGACATCGGGGGAGCGACGAATGAAGCGGTTCATGCTGGCGACGCTCGCGATGCTCCCCGCCGCGCTCCATGCGCAAACCACGCCCGCCAACACCGCCAACCCGGTCGGCCCCAGTGCGCAGGGCGATGTCGCGCTGACCATCTATCAGAACGGCCAGTCGCTGGTGCAGGACGTGCGCCGGCTCGATCTCGCCGCCGGCCGCACACGACAGGATTTCCCCGACGTCTCGGCGCAGATCCGCCCCGAAACGGTCACCCTGTCCGGGCCCGGCATCGGCATCGTCGAGCAGAATTTCGATTTCGATCTGCTCTCGCCCGACAAATTGATGGAAAAGGCGGTCGGCTCGGTCGTGACGATCGTGCGCACCAATCCCGCCACCGGCGCGGAGACGCGGGAACAGGCGCGCGTGCTCGCCGCCAATGGCGGCATCGTGCTGCAGATCGGCAGCCGGATCGAGGTGCTGCGCGACGATGGCCTGCCGGTGCGCGTGATCTTCGACAAGGTGCCGGAAAACCTTCGCGCCCGCCCGACGCTGTCGGTCACGCTGCAGACCGCCGCCGCCGGCCGCGTCCCCGCGACGCTGACCTATCTGACGCCGGGGCTCGGCTGGACCAGCGACTATGTCATGCTGTTCGATGCCGCCAAGGGCGCGATCGACGTGCAGGGCTGGGTCACGCTGACCAACGCTACCGGCACAACGTATCGCGACGCCGATATCCTGCTCGTCGCGGGCAATCCCAATGCCAACAACAATAACGGCTATTTCTCGCGCCTGTCGCGCGCCAGCCTGACCGAGGCCGGCACCGAGACCGGCACGCGCGAGCGGCTCGGCGACTATATCCTCTATCCGCTGCCGGCGCGCACCACCGTCGCCAACGCGCAGCAGAAGCAGGTCAGCTTCCTCGATGTGAAGGGCGCGCCGGCGCGCAACAGCTATGAATGGGTCAATGGCTGGCTGGGCACGACCAGCGAGCCGCGTTCTGCCTCCAGCGTGCTCAAATTCTCCACCGCGAAAAGCGGCGGGCTCGGTGATCAGCTCCCCGCCGGCACGATCCGCGTCTATCTGCGCGATGCGCGCGGCGATCCGCAGTTCATCGGCGAAAGCCGGATCGAGGGCACGCCGATGGGCTCGCAAATGTCGATCCGCACCGGCGACGCGTTCGACGTGAAGGCGATGGCGGTGGTGGTCGAGCGCAAGCGCCTGTCGCCGAGCCGCTGGCGCACCACGATGCGCTACGATCTGAGCAATGCGCGCGCCGAACCGGTTACGGTCGATCTCGCGCAGGACGGGTTGTATGGCGACGTGCGCGTGATCGAGCAGAGCCTCACCGGCAACCGCGTCTCGGCCGATCGCATGGAATGGCAGGTGCCGGTGCCGGCGAACGGCAAGACGTCGCTGAATGTGGTCTTCGATACGCGCTACTGATGCGCGGCTTGCTGGCCTTTGCGCTCCTGCTCGTGGCCACGCCCGCCGCGGCGCAGACGATGGTCAAGTCCGAGCGGATCGACGCGATCTCGGTCACGCTCTATCGCGATCCGTATCGCGGGCAGGGCGCGATCCCGCCGCGCGGCTGGCCCGGCGGCTATGCGCTGATCACCGAGACGCGGACGATATCCGTGCCGCAGGGGCCGGCGGTGATCCGGCTCGAAGGCGTGTCGGAAGGGATGATGCCGGAAACCGCGATCATCACTGGCCTGCCGCAGGGTGTCGGCGAAAAGAACCGCGACGCCCGGCTGATCTCCCCCGCCGCGCTGATCGACGCCTATCTCAAGCGCCGGGTGTGGATTCGCCGCACCAACCGCGCGACCGGCAAGGTAGCCGAGGGCGAGGCGATCATCCAGTCCGGCCCGCAGGGCGGCGTGGTGCTCACCACGGCAGACGGCGTCGAGGCCTTGGGCTGTTCCGGCCTGCCCGAAGGCCTGAAATATGCCGGCATACCAGGCGATCTCGCTGCCAAGCCGACCTTGTCGGTAACGACCGACAGTGCGCGCGCCGCCACCGTCACCGTGCAACTCTCCTATCTCGCGCAGGGCTTCGACTGGTCGGCCAATTATGTCGCGCGTGTCGCCCCCGATGGTGCGACGCTCGATCTGTTCGCCTGGCTCACCGTCGCCAATGGCGGCAGCCAGGGTTTTGCGCAGGCCAGCACGCAGGCGGTGGCCGGCGCGCCTAACAAGGAGGCCAATGCGCGTTTGCCGCGCGGGCCCGCGCCGCGCCTCGTGCTGCGCTGCTGGCCGATGGACGGCACCAGCACCCATCCCAGATGGGAAATCGAAAAATCTCCCTGGCCCGAGATACGGGAGGAGTCCGAAAGCTATGACATCGTCGTCACCGGCAGCCGCGTCCAAGCGTCGATGATGATGGCGCCACCGCCGCCGCCCCCGCCCGCGCCGCCCCCGCCGCCGATGATGGCGCAGCAGGAGGAGCTGGGCGATCTCAAATTGTACCGCATCCCCGAGCGCGTCACCGTCGCCGCGCTCAGCCGCAAGCAGGTGGCGATGATCGATCGCCAGCAGGTGAAGTTCGAGCGCGTCTATCTCGGCGAACGCCTCACGCCGTTCAATTATGGCACCGCGGCACAGCGCGACAGCCGCCCGGCGGCGCTGATCCTGCGGCTGCGCAACAAGAAGGAAGATGGTCTCGGCCTGCCGCTCCCCGCCGGCGGGGTGGCGGTGTTCGAACGCGCGCGTGGCGCCGATCTGCTGGTCGGCGAAAGCCGGCTCGCCGATCGCGCCGTGGACGAGGAGGTCGAACTCGGCGCCGGGCAAAGCGGCGACGTGCGCTATACGGTCACGGTGCTGCCGCTATCGGGCAAGAAGCGTTCATACCGCGTGCGCGTGACCAATGCGCGCGACAGCGCGGCGACGTTCGAGATCGGCCTTCCCGACAAGCCGGCCAAGACCAGTGCCGCGCTGGTCGAGCGCAAGGGGGTCCCGACCTGGCGGTCGATCGTCCCGGCCAATGGCGCAGCGGTGCTCGATTTCACGCTCCAGCCGGACAAGCGCTAGGCGCAGGCTTGCGCTTTCCGCCACAAAGGAGAATTCTCGCTGCGGCCAGCGGACTCGATCAACCGAGCCGCGGGGCAATAGGAGAGCTATCATGACGATCGCGGCAATCCTCGGCGGCAATGACCGCGAACTGATATCCATCACCGCCGATCAGAGCGTCCGCGATGCGGTCGCCCTGCTTGCGCAAAAGCGCATCGGTGCCGTTCCGGTGATGGACGGGGATCGGGTGGTCGGCGTGTTTTCCGAGCGCGACGTGATCCACGCGCTCCAGGCGCATGGTGCGGCGGCGCTGGACAATATGGTGGGTGACGAGATGACCGCGCCGGCGATCACCGTCAGTCCCGCAGAAGCGGCGATCGGCGCGCTGTCGCTGATGACGCGGCGGCGGATCCGCCATCTGCCGGTGGTCGCGGACGGCAAGGTCGTCGGCATCGTCTCGATCGGTGATTTGGTCAAATACCGCATCGACCGGATCGAGGCGGATGCCGAGGCGATGCGCAGCTATATCCAGCAGGCCTGAGCTCAGCCGGGCAACGGCTGCTTGCGCACGATCGCGATCAGGTCGCGCACCACGCCGCGCGCGAACAGCAGCAAGGCGCCGCCATAGACGATCGCCCCGACGCTCACCAGGATCGCCAGCCGGGGGAGCGGTGACAGGATCGGCAGCGCGCCGTCGGTTAGCCGCACCGCCACCGCCATGCCCGCCGCGCAGAGCAAGGCCGGCGCGATCGCCGCGGCGAGCTTGATTGCCGTCGTGCCGATCACCGGCAGCCCCCGCCACAGGCTGATGGACAGATAGAGCGGGTACGCCACGATCCAGGCGAGCGCGAGCCCGCCCAACCCGTATTGCACGCCGATCAAAAACGCCGTTCCCATCAGCAGCGCGCCGATCGCGCCATTCTGCACGCCGATCCCGGGGCGGCCGCGTGCATCGCACGCCGGGCTGATCAGCACCTGCAGCGTCATGAACGGCATGGCCAGCGCCAGCAACCGCACGATCGGCACCGCGTCGCGCCATTTCTCGCCGAGCATCGTCAGCACCAGCGGTTCCGCCGTCGCCGCGAGCCCGAAATAGAAAGGCAGCGCGGCGATCATGATCACCCGCACGCTCTTGGCGAAGGCCCGCCCCATCGCCGCGGCATCGTGCTGCATCCGCGCATAGGCCGAAAAGGCGACCTCGTTGAGCGGCGGCACGAACTTGCTGACGAAGATCTGCGTCAGGAACAGGGCGGTGGTGTAGAGGCCCAGGTCATAGGCCGAGAAGTGCCGCCCGGCGATGAACACGTCGGCCTGGCTCTGCGCGAACCAGAACAATTGGCTCGCCGCCATCACTCCGCCATAGCGCGCCAGCCCGCCGGCGCCGCGAAAGTCGAAGCTCGGCCAGACCAGCGACCGGGCGGCGATCGTCATGCCGATCGCCCGGACGGTGAACAGCACCATCGGCGCGAACACCAAGGTCCATACGCCGAGCCCGGCCAGCGCCCCGGCTAAGGCGGCGCTGGCACTGGCGATGGAGGCGACGATGTTGACGCGCGCCTGCAGCCGGAAATCCATTGCGCGTGAGAGCAGCGCATAGGGCAGCGCGATGAACGGGGTGGTGAGATACAGCAAGGCCTGCACGCGCAGCAGGTCGGCAACCTCTGCCTGGCGGTAATAGGCCGCGGCCAGCGGGGCGAGCAGGAACTGCGCGATGCCGAGCGTGCCGTTGAGCAGGATCAGCATGCCGAACAATTGCCGGATCTCGCGTGCGTCGATCACCGGTTTTTGGATCAGCCCGGAGGCCAGCCCGTAGCCGTTGAGCATGTTGAGGAACACCAGCACCACGCCGGTCATCGCGAACAGGCCGTAATCGTGCGGATCGAGGATACGGATGACGAGGAAGGTCGCGGCCCATTGCACCAGCTGCGCGACGATCTGGCTCCCCGAGCGCCAGATCACGGCGCTGCGCACCTGATTCCCCAGTGATTCCACTGGCTGATTCGGGGATTCGGCAGATGGTTCCATCCGCGGCGCTATAGGGCGGGGCGCATGAAGGACCCGTAAACCCGCCGAAATCAGCCATTTTCCGGAAAAATGTAGGAAAAGTGCAAGAAAGCGTTTGACCGAATCCGA
>NZ_JANQBK010000005.1 GCF_025370105.1 Sphingomonas hylomeconis
CGCCTCGGCCCGGCCGCACCGGTGCGCGGCGCGGCAACGCCGGCGCGGCCCGCCCGCCCGGTGCCCGGCACCAGCTACGCGCCCCCCGCACCCCGTCCCGCCCCGGTGCGCGCGCCGGTGACCGCCGGTCTGTTCGTGCAGGTTGCGGCATTGTCGAACGAGGGCAGGGCGCAGGCGCTCGCCACCAGCCTGGGCGGGCGCGTGCAACGGGCCGGCGCGCTGTTCCGCGTGCAGATTGGGCCGTATGCAAATACCGCTTCGGCGCAACGCGCACGTGACGACGTCGCCCGGCGCGGCTATGGAGATGCCCGGATCGTAACCACGAACTGAGCTTCTCCTCCTAGCGCCACGGACTGATCATGAAGAAACTGCTCGCCGCCACCATCCTCACGCCTGCGCTGCTGATTGCCAATCCGGGCCTGGCCGAGGCACCCGATTTCCCGACCCCGGCGCCGGTCGCCTACCTGACCGATCTGTCGACCGGAGCGGTGCTGTTTTCCAAGGATGCCGATCGCCGCATGCCGCCGGCATCGATGGCCAAGATGATGACGGTGTATGTCGCGTTCGACATGCTCAAGAAGGGCGAGATCAAGCTCGGCCAGAAATTCGACGTGCGCCCCGAGACGTGGCAGCGCTGGCACGGACCCGCGGCGGGCTCGACCATGTTCCTGTCGACCGGCGAGCAGGTCAGCGTGGAGAATCTGCTCAAGGGCATCGTCACCCTGTCGGGCAACGACGCCTGCGTGGTGCTGGCCGAGGGCATTTCGGGAACCGAGCCGGCGTTCACGTCGCGCATGAACGAGGCGGCCAAGCAGTTGGGCCTGACCAACAGCCATTTCGGCACCTCGAACGGCTGGCCCGATAACGGCGTGACGTTTGTCACGGCGCGCGACCTGGCCAAGCTGGCGGCGGCGACGATCCAGAACTTCCCGGATTATTACAAGAAGTTCTATTCGCTGCCGAGCTTCACCTGGGGCAAGACGCTGGGCGCGGGCGCCGACATCACGCAGCAGAATCGCGATCCGTTGCTCGGCCGCGTCGCCGGCGCCGATGGCCTCAAGACCGGCCATACCGAGGAAGCCGGCTACGGCTTTACCGGTTCCGCGACGCAGAACGGCCGCCGCTTGGTGATGGTGATGGCTGGCCTCACCAGCTCGAACCAGCGCATGGAAGAGTCGGTCAAGTTCATGAACTGGGGCTTCCGCTCGTGGCAGGCCAAGCCGATCGCCGCCAAGGGGCGCAAGATCGAGACCGCCGAGGTCCAACTGGGCGATGCCGCGACCGTCGGGCTCGTCGCGCCGACCAATCTGACCGTTACGCTGCCGGCCGGCGCTGCACCGGCGCTGTCGGGCAAGGTGGTCTATGACGGCCCGATCAAGGCGCCGATCAAGGCCGGGCAGCATATCGCCGATCTGGTGATCAGCTCGCCGGACCTGCCCGAGCAGCGCCTGCCGCTGGTGGCCGAGAGCGATGTCGGCGAGGCCGGCTTCTTCGGCCGCGCCTGGGCCGGGCTGACCGGCCTGTTCGGCGGGTGATCGGGCGCTTCATCTCGCTAGAAGGCGGCGAGGGGGCGGGCAAATCGACACAGGTGCGCGCGCTGGCCGCCGTGCTCGAGGCGCGCGGCGTTCCCGTGCTCGTCACGCGCGAGCCGGGCGGGAGCGAGGGGGCGGAAGCGATCCGCACGCTGCTGATGGAAGGCGCGGTGGCGCGGTGGAGCGCCCATAGCGAAGCCCTGCTGTTCGCCGCGGCGCGCGCCGATCATGTCGAGAAGACGATCCGCCCGGCGCTGGGCGCGGGCAGCTGGGTGATCTGCGACCGCTTCGTCGACAGCAGCCGTGCCTATCAGGGTGTGGTCGAAGGAATCGACGACGCCGCGGTGCTGGCGCTGCACGCCTTCGGGTCGCGCGGGCTGCTGCCCGATCGCACGTTCGTGCTGGAAGTGCCGGTCGAACAGGGGCGGGCGCGGGCCGAGGGGCGCGACGGCGCGGCGGCGGACCGCTTCGCGGCGCGGAGCGATGCGTTTCATGAGGATGTCGCCGGTGCGTTCCGCGGTTATGCGGCGCGTGAGCCGGAACGCGTGCGGCTGATCGATGCCTCGGCCAGCGCCGAAACGGTGACTTCTGCCTTGCTCGCTGGTCTGGCGGATCTGCTGCCATGACGCTTCCGCTCGGCAACAGCGCGGCGCACGACGCATTCCTGTCCGCCATCACCGGCGGATCGCTGCACCACGCCTGGCTGTTCGCCGGCCCCGAGGGCGTGGGCAAGGCGACGTTTGCCCGCATCGCTGCGCGCCGCTTGCTTGCCGACGGCGCGGGCGGCCCGCCGCTGCCGCCGGGCTACGACGTGCCGGAAAATCACCCGACCAGCCGCCTGATCGAGTCCGGCGCGCATCCCGATTACCGCGTGCTCGCGCGCGCGCCGAAGGACGACAAGGGCGGAGCCGAACTTGCCCGCTCGATCCCGATCGCGCAGGTCCGGGCGCTCAACCCGATGTTCGCGATGGCGCCGTCGCAATCGTCGCGGCGCGTGATCATCATCGACGCGATCGACGAGGTAGAGCGACCCGGCGCTTCCAACGCGCTGCTCAAGAACCTCGAGGAGCCACCACAGGGCACGATCTTCCTGCTGATCAGCCATGCGCCCGGCCGCCTGCTGCCGACGATCCGATCGCGCTGCCGCCTGCTGCGCTTCGAGGCGCTCGATGACGCGACGATGCGCGCCGTGTTGCGCGCGCAGCAGCCGATGCTGCCCGACGAGGAGGTCGCTGCGCTGATCGCGGCGGGGCAGGGCTCGCCCGGCCGAGCGCTGGGTTTTGCCGGGCTCGACATGGCGCAACTCGACGGCGCGCTGACCGCGATCGCCAGCGACGGCGATCCAAGCAATGCGCGCCGCGCAAAGCTGGCGAAACTGCTGTCGCCCAAGGCTGCGCAGCCGCGCTACGAAGCCTTCCTCGATCGCGCGCCGGCCTTCATCGCGGCAAAGGCGCCCGGGCGGCACGGCGTGGCGCTGCGCACCGCGCTCGACAGCTATGATGCGGCGCGGGCGCTGTCGGCCAGTGCGCGCGGGTTGTCGCTCGACGCGCAGGCGACGGTGTTCGAGATGGCCGGGCTGGTCGCGCGCTTGGCGCCCACCAGATAGCAGTAAGGCAGGCGCGCAGCGGCGCGCGGTGAGGCTTCAATTGCGCCCGACCTTGCTCTACAGCCGCGCACATGGACCCCTATTACATCACCACCGCGATCAGCTATCCCAATGGTCGCCCGCATATCGGCCATGCTTATGAAGCGATCGCCGCCGATGCCATCGCGCGCTTTCAGCGTCAGGCCGGCCGCGACGTCCGCTTCCAGACCGGCACCGACGAACACGGCCTCAAGATGGTCCAGGCGGCGCGCGACAAGGGCGTCCCGGTGGCCGATCTGGCAGCGGAAATGTCGGGCTATTTCCGTGCGATGGATGATGCGCTGAACATCAGCTATGATCGTTTCATCCGTACGACGGAGCCGGAGCATCACAAGGCCAGCCAGGCGATCTGGCAGGCTATGGCGGCCAATGACGATCTGTATCTCAGCCGCTACGAAGGCTGGTATTCGGTGCGCGACGAGGCGTTCTACGAAGAGAAGGAACTCGTCGACGGGGACGGGGGCAAGCTTTCCCCGCAAGGCACGCCGGTCGAATGGACGGCGGAGGAAAGCTGGTTTTTCCGCCTGTCCAAATATCAGCAGCCCCTGCTCGATCATATCGCTGCCAATCCCGATTTCATCCGGCCGGAAAGCCGCCGCAACGAGGTGACCAAGTTCATCGAAGGCGGGCTGATGGACCTGTCCGTCTCGCGCACCAGCTTCGACTGGGGCGTCAAGGTGCCGGGCAGCGATGGGCATGTGATGTACGTCTGGGTCGATGCGCTGACCAATTATCTCACCGGCGCGGGCTATCCCGACAATGCTGACGAACAAGCCAAATGGTGGCCTGCGGATCTGCACCTGATCGGCAAGGATATCGTGCGATTCCATGCGGTTTACTGGCCGGCCTTCCTGCTCTCTGCGAAGCTGGCGCTGCCCAAGACCGTGTTCGGTCACGGCTTCCTGCTCCACCGCGGCGAGAAGATGTCCAAGTCGATCGGCAACGTGGTCGATCCGATCGCATTGGCCGAGACGTTCGGCGTCGATGCGCTGCGCTATTTCCTGCTGCGCGAAGTGAGCTTCGGGCAGGACGGCTCCTATTCGGCGGAGGCGATCGTGACGCGCGCCAATGCCGATCTCGCCAATGGCCTGGGCAATCTGGCGCAGCGCTGCCTGTCGATCATCGCCAAGAACTGTGGCGGCGTCCTGCCGGCGGACACGGTCGATACGCCCGCGCCGGAACTGGGCGATATTCTCGGCAACGTCACTTCGCTGATGGCCGATCTCAAGCTCAACGAGGCGCTCGAAGCGATCTGGGAGGGCGTCCGCATCGCCAACGGCTATTTCGCCGAGATGGCGCCCTGGGCGCTCCGCAAGACCGATCCGGCGCGCGCCGATGGCGTATTGTACCACACCGCCGAAGTGGTGCGGCAACTGGCTATCCTGGTCCGCTGGGTCGTGCCGGCGAGCGCGGACAAGCTGCTCGACCTGTTGGCGCAGACACCCGACGCGCGCGACTTCGCCGCACTTGCCATGCCGTTGCAGGCCGGCATCACGCTGCCCGCGCCGCAGGGCGTGTTTCCGCGGCTCGACCTGCCGGCGGAGCCCGCCTGATGCTTGCCGACAGCCATTGCCACCTCAATTACAAGGGGTTGGCCGAGGATCAGCAGGCCGTGCTCGAACGCGCGCGGGCGCGCGGCGTGACGGCGATGCTCAACATCGCGACACGCGAGAGCGAATGGGATGACGTGCTGGCCACCGCCGAGCGTGAGGCGGACGTGTGGGCGACGGTCGGCATCCATCCGCACGAGGCGGACAAGCATTCCCATATCGATACCGCCAAGCTGATCGAGCGCGCGCGGCATCCGCGCGTTGTCGGCATTGGCGAAAGCGGGCTGGATTATTTTTACGATCATAGCGATCGCGCGCGGCAGCAGGCGAGCTTCCGCGCGCATCTCGCGGCGTGCCGCGAGACACAGCTACCGATCATCGTCCATACGCGCGACGCCGAGGAGGATACCGCTGCAATCCTGCGCGAGGAGCTGGGGAAGGGGCCCTATCCAGGCGTGATCCACTGCTTCACGGCGAGCGGCGCGTTTGCGGATATCGCGCTCGATCTCGGCTTTTACATCTCGATCTCGGGCATCGTGACGTTCAAGAACGCCAAGGATTTGCAGGAAACCGCCGCCGGGCTGCCGCTTGAGCGCCTGCTGATCGAGACCGACGCGCCGTTCCTGGCGCCGGTGCCGCATCGCGGGAAGACCGGGGAGCCGGCTTTCGTCGCCGACACGGCGGCGTTCCTAGCGACGCTGCGTAGCGAAAGCGTCGAGGAACTGAGCGAGGCGACAGCGCGTAACTTCCATTGCCTGTTCGCCAAGACGGTCCAGTGAAAGCCGTCCTGCACCTTCATACCACTCCGGCGAACGCCGGGGCCCAGTAGCGGCGGCTCAGGCAATGAAGCGCGACACCAGCCAACGTCTGTTCCACGACTGGGCCCCGGCGTTCGCCGGGGTGGCACACGGGTCACGATCGCGCGCAACGATATGAAGATCCGCATCCTCGGTTCCGGCACCTCGTCGGGCGTGCCGCGCATCGGCAACGACTGGGGCGCCTGCGATCCCAACGACCCGCACAACCGCCGCACGCGGGCCTCGGCGATCGTCGAGACCGCAACGACGCGGATCCTGATCGATACCAGCCCGGACTTGCGCGAACAGTTGCTTGCCGCCGAGATCGGCGAGGTCGATGCGGTGATCTGGACGCACGATCATGCCGATCACTGCCATGGCATCGATGATCTGCGGCAGATCTATCACGCGCGCGGCACGCCGGTGCGCGGTCTCGCGCGGAGCGAGACACTGGGTCATCTCATGACCCGCTTCGGCTATGTGTTCAGTGGGCACGCAGGATATCCGCCGACGGTTGCTGGGGAGGAATTGCCCGACAAGGTGCGCATCGGCGATATCGAGATACAGGTCGTCGATCAGCCGCACGGCAATATCTTCTCGGCCGGCCTGCGCTTCGAATCGAACGGAAAATCGATCGGCTATGCCACTGATTTCAATATCTTAACCAACGATATGCGAAGATTATATCATGGCCTCGATATCTGGGTGGTCGATGCGCTGCGCCGCTTTCCGCATCCGTCTCACCCGCAACTGTCCGAAGTGTTGCAGTGGATCGAGCAGCTGCAACCGACACGATCGGCGCTGATCCATATGGACCAGTCGCTGGATTATGCCACATTGCTGGGCGAACTGCCGCCTGGGGTGGAGCCTGGCTATGACGGGTTGGAGCTGATCGCATGAAGTCGATCCGATGAGCGACGGGCCGGGCTTCGCCTATCTGCTGCTGATGCTGATCCTGCCATTGTCCGCGCTCGCGGCGCGGCGCCTGCCGCTCGGCAGCATGGCCAAGATGGCGCTGGGCTGGGTAGCGATCTTCGCCGTACTGATCCTGGCGGTCGGCAATTGGGAGCGCGTCGCGCCCGCGTTCCGCGCGCTTGGCGATACGCTCGGGATCAGCGACCAATCCGTGTCGGGCGATACGGTCAGGATTCGCAAGGGCGAGGACGGCCATTTCTGGGCCAATGTCGTGGTGAACGGCGTCGAGCGGCGGATGTTGATCGATAGCGGCGCAACCACCACGGCAATCTCGACCGACACGGCGACGGCCGCTGGCATCGACCTTGACGAGGACGCGTTCAACACGCTGATCGACACAGCCAACGGGACGATCAGCGCCCGGCGGGCCACAGGCAAGACGATCGACATTGGCGGCATCCATGCGCGGGACATCGGCGTCGTCGTATCGCCGGCCTTTGGCGATACCAACGTGATCGGCATGAACTTCCTGTCGCGGCTCAAATCGTGGCGCGTCGAGGGGAATGTCTTGGTGCTCCAACCGAAGGGCGGCTTGGTGTCCGACAGCGACGCACTTTCCCCGAACAGCATCTGAGTTTAACATAATGCTTATTATCGGATTTGATTATGCAGGATGAGCGGGGGGGATCTTCATCCCCCGTCGGCGGGATCGATCGGCTGGTGGCGATCATGGCGCGGCTGCGTGATCCCGTCGGCGGGTGCGCATGGGATGCGGCGCAGGATTTCGCGTCGATCGCGCCGTACACGATCGAGGAAGCCTATGAGGTTGCCGACGCGATCGCGCGGCACGATATGGCCGATCTCAAGGACGAACTTGGCGATCTGCTGCTGCAGGTCATTTTTCACAGTCGTATCGCCGAGGAAGCCGGCCATTTCGCGCTGGCCGACGTGGCGACCGCGATCATCGACAAGATGGAACGGCGCCACCCGCATATTTTCGGCGATACGCCGGATGGCGGTCATCATCTGTGGGAGCAGATCAAGGCCGAGGAGCGTGCCGGCAAAGGCGCGAGTGGCGCGCTCGACGGTGTGGCGATCGGCCTGCCCGCTTTGCTCCGCGCCGAGAAGCTGCAGAAGCGCGCGGCGCGCACCGGGTTCGACTGGCCGGATGGGGCGGGGCCGCGCGCCAAGGTGATCGAGGAAATCGCCGAGATCGATGCCGCCTCCGCGGCCGAACGCGAGGGCGAAATCGGCGATTTGCTATTCTCGGTGGTCAATTGGGCGCGACATCTGGGCGTCGATCCGGAGGCGGCGTTGCGGGCGACGAATGCCAAGTTCGAGGCGCGGTTCGCGGCGATGGAAGCACAGGCCGGCGATGGTTTTGCCGGGCTCGATCTGGACGCCAAGGAAGCTTTGTGGCGGATAGCTAAGTCACTGGAATCAAAAGCCTAATCTTGAACTCTGGCGAGGGGCGCTGCCCCCGCCTACCCCGCGCGCTGCGCGAACCGCTCGAAATCGCGCGGCGCCATGCGCACGTCGTAACTGGCGCGATCGCCTTCGACGTCCTGGCTCAGCACTTCGCCGTGGGCATGAAGCCAGGCCGCGGCCGCGCCGTCGCCGGCATCGAGCTCGATATGATAATCACGGTGCCCTTCGGTGACCATTCTGGCGATCGCGTCGAGCAGGCCCGGGACCCCTTCCCCGCTCAGCGCCGAGATCGCCACGACATCGTCGCGGCGCTGCGCTTCGCCGAGCAGTTCGACACGCTCTTCCTCGGGCAGCAGATCGAGCTTGTTCCACGCCTCGATCCGCGGCGTCGTCTCGTCGACACCGATATCGCGCAGTACCGCCTCGACATCGTCGCGCTGGGCGATCGTATCGGGATGCGCGATATCGCGGACGTGGATGAGCAGGTCGGCGGAGACGACTTCCTCGAGCGTCGCCTTGAACGCGGCGACCAATTGCGTCGGCAATTCGGAGACGAAGCCGACCGTATCGGACAGAATGACCTTGTCGATCCCCGGCAGGCTGATCTGGCGGAGTGTGGGATCGAGCGTGGCGAACAGCAGATCCTCGGCCATCACCTCGGCACCGGTCAGGCGGTTGAACAAGGTCGACTTGCCGGCATTGGTATAGCCGACCAAAGCGATCACCGGCCAAGGCGCGCGCTGGCGCCGGTCGCGGTGCAGACCGCGGGTGCGGCTGACCTTTTCCAATTCCTTCTTGAGCCCGGCCATGCGGTCGCGGATCAGGCGCCTGTCGGCCTCGATCTGCGTCTCGCCCGGGCCGCCAAGGAAGCCGAAGCCGCCGCGCTGGCGTTCGAGATGGGTCCAGCTGCGCACCAGGCGCCCGGCCTGGTAATCGAGATGCGCGAGTTCGACCTGCAGCCGGCCTTCGGCGGTCGCGGCGCGCTCGCCGAAGATTTCGAGGATCAGGCCGGTACGGTCGATCACCTTGGCCTTGAGCGCCTTTTCGAGATTGCGTTGCTGCACCGGGGTGAGCGCCGCATCGAACACGACGAGATCGGCCCCCTCCATCTGCACGGTGGCGGCGAGCATCTCGACCTGCCCGCTGCCGAGCAGGGTCGACGGGCGCCGATCGCGGATGCGATAGGAAACCTTGTCCGCGACGACCACGCCGATCGCCGCGGCGAGCCCTGCTGTTTCGTCGAGCCGCGCAGCGACGTCGCGTGACGACCCGCCCTGTTCGGGCAACACCACGATACAGCGTGCGCCGCGGGCGAAATCCTGCGCGTCGCGATCAAATCCAGCGGTCAATCTGCAGCCTCGTCGGTGGGTTCTTCGGCAAGGTTCAGCGGATGTGCCGGCTGGATCGTCGAGACGGCATGCTTGTAGACCAGCTGCGACATGCCGTCGCGCTGCAGCAGCATGCAGAACAGGTCGAACGCGGCGATCTGCCCCTGCAGCATGACGCCGTTGACCAGGAACATGGTGACATTGTCTTCCGACTTGCGCACCGCGTTGAGGAAGATTTCCTGCAGCAGTGGCGCGCGCTTCTGCGCCTCGCCGACCGCGTTGACGATCGCCGCGACATCCACCGTGCCCGACGGCATGATCGTAGAAATGGCGTGCTTGTAGATCAGTTGCGACTGGCCGTCCCGGCGCAGCAGCACGGAGAAGTTATCGAACCAGGTAACGATCCCCTGGAGCTTGACGCCCTTGACGAGAAACATCGTCACCGGCGTCTTGGAGCGCCGCAATGCATTCAGGAACAGGTCCTGCAGCGAAGTCTGTTTGTCGGCCATCGGCTCGATCCTTTATTTTTGGCGGGAGTTTCCCGCATGGCGCCGTTTCCCGGCGTCGGATTGCATCAGTTCCCCGTGCAGCTCTAATCTAGGGATGCGCAGGCCCGTCGTCCACCACGACAGCGAATAATAGCGTTTCCGATTAGCGGTTCAATGGTCCGGCAGGACGGCAAAGGTCGCGAAAGTCGCACGCGCTACGCGCGCGCGGAGGCGGACGATCCACGGTTCAAACAGCCGGACGATACTTTCCGACAAAATCCAACAATGCAAGCGCGCTCCGCTCCCCTTACTCGTCGCGCGTCTCGGTGATGCCGAGCAGCTTCAGCTTCCGATGCAGCGCCGAGCGCTCCATGCCGATGAAATGCGCGGTGCGCGAGATGTTGCCGGAGAAGCGGCGGATCTGCACGCGGAGATATTCGCGCTCGAACGTCTCGCGCGCTTCGCGCAGCGGGCTGCCCATGATGGCATTGCTCCCCGCGCCCATCTCACCCGGCTCGCCGAGCACTTCGGCCGGCAGAAGATCGATATCGATCCGCCCGATTCGATCGCCCGGCGCCATGATGATCGTGCGTTCGACCACGTTGCGCAGCTGGCGGACATTGCCGGGCCATTCGTAGCTCTGCAGCGCGACCATCGCGTCGGACGCGATCTCCGGCGTCGGCACGCGGCGCTCATTGGCGTAATGCGCGATGAAATGATGCACCAGCGCCGGGATGTCCTCGCGCCGCTCGCTGAGATTGGGGATCAGCACGGGCACGACGTTGAGCCGGTAATAGAGATCCTCGCGGAACCGCCCCTCGGCGATCTCGTGCACCAGATCCCGCGCGGTGGCCGAGACGACGCGGACGTCGACCTTGACGACGCGCTGCCCCCCGACCCGCGTGAAGCTCTGATCGGTCAGCACGCGCAGGATGCGGCCCTGCGTGGCGAGCGGCATGTCGGCGATCTCGTCGAGGAACAAGGTGCCGGTATGCGCCTGTTCGAGCATGCCGGGACGAACGAGATCGCCGCCCTCCTCGACACCGAACAATTCCTCCTCGACCCGTTCCGGCGTCATGCGCGCCGCGCTGACGATGATGAACGGCGCATCGGCGCGCTGGCTCCAGCCGTGCAGCAGGCGCGCAGCGACTTCCTTGCCGACCCCTGCCCCGCCCATCACCAGCACGCGGCTGCCGGTCGCGGCGACGCGCTTGAGCGTCGCGCGCACGCCGTTGATCGCGGTGGAATTGCCGGTGAGATCGGTATCGCGGCCGACGCTGGCGCGGAGCGACGCGACTTCGCGACGCAGCGCCTCGGTCTCGGTGGCGCGCGCGACCATCAGCAGGAGGCGCTCGGCCTCGAACGGCTTTTCGATGAAATCGACCGCGCCGCGCCGGATCGCCGCCACCGCCGTATCGAGATTGCCATGGCCGGAAATGACCAGGACGGGGATCGAGGGATCGCGGCGCTTGAGCTCGTCGAGCAGATCGAGCCCGTCGAGCTTCGAATTCTTCAGCCATACATCGAGCAGCACCAGCGACGGTCGCCGCGCGGCGATCGCCTCCAGCGCGGCGTCGCTGTCCGCCGCGGTGCGCGTGGCATAGCCTTCGTCTTCGAGCACGCCCGATACGAGCTCCCGGATGTCGCGTTCGTCGTCGACGATGAGGATGTCGAGCGCCATGATCTATGTCCGTGTTTTGATGAGTTCGGCGGGGCGCCGGTCGTTCTTCGAATCGATCGCGTCGTCGTCCCCGGCATCCATGCGCGCGAGCGCGGCGGCATCGAAGCGCATCGTGACGATCGTGCCGCCACCCGGCCGATCGCCGAACGACATGGTGCCGCAATGTTCCTCGACGATCTTGTTGACGATCGCGAGGCCGAGCCCGGTGCCGCGCGCCCGCGTCGTCATATAGGGCTCGGCGATGCGATCGCGCGCGGCGGGCAGGCCGACGCCGTTATCGGCCACTTCGAGGACGATCGCGCGCGCCGGATCGCCGGCGATCGTCATCGCCACCTGACCGGCATTGCCCTCGCCCTGCGCCTCGATCGCCTCGACCGCATTCTTGATGATGTTGGTCAGCGCCTGACCGATCTGGCGGCGATCGCAGACCAGATCGATGCTGGCCGGGGTGCTGACCAGCGAGAAGTGCACGCCGGGATACGCGACCTCGTGCAGGAACAGCGACTGGCGCGCGATATCGACCAAGGATTCATGCTTGAACAAGGGCTTGGGCATGCGCGCGAAGGACGAGAATTCGTCGACCATCCGGCGCAGATCGCCGACCTGGCGGACGATCGTCTCGGTCAGGCGGGCGAAGGTGCCGTCGTCATTCACGATCTGTTTGCCGTAGCGACGCTGCAGCCGCTCGGCGGCGAGCTGGATCGGGGTCAGCGGGTTCTTGATCTCATGCGCGATGCGCCGCGCGACATCCGACCAGGCGGCACGGCGCTGATCGAGCAATTGCTGCGTGATATCGTCGAAGGTGAGGATCGGGCCGGCCTCGGCACGGGCGATGCGCACCGCCAGCGTGCGCGCCTCGCCGCCGGCATCGACCTCGACGATCGCATCGCGCTGATCGGTGTCGATCAAGGCGGCGAGTTCCGGCGCGATATCGCCGAGCTTCCGGCCGACGGGGCTTTCGGCCCCGGTCTTGAGCAGATTGTTCGCCGAGCGGTTGATCAGCCGGATCGTGCCGTCGCGCCCGGTCGACACCACGCCGGCGCTGACGCCGGACATCACCGCCTCGATCAGCGCGCGGCGCGTTTCCAGCGCGCCGGTCTGTTCCTCGAGCTGGCGCGTCATCTGGTTGAAGGCATCGGCCAGCACGCCGACCTCGTCGCGCGTCTTGGGCGAGGGCACGCGGGCGGTGAGATCCCCGCCTGCCACCGCGCGCGCCGCGCCGACTAATTGCCCGACCGGCCTGACCAGACGATCGGCCACTTCCAGCGCGATCCACACCGCCACGCCGACGATGAACAGGGATACGAGCAGCAAGGCGGCGTTGAAGCGGATCTGCAGCGATCGAGATCGCGCGAGCAGATCGCGATAGTCGCCCAGCACCGCCTCGGCGCGGTCGGTCTGCGCGGTCATCGTCTTCGAATCGGTCAGGCGGGCAGTGTAGAGGTACAGGTCGGCCGCACCGGGCAGCATCGTCACGGTCTGGATGCGATCGCCCATATCGGTGATCACGCTCTTCTGCCCGCTCTTGAGCGTGGCGATCGTCTTCGCACTGACCTGTTCGGTGAGATTGCGCTCGTACGGGTTGACCAACGCGAGCGACTGGATCTCCTTTTTGGGCGAAATGGTGAAGATCGCGCTCTCGCTGAGGTTGCGATAATAGACCTGACGGCCGTAGAAATCGCGAAAGCGCGGATCGTCGATCGGCTGCTCGCGCAGCACGCTGGCAATGTCCTCGGCCATCGCCAGCGTCTCGGAATTCCAACGATCCAATTGCTGCTGATAGGAGACGCGCGCCAGCACGGTGGCGTTTTCCAGCATGCCGCGCGCCTTGTCGGAAAACCAGAATTCGACGCCGTACTGGAACAGCAGCGAAGCGAAGATCGTCACCAACAGCATCGGCACCGCGGCGACGACCGAGAACAAGGCGACGAGGCGGACGTGCAGCCGGCCGTTGCCGCCGATCGGCGACTGCGCCGCGCGTCGCATGGCGATGCGCCGGCCGAGCAGGACGAGCAACGCGACGCCGGGCACCAGGTTCGACACGAGCAACAGCGCGACCATCGGCGGGGTGAGCAGGCGCTGCGTCGATTGCTCGCCGACGATGACGAAATAGCTGACCGTGGCGACGATCACCGCGACCGCGAGCACCAGCAGTTCGACGAAGGGCGTCACGCTGAACCGGCGGTTCGTCGTTTGCGGCAAGTCCATCGCGGTGGTCTCGGCAATCATCGTGGCATTGATACAACGAGAATGTGGCCAATAGAACACACTTTCTCGCGGCCTAGCCCGCTGCCGGCTCGCCCGACCGCCCCGTCGCGGGATCGATGCCCAACGTATCGAGCCGTTTGCGCAACGTGTTGCGGTTGATTCCCAGCGCCCGCGCGGCGCGCAGCTGGTTGTGGCCGTGGCGGGCGAGCATAGCCTCGATCAGCGGGCGTTCGACCTCGCCGATGATGCGATCGTACAGCGTGCCATCGTCGAACACGGCCGGTTCCTCCCGCGCCATGCGCTCGAGCCGGCCGCGCACCGCCGCCTCGATCCCGGGATCGACCTCGACCGGCACGGCGCCCGCACTGCCGAGCATCGCGCGGACTTCGTCGGCATCGATTCGCTCGTCACGGGCGAGCACGGCCATGCGGCGCATGATATTCTCGAGCTCGCGGACGTTGCCGGGCCAGTCGTAATGTTCCAGCGCGGCGATCGCCTGCGGCTCGAGCTGCTTGCGCGGCAGGCCGCTTTCCGCCGCCTTGTCGAGGAAGTGGCGCGCCAGCGCGGCGATATCCTGGCGGCGGGCGCGCAGCGCGGGCAGCGCGATCGGCACGACGTTGAGGCGGTAAAACAGGTCCTCGCGGAACTGCCCACCGGCGACCAGACCGGCGAGATCGCGGTTGGTCGCGGCGACGATGCGCACGTCGGCGCGGATCGTGCGCGCGCCGCCGACGGTGGTGAACTCGCCCGATTGCAGCACGCGCAGCAGCCTGGTCTGCGCCTCCATCGGCATGTCGCCGATCTCGTCTAGGAACAGGGTGCCGCCGGCGGCCTGCTCGAACCGCCCGGCCGAGCGCGCCTGCGCGCCGGTGAACGCACCGCGCTCATGGCCGAACAGTTCCGCCTCGATCAGCTCGCGCGGGATCGCCGCCATGTTGAGCGCGACGAATGGCGAGCGGCGGCGGGGCCCGAGATCGTGGATCGCCTGGGCAACCAATTCCTTGCCGGTGCCCGATTCGCCCGAGATCAGCACGGTCAGGTCGTTGGAGACGACGCGCGCGATGATGCGGTACACGTCCTGCATCGCCGGCGAGCGGCCGATCAGCGGCAGCGTGCCCTCATCGCCATCGACCGCGTCGAGCGGGCCGCCGGCGCTGCGCGCCAGCGCGCCCTGCACCGCGCGCGACAGCGCGTCGAGATCGAACGGCTTGGGCAGATAGTCATAGGCGCCGACCTCGGTCGCGCGGACCGCGGTGGAGAGCGTGTTCTGCGCCGAGAGCATGATCACCGGGAGCGACGGATGCTCGGCGGTCAGCCGCGCGACGCGATCGAGCCCGTTGCCGTCGGGCAGGATCACGTCGGAGATCACCACATCGGGCGTGGTCAGCCGCAGCTGCACCTCGAATTCGGCGAACGACGCGGTGGTCGTCACCCGGTGCCCGTCGCGGCGCAGCGCTTGCGCGACGACGGTGCGGATCGCCGCATCGTCGTCGAGCACCAGGATCGTGCCGGTCTTGCTCATCATTCGCCTCGTGGCAACAGGATGCGGAAGATGGTCGCCTCGGGCGATCCCTCCCGCGCATATTGGATGATCCCGCCCATATCGCGGACCAATTTGTCGACCAGCGCCAGCCCCAGCCCCTCGCCTTCGGGCTTGCCGGAAATGAACGGGTCGAACAGGTGATCGGCGATCTCCGCCGGCGCGCCGGGGCCGTTGTCGATCACGCAGATCTCGATCGGCAGCGGGCGCCGCGCGCGGCCCGGCGCGGCGCTCACCGCCATGCCGTGGCGGTACGCGGTGGCCAGCGTGATGCGGCCGTCGGCCTGGCCCCCCAGTGCCTCGGCGGCGTTCTTGATCAGGTTGAGGATGACCTGCACCATGGCGTCACGATCGACCAGCACGGGCGGCAGCGAGGGATCGAAGCGCTCGTCGATCGGCACCTCGCGCGCGAAGCCGGCGTTGGCGACGCGGCGCACATGATCGAGCATCGGATAGATATTCTCCGGCGCGATGGTCAGCGGGCGCGTGTCGGTGAAATCCTGCATCCGATCGATCAGCGCGGCGATGCGATCGACCTCGGTGGTGATCAGCGTGGTGAGTTCGGCCGCGCCCTCGCCCGCCCCCATGCCGAGCAGTTGCGCCGCGCCGCGGATGCCGGACAGCGGATTCTTGATCTCGTGCGCGAGCATCGCCGCCGCGCCGACCGCGGCGCGCGCCGCCGACGCGCGGTCGGCACTGTGACCGAGGCGCCGCGATGCCGCGGCATGGTGCAGCGTGATCGTGCGCCAGCCCGGCCGGTCGGCAACGCCTGCCTCGATGAAGTCGGCGCGCACCCGACCGCCGCGCACCAGATCGATCTCGACATCGAAGGCGGCGAAGCCGTGGCTGTCATGCGCGGTCGAATCGCGCGGCGAGCGCAGGATCGAGTCGATCGGCTGGCCGAGCATCGCGCGCTCCGACAGGTTGAGCAGCGCCTCGCATTCGGCATTGGCATGGACCACGCGGTCGGCCGGATCGAGCACCAGCACCGCGACCGGCAGCGCGGCCAGCAGCTCCGAGAAACTCGGCCCGCCGCTGGCCCGGGCCGTCGCCATCAGGCGGCGGCGCGGCTGCGATACGGCGCGTAGAATTCCGCCAGCATCGCCTGCACCACCTTGGGGTCGGGGATCTGGTTGACGCGGTTGCGGAATTCGGCCGAACCGTGGATGCCGCGGGTGTACCAGCCGATATGCTTGCGCGCCATATTGACCCCGACCTCGTTGCCATAATGCTGCAGCATGGCGTCGTAGTGCTCGGAAATCACGTCATATTGTTCTTCGAGACTGGGATCCTCGACACGCCGCCCGGTGGCGAAATATTCCATCAGCTGGCCGAGCAGCCAGGGCCGGCCATAGGCGCCGCGACCGATCATGATACCGTCCGCGCCCGATTGCTCCAGCGCGGCTTCGGCATCCTCGATCCCGCAGATATCGCCATTGGCGATGACCGGCAGATCGACCGCATCCTTGACCTTGCGGATGAACGCCCAATCGGCATTGCCCTTGTACATCTGGTTGCGCGTGCGGCCGTGCACCGCGATCAGCTTGACGCCGAGATCCTGCGCAATCCTGGCCAGATCCGGCGCGTTGAGGCTGTCATGGCACCAGCCCATGCGCATCTTGAGCGTCACCGGCACGGTGACGGCATCGACCACGCCGCGGATGATCGCGGCGGCATTGTCGAGATCGCGCATCAGCGCGGAGCCGGCATCGCCGTTGGTCACCTTGCGCACCGGGCAGCCCATGTTGATGTCGATGATCGCCGCACCACGATCCTGGCTGAGCTTGGCCGCCTCGCCCATTTCATAGGGCGTGCAGCCGACCAGCTGCATCGACACCGGATTCTCGCTGACATGCCAGGCCGCCTTCTGCAGCGACTGGCGCGTCTCGCGGATCGCCGCCTGGCTGGCGACCATCTCGGTGACGTTGAGGCCGGAGCCGTAGCGGCGCACCAGCGTGCGGAACGGCATGTCGGTGACGCCGGTCATCGGCGCGAGCACCACGGGATGGTCGATCCGCACCGGGCCGACCTGGATGGGGGAAAGTGTTTTCATCATGTGCCTGAAAAACGGGCAGTAGCGCCGGCGGGCGAAAATGGCAAGGCTGGCGACCCCGGATCACATCCGCTAGGCGGAGCGCATGACGACGCCCCGTACAGCCGCCATCATCGTCGCCGCCGGCACCGGCACACGCAGCGGCAGCGATATGCCCAAGCAATTCGCCATGCTGGCGGGCCGACCGATGATCGCGCACAGCCTTGCCGCGCTCAGCGCGCACCCGGCCATCGACCGGGTGATCGTGGTCATCGGCGAGAATCAACAGGCGTTGCTGGGCGAGGCAGTCGCCGGTGCCGATCACGTGATCGGGGGCGCAACCAGGCGGCTATCGGTGCGCGCCGGACTGGAGGCACTGGCCAACCCTCCCCGTCACCCCGGACTTGTTCCGGGGTCCGCCGTGCCGCAAACACCGCAGCCCGAACTCACGAACCACGGTGGACCCCGGAACACGTCCGGGGTGACAGATGGGGAGTTGGTCGAGCGGGTTCTGATTCACGACGCCGCGCGCCCCTTTCTACCCGCCGCAGTGATCGATCGCCTGCTCGCCGCGCTGGACGCAGCAGACGGCGCCTTTCCCACCCTGCCCGTCGCCGACACGCTGGTCAATGCGCAGGGCGATACGGTCGACCGGACCGGCCTGTCGCGCGTTCAGACGCCGCAGGCGTTCCGCTTCGACGCGATCCTGCGCGCGCATCGCGACTGGGCGTTCGAGGAGCCGACCGACGATGCGCAGATGCTGCGGCGGCTTGGCGGCAGCGTCGCGATGGTCGAAGGAGACGTGATGCTCGACAAGATCACCTACCCCGCCGATTTCGCCGCCGCCGAGGCACGCCATGGCGCCAGCCTGATCTCGCGCAGCGCGAGCGGGTTCGATGTCCACCGCCTCGAAACCGGCGAGGAACTGTGGCTCGGCGGCGTGCTGATCCCGCACGACAAGGGCCTGTCCGGGCATAGCGACGCCGATGTCGCGCTGCACGCGATCACCGACGCGCTGCTCGGCACGATCGCGGCCGGCGATATCGGCACGCATTTCCCGCCCAGCGACCCGCAATGGAAGGGTGCCGATTCGGCGCAATTTCTCGATCATGCCGCCGGCCTGGTGCGCGCGGCGGGCGGGATCATCGATTTCATCGATCTCACCCTGATGTGCGAAGCGCCCAAGATCGGCCCGCACCGCGAGGCGATGCGGGCCCGTATCGCGGACCTGCTGCAGCTGTCGACCGCGCAGGTCAGCGTCAAGGCGACGACGACCGAACGGCTCGGCTTTACCGGGCGGGGCGAGGGAATCGCCGCGCAGGCGATGGCGACGATCAGGATTGGGGCATGATGACCGGCAGACACACGATCCGCACCGCGGCCTCCCTGTGGCTCGCGCTGGCCGCGACCACGGCGCAGGCGGCGACCCCCTGCCTGACCCAGCCGGAGGCGGAGGGGCTGGTGATCACGCTGTTGCCCGACATGCTCGACGCGGTTGGCCAGGGCTGCGCCGCCAGCCTGCCGCCGGAAGCGACGCTGCGCGCCGGGCTGCAGCCGCTGGTGGCGCGTTACCGCGCCGACGGCCCGGCGGTGCTGCCGCAGACCAAGACCGCCTTCGCCAAGCTGATCGGCCAGGGCGTGGAGGGGGTCGATCCCGATCTGATGCGCCCGGTGATCACCGCGATGATCGCGCCGATGCTGGCCAAGGAAATCAAGCCGGCGGACTGCCCCAAGGTCGAGCGCATGGTCACGCTGATCGGCCCGCTGCCGGCGCGCAACGTCGCCGGCATCGCCGTGCTGCTGTTCACGCTCGGCAGCGATGCCAAGCCGGGCCGATCGCCCTTCACGATCTGCCCCCTCCCCGCTATTCCCCCCCTTCCCGCTATGCCGAGGCCATGACGATGGACACGATCCTGCCGGCCGAACTGGTCGACGTCGCGCGGACAGTGATCGAACGCAACCTTGCGCTCGGACGCCGCGTCAGCGTGGCGGAAAGCTGCACCGGCGGGCTGGTCGCCGCCGCGCTGACCGAGATTCCGGGATCGTCCGAGGTTCTCGAGGCAAGCTTCGTGACCTATTCCAACGAGGCGAAAGTCGATCTGCTCAACGTCAGCGCCGACATCGTCGACACGTTCGGCGCGGTGTCGATCGCGGTCGCCTGGAGCATGGCGCAGGGCGCGCTGGCGGTGAGCGGCGCGGATGTCGCGGTGGCGATCACCGGGATTGCCGGGCCCGGCGGCGGATCGGACAAGAAGCCCGTCGGCACCGTGGTGTTCGCGCGGGCGGAAAAGGGCGCCGATCCGGCCGACATCGTCGCCGATCGCAAGGATTTCGGCGATCTCGGCCGCGGCGGCGTGCGGCTTCAGGCGGCGCTCTGCGCGCTCGAACTGCTGATGCCGCCGGGCGACGCATAGAGCACCGCCGCGCGCTCCTCGAAGGCGCCGATCATCTTGCGCAGCGCGGTGCCGAACACCTGGCCGGCAAGCATCTCGAACACGCGGTTCTTGAACGCGAAATCGACCGTGAAATCGACGAAACAGCCACCGTCGCCGTCCGGCCGGAAGGTCCAGTCGTTGCGCAGATATTTGAGCGGGCCATCGACATAATCGACCGACAGATGCGACGGGCGCTGCTTCTCGACCTTCGAGGTGAAGGTTTCGCGCAGCCCCTTGAAGCCGACGATCATGTCGGCGAGCATCTCGGTCTCGCTGTTCGACCGAACCCGGATGGCGGTGACCCAGGGCAGGAATTCGGCATAGCGGCCGACATCGGCGACCAGATCGAACATCTGTTCGCAGCTATAGGGCAGATGCCGGGTTTCGGAATGTTTGGGCATCAGCCGCGCGCGAGCTTCGCCTCACGCGCCGCGCGCAGCCGGGCGAAATCGTCCCCGGCATGATAGCTCGAGCGCGTCAGCGGCGACGAGGCGACGAGCATGAAGCCCTTGGCGCGGGCGATCTGCGCATAGGCATCGAACGCCTTGGGGGTGACGAAATCGAGCACCTTGGCGTGGCGCGGCGTGGGCTGGAGATATTGGCCGAGCGTCAGGAAATCGACATCGGCGCTGCGCATGTCGTCCATCACCTGATGCACCTCCATCCGCTCCTCGCCCAGCCCCATCATCATGCCGGATTTGGTGAAGATCGACGGATCGTGCCGCTTGACGCTCTCCAGCAGCCGCAGCGAGGCATAATAGCGCGCGCCGGGGCGGATCGTCGGGTAGAGCCGCGGCACCGTCTCGAGATTGTGATTGTAGACGTCGGGGCGCGCCTCGACGATCGATTCGACCGCGGCCTGCGCCTTGTTGCGGAAATCGGGGGTGAGAATCTCGATCGTCGTGGTCGGCGTGGTCGCGCGCAGCGCCTGGATCACGCGGACGAACTGCGACGCACCGCCATCGGGCAGATCGTCGCGATCGACCGAGGTGACGACGATATGCTGCAATCCCATCTGCAACGCCGCATCGGCGACATTCTGCGGCTCAAGCCGGTCAACCGCGCGCGGCATGCCGGTCTTGACGTTGCAGAAGGCGCAGGCGCGCGTGCAGGTGTCGCCCAGGATCATGACCGTCGCGTGCTTCTTGCTCCAGCACTCGCCGATATTCGGGCAGGCCGCTTCCTCGCACACGGTGGTCAGGCTTTTCGCGCGCATCAGATCGCGCGTTGCGGCGAAGCCGGCCGAGGTCGGCGCCTTGACGCGCAGCCAGTCGGGCTTGCGTTCGCGGGGCGGACGGGCGAGCGGGGACATCTCGTTCATGCGGTGCAGATAGCGATGCAGCGCGACCGACACAACTCGCCCGCCATGGACCTTTTCGCGCGACCAGCCTTTCTAGCGGCCTGTTCGTCAACTCAACGAGGATCACGATGACAGAATATTCCGATCTGATCGCCGGCTATCAGCGCTTCCGCGCCGAGGAATACGAGCATGAGCGCGAGCGCTGGACCGAACTCGGCAAGGGGCAGAGCCCGAAGGTGATGGTCATCGCCTGTTCCGACAGCCGCGTCGATCCGACGCAGATCTTCGATTCTGGCCCGGGCGAGATGTTCGTGGTGCGCAACGTCGCCAATCTCGTGCCGCCGTTCGAGGATGGCAGCGGGCGCCACGGCGTCTCCGCCGCGCTCGAATTCGCGGTGACGCAGCTGCAGGTGACCGATATCCTGGTGATGGGGCACGGCTCGTGCGGCGGGGTTGCCGCGGCACTGTCGCAATCCTTTGCCGATCAGGCGCCGGGCGAAGGCGGCTTCATCGCGCATTGGGTCGATATCCTCGACGCGGCGCGCACGCGGATCGTCGCCGAGCACGGCACCGGGCCGGAGGCGGTCAAGCAGCTCGAACTGGAGGGGATCCGGACCTCGATCGCCAATCTGCGCACCTTCCCGTTCGTCCCCAACCGCGAAGCGGCGGGCACGCTGCGGCTGCGCGGCGCGCATTTCTCGATCGCCGACGGCGTGCTGCTGGTGATGGACGAGGACGGCGCCTTCACGCCCGCCGCGTAGCCCCGGGGCGTCATCCGCGGCGGGATGACGCCCTTACTTCGCCTTGCCCAGCGCCTTGCGCGCGACCTTTTCGATCGCCGGGTCGAGCGGCGGCGCGGTCATGTCCACCGCCGCCTCCAGCGCATCGGCGACGATCGTCAGCGCGGCGATCCGCGCCGCCTTCTTGTTGTTGCCGTCGATCGCATGCCACGGCGCCCAGCGCGTATCGGTGCGGCGGAACATCTCGGTCATGGCGTCGAGATAGGCGTCGCGCTTCTCGCGGTTGCGATAATCCTCGAGGCCGGTCTTCCAGCGCTTCCACGGATGCTCGAGCCGCGCGAGCAGGCGGGCGTCCTGCTCGGCCTGGGTGGTGTGGACGAACAGCTTGACGATCGTCGTGCCCGAATCGACCTGCTGCGCCTCGAACTCGTTGATCTCGTCATAGCCGCGGCGCCAATCGGCCTCCTTGGCATAGCCCTCGACGCGCTCGACCAGCACGCGGCCGTACCAGCTGCGATCGAACACGGCGATATTGCCGTCTGCCGGCAGCCGCTTCCAGAAGCGCCACAGGAAATGCCGCGCCAGTTCCTCCGGGTGCGGCGCCTTGATCGGCCAGACCTGATAGTTGCGCGGATCCCAGGTGGTGCACAGGCGCTGGACGATCCCGCCCTTCCCCGCCGCATCCCAGCCCTCGAGCAGCACGACGGCGCGCTTCTTGTGGACGATATGCGCGACCTGGATATGCGCCAGCCGCTCCTGCAGCGCGGCGAGCGCGTCCGAATAATCGCCGTCATATTTCGTACCGGCTTCGTAATCGGACAGGTTGATCGTCATGCCGGGGGTTCCTCGTTGTCGGGGATGTGAACGTGCCAAGCGCCGCGCCGTTTCACCACGAACCAATAATAGGCCGCCGAGCCCGCCACCTGCGCGGCGGTGGCGATCAGCCCGGGCCGCCCTTCGCCAAGATCCTGCCAGCTGTAATAGACCACGAAGCCCAGCGCGATCAGCGTGACGATCGGCGCCAGCGGATAGAGCGGCATGCGATAGGCGGCGTGCGCCGTCGCGCCGCTGCGCCGGCCGGCGATCGTCGCCACCGCGATGCCGGCATAGATTACCACCAGCCCCGAGCCGCTGAGCACCAGCAGCACCTGCAGCGGAATGAAGCAGGTGGCGATGCCGACCGCGCCGATGATCAGCGTGCCGAGCCAGGGCGAGCCGAAGCGCGGGTGGATCGCGGTCATCCAGGTATCGAGCGGGCGGCCCCAGGCCCGGTCGCGCGCGGTGCCGTAGAAGAAGCGTGCGCAAGCCAGCACCCAGGCGATGATCGCGTTGACGATGGCCAGCGCGACGCCCACCGCGATCCATTGCGCCACCGTGTCGCCGCCGCGCACCTGGACCAGCTCGCCGAACGGATTGGCACTGGCCAGCGCCGCCTTGAGATCCGGCGCGCCGACCAGGAGGGCAAGGATCGGAATCACTTCGAGCAGCAAGGTGAGCCCCAGTGCGAGCATGATCGTGCGCGTGATCTTCTGCGGCGCCTGGTGCATCTCCTCGCCGAAATAGACCGCCGCGCCATAGCCGTTGAGCGCGAAGATCGCGATCGAGGTGGCGACGCCGATCGATACCGCGCTGACCGGGCCGAGCGCGCCATCGCTGACCATCACCGGGGCGGCGAGCAGATCGCCGAGCGGCCGGACCATGTCGAGGCCGCCCAGGGCGACCACCGCGACGAGCGCGATGACCTCGAGCACGAGGAAGGCGCCGGTGACCAGCGCGTTGACGCGGATGTTGAGCAGGCCGATCAGCGCCGAGCCGGCGACCACCGCGACCGCGACCGGGATCACCGGCAGGCCGGGGACGACGATCGCCAGCACCTCGCTGATGCCGAGCCCGGCGACGGGCAGAAAGAGCAGATTGTTGAACACGTTGACGCCGAGCATCACAAAGCCGGCGAGCGGCCCGAGCGTGCGCGCCACCATGACATATTCGCCGCCGGCAACAGGCCAGGCTGAGGACAGTTCGGCATAGATATAGGCGGTGGCGACGCACACCACCGCGGCGATCGCCAGCGCCCAGATCGCGCCGGTGCCCGCCTCCTGCAGCATGCCCGGGACAATCACGAACACCGACGAGGCCGGCGTGGTGACGGACAGGGTGAGGAACAGCACGCCGAGCACGCCGAGACTGCGCACGAGCCGCGTCGGCGGCGCGGGGGTTAGCTGGTTGCTGAGCATTTCGGTCCCCCTGCCCTCACCCACTGCCGTCATCCTGAACACGGTTCAGGATCCATCGTGCCGCACGCTCGGCGCTTTGATCTCGGCGTGTACCAAGCCGCTTGATGGATCCCGGATCAAGTCCGGGATGACGGCGGTTTATGGGATTGCCGGGTCGCCTTATTCCGGTCGAACAGCCTAGCCTACCGTCTTCGCCACCACCGGCGCGACCGTCTTGAGGTTCAGTTCCTTGAGCTGCTTGGGCGTCGCGAAGTTGGGCGCGCCCATCATCAGGTCCTCGGCCTTCTGCGTCATCGGGAAGGTGATGACCTCACGGATGTTGGGCTCGTCCGCGAGCAGCATCACGATCCGGTCGACGCCCGGTGCGGAGCCGCCGTGCGGCGGGGCGCCGCACTTGAACGCGTTGATCATGCCCGCGAAGTTCGTGTCGACGTCGTCCTGCGTGTAACCGGCGATCTCGAACGCCTTGTACATGATCTCGGGCTTGTGGTTCCGGATCGCGCCCGACGACAGCTCGATCCCGTTGCAGACGATATCGTACTGGAAGGCGAGGATATCGAGCGGGTTCATCGTCTCCAATGCCTCCATCTCGCCCTGCGGCATCGAGAAGGGGTTGTGGCTGAAGTCGACCTTCTTCGCGTCCTCGTCATATTCGAACATCGGGAAATCGACGATCCAGCAGAATTCGAATGTCTTGTCGTCGATCAGCCCGAGCTGGTCGGCAACCCGCGTGCGCGCGAGCCCTGCCAGCTTCGCCGCGGACGCTTCCTTGCCCGCCGAGAAGAAGATGCCGTCGTTCGGGCCCAGACCGAGCGCCTCGGCGATCGCCTTCATGCCGTCCTGCCCGTGGTTGTTGGCGATCGGCCCGCCGAACACGCCGTCCTTCTGCGTCGCATAACCGAGACCCGGGAAGCCTTCGCTCTGCGCCCAGCTGTTCATCTCGTCGAAGAACTTGCGGCTCTTCTCATGCGTGTTGGGGGCCGCCAGCGCTCGGACGACGTCGCCGCCCTCGACCATCGACGCGAACCGCCCGAAACCCGACCCGCGGAAATGCTCGGACACGTCGGTGATGACGATCGGGTTGCGCAGGTCGGGCTTGTCGTTGCCGTACTTGAGCATCGATTCGCGGTACGGGATCCGCTTGAACGGCAGCGGCGAGACGGTGCGCCCCTTGCCCTGCCAGTCGGCGAACTGCTCGAACACGCCGTGAAGCACCGGCTCGATCGCCGCGAACACGTCGTCCTGGGTCACGAAGCTCATCTCGAAATCGAGCTGGTAGAATTCGCCCGGCGACCGGTCGGCGCGCGCATCCTCGTCGCGGAAGCACGGTGCGATCTGGAAATAGCGGTCGAACCCGGCGACCATCAGCAGCTGCTTGAACATCTGCGGTGCCTGCGGCAGCGCGTAGAACTTGCCCGGATGGACGCGGCTCGGCACGAGATAGTCGCGCGCGCCCTCGGGGCTGCTCGCGGTCAGGATCGGCGTCTGAAACTCGGTGAAGCCCTGACCGATCATGCGCTGGCGCAGCGACGAAATGACGTTCGAGCGCAGCATGATGTTGGCGTGCAGCCGCTCGCGGCGCAGATCGAGGAAGCGATAGCGCAGGCGGGTCTCTTCCGGATATTCGTTCTCGCCGAACACCGGCATCGGCAGCTCCTGCGCCGACGACTGCACCACCACGTCGCGCGCGCGGATCTCGACTTCGCCCGAGGGCAGATTGGCGTTCACCGTCTCGGGCGAGCGGGCGATGACGTCGCCGGTGATCGTGACGACCGATTCCGCGCGCAACTTGTCGAGCACGGCGTGCGTCGGGCTGTCGCTGTCGGTGACGATCTGGGTGATGCCGTAATGATCGCGCAGATCGACGAACAGCAGATTGCCGTGATCGCGCTTGCGATGGATCCAGCCGGACAGCTTGACCGAGGTGCCGACATCGGCGGCGCGGAGCTGGGCGCAAGTGTGCGTGCGATAGGCGTGCATGTTTCTCTCTACCTTCGTCATCCCAGCGCAAGCTGGGATCTCGTGCCGCAAGGGCGCGCATGGCAACCGGAGATTCCAGCTTGCGCTGGGATGACGGTCAAATTGATGTCGCCGCGCTTCCCTTTCCCACCGCCCTTTGTCAAGCCGCGCAGGCCCCGCTATGGCACGCCCATGCATATCCATCCGCTCATCACCGACAGTGCGACTCTCGCCAATCTGTGCACCCGTCTGGCGCAGGCCGACTTCGTCTGCGTCGATACCGAATTCATGCGCGAGAACACGTTCTGGCCGGAACTCTGCCTGATCCAGATCGCCGATGTGAACGAGGCGGCGGCGATCGATCCGATGGCGCCGGGGCTGGACATGAAGCCGCTGCTCGATCTGATGACCGAAAATCACGACGTGCTGAAGGTCTTCCATGCCGGCGGGCAGGATCTCGAGATCATCTACAATCTCACCGGCAAGACGCCCTTTCCGTTGTTCGACACGCAGGTCGCGGCGATGGCGCTCGGGCAAGGCGAGCAGATCGGCTATTCCAACCTGGTCGACGCCTATCTTGGCATCGTCGTCGACAAGGGCGCGCGCTTCACCGATTGGAGCCGCCGCCCGCTCGACGCGCGGCAGATCGAATATGCCATCGGCGACGTCACGCATCTGGCGGAAATCTTTCCCAAGATGCTCGCCAAGCTGCGCAAGACCGGCCGCGGCGCTTGGCTCGATCAGGAAATGGAGCGGATCGGCGATCCGGCCAATTATGCCAACGATCCCGAGGAAGCGTGGAAGCGCATCCGCGTGCCCGGGCGCAAGCCCGATCTGCTCGGCCGGCTGAAGGCGCTAGCGCGCTGGCGCGAGATCGAGGCGCGGCAGAAGGACATTCCGCGCGGTCGCATCGTCAAGGACGAGACGATCGCCGACATCGCCGGCCATCCGCCGCGCAAGCAGGGCGATCTCGCCAAGGTCCGCGGTCTCTCCGCCAGCTGGGCGAACAACGATATCGGCGCGCGCATGATGGCGGCGCTGGAGAATGCCGTGCCGATGGGCGCGGATGAGATGCCGCAGCGCGACGATCGCAAGCCCGGGCTGGGCAAGGATGGCGCGCTGGTCGCCGATCTGCTCAAGCTGCTGCTCAAGATCCGCTCGAAGGAGATCGACGTCGCCGCGCGGCTGCTGGCGCGGAGCGAGGATCTCGAAGCGCTGGCCGCCGGCACGCGCGGCGACCTGCCGATCCTGACCGGCTGGCGGTTCGAACAGTTCGGCCGCGACGCGCTCGATCTGGTCGAGGGCCGGCTGGCCTTCGCCGTGGTCGGCGGCAAGCTCAAGATGACCCGTACAGAGGATGTTACATGAAAATCGTTTTTGCCGCTCCCGCTTTGGTGCTCGCGCTGGCCGCCTGCACGCAGGAACGCCCTGCCCCGCTGCCCGGCCCGGTCGGCGTGTGTCAGGCGGCGCCCGCGCAGCGCTTCGTCGGGCAGCAGGCGACGCCGGCGCTGGTCGCCAAGGTGCAGCGCGTCTCGGGCGCGCGCAGCGCCCGGCGGATCACGCCGAACATGCGCGTGACGATGGAATTCAACGAGAGCCGCGTGAATGTGTGGGTCGGGCTGAAGGGTGAGGCCGAGCGGATCAGCTGCGGGTAAAGTTCTGCTCCTCGTGCCCATTCCGTCATCCCGGACTTGATCCGGGATCCATCAGGCGGCTTGGTACACGCGCAATATCGGAGCGCCGAGCGTGCGGCACGATGGATCCCGGATCAAGTCCGGGATGACGGCTGTGTTGGTGTCAGCCCGCCACCACCGCCGTGCGCCCCACGGCATTGGCCAGCGCGGCATGCCGCCGCTCGACCGCGTCGCCGTACAGCGCGCGGTCGGCGTCGGTGAGGTGCAGCGTCACCGTTGCCGCATCCTCGCTCATCCGTGAGCGCTGCAGCGGCCCGGCCAGGCCGCCGCTCAGCCGCTGGCCAAGCCGCATGGCCAAGCCCCAACTCACCGCGCGCTTGAGATCCTCGGCCGGCGCCAGCATCGCCAGCGGGGCCGGCGTGTTGGTGCCGCCGCCCAGGCTGGTGAACAGCGCCTGCGCGACCAGCGCCCGGCCGCGCGCGTCGATCGCCACCCAATTGCCGTGCAGCGCGACCTCGACGCCGCGTTCGGCGCGGAATTCGGGATTGGCGCGCCAGCCGACATCGGCCAGCTGGCAGGTGGCATGGCGCAGCCGCGCCATCTCGGTATCGTCATTGCCGAACAGCGGCGCGATCCAGCGATCGAGCAGGTCGCCATGTTCGGGGAAGCGGCCGTGGCGGCGGCCTTCGTCACGCGTGGCCACGATCAGCGGATCCTCGGCCTGGACCGCGGGATCGAGCGCGCCGTAGAGCAGCCCCTCGCGCAGGCCGAACGCCGAGACGATCGTGCGATCGCTGCCGATATGCTTGAGCAGCGCCTGCAGCAGCGCCGCGCTGTCGCCCAGCGTCGCGGCGCGGCCCGAGGACAGGCCGGGCACGGCGCGCAGCCATTGCTTGTTCACGTGCGCGATCGTCCGCCCCATGCGGGTGATCGAGTCGGCCGGCATGGCATATTGATGGATCACCGGCAGCGGATAGCTGCACAGATGCATGTCGAGCCGCCCGAGCGCGCGCCACGAGCCGCCGACCAGATAGAGTGGCAGGCCCGCGCCGCGCCCGAGCCAGCCGGCATCGCCGAGCGCCTTGTGCACCTGCCGTTCGAGCGCGCCGGCGCCCTTCGCGCGCACCGCGCCGATGCGCAGCACCCCGAGCGGAAAAGAGACGCGCTCGCGCAACGCGCCGCGCTCGATGCGCACCAGTTCGAGGCTGCCGCCGCCGAGATCGCCGACGATGCCGTCCGCCTGCGGGATGCCGGAAAGCACGCCGTGCCCCGCCGCCATCGCTTCCTGCTCGCCCGACAGCGTCTCGACGTCGAGCCCGAGCCGCCGCACCGTCTCCAGCAGCGCCGCGCCGTTCGAGGCATCGCGTACCGCCGCGGTCGCCACGGTGCGCAGCCGTGTCACGTCCATCTCGCGCGCCACCGCGGCGAACCGCGCCAGCGCCTGCTCCGCCATGTCGAGCGCGCCCTGCGAGATCGCGCCGTCCTGCGCCAGGCCGCGCCCGAGCCCGGCCATGACCTTTTCGTTGAACAGCACGGAGGGGATGCGCTCGGGGCCCTGATAGACGACCAGGCGGATCGAATTCGACCCGATATCGATGATCCCGGTACGCGGTTCGCTTATCCGCCCGTCATGGCCGGGCTCGGTACGCGTTTTACTGAACAATGAAGTCATGATCTGTGTCAGCGTCCACGCCTGAGCGACAATTTGGGCACCGACTTGCCCTTGAGCGCCGCGCCGCGCCCGGACAGCGACGGATTGGTCATGAAATAGCGGTGCAGGTTGAACGGCCGGTCGCCCGGCGTCTCGCGCACATAGGAGCCGTCGGACGTCAGATCCCAGCTCTGCTCGTTGTCGATCAGATTGGCGACCATCACCTGATCGAGGATCTGGTCGTGCACCGTGGGATTGAGGATCGGCAGCATATATTCGACGCGGCGATCGAGATTGCGCGGCATCCAGTCGGCCGAGGAGATGAACAATTTGGCATCGTCGTTGGGGAGCGCCTTGCCGTTGCCGAACGCCCAGATGCGGCTGTGCTCGAGGAAGCGGCCGATCACCGATTTGACGCGGATATGCTCGGACAGGCCGGGCACGCCGGGGCGCAGGCAGCAGATGCCGCGGATGATCAGGTCGATCTCGACGCCGGCCGCGCTCGCCTCGTACAATTTCTCGATCATCGCCGGATCGACCAGCGAATTCATCTTGGCCCAGATCGCCGCCGGCTTGCCGGCCTTGGCATTGGCGATCTCGCCATCGACCAGATCGACCAGCTTGGGGCGCAGATCGCGCGGGCTCAGGCTGACCAGCGCCATATTGTCCGGTTCGACATAGCCGGTGATGTAATTGAACATCTGCGCGGCATCCTGCCCGATGCGCGGATCGGCGGTGAAGAAGCTCAGATCGGTATAGATCTTGGCGGTAATCGGGTGATAATTGCCGGTGCCGAAATGGCAGTAGGTGCGGTATTGCCCGGCCTCGCGGCGCACCACCATCGAGATCTTGGCGTGCGTCTTCCACTCCATGAAGCCGTAGACGACCTGCACCCCGGCACGCTCCAGCGCGCTCGCCCAGATGATGTTCTGCTCCTCGTCGAACCGCGCCTTCAGCTCGACCACCGCGGTCACCGACTTGCCCGATTCCGCCGCCGCGATCAGCGCGTTGATCACCGCCGGCTGCTTGCCGGCGCGGTACAGGGTCTGCTTGATCGCCACCACGTCGGGATCGGCGGCCGCTTGCTTGAGGAAGGCGAGCACCACGTCGAACGTCTCGTACGGGTGGTGGACGACGATGTCCTTGGCCTTGATCGCGGCGAAGCAATCGCCGCCGAATTCGCGAATCCGCTCGGGAAAGCGCGGCGAGAAGGCGGTGAATTTGAGGTCGGGGCGGTCCTCGTCGACGATCGCGTCGAGATCGCCGACGCCCAGGAACGCCCCGCTTTCGGTGACGAAGGCGTGACCGCCCAGTTCGTCGCGCAGCGCCTCGCCCAGCGCCGGCGGCATGCCGCTTTCCAGCTCGAGCCGGATCACGCGCCCGCGGCGGCGGCGCTTGATCGCATTGGCGAAGTAGCGGACCAGATCCTCCGCCTCGTCGTCGATCTCCAGATCGCTGTCGCGCAGCACGCGGAATTCGGCCCCGCCGAGCACCTCGTAACCGGGGAAGATCAGCGGCGCAAAGCGCTTGACCAGCGACTCGACGGCAACGAAGCGTGCGCGCTCGCCCGGCACGCGGACGAAGCGCGGCATCTGGCTCGGCAGCATGATCAGCTCGCGGATCGGCTCCTGATCCGACAGGCGGACGAGATCGAACATCACCGCCAGCCCCTTGTTCGACATGAACGGGAACGGGTGCGCCGGATCGAGCGCCTGGGGGGTGAGGATCGGGAAGATCTGTTCGAGGAACTGGTTCTGCAGCCAGTCGACCTCCTCCTCGGTGAGGAAATCGTCGATCGTGCGCGAGCCCAGGATGTCGATCCCCTGGTCGCTGAGCTGGCGCCGCAGATCGCGCCACACCGAGCGCTGGCTCTCGATCAGCTCGTCCGCTTCCGCCACGATCGCGGCGAGCTGCTGGCCCGAGGTCATGCCGTCGGCCGAGCGGCGATCGACGTCCTGGACCAGCTGGCCCTTCAGGCCGGCAACGCGCACCATGAAGAATTCATCGAGGTTCGAGCCCGAGATCGACAGGAAGCGGACGCGCTCGAGCAGCGGATGCGCCTCGTTGCACGCTTCCTCCAGCACGCGGCGGTTGAACGCCAGCCAGGAGAGCTCGCGGTTGAAATAGCGATCGCCGCTTTCCTCCGCGGCGAACTGATCATCATCGTCCTGAACGAGGCGCGCGATATGGGCGGGGCGGGTCATGGAACCTCGAATGGCAATGTGGGCGCCCGATCGACGATCAGGCTCGCCTCGGTCAATGTGGCCTTGGCCAGCGGGATCGACAAGCGCTTGCGCCGTTCGAGCACCGCCTGGTCGAGCACGTCGACCGCGCGGAGCAGCGCGATATGGCTGCGCTCGACCCGCGTCAGCAGCCACTGGATCAGGTCCGGGCGCGCATCGAGCCCGCGCCGGAGGAACAGCCGTTCGAACAGGGCCTGCATCAAGGCGTCATCCGGCGCGCCGATCTGCGCGATCGGGCTGGCGGCGAGGCGCGAACGCAGATCGGGAAGCTTGACGGCCCATGTCGGCGGGGCATGGTCAGCCACGATGACAAGCGGATGACGCTCCTCCTGCGCGCGGTTCCAGGCATGGAACAGCGTCGTCTCCGGCTGGCGCTCGGCATCGTCGATGATCGTGCCGCCGCTCTTGGCGGCGAAGATCCGCGCCAGCAGGCTGCGGCCCGACTTGCGCGGACCGGTCAGCACCACGGTCATTACCGGCCAGGACGCCCAATGCTCCAATTGCTGCACGGCGCGCGCATTGGAGTCACTGACCAGGAATTCGTCGTCGCGGGGATCGGCGGGCCATTCGAACGGCAGCGCGATCTGCCCTGTGGGGCCGGCGCTCATCCGCTTGTCGCATTGTCCGCCGGCGCCGGCGCAGGCGGCGGCGGTGCCACTGCGCGACGGATGCGCAGCGTGTTGCCCGCGCCCTGGACGGTCCAGCCGCGCGCCTCGAGCGCCGCCTGCAACGTCGCCGGATCGCCATCGAAGCTCACGCGCATGACGGAGACGCCACCGAGCGCGAGGCTGCTGGTCATCGCCGAGCGCACGCCGGGAATGCCGCGCAGCGCCGCCTCGCCCGACGATACCGCGCCGACGCCCGGCGTGTCGTACTGGATGTTTACCGCGATCGTCGCGGCGGTGGGCGCGGCCGTGGCGGGATCGACGGGCAGGTCAGCGACCGGCGCCTCGACCACCGTTCCCGGCGGTGGTGGCGGCACATAGGACAGGCCGGGATCGGTGTTGAGCAGCCCGCCGCGCAGCGCTGCCTGGTACGATTCGTCGATCCGCTTGACCCCGGCATCGAGCAAGGCGGGCAGCCCGTCGCCCGTGTTGACGCGCAGGGTGAACTTGCTGACCAGCCGGTTGTCGGGCCCGTGCCGCGCCTCGAACGCGCCGATCACCGGGCCGCCCGGCCATTGCCGATACAGCCGCACCACCGGCACGAGCACGTCGAGCGCGCCATATTGATCGAGGATCGTGCGCCACCAGGTGCGCCCCGGGCGCCCGATCTGGCCGAGATTGAGCAGCAGCGAATCCGGCCCGGAGCCGGCCGGGCGGACATAATCGACCACGCTGTTGCCGGTGCGGTAGCGCGTCCACGCCTCGGCCCAGTCGGTGCGCTTCTCGAATATCTGGCCGGTGCCGCCCGAATATTGCAGCGGCAGCACGAGCATCGGCGACGAGCGCAGCGACTGGCCGGCGACGCCGAGCAAGGATCCGGCGCGGCCGCGATTGAACAGCACGCCCAGTCTCGCGACATAACGGTTCGGCCCGATCTGTTCGTTCTCGACGACGATGCCCGAGACCATCGCATCGAGCGTGCCATCGGAAAGACCGCCGCCGCCGCCGCCGAGCCGCTGCGACAGCATCACCCAGCCCTTGCGCTGCGCCAGCCGCCAGCCGGCCTCGCGCGCCTGGATCGCAGTCTTGCCGGTGACATCCACCTCGACGCCGCTGACTTCGTAGCTGCCCGAGGCATCGCCCATCGAATAGCCCTGCGGGCCACCGTCATCGTCCTGCGCGAGCAGCACGCCGCTGCCGGTGGCGAGCAACAAGGCGAGCGCGATCTTGAGACGCGTCTTGGGGGTTCGGGCTGACATCGCGGCCCTTTTGGCGAAGCAGGCGTGGAAATCCAAGCGCGTTATGGCTAGGGGCGGCATATGAGCGATGATCCCCGACAGAATAGTCCCTACACCTATGCCCAGGCGGGCGTCTCGATCGCCGCCGGCAATGCGCTGGTCCGCGCGATCGGCCCGCTGGCCAAATCAACCCGGCGCAAGGGCGCGGACGCCGATCTCGGCGGGTTCGGCGGCTTCTTCGATCTCAAGGCGGCAGGGTTCGTCGATCCGCTGCTGGTCGCGGCGAACGACGGCGTCGGCACCAAGCTGAAGCTGGCGATCGATTACAACGCGCATGACGGGGTCGGCATCGATCTGGTCGCGATGTGCGTCAACGACCTGATCGTGCAGGGCGCCGAGCCCCTGTTCTTCCTCGATTATTATGCCACTGCGAAGCTCGACTCTGCGGTCGCCGAGCGCGTCATCGCCTCGATCGCCGAGGGCTGCCTGCAGGCCGGCTGTGCGCTGATCGGCGGCGAGACGGCGGAAATGCCCGGCATGTATGCCGAGGGCGATTACGATCTCGCCGGCTTCTGCGTCGGCGCGGTCGAGCGCGACCGCGTGCTCACCGGCCGCGAGATCGCGCCGGGCGACGTGATCCTGGGGCTCGCTTCGTCGGGCGTGCATTCCAACGGCTTCTCGCTGGTCCGCCGGCTCGCCGCGGACAAGGGCTGGAAGCTCGATCGCCCGTCGCTGTTCGACCAGGACGTGCGGCTGATCGACGCGCTCATGGCGCCGACCCGGATTTACGTGAAGAGCCTGCTGCCGCTGCTCGCCGAACGCCGCATCAAGGGGCTGGCGCATATCACCGGCGGCGGTCTGCTCGAAAATGTGCCGCGCGTGCTACCCGATGGCGTCCACGCGCGGATCGACGCCGACGCCTGGCCGCAGCCGCGGCTGATGGCGTTCCTGCAGGCGCAGGGCGCGATCGAGCCCGAGGAAATGGCGCGTACGTTCAATTGCGGGATCGGCATGGCGGTGGTCGTCGCGGCGGACGAGGTCGAGGGCGTCACCGCAGCGCTCGCGGCGGCGGGCGAATCGGTGGCGACGATCGGCACGATCGAGGCCGGCGACAAGGGCTGCACCGTCACCGGCTCGACCGAGACCTGGGGCGCGCGCGCCGACTGGACCGCGACGCATCATGGCTGAGCGCGCCCAATCCCCCTCCCGCTTGCGGGAGGGGTTAGGGGAGGGCCTGCCGTTGATCGGTGCGCTTTCCGGACATGCCCTCCCCCAGCCCCTCCCGCAGGCGGGAGGGGAGACGTGAAGAAGATCGGCATCCTCCTCTCCGGTCGGGGCTCCAACATGATGGCGCTCGCCGCCGCTGCCGGCGATTCCTACGAGATCGCGCTCGTCGCCTCCGACAAGCCGGCCGCGCCCGGCCTGGCCTGGGCTGCCGAACAGGGCATCCCGACCTTCGCCCATTCCCCCCGGGGCATTCCCAAGGCCGAGTACGAAGCTCAGATCGATGCCGCGCTGCGCGCCGCCGACGTCGAGATCATCGCGCTGGCCGGCTATATGCGGCTGCTGTCCGACGATTTCGTCGCGCGGTGGCGCGGCCGCATCCTCAACATCCACCCGTCGCTACTACCCAAATACAAGGGGCTGGATACGCATGCGCGCGCGATCGCCGCGGGCGATGCGGTGGCCGGCTGCTCGGTGCACATCGTCACCGAGGAACTCGATGGCGGCAGGATATTGGGCCAGGCCGAAGTGCCGATCCTGCCCGGCGACACGCCGGACACGCTGGCCGAGCGCGTGCTCGGCGCCGAGCATCGCCTTTACCCGCAAGTTCTGGCAGCATTCGTCGCATGACAGACTCCCCTGCCCCCGCCGCCGCGCTCGAGCGCATCCGCAGCGTCGCGCTCGCGCTGCCCGAGACGAGCGAAAAGCTGTCGCACGGCCACCCGACCTTCTTCGTCGCCGACAAGCAGTTCGCCCAGTTTCGCGACGATCACCACGGTGACGGGCTGACCGTCGTATGCGTCAAGACCGGCGGCAGTGACGAGCAGGCGATGCTGATCGAAGCCAATCCCGATTTCTACGGGCTTCCCGCCTATCTCGGCCCGTCCGGCTGGGTGTCGCTCGATCTCACCGGCGATGACCTCGACTGGTCGCTGGTCGAGGATCGCATCGCGCGCAGCTGGGAACTCGCCGCGCCGCGCCGCCTGCTCGAGGCGGGCGGGCGATGAGCGTCGATCCGCCGCGCGTGCCGCAGATCCCGGTCGACCCGCTGGTGCCGCCGCCGCCGTCCAACGCGGCTGCCGCGCCGGAGACCGTCGCGCAGGCGGTCGATCGTGCCGAGGCCGCCGCGACGCGGCGCCGCTGGGTGACGCTGGCCGAACTGGTCGGCGTTGCCGGCGTGGTGATCGCCGCGTTCGGCCTGTGGCTGACCTGGTCCGACCGGCGCGCCGACGACCAGGCCAAGCGCGCCGAACAGGCGAGCGAGCGCAAGGTGCGCACGCTGGTGATGCTCAAGGCGAGCGTGGATGGCGACGACCTGACGCTGACCGATCCGGCGCACGACGTGCAGACGATCGATATCCGCTTTCCCAAGGCGCTGGGCGTGGCGGCGCAGACCGACGCCGATCCGAAGATCGCCGCCGGCTGGGTGTCCGCGCCGATGCTGAAGCTGACCGATGGCGGACCCGACACGCAGAGCGGGCGGCTGCCGGTGCTGATCACCGCCAGCTATTGGGATGCCGATGTCGAGCGCCACGATGCCGCGATCTACGACGTGTCGTGGAAGACCGACGGCCGCTTCATGCAGGGCCGCGCGTTTCGCCTTGAGGGGCTGAAGCTGAAGGAGCGGACGGCGTCTGTCGCGCGGCTGGAGGCGATCTGGACGCGGCAGAAGCCGAAGGCAGCCAAGTAACCCGTTCCGTCATCCTGAACTTGGTTCAGGATCCATCGCGCCGCATAAATACCGGCCGATTGGTTTGCGGCACGATGGATCCTGAATCGAGTTCAGGATGACGGTGTTGCAAGTGAGCCTACAAATCCCGCGCGTAGATCGGATCGTCGTGCGTCTCGCTGCCGACGGTGAATTGCCGGGTGCCGATCACCACGAAGCCGTGCCGCTCGTAAAAGGCGTGCGCGCGGAAATTCTGGTCCCATACGCCGAGCAGCATGCGCGTGCGGCCGAGCCGGCGGGCATCCGCAAAGGCCTGGGTGAGCAGATCGGCGCCAATGCCCGAGCCATAGGTCTGGCGCAGCGTGTAGATCCGCCGCAGCTCGATATCGCCGGGCTCAGGCGCAATCGGGAAATCGGGCGCGGTGAGCACGGTATAGCCGACCGGCGCGCCGCCCGGCAGCAGCTCGGCCAGCGTGACCACCGACGCCGGGTCGCCCGTCCACTGCGCGAACGCCTCGGCGCGGTTATGCTTCAGGCAATGCGCGACGAGATCCGCGCCGTCCAGCGACGGCGCATAGGTATCGAGGAAGCAGGCATTGGCGACGAGCGACAGGCGATCGGCGTCATCCGCCCCGGCCTGTCGCACGCGCCAGTCCATATCAGCCGACGATTTCTTCGGGCTTGAAGAAATAGGCGATCTCGATCTCGGCATTCTCGTCCGAATCCGAACCGTGCACGGTGTTCGCCTCGATCGATTCGGCCAGTTCCTTGCGGATCGTGCCGGGCTCGGCATTCTCGGGGTTGGTCGCGCCCATGATGTCGCGGTTACGCTGCATCGCATTCTCGCCCTCGAGCACCTGCACGACAACCGGGCCGGAGATCATGAAGCTGACGAGCTCGCCGAAGAACGGGCGCTCCTTGTGGACCGCGTAGAAGCCCTCGGCCTGTTCGCGGGTCATCTGGATGCGCTTCGAGGCGACGACGCGCAGGCCGGCTTCTTCCAGCATCTTGGTGACGGCGCCGGTGATGTTGCGACGCGTCGCGTCGGGCTTGATGATGGAGAATGTGCGGTTCGCGGCCATGACCGTGAAGCTCCTTGAAGATGGTGATGAAATGAAGTCGCGGTTCCCTAATCGGGCAAGCGCGGCGATGCAAGTTAGGCCGCTTTTTCCCAGCGGCCATTGTCGTTCTGCTTCCAGTAGCGCCGCTCGACGCCGTCGCGCTCGGCCAACGCCTTCCAGGCGGCGCGCGCCTCGATGATCCGCTCGCTATCGAAGAAATGGAACGCGCGCTCGAAGCCCAGCGCCGCCTCGCGCCACACGCCGTCGACCAACGCGATATGCCGGGCGCCGTTGACCGGATCGGGCGCGTCGCTGAGCAGGATCGGCTGGCCGGCATCGTTGCCTGCGCCGGCCAGCCCGTGGGGCATGAAGCTTTCCGGCGCATAGCTCCACAACAGGCGGTCGAGCGCCTGGCGCTGGCCGGCGCTCTCCGCGACGATCAGCAGCCGCGCGCCGCTCGACAGCACCTTGTCCGCGATCTGCGGCAGCGCACGGTCGAGCGGCGTGGTGGTGAGGTGGTAGAAATCGACCTGCATTGCGTACCTTGTATCGCCGCTACACCACCAACTTCCGTCATGCTGATCTTAATTCAACATCCGTCGTGCCTCGCGTCCGATCGTTCAAGAGGCACGATGGATCCTGACTTTCGTCAGGATGACGGTGGTGGGGGAGCCGCGCCTCGCTTACGCCTCGAAATTGTCCGCCACGAAGCGGTCGAGCAGGCGCACGCCATAGCCGGTCGCGCCCTTGTCGTAATTCGGCCCGGCCTTGTCCGACCAGACCATGCCGGCGATGTCGAGATGCGCCCATTTCACGCCGCTATCCACGAAGCGCTGGATGAACTGCGCCGCGGTGATCGATCCGGCGCCGCGCGGGCCGACATTCTTCATGTCGGCGATCGGCGAATCGATCAGCTTGTTGTATGTGTCGGAGAGCGGGAAGCGCCACAATTTGTCGCGCGTCGCGAGCCCGGCCTGGAGCAGCTGATCGGCCAGCGCATCGTCATTGGCAAACAGGCCACCATGTTCGTTGCCGAGCGCGACGATCATCGCGCCGGTCAGCGTCGCCAGATCGACGATCGTCTTGGGGCGATGCGTGCGCTGCACCCAGGTGACGCAGTCGCACAGCACCAGCCGGCCTTCGGCATCGGTGTTGAGCACTTCGATCGTCTGGCCGGACATGCTGGTCAGCACGTCGCCCGGGCGGATCGCATTGCCGTCGGGCATGTTCTCGACCAGCCCGCACACGCCGATCACGTTTGCCTTCGCCTTGCGTGCCGCCAGCGCCTTCATCGCGCCGACCACCGCGCCCGCGCCGCCCATGTCCCACTTCATGTCTTCCATGCCGGCCGCACCCTTGATCGAGATGCCGCCGGTATCGAAGGTCACGCCCTTGCCGACCAACGCGATGGCGGGATCGCCCGCCCCTGCCCCGCTCCATTTGAGCGCCAGCAGCCGTGCTTCCCGCGCAGAGCCCTGGCTGACACCGAGCAGCGAGCCCATGCCGAGTTCGCCCATCGCGGCTTCGTCGAGCACGGTGACCTCGAGGCCGAGGCCCTCGATCTCGGCCAGCACCTTGGCGACGAACGTCTCGGGATAGATGATGTTGGCGGGCTCGGCGACCAATGTGCGGGTCAGCTCCATGCCGGCGGTGACCGCCTTCTGGTATTCCCAGGCCGCGTCGCTGCCCGCTGGCGCGTTGACGATCAGGATCTCGTTCAGCGTCGGCTTCGATTTCTCCGGCAGCTTGGTGCGATAGACGTCATGCCGCCAGGCGCGCTGCGCCGCCGCCGCGGCGAACAGCGCCGCCGCCTTGGCGCTGACGCCGGCGCCCGCCAGATCGACGGTGACGGTGGTCACGCCGGAGGTCAGCAGCTTGGCGGTCAGCGCGCCGCCCGCTTTCTCCCATGCCGCATCGCTGCCGTCGCCGGTGCCGAGCAGCAGCACCTGGCGCACGCCCTCGCCCGACGCGACGAACGCCTCGACGATCGCGCCGACATCGCCTGCGAAGCGGCCGCCGCGGGCCGCGCCGAGCAGGACGCGCTTCGCCGCGGGGTCGAGCCCGGCCAGCGGGCTGCGTTCCAGCGCGTCCTTGTCGATCGGCAGGGCAAGCGTGGCGCTGGCATCGGCGGGCGCGGTGGAGAAGACGATCTGCATGGCAATCCTTGGAGCTGCTTGAGAAATGACGACTCGGCACCCTCTAGGCCAGCCGCAAAGCGCTGGCAAAGCCATGCGCGAGATTGCGGCGCGCGGACGGTGGTGCGATAGGGCGCTTAATCGTGCGCCATCCCGGCGTGCCTGGGGGTGTGTTTCCCACCGTGAAGCGTTCCGATCTGTTCTCCACGTGCGCGCTCCCGCTCGCCCTGTTCGCCGCCGGAACCGCCCGGGCGCAGGATCTCCAGTCGCGCCCGGTCGAGCCGCCGCCGCCGCCGGCGAGCGTTGCTGCGCCGGCCGCGCCGAACGGCGAGGATCAGGTCGAGTTCGCCGCCGGCGAGCTGCAATATGACAATGATTCCGATGTCGTGACGGCGATCGGCGACGTGCGCATGTATCGCAGCGGCGATCGGCTGCGCGCCGACAAGGTGGTGTGGAACCGCAAGACCGGCAAGGTCGTCGCCACCGGCCAGATCGCGGTGACCAATCCCGGCGGCGACACCGCCTATGGCGATTCGATCGAGCTGACCGATTCGCTGAAGGACGGCGTGGTCGACAATATGCTCGTCGTGCTCGAGCGCGGCGGTCGGCTGGCGGCACGGCGCGGCACGCGGTCGCTCAACGAGACGGTGACGCTCGACGACGCCGCCTATACGCCGTGCACCGTGACCAATTCGGCCGGCTGCCCGAAGGAGCCCTCGTGGAAGATCACCGCGGTGCGCGTGGTCTATCGCCCCGAACGTGGCCGGATCTTCTACAGCGGCGCCAAGATCACGCTGTTCGGCCTGCCGAGCCTGCCGCTGCCCGCCTTCTCGCATCCGGTGGGCGGCAACAGCCAGGGCGCCAACGGGCTGCTGACGCCGGACCTGAAATACAACCGCACCAACGGGCTGGAATATGCCCAGCCCTATTTCTTCAACCTGGCGCCGAACCGCAGCCTGATCGTCACGCCGCACGTCTTCACCGGTGTGCTGCCGATGCTGCAGGTGGATTACAGCGCGCTGAGCGCCAAGGGCGCGTTCAAGCTGCGCGGCTATGCCACCTATGGCCGGCGCGCCGAGGATCTGAACACCGCCAACCCGCTCGGCACCGAGACCGCGTTCCGCGGCTATATCGACGGCGTCGCGCGCTTCCAGTTCGATCAGAACTGGAGCGCCAGCGCCTCGGTGCGCCTGGCCACCGATCGCACCTTCCTGCGCCGTTACGACATTTCCTATGACGATCGCCTGCGCTCGACCGCGAGCCTGGAGCGGATCGACGCCAACAGCTATTTCGCGCTGACCGGCTGGGCGGTGCAGACCGTGCGCGTTAACGACCCGCAGGGGCTGCAGCCGATCGCCTTTCCCGAGCTCGATTACCGCCGCCGGCTCGACGACGGGCTGCTCGGCGGCAAGATCCAGCTGCAGGTCAACACGCTCGCGCTGACCCGCACCGACGGGCAGGACACGCAGCGCGCCTTCGCCAGCGCGCGCTGGGATCTGCGCAAGCTGACCCGCTGGGGCCAGGAAGTGACCTTCACCGCCTATGGCCGGGCCGACGCCTATCATGCCAACGATACGCTCTCGACCGCGGTCGCCAGCTATAGCGGCACCGAGGGCTATCACGGCCGGCTGGTCGGCGCGCTGGCGGTCGACGTGAAATGGCCGCTGATCGGCGAACTGTTCGGCGGGACGCAGCGGCTGACGCCGCGGGTGCAGATCGTCGCCTCGCCCAAGGTCGAGAATCTCGATATCCCGAACGAGGATGCCCGCGCGGTCGATCTCGAGGATTCGAACCTGTTCGCGCTCAATCGCTTCGCCGGCTACGACCGGGTCGAGGATGCCACGCGCTTCACCTATGGCGCCGATTGGGCGCTCGATCTGCCCGGCGTGGCGATCGCCACCAATATCGGGCAGAGCTATCGCCTCGGATCGCGCCCGGTGATCTTCCCGCAGGGCACCGGCCTCGACGACCGCTTTTCCGATTTCGTCGGCCGCACCGATATCCGGATCCGCGATTTCGTGACCTTCACGCACCGCTATCGGCTCGACAAGGATGATCTGGCGATCCGCCGCAACGAGATCGACGCGACGATCGGCACGCGCGGCACCTATGCCTTGCTCGGCTATCTGCGGCTCAACCGCGATATCACCGGCACGGCGGAGGATCTCGCCGATCGCGAGGAAGCCCGCATCGCCGGGCGCGTGCAGTTCGCCCGCTTCTGGTCGGTGTTCGGCTCGGCGGTGGTCGATCTCACCGATCGCAACGAGGATGCGCTGTCCGTTTCGGATGGTTTCGATCCGGTGCGGCACCGGCTCGGTGTGGCTTATGAAGACGATTGCCTGAAGCTGGGCTTTACCTGGCGCCACGATTATCAGAGCACCGGCGACGCGCGGAGTGGCAACGGCTTCTCGTTGAGCCTTTCCTTCAAGAATCTCGGCCGCTAAGCTTGCATTCACCTGCTCCGCTACAAAGCCTGGCCAGCATTGGCGCGACGACGCTTCATGGGATTAAGAACAACGTGATGATTTCGATGACGAAGGCTACCCGTATCGGTCGCGTGATGACGCTGTGCGCCGGTATCGCCGTCGCGACGGCAGCCGTGGCGCAGACCGTGGGGGATGAGGCGGTGCCCGATATCGGGCTCAACATCCCCGACAACATGCAGGTGTTCGGCAAGGTCGATCCCAACGTGCGCAAGCCGACCGCGATCGTCAACGACACCGTCATCACCGGCACCGATGTCGACCAGCGCGTGGCGCTGATCATGGCCGCCAACCCCCTGAAGATCAGCGACGAGGACAAGATCCGGCTGCGCACGCAGGTGCTCAACCAGCTGATCGACGAAGCGCTGCAGATCCAGGAGGCCAAGGCCAACGACATCACGATCCCGGCGGCGCAGATCAATTCGAGCTTCAACAGCGTGGCCAAGAACTTCCAGCAGACGCCGGAACAGTTCCGCACCTATCTGCGCAAGGCCGGTTCGTCGGAGCGCTCGATGAAGCGCCAGATCGAGGGCGAACTGGCGTGGAGCGGCTTCCTGCGCCGCAAGGTCGAGCCGAACGTCAATGTCGGCGAGGAAGAGGTCCAGTCGATCCTCAAGCGGCTCGAGGCGAGCAAGGGCACCGAGGAATATCGCGTCAACGAAATCTATCTCTCGGCCACGCCCGAGCGCGCCGAGCAGGTGTTCGCCAGCATGCGGCAGATGATCGAGAAGATCCAGAAGGGCGAGGCGCCGTTCGGCTATTTCGCGCGCAACTTCTCCGAAGCCTCGACCAAGGCGGTCGATGGCGATCTCGGCTGGGTGCGCACCGCGCAGCTGCCGGAATCGCTGGCCAAGGCGGCGACGACGATGGAAGCCGGGCAGATCGCCGGCCCGATCGAGGTGCCGGGCGGCTTCTCGCTGCTCTATCTGGTCGACAAGCGGCAGGTGCTGACCGCCGATCCGCGCGACGCGCGGCTTGCGCTCAAGCAGATGACGGTGAGCTTCCCCGCCGGCACGACGCAGGCCCAGGCCACCGCGCGGGTCAGCGCGTTCGCGACTGCGATCAAGGAACTCAAGGGCTGCGGCGACGTCGCCAAGGTCGCCGGGACGCTCGGCGCCGATGTCGTCGATCGCGATTCGATCCTGATCCGCGATCTGCCGCCGGCGCTGCAGCAGATCGTGCTGCGCCTGCAGATCGGCGAGGCGACCCCGCCGTTCGGCTCGGCGCAGGATGGCGTGCGGGCGCTGGTGGTGTGCGGCCGCGACGAGCCGCGCAACGGCGAACTGCCGCGGGCCGATCAGCTGCAGGGCCAGATCGAGCAGCAGCGCGTCAATCTGCGCGCGCAGCAGATGCTGCGCGATCTGCGCCGCGACGCGATCGTCGAATATCGCTGAGGCCGGGGCGATGACCGCTCCCCTCGCGGTCTCGATGGGCGATCCCGCCGGCATCGGGCCGGAAGTGATCGCCAAGGCTTGGGCCGCGCGCGTCGCTGAGCGCCTGCCGCTGTTCTTTGCGGTCGGCGACGCGCGCGCGATCGCTGCCGTGTGGGACGGGCCGGTCGCCGAAATCGGCGATCCCGGCCAGGCCGCCGCGGCGTTCGCCACCGCGCTGCCGGTGCTCAATGTCGAGGATGGCGGGCAGATCAATCCCGGTATCGCCGATGTCGATGGCGCGCGCTGTGCGCTGCATTCGCTCGAGCTCGCCGCCGGGCTGGCGCGGTCCGATGCGGTCAGCGCGCTGGTCACCGGGCCGGTGTCCAAGGCGCAGCTCTATCAGATCGGCTTTTCCTATCCCGGCCAGACCGAATTCATCGCCGAACGCTGCGGCATCGCGCGCGACAATGCGGTGATGATGCTCGCCGGGCCGACGTTGCGCGTCGTGCCGATCACCACGCATGTCCCGCTGGCGGCCGTCTCCGGGCTGCTGACGATCGATCTGATCCTGTCCAAGGCGCGCGTCACGGCGCGCGGGCTGCAGCGCAATTTCGGCATCGAACGGCCGCGCCTGGCCTTTGCCGGGTTCAACCCGCATGCCGGCGAGCATGGCGCGCTGGGCCGCGAGGAGATCGATCTCCTGATGCCGGCGATCGCGCTGCTGCAGGACGAGGGGATCGACGCCACCGGGCCGTTCGCCGCCGACACGATGTTCCACGATCGCGCGCGCAGCACCTATGATGCGGCCCTGTGCTGCTATCACGATCAGGCGCTGGTGCCGCTCAAGACGCTGCATTTCGACGATGGCGTGAACATCACGCTGGGCCTGCCGATCGTCCGCACCTCGCCCGATCACGGCACCGCGTTCGGCATCGCCGGCACAAACAGCGCGCATCCCGGCGCGATGATCGCGGCGATCCACATGGCCGGCGACGCCACCGCACGCCGCGCCGCGGCGGGATCGTGAGCATCGATCTGCCGCCGCTGCGCGAGGTGATCGCGCGGCACGGGCTCAATGCGAGCAAGGCGCTGGGGCAGAATTTCTTGCTCGACCAGCAATTGCTCGCGCGCATCGCGCGGATCCCGGGCGATTTGCACGATGCCGAGGTGTTCGAGGTCGGCCCCGGCCCCGGCGGGCTGACCCGCGCGCTGCTGCAGGCCGGCGCGCGCGTCACCGCGGTCGAGCGCGACCGCCGCTGCATTCCGGCGCTGACCGAACTGGGCGAGGCCTTTCCTGGCCGGCTGCGCGTGATCGAGGGCGATGCGCTGGAGCTCGACACCGCCGCGCTGTTCGAGGGCAAGCCGCATATCGTCTCCAACCTGCCCTATAATATCGGCACCGCGTTGCTGGTCCGCTGGCTGTCCGCCGACTGGCTGCCCTGGTGGCAGAGCCTGACGCTGATGTTCCAGAAGGAAGTCGCCGATCGCATCGTCGCCGGCACCAACGACGATGCCTATGGCCGCCTCGCCGTGCTGGCGCAGTGGCGCTCTTCCGCCCGGCTGGCCATGCCGGTGCATCGCTCGGCCTTCACCCCGCCGCCCAAGGTGATGTCGGCAGTGGTCCATATCGCCCCCACCGCCGCGCCCGAGGGTGTCGATTTCGCGACACTCGAACGGCTCACGGCGGCCGCGTTCGGGCAGCGGCGCAAGATGCTGCGGCAGAGCGTCAAAGGCCTGCCCGGCGCGCTGGCCGCGCTGGAGGCGGTCGGCATCGACGCCACGCGCCGCGCCGAGACGGTCAGCGTGGCCGAGTTCGCCGCCACCGCGCGCGCGATGACCGCGCCTGCTATTGGATAGGCCACCCAATTCATTGTAGGGCGCCTGCATGACTGACGCTCGACATGCCCTGTCCCTCTGGCTCGACCGACTGACGCTGCGCTCGACACTGAGCGACGCGGAGCGCCACGCGATCCTGGCCCTGCCGGGGGAGCTCGAAACGATCCGGCCCAATCGTGATTTCGTGCGGCTCGGCGAGCGGGTCGATCGCGCCTGCCTGATCGTCTCGGGCCTGGCCGGCCGCTTCGGGCAGACGCGCGACGGCGAGCGGCAGATGACCGCGCTGCACATCCCCGGCGACATGGCCGATCTGCATTCGGTCATGCTGCCCAATGCCGCGACCGCGTTGCAGAGCGTCGGCGAGACGGTGATCTACCGCGTCCCGCATGCCGAGATCCACCGGCTCGCCGGCCAGTCGCTGACACTGGCCGAAGCATTCTGGCGCGATTGCATGGTCGATGCCGCGGTGCTCTCGCAATGGGCGCTGGTCAATGCGCGGCTCTCCGCCAAGGGGCGGGTCGCGCACCTTTTGTGCGAGATGGCCTGCCGCTTCGGCCGGGGCCAGTGCCCGGACGGCGGCGTGATCGGCTGGCCGCTGACCCAGACCACGCTCGGCGATACGACCGGCCTCACCCCGGTCCATGTCAACCGCACGCTGCGGGCGCTGCGCGAGGCGCGCGCCGCGCGGATCGTCGACAAGCAATTGCATGTCCTCGACTGGAAGCTGTTGTCCGCGATCGCCGAGTTCGATCCGCGCTATCTGGTGCTCGAGAAAGTCGACTGAGCGGGCAGTTTATTGGCCTGATCTCGATAAAGTCCCGAAACTTCGCACGGTTTCGAACGCTCGCGTTGCATGGCGCGCTACTTCTTCCATCTGCACGAGCGCGGCACGATCACCGTCGACGAGGAAGGGCGCGTCTTTGCGACGCTGGCGGCAGCCTATGCCGCCGCGATCCGCGATGCGCGCGCGATCATGTGCGATCAGCTTGGTGAGGGTAAGCTGTGCCTGGCCTGCCTGATCGAGATCGTCGACGATACTGGGGCGTGCGTGGCGCGCGTGCCGTTCGGTGATGCGGTCGACGTGACCGGCGCGTGACCCGTCGCGCCGCCGCCCACGGCGGCTGGGGTCACTCCTTGGCGGTCGGAACCTTGTCGGGCACCTTGGTCGCCGCGGCGGTCTGCACCGGTGGGCCCTTGGCGATCGCCGCCGCCAGGCTCGCGCTCTCGGGGCAGGCGGCCTTGGCGCAGAGGGTGCGGATCTTGACCAGATTGCCCTTGGCCTGCGCGACCGCGCCCTTGGCGACCAGCGCCTCGCCCTGGCCGAGCAAGGCCAGGCGGTCGTTCGGTTCGAGCATCAGCGCTTCGCGGTACAGGCGGATCGCCTTGCCCGGCAGGCCGCGCTTCTGCGCGACATCGCCGAGCACGATATAGGCCGGCCGGTTACGCGGATCGACCGCCAGCGCGGTTTCCAGCAGATCGGTCGCGCCATCGAGATTGCCCGCCGCCTGCGCCGCGCGGCCCTGCGCGAGCAGCGCCAGCGAGCGCGGGTCGATCTGATCGTCCGGGCGCTGCCCGTGCAGCGACGTCGACACCGTCAGCAAAGTCAGCGCGGCGGCGGCGGCGACGGACGAATAACGCATGATGCTCTCCAGGGTGGGCACGGTGGCTGTGGCTAGCATGGCCGCAGGAGGCGCGCGACAAAAAATCCGTCGGTGGCGTCACGCGCTGGCGTCAGCCGCACGCCGCCGCCATGCGCCCGGCCGGCGGGGAGATCGAGGCCCTCGACCTGCCAGCCGGGATGCGCGGTCAGGAAGGCCGACACCTGCCCTGCCCCTTCCTCGTCGAGTAGTGAGCAGACGATATAGACCAGCGCCCCGCCCGGCTTGACCAAATTGGCGCCGATCTCGAGCACATGCGCCTGCGTCGTCGCCAGCCGCTCGATCCGGTCCGGCGTCAGCCGCCAGCGCGCCTCGGGGTTGCGCCGCCACGTGCCGGTGCCCGAGCAGGGCGCGTCGATCAGCACGACATCCGCGCTGTCGTTCCAGTCGGCCAGTAGCTCGGCTTCGCGACCGGGATTGAGCAGCCGCGTTTCGACGATGGTCGCGCCGGCGCGTGCCGCACGCGGCGTGAGGCGCGACAGGCGTGCGCGATCGGTATCGGTGGCGAGCAGCACGCCCTGGTCCTGCATCGCCGCGGCGAGCGCGAGCGTCTTGCCGCCGGCGCCGGCGCACAGATCGACGATGCGCTGCCCCGGCTGCGCGCGCGCGGCGAGCGCGACGATCTGGCTGCCGGCGTCCTGGACCTCGATCGCGCCGTCCTTGAACGCATCGAGCTGCTCGATGCTGGTGCCCGAGGGCAGCCGACGCGCGTCCGGCAGGCCGGCGATCGGCGCGGCGCCGTCGATCGGTGCCGGCGTGGCGACCAGCGTGTTGATGCGGATGTCGAGCGGGGCGCGGTCGATCAGCGCGGGCAGCTCGTCGGCGCCGATCCCGGACTCGGTAAGCTTGGTGACGATCCACGCGGGCGCGATGCCCGGCGCGGCGGCGGCTTCCTTGTCGCCGATCGCCGCCGGCGCGTGCGTCGAGCCGTCGAACAAAGCGGCGATCTCGGGATCGGTCGCGGCCAGCGCCAGCATCGCCGCGCGGCCGCTCTTCGGCCGTTCGCCGAGCATGCGGATCGCACGATAGACCAGCTCGCGCACCGCGCGGCGATCCTTGCTCCCGGCATAGCGGCGCTGCGCGAAATATTTGGCGATGATCGTGTCCGCCGCCGCCCCCTGATCGCGCGCGGCGATGACGATGGCGTCGAGCAGGTCGATCGCGGCCTGGATACGGGCGGAGGGGGTCATGTCATTTTCCTGACGTGGTCGGGTCGGTGAGCGGCAGGACCGACAAACAATACGTCACCCCGGACATGTTCCGGGGTCCACCGCGCCGCAACCAATCGGCCGAGGCTCATGCGGCACAGTGGACCCCGGAACAAGTCCGGGGTGACGATTAAGATAGTCTGCCATCGCGACTGGACCCCGGCCTTCGCCGGGGAAGCGCGGGGGATTTTACGTCAGCGCGTCGGATAGTTCGGCGCTTCGCGCGTGATGGAGACGTCGTGGACATGGCTTTCCATCAGCCCGGCGCCGGTGATCTGCACGAAGCGCGCGCGCTGCTGCAGATCGGGAATGGTGGCCGAGCCGGTATAGCCCATCGCCGCCTTCACGCCGCCGACCAACTGGTGGATCACGTCGCGCGCCGGGCCCTTGAACGCCACCTGGCCCTCGATCCCCTCGGGCACCAGCTTCAACTGATCCTTGATGTCGCCCTGGAAATAGCGATCCGCCGAGCCGCGGCCCATCGCGCCGACCGAGCCCATGCCGCGATACGATTTGTACGCGCGGCCCTGATAGATGAACGTGTCGCCCGGTGCTTCCTCGGTGCCGGCGAGCAACGAGCCGATCATCACGCTCGACGCTCCGCCAGCCAAAGCCTTGGCAATGTCGCCCGAGGTGCGGATGCCGCCATCGGCGATCACCGGCACGCCGCTTTTGGCCGCTTCCGCCGCGCAATCCATCACCGCGGTCAGCTGCGGCACGCCGACGCCGGCGACGATCCGCGTGGTGCAGATCGAGCCTGGCCCGATGCCGACCTTGATCCCGTCCGCACCGGCATCGATCAGCGCGCGCGCCGCCTCGGCCGTGGCGACGTTGCCGGCGATCACCTGGACCGAATTGCTCAGCTTCTTCACCCGCTCCACGGCACGCGCGACATCGCGGTTATGGCCGTGCGCGGTATCGATCACGATCAGGTCGAGTTCGGCATCGACCAGAGCCTCGGTGCGCTCGAAGCCCTTGTCGCCGACCGTGGTCGCGGCGGCGACGCGCAGCCGGCCGCTCTCGTCCTTGGTCGCGTTGGGATAGGTGACCGCCTTTTCGATATCCTTGACCGTGATCAGCCCGACGCAGCGGTAGGAATCGTCGACGACGAGCAGCTTCTCGATCCGGCGCTGGTGCAGCAGGCGGCGCGCCTCGTCCTTGCCCACGCCCGACGAGACGGTGGCGAGATTTTCGTGCGTCATCAGCTCGGACACCGGCTGGAGCGGGTTCTCGGCGAAGCGCACGTCACGGTTGGTGAGGATGCCGACCAGCTTGCCGTCGCTCTCCACCACCGGGATGCCGCTGATGCGGTTGTTGGTCATCAGCGCGCGCGCCTCGGCCAGCGTGGCGCGCGGATGGATCGTGATCGGGTTGACCACCATGCCGCTCTCGAAGCGCTTGACCTGGCGCACCGCGGCGACCTGCTCGTCGATTTCCATGTTGCGGTGAAGCACGCCGATGCCGCCCAATTGCGCCATCACGATCGCCATGTCCGCCTCGGTCACCGTGTCCATCGCCGAGGAGACGATCGGAATGTCGAGCGCGATGCCCCGCGTCAGCTGCGTGCGCGTATTGGCCTGGCTGGGCACGATATCGGATTCGGCCGGATACAGCAGGACATCGTCGAAAGTGAGGCCGAGGCGGATGTCCATGAGAGCCAGTTCCTGCGTGGGGAGAATCGTGGCGTGCCATGTAACCAAGTGGGGGGCATTGCGCTAGGCCGGGTTCGCACGGCGCATTTGGCTAGGTTTGCCCCGCCGATCTGCTAACTTGCCGGCCAGGCTTATGGAGGGGTTGGACATGGCGTTGATCTTGAGTGCGATCGTGGTCGCGTTGGTGCTGTTCTATCTCATGACCAGCATCAAGATCGTGCGGCAAGGCTATCAATATACGATCGAACATTTCGGCCGCTTCACCACCACCGCGCGGCCGGGGTTCAATTTCTACCCCGCCTTTTTCTACCGCGTCGGCCGCAAGATCAACATGATGGAGCAGGTGATCGATATTCCGGGTCAGGAGATCATCACCAAGGACAATGCCATGGTCGCGGTCGACGGCGTGGTGTTCTTCCAGGTGCTCGATGCCGCCAAGGCGGCCTATGAAGTATCCGAACTCTATGTTGCGATCCTGCAGCTGACGACGACCAATTTGCGCACCGTGATGGGGTCGATGGACCTGGACGAGACGCTGTCCAAACGCGACGAGATCAACGCGCGGTTGCTCGCCGTGGTCGATCACGCGACGACCGCCTGGGGGGTCAAGATCACCCGCGTCGAGGTCAAGGACATCCGCCCGCCGGCCGATATCGTCAACGCGATGGGCCGCCAGATGAAGGCCGAGCGCGAGAAGCGCGCCAACATCCTCGAGGCCGAAGGCAGCCGCGCCTCGGAGATCCTGCGCGCCGAGGGGCAGAAGCAGTCGAAGATCCTCGAGGCCGAGGGCCGGCGCGAGGCCGCCTATCGCGACGCCGAGGCCCGCGAGCGCTCGGCCGAGGCGGAGGCCAAGGCGACCGAGCTCGTTTCGGTGGCGATCGAACAGGGCAGCGCGCAATCGCTCAACTATTTCATCGCGCAGAAATATGTCGAGGCGATCGGCAAGTTCGCCACCTCGCCCAATGCCAAGACGATCCTGTTCCCGGTCGAGGCGACGCAGCTGATCGGCACGCTGGGCGGGATCGGCGAGCTCGCCAAGCAGGCGCTGTCGGATGCGCCCACCGCGCCCACGCCCCCTGCCCCGCCGGCGCGCGTGCGCGGGCCGTTCGAGCAGAGCGGCCAGTGACGCTGGGCGGGATCAGCGCTGGCACGCTGTGGCTCGCGCTCGCGCTGCTGCTGGGGCTTGCCGAACTGCTGATCCCCGGCGTGTTTCTGATCTTTCTGGCGGTCGCCGCGGCGATCACCGGCGCGGCGACGCTCGCGCTGCCCGATCTACCGCTCGCCGCGCAGCTCGGCTCGTTCGCGATCTGGAGCGGCGTGACCGTGCTGATCGGCCGCCGCTGGTACCACGACTATCCCGTCGCCACCGCCGATCCGCTGCTCAACGATCGCGCCGCGCGGCTGGTCGGCGAGATTGTCGTGGTGGAGCAGGCGATTGAGGCGGATGGCGGGCGGGTGCGGGTCGGTGACGGCGTGTGGCCGGCACGCGGGCCGGATGCCCCGACCGGCGCGCGGGTGCGCGTGGTGGAAGTAGATCGCGGTGTGCTGGTGGTGGAGCCGATCGCGGCTCTTACGCCCTCCTAACCCAAATCGTAATCCCGGACTTGATCCGGGATGACGACAGTCTGGGGGGCGGCGCCCGCCTTACGCCACCTCCCGGACCTGCGGCGCGGCCTGCCGCACGCCTTCGTCGACATGGTCGGCGAATTGCGCGAAATTCTCCACGAACAGGTCGACCAGCTTCGCCGCGGTGGCGTCATAGGCCGCCTTGTCCGCCCAGGTCTCGCGCGGATCGAGGATCGCGCTGTCGACGCCCGGCACGCTGACCGGCACCTGGAAGCCGAAATTCGGGTCCGTTCGGAACTCGGCGGTATTGAGCGAGCCGTCGAGCGCCGCATTGAGCAGCGCGCGTGTCGCCTTAATCGGCATGCGCTGGCCGATGCCGTATTTGCCGCCGGTCCAGCCGGTATTGACCAGCCAGCAATCCACCCCGCCCTTGGCGATCCGGCTCTTGAGCAGATTGCCGTAGACCGACGGGTGGCGCGGCATGAACGGCGCGCCGAAGCAGGTCGAGAAGGTCGCGTCCGGCTCGGTCACGCCAATCTCGGTGCCGGCGACGCGCGCGGTATAGCCGGACAGGAAGTGATACATCGCCTGGTCCGGGGTCAGCCGGGCGATCGGCGGCAGCACGCCGTACGCGTCGGCGGTGAGCATCACGATGTTGCGCGGCACCGGCCCCATATTGTCCTTGGACGCGTTGGGGATGAAATCGATCGGATAGGCGCCGCGGCTGTTCTCGGCCAGGCTGTTATCCTCGAGATCGAGCGCGCGGGTCACCGGGTCCATCACGACATTCTCGAGCACCGTGCCGAAGCGCTTGGTGGTGGCGAAAATTTCCGGCTCGGCATCGGCCGACAGGCGGATCATCTTGGCGTAGCAACCGCCCTCGAAGTTGAACACCGCGGTGTCCGACCAGCCATGTTCGTCATCGCCGATCAGCGTGCGGCTGGCATCGGCGCTGAGCGTCGTCTTGCCGGTGCCGGACAGGCCAAAAAATACCGCCGTATCGCCGTTGGGGCCGATATTGGCCGAGCAATGCATCGGCATCACCCCGTCGACCGGCAACAGATAATTGAGCAGCCCGAACACGCTCTTCTTCATCTCGCCGGCATATTTGGTGCCGCCGATCAGGATCAGCTTCTCGGTGAAGTTGACCGCGATCACCGTCTGGCTGCGGCAGCCGTGGCGCGCCGGATCGGCCCGGAAGCTCGGCAGGTCGATGATCGTATAGTCCGCCTCGAACCCGCGCAGCTCCGATTCCTGCGGGCGCACCAGCATCGTGCGGATGAACAGGTTGTGCCAGGCAAGCTCGGTGACGACGCGGACGCGGACGCGGTTCTCCGGCTGCGAGCCGCCGAACAGGTCCTGGATATAGAGGTCTTCCTTGTCGCGCAGCGCGGCCATGAAATCGGCCTTGAGCGCGGCGAAATCATCCGGGCTCATGCCCTTGTTGCTCTTGCCCCACCAGACGGCGGACTCGGTTTCGGCATCGCGCACGATGAACTTGTCCTGCGCCGAGCGGCCGGTGTGATCGCCGGTCTCGACGACCAGCGGGCCATCGGCAGAAAGCTTGCCTTCGTTCTTGGCAACCGCCGTCTCGATCAGCCGCGCGGTGACCAAGTTCCAATGCAGATTGGCGCGCGTTTCGATGCCCTGCGCCTCCAGACCACGGTCGCGGATACGATCGCTCAACATGCCTCTCCTAAATGGCGCCGCGGCAATACCGCCGACGCTTGTTTTGCAGAGCGCTTATCGCGCGCGGCCGAACCTTGTCCAGTGGCGCACTTTGCTGCGATTTATCGGACAATATCTCGAAACGTCTGAAAGATGGGCGCAATGTCGCCAGCAGTTGAGCAGTTGCAGCATTTGGCCTAATCCCGAGGCCGGTAAGCAAGGTGATCCAATGACGGCAACGATCGCGCTCGTCGATGACGACCGCAACATCCTGACTTCGGTGTCGATCGCGTTGCAGGCCGAGGGCTTTGTCACCCGGGTCTATTCCGATGGCGAGACCGCGCTCAAGGCGCTGGTCGACAACCCGCCCGATCTGGCGATCTTCGACATCAAGATGCCGCGGATGGACGGGCTCGAGCTACTGCGCCGATTGCGCGAGAAACAGGCGACGCCGGTCATCTTCCTGACCAGCAAGGACGACGAGCTCGACGAGGCGCTGGGCCTGGCGATGGGCGCGGACGATTATATCGCCAAGCCGTTCTCGCAACGCCTGCTGATCGCGCGGATCCGGGCGATCCTGCGGCGTACCGAACTGGTGCAGGCCGGGTCGGCGAGCGCGGAAGAGGTTGCCGCCGGCGAGCTGGTGCGCGGGCGGCTGGCGATGGATACGGCGCGGCACCGCGTGATGTGGGACGGCAAGCCGGTGACCCTGACGGTGACCGAATTCCTGATCCTCGAGACGCTCGCGCAGCGCCCCGGCATCGTCAAGACGCGCAACCAGCTGATGGATGCCGCCTATCAGGACGACATCTATGTCGACGACCGCACGATCGACAGCCATATTAAGCGCGTGCGGCGCAAGTTCCGCCAGAGCGATCCGGAATTCGATGCGATCGAGACGCTGTACGGCGCCGGCTACCGATTTTCCGAGGAATGACCCCTTTCGGGCGCGATGATGACGACCAGCTCGACCTGCGCTGGTCGGGCCGCATTTCGCTCACGCCGCGCATCCTGGCGGTCAACATCTTCGCGCTCGCCCTGCTCGCCGGCGGCTTCTTCTATCTCGATTCCTATCGCAGCCGCATCGTCGACAGCCGCGTCGCGCAATCGGTGAGCGAAGCGCGCCTGGTCGCGGAAGCGCTGCGCTCGGTGGCGCCGGGGCGGCGCGATGCGCTGATGCTGCGGCTCGGCGGCGATACGGGCGCGCGGCTGCGCCTGTACGACGAAAGCGGCATGCTGCTCGCCGATACGCGCGCGCTCGGGTTGCGCAACGTTGTGCTGCGCGATCCCGACAAGCAGGATTGGGGCCAGGGCGCGGCGCGCTTTCTCGATGCGGTGATCGACACGGTCGTCGGTGCGCCGCGCGCGCCCTTGTATCGCGAGCGCGCGGACGGTCTGGCCTGGCCGGATGTCCGCGCGGCGCAGGAAACCGGGGCGATCCCGGCGACGGTGTGGCGTGCGCCCGATCGCACCCCGGTGATCACCGCCGCGGCGGTGGTCCCCGGGCAGGGCACCGTTCTGACGACGAGCAACGCGACCGAGATTACGCAGACGGTGCGCGTCGAGCGGTTCCGGCTGAGCATGGTGCTGCTGATCGTGTCGCTGGTCTCGATCCTGCTCTCGCTGTTTCTTGCGCGGACGATCGTCCGGCCGCTGCGCCGGTTGGCCCGCGCCGCCGTGCGGGTGCGGCTGGGGCGCGCGCGCGAAGTGGTCGTGCCGCGCCTGCCGTCGCGGCGCGACGAACTCGGCATGCTGGCCCGTGCGCTGTCCGACATGAGCCAGGCGCTGCGGGCGCGGATCGACGCGACCGAGGCGTTCGCGGCCGATGTGACGCATGAGATGAAGAACCCGCTGGCCTCGATGCGCTCGGCGATCGAGGGCCTGTCGATGGTGCAGGATCCGGCGCTGCAGGAACGGTTGCTGGCGATCCTGCGCGATGACGTGCACCGGATGGACCGGCTGATCACCGATATCTCCGAAGCGTCGCGGCTCGATGCGCAGCTCAGCCGCGCCAAGTTCGAGCCGGTCGATATCGGTGCGATGATCGCCGGGCTGCTCGATCAGCGCGCGCAGCGCGGGATCGAGCGCGGCATTCGCATGAAGTTCGATCACACCCCCGGCGACTCGCTGGTCGTGATGGGCGAAGGCGCCCGACTCGAGCGGGTGTTCGAGAATCTGATCGACAATGCGGTATCCTTCTCGCCCGATGGCGGGCTGATCACGATCGGCGCGGTGCAGGGCAGCGATCGGGTGACGATCCGCGTGGAGGATGAAGGCCCCGGCGTTCCGGAGGAAGCGCGCGAGCAGGTATTCAGCCGATTCCAGTCGCTTCGGCCGGAAAGCGAAGAGTTCGGCAAGCATTCCGGGCTCGGTCTCGCCATTGCGCGGACCATCGTCGAAGGGCATCAGGGCGACATCTCGGTCGAATCGCGGGAAGACCGATTGAGGGGCGCGCGCTTCGTGGTGAGATTACCGTTGGCGGACCAGAGATGACGGCGACTGCAGGCACCAGCGAAACGCGGCACGTGTCCGCCGTGGCGATCGGCGGCCGCGCGGTGCTGATCGCGGGGCCCTCGGGCGCGGGCAAATCCGATCTCGCGCTGCGCCTGATCGATCGCGGTGCCACGCTGGTGAGCGATGACTATACCGTGCTGAGTCGCGAGGACGACCGGCTCGTCGCGCGCGCGCCGGCGACGATCGCCGGGCAGATCGAAGTGCGCGGGCTCGGCATCGTGTCGCTCGGCCACCTGCCCTGCGCGCCGGTGGCGCTGCTCGTCCGGCTCGACCGGCCGGTCGAGCGGATGCCCGAGCGCGCCGACGAGATGATCGCCGGCGTCGCCATACCGATGATCGCGCTCAGCGGCCTGGAGCCGTCGGCGCCGATCAAGGTCGAACTCGCGCTTGCCGGGACGGGGAACTGATGCCGAAACCGAAGCAAATCCTGCTCGTCACCGGCCTGTCCGGCGCGGGCAAATCGACCGTGCTGCGCACGCTGGAGGATCTCGGCTGGGAAGTGGTCGACAATCTGCCGCTGTTGCTGCTCGATCGCCTGCTCGGCGCGCCCCTGCCGGAGGGGTCGGAGGGCAATAATCAGCCGCTCGCCATCGGCATCGGTGCCCGCACGCGCGATTTCGATCCCGATCGTATCGTCAAGCGGATCAAGACGCTGCGCGAGGATCACGGCCACGATATCGGCACGCTGTTCCTCGATTGCGCGGGATCGGAACTCGAGCGGCGCTATTCCGAGACGCGGCGGCGGCATCCGCTGGCGCTCGATCGGCTTGCCAGCGACGGCATCGCGCGCGAACGCGAACTGCTCGCGCCCTTGCGCCGCTGGGCCAACCGGTTGATCGACACGACCAACCTGACCGCCAACGAACTGGCGCAACAGGTACGCGAGAGCTTCTCCGGCGAAGGCCTTGGCGAGCCGACGCTGTCGATCCTGTCGTTCGGCTTCTCGCGCGGCGTGCCGCGCAACGCCGATCTGGTGTTCGACATGCGCTTTTTGCGCAATCCGCACTGGGTGCCGACGCTGCGGCCGGGCACGGGGATGGACGCCGATGTCTCCGCCTATATCGCTGCGGATCCGGCCTATGAGGCGGCGGTGTCGCAGATCGAATCGCTGCTGCTGCTGTTGCTGCCGCGCTACAAGGCGGAAGGGAAATCCTATGTGACAGTGGCGTTCGGCTGTACCGGCGGGAGACACCGCTCGGTGCACGTGGCCGAACGCGTCGCGAAGCGGTTGCGCGACGCAGCATTTTCGCCCACGGTTCGACACCGCGATCTGGCCGCGGCGCCCCAGGATACGCTGGAAGGTGCCCCGGCCGACGGCCCTGGCAGTGGAATGAAGTTGTAATGATCGGCCTTGTTCTGGTGACGCATGGGCGGCTGGCGGATGAATTCGTCACCGCCATGGAGCATGTCGTGGGCAAACAGGAGCGGGTCGCGACGATCCCGATCGGCCCCGACGACGACATGGAGGCACGCCGCACCGACATCGCCGATGCGATCGCGGCGGTCGATGTCGGCAACGGCGTGATCGTGCTGACAGACCTGTTTGGCGGCACGCCCTCCAATCTGGCCATCTCGCTGATGGAGAAAGGCCGAGTCGAAGTGATTGCCGGGATCAATTTGCCGATGCTGATCCGGCTCGGTTCGGCGCGATCGAAGATGAAGGTCGTCGACGCCGTCGCCGCCGCGCGCGAGGCGGGGCGCAAATATATCACCGTCGCATCCGAAGTGCTCGGGGAGGCAGCCGCCTGATGGCCGTAAAGCGTACCGTGTTGATCACCAACAAGCGTGGATTGCATGCCCGGGCGAGCGCCAAGTTCGTCACGCTCGCCTCGACCCAGGGCATCGAAGTGACGGTCGAGAAGGACGGCGCCGGCTCGGTTACCGGCACCTCGATCATGGGGCTGATGATGCTTGGCGCGGCGATGGGCGATTCGATCGTCATCTCGGCCGATGGCGAGGGCGACGAAGCCGCGGTCGGCGCGCTGTGCGATCTCGTCGAGGCCAAGTTCGGGGAGGATTGAGCCCCGTGCCACGTGAAATCACCGCCTTTTCCAACCCACTGATCAAGCGCATCCGGTCCTTGCGCGAAAAGCGCCACCGCCGCGCCGAGGGCCTGTTCCTCGCCGAGGGACTGCGCATCCTGACCGAGGCGCGCGAGAACGGCCGGATCCCGGAATTCCTGTTCTATTCACGCGAGGGCGCGGCGCATCCGCTGGTCCGCACCTTGATCTTCGATGTCGAAGATAGCGGCGGCCAGGCGATCGAGACGGTGCCCGACATCCTCACCAAGCTTTCGGGCAAGGACAATCCGCAGGCGGTGGTCGGCGTGTTCGCGGCGTTCGATTCGGCGCTGGCGGTGCTCGATCGAACCAGCGCGGACATCTGGCTGGTGGCCGAGCGGCTGCGCGATCCCGGCAATCTTGGCACGATCCTGCGCACCGGCGATGCGGTCGGCGCGGGCGGGCTGATCCTAATCGGCGAGTGCGTCGATCCCTTCTCGATCGAGGCGGTGCGCGCGAGCATGGGCGCGCTGTTCACCGTGCCCGTCGTGCAGACCGAATGGGACGATTTCCTGCCCTGGCTGCGCAGTGGGCCGGGCCAGCTGGTCGGTCTGAGCCTCGACACCGACAACGACTATCGCGCCGCGAAGTATGCCAGCCCGACCTTCCTGCTGACCGGCAACGAGGCGCAGGGCATGCCGCCGGAAATGGCCGCCGAATGCGACCTGCTGGTCAAGCTGCCGATGCTGGGCAAGGCCGACAGCCTCAACGCCGCGGTGGCGACGGCGGTGATGGCCTATGAGGTGCTGGCGCAGCGACGGGGATAGGCTGCGGGCGGTGCTGGAACTGCGCGCCTGCCCTGTGGTATGATCTCCTCCGCCTGAACTGTGGAGACCGCCGATGGACGTTGCGATCGGGGAGCGTTGGCAAAGCTTTGTGACGAATGCCGTCAAGGACGGCAAATTCGCGTCGGCCAGTGACGTGGTGAACGAAGGGCTGCGCCTGGTCGAGGAGCGCGAAGCGAAGTTGCAGGCGTTGCGCGAGACGCTGGCGGCATCGATTGCACGCGGCGGTTCGTATAGCGACGAGGAGGTTGCGGCGTTCATTGCGTCACGACATGAGCGGCGCACCGCCGCAAAGGCTGCGGGATGACGCGGCTGCTGGAGTATCTCGCGTCCGCGCAAGGTAATCTGGAAGCTATCGCCAACTATCTCGAAGATGAAACCGGCAGTGCGAGTCTGCCACGCCGTCACGGAAAGGTTGCGTGCCAAATGCCGGAAACTGGCCGAGTTGCCTGGTTTGCTTGGCACCGAAAGGCCTGAACTCGGGACCGCTCTCCGCAGTACGCCCTGCGAAGGCTATGTGATCTACTTCAAATACGGGGTAGGCGCTTTGCAGGTCATCAGCGTGCTCCACGCCAGCCGGGACGCCGAAGCGCATTTCCACGGCTGATGCCGCATCATTCCACGGCTTCATTTGCCTCTTCGATCAGGATCGGCGCAGCGCCCTGCCGTGCCAGCGTCTCGATCGCCGGCACGTCTTCCAGCTCGCGCGCGCCGGTTTCGATGTTGAGCGCCTTGAACTTGCGCCCGGTGACCATCAGCCGGCCGTTGAACGAATTGCTGAACGCGTTGAAATTGCTCACCGCGCTGTTGAGCCCCGAGCCGACCTTGCGCAGATCGTCCGCCACCTTGGCCAGGCGATCGTGCATTTCCTTGCCGAGCTCGCCGATCTGGCGGGCTTCCTTAGCCAGCTTTTCCTGCCGCCAGACCGCCGCGACGGTACGCGCGATGGCGATCAGGTTGGTCGGTGTCGCCAGCAGCACGCGCTTGTCGAACGCGAAATCCCACAGCGTCGGGTCATGCTCGAGCGCGGCGGAGAGGAAATGCTCGCCGGGCACGAACATGATGACGTAATCGGGCGCATCGGCGAACTGGCTCCAATAGGCCTTGTTGCCGAGGCCGTTGACGTGCGCGCGCATCGCCGCGGCATGGGCGCCGAGCGCGACGACCTTCTCGGCCTCGTCGGCGGCGCCGAACGCATCCTGATAGGCGTTGAGCGACACCTTGGCGTCGATCACGAGTGATTGCCCGCCGGGGATGTTGATGATCACGTCGGGGCGCAGCCGCCCGCCATCCTCGCCGGCGACGCTGACCTCGGTCTGGAAATCGGCATGTTCGGAGAGACCGCAGCTCTCGAGCACGTTCTTCAACTGTTGCTCGCCCCAGCGGCCGCGCGACTTGGGCGCGTTGCGCAGTGAATTGACCAGCTTGGCGGCCTCGGTCGAGACCTTTTCCTGGCCGATGCGCATCTGTTCGATCTGGCCCTTGAGTTCGCTGAACGCCCCTTTGCGCTCGCTCTCGACCTTGCTGACCGCTTCCTCATATTTGAGCAGACGATCGCTGACCGGCTGGAGCATCGACTTGAGGTTCTGCCCCGCCGTCTCCTCGGACTGTTTGAAGCGCTCGTCGGCGCGGCGGAGAAAGATTTCCTGCGCGTCGTTCAGCAGCTTGTTCGACACTTCGGAGAATTGCGTGGCAAGCAGGTCCTTGGCGTGGAGCAGTTCGGCAATGCGCGTCTCATAGGTTTCGTTGACCATCGCGCGGCGCGCTTCCTCGGTCTGGCGCATTTCGGCGAGGCGGCTTTCGAACGCCGAAGTGTGCGTCTTGAGCGCGGTATTCTCGAGCCGGGCGACGTCGCGTTCGTTGCGGATCACGTCGAGCTGGTCGCGCAGGAAGGCGGCAGCCTTGCCGCGCTCCTCGGCGGCAGCGAGCTCGGTGATCGCGCGCTTGAACTCCTCGGTGCGCGCATCGCGCTCGGCGCGGGCCTGCGCGGCGGGGCGGCTGCCCAGCAGCCAGCCGAGCGCGAGCCCCAGAATCACCGCGATCAACGCGACGAGCATAATTTCCATCACAACGCCCCACCGACACTACTGACTGGTACCGCGCGTCCCCCCGAACCGCCCTTCCCCCGCGCGGCGCGGGGTCGAGGGGTGGCATTCCGGTTCACGCGGCCTGTGCTGGGAACATAGATTGAACACCCCGCGCAGGACAGAGAGAAAATCACCGCTTCGGCTTGCGGCAGCGTCGGGCGGGCTTAGGACGGCGCGCATGCTGACCGACATCGCCATCTCGCGCGCCGCCACGCTCCAGCCGATCTCGCAGATCGCAGCGAAACTCGATATCCCGCCCGAAGCGGTTGAGCCCTATGGACATTTCAAGGCCAAGATCGATCTGGCGCGGGTTCCGGCGACGGGCCGTCAGGGCAAATTGATCCTCGTCACCGCGATCAACCCGACGCCGGCGGGCGAAGGCAAATCGACCACCTCGGTCGGGCTGGCCGATGCGCTCAACCTGATCGCCCGCCGCACCATATTGTGCCTGCGCGAACCCTCGCTCGGGCCCTGCTTCGGCACCAAGGGCGGCGCGGCGGGCGGCGGCTATGCGCAGGTCGCGCCAATGGAGGATATCAACCTCCATTTCACCGGCGATTTCCATGCCATCACCTCGGCGCACAATCTGCTCGCGGCGATGATCGACAACCATGTTCATTGGGGCAATGCGCTCGATATCGACGTGCGGCGGATCGTGTGGCGGCGCGTGCTCGACATGAACGATCGCGCGCTGCGCGATATCGCGCAGTCGCTCGGCGGCCCGGCCAATGGCTATCCCCGGGAGAGCGGCTTCGACATCACGGTGGCCTCGGAAGTGATGGCGATCCTGTGCCTCGCCGACGGGCTGGAGGATCTTGAGGCGCGGCTCGGGCGGATCGTCGTCGCCTATACGCGGGACCGCCGCCCCGTCACGGCGCGCGACCTCAAGGCCGATGGTGCGATGGCGGTGCTGCTGGCGCAGGCGATCAAGCCCAATCTGGTGCAGACGCTGGAGGGCAATCCGGCCTTCGTCCATGGCGGGCCGTTCGCCAATATCGCGCATGGCTGCAATTCGGTGATCGCCACGCGCACTGCGCTGGCGCTGGGCGACTATGTCGTGACCGAAGCGGGGTTCGGCGCGGATCTCGGCGCGGAGAAGTTCTTCGACATCAAGTGCCGGCAATCGGGGCTCAAGCCCGCAGCCGCCGTGATCGTCGCGACGGTGCGTGCGCTGAAGATGAACGGCGGCGTCGCCAAGGCTGATCTCGGGCCGGCGGATGCGGACGCGGTGCGGCGCGGCGGCGTCAATCTCGCGCGGCATATCGAGAACGTGCGGATGTTCGGCGTGCCGGTGGTGGTGGCGATCAACCGCTTCGATGGTGACAGCGACGCGGAACTGGACGTGATCCGCGAGATCGCCGCGGCGCAGGGCGCGGAGGCGGTGCTGTGCACGCATTGGGCGGACGGTGGTGCTGGCGCGGCGGCGCTGGCGGAGAAGGTCGCCGAGTTGTGTGATACCGCAAGCCCGCAATTCGCGCCGCTGTATGACGATGGCCTGTCGCTGTTCGAGAAGATCAACACGGTGGCGACGCGGATCTATCGCGCGGAGGAGGCGATTGCCGAGCCTTCGGTACATGCGCAGTTGAAGCGCTGGGAGGATGCCGGGTTCGGGCATCTGCCGATCTGCATGGCCAAGACGCAGTATAGCTTCTCCACCGACCCGGCCAAGCTCGGCGCGCCGACGCACCATGTCGTGCCGGTGCGCGAGGTACGACTGAGCGCCGGCGCGGGGTTCGTGGTGGCGATCTGCGGCGAGGTGATGACCATGCCGGGCCTGCCCCGCGTGCCGGCGGCCGAGGGGATCCGGCTGGGCGCGGACGGCGAGATCGAGGGGCTGTTCTAGCGTTTTCGCTGGCCGGTCATGCGGCGTTACCTCACCGCTATCGGCTTCGGTCCTATCCTTGTTCCCCCGCGAAAGCGGGGGCCCAGGGCCACATGTGCTGTCAGTTGCAACCCTGGGCTCCCGCGTTCGCGGGAGAACGGAAGGGTCTGTGTCCGTTGTAGCAGGCGGGCAGCCCCGCCCTCAGCCCTTGCGCTGCTTGGTCAGTTTCTTGAGCAGCATGTCGCGCTTCAGTTTCGAGATATGATCGATGAACAGCACGCCGTTGAGATGGTCGATCTCGTGCTGGATCGCGGTCGCCATCAGGCCGTCGAAATCGTCCTCGTGGCCCGCACCCTGCTCGTCGAGCCATTTCAGCCGGCAGCGCGCCGGGCGCTGGACGTCGGCATATTGCTCGGGGATCGACAAGCAGCCTTCGCTGTAGCTCGACAATTCCTCACTGACCGAGACGATCTCGGGATTGACGAAGACATGCGGGCGGCGGACGGGCTTGGCGTCCTCCGCGTCCGATTCCGGCTCCTGCAGGTCGATCGTGACGATGCGCTGCTCGATCGCCACCTGCGTCGCGGCAAGGCCGATGCCACGCGCGTCGTACATCGTGTCGAACATGTCGGCGACGATCTTCTTCACCGCATCGTCGACCGTGTCGACGGGTTTGGCGACGGCGCGGAGGCCGGGATGCGGGACTTCGAGGATTTCAAGGACAGCCATGGGTGCGAGCTAGGAAAGGCAAGCGTGAACGTCAAGTTGCCTTCTGCGCCGCGCCGCCGCGCTACCCCGTGCCGCGGCGGTTTCGGCGCGGGTCAGGCGACCGGGCGGCGGGCCCTGAGCGCCTGGGCGAGCGTGCCTTCGTCGAGATAATCGAGCTCGCCGCCGACCGGCAGGCCGTGCGCCGGTTGCGTAACGCGGATCGGGAAGCGCTCGATCCGGTCGGCGATATAGTGCGCGGTGGTCTGGCCCTCGAGCGTCGCGTTCATCGCCAGCACGACCTCGTCGATCCCGCCCGCCTCGATGCGGCGGACGAGCGAATCGATCGTCAGATCCTCCGGCCGGATGCCTTCCAGCGCCGACAGGCGGCCGCCGAGCACATGGAAGCGGCCGGGGAACAGCCGCGAGCGATCGAGCGCCCAAAGATCGGCGACCTCCTCCACGACGCACAAGGCGCGCGCGTCGCGGCGCGGATCGGCACAGATGCCGCATGGGTTGGTCGTATCGATATTGCCGCAAATTCCGCAGGTTGAGAGCGTTTCATCGACGGCGTTGAGAGCATCGAGCAGCGGCCCTAGCGCGGTTTCCCGCTTCTTGAGCAGGTGCAGCACGGCACGGCGCGCCGATCGCGGGCCGAGGCCGGGGAGTCGGGCCAGCGCTTGCGTGAGCGCGTCGATCTGTGGGGAGGCCATAAGGAACAGATAGGGGGTTGCGTGAGGGAATGCCAAGCGGCCAGAGCATGCGGCATGCGGATAGTGTTCATGGGTACGCCCGAATTCTCGGTGCCGGTGCTGCAGGCGTTGGTCGATGCGGGGCACGACGTGGTGGCGGCGTACAGCCAGCCGGCGCGGCGCAGCGGGCGCGGCAAGGCAGTGACGCCCTCCCCCGTGCAGGCGCGTGCCGAGGCGCTGGGCATCGCGGTACGCACCCCGGTGTCGCTGAAGGACGGGGGCGCACAGGCCGAATTCGCGGCGTTCGCCGCCGATGTCGCGGTGGTGGCGGCCTATGGGCTGATCCTGCCGCGCGCGGTGCTGGATGCGCCGCGGTTGGGGTGTCTCAACGTCCATGCCTCGCTGCTGCCGCGGTGGCGCGGGGCGGCGCCGATCCAGCGCGCGATCCTGGCCGGCGACGCCGAGACGGGCGTCGGCATCATGCAGATGGAGGCCGGGCTGGATACCGGGCCGGTGCGGCTCGAGGGCCGCACGGCGATCGACGGCAAGACGGCGGGCGGCCTGACCGACGAACTGAGCGCGATGGGCGCGCGGCTGATGGTCGAGGTGCTGGGCGATATCGCGGCCTACCCTGCAGTGGCGCAGCCGGAGGACGGCGTGACCTATGCGCCGAAGATCGACAAGGCGGAGACGCGGCTGGATTTTGCGCAGAGCGCGGTCGCGGTCGAGCGGCAGGTGCGCGGTTTCAACCCGCCGGGGGCGTGGTTCGAGGTTGGCGGTGAGCGCGTGCGGGTGCTGGCGGCAGACGTGGTCCCCGGCGAAGGCCCGGGTCCAGCTACGACCGGCCCGCAACAGGGCCCCGGCCTTCGCCGGGGAACGGTGGTGGACGAGGCGCTGACAATCCAATGTGCCGACGGCCTGATCCGCCCTACCCTGCTGCAGCGCGCCGGACGCGGCGTCATGACCGCCGGCGAGCTGCTGCGCGGCTTCCCGATCCCCAAAGGCACTCAGCTTTGACGCGGTTCGCGCTGACGGTGGAATATGACGGGCGGCCGTTCGCCGGGTGGCAGCGCCAGACGCACAGCCCGAGCGTCCAGGCGGCGATCGAGGCGGCAATCCTGGCGGTGACCGGGGAAACCGTCGCCGTCCATGCCGCGGGGCGGACCGATGCCGGCGTCCACGCAACCGCGATGCGCGCGCACGTCGACGTCGCCAAGCCGCTGACCGCGTTTCGCCTGGCCGCGGCGATCAATGCCAAGCTGGCGCCGGCGCCGGTCGCGATCCTGGAGTGCGTCGAGGTACCGGAGGATTGGCATGCGCGCTTCTCGTGCCTCGGCCGGCATTACGAATATCGCATCGTCATGCGGCGCGCCCCGCTGACCTGGGAGCGCGGGCTGGCGTGGCGCGTGCCGGTGGCGCTGGATGCCGAGGCGATGGCGGCGGCAGCGGCGCGGCTGATCGGGCGGCATGACTTCACCACCTTCCGCTCGGCGCATTGCCAGGCGGATAGCGCGCTCAGGACGCTCGACCGGCTCGACGTGGTGGCGTCGGGCGACCGGATCAGCGTGTTCGCCTCGGCGCGCTCGTTCCTGCATCATCAGGTGCGCTCGATGGTCGGCTGCCTGGCGCTGGTCGGGCAAGGCAAATGGACGCCCGACGACATGGCGGCGGCGCTCGCCGCGCAGGATCGCACGCGGCTCGGGCTGAACGCGCCGCCCGACGGGCTGTTCTTTATCGGGGCGGAGTATCCCGACTGAACTTGGCGGCGAGCTCGACATGCGTCGACCAGCGGAACTGGCCGACCGGCTGGATCCAGTCGAGCGTGTAGCCGCCCTTGCAGATTTCCTCCGCATCGCGCGCGAAGCTGCTGGGATTGCACGAGACATAAGCGATCGTGGGCACCTTGGCGGCGGCCAGCAGCAGCGCCTGTTCGCGCGCCCCGGCGCGCGGCGGATCGAGCGCGATGGCGTCGAACCGGTCGAGCTCGGCAGTGGTCAGCGGGCGGCGATAGAGATCGCGGTGATCGGCGAACACCGGGCGGCGCGCCTGCGCGGCGGCGCCCTTCAAGGACAGGATCGCATCGCGCGCCGCCTCGCCGGCATAGACCTTGGCCGAGAGCGCGAAGGTGAAGGTGCCGAGGCCGGCGAACAGATCGGCGATCGTCGCGGCGCCGGCAGTGGCGGTACGCACCGCCGCGATCAGCGCGCCCTCCCCGTCCGCAGTGGCCTGGAGGAAGGCGGCGACGGGCAGCGGCACGGGCACGCCGCTCAGCGTGACCGTCACCGGCTCGGGCTCCCAGCGCACCTCGGGCCCCATGCCGCTGTCGATCGCGAAGCGCGCGACGTTATTGGCCAGCGCAAAGGCGCTGATCGCCTCGGCGGCGTCGAGCCCTTCGGCTTCGATCCCCTCGATCAGCAGGTCGAGCCCCTGGTCGGCCTGCGTCAGATGCAGGCGGGCGCGGCGGTTCTTGCGCAGGAATTTGGCGAGCAGGACGCGCAATGGTGCGATGACGGCGAACAGTTCGGGGGTCAGCACCCAGCATTCGTAGATGTCGACCAGCGTGTGGCTGGCATTCTCGCTGAAGCCGATCTGCACCTTGCCGGCCTTGAGCTCGGCCTGCAGCGCGGCGCGGCGGCGCGTTTTGGGGGGCGAGAGTTGCGGCGCGCGGATGTCGGTGGCCAGATGGTGCGCGGCAAGCGCGCCGGCGATGCGGTCCACGATGAACTGGGCATAGCTCGCATCGTCGAGATGCTGGAGCTGGCAGCCGCCGCAGGTCGGGAAATGGCGGCACGGCGGCACCTGGTGGTGCGGACCGGGGAGCACCGCGCCGTCGGCGGTCAGCGTGTCGCCGGGCGCGGCCAGCGGCGCGCTGCGGCCGTCGGCGGTGAGGCCCTCGCCGCGCGCGGCGACGCGGATGATCGTGTCGTTCGTGGAATGCGTCATAGCGCGGCTCTAGCGGCACTCAGCGCCTGGGCAAGGTCGTCGGCGATAAAGGCGGCACCACAACGGCGCGCCGCCTCTCCGTGCAGCCAGACGCCGGCGGCGGCGGCCTCGAGCGGCGCCAGGCCGGCGGCGAGCATCGCGGCGATCGCCCCGGCGAGCACGTCGCCGGTGCCGGCGGTGGACAGCCAGGGGCTCGCGGCCGGCGCGACGCGGACCGCGCCGTCGGGCTCAGCGATGACGGTATCGGCGCCCTTGAACACGATCGTCGCGCCGGATTGGGCCGCGGCGGCGCGGGCGCGCTCGATCTTGCCGGCGGCCGACGCTCCGAACAGCGCGTCGAACTCGCCGCCGTGGGGGGTGAAGATGATCGGCGCATCGCGATGCGCGAGTTGGGTCAGGCGCGCGCCCCGCAGCAGGTGCAGCGCATCGCCGTCGATGACCAAGGGGTGCGCGGTGGCGAGCGCGGCGTCGAGCCTGGCTTCTGCTGCCGCATCACGACCCAGGCCGGGGCCGATCAGCAGGGTGTTTATGCGCGTCTCGGCGATCGCCTCGGTGCTGAACGGTTTATGGACCAACGCGTCGGGCCCGGCCGGATCGTCGCCGAGCAGCAGGACATAGCCCGCGCCGGCGCGCATCGCGGCGCTGCTGGCGAGCCGCGCCGCGCCCGGCATGCTGCCGGCGACGATCGCGACCATGCCGCGGCTATATTTGTGCGCGTCGGGGCCAGGCGGCGGCAGGGTCGGGCGCGCCAGGACCTGCACGCTGGACGCGGCGGGCACGCCGATGTCGAGGATGCGGACGGCACCGCAGTGGCGCGCGGCGGGCTGGAGCAGGTGGCTGGGTTTCGCGGCGGCCAGCGCGAGCGTGACGTCATAGCTGGGTATGGCGCTGAGCACGCGCCCGTCATCGGTGGTGACGCCACTGGGGAGGTCGATGGCGATGGTGAGCTGCGCGGCGTCGGCCAGCGCGCGAAGCTTGGTGGCGATCGGGGTCGCACTGTCGATGGTGCGGTCCGACTGAGCCCCGCCTTTCGCCGGGGAAGGCGCAACGGGGCCACTTGATGATTCCGCACCATTATTCGTCACCCCGGGCTTGACCCGGTGTCCCGCTGCTTCCTCGGTCAAGAAGCGGGACCCCGGCTCGAGGCCGGGGTGACGGGCGGGAGAGGTGTCGCCATTTTCCGCGGGGATCGCGTCCAGCCCGCGCGTCAGGCCAGTGCCGAACAGCGCGTCGATCAGGATCGGGGCGGGTTTGGCATCGACGAAGGGTTCGATCGGGCCAGCCCACCCTGCCCTTGCCGCTTTGGCGGCGTCGGTTTTCGGTTCGGCCAAGGCGGCGATGCGAACATCCAGGCCGGCCTCACGCAGCAGTCGCGCGACGACATAGCCGTCGCCGCCATTATTGCCCGGGCCGCAGACGATCAGGATCGCATTGGCCCCGGCCAGACGGCGCACCGCGGCGGCAATCTCCTGCCCCGCCCGTGCCATCACGCTCCCGACCGTCGCGCCAGCGGCAATCGCGGCATCCTCCGCCGCGCGAATCCCGGCGGCGGTGAGCAGCGGCTGGCCGGCCAGCGGCATCATGACGCCGGCGCGCCGCCCTTGACCGTGGCGGGGAGGCGATAGCGATTGCCGCCCAGCGCGACCTCGATCTCGTTGCCGGCGAGCACGCTGACCTTGGCCGGCTCCGCGCCGTCGGCCGCGATCACGCCGCGCCCGTCGCGCGTCACCAGCAGGCGGTGGAACGCGCCGTCGGGGTGGTGCAGCGTCAGGACCAGGCCCTGTTCGCCAAGTTCGCGATCGATCGTGCAGGCGCGGGTCAGCGCCCCCTGCCCGATCGCGCACAGCACGCGGCCGTCATCCGCCAGCGTCGCATTCTGCTGCGCCTCATATTTGGCGAGCGTGGCGTGATCGGTCTTCTGCTCGCCGCAGGCGGCAAGCAGCGGTAGCAACAGGATCGCGCTAGATATCCGCATAGACATGGGTTTCGGCCGCTGCTCCGGGGTGCGTGACGGCGCCCTTATAGGCCGGACCGACATTCTGCGCATAGCGCCACAAAGCACCGGACTGATAATCATTGGCGCGCGCTACCCAGGCGGTGCGGCGCGTGGCCATGACGTCGTCCGGCACCAGCAGGTCGATCGTGCCGATCTCGGCATCGATGCGAATCAGATCGCCATTCTCGACCAGCGCGATCGGGCCGCCCTCGGCCGCCTCGGGCCCGACATGACCGATGCAGAAACCGCGCGTGCCGCCGGAGAAGCGGCCGTCGGTGACGAGCGCGACCTTCTCGCCGAGGCCCAGGCCGTAGAGCGCGGCGGTGGTGGAGAGCATCTCGCGCATGCCGGGGCCGCCCTTCGGGCCTTCGTAGCGGATCACGATCACCTCGCCATCGGCGATCTCGCGCGCCTCGACCGCGGCGAACGTATCCTCCTCGCAATCGAACACCCGCGCCGGGCCTTCGAACACCAGCCGCTGCATGCCCGCGACCTTCACGATCGCGCCGTCTGGCGCGAGGCTGCCGCGCAGCCCGACGACGCCGCCGGTCGGGGTGATCGGCGTCCTGATGTCGTAGATCACCTTCTGGTCGGGGTTCCAGGTGACCTGGTCGATATTCTCGCCCAGCGTCTTGCCGGTCACGGTCATGCAATTGCCGTCGAGGAAGCCGCCCGAGAGCATCGTCTTCATCAGCATGTAGACGCCGCCCGCCTCGTACATGTCCTTGGCGACATATTGGCCGCCGGGCTTGAGGTCGGCGATGTACGGCGTCGATTTGAACGCCTCGGCGACGTCGAACAGATCGAACTCGATCCCCGCCTCGTGCGCCATCGCCGGCAGATGCAGCGCGGCATTGGTCGAGCCGCCGGTCGCCGCGACGACGCGCGCGGCGTTGATGAACGCTTCGCGCGTGCAGATATCGCGCGGGCGCAGGTTCAGGTGGATCAGCTCCATCACCTGCGCACCCGCGGCGATCGCGATCTGTTCGCGCGTGCTGTACGGTGCGGGCACCATGTTGCTGTTCGGCAAGGACAATCCGATCGCCTCGCCGACGCACGCCATGGTGTTGGCGGTGAACTGGCCGCCGCACGCGCCGTGCCCGGGGCAGGCGACCTTTTCCAGCTCGTGCAGATCGGCGATCGGGCAATTGCCGGCGGCAAACTGGCCGACCGCCTCGAACACGTCGACTACCGTCACGTCCTTCTCGTGATAGCGGCCGGGCAGGATCGAGCCGCCATAGACGAAGATGCTCGGCACGTTGAGGCGGAGCATCGCCATCATCATGCCGGGCAGCGACTTGTCGCAGCCGGCAAAGCCGACCAGCGCGTCATAACAATGGCCGCGCACGCTGAGCTCGACCGAATCGGCGATCACCTCGCGGCTGACCAGCGAACTCTTCATGCCCTGATGGCCCATGGCGATGCCATCGGTGACGGTGATCGTGTTGAACCGGCGCGGCATGCCGCCGGCGGCGTTGACGCCGGCCTGCGCGGCATCGGCCTGCGCGTCGAGCGTGGTGTTGCACGGCGCGCTGTTGTTGCCGGCCGAGGCGAGCGCGACGAACGGGCGCGCAATCTCCTCCTCGCTCAGGCCCATCGCATAATAATAGCTGCGATGCGGCGCGCGTTCGGGACCCACCGAGACGTGACGGCTGGGGAGCGAGGCTTTGTCGAAGGAGCGTGTCATGCGCACGCCTATGTCGCGAGAGGCGGGTTTGACGCAAGTCTATTGCGCGAAAAAGGACGGCGAGCACGTCGCTCGCCGTCCTTCGGAGATGACGCCCGTCAGGGGATCATCAGCGGACGCTGCGCAGGGCGCCGGATCCGTTCGCCCTCATATCAGCAAGGAGCGGGCCAATGGCGGTTTTGTGCGATTCTCGAATCCCGTGACGGGTCGGCCGTCCCAGAACGGGCCGGTCGAGCGTTACGCGAGTGTCGATTCGAGACACCACCAGTCGGGTTGAGCGGCGCGAATCTGTGCTGCGGCGGCGCTTCGGGCGTCGACGCTGTCGTAGAGCGCGAAGCAGGTGGCGCCGGAGCCGGACATGCGCGCGAGCAGCGGATCGCCCGCCTCGAGCCGGTCGAGCACCGCGCCGATCGCGGGCGCGAGAAACCGCGCGGGCGGTTCGAGATCATTGCGCCCGGCCCGCGCGCGGTCGAGCATCGCCCCGTCGGGGATCGCGCCGCGGTCGATGCCGTCCCAGCGCTGGAACACGGTGGCGGTGGACAGCGCCACGTTCGGGTTGACCAGCAGTACGGGGATGTCCGTCAGGCCATCCAGCGGCTCGAGTTGCTCCCCCCGGCCCGTGCCGAGCGCGTTGCGGCCATAGAGGCAGGCGGGCACGTCCGAGCCGAGCGTATCGGCGCAGGCGAACAGCGTGGCATCCTCCAGCGGAATGTCATGGAGCCGGGCAAGCGCGCGGAGCGTCGCCGCCGCGTCCGCCGAGCCACCGCCGATGCCCGAGGCGATGGGCAGGTTCTTGGTCAGGGTGATCGCGTAATCTTGTTCGATCGCAAAGCGTTGGGCGAAGATGCTGGCGGCGCTTGTGACGAGATTGTCGGCGCTCGGGTCGAGCCCTGCGGCGAACGGGCCGTCGATGGTGAAGCTGGCTGGGCCGGGCTGGAGGCGAATTTCGTCGCCATGCCGCAGGAAGGCGAACAGCGTCTCGAGCTCGTGATAGCCGTCCGCGCGGCGCCGGCGAACGTGCAGCGCGAGATTGATTTTCGCGGGGGCGGGTTCGCGGATCATCGACTATCACTCCCTGGCGCTTCCCCGGCGAAAGCCGGGGCCCAGTCGTGGAACGGCAATTGGCTGGCGCTGCGCACCGTTACTTCAACCTTCTCAACTGGGCCCCGGCGTTCGCCGGGGAAGGCTGCAAGGGTTCAGAATCGCGCCGCGGCAAAGCCGCGTCGTCGGCCGGCGCTTGGAGCGCCGCCGGCCGGGCGTGCCTTGCGGCGCGACGCAGCGTCGCTGCGTCTGGCCCGGCACGCCTCACATATTCGGATAGTTCGGACCGCCGCCGCCCTCCGGCACCACCCAGTTGATGTTCTGCGTCGGATCCTTGATGTCGCAGGTCTTGCAGTGGACGCAGTTCTGCGCGTTGATCACGAACTTCGGATTGCCCTCTTCCTCGCCGACAATCTCGTAGACCCCGGCCGGGCAGTAACGCTGCGCCGGTTCGTCATACATCGGCAGGTCGTATTCGACCGGGATGTTGGGGTCCTTGAGCGTCAGGTGGACCGGCTGGTCCTCCTCGTGATTGGTGTTGGAGATGAACACCGAGGACAGGCGATCGAAGGTCAGCACGCCATCGGGCTTGGGATAGTCGATCTTCCTGACCATGTCCTTGCGCCACAGGCTCTTGTGATCCGGATGGTGCTTCATCGTGAAGGGCATCTTGATGCCGAAGCTTTCCAGCCACATGTTGATGCCGGCGAGGCCACTGCCGATCAGATCGCCGAACTTCTCGACCAGCGGCAGCACGTTGCGGACGATCGACAGCTCCTTCTTGACCCAGCTCTGCTCGAACGCCGCCGGGTAAGCGGCGAGCTCGTCATGCTGGCGCTGCGAGAGCACCGCCTCGACCGCCGCCTCGGCCGCCATCATGCCGGATTTCATCGCCGTGTGCGTGCCCTTGATGCGCGGCACGTTGAGGAAGCCGGCGCTGTCGCCGATCAGTGCGCCGCCCGGGAAGACGAGCTTGGGGATCGCCTGCAGCCCGCCGTCGCTGATCGCGCGCGCGCCATAGCTGACGCGCTTGGCGCCCTTGAGCAAGGCGGCGATCTGCGGGTGCGTCTTCCAGCGCTGCATCTCGTGGAACGGCGAGAGATAGGGGTTGGAATAATTGAGCCAGGTGACGAAGCCGAGCGACACCTGGCCATTGGCCTGGTGATAGATCCAGCCGCCGCCGTTCGAGCCGGTTTCGCTGAGCGGCCAGCCCTGCGTGTGGATGACGCGGCCGGGCACATGCAGCTCGGGATCGATGTCCCACAATTCCTTGATGCCGAGGCCGTAGACCTGCGGCTCGCTATCCTGGTCGAGCGCGAACTGGCGGATCAGCCCCTTGGAGAGATGTCCGCGCACGCCTTCGCTGAAGAAGGTATATTTGGCGTGGAGCTCGAGCCCCGGCGTGTAATCGGGCTTGTGCGTGCCGTCGCGCGCCACGCCCATGTCGCCGGTGGCGACACCCTTGACCGAGCCGTCCTCGTTGAACAGCACTTCCGCCGCGGCAAAGCCGGGGAAAATTTCGACGCCCAGCTCTTCGGCCTTGCCGGCGAGCCAGCGGCACAGATTGCCGAGGCTGCCGGTATAGGTGCCCTTGTTGTGCATGAAGCCGGGCGTGACGAAGTGCGGCATGCTGAACTGCTTGCCCTTGGTCAGGATCCAGTGCTGGTTGTCGGTCACCGGCACTTCGGCCAGCGGGCAGCCGTCCTCGCGCCAGTCGGGCAGCAGTTCGTCGAGCGATTTGGGATCGATCACCGCGCCGGACAGGATGTGCGCGCCGACTTCCGAGCCCTTTTCGAGCACGCAGACCGAAATGTCCGCCTCTTTCGCCGCTGCTGCCTGTTTGAGGCGGATCGCCGCGGAAAGGCCGGCAGGCCCCGCGCCGACGATCACGACGTCATAGGGCATGGATTCGCGTTCGCTCACTCTTCGTCTCCATCAGCGATCGTGCCCGGGCGCTCTTGTCGCGCGGCTGCAACGTCCTGTCCAACTTGCGGTGCCAGCAGATTGACCTTCGCGTCAACATCCCGCCTATGGGGATATATGGGGGCCGATCAGAATTACGACTGGAAACAAGCGGCGGCGAGCGCGCTCGACTGGTGGCAGGATGCCGGCGTCGACACGACGATCGACGAGCTGCCGCGCAACTGGCTGGCGCCCCCCGCCCCGCCTGTCTCCACGCCCGGCACCGTCAAAATCGTCGCGCCGCCGACGGTGTTGCCGGACACGCTGGCGGAATTTGCCGCCTGGCGTGCCGGCGCCGACGCGCCCGAGGCGACGTGGCACGGCAAGGGGATCGTCGCACAGGGCGATCCCACGTCCGACCTGCTGATCCTGATCGACATGCCCGAACGTGAGGATGCCGAGAGCGGACAGCTGCTGAGCGGCGCGGCCGGGCGGCTGTTCGATCGCATGCTGGCGGCGATCGGGCGGACGCGCGAGACGATCTATCTCGTCGCGGTGTGCACCACGCGCCCGGCGGCGGGCCGGGTCGCGCCGGAAATGGAGGCGCGCCTGCACGAACTGGCGCAGCATCACGTCGCGCTGACCGGGGCGAAACGCGTCCTGCTGATGGGCAATGCGCCGAGCCGTGCACTGCTCGGGGCGGATGCGATGCGATCGCGCGGTAGTTTACACCCGCTTAACCTTAAAGCTGGCACGGTGTCGGTCGATATCGAGGCGGTCGCGAGTTTCCACCCGCGCTTCCTGCTCGAGAAACCGGCGGCCAAGGCCGAAGCATGGAAAGACTTGCAGATGCTGATCGAGGGATTGGAATCGTGAGAAACGTATTTCTGGCCGGTGTGATGGCGTTGATACCGTTCGGTGGGGCGTTCGCCAGCACGGCCGCGCCCGTGCCCGCCCCCGTACTCGCACCGTATGAAGCGCCGCGCACCGACGGCATCCCGGATCAGCTCGATTCGGGGCAGCGCGACGGCTATCGCACCGTCTTCGCGGCGATCCGCGAGCAGCGCTGGCTCGATGCGCAGGTGCAGCTCGATTCGATGAAGCCCGGCCCGCTGCACGCGATCGCGCGCGCGGAAATGCTCACCGCCAAGGGTTCGCCCAAGGCCGAACTCGATCCGCTGATGAAGCTGCTCGCCGAGGCACCCGAGCTGCCGCAGGCGACGCAGATCTATGCAATGGCGAAGTCGCGCGGCGGGGTCGGCCTGCCGCCGCTGCCCGAAGCGAACCGGCTCACCTGGCTGGGCGGCGCGCCGGTGCGGCTGCGCGCGAAAAGCATCAAGAGCGACATGACGGCCGCCGAACTGGCGATCAAGATGCAGCCGTTCGTCAAGGCGGACGACGGCGCATCGGCGCAGGCGCTGCTCGAATCGACTCCTGGGCTGAGCCCCGAGGCGCTGACCGAGTGGCAGCAGAAGGTGTCGTGGATCTATTACCTGCAGGGCAATGACCGGTCGGCGCGCGAGATGGCATCGAAGGCGGCGCAGGGCTCGGGCGACTGGGCGATCCAGGGCGATTGGGTCGGTGCGCTGGCGGCGTGGCGGCAGAAGGATTGCGCCGCCGCGGGCCAGGCGTTCGAGCGCGTTTCGGCGCGCGCCGGCGATATCGAATTGCGCTCGGCCGGCCTGTACTGGGCGGCGCGCGCCGACATGGCCTGTGCCCGCCCCGATCGGATCGAGGCGCGGCTGAAGAGCGCGGCGCAATATCGCGAGACGTTCTACGGGCTGCTCTCGCGCCAGGCGCTCAACATTCGCGACGTGACGCCCCGGGCCGACAAATATGTCGCCAGCGACTGGCAGATGCTCGGTCGCCGCCCCAACGTCCGCGTCGCCGCGGCGCTGGTCGAGATCGGCGAGAACCGGCTGGCCGACGAAGTGATCAAGCAGGAGGCCAAGCTCGGCAGCCCGCAGGAATTCCCTGCGCTGGTGCGGCTGTCGAACAGCTTCAACCTGCCCGGCACGACGGTATGGCTGTCGTATAACGGCCCGGTCGGCGCGACGACCTCGGTCGCGGCGCGCTATCCGCAGCCGAACTGGACGCCGGACGGCGGCTGGCGCGTCGACAAGGCGCTGGTCTATGCCCACACGCTGCAGGAATCGCGCTTCCGCACCGACGTGGTCAGCCCGGCGGGCGCGTACGGCCTGATGCAGGTGATGCCGGCGGCAGCGACCGATATCGCGCGCAAGCATGGCCGGCTGTACGATCGCACGATGCTGTCGCGCCCCTCGGTCAACATGGAGGTCGGCCAGTCCTATCTCGAGCAATTGCGCGATCTGCCGCTGACCGGCGGGCTGCTGCCCAAGGTGATCGCCGCCTACAATGCCGGGCCGGCGCCGGTGCAATTGTGGAACGCGCTGTCGCGCGACGGCGGCGATCCGCTGCTGTACATCGAATCGATCCCGTACTGGGAGACGCGCGGCTATGTCAGCACGGTGCTGCGCAATTACTGGATGTACGAAAGCCAGAGCGGGAAGACCGTGTCGCCGAGCCGCACGGCCCTCGCGCAGGGCATGTGGCCGCGCTTTCCCGGCATGGCGGGTGCCAGCAGCGTGCGGCTGACCGCGGCGCCCAAGGGTGTGATCCTCAGTGCCAATTGACGAGAGCGCGACGTTCAAGCCGGTCCGTATTGCCGTCCTGACGATTTCCGACAGCCGCCGGCTGGCGGACGATCGATCGGGGCAGACGCTGGTCGACCGGCTGACCGCGGCGGGGCATGTGCTGGCCGACCGCAGCATCGTCACCGATGACGTGCCGGCGATCGTCACCAAGCTGCACCGCTGGATCGACGACGATCAGGTGGATTGCGTGATCACCACCGGCGGCACCGGCGTCACCGGCCGCGACGTGACCCCCGAGGCGATCGAGCAGATCCAGGACAAGGCGATCCCCGGCTTCGGCGAACTGTTCCGCTGGCTGAGCTTCCAGACGATCGGCACCTCGACGATCCAGTCGCGCGCCTGCGCCTGCGTGACGCGCGGCACCTATATCTTCGCGCTGCCCGGCTCGACCGGCGCGGTGAAGGACGGCTGGGACGGGATCCTGGTCCATCAGCTCGATAGCCGGTTCAAACCATGCAACTTCGTCGAGCTCATGCCGCGGCTGATGGAGCGCTGAGCGATTCCCGCGTCCCGCGAGGGGGGCAGCTATTTGATACCGGCGGCGGCCTTCTTCTCGTCGAGGAACTTGCCCAGATCGGCATCCATCGTCGTGAACCAGTCGAGATAATCGGCGAAATTCTTGTACGTGGTATGCCCGATCGCGCTGACATAGACGTAGTAGACGAGGTCGCCATCGCCATCGACGGCGATCTTCAGGAAGCGTTTCTTGGCGTTCCATTCGTTGGTCAGCGCGGGCGTGAAATAGGGCTGCTTCTTGTACCAGGACTGGAATTCCAGCGATTCGCACGCCGTGTCCGCCTTGCAGCCGTAGAAATTGACCGAGAATTCGCTGCCGTTGGCGGCGCTGGCGATATAGCTGCCGCCGCTCTTGCTCTGCTTGATCTCGGCGCGATAGCCGGCCTGCATGATCAGCCCGGCGACGGTCTTGATGTCGCCGATATCGACCGTGGCCTCCTTCTGCGCGGCCGCCGGCAGCGGCGCGATCATCATCACCGCCGCGGCGGTAAGAGCCTTCAGAACCATCGTCTTTTCCCCCTGCCCCGCGCGAGTCGCGCGGGTCCCCCGGGGCGATATTGCGCATGCCCGCGGCCGCTGCCAATCCCTGATCTGTGTTCTTGCTATGTTCCGGAAAGGTGATACACCCTTGCCATGGCCAAGGATCGAGCCGTGCGCGGTGCAACGCTGAACGACGAAAGCCGGCGGTTCAACCTGCCGCAGACCGAGGCGGACGGCGACTGGCTCGATGCGCGGGACGATCTCGACGGTGCCGCGCCAAAGCTGCGCACCAGCGTGACGGTCGAAACGGCGCGCACGATCATCTCGCGCAACAGCTCGCCCGACATCGGGTTCGATCGCTCGATCAACCCCTATCGCGGCTGCGAACATGGCTGCATCTACTGTTTCGCGCGGCCGACCCATGCCTATCACGATCTGTCGCCCGGGCTGGATTTCGAAAGCCGGCTGTTCGCCAAGCCCAATGCCGCCGATCTGCTGCGCGCCGAACTGGCCAAACCCGGCTATGTGCCGCGGCCGATCGCGTTCGGGACGAATACCGATCCCTATCAGCCGATCGAGCAGGACTGGCGCATCACGCGGGCCTGCCTCGCGGTGCTCGCCGAATGCGATCATCCGCTCACGATCACGACCAAGTCGGACCGGGTGACGCGCGATATCGATCTGCTGGCGCCGATGGCGGCCAAGGGGCTGGCTTCGGTCTGCCTGTCGATCACCTCGCTTGAGCCGCGCATCGCGATGACGCTGGAGCCGCGTGCGCCGGCCCCTGCCCGGCGGCTGGCGGCGGTGCGCAAGCTGAGCGCGGCGGGCATTCCCGTCTATGTCTCGATCGCGCCGGTGATCCCGGGGATTACCGATCACGAGCTCGAAACGATCGTCGCGCAGGCCGCCGCGGCCGGCGCGCGATCGGCCTTCTTCATACCGGTGCGCCTGCCGCACGAGGTCGCGCCGCTGTTCCGCGCCTGGCTCGACACGCATTTCCCCGATCGCGCGGGGAAGGTGATGGCGACGATCCGTGATCTGCGCGGCGGGCGCGACAATGATCCCGGTTTCCACACGCGGATGCAGGGCCAGGGGCCATGGGCCGAACTGCTGCGCACCCGCTTCCGGATCGCGTGCCGCAAGGCCGGGTTCGGCGACGCACGGATGGCGGTGCGCAGCGATCTGTTTCGCCCGCCCGCCGGCCCGCAGGGCGAGCTGTTCTAGCGCGTCACGCCGCGCGGGCGGTAACGCCGTCATCGGGCAGGACGATCGCCGGCAGGCGCTCGAACGCCGGCGTGGCGAGCAGATAGCCCTGGACGAGGTCCACCCCGAGCGATCGCACCGCATCGAGCTCGGCAGGCGTCTCGATCCCCTCGGCGATTACCCGGATGCCGAGCCGCGCGCACAGGCCGACCACCGCCTCGACGATCATCCGTCGCGGCAGGCTGGCATCAATGCCCCGCAGCAGCTCCATGTCGAGCTTGATCACATCGGGCTGGAAGCGCGCGAGCAGATTGAGCCCGGCATGGCCCGCGCCGAAATCGTCGATCGCGGTGGTGAAGCCCATCGCGCGATAGGAATCGATGATGGTCCGCACGTGATCGGGATCGTCCATCCGCTCGTTCTCGGTGAATTCGAACATCAGCCGGTCGAGCGGCAGGCCGGTGGCCCGCGCGGTGCGCAGCGTCAGCTGGATGCAGGCGGCGGGCGAATAGACCGCGTTGGGCAGAAAGTTGATCGACAGCCGCGCGCCCGTCTCGACAATCCCGGCGGCAACCGCGCGCTCGATCGCGGCGACGCGGCAGCGCTGGTCGAACGCGTAGCGGTTGTCCTCGGTCACCTGTCCCAGCACCGCGGCGGCCGAGGCGCCGTCTGCCCCGCGCACCAGCGCTTCATAGGCCCAGGGTAGGCCCGTCTTCAGGTCGACGATCGGCTGGAACGCCATCGAGATGTGGAAGTCGAGCGACGCGCCGTCGCGACATCCCGAACAGGGCGTCTTGAGTGTCATTCTGTCGCGATAGCGCGCGCGCCTTAACAACCTGTGTTAAGCCGATGTTTTTCTAGTGCTATTGCCAGATCGCGCGATCTGCCGGGCGGGTCAGCCTTCGCCCGCTTTGTAATCCTTGTACAGGCGACGCAATTCCGTCTTCAGCAACTTGCCGGTCGCGGTGTGCGGCAGGCTGTCGACGAACAGGATGTCGTCGGGCAACCACCATTTGGCGACATGCTGGCCGAGATGCGCGATGATCTCGGGCGGCGTCACCGCATGGTCGGTCTTGCGCACGACGAGCAGCAGCGGGCGCTCGTCCCATTTCGGATGGTAGATGCCGATCGCGGCGGCTTCGGCCACGCCCGGGCAGCCGATCGCGGCGTTTTCGAGATCGACCGAGCTGATCCATTCGCCGCCGGACTTTATCACGTCCTTGGCGCGGTCGGTGATCTGCATCGTGCCGTCCGGATGGAGCACCGCGACGTCGCCGGTATCGAACCAGTTATCGGCATCGACGGCATCCTCGGCGGCGCCGAAATAGCGCTGCACGATCCACGGTCCGCGCACCTGCAGCCGCCCCGACGAGACGCCGTCGCGCGGCTGCTCGCGATCCTCGTCGTCGATCACGCGCAATTCGATCCCGAACGGGATGCTGCCCTGGCGCTGCAACATGTCGAGCTGTTCGTCGCGCGACATGCTCTCCCAGCCGGGCGGCGGGCTCGCCGCGGTGGCGACCGGCGACGTCTCGGTCATGCCCCACAGATGCGTGACCTTGATGCCCATATCGAGGAAGCGGGCGATCATCGCGCGCGGCGCGGCGGAGCCGCCGACGGTGATCTGCTCGACCGTCTCCGGCCGTTCGCCGGTCGCGTCGATATGCTGGAACAGCGCCAGCCACACGGTCGGCACGCCGCTTGCCAGCGTAACGCGTTCGCGGTTCATCAGCCCGCACAGCACCGCGGCATCGTTGACCTGGCTGAACACCATTTTGCAGCCGGCGAGCGGCCCGGCGAAGCACAGGCCCCAGGCGGCGGCGTGAAACAGCGGCACGATCGGCAGGATCGTCGTGCTGGCGCCAAGCGTCATCACCGCGGGCGAGGCGGCATGCATCGCATGGAGCAGCGTCGAGCGGTGCGTGTACAGCACGCCCTTGGGATGGCCGGTGGTGCCGCTGGTATAGCAGAGCATGCACGGTTCGCGCTCGCCGCCCTCGACCCAGGCATAGTCGCCGTCCTCGGCATCGAGCAGCGCCTCGAACGCGCCGTCATCGAAGCAGATATAATGGTCGATGCTGGTCCAGTGCGGCTTGAGGCGATCGACGATCGGCTGGAACGCCCTGTCGTAGATCAGAACGCGGTCTTCGGCATGGTTGGCGATATAGACGAGCTGTTCGTCGAAGAGCCGCGGGTTGATCGTGTGGACCACGCCGCCCATGCCGATCGTGCCGTACCAGGCGATCAGGTGGCGGTGATGGTTCATCGCCAGCGTGGCGACGCGGTCGCCGGGCGCGATGCCCATTCGTTCGAGCGCCTGGGCGAGCTTCTTCGAATCGTTCGCGATCCCCGCCCAGTTGCTGCGGGTTTCGCTGCCATCGGCCCAGCGGCTGACGATCTCACGCTGGGCATGTTCGCGGGCGGCATGATCGAGCAGCCGGGGGACGCGTAGTTCGAAATCCTGCATTCCACCCAGCACGCTCATCTCCTGTTCCGCTATGGTGCGGTTATGGGCGTGCAGCATAAGGACGGCACCGCCGGGGGCAATCCCGGGTGTGTAACGAAATGCTTCGGTGATGGAGCGGCACCCCCAACTCACCGTCATCCTGAACTCGATTCAGGATCCATCTCACCCCACGGACGATCGCCTTTGAGGCACGATGGATCCTGAATCGAGTTCAGGATGACGGCAGTGGTGGACGCGCGCTCGCTGCCCTGCGTCCGCGTTACCCGACCAGCGCCAGCCGCGTCTCGGCGGGCTTCAGCGCCACGTTGTCGACATCCTGCAGGCTCTCGATCTGCCCGGCGAGCTCGCCGTCAAGCAGGAAATCGCGCCCCAGCAGCAATCGCGCGGCGCGACCGTCGGGCAATGAGGCATTGACCCACACCTCGCCGCGCGCGCCGCGATGCGTGGAAAGCAGCTCGCCCAGCTGGCGCATCGCAGCGATGCTGTGCACGTCCGCCACCAGGTTGAAGCGTGCCAGACTGGCCAATTGCTCGAACGGCTGGATCCGCTTGATGCTGACGCGCGGCGTCTCCTCGCCGGGGCGGCGATCGAGCTCGACGGTGAGCACGCCGCAGCCGCCGTTGCGCGCCGCTTCCTCGAGATCGGCGGCGACATTGTCGTCGAAGCAGGTCGCGACGAACTGGCCCGAGGGATCGGACAGGGTCGCCATCATATAGCGTTTGCCGCGCGCCGAGGTGCGCCAGCGCGCATCCTCGACCAACGCCGCCATCGTCGCGCCGGCGCGCGTGCCGTCGTCGGGGATCTGCAGATCGGAGAGCGCGGAGAACTGGCGGACGCCGTGCGACTTGGCGAGATGCGCGTGGCGATCGACCGGGTGGGCCGAGAAATAGAAGCCGAACGCTTCCTTCTCCTGCTCCATGCGCTGCGCCATGTTCCAGCGTGCGGAAAGCGGCAGCTTGATGTCGGGCTCGGCCGCCTCGTCACCGCCGAACAGCCCGCCCTGCCCGCTGATCTTGGCCTCCTGCGTGCGCGCCGCGGTCGCCAGCAACGTCTCGGCGACGGCGAAGATACCGGCGCGATTGTCGTTCATCCCGTCGAACGCGCCGGCACCGGCCAGCCCTTCCAGCTGGCGCTTGTTGAGCAGGCGCGGATCGACGCGGCGGGCGAAATCGTCGATGCTGGCGAAATAGCCGTTCTGCTTGCGCTCGATCACGAGCTTTTCCATCGCGCCTTCGCCGACGCCCTTGAGCGCCGCGAGCGCGAAGCGCACGGCGAACCCGTCCTCGGTCGCCTCGACGCTGAACTCGGCCTCGCTATTGTTGACGCACGGCGGCAGGCAGGCGACGTCCAGGCGGCGCATGTCGTCGGCGAAGATCGCCAATTTGTCCGTCAGATGCAAATCGTAGCACATCGAGGCGGCGAAGAATTCGTGCGGGTAATGCGCCTTGAGATAGGCGGTCTGATAGGTCAGCAGCGCATAGGCCGCCGAGTGGCTCTTGTTGAAGCCGTAGCCGGCGAACTTGTCGATCAAGTCGAACAGTTCGTTGGCCTTGGCCGCGCCGATATTGTTGGCCGCGGCGCAGCCCTCGACGAAGGTGGCGCGCTGGTCGTCCATCTCCTTCTTGATCTTCTTGCCCATCGCGCGGCGCAGCAGATCGGCGCCGCCCAGGCTGTAGCCGGCGAGGATCTGCGCCGCCTGCATGACCTGTTCCTGGTACACGAAGATGCCGTAGGTTTCCTTGAGGATGCCCTCCAGCAGCGGGTGCGGATATTCGATCGGCTCGTCGCCATTCTTGCGCCGACCGAACATAGGGATGTTGTCCATCGGGCCCGGGCGATACAAAGCGTTGAGCGCGATGATGTCCTCGAACACGGTCGGCTTCACTGCGGTCAGCGTGCGCCGCATGCCCTCGGACTCGATCTGGAACACGCCGACGGTGTTGCCGCTCTGGATCAGCTTGAAGGTCTTCTCGTCGGTCCATTCGAGCCCGTCGAGATCGAGCGTGATGCCGCGCTTGGCGAGCAATTGCACCGCCTTCTTGAGCACCGACAGCGTCTTCAGCCCGAGAAAATCGAACTTCACCAGCCCCGCGCCCTCGACATATTTCATGTCGAACTGCGTGACGGGCATGTCCGAGCGCGGATCGCGGTACAGCGGCACCAGTTGTGCCAGCGGGCGGTCGCCGATCACCACGCCGGCGGCGTGGGTCGAGCTGTGCCGCGGCAGACCTTCCAGCTTCATCGCCAGATCGATCAGGTGGCGGACATTGCTGTCCGACTTGTATTCGTGATTGAACTCGCTGACACCGTTCAGCGTGCGCTCCAGCGTCCAGGGATCGGTCGGATGGCTGGGCACGAGCTTGGCCAGGCGATCGATCTGGCCATAGCTCATCTGCAGCACGCGGCCGGTATCCTTGAGCACGGCGCGCGCCTTCAACCGCCCGAAGGTGATGATCTGCGCGACGTGATCGCTGCCATATTTCTGCTGGACGTAGCGGATCACTTCCTCGCGCCGCGTTTCGCAGAAATCGATGTCGAAATCCGGCATCGACACGCGTTCCGGGTTGAGGAAGCGTTCGAACAGCAGCCCCAGTTTCATCGGATCGAGATCGGTGATGGTCAGCGCCCAGGCGACCACCGAGCCGGCGCCCGAACCACGGCCCGGCCCGACCGGGATATCGTGATCCTTGGCCCATTTGATGAAGTCGGCGACGATCAGGAAGTAACCGGGGAAACCCATCTGGATGATCACGTCGAGCTCGAAATCGAGCCGCTTGCGGTAATCCTCCTCGCTCGTGTCGGGCGCGAGCCCCTTCTTGAGCCGTTCGGTGAGCCCGGCATGCGCATCGGCACGCAGCGCGATCGATTCGGCGTCGCGGTCGCCGGCCAGGCTCGGCAGGATCGGCTTGCGATACGGCGCGGCCACGGCGCAGCGCTGCGCCACGACCAGCGTGTTGGCAATTGCCTCGGGCAGATCGTCGAACAAGGCGCGCATGTCCTTGGCCGGCTTCATCCAGGCGTCGGGCGAGCTGCGCGGGCGATCGTCGCTGGCGATATAGGTCGAATTGGCGATGCACAGGAGCGCATCGTGCGCCTCGCTGAAATCCTCGTCGGCAAAGCAGCACGGGTTGGTCGCGACCAGCGGCAGGCCGCGCGCATAGGCCAGATCGAGCAACGGCGCTTCGGCGCGGCCCTCGATCTCGTCGAGCCGGCGGGTCAGCTCGATATACAGCCGATCCGGGAACAGCCGCTCGAGCCGGTCGGCATAGGCCTCCGCGCGGTCGTGCTGCCCCTCGGCGAGCAGCCGCGTCAACCCGCCCTCGCGCCCGGCGGTGAGCGCGATCAGCCCGTCGGCATGTTTGGCCAGCGTCTCGAAGCTGACATGCGGCGACAGTTCGAGCGGGCGGCCGAGATGCGCCTGGCTGACCAGTTCGCACAGATTGTCATAGCCCTGCTCGTCCTGCGCATAGAGCGCGATCCAGTCGAGCGGCGCCTCGACGCCCTCGGGCATGTCCGGCCGGCACACGCCCAGCATCGTGCCGATGATCGGCTGCACGCCCGATCCCTTGCACGCGTCGGAATAGGCCATCGCGGCATACAGGCCGTTGCGATCGGTCAGCGCGGCGGCGGGGAAGCCCAGTTCCGCGGCGCGCTTGGCGATCGCCTTGGGTTCGATCGCGCCGTCCAGCATCGTGTAGGAAGAGAAGATACGGAGCGGCACGAAGGCGGAATGCGACATGCCTGTGACTATGGGGGCTGAGGCTTGATTCGGGAAGCCGCCAATCCTCCCCGGCACGGGGAGGTGGCAGCCGCAGGCTGGCGGAGGGGGTGGGCCGGCAGCGGCGACCTTGCGAGGATCCGCTTCAGAGGGGGGCGATGGCGGCCCGCCCCCTCCACCATTCGCTGAAGAAGCGAATGGTCCCCCTCCCCGTTCCGGGGAGGATTACAATAGTTTCTCGATATCCGCTTTGATATCCGCCGGCTTGGTCGTCGGCGCGTAGCGCTCCACCACCTGCCCGTTCTTGCCGACCAGGAACTTGGTGAAGTTCCACTTGATCCCCTCGGTGCCGAGCAGCCCGGGCGCCTGTTTCTTCAGCTCGACGAACAGCGGATCGGCATTGGCGCCGTTGACGTCGATCTTGGCGAAGACCGGGAAGGTCACGTCATAGGTCAGGGAGCAGAAATTGGCGATCTCCGCCGCATCCCCGGGCTCCTGCCCGCCGAACTGGTTGCACGGAAAGCCGAGCACTTCGAAGCCGCGTGTCGCATAGTCCTTGTGCAGCGCCTCCAGCCCTTCGTACTGCGGGGTGAAGCCGCATTTGGAGGCGGTGTTGACGATCAGCAGCACCTTGCCGGCATAGGCCGACAGGTCGGCCGAACTGCCATCGGCATTCTTGACGATGATGTCGGTGATCGCGGTCATGCGTGCTTCTCCAGCTGATAATCGAGATTCTGCCGCACCCCGGGCCATTCGTGCGCCAGGATCGAGTAAACCACCGTGTCGCGCGCCGCGCCACCCGGCGTGATCATATGCCCGCGCAGCACGCCGTCCAGCCGCGCACCCAGCCGCTCGATTGCGGCGCGCGACGCGCGGTTGAACCAGTTGGTGCGCAGCTGGACGCACTGGCAGCCCAGCGTCTCGAACGCATGGGTCAGCAGCAGGCGCTTGGCCTCGGTATTGAGCCCGGTGCGCTGCACGCGCGGCGCATAGACCGTGCCGCCGATCTCGAGCCGGAGATGCGCCTCGGCCATGCGCATGAAACGGGTGACGCCAGCGATCTGCCCCTGCGCGTCGAGCACCGTGAAGGGCAGCGCCCTGCCCGCCGCCTTTTCCTGCTCGAGCCGGTCGTACCAGCCGTCGATCGTCGCCTCGTCGGGCACGATCGTGGCAAAGACATGCTCCAGCCCGGTGGCGAAGGCGGCGACGATCGCCGCGCGATCCGCACGATCGAGCGGGCGCAGCGTGACGTGAGCGCCGACCAGAGTCGGCGTCTCGCGCCACCGGCTCACGCCAGGCGGCCCTCGTGCAACCGCACGACACGGTCCATCTTGGCGGCGATGCGCTCGTTATGCGTCGCGACCAACGCAGCCGAGCCTTCGTCGCGCACCAGGCGGAGGAATTCGGCCAGCACGATATCCGCGGTCGCCTCGTCGAGATTGCCGGTCGGCTCGTCGGCCAGCACCAGCGCCGGCCGGTTGGCCAGCGCGCGCGCCACTGCGACGCGCTGCTGCTCGCCGCCCGACAACTGGCTTGGGCGGTGCGTCAGGCGATGGCCGAGGCCGAGCGCGGTGAGCAATGCGGCGGCGCGCGCGTCGGCCTCGGCGCGGGTCTTGTCCTTGATCAGCTGCGGCAGGACGACATTTTCGGTCGCGTTGAAATCGGGCAGCAGGTGATGGAACTGATAGACGAAGCCGAGCTGGTCGCGGCGCACCAGCGTGCGGCCATGCGCGTCGAGCTTGGCGGCTTCCTTGCCGGCGATCTCGATCGAACCGGCAAAGCCGCCCTCGAGCAAGCCGACCGCCTGCAGCAAGGTCGACTTGCCCGAGCCCGATGGCCCGAGCAGGGCAACGATCTCGCCACTGCCGACCGTGAGATTGACGTCGCGCAGGACGTCGATCGTTACGTCGCCCTGCACGAAGCTGCGCTGCAGCCCGGTGACGTGGAGGATGTTGGTCATGCGGACGCTCCTCCCCGGCACGGGGAGGTGGCATGCGCAGCATGACGGAGGGGGTGGGCCGGCAGCGGTTGTGCCTGGGCAGAACCCCCTCCACCATTCGCATGAAGAACGCGAATGGTCCCCCTCCCCGCTCCAGGGAGGATTTCTAGTCTATTCATAGCGCAACACCTGGACGGGATCGGTGCTCGCCGCCTTGAACGCGGGGTAGAGCGTGGCGAGGAAGCTGAAGATCAGCGCCATCAGCGCGATCACCGTGATTTCGACCGGATCGGTCTTGGAGGGCAGCTCGGTGAGATAGCGGATCGACGGATCCCACAGGTTCTGCCCGGTGACGAGCTGGACGAAATTCACCACGCCCTGGCGGTAGAACAGGAAGATGAAGCCGAGCAGCAGGCCGGCGAGCACGCCCAAAGCGCCGATCGTCGTGCCGACCACCATGAAGATGCGGATCAGCCCGACGCGCGTTGCCCCCATCGTGCGCAGGATCGCGATGTCGCGCGTCTTGGCGCGCACCAGCATGATCAGCGAAGAGAGGATGTTGAACACGGCGACCAGGATGATGATCGACAGCACCGTGAACATCGCCACACGCTCGACCGCCAGCGCCTGGAACAATTGCGAGTTCAGCTGCCGCCAGTCGCGGATTTCCGCCTTGCCCTGCAACTGCTCGGCGAGCGGCGCGAGGATCTGCGATACCTTGTCGGCGTCGTTGGTCTGCACCTCGATCATGCCGACATTGTCGCCGAGCAGCAGCAGCGTCTGCGCATCCTCGATCGGCATGATCACATAGGCCTTGTCGTAATCGTACACGCCGATCTCGAAGATCGCGCCGACCGTGAAGCTGACCGTACGCAGCATCGTGCCGAACGGCGTGGCCGGCCCCTGCGGATTGATGATGGTAATCTGGCTGCCGACCACCGCGCCGAGCGACTCCGCCAGCCGCGAGCCGATCGCGATGACATTCGACCCCGGTTCAAGCCCCTGCAGGCTGCCCATCACGACTTTTCGGCCAATGACGGAATTGCGTCGGATATCCTGCGCCCGCATGCCTCGCACGAGAATGAACTCGGATCGGCCGTTATAGCTGGCAAACAACGGCTGCTCGATCAGCGGGATGGCCGAGGTAACGCCAGGCGTGGCGCGCGTCTTGGCCAGCGCGTCCTGCCATTGCGGCAGACGGCCGTTATAGCCTTGCACCACGGCGTGGCCGTTCAGCCCGACGATCTTGTCGAACAGTTCGGCGCGGAAGCCGTTCATCACGCTCATCACGATGACGAGCGCGGCGACGCCGAGCATCACCGCGACCAGGCTGATCCCGGCGACGAGGAAGATGAACGCCTCGCCCTTGCCGGGCAGCAGATAGCGCCGTGCAATCATGCGTTCGTAGCGGGACAGGATCATGGAGTGGGGTTTGCGCTTCGTGCACGAGGAAAGGTGCGCATGCTCTAGGACGCGGCACCGGCGCTGGCAACTAAGGCGCTGGTGTGGCGGATTCGACACAGGCTGGGCGCAATCCGACCGGGGCGGTCACTAAGCCGGTGACAAGCCCCCGTACACAACCTAGCAACACAATTACTGAGACACAGGCAATGGCCGTGGTTCGGGGATTGAAGCTTTCAGTTCCGCCTTACGAGGCGTGTAGCGGGAGCGGGAAATGGGGGCTGACGAGCGATCGTCACGCAGGACGCCCGGGCTGGAAACGGCCCGGGCGTTTGCTTTTTGGGCGATGTGGCGGGCGCGCCGTCGCTGCTGCTGCAGCCTGCCATGGATCCGCGCACGTTCATCTGGGCCGCTCGGCGACCGCATCGGCATCGCTCCGTACCGCCCGCCGCGCCGCTCCGCGCTTCAATTGTTGGATTTTATCGTAAACGCTGCGCCACGCTGTTTGAACCGTGGACCACCCCGCCCCGCCGCGATTGCCGCGCGCGCGCGTAGCGCGTGCGACTTTCGCGACTTTCCGCGGCGTCATATCCGGGCAACCGCCCGCCGGAAATCGACCCTAGAACGACTTGCTGATGGTCAGGCCATAAGTCCGCGGGTCGCCGGGCTGCCCGACGATCAGGCCGGTGCTGCCTGATTGCGTCGAGAGCAGTTCGAAATAATGCTGGTCGAATGCGTTGCGCACCCAGCCGAACAGGTTGAAGCCGTCGCGGCGATACCCGGCGCGGACGTTGGACAGCGCATAGCCCTCGATCCAGGTATAGGCGGACGGCGACGGGTTGGACGAGAAGCGCGACCGGTAATTGCCGTCATAGCCGATATAGACCTGGCCGCCCGCCCCGCCGACCGGCACATTGTATTCGCCGCCATAGGAAAACGACCATTTCGAAATGCCGGGCAGGCGCTGGCCGGAAATGTCGCACGCCACCGGGCTGAGCCCGCCGGGCACGCCCGCCGCCCCCGGCGTGCCGGTGGTCACCGTCCCGCCGGACAGTTCGGGCGGGCACGGCGCGTTGGTGAACTTCTCGTACGTCGAATCGGTATAGGCGCCGTTGACGTAGAGATTGAACCGCTGGCTCGGGCGGAAGCTCGAATCGAACTCGAACCCGCGCGATCGCACCTTGGCGGCATTGGCCAGATAGCCGCGGATCACCGTCAGCTGCCCGTTGTTCACCGTCGCCTGATAGTCCGCCACCGCGGTCCAGAAGCCGGCCACGTTGAGCGTCACGCGGCGATCGAGGAACTGCGTCTTCAGCCCGATCTCGTAATTGTCGACCTTTTCGGGCTTCACCGTCTGCGTGGCAAGATCGACGCCGGTGCCGGCCGCGTTGAGCGGCAGGCCGGAAAGGTTGATCCCGCCCGATTTGAAGCTCTTCGCATAGGTCGCATAGCCGTGGATATCGGCCGAGAAATCGTATGACGCGGTGATGTCGCCCGATACGTTCCAGTCAATGAACTTGGGGGCATAGCGTTGCGGCGCCAGCGTCGCGCACTGGTCCCGCACCACGCTGCTGGTCGGCGCGGGATCGCAGATCACCGGTGCCCCCGCACCGTTGGTGACGACCGACAGATAGGAACCGCTCTTCTTGTCGTAATTCACCCGCAGCCCGGGCTGGATATGGAAGCCTTCGAACACTTCGTAGTTGAGCTTGCCGAACACCGCGAAGCTGGTGTTGTCGAAGCTGATCGTGTTGGTCGAGGTGAGCCCGTCGAGCACGGCCGGGTTGCCGGCATTGGCGCTCGTCGGGTTGAGCAGATAACGGCTCGCCGCCGGCCCCTGCACCTGCGACCCTTGCGTATCGATCGTCTGGTGGAAATAAAAGGCACCGACCGTATAACTCAGTTTGTCGGCACCGTTCGAGGCGAGCCGCAGTTCCTGCGACACCTGCTTCTGCTGCGACGGGTTCTGCGACACCGTGGTGATCGGCAGGCCGATGAAATCGCGGTCGTTCTGCGGCTGCCAGTCCCAATAGCGCCATGCGCTGACCGAGGTCAGCGTCGCCGCGCCGAGATCCCAATTGGCGACCAGCGAGACGCCGCCAATCTCCTGGCGCGACCGGATCCCGGCGTCGAGATCGGTGATGCGGTCGAACGGGTTGCGGCTCGGCGGGGCATAACCGAACGCGGCAGCGAGCGCCTCATATTGGCGGTTGAGCGGGCGCTGCGTGGTGCCGACGCGGGCGTAATATTGGACGCAGCAATCCGGGCTCTGCACGTTGAAATCGCCCGACAGCGTCAGATCGAGCGAATCGGTCGCCTTCCACAGCAATTGACCGCGCAAGCCCAGGTTGCGCAGCCTATGCAGATCGTCGCCCGAGGCGGTGTTGTGGATCGTGCCCTTGCGCGTCGTGGCGGAGGAGGAGAGGCGCAGCGCGAGCGTGTCGCTCAGCGGGCCGGACACCGACGCCTTGGCCTGCACGAACTCGTAATTGCCGCCGCTGAGCTCGACCTTCGCTTCCGGCGTGAAGCTCGGGGGACGCGTGGTGATGTTGAGCGCGCCGGCGGTGGTGTTCTTGCCGTACAGCGTCCCCTGCGGCCCGCGCAGCACCTCGACCTGCGCGACGTCGACGAAATCGAACGTCGAGGCGCCGATCCGGCCGATATAGACGCCATCGACATAGAAGCCGACGCCCTGCTCGATCCCGTCATTGGTCAGCCCGAACGGCGCACCGAGCCCGCGGATGTTGATCGCCGAATTGCGCGGGTTGCTCGAATAGAATTGCAGGCTCGGCTGCTGCTGCTGGATGCGGTTGACGTTGAACGCGCCGGTCTTCTCGATCTCGGCGCCGCCGATCACCGAAATGGCGATCGGCACTTCCTGCACGCGTTCCGTGCGGCGGCGTGCGGTGACCACGATCTCGCTTGCGCGGCTGTCGCCATCGGCGGGTTCGGTCGCCGCCTGCGGCAGCGGGGTTGCTGCCGGCGAAGCGGCGAGCGGTGCCGCGGTCGAGGCCATCAAAACGTACCAGGCGTGCGCAAGCATTGTCGTCCCCTAAGCCGCCCTCGCGGCGGTCTTCCACACAATGCCCATTAATTTAGTATGCTTTCACACGTAGAAACTTGCAGCGCGTGAAGGTGAACTTCACCGCCTTGATAAGATAGGACATTCAGGCCGAGATGGCGGCCCAAGCCGCCGCCGTTCACGCCGAAAATCGGCCCGCCGGACCATGACAACGATGGCCAGATCCCTTGCCCCGCCCAAGCCTGCTTTTTTTCGTTTTCCACTCTTGAACCCGCCGCGGACGATCCCAAATCACCGTCGCGCGGGGCCTCCGGGACCGCGCGAAACGGCGTCGCGCAGCAGCGGGCGCCGGCAACAATGTCGATTGCTCAATGGAGAATTTACATGCGTCAGTTCGATTTGACCCCCTATCGCCGTTCGACCGTCGGCTTCGACCGCCTGTTCGACATGCTCGAAGCCAATGCGCGCCAGGCAACGGCGGACAATTACCCGCCCTTCAATCTCGAGCGCCTCGCCGACGATCGCTATCGCATCACGCTCGCGGTCGCCGGCTTCAGCCGCGACGAGATCGAGATCGTCGCGCAGCAGAACCTGCTGCAGGTCAAGGGCAAGAAGGAAGACAAGGAAGGCGGCAACGCGGCCTTCCTGCATCTCGGCATCGCCAATCGCAGCTTCGAGCGCCGGTTCGAGCTGGCCGATTTCGTCCGCGTTGAGGATGCGCGGCTGAACGACGGCCTGCTGGCGATCGAGCTCGTGCGCGAAGTGCCCGAGGCAATGAAGCCCAAGACCGTCGCGATCAAGACCGGCGCGCCGCTCGCCGCGGTCGAAGACCAGAGCGACGCGCAGGCGGCGTAACCGCTGCCGTCGATGATGCTGCCCGGGCCGCCGTGCCCGGGCAGTTTTTATGGGGGGGGGCTCTCCGCCTCCTCAAGCAACAAAACGCCGTCATCCTGAACTCGTTTCAGGATCCATTGTGCCGGAATGGCAGCGCTCACGCTTCCAATCCTGAGCGTAGCCGCCCGATGGATCCTGAAAACGAGTTCAGGATGACGCTATTGGGAGGGGCTAGCGCCAAACGTGCCTGATCGGCGCGGACGGCGCATCGAGCGCAGCCGCGCCGCCGGCCCGCCTCAGACCAGCCGGCTCTGCTTCACTGCCGCCGCCACGAAGCTCGCGAACAACGGGTGCGGGTCGAACGGCTTGCTTTTGAGTTCCGGGTGGAACTGCACGCCGACGAACCACGGATGGTCCGGCCGCTCGACGATCTCGGGCAGCATGCCGTCGGGCGACATGCCGGAAAAGACCAGGCCGCCCTTCTCCAGCGTGTCGCGGTAATGCGTGTTGACCTCGTAGCGATGCCGATGGCGCTCGCTGATATCGTCCGACTGGTAGATCGACGCGACGACGCTGTTGCCGGCCAGCTTGGCCTCATAGGCACCGAGCCGCATCGTGCCGCCGAGATCGCCGTCCGCCTCGCGCTTCTGCACCCCCTCCGCCGTCATCCATTCGGTGATCATGCCAACCACCGGCTCGGAGGTCGGGCCGAATTCGGTCGACGAAGCATCTGGTATGCCGCCCAGGTTGCGCACGCCTTCGACGCACGCCATCTGCATGCCGAAGCAGATGCCGAAGTAGGGGACCTTGCGCTCGCGGGCGAAGCGCACGCTGGCGATCTTGCCCTCCGCGCCACGCTCGCCGAACGCGCCGGGCACGAGGATCGCATGCAGCGGCTCGAGCTTGGCGGCGATATCGCTGTCCTCGCTTTCGAACAGTTCGGCATCGATCCACTGCACGTTGACCTTGACCCGATTGGCCATGCCGCCGTGCACCAGCGCCTCGTTGAGCGACTTGTACGCATCCGGCAGGCCGACATATTTGCCGACCACCCCGATCGTGACCTCGCCTTCGGGGTTTTGCAGTCGATCCATGATATCGGCCCAGCGATCGAGCCGCGGCGCGGCGCCGGGTTCGATGCCGAACGCGCGCAGCACTTCCGAATCGAGCCCTTCGGCGTGATATTGCTCGGGGACGGCGTAGATGCTTTTGGCGTCGAGCGCGGGAATGACGGCAGCCTGCGGCACGTTGCAGAACAACGCGATCTTGGCGCGGTCGCTGGCCGGCAGCGGCTGTTCGCAGCGGCACACCAGCACGTCGGGCTGCACGCCGAGCGCGGCCAGTTCGCGCACCGAATGCTGCGTCGGCTTGGTCTTCAGTTCGCCGGCGGCAGCGATATACGGCACCAGCGTGACGTGGATGCTGACCGAATTGCCGCGGCCGAGATCGTTGCGCAGCTGGCGGATCGCCTCGATGAACGGCAGCGATTCGATATCGCCGACCGTGCCGCCGATCTCGCACAGCACGAAATCGAGATCGTCGGTTTCCGCTTGGGCGAATTCCTTGATCGCATCGGTGACGTGCGGGATGACCTGCACGGTGGCGCCGAGATAATCGCCGCGGCGTTCGCGGGCGATGATCTGCTGATAGATGCGGCCGCTCGTGATGTTGTCCGACTGGCGCGACGGTACGCCGGTGAACCGCTCGTAATGGCCGAGATCGAGATCGGTCTCGGCGCCGTCGTCGGTGACATAGACTTCGCCGTGCTGATAGGGCGACATCGTGCCGGGATCGACGTTGAGATAGGGATCGAACTTGCGGATCCGCACGCGATAGCCGCGCGCCTGAAGCAACGCCGCGAGGCTCGCTGCCATGAGACCCTTGCCGAGCGAGGAGACCACGCCGCCGGTGATGAAGATAAACCGCGCCATGGGAGCAAATGCCTAGCGTCTATCGGGCCGCGACGACAAGCGCGCGACTCCGTCAGGTGAGTAATAAAATTGCGAACGGTGCCGCGCTTATTGCGCCAGCGGCACCGCATTGTTGCTGACCGGCGCCGGGGCCTGAATGGCCGCGCCGTTCTGCTGCTCGACCGCGAGCGGTGCCGCCGGGGCAACCGCTGCCGGCTTGCGCGCCAGCGAAGGATCAATCGTCACCGCCTGGCGGTTCGCCGCCAGCACGGCGAGCACGATGCTGAGCCCGACGAAGACCGACGCCAGCACCGCAGTCGAGCGGGTGAGGAAATCCGCCGCGCCGCGCGCCGACATCAGCCCCGACGGACTGCCGCCGGTGCCGAGACCGCCACCCTCCGACTTCTGCATCAGGATCACCGCCACCAGGGCGGCCGCGATGATGGCGTGGATGACGAGCAGGAAAGTGAACATGGGGTGCGGTTACGTTTCTTGGCTGTGCTGGAAAGCGCGCACATAGGCGAGGCTGCGCCGCCAATCAACCGCGCAACCGGCATGACGATCTCATGACCGCGGCCTTAACAATTCGTTGTGCGCCTGAAACCACCCGGGGCGGCGGGCGTTATGACCCCGATGCCAGACCACTGCAGGCATCGGGTAATGGTGGAAGTTGACCGTGGCGACTGTACTGGAAAAACCATCTTTCGGCTCTGCGCTCGGCTCGTGGATGCAGGCGCTGGTCGATTATGTCCGGTCGGGGGAACCCGATCTGACCAATCGTCAGATGGCGCTGCTGCTCGTCGTCTATCTCAAACCCGGCCCGCATACGGTGCGCGGCCTGGCCCGCGCGCTGAATGTTTCCAAGCCGGTGGTGACGCGCGCCTTGAACCGCCTTGGCAGCCTGGGCTATCTGCGCCGTCAGCGTGACGATACCGACAAGCGCAATATCTTTGTCGCACGCACCACTGAAGGGGCAGATTTTCTTGAAGAGTTCGGGCATTTCCTCGGCGAGGTCGAGCAACCAGCCGCCCGCCGGGCAACCGCATAACAGCGCCGGCACGCCGGAGCGCAGCAGCTTTGCGCTCGCCGGCCGGTCGGCGCATCTCGATCCACGGACTCACGCGGTGCGCGGCGATCTTGCCGATCTGCGGCTCGCCGATCGTGTCTTTGCACCGCATTATGCCGCGCCGATGACAGTCACGCTGGACAGCGATGTGACGCTGCGCGAGGCGGCCTCCGCAGCATCCGCGACGGTGGCGCAGCTCCGCGCCGGGGACGCGTTCGAGGTGCTCGAACTGGCCGGTCAGAACGCCTGGGGCGTCGCGCCGGCGCAGGGCCTGGTCGGCTATATCCTCGCCGCGGCGATCGGCGCCCGGCCATGACCGTCAGCGTCTTCATCGACGGCGCCGAGGGCACCACCGGGCTGGAAATCCGCGAACGGCTCGCGGGGCGCGGCGATATCGCGCTGATCCAGCTCGACGATGCCCGGCGCAAGGATCTCGATGCGCGGCGCCAGGCGCTTAACGACGCCGATTTCGTCATCCTGTGCCTGCCGGACGATGCCGCGCGCGAAGCGGTGGCGTTGATCGACAACGACCGCACACGCGTGATCGACGCATCGACCGCGCATCGCACCGGTGATGGCTGGACCTACGGCTTTGCCGAGCTGGAACCCGGGCAGGCGGCGGCGATCGCCGAGGCCAGGCGAGTGAGCAATCCGGGTTGCTACCCGACCGGTTTCCTCGCCCTGGTCCGGCCGCTGGTGCGCGCCGGGCTGGTGCCGGTCGATTGGCCGCTCACCGTCAACGCCGTGTCGGGCTATTCCGGCGGCGGGAAGAGCATGATCGCCGAGTTCGAGCATGCCGCAGCGCCGCCGGCGGCGCGACCCTATGCGCTGGGCCTCGCGCACAAGCATGTCGCCGAGATGCAGAAACATGCGCGGATCGAGCATCCGCCGCTGTTCGCGCCGTCCGTCGCCAATACCTATCGCGGCATGATCGTTGAGGTGCCGTTGCCGCTGCACGCCTTTTCGCGCCGCCCCGGCCTGCATGTCTGCGAGGCGGTGCTGGGCGAGGCGTATCGCGATTGCGCGCTGATCACGCTGGCCGACGGCGACGCCAAGACGGTGGCGATCGAGGACGATGCCGGCAGCGACCGGCTGACGATCCGTGTGTGTGGCAATCCCGATACCGGCCAGGCGCGGCTGATCGCGACGCTCGACAATCTCGGCAAGGGCGCGGCCGGCGCCGCGGTGCAGAACCTCAATATCATGGCCGGGTTCGATCCCGTCGCCGGGCTGACCGTGTAACCATTCCGCCGCGCGCTCCGTTCGGTGCGGTTGACGCGGCGGCCTGCCTCTGTTTCTCGAACCCGCCTTCCCCAGCAAACGGAAAACCGATCCATGCCGACGACACGCAATCCGGTGAGCAAACTGCTGCTGTTCGGCGCGACCGGCGATCTGGCGCAGCGCATGCTCCTGCCGTCGCTCTATGGCCTGCATGCCGATCACCTGCTGCCCGAGGGACTGACGATCACCGGCACCGCGCGTTCCGAGCATGACGATGCGAGCTATCGCCAGTTCGCCAAAGACGCGCTCGACGAGTTCCTGCCCGAGGATCGCAAGGACGAGCAAGCGGTCACCTCCTTTCTCGAGCGGCTCGGCTACCAGGCGCTCGATGCGACCGATCTGCAGCATTACCAAGATCTCGCGGCCAAGGTCGGTGACGTTTCCGGTGGCCTCGCGATCTTCCTGTCGACCGCGCCGTCGCTGTTCGAGCCGGTGATCAAGGGCCTCGAATCCGCCGGACTGGCCGGCCCGACCGTCCGCATCGGGCTGGAGAAGCCGCTCGGCTACGATCTCGCCAGCAGCCGCAAGATCAACGACACCGTGGCGACCGCGTTTCCCGAGGAGCGCACGTTCCGCATCGATCACTATCTCGGCAAGGAGACGGTGCAGAACATCCTGGCGCTGCGCTTCGGCAACAGCTTCTTCGAACCGGTGTGGAATGCGCGCGGCATCGACAATGTGCAGATCACGATCGCCGAGACGGTCGGGCTCGAGGATCGCGCGGGCTATTACGAGACCGCCGGCGCGCTGCGCGACATGGTTACCAATCACATGCTGCAGTTGCTGGCACTGATCGCGATGGAGCCCCCTGCCCGTTTCGACGGTACGGCGGTGCGCGACGAGAAGGCCAAGGTGTTCCGCTCGCTGCGCCAGATGACGCCCGAGGAAGTGCCGAACCTGACCGTCACCGGGCAATATGCCGCCGGCGCGGTTGGCGACAAGATCGTAAAAAGCTATGCCGACGAACTGGGCAAGGCTTCCACCACCGAGACGTTCGTCGCGATCAAGGCGCATGTCGACAACTGGCGTTGGCAGGGCGTGCCCTTCTATCTGCGCACGGGCAAGCGCCTGCCGGTACGCCGCTCGGAAATCGCGATCCAGTTCAAGCCGGTGCCGCATTCGATGTTCGCCGGGCGCGGCGGCCTGCTCCAGCCCAACGTGCTGATCATCCGCCTGCAGCCGGAGGAATATGTCCAGTTGCTGGTGATGGCCAAGGAGCCGGGGCTCGATCGCGACGGGATCCGGCTGCGCGAAGTGCCGCTCAATCTGAGCATGGATGCGGCCTTCGCCGGATCGCGCCGGCGGATCGCGTATGAACGGTTGCTGCTCGATCTGATCGAAGGCGATCCGACCCTGTTCGTGCGCCGCGATGAGGTCGAGGCGCAGTGGGAATGGACCGATGCGATCCGCGCCGGCTGGGATGCCAATGACGTCAAGCCGAAGAGCTATCCGTCGGGCAGCTGGGGCCCCTCGGCCGCCGTCGCGCTGACCGAGCGCGACGGGGTGACCTGGCAGGACGATTAAGCGGCAGCGCGAAGCAACTTTTGCCACCCCGGGCTTGTTCCGGGGTCCACCGTGCCGCAGATGCGCGGTATAGTTCGGATCAATGGACCCCGGGACAGGCCGGGGTGACCAATAGGACATGACATGAGCGACGAACACGAAATCGAATGGTGGGATTATGACGATGCCGAGGAGATGGCCGCAGCCGTCGCCAGCGACATCGCCTTTGTCATCGAAAGCGCGATCGATGCGCGTGGGAGCGCGGTGATCGCGCTGTCGGGCGGCAAGACGCCGATCCCGATCTACGCCAAGCTCGCCGAGGCGAAGATCGACTGGAAGCGCGTCACGATCATCCCGACCGACGACCGCATCGTGCCGCTGGGCGATCCGCTCAGCAACGTGACGATGATCGCTAAGACGTTCCTGCCCAAGGGCGCGCGGGTGATGCCGATCGTCAGCGACAAGGCGGCGGATTACAAGGCGGCGGGCCGCTCGGCCGATGCGCTGATGCAGGATCTCCACTGGCCGCTCGATCTGTGCCTGCTGGGCGTCGGCGCCGATGGGCACACCGCCTCGATCTTCCCCGGCTCGGATTTCGACGAGGCGATCGCCGGCCCCAAGGAACGCCGCGGTCTCGGCGTGATGCCGGAGCCGCTGCCCAAGGATGCGCCGGTGCCGCGCGTCACGCTCAGTCGCGCGGCGATCGTCTCGGCAAAGGCGCTGCTCATCGCCGTCACCGGCGCGGACAAGCGCAAGGTGATCGAAGCGGCGATCAAGCAGGGCCCGTCGTCCAGCTACCCGATCGGCCGCGTGCTCGCCGATGCCGAGCTGCCGGTCGATATCCACTGGAGCGAATGACATGACCGCGCTCCATGCCGAGATCGGCGCCGTCACCGACCGGATGATCACGCGCTCCAAGCCGACGCGTGACGCCTATCTGGCGCTGATCCGGCATGAGCGCGACAATGGGCTGGAGCGGCCGAGCCTGGGCTGCGCCAATCTCGCGCACGGTTATGCCGGCACCGACGAGGATCGCGACGCGATGCGGCCCGGCCAGGCGATGAACATTGGCATCGTCACGGCCTATAACGACATGCTCTCCGCGCATGCCGTCTATTACCGCTACCCCGAACAGATGAAGGTCTGGGCGCGCGAGGCGGGCGTCACCGCGCAGGTGGCCGGCGGCGTGCCGGCGATGTGCGACGGCGTGACGCAGGGCTATCCGGGCATGGAATTGTCGCTGTTCAGCCGCGACACGATCGCGATGAGCACGGCGATCGCGCTCAGCCACGGCCTGTTCGAGGGCGCGGCCCTGCTCGGCATTTGCGACAAGATCGTGCCGGGCTTGCTGATGGGCGCGCTGCGCTTCGGCCATCTGCCGATGCTGCTGATCCCCGGCGGCCCGATGCGCACCGGCCTCGCCAACAAGGCCAAGGCGGCGGTGCGCGAGCGCTATGCGGTGGGGGAAGCAAGCCGCGAGGAACTGCTCGACGCGGAGATCGCGGCCTATCACGGCAAGGGCACCTGCACCTTCTTCGGCACCGCCAATTCCAATCAGATGATGATGGAGATGATGGGGCTCCACATCCCGGGCAGCGCATTCGCCAATCCGGGCACCAAGCTGCGCCAGGAACTGACCCGCGCCGCCGTGCACCGCATCGCCGCGATCGGCGCGCAGGGCGACGATTATCGCCCCGTCGGGCACTGCGTCGACGAGCGCGCGATCGTCAATGCGGCGATCGGGCTGCTGGCGACGGGCGGCTCAACCAACCATCTGATTCACCTCCCGGCGATCGCCGCCTGTGCCGGGATCGTGATCGACTGGGAGGATTTCGATCGCCTCTCGAAGGTCGTGCCGCTGATCGCGCGCGTCTATCCCAACGGCGCGGCCGACGTGAACCAGTTCGAGGATGCCGGCGGCATGCCGTACGTGATCCGCGAACTGCTCAGCGAAGGGCTGATGCATGGCGACGTGCTGACCGCGGGCGGCGCGACGATGGCCGATTTCGGCAGCAAGCCGGAGATACAGGACGACGTGCTCGGCTGGCGCGATCCGGGCCCGAGCAAGGACGAGACGATCGTCCGCCCCGCCGCCGCGCCTTTTTCGGCCGAGGGCGGCTTCCGCATTCTCGCGGGCAATCTCGGCCGCGCCTGCATCAAGGTCAGCGCGGTCGATCGCGATCGCTGGACGATCGAGGCGCCGGCGCGCGTTTTTTCGACGCAGCAGGAAGTGCAGGACGCGTTCAAGGCCGGCGAACTGGATCGCGACGTCGTCGTCGTGGTGCGCTTCCAGGGGCCCCGCGCCAACGGCATGCCAGAGTTGCACAAGCTGACACCGCCGCTCGGCGTGCTGCAGAACAAGGGCTTTCGCGTGGCCCTGGTCACTGACGGGCGGATGTCTGGCGCGAGCGGCAAGGTGCCGTGCGCGATCCATTCCAGCCCCGAGGCGCTTGGCGGCGGGCCGCTCGGCAAGGTGCGCGACGGCGATATCATCCGGCTGAGCGCGGAGACGGGCGAACTGGTCGCGCTGGTCGATCCGGTCGAGTGGGCGGCGCGCGAGTTCGCGGTTGCGCCGGCCCCGGCGGTCGGCATGGGACGCGAACTGTTTGCGCTGATGCGCACGCAGGCGAACGAGGCGGAGCGTGGCGGGTCCGCCATGCTCGCGGCGATGGGTTGGTAAGGAAATGACGATGGATATCGAAGCGATCATGCGCACCAGCGCGGTCATCCCAGTGCTGGTGATCGACGATGCGGCGACCGCACGGCCGCTCGCCGAGGCGCTGGTCGCCGGCGGCCTGCGTGTGCTGGAAGTGACGATGCGCACCCCCGCCGCGCTCGACGCGATCCGCGAGATGAAGCAGGTCCCGGGCGCGATCGTCGGTGCAGGCACCGTCGTCGATACCGCGCAGTTCGAACAGGTGATGACGGCGGGCGCGGAGTTCATCGTCTCGCCCGGGCTGACCGATCGGCTGGGCAGCGCGATCGTCGACAGCGGCGTGCCGTATCTGCCGGGCATCGCGAACGCCGGTGACATCATGCGCGGGCTGGATCTCGGGCTCACGCACTTCAAGTTCTTCCCGGCCGAAGCGTCGGGCGGGCTCAAGGCGCTCAAGGCGCTGGCCGCGCCCTTCTATCAGTGCAAATTCTGCCCGACCGGCGGGATCACCGAAGCGAGTGCCCCGGACTGGCTGGCGTTCGCGCCGGTGCTGTGCGTTGGCGGGAGTTGGGTGACCGGCGGGACGATGGCGGAAGTCGAGGCGAAGGCGAAGGCGGCGAGCGGACTGGCGCGATAACTCCTCCCCGGCACGGGGAGGTGTCGGCCGGAGGCCGACGGAGGGGGTGGGCCGGCAACAGTACCGTCGCGTTGCCGGCCCACCCCCTCCACCACCCGGCTACGCCGGGCGGTCCCCCTCCCCGTTCCGGGGAGGAATTAGGGATCACATCTCCCCTCTTGCTCTTCTGATCGCATACCATTTCTGCACGTTCGCATTGTGCTGCTCCAGCGTATCCGCGAACACATGCCCGCCGGTCCCGTCAGCGACGAAATACAGCGCGCTGGACTGCGCCGGATCGAGCACCGCATCGATGCTCGCGCGGCCCGGATTGGCGATCGGGCCGATCGGTAGCCCGGTCTTGGCATAGGTATTATAGCCGTTATCCGCCTGCAGCTCCGAGCGCAGGATGCGCCGCCCCAGTGGGCGGCCCTTGGTCACCGGATAGATTACCGTCGGATCGGCCTGCAACGGCATGCCGCGCTTCAAGCGGTTGGAATAGACCGCGGCGACCGTGCGGCGCTCGGCTTCCTTGCCGGTTTCCTTCTCGACGATCGAGGCGAGGATCAGCGCGTCGCGCGGCGTGGTGACGGCGATGCCGGGTTTGCGCTTGGTCCAGGCCGCGGCGAGATAGTCTGTCATCGCGCGCTGCATGCGCTGGACCATCGCGCTGCGCGAATCGCCACGCTGGAAGCTGTAGCTGTCGGGCAGGATCGTGCCCTCCCCCGGTGCTTCGATCTTCCCCGTCATGCCCTTGGCGTTCATGATCGCATCGCGCGCCATGATCGAGGGCCAGCCTTCGGGAATGGTGACGAAGCGCTGCAGCGTGCGCCCGCCCTGCAGCAGTTTGAGGATATCGGCCTGGCTGAGATGCGCCGGGATGCGATATTCACCCGCCTTGATCCCCGCACCACCGCCGAAGACCCGCGCCAGCAGCTTGAAGGTACTCGCCGAGGAGATGGCGCCGGCCTTTTCCAGTTCCGCCGCCGCTCCGGCCATGCTGGTGCCGGGGGCGATCTCGACCGTGATGTTGCGCTCGAGCGGCCCGTTGCCGCCCCAGCGCTGTAGCACGACGAAGAAGGCGAGCACCGCCAGTGCCGCCACGATCAGGCCCGCGCAGCCGAGTTTCTTCATAATCTTCCTTCCCCGGCGGCGGCCGGGGCCCAGTCGCAATGGCGGCGGTAACGGTGCGCGGCGCTCACTAACAATCGTTCCTCGACTGGGCCCCGGCGTTCGCCGGGGAAGGCGCAAGGGATATGGATCACACCGCCTTCATGACGAGCGACGCATTGGTCCCGCCGAAGCCGAAGCTGTTGTTCAGCACCGCCTTCACCGTCCGCTCCTTCGCCTTGTGCGGCACGAGATCGACGCCGATGCAATTTTCGCTCGGATTGTCGAGGTTGAGCGTCGGCGGCACGATCTGGTCGCGCAGTGCCAAGATGCAGAAGATGCTCTCCACCGCGCCGGCGCCGCCGAGCAGATGGCCGATCGCCGACTTGGTCGAGGACATCGACATCGTCTCGATATTGTTGCCGAACAGCCGGCGCACGGCGTTCAGTTCGAGCTCGTCGCCAAGCGGTGTCGAGGTGCCGTGCGCGTTGATATAATCGATCTCGGCGAGATCCAGCCCGGAGCGCTTCACCGCCATCTGCATCGAGCGGAACGCGCCCGATCCTTCGGGATGTGGCGCGGTAACATGATAGGCGTCGCCCGACATGCCGTAGCCCACCACTTCGCAGTAGATATGCGCGCCGCGCGCCTTGGCGTGCTCATATTCCTCGAGGCAGACCACCCCGGCGCCTTCGCCCATGACGAAGCCGTCGCGGTCCTGATCCCAGGGCCGGCTGGCGCGCCATGGTTCGTCCCGGAAATTGGTCGAGAGCGCCCGCGCCTGGCCGAAGCCGGCAATGCCGATCGGGCAGATCGTGCCTTCCGCGCCGCCCGCCAGCATCACGTCGGCATCGTCCATCGCAATCATCCGCGCGGCGTCGCCGATCGAATGCGCGCCGGTCGAGCAGGCGGTGACGACGGCGTGGTTGGGGCCCATTAGCCCGTATTTGATCTGCACCTGCCCGGTGATCAGGTTGATCAGGCGGCCATGCACGAAATGTGGGCTGACGCGGCGCGGGCCCTTTTCGTGCAGCACGATCGATTCGCTGGCGATGCCCGGCAGACCGCCGATGCCCGAGCCGATCGAACAGCCGGCGCGGTATCGCTGCTCTTCGGTCATGTCGAGCAGACCGGCATCCTCGAGCGCCTGGCCGGCGGCGTCGATGCCGTAGATGATGAACGGGTCGACCTGGCGCTGCACCTTGTGGTCGACGCGCTTGTTGGGATCGAACCCGTAAGCGTGATCCGCCGGCTTCACTTCGCAGGCATAATTGCTGTGGAAATCGGTCGCGTCGAAACGCGTGATCGTCTCCGCGCCGGATTTGGCGGCGAGAATATTCGCCCAGGCGGTTTCGACATCGGCGCCCAATGGCGTGACGAGTCCAAGTCCGGTTACGACAACGCGGCGCATGGGCGTTCTCCGTTAAGTCTTAAAATGCGAACGGCCCCCCACCCCTGCGCATATTGCCGGGACGGAGAGCCGATCAGATGGTCTTCATCATCGGGCGCCGCCGATGCCGCAGGGGCATCGGTGGCGGCCGGCGATCAGCCCTTGTTCTCGTCGATGAAAGTGATCGCGTCCTTGACGGTCGTGATCTTCTCGGCAGCGTCATCGGGGATTTCGACGCCGAATTCTTCCTCGAATGCCATCACCAGCTCGACGATGTCGAGGCTGTCCGCACCAAGATCGTCGATGAAGCTCGCGTCTTCGGTGACCTTGTCGGCTTCGACGCCGAGATGCTCGACGACAATCTTCTTAACGCGGTCTGCGGTCTCGCTCATTGTATCGTCCCTCTATCGCTGGGGGTTTGGGTATTTCCTGAACGCACCTAGAACGGGGTTGGAGCCCTTGCAAGAGGCCGGGGCATCCGGATCGGGATCAAATCATCGCCATCCCACCATTTACGTGCACGGTTTGTCCCGTGACGTAGCCAGCCTCGCGGCTGGCGAGATAGACGACGGCGGCGCCGATATCGGCGCCCTCGCCCATCTTGCCCGCCGGGATGCGCGCATTGAGCGCTTCCTTCTGCGCGTCGGGCAGCGCGTCGGTCATCGGCGACGTGATGAAGCCGGGGGCGACGCAGTTCACGGTGATGCCGCGGCTGGCCAGTTCCTGCGCCAGCGCCTTGGACATGCCGACCAGGCCCGCCTTCGAGGCGGCGTAGTTAGCTTGGCCCGGATTGCCGGTCGTCCCCACGACGGACGTGATCGAGACGATGCGCCCGAAGCGTGCCTTCATCATCGGCCGTGCCGCAGCCCGCGCGAGGCGGAAGGCCGCTTCGAGATTGACACGGATCACCATGTCCCACTCCTCGTCCTTCATGCGCATGACGAGGTTGTCCCGCGTCACGCCAGCATTGTTGACTAGGATATCGAGCTTGCCGAGCGCGGCAACGGCGGACGGCACCAGCGCATCCACAGCCGCGCCGTCCGAAAGATCGCACGGCAAGGCGACATGATCGCCGCCCAGCCCGTCCCTGAACGCCTCCAGCTTGGCGAGATTGGAACCGGACACGGCAAGCCTGGCGCCCTGCGCCGCGAGCGCCTGGGCCACAGCGGAGCCGATCCCGCCCGATGCGCCGGTAACGAGGGCGGTCATGCCTGTGAGGTCGAACATGTGTTTCTCCATTAAATTTGGTTCACGCGGAGACGCGGAGACGCGGAGGGACGATGGTCATTGACGATCCGTCGCACCCCCTCCTTGAGCGTCGCGCCACCGAAATTGATCAACAGCCCAACGGGCTGCTTGGTAAGTCTCAGATAGGTGAGCAATTGTTTGCCATGGGCGGCGCTTAGCCGCTCCACCGATTTAATCTCGATGATAAGGCGGTCGTCGATCAGGAGATCGATACGAAAGGCCGCTTCGAAAAGCAGACCCTCGTATTCAATATTGATGGGGCGCTGACGCGCAACCTGATATCCCATTGCTAGGAGCTTGCCACCCATCACCGTTTCGTAGACGCTCTCGAGCAAGCCGGGGCCGAGATCACGGTGCAAGCGCAGCGCTACGTCGAGCACGTCACCAGTGATTTCGTCAATATCCCTCACTTCTTCTCCGCGTCTCCGCGTCTCCGCGTGAACAAGCCCTACAGGGTTTTTGCCAAAGCCTCGATATCGTCCATCGTGATCACGCTGACCGTCTCGACATCCGGCGTGATGCGCTTGACCATCGGCCCGAGCACCTTGCCGCCGAACTCGACGTAGCGCTCCACGCCGGTGGCGGTCATCGCCAGCACCGATTCGCGCCAGCGCACCATGCCGGTGACCTGCTCGACAAGCAGGCGGCGGATCGTGTCCGGATCGCTCACCGCGCCTGCCGTGACGTTGGCGAAGACGGGGACCAGCGGCGCAGCGATGCGGACGTCGGCAAGCGCCTTTTCCATCGCGTCGGCGGCCGGTTGCATGAGCGGGCAATGGAATGGCGCCGAAACCGGCAGCAGGATGCCGCGCTTGGCCCCCATCTCCTTTGCCAGCGCGATCGCGCGCTCGATCGCACCGCGATGGCCAGAGATGACGACCTGACTGGGATCATTATCGTTGGCGACGGTACACACTTCCCCGTCGGCCGCGGCATCGGCAATCGCCTGCGCCTTGGCGAGATCGGCGCCCAGCAAGGCGGCCATCGCCCCCTCGCCGACCGGCACTGCTGCCTGCATCGCCTGACCGCGATGCTTGAGCAGAATTGCCGTCGTGGCGAGATCGAACGCGCCAGCCGCACACAAGGCGGTATATTCGCCCAGCGAATGGCCCGCGACGTAATCGGCCTTGTCGGCCAGGCGGATGCCGCCTTCCTGTTCGAGCACACGCAGCGTGGCGATGGCGTTGGCCATGATCGCCGGCTGTGCATTCTCGGTGAGCAGCAGCTGATCCTCCGGCCCCTCCGTCATCATGCGGAACAGATGCTGGCCCAGCGCATCGTCGACTTCCTGGAACACCGCCCGAGCGATCGGGCTCGCTTCGGCAAGGGCACGGCCCATGCCCACGGCCTGGCTGCCCTGCCCGGGGAAAATAAATGCGCGCATGTTTCGCTCCTGATTTCAGGGCTGCGGCCTAGAAAAGCGCGCGCGCTCTGGCAAGCCGCGACACTTTGCGACGATTTCGTGCGTTGGGTGGGACAGGGCTGCGACAGGTGGCCCCCAAATAGGTTCTCGACGCCAACCACTGGCGCCGAATTTTCGGAGACTGACCATGAAGAAGTTCATCCTCGCCGCGCTTGCCGCATCGGTTGCCCTGAGCCCGATGGCCGCATCTGTCGCCAGCGCGCAGGGTCATCGCGACGAACGCCGCACCACGGTGGTCAAGCGCAACGGCAATGTCGTCAAGAAGACGGTCGTCCGCCAGCAGGCCCCGCGGTATCGCAGCGATTGGCGCCGCGGTCAGCGCTTCGACCAGCGCCAGGCGCGCAACTATCGCCAGATCGACTATCGCCAGTATCGTGGTCTGCGTGCACCCCCGCGTGGCTACCGTTACGTCCAGTCGGACCGCAACGTCATTCTGGTCAGCAACGGTGGGATCATCTCGCAGATCTTCAGCGGTCTGATCCGGTAAACAATCGCTGCGCTCAGGCACAGCAGGGCGGCGGGACTTCGGTTCCGCCGCCCTTTTCGTGCGCGACAGCATCCTTGCCTTCTCGCGCAATTGCGCTATGGACCGCCGCTTCGGGGTGGAAGGCAGACGCTTTTCCGCCCCGTCGAACATGAGACGATAGCCGGAGGGGCGTCACGCATGGTGCGGGCGTCAGCGATCGGCCAAGACGAAGGACAAGACATGGCTCTGTACGAGCACGTGTTCCTTGCGCGCCAGGATCTGGCACAAGCGCAGGTGGACGCCCTGGCGGAAAACGCCAAGAAGATCATCGACGACAACAATGGTCGCGTCGTGAAGACCGAAAATTGGGGCCTGCGCAGCCTGGCGTACAAGATCGCCAAGAACCGCAAGGCGCATTACGTGATGCTCGAAATCGACGCCCCCGGCGACGTCGTGGCCGAGCTCGAGCGCCAGACGCAGATCAACGAAGACGTCATCCGCTACATGACCGTCAAGGTCGAAGGCCATGAAGAGGGCCCGAGCGTGATGATGCGCAAGTCCGATCGTGACCGCGAGCGTCGTGGTGACCGCGAAGGCGGCCGTCCCGATCGTGGTGATCGCCCCGAGCGCTCCGAGCGCCCGCGTCGCGATTTCGACGGCGAATAAGGAGCATATAGACAATGGCACGCCCATTTTTCCGCCGTCGCAAGTCCTGCCCGTTTTCGGCCAAGGATGCCCCACGGATCGATTACAAAGACGTCCGGTTGCTGCAGGGCTTCGTGTCCGAGCGCGGCAAGATCGTCCCGAGCCGCATCACGAGCGTGAGCGGCAAGAAGCAGCGCGAACTCGCCCAGGCGATCAAGCGCGCCCGTCATCTGGGCCTGCTGCCCTATATCGTTAAGTAAGGAAGGACTGACCCATGCAAGTCATCCTGCTTGAGCGCGTCGAGAAGCTCGGCGCCATCGGCGACGTCGTCACCGTGAAGGACGGGTTCGCCCGCAACTTCCTGCTGCCGAACAAGAAGGCGCTTCGCTCCAACGAAGCCAACCGCAAGGTGTTCGAAAAGAACAAGGAACAGATCGTTGCCACCAACGCGGCACGCCGCGGCGAGGCCGAGATCGAAGCCAAGAGCATCGACGGCATCACGCTGACGCTGATCCGCCAGGCATCGAACACCGGCCAGCTGTATGGCTCGGTCGCGGTGCGCGACCTGCTCGACCTGCTCGAGACCGAAGGCCACAAGGTGCCCAAGTCGTCGATCGTGCTCAACAAGCCGATCAAGGCGATCGGCGTGTACGACGTCAAGGTCGCGTTGCATCCGGAAGTGTCGGTGACCGTCAAGGTCAACGTCGCGCGTTCGCCGGAGGAAGCAGAAATGCAGGCCTCGGGCGTCAACGTGATGGAAGCGATGTTCGAAAAGGACGAAGCCGGCTTCGTCGAGGATTACGATCCCAACGCCGAGCCTGGTGCGACTGCCGAAGTGCAGTCGGATGCGCCGGGATCGGACGAGACGACCGAAGGCTGATCACTCAGCCCTTGGTTGCCAACAAAAAGGCCCGTCCGGAGCGATCCGGGCGGGCCTTTTCTTGTGCGGGTTCCGGGGCCGGCTGGGGGATGCCGGGGGAACGCTCAGTTCACGGACACGCCACGCAGGCACCGACGACGGCAGCCAGGGGGATCAGCGCGAAGACGAGGGGAAGAATCTGCTTCATGACCGGTTCGCTTTTCGTGAACTGAGGACCTGAGGCGAAAATGCGCGAGCGCGAGAAAGGTTTCCGGGAGGTGAACGGAGATGCGCCAGCTCTCGTCATCCTGAACTCGTTTCAGGATCCATTGTGCCGGCATGGCAGCGCACTCCGCTCCATGTCAGGGCTTAGCCGCGCGATGGATCCTGAAACGAGTTCAGGATGACGGCTGCCTGGATTGGCGTCCGCCCGCGAACAGCCAGACTCACTTTCGCCCGAACAGCTTTTCTACATCCCCCATCTGCAGCTTCACCCACGTCGGACGGCCATGATTGCACTGGCCCGAATGCGGCGTGATCTCCATTTCGCGCAGCAGGGCGTTCATCTCGGCAACCGACAGCACCCGCCCGGCCCTGACCGAGCCGTGGCACGCCATCGTCGCGGCGACGTGATCAAGCCGCTCCTTGAGGCTCAGCGCCTCGTCGAACGCGGCGAGTTCGTCGGCAAGATCGGTGACCAGACCGGTGACGTCGCTCTGGCCGAGCAGTGCAGGCACGGCGCGGACCAGCATCGCGCGCGGGCCGAAGCGTTCCAGATCGAGACCGAATTCACTCAGCTCCGTGGCACGCGATTCGAGCCGGTCGCAGGCGGGCTCGTCGAGCTCGATCACTTCGGGGAGCAGCAGCGCCTGGCTGGCGATGCCGCCATCGGCTATTGCCTTGCGCATCCGTTCGAGCACGAGCCGCTCGTGCGCGGCGTGCTGATCGACCAGCACCAGTCCGTCTTCCGCTTCCGCCACGATATAGGTCTTGGCGACCTGGCCGCGCGCGACGCCGAGCGGGTGCGTAATCGTTTCGGGCGGGGGGGCGTAGGAGGGTTCGGCGCGGCCTTGCGGCGCGGGGCTGATGAAGGTCTGGCGGCGGTCGAACACGGCGTGGCGCGGCTGCCACAATCCAAGGCCCTCCCCTTCAGGGGAGAGGTTGCCGGTGGGGGAAGTCGCACCGAAACCTGCGTTTGCAGATGCCGCACTGCCCCACTCCAACCCCTCCACTGAAGGAGCGGGGCTTGGTTGCTCCGGCTGCCACGCTGCCATCGCGTCCTCGGCCGGGCGCTGCACGCTGCGATGCCCCGCCTCGTCCAGCGCGCGCCTGAGTCCGCTGACGATCAGCCCGCGCACCATCGCCGGTTCGCGAAACCGCACCTCGGTCTTCGCGGGATGGACGTTTACGTCCACCGCATCGGCGGGCACCTCCAGAAACAGGGCGACCATCGCGTGCCGATCGCGCGGCATCATCTCGGCATAGGCGCCGCGGATCGCGCCGATCAGCAGGCGATCCTTCACCGGCCGGCCATTGACGAACAGATATTGGTGATCGGCCACGCCGCGGTTGAACGTCGGCAGCCCGGCAATCCCGCCGAGCGCCAGTTGCTCGCGCTGGAAGTCGATCGGCACGCCATTGTCGATCATGCCGCGATCGGTGAGCGCGGCAACGCGTTGCGGCAGGCTTTCGCCGGCCAGCACCTGCAGCGCGCGGCGTCCGTCATGCTCGACCGAAAAACCGATATCGGGCCGTGCCATGGCCAGCCGCTTCACGACATCGAGGCAGGCGGCATATTCACTGCGGGCGGAGCGCAGGAACTTGCGCCGCGCCGGCACGCGCGCGAACAAGGCGTCGACGCGCACCCGCGTGCCGGGCGGGACGCCGGTCGGGCCATCCGATTCCACCACGCCGTTGTCGACGATTCGCGCCCAGCCCTCGGCGCCGCGCACCCTGCTCTCCAGCGTCATGCGCGCAACGCTGGCGATCGAGGGCAGCGCCTCGCCGCGAAAACCGAGCGTGGACACCAGTTCGATCGCCTCGTCGGGCAATTTGGAGGTGGCATGCCGCTCGAGCGCCAGTGCCATATCCTCGGGCGCCATGCCGCATCCATCGTCGATCACTTCGATGCCATCGATGCCGCCACCGGCAAGCCGCACATCGACTCGGGTGGCACCCGCGTCGATCGCGTTTTCGACCAGTTCCTTCAACGCGCTGGCTGGTCGTTCGACCACTTCACCGGCTGCGATGCGATTGACGAGATGTTCGGGCAGACGGCGTATTGACATGGGGTTTCCCCTAGACCAAGCGACGGCATCCCGCGACCCGCATTAGTCAAGTTCTGAGCGTGGAAGTCATGCTCAGACCCATCCGACTTATCCGGACCCCGCGGGGCATTGGCAGAAGCTGCCGTGCCCGTTGGGGACGGCCAAGTACGGAACGATCCATGGCATTCTTCTCGCGGTTCTTCAGAATGATGTCGCACGACATGGCGATCGATCTCGGGACCGCCAATACGGTCGTCTATCTGCGCGGCCGCGGGATCGTGCTCAACGAGCCGTCGGTGGTGGCGATCGAGACGATCAACGGCGTCAAGAAGGTCAAGGCGGTCGGCGAGGACGCCAAGCTGATGATGGGCAAGACGCCCGATACGATCCAGGCGATCTGCCCGCTGCGCGATGGCGTGATCGCCGACATCGATATCGCCGAGGAAATGATCAAGCATTTCATCCGCAAGGTGCATGGCGGGCAGCGCCGCTTCCTGCGCTGGCCGCAGATCGTGATCTGCGTACCGTCGGGGTCGACCTCGGTCGAGCGCCGCGCGATCCGCGATGCCGCATCGAATGCCGGCGCGTCGCAGGTCTGGCTGATCGAGGAGCCGATGGCCGCGGCGATCGGCGCGGACATGCCGGTGACCGAGCCGATCGGCTCGATGGTCGTCGATATCGGTGGCGGCACGACCGAAGTTGCCGTGCTGTCGTTGCGCGGTCTCGCCTATACCACCTCGGTGCGCGTCGGCGGCGACAAGATGGACGAGGCGATCGTCTCCTATATCCGCCGCAACCACAATTTGCTGATCGGCGATTCGACCGCCGAGCGGATCAAGCAGGAAGTGGGCGTGGCGAAGCCGCCAGCGGACGGCATCGGCCTTACCATCCACGTCAAGGGCCGCGATCTGGTCAACGGCGTGCCGAAGGAAATCCAGATCAACCAGGGCCAGATCGCCGAGGCGCTGAGCGAGCCGGTCGGGCAGATCGTCGAAGGCGTGCGCATTGCGCTTGAGAATACCGCACCGGAACTGGCCGCCGACATCGTCGATCAGGGCATCGTGCTGACTGGCGGCGGCGCGCTGCTGCAGGGTATCGACGAAGTGCTGCGCGACGAGACTGGCCTGCCGGTGACGATCGCCGATGATCCGTTGATCTGCGTCGCGCTCGGCACCGGTCGTGCGCTCGAGGATCCGGTCTATCGCGGCGTGCTGCACAGCGCCTGAGTCGACGGCACGCCGCTGGCGTGACGATATTGTGAAGCCCGGCCGGCGCAGGCGGCGGCCGGCGCGACTATGGGGGGAAAGATGGCGCCGTCTCGCAATCGGCGTCCGGGTTTTTCGCGGCGGGCGCAATACGGACTATTCCTGGGTTATGTCATCGGCGGCATCGGCGTGCTGGTGGCCGTGGTGCTGCTTGCGCTGTCGGCATTGAACCCGCCGGCCTATGTCGCAGCGCGCGCCACGATCGCCGAGATCACTACGCCGATCTCCAGCGGGCTTGCCGGGATCGGTCGCGGCATCGCGGCTATCCCCTCCGGCATCGCCGAGCATTTCGCGGTCAAATCGACCAATGCCGAACTGCGCCGCGAACTGAACGACGTGCAGCGCCTGCTGCAACGCGCACGGACCCTGAACTACGACAATCGCCGGTTGCGGGCGTTGCTGCGCTTTCGCGAGCGGGCGATAAACCCGGTTGTCGCGGCGCGGCTGGTCAGTTCGACCGCGTCGAGCACGCGCCGTGTCGCCGTGCTCAACGCCGGCAGCTGGCAGGGCGTGCGCGAAGGCCAGCCGGTGCAGGGCCCCGAGGGGCTGATCGGGCGCATCCTGGAGACCGGGCCGAACACCGCCCGCGTACTGCTGCTCACCGATCCCGAAAGCATCGTGCCGGTGCGGCGCACGCGCGACGGCCATGCCGCGCTGGCCGCCGGGCGCGGTGACGGGTTGCTCGATGTCCGCTCGGTCAGTCTGGCTAATGCCGCATTCCAGGTCGGCGACATGTTCGTCACCTCCGGCACCGGCGGCATCTACCCGCCCAATATCCCGGTCGCGCGGATCGTCCGGCGATCGAGCGACATTGCGCTCGCACGCTCGTTCGCGCGCCCCGACACGCTCGATTTCGCACTGGTGCAGCAGATCTATCTGCCACCCCCGGCGCCGATCCCCACCGCGACGCCAACTCCAACACCCGGCCCCACGCCTGCCCCCACGCCGACCTCGGCTGCAGCGCGATGAGGCCACCGCGCCGACGCGCCGGCCCGTTCGACCCGGCACCGCTGAGCCCGATCGCGCGCATCCTGCCGGCGCTGACGATCATGGCGGGATCGTTGATCACGATCTGGCCGTTTATCGCCACAATCCCGGCGCTCCCGCCGTTCGGCCTGCTGATGCTGCTCGGCTGGCGCCTGCTGCGCGCGGATGCGCTGCCGATCTGGGGCGCGCTGCCGCTCGGCCTGTTCGACGATCTGCTCAGCGGCCAGCCGTTCGGCAGTTCGATGCTGCTGTGGCAATTATGCTTCTTCGCGATCGATCTGCTCGACCAGCGTATCGTCTACCGCGATTTCTGGCAGGACTGGATGATCGCCGCGGGCGCAACCGGCTTTTGTCTGATCCTCGGCCGCGCCTTTGCCACGCCGCTCGCCGCGCATGTCGATACCGTGCTATTGCTGCAGGCGGCGATCGCGATCATGCTGTTCCCGGTGGTCGCGCGATTGTGTGCATGGCTTGATGGGAAGCGCGGGGACGCCTAGATCGGCCAATGCGGATCGTAACCGAACAATCGCAATCCTATAGCTTCACCCGCCGTGCGCTGATGCTCGGCGGCGCGCAGGCGGCCGTCGGGCTGATGCTTGCCGGGCGGATGACCTGGCTCGCGGTAGCCGAGAACGAGCGCTACCGGCTGGCGTCCGAGAATAACCGCGTCAACATGACGCTGGTGCCGCCGCGCCGCGGCTGGATCGTCGACCGGCACGGCGCCCCCATCGCCAACAACCGCACCGATTTCCGCGTCGATCTGATCCCCGATCGGCTGGTCGATGTCGACAAGGTGCTGGCCGAGCTGAGCCAGTTGCTGGCGCTGCCGCCGGAGCAGATCGAGCGCATCAAGACCGATCTCAAACATGCTCGCGGGTTGCAGCCGGTGCAGGTCATGGAGAATCTGGACTGGGAGCGGTTCGCTGCGGTCAGCGTGCGGCTGCCCGAAATGCCCGGCGTGGCGCCGACCCGCGGGTTCGCGCGCAACTATCCCGCAGGTGCGGCCGTGGCGCATCTCACCGGCTATGTCGGTGCCGCGTCGGCCACGCAGTATCAGAAGACCAAGGATCCGCTGTTCGTCACGCCGGGGTTCAAGCTCGGCAAGGATGGCCTCGAAAAGGCGCTCGAGACGACCTTGCGCGGCGATGCCGGCGCCAAGCGTGTCGAGGTCACCGCGCGCGGCAAACTGGTCCGCGAGCTGGAGACGAAGATCGATACGCCGGGCCGGACGGTGCGGCTGACGATCGACGCCGGGCTGCAGGAATATGCCGCGCGGCGGCTGGGCACCAACAGCGGCTCGGCGGTGGTGATCGATTGCGACAGCGGCGACATCCTGGCGATGGTGTCGATGCCGGCCTATGATCCGAACAGCTTTTCCGATGGCATCAGCCATATGGAATGGAAGATGCTGTCCGACGACGATCACGTGCCGCTGATGAACAAGACGCTGCAGGGCCTGTATCCGCCGGGATCGACCGTCAAGCCGATGAACGCGCTGGCGCTGCTCCATGCCGGCGTCGATCCGCAGGCGCGGGTCAATTGCTCGGGGGCGATGCGCGTCGGCACCGGCGTGTTCCATTGTCACAAGCGCGGCGGGCACGGCGCGATCGACATGAAGAATGCGGTGATGCAGAGTTGCGACATCTATTTCTACGAAATGATCCGCCGCGTCGGTTACGATGCGATCGCGCCGATCGCGCGCGAGGTCGGGCTGGGGCAGAAATTCGAGCTGCCGTTCGATTCGCAGCGCTACGGCACGGTGCCGGACAGCGCGTGGAAGCTGAAGAAATACAAGGATGCCTGGACGATCGCCGACGGCCTCAACGCCTCGATCGGCCAGGGCTATGTGCTGGCCAACCCGTTCCAGCTCGCCGTGATGGCGGCACGGATCGGATCGGGCCGGCAATTGAAGCCCCGCCTCGTGATGAACGGCAAGGTGCCCACGGCCCCGCCGCTGTCGGCCACGCCCGAGCAACTGGCGATCGTCCGCGATGCGATGTTCGGGGTGATCAACCAGGGCGGTACCGGTGGCCGCGCGCGCCTGCTCGTCCCCGGGGTGGCGATGGCGGGCAAGACCGGTACCGCGCAGGTGCGGCGCATCTCCATGGCGGAGCGCGCTGGCGGCGTGCTCAAGAACGGGCAATTGCCGTTCAAGATGCGCGATCATGCGCTGATCGTCGGCTTCGCGCCGGCCGATAAGCCCAAATATGCGATGGCGATCGTGCTCGAGCATAATGGCCATATCACCGCGAGCCTCGATACGCCGCTGATCGGACGCGATATCATGACCTTCATGTTCGATCGCGAGCGGGCCATGGCATCGCTTGCCGAATTCGAGCCGACCTGGGGCGGCGATATCCCGACTCGCGCAGCGGCACAGGCAGCGGCCTTCCGCGCCACCGCCGATGCGCCCGCGCCGGTGGTCGGCGCGGCGACCGAAACCAAGGCCACCCAGCCCACCGCCGCGCCGGCGGTGGAAGCCGCGACCGACGCCGCCAATGCCAGCGCCGAAGCGCTGGCGCACGATGCCGCGACCGGCAACGGCGTGGCGCAGGTCACTGGATCGCCGGAGCCGCAATGAACAACGGTCTCAGCTTCGTCCCCGCGCCGCTCGCCCAGCTGCCCTGGAAGATCATCTTGCTGGTCACCGCGATCGGGGCATTCGGATTGATCGTGCTCTATTCAGCCGCCGGTGGCAGCATCCGGCCCTGGGCGCTCAATCAGGGCATCCGCTTCGTCGTGCTGATGTTCGGTGCCATCGCGCTGTCGCGCGTGCGCGAGAGCGTGCTCGGCAAGGTCGCGCTGCCGATCTACGGCGTGCTGGTCGTCTCGCTAATACTGGTCGAGCTCCTCGGCGCGGTACGCGGCGGGAGCCAGCGCTGGCTCGATCTCGGGGTGATCCGGCTGCAACCCTCCGAATTCATGAAACCGTTCATCGTGCTGGCCTGTGCGAAATTCTACGACATGCTGCCGCCCAACGAAACGCGCCGGATCGGCGCGATCTGGCCAGCGGCCTTGCTGATCGGGATTCCGGCCGGCCTGGTGATGCTCCAGCCCGATCTTGGCACCGCCTTGATGATCTGCGCCGGCGGCGTCACCGTGGTGTTCCTCGCCGGCGTCCCGCTGCGACTGTTCATCGGCGGCGCGCTGGCGCTGAGCGCGGCGATCCCGCTGGCGATCAACTTCGCGCTGCACGATTATCAGCGCAACCGCATCCTGATCTTCATGAATCCCGAAAGCGATCCGCTCGGGACCGGCTATCATATCAGCCAGTCGAAGATCGCGATCGGCTCGGGCGGGATCTTCGGCAAGGGCTTCCTCAACGGATCGCAGAGCCATCTCGATTACCTGCCCGAGGGGCATACCGATTTCGCGCTGGCGACGATGATGGAGGAATGGGGGCTGGTCGGCGGCGTGCTGACGATCATCGCCTTCTTCTGCATCATCTTCTGGGGGATCAACGTTGCGCTCAACGCGACGACCCGCTTCGGCCGCCTCACCGCCGCCGGCCTGTCGGCGACGATCTTCTTCTACGTCGCGATCAACATGTCGATGGTGATGGGCCTCGCCCCGGTCGTCGGCATCCCCCTGCCCTTCATCAGCTTCGGCAGTTCCGCGCAGTTGACGGTGCTGCTGTGCCTGGGAATTTTGATGTCGATCGACCGGCAAAATCGCCAAACCAGCCGCTGGTGAAAAAAAGCGCATAAAAGGGTTTGCATTCCCCGGGCACGGTGCTAGTTCGCGCCCTCCCCGAACGCGGCGGCGCCCTCCAAAGCGCCACCAGACGCCGCTCCGGATATGGACGCATAGCTCAGTTGGTAGAGCAGCTGACTCTTAATCAGCGGGTCCTTGGTTCGAGCCCAAGTGCGTCCACCATTTTTCCTCGAGACTTCTCAGTTACTTAGGTCGGTACCAGCGACGATCCTGAGCCGGAAGTCGCTCGGACTGTGACCATTTTTGTGACCTTGACCGGGCTTCTCTCCCTCGGGCGCAGTGTGACCTGTTTTGCCCTCAAAAATCAGCTGGTCTGCGTAAGGCTGCAAATGCGTCACCGACATGTGCGCGTAGCGACGCACCATCGTCTCCGATTTCCAGCCCCCCAGCTCCTGCAGCACCCAGGTGGGCACGTCATTTTGCCGGAGCCAACTCGCCCAGGTATGCCGCAGGTCGTGCCAGCGAAAACCGGTGATGCCCGCCCGTTTTAGGGCCGACCGCCAATGTTTCGTGTTCACTTGCCCGATCGGTCGCCCGGCATAGGTGAACACTTGCTCGCACTGCTTGCCCATCTGTCGCTGGAGGACCGAGACGGCGAGGTCGTTGAGCGGGACGCCCAATGCCTCGTTGTTCTTGGTGTCTCCGTGCCCGATCGTGACGATGCGGCGGGAGAAGTCGACCTGATCCCAGGTCAGCGATTTTATATTCCCCTGCCGCAGCCCGGTTGCGAGCGCGAACAGCATCAGGTCCTGCTGGTGAGCGGGCAGCTCCTCCAGAAGACGCTCGGCCTGTGCGTGGGTCAACCAACGCACGCGGACCTTGCCGTTCCTCGTGTAGGTGCGGAACGCCGGGATATGCTCGATCCATTCCCACTCGCGTTGCGCCATCCGGAATATGGCGCGGATCAGCGCCACGTAGAGATCCTTCGTGCGATTACTCGAACGAGCATGGTGTCGAGAAATGATCCCGTCGATCATGTCCCTGCTCACCTGGTCCAACGTCTTGCCACGCAGATATTTGGTGAACCAACGGATCCGAGACACATCGTCCCTGTAGGACTTCTTGTGCTTCTTCTCCTGCAGCCACCTCAGTGCCGCCTCGTCCCAAGTCCGTTTCGGCTTTATCTTGAGCCTGGCAAGATCCCACAGCTCGGCCTTTAGCTTGTCGTGATATTCCTCGGCCTTGAGCCTGTCGGACGTTCCAGTAGTGCGTCTAATGAGCGTTCCGTCAGGTGCTGTGATCTTGACGTAATATGTTCCTGCACGGTTCCAGAGTGCCATATTGCCTCCTCCTGAAAGGCACTCGGCTGCATTCGTGCGGGCACAGAATATCCTGCTCGAATCCAGGCCACAAGATCGTCTTGAATGAAGGTCCAGCCTCGCCCGATCTTGGTTGCTGGGATCTGCCGGGCCTTTGCCAGTTTGCGGATCGTGTTGGGGTGCCGCCCGAGGAGGGCAGCGGCCTCCTGCACATTGAGGACATCGGCGCTCATCGATGGCTTCCGTCCGACGTGGCGACGGCCGGCTCGATGGTGCTGGGCGGCCTCCGACGTGGCACATCGTCGTGCCCAGCCGATGGAATCCGTGCGAGCGTGGAAATACGACTGCCAAATACGGTCGGCCCAAAACGGCGGCGCAAGTGACCGGCGACCGACAGAGCATAACGCCGCTGCCGCCAGTGGATGCCGCTGTGGTAGGCACCGATCGCTAGCCAATAATCTTGCGCTGTCGCAAGGCTGCTGAGGAATATCCATCTTGCAGCCTGGACGTTGAAACAGGCGTCGTTCGTCAGCCACCAGCGCACCTGCGCCGGCGGCTGACCGGTCCTGACTGCAATCCTCGATACCCACCAGCTGTTGACCTGCAGCGGTCCCAGATCATGGCTGCCGTCGCTGTTCCTGACCTCGGCGCCGACCCAGCCCCCTTCCTGGTCCCTCAGTCCCCAAAGCGTCTTTTCAAGCCATGCCTGGCCGCCGGCCGCGCGACCAATACATGCCGCGACCAACTCTTCGGATACCGGGTCGCGAGAAGAACGCGGGGTGGCAGTCGCGGCACCGGTTGGCGCCAGCAGCCCGAGGGCCAAGGCGAACCGCCATACAACGCTGTGTAGCGGCCGCTTACCGATCATGATCGCCTCGATGGTCTACGGCGCCTGGGCTTGGGTGCATCGACGAGTGGTCGCGGGGGGCGTGGGTCGGTCCGCTTTCTCCACCCGGTCTGGCGTTATCGAGCAACGCATTCAGCCAGCGGTCCATCGCCTGCGCGCCCGAGAGCGCGCGTTCAGCCAGAAGCGAGGCAATACCGCGTGGTGCGGTTGCGATTTGCCGATCGTGTCGATCCTTGCGATCGACGCGCTGCTGATCGCGCAGCAGGTCCAAGCGATCGCCGTGACGGTGGCTTCTCGCGTGTACCGAATCTCGGTCAAGGCGCCCCATCCCCTGAAGTGCCGAAGTCTTTTGCCCTGACCGCCGCTCCAACTTCTCGACGAGCCGCTTTTCGTCTTCGGTCTAGAGCTTCACACCAAACCGGGCGCGGGTGATGGCGGTGTAGAAGTTCTGGCCGGTCACCAAGGTGGAGTTAATGGGCGCGAGCACGTAAACGCGGTCGTATGTCTTCGACTGCGACGAATAGACCGTTTCGGCATAGCCATGGTCCCAGTTCTTGTGGCGAGTGAGGTCGATGTTCTGGAGGCGGGCATCGCGATCCCACCGGATTGTTGCCACCGTGCCATCCAATCGTTCGACAGTGCCGCGGTCGGCATTGCGGATGTCGAGATCGTGGTTGACCAGCCGCCACTGAATGCGGTCGCCGGCCGCGAGGTCGCGCTGCTCGCTGCTGAACACGTTGAGCTGTGACGCACGCCCGATGCGCGGGTCCCAGCGGATTTTGCGGCCGTGTTCATCGACGAGGCGGACGATCTGGCGTCCGCCGTCATCCCTGCCTGTGCCGAGTACCCGGTACTCGGTGTCGCGGGCGACACCCAATCCGGGATTGTCGCGAGAGAACACGATCACTTGGCCACCGGAGTAGAAACGCGCGAGATGCTTCTCCTGGTCGCTCATTCCGGAAGGCGTCAGGACTGCCAGGCGTGCCTCTTCGGCCGCGATCGTACCTTCCGTCTTCAGCGCCTCGCGCACCCTGGTGTTGACGATCAAACGGGTCGCATTCTCCAAAACGAGGATGTTCGTGCTCGCCCGGTTTTCCGGTTTGAGCCGGGTCCATTCGTCCACCAGTCGTTCGGCGAGCTTGTCCGCGCTGTCGCCGCTACTCACTCTGTCTAGGTTCGCGAGCGACGCAGCATAGTTGCCCAGACGAGCCTGGGTGACAGCGGCCTTCATCGATCGGGTTTCCTGCCTCACCGACTCCGTGAGTTCGGCGCGCGAAAGGCCAAGCCGCTGCATCAGCCAGAACGGTTTGCCCTGCTCGATCGCGCCAGTCTGTTGGTTGTCGCCGAGCAAGATCAGTCTGGCGCCGGTCATCCGGCTGATCTCAAGAATGCGCAACGCCTGGCGATTGCCCAGCTGCCCCGCTTCGTCGACGACCAGAACATGGCTGTCGTCGAGCCGCCAGCCGCCCGCGGCGACGAGGCTGGCGACCGTCCGCGCTTCGATACCCGCAATCGCGCCCAGATTGGCCGCCGCGGAAGACGTTGGTGCCAGCGCGATGAGTGCGGCGGCGGGGCCAGCGGCGTCGTTCAGCGCCTTTACGAGGGTGGATTTGCCGGCGCCTGCCACGCCGTGCACGCCGACCACCCGGTTGTCCGTGGAGCCGATATGAAGAAGCGCCGCCTCCTGCGCCGGATTCAACCCGCTGGCGTGCGCCACCGCACGCAGTCGATCCATGTCCGCCAGCGGTACCGCGTCGTTCAGGGCGAGCGCCAGGTGGTCGGACATCGCCATTTCCAAGCGCAGGGAACGCCGCGATGTGCGACCGCGGGTGTGGATGTCGTCGCCGGTCTGGTGCCGCGTTTCGAAGAGCTTGCGCCGGGCCTGATGCGCCTCGGCGAGGGGGCGAATGTCGGAAAGCCGCACCTCGCCCACATGCGAAGCAAGCCCGGTCCGTAGCAGTCTGCCGAGATTGTTGACTGCTTCTCTGCTTTCCGATTGGCGTAAGCCAAACAGCATTGCCTGCGCCGTCACCATCGCCGTCGGGGTGAGCGAGCGAGGCCCCTCTCGGTCTGCCGCAAGGCGAACCGCGCCCAGCATCGCGTCGCGCGGACCGACGCGACTGGTCCAATCCTGCTGGAGGGTCGCGAGTGAAGTCTTCACCTTCCGTCCGCGCGTTTGATAGAATGAGGCGCGCCGCGCCGCCTGGCCCTCGAGCCCATGCTCGCGGGCATGCGCGCTGATCTGTTCGGCGCGCTGCGACATTTCGTGCATAAGGTCGTGCGGGACGCCGCGGATCTCGAAAAGGCCCCGGCGAGGATCCGTATCGATCGAATAGCCGTGCTCGCGGAGGATATGGGCAAGCTCGCTTCGATAGACCTGGCCCGCCGCCATCTGCTCGGCAAACATCGCGCGGGTTTCCAGACTGGCCATCGGGGTGTCGTCCGCGCGATTGGTGATATTCATGACGACGACATGCGTGTGAAGATGCGGGTCGAGTTCGCGCGAGGCATGCTCAGTGAAACGCGCGAAGATCAGTCGCCCGGTCGTCTCATGGACGATCTCGCCACCTGATCGATGCCGCAGGGTGGCATGCTCCTCCAGATACGTAAGGGCCACGCCAACCGCGCGCTCGTGCGCCGCGAGTATCCGCTCGTCCCGGGCAACAAGCGCCATGATCGACACTGATTTCGGTGCGTTGAGCGCAAAGTCCCAGCCCGCATGATGTTCGATCGCTCCATCGGCGCGCTGACGCCCCAATTGTTGGTCGCCGACCTTCCCGGACAGTAATTCGCGAAAGACAACGGGATCGACCAATCCTTTCAGCCGAAGCTCTGCGGCGATCCTGCCTCCCCATTCGGACGGCTCGTCGACGCCTTTCGCGATCGAGCGATCGTGGTATAGTAAAGGACGAAATGGCCCATGCGATGCGAGCTGGTCGAACCTGTCCGCACGACCATGCTCGCAGTTCGCCCCGGCCCCGCCTGCGCGTCTACTTGCTTGTCCGAACTTCGTTTATCGTCTTGCCTGTCCAGCGCCGTATCGCGCGGCGTAGATTCGCACTATCGCTGAACCCGACTTTCCAGGCCACATCGTCCACGCTCATGCGGGTCGTCTGCAAATATTCGATCGCCAGCTTGCGGCGCACATCATCGACGATCACGCCGTAGCTCGACTGTTCGACTGCCAAGCGACGGCGCAGCGTGCGCTCCTGCAGGCCAAGCTGTGCCGCGACCACCGTCATCGAGGGAAACCGGCCTGGCGCGTTGAGCAGCAGCTGATACACTTCGCCCGAAAGGCCCAGCGAAGTCCGCGACTGGCCGATCAGGCGATCGCAGGTCTCCTCCAACATCGTCCTGGTCAACCGGTTGCCGAGTTCCGGCGTCTGGTCGAGGATGCCGATCGGATAATGTAGCTCGTTGACCGCCTGGCCGTACAAGCATGGGCACGACAGCGCAGCCGCGTCCTGTCCCGCATGGCCGTCGTCCGGCAAGGCGAATAGCGCGCGGACCGGCAGATTGTCGACGCCGGCAGTGTCGCGGATGTGGGTGAAGGTCATCTTCATCTGTTGACGCACCAGAAAGGTGCGGACGTCGCTGCTCATCACGTCGCGGTAGATTTCGCGGAACTGCCAGATCGCCACCGGCCCCTCGGTGCGCCATTCCAGCCGCACGGTCGGCGTGGCGAGCGGCTGGTAGCGCACAGCGAAGTCGAAGAAGTCGCGCATCGTTGGTGAGCACATCAGCGCATAACCGTACATACCATAGGCCGAGAGGTGCAGGCGCGCGCCGATCGCAAAGGCGTCGGCGAACCCGGCACCGGCCGCGACGATATTCTCGCACGCTGTCAAATATTGTCCGATCGAGGTCAGCGTGTGCGGATCGTGCACTTCGTCCAGCGTCAGCCCGGTGCGCTCCAGCACCGCCGCGGGCCCGATCCCGCGCCCGGCAACCGCGTCGATCACCGTGGCGATCTTGAACGGCGCGAAGAGCCGCTGGTTGAGTGAGGGAAAGCCGGCCCGGGCATTGCCGCCAATCACACCGCCGTCTTCGTTCGCCGCCTGCGCCATGAGGCCATCCTCCTTGAATCTGTCCGGTAAGGACACAGTGATGTCCGTAAATGCGCTTACTACATGATCTGTCAGACCATAAGCAGAGGATCAAGCCGGCAAAGCCCGGTGGCGGCCACAACCGCACGCAAGCAGACCAGGAGGGGTTAGACTATGCCGATCGAGACCAATCGCACCGGGCGGCGCGCGCCCCTGCTGTGCCGTACCGCGCTCACCATGGCGGCGCTGGGCCTGCCCGCCGCGCTGCACGCGCAGACCGCCGCCACCCCCGACGCACCGGCCAAGGACGCCAGCGTCGAGGAGCAGGCCGACATCATCGTCACCGGGACCAGCATTCGCGGCATCCCGCCCACGGGATCGGGCCTGATCAGCGTGACGCGCGAGGACGCCAAGCTGATCGGCGCGGCGAGCACCGCCGAACTGCTCGCCACGGTGCCACAGCTCAACAGCTTTAACACCGCCCCGCGCGTCAGCAATGGCGGGCTCGGCTCGTTCGCGCCGGGCCTGCGCGGCCTGCCCAGTTCCGCCACGCTGCCGTTGATGAACGGCCATCGCCTGGTGTCCGGCAGCACGCAGCAGACCAATCCCGACTATCCCTTCATCCCCGAGCTGGCGATCGAGCGGGTCGAGATCGTCGCCGACGGCGCGTCGGCGATCTACGGCTCGGAGGCCGTCGCCGGCGTCGTCAACTTCATTACCCGCAAGCACGTGTCCGGACTGGAGGCCAATGTCCGCTACGGCATGGCGGACGACTATCATGCCTTCAACGCCGGGGCGATCGCCGGCCATGACTGGGGCAGCGGCTCGGTCGTCGCCGCCTATCAATATCAGGAAAACAGCAACATCACCGGCGACGACCGCCGCTATCGCTCGCTCGATTTCCGCGCCGCGGGCGGCATCGATACCCGCTCAGCCGTATGCCCGGACGCGAACGTCAACCTGTTTGCGGGCACGATCTATGCTGCGCCCGGCCTCGCGCCCGGCCTCAACACCTGCGATCCGCGCGGCGCCGTCGATCTGCTGCCGCAGAACCGCACGCACAGCGCGCTCGTCTCGGCGCGCCAGCAAGTGTCCGGCGCGGTGACGCTTTGGGCCGATCTGCTCTATTCGGACCGCAAGGATGTCGTGCAGGCGGCGCTGCCGGGCCAGACGTTCGTGCTGGTCACCGCAGCCAATCCCTTCTTCCGCGCGCCGCCGGGCACGGGCACGTCGTTCGGCTATTTCGACTTCCGCCCCGACCGGCTGGTCGGCGCGGATCATTTCGACCAGACCTTCCGCGTGCGCACCGGCAACGCCACGGCCGGGCTCGATATCGGCCTGCCGGGCGACTTCAAGGCCACCGTGTTCGGCTCATACAATTGGTCGCGCAACGACACGTTGCAGCCCGGCATCAACACCACCGCGCTGACCGCCGCCGCGGCCGGGACGACGACTGCGACCGCGCTCGACCCGTTCGGCTACGGCACCAGCCCGGCGGTGGTCGCCCGGATTCTCGATAACCCCACCGACTTCGTCAATCGCCAGCGCACCCGGATCGGCGCGGTGAAGGTGGATGGCCCGCTGGCCCAGCTGCCGGGCGGCGCGCTGAAGATCGCCGTCGGCGCCGAATATCGCCGCGAGACCTATATGCAGCGCGGCCAGAGCGGCGGGGTCGGTTTCCCCGAGGATCTGGAGCGCAACGTCGAATCGGTCTACGGCGAACTGTTCGTGCCGATCTTCGGTGACGGCAATGCCGCGCCACTGGTCCGCAGTCTCGCGCTGTCGCTGTCGGGCCGCTACGATCATTACAGCGACTTCGGCTCCACCAGCAATCCGAAGATCGGCCTTACCTGGGAACCGGTCGACGGACTCAACCTGCGCGGCAGCTATGGCCGGTCGTTCCGCGCGCCGGGCCTGCGCGACCTCGGCTCGACCGTCGGCTCCTATTATTCCGCCGCCGCGCTGGTCGATGCCTTCGGCGCACGCGATCCGTCGCGCGGCGCGGCGCAGGTCAACACGATCCTGCTGTTTGGCGGCAACCAGGACCTGACCCCGGAAACGGCGCGCACCTGGTCGCTGGGCGCCGACCTGCGCCCCAAGTTCGCCCCCAACCTCGCGGCGAGCGTGACCTTCTACGACATCAAATATGACAATGTGATTGGCACGCCCTCGGGCCTGGGCGCCTTGCTGTTCAGCGATCCCACCTTCGCCTCGCGCGTGATCCGCAATCCCACCGCGGGCCAGCTCAACGCGGCGATCACCAACACCGTGCCCTTCTTCTACACCTTTTCCGCCGTGCCGGCGATCGGCAACATTCTCGATCTGCGGCAGGGTAATTTCGGCGTGCGCAAGACCAACGGGATCGATTTCGACGTGCGGTACCGGCAACCCATGGGCTTCGGATCGATCTTCGGCGGCATCGCGGGCAACTATATCCTGAACTACACCAACCAGCTGTCGCCGACCTCGGCCGAGAGCGATTCGCTCGACGCCGGCATTCCGCGCACCACGCTGCGGACAACCTTGGGCTTCACGGCCGGCCCGGTTACCGTCGTCAACTTCGTCAACCATCGCTCCGGCGTCACCGCATCCTATGCCACGCCGACCGGCTCCGACCTGTATGACGCGAAGGGCTATACTACGGTCGATCTGCGCCTGTCGGTGCGCCTCCCCGATATCGGCTTGGCCAAGGGCAGCGAGTTCGGGATCCAGGTCAACGACCTGTTCGATGCGACGCCGCCCTTCTTCCCCGGCACCGACGGTATCGGCGGCGCCTACAACCCGATCGGTCGTTACGTGGCGTTGAGCCTGCGGAAGTCCTTCTGACCCCCGGTGGCGATGCCCCCCGCCGGGGGCCACCCGCCGCGGTGCCGCATCTTCTGCCATGATCACCGACCAACCAGACGAGGTTCGCCGTTCGATGCCCCCTGCCACTGCCAGCGCCACCGTTGCGGCTCCCGTCCCGCAGATCCATCTGTACGAGACGTGGCTGAAAACGACGCACGGTCGCGACTTTGCCAGCTACGAAGAGCTGCGGCGCTGGTCGGTGGAGGATCTGGACGGCTTCTGGCGCAGCATCTGGGACTATGACGACATCCAGTCGCCGACGCCGTTCGCCGCGGTGCTGGGTGATGAGACCATGCCCGGTGCGCGCTGGTTCGACGGGGCGCAGGTCAGCTATGCGCGACACGTCTTCCGGCATGCCGCGGCAGCCGATTCCGCCGGCCAGCCGGCGATAGTCGCGCTGGACGAGCGTGGCGGCGAGCAGACGCTCAGCTGGGGCGAGCTCCAGCGCCAGACCGCCGCGCTCGCGCTCGCGTTGCGCGACCGCGGGATCGAACCGGGCGATCGCGTCGCGGCCTATCTGCCCAACATCTCCGCCGCGGTGATCGGCCTGCTTGCCTGCGCCAGCCTGGGCGCGATCTGGACGCTGTGTTCACCGGACATGGGGACCAATGCGGTGCTGGACCGCTGGCGGCAGACCGGCCCCAAGGCACTGATCGCCGTGGACGGCGTCTTTTATGCCGGCAAGACAATGGACCGGCGCGCCGCCGTCGCGGCGCTCAGGCGGGAACTGCCTTGCATCGAGAACCTGTTCCTCGTCGCCAGCGGCTGTGGCGCGGGCGACCTTTCCGCCACCGAGCTGCCTGACGCCATCGATTTCGCTGCGACCATCGCCCGCGATGACGCCACAGTCGCGCAGTTCGAGCCCGCCTGGCTGCCGTTCGATCATCCGCTGTGGATCCTCTATTCCAGCGGCACGACCGGCCTGCCCAAGGCGATCGTCCACGGCCATGGCGGCGTCATCCTCGCCACCGCGGCCGGTCGACTCCATTTCGATCTCGGGCCGAGCTATGCCGCCAACACGCTCGGCGAGCGCTTTCACTGGTACAGCGCCAGCGGCTGGGTAATGTGGAACATCCAGGTCGGCGGCCTGCTCAGCGGTACCACCATCTGTCTGTTCGATGGCGCGCCGAGCGGAACCAGGACCGCGCCCGACTGGACCCGACTATGGAATTTCGCGGCCCGCGCCGGTGTCACCTGGTTCGGCGCCGGCGCGGCGTTCTTCGCGAGCTGCCGCAAGGCGGGGGTCGAGATCGGCACGCTGGCGGGGATCGATCGCATCCGCGCGCTCGGCAGCACCGGATCGCCGCTGCCGCCCGACGTGCAGCGCTGGGGTTCGGCGCAATTCGCCACGCGCGGCCGGCCCGATATCTGGTGGTGCAACGTCAGCGGCGGGACGGAGATCGCCGCCGCCTTCATGGCCGGCAATCCCGAACTGCCCGACACGCCGGGCCGGCTGCAATGCCGCCATCTGGGCGCCGCGATCGAGGCATGGGATGACCATGGCAAGCCGGTGGTCGACGCGGTCGGCGAACTGGTTTGCACCCGCCCGTTCCCCAGCATGCCGCTCTATTTCTGGAACGACGCGGACGGCAGCCGCTATCGCGATTCCTATTTCGGCGAATGGCCTGGCGTCTGGCGGCATGGCGATTGGGTGACGATCGGCACCGACGGCAGCTGCACGATTTCGGGCCGCAGCGACGCGACGATCAACCGGCATGGCGTGCGCATGGGTACGGCCGAAATCTATGCCGCGATCGAACGGTTGCCGCAGATCGCCGACACGATGATCATCGATGTCGAAAGCGACGGCGGTGACAGCCAGCTGATCCTGTTCGTCGTGCCGGCCGCGGGCGCGGTGGTCGACGCCGCGCTCGAGGCGGCGATCGCGCTTGCCATCCGCACCAGTCTGTCGCCGCGCTTCGTGCCCGATCGGCTCCTCGCCGCACCGGCAATTCCGCGGACCTTGTCGGGGAAGAAGCAGGAATTGCCGATCAAACGGCTGTTTGCCGGCTGGGACGTGGCAAAGGTGGTCAGCGCGGATGCGACGGCGACGCCGGACGTCCTGCCCTGGTATATCGATCAGGCTGAGCGCTGGCAGCGCGCGGCCGCCGCGGGATCGGCCCGGCGGGTGGGAGAAGCATCGTGAAGGCGGCCGTGGTCGGCGCCGGCCTGATGGGCGCGGAGATCGCGCTGGTCTTCGCGCTGGCGGGGCACGAGGCCCTGCTGCACGATCGCAGCGATGACGCCCTGGCAGCGGCGATGGCGCGATTGCGCACGATCCTCGACAAGGGGGTCGCACGTCAGTTCTACGCGCCTGAAGCGGCGCAGGCGGCGCTCGCCCGTCTGCAGCCGGTATCCACGCTGGGCGCGATGGCCGATTGCGCGCTGGTGACCGAGGCGGTCTATGAATCGATCGAGGCGAAAGCGGCCGTGTTGTGCGCGCTCGACAACGTGTGCCAGCCGGCCTGCATCATCGCGTCGAACACATCTACCCTGCCCATCGCCACGCTGGCGGTGGCGCTGCCCCTCGCGCGGCGCGCGCGGTTCCTCGGCACTCACTATTTTTCGCCGGTGTCGCGCATGAAACTGGTTGAAGTGGTCCCCGGCTTTGCCACCGATCCTGCCGTGCTCGACGCGGTGGTCGCGGTGCTGACTGGCATCGGCAAGGAGCCCGTGCCGGTCAGGGACGTCGCCGGCTTCGCGGTCAACCGCATGCTGCACGCCTTGCTGATCGAGGCGGTCAAGCTGGTCGAGGAAGGCGTCGCAACGCCCGCCGATCTCGATCTGGCCTGCCGTCTCGGGCTCGGCCATCCGATCGGCCCGTTCGCGATGATGGATATCGTCACGTCGGATCTCTGCCTGCAGGTGCAGGATATCCTTCATGATGCTTACGGCGAGCGCTTCCGCCCGCCCGCGCTGTTGAAGCAGCGCGTCGCGGCCGGCCTGGGCGGCGGCAAGGGGCGCGCCGGCTGGATCGGGACGGACCGGAATGACTAGCAAGGGACCCAAGCCGATGGCGATCGATCAGGCGCAGCCCCAGCCGGCCGACGCCGCCCCCGTACGGCACGGCCATGGCGGCTGGGTGCTGGGCATGTTGTGCTGCGTCTATGTGCTGAACTTCCTCGATCGCCAGTTGGTCTCGATCCTCGCCAAGCCGATCCAGGATTCGCTGCACATCACGGACAGCCAGCTCGGCTATGTCACCGGCTTCTACTTCGCCTTGTTCTACTGTTTCATCGCGATCCCGATCGGCTGGCTGGCCGACCGGTCCAACCGGGTGAAGATCCTGTCGCTGGCCTGTGCCCTGTGGAGCGGCGCCACCGTTGCGTGCGGCTTGGCCGGCAGTTACGGCCAGCTTGCCGCCGCGCGGATGGCGGTCGGCATCGGGGAAGCGGGCGGCGTCCCGCCATCCTATGCGATCATCTCCGATTCCTTCCCGCGCGAACGGCGCGGTACGGCGATGGGCATCTTCAATCTTGGCCCGCCGATCGGCTCCGCGCTGGGCGTGGCGTTCGGCGCGTCGCTCGCGGCGGCCTATGACTGGCGCGTGCCCTTCTACGTGGTCGGCACGATCGGCGTCCTAACCGCGCTGGTCGTCTATTTCTTCGTGCCCGAGCCGGTCCGCGGCCGCTTCGATCAGGGCCCCGGTGCCGATGCGGCTCCCGAACCGAGCTTCGCCCAGGCGATCGTCGGCTTCTTCAACAACAAGATACTGGCGGTCGCGGCGCTCGCCAGCGGCGCCGCAAATTTCATCACCTACGGGTTGGCCAATTTCGCAACGCTGTTCCTGATGCGCGAAAAGGGCATGACGCTCGACGAGGTCGCGATCTGGTATGCGCTTGCCGTCGGGCTGGGCATGGGCACCGGCATCTTCGTCTCGGGCAAGCTAATCGATCGCTACGCCGTGCGGAGCAAGGCAGCCTATGCCACGATACCGGCCTGGTCGCTCCTGCTCGCCCTGCCCTTTTTCCTCGGCTTCGTCGCCGCCGACCGGTGGGAGCTCGCGCTGCCGCTGCTGTTCGTGCCGCTGTTCCTCAACTCCTTCTTCCTGCCCGCGACCGTCACCTTCATCCAGAGCGAGGTGGCCCCGGGCGCGCGGGTGATCTCGGGCGCGTTGCTCCTGTTGGTCATGAACCTCGTCGGCCTCGGCCTCGGCCCGACGTTCGTGGGGATGGCGAGCGACTTCTTCCGCCCGGCTTATGGCGAGCATTCGTTGCGGATGGCGTTTTACGCGCTGGCGCCGATGTACCTCATTGCCGCCTTTCTGTTCCTGTGGCTCGCGCGGCTGATCAAGCGCTCGTCGTCTGCAGACGCCGCATCAGCATGACTGATTTGAGAATTCCCATACGGTTGGAGAAGATAATGAAGCGCAAGCACGCCGCCCTTCTCGCGGCGATCACGATCGGCCTGGCGGTGCCAAGCGTGACGCTGGCCCAGGGCCGCCGGCCGGCCCGCGACACCGGCGCGCGCTGCGCGGCGCTTGCCGGCGTGAAGTTGCCGGATACGACGATCGCCAGCGCCGTGCTGGTACCGGCCAAGCCGGCGGCGGCGGCGATCACGGGCGATGTCCCGGGCTATCCCAGCTTCTGCCGCGTCGTTGCCCGGGTGCGATCCGACCCCGGCTCCGACATCGGCGTCGAGCTATGGCTGCCCGCGCAGGGCTGGACCGGCGTGTTCCACGGCAATGGCAGCGGTGGCTTCGGCGGCACCGCCGCGCTGGGCTATTCGGGCATGGCCGAAGGGCTGCGGCGCGGCTTCGCAACCGCGACGACCGATGCCGGCACCGCGCCCGCCTCGCCGCTGGAAGGCGAGGCGTTGATCGGGCAGCCGCGCAAGTGGCGCGATTGGGGCCGCCTCTCGACCCATGTCATGACCACGACCGGCAAGGCGATCACCAAGGCATTCTACCGGCAGGACGCGCGGCGATCCTATTACACCGGCTGCTCGACCGGCGGCCAGATGGGCCTGATCGAGGCGCTGTATTATCCGGACGATTATCACGCCATCCTGGTCGGCGCGCCGGTGATCGATCGGACCTGGGGCCATGCCGCAGTGCTGTGGGATTATGCGGCGGCGAACCGCCTGCCGGGACGGCTGCTCTCGGACGCGAAGCTCAAGCTGCTCAACACGGCGGCTGTCGCCAGCTGCTGGAAACAAGGACATGGGCTGGCCGGCGACCGGTTCGTCTCGGACCCGATGAGTTGCACGTTCGATCCCGCCATCCTTCAGTGCAAGAGCGCGGCGTCGGACAGCTGCCTTGCCGAGGGGGAGGTTGCGACCGCGCGTGCCTTCTATTCCGGCCCGAGCGATCGGGACGGCAAGCCGCGCTATTACGGCTGGCTGCCGGGCAGCGAGATGCCCGACACGTTCGGCTGGTCGTTCCTGCAAAAACCGATCAGCGGACAGCCGCCGTTCGGCGCGCTGTTCAACTGGGTGTTCGGCGCCGATTGGAACTGGAAAAATTTCGACGTCGATCGCGATATGCCACTCGTCAATGCGCGGCTGGATCCGATCGTCAATGATGCGACGCGCGGCAGTCTCGCGGCGTTCGCTGCGCATGGCGGCAAGCTGATCGTGTTTCATGGCCTTGCCGACACCTTGGTCGCGCCGGCCCAGTCGGTTGCCTTCTTCGACCGTCAGGCGACACAGATGGGCGGCGCCGACAAACTCGCAGAAAGCGCACGGCTGTTCATGGCCCCGGGCATGATGCATTGCGGCGGCGGCACCGGCCCGGACGCGTTCAACGCCACGCTCGGCATCCCGCCGCGCCCGCCTTCGGACGACGCGACGCACGATCTGTTCTCCGCGCTGATCGCCTGGTCCGAGCGGGACAAGGCCCCGGAGCGCATCGTCGCGACCAAATTCTCCAGCGAGGATCCCGGCCGGATCGACATGCAACGGCCGCTTTGCCCCTATCCGCAGCGGGCGGTGTATCGCGGCACGGGATCGACCGCTGCGGCTGGCAACTTCCGGTGTGAAGTGCCGTCGAACCCGTAATCTTCGAGATGATACTTGGTGAAGGCTGGTGACATTCGCTCGCCGCGAACTTCCGATGTGCCTGCAGGAGCGTTGTTGCGGCCCGCCCGCCTGCCGCTCTAAACTTCACATCCGGTTTTCGCTTTTGAGACCAGTGCGTCATGCCACATGTCCCTGATGTGCCACTCAAGCTACGACCGTCTACCGGTATCGGAAGGGACGGCGTCGGCATGCAGCGGCACTGAACCGCTGGCTCAACCGTGCGATGGCAGTATATGCGCCAGGGTCAATCGCCGACCTGGCGCGCATGGAGGGGGCTTGCAATGGCGCTATTGGAGTTGCGCGGGGTGTTGGCCGGCTTGGCTTTGACCGCGAGCACGGCGCTGGCCTCCCCGGCACGTGCCGAAATCCCCGCAATGCGGGGCGAGGCAGCGCCGGCCGCGATCGTGCAGCGTGGTCAGGTGCGCTTCACGGTTCTCACGCCGGGATTGATCCGAATGGAATGGTCGCCGACCGGCCGCTTTGTGGATGATCCTTCGCAGGTGTTCATCGATCGCAACCAGCCGGTCCCCAACTTCACCACCACTACGCGCAACGGCGAACTCCTTATCGAAACCGCCGCATTACGGCTTACCTATGCCCTTGGAAGCGGGCGGTTCGCGTCCCAGAATCTGCACATCAGCTCGAAGAAGCTCGCGCCGGCATTCTCCTGGCGACCGGGCACCGCGGAGAATGGAAACCTTGGCGGTACGGCAAGGACGGTCGATCGCTACTCGGGCGCCGTCCATATCGACGACGGCAAACGCCTCGATCTTGGCCAGGGCTTGATTTCCCGCGATGGCTGGCATGTCGTCGACGATACGAAATCGTTCCTGTTCGACGACGACAAGCAATGGCAGTGGGTGAAGAAGCGCAACTGCGCCGAATGCCAGGACCTCTACTTCTTTGGCTATGGGCACGAATATGGGCAGGCGCTGGGCGACTATGCGAAAGTCGCCGGTCGCCAGCCAATGCCCCCGCGCTTTGCCTTCGGCTATTGGTGGTCGCGATATTGGAACTATTCGGATCGCGAGATGCGCGATCTGGTGCGGCAATTCGAGCGCTATGGCATCCCGCTCGACGTCATGGTCATCGACATGGACTGGCACCGTACCGATGACCTGAGCTGGGATCCCAAATACGTCAAACGAGACGTGTTCGGAGAATCGGTAGGGTGGACCGGCTATAGCTGGAACCGCAGCCTGTTTCCCGAGCCTCAGCGGCTCCTGAATTGGCTGCGCAGCCGAAAACTGAAGACGACGCTCAACCTGCATCCCGCCTCGGGTATTCCAAGCAGCGAGGAATCGTATCCCGCCTTTGCCAAGGCCATGGGCGTGACCGGTGGCGCGCCAGTTCCTTTCGAGGCCGCGGACAAGCGCTTCGTGAAGAACTGGTTCGATATCACACTGACCCCCCTGGCAGCGCAGGGTGTCGATTTCTGGTGGCTGGACTGGCAGCAATGGCCCGAGTCCAAACTCGTGCCCGGTCTGTCCAACACCTGGTGGCTGAATTACGTCTTCTACACACAGATGCAGCGCGCCGGACAAGATCGCGCGCTCATCTATCATCGCTGGGGCGGGCTTGGAAATCACCGCTATCAGATAGGGTTCTCGGGCGACGCGGTGATCTCGTGGGATTCGCTGGCGTACCAGCCCTATTTCACCTCCACGGCTTCGAACGTGCTCTATGGATATTGGAGCCACGACATCGGCGGCCATATGTTCGCGGACGATACGCCCGAGAGCCAGCGTAAGATCGATCCCGAACTCTACGTGCGCTGGATGCAATTCGGAGCGTTCAGCCCGATCCTGCGCACCCATTCGTCCAAGGAAGCCGGGCTACGGAAAGAGCCCTGGCGCTTCTCACCCGAGGTGTTCGCCGCGCTCCGCCAGACCATCGAGCGTCGCTATGAGATGGCGCCCTACATCTACACCGCGTCGCGTGAGGCCTACGACACCGGCGTTTCCATCTTGCGGCCGCTTTATTATGCCTGGCCGGATCAGCCCAAGGCCTATGCGGTGGAGGGCCAATATATGTTCGGCAACGACATGCTCGTCGCCCCCGTGACGCAGCCGATGAAGGACGGGAGCGCCATCGTCTCGATCTGGCTCCCGCCTGGCCGCTGGTATGACAGCAACCGCGGCGCGCTGATCGAGGGCGGACGCACGATATCGCTGGATTATGGGCTAGACGAGGTACCGCTGTTCATTCGCGCGGGCGCGGTTCTCCCGACGAACCCGGCTTCGGTCCGGAAGCTGCAGGACTCCGACGATGGCAAGCTGGTGCTGCGGGTGTTCCCGGGCGGGCGGTCGACGAGCCGGGTCTATGCCGATGCCGGCAATAGCGAGGCGTATCGCAACGGCGAACATGCCTTCACAACGATCGACAGCGTGCGCGACACGAGCCAGACCGCGGTCATCGTGCACCCACGCCAGGGCCGATACGTGGGCATGGCCGATGACCGGCAGATCACGGTCGAGCTGCCCGCGGCCGCTTTTCCACGGCAGGTGAAGGTCAACGGGACGATCTACCCTCGATCGGATGACGCCCGCGAGGGGAGCTGGAGCTACGACGGCGAGACCCTCACCGCGCGGATAGTCGTACCGGCGCAGCCGGCGGACCAACGGATTACCGCCGAGGTTACCTTCGCGCCGGAGCCGGCCGGAGTCGATGGGCTGCTGTACCGGATGAAGCGTACGGCGGCCGCGGTTGCATGGTTGAAAGACCAGTGGGCCCCGCCTACGCCCCTGCCCGACGACGTGTCGTTGGCCGGGCAGATCGGTCAGCTGATCCACTATCACCCCGAACAGCTTGCACTGCTCATCAGGGAGTTCGACGCGCGTGTGGCGAAGCTGGCAGCGCAGGTGAACGAGTCTCGCGCCAAGCCAGAAGTGAAAGCCGAGTTTGCCAGGAGAATGAGAGCGATCACGCAGTCTCGCTAAGGCCGCGTTGCTCGGCCGCGCGCCATGCTGGCTAGCGATTGAGCTCCCTCACCCAGATGTTGCGGAAGCTGATCGGCGCGCTTGGATCGCCATGATCTTGCAGCTTGATCGGCGCGCGTCCATGCGCTGCGTAACGCGGCGCGCCCACATAGCGTGTTGGCCCGCTCAGCACCGCGTGATCCTGGACGAGCACACCGTTCATCAGCACGGTGATCGTGGCTGGGCGCTCTACAGAGCCGTCGGCGTGAAACATCGGCGCGGCCCAGACCACGTCATAGCTTTGCCATTCGCCGGGCGGCCGCGACGGGTTCGCGAGCGGTGATAGCTGCTTGTAGATGCTGCCGGCTGTGCCGTTTGCGTAAGTCCGGTTGGCGTAGCTGTCGATGATCTGCAGTTCGTAGCCGAGGTCGCCATCGCCGGTAGATGCTAGGAATATCCCGCTATTGCCCCGCGCCTGCCCCTCCCCCATAATACCTGCAGGGACGCGCCATTCAACATGGAGCTGGTAGCTGGCAAAGCGCTGGCGCGTCTGGATGTTGCCGGTGCCCTTGGCAACGGTCATGACGCCGTCGTGCACGAGCCAGCGCGCAGGCGAACCATCCTGCACCGATTCCCAGCCGAGCACGTCCCGTCCATCGAAGAGCACGATTGCGTCCGATGGCGGCGGTGCAGGAGCAAGGGGGCCGGTAGTCACGACGGCCGGCTCCGGTGCCCAGACTTCGGTATCCTCAGGTTTGGACTGCGCGCTGCTCTGTGCCGCGAATATTGCAGCGAGCAGCACCAAAGTTTTCATCACGGTCGATTCCCATAGCTCGGTGAAGCGCGCTTACGATCGGCGATCAGGCGATGGACCGCCGGTTGCAGGGCGTCATAGCGCACGGGCTGAGGCTAGACGGGCGGGTGCCGTACGGCAATCTGTGGTCGCAGCGGCGCCAGTATTGTCGGCCCATCGCGTCAAGGCCCGATTGGTGGCGTCGTCGCAATGTGCGCGAGCCGGCCCGGCTTCACATGCGTGGTCATGCGGCGACGATCGACCTGCCTGGTCTACGGCAGGACGATAACGGCCCGTCGCCAGCCGGCCGGTGGTCTGCCCCGTGCGCTCGTAAGGCGGGCGCAGCCGTCGTTCGGCATGCCGTTACCCGTTCCGGAAGCGCGGCGAGCGAAGCGGGGGCATATTGTGCCTGCCGAAAAGTCGAAGCCGCGGGCTTGCGGCATGCGGCACTGACTACCGCCTTCAGAAACGAAGCCTACATCCAATCCGCAGCCAGAAATTTCCTGGCGCGATGATAAGCCCAGCGCCCGCCATCGCGCGCGGCAAGGCTCAGACTGAGACCACGGTCACCTGACCATTGCCGAGTGGCAGCCGCTTGAGGTTCGGCAAGACGGCCATCAGATCGGCGACCATCGCATCGCGGCCCATCACGGCCGACCCGCTGTACGTCGCGGCAAGATCGGGAGCGATGGCAAGATAGCCGGCACGAGCGTGCCGCTGAGCCGCCGCATCGACGCGTGCCTGGCTCGTACCCTGCTCGGCCATCAGTACCACAACACCGAGATTGGTCTTGCCCTTGGGCGACGCGAAATATCCGCTCAGCAGATGCCCGCCATGGATCGCGTATTGCCCACGAAAGGTCGATAGCCCCGCCTCGCCGACCATTCCGAATGCCGGTGCCGCCGCGACGCCCGCCACGGCCAGTGCTGCCGCGCCCATCATCCGACGGCGATCGATCGTGACCGTGGCGAGCTTTCCGCCCAGCGAAGCCGCAGAAGTGTCGACGCTCGACATGGCTATGCTCCCTTTGAAACTCTGATATCTTCGCGTGTTGTAGGGCGGCGAAACGGGCGACACAACGCGCGTTTCTTACTATCGCAGCACAATTTCCGACACGTGCCGGCGCCCGGCGTTCCTCGACAGCTGCACGAACACGTCGATCGTGCCGCGCACATAATGGTGCACGTCTTCGCGCGCCAATCTCGTCCCGGTTTGCAGCACGAGCAACGCAATCTGCTCGATCGCGCGTTCCGCGCTGTCGGCATGCACTGTCGTCATCGATCCGGGATGCCCGGTATTGACCGCGCGCAGGAAGGTGTACGCTTCCTCGCCGCGCAGTTCGCCCAGGATGATGCGATCGGGCCGCATCCGCAAAGAAGCGGCGAGCAGATCGTCCGCCGTCACGCGGGCCTCGCCCAATTGCCCTCGCGCCGCCAGCAGCCCGACGGCATTGGCATGGCGCAGATGCACTTCGGGCGTATCCTCGATCAAGATCAACCGTTCCTCGCTGGGGATTTCGCGGATCAGCGCATTGAGGAACGTCGTCTTGCCACTTGAGGTGCCGCCCGACACCAGCACGTTCTTGCGCGCCCGCACCGCCAGCGCGAGCATGCCGGCTATATCGCCGGCATCGCGCAGCGCCCGCAGCGCCGTATCCACCGAAGAGGTGCCGACCCCGCTCGCCTGCGTCTCAGCAAAGGCGCCGGCCGCGACATAATCGCTCAGGGCCAGGTCGGGCGAGACATGCTTGCGGATCGCCAGCGCCATGCTGCCACGGGTTGCCGGCGGTGCGATGATCTGGATCCGCGCGCCATCCGGTAGTGTCGCCGAAAGCAGTGGATGTTCGCGACTGATCCCCTGATGCGACAAAGCGGCGATCTGCCGCGCCAGCCGGTCCAGCATCGCGTCGTCCAGCGCCGGCGCCTCGTGACGCTCGATTGCGCCGGCGCTGGTCTCGACCCACACTTCGCCGGGCCGGTTGACGAAGACATCCGTGACGTCCGCCCGCGCCAGCATTGGAGCCAGCGGCGCCAGATAGGCGTGCAGGTACACGCCCGGCGGCGCGCTACCTGGTCCGGCGCTCAACGGCGCCCCTCGACGCCCGAAAAGTCCAGGTCACGCGCTACGAACACCATCAGCGCGGTACCCTGTTTCACGGTCAGCGTCGGCCGCACCTGATTGTTGTTGCCGATCAGGCCGCCGCCGCCGAATCCGCCCAGCGGAGATCCGATGATGACGCCGTTATTGTTGCCCGCGCGACTGGCCAGCGCGACGCCCACGTCGAGCGTCGATTGCAGGATCGCGGCACCGAAGCGTGCCAGGAAATGGCTGTTGACGCTCCCCTTGATACCGCCACGCCCCAGCGTGTCCGCCGCCTGCGAGCCCAGCGCGATCGTCACCCCGTCCGGCCGCACCAGCCGCGTCCACAGCACGCTCGCGCGGTTCTGCCCGGGTTGGAGGTCGGCGCGATATTCGCCGATCAGCCGGCTGCCGCGCTGGATCAGCACCTTTGTTCCGTCGAACCCGACGACATCGCGTTGCACAAGCGCCCGCGCCAGCCCGGGCCGTGTCGAATCCAGCGCGGTTTCCAGCACGGCCGGGATCAGCGTCCCCTGCGGCACGGTAGTCGATCCGTTGCGCAGGATGCTTGCCCGCGCGCGGTCGCCGAGCACGGAGGCCATCACCCCGGTCCCGCCCGTCGCTGCCACCGCATCGGCCGTCGTCGAGTCGAAGACGATCGCGGTTACCGTGCCGCCGCGCGCCGGCGTGGCGGGCGGCTGTACCGGCTCAGTCGCCGGCGGCATTTGAATCGGTGGTGGTTCGTAGCTGCGCGCGGCACGCGGCGGCGGATAGAAGACGGGCGGCACGAAGCGTGGGGCGGGCGTCGGCAGCGCTGTCGGAGCGACGATCACCCGCGCGGGCGCCGACGCGGCGACCGGCGGCACGAACAACGTCGCGGCGGGCGGCGCGGCGCGGCCGTCGGGATCCACGCCGCGCGCCTGCGTGGCCGGTGCGGTTAGCGCACGTCGCCGTGAATCGAGCAGCACGAACAGCAGCAGACCCGCCGCAACGAACCCGCCGACGATCATCCACAGCGGTGTCCGGCGCGGTGGCGCCGCGACCATCGGCCGGACGTCCCCCGTCGGCGCCATCGCGCGCGGATCGCGCCCGGAAGGGTGCTCGGCCGCCATCAGTCCCGCACGCGCGTCGCGCTCGCACGGTTCCTGTCGATGCGGAACACCAGCTTCGCCTTCACCGAATCGATCACATATTGCCCGTCGCGCGTCGCGCCCTCGACCAGCACTTCCTTGCCCGTCGCGTCGATCGCGAACACCGCCGGCATGGCGCGCTCGGGCGCGAACTCGATGAACGTCTTGGCGCCGTCGTCGCTGATCGCCACGGGGCGCAAGGCATGCGTCCCACCCAGCTTGTACCGCCCGACGATCGCCGGCGCGTCGCTAGCGACCACAGCGACCGCCGGCCCCGGATAGGTGAAGCGCACCGTATAGGGCATATCGGGCTGCGGTCCGTATGCCGGCAGCAGATCGAAGGTGTAGGTGCGCGCGTCCGTGACGACGCTCAGGTTGGTCGTGACCCCGTTGGCCAGCGCTTTGACGAACAGATGATCGCCGCGCTTGTTCGGCGTTACCGACCAGGCATTGCTGTCCCCCACCGCGACCGTCTCGATCCGTTCGCCGGGGGAAAATTCGATCGTCAGCTGATACCCGCTGACGACCTGCAACTGCACGACCTGTTCGGCGTCGTACGGTACGCTCTGGATACGCGGATCGCCCGGACCGGGCGCTGGGCGGAGCTGCGCCTGCGCCATGCTGGCGCAGAGCAGCCCGACCGCGATCATTGTTCGCGGCAGGGCGATCACAACGCGTTCCCCGCCACGACTGGCACGACGGGCACGGGCGTCGGCTCCGCCACGGGCAGCGCCTCCGCATCGCGGCGATATTTCAGCACCTGGAAACCAAGCGGGTTTACGAAGCGATCCTCGCGCTGCATCGGTTCACCCGAAAAACGATAGCGGATCACCGACACCCAAGGCTGCCACGGCAGTACCTGCCCGCCGGCATCGCGGCGCTGCGTCTCGAAGCGTACCAGCACGCTGTTGCCGCCCAACGGCGAGACGCTCTTCACGCGCGTTTCGATCACCGTCGTGCGCGGCAGGCGTGCCAGCGGACTGGCCGGGTTCGATGCCTGCACGGCCGCGATATAATCGCGTCGCGCCTGATCCGCCGACCAGATCGTGGCCTTGCGATAATTCGCCTGCAGCGCATCGGCATCGAAGCTTTCCCGCGCGATGACATATTGCACCAGGAACGATTGCGTCAGCGCCTTGTCCGGCGCGACCTTGTCGCCGTCGAGCGGCTTCAGCGCCTCGACATAGCCGGTGTTGCGATCCACCATCAGCGTATAGGGCACCACCGTCTTGAGCGGCATCAGCACGATCAGCGCGCCCCCCTCCAGCACTGCCACCGCCACCGCGGCGGCCGCCACGATCCACGCCGTACGACGGGATTTTTCGAGCAGCGTGTTACGGTCCGTGGACCAGCTGTCGCCTTCACGGTAATAGGCGTCCAGCGCCTCTCTCTGCTGCTTCTTCATCTCGCCCCGTCCCGCCGCACTGCGCCTGCCGATACGCGGCTACCGGTCCGACGGCGATAGCGTTGCCCGATCGGTGTGGCGATCATCGTGTCGGACGCCGCACCGCGCGTCGCGTCGCGCGCCATCGCCGCCCCGATGTCCGCGCTGCGCCCTCCGATGCGATATCCATCCACCGGCGCCGCCGCCTCGCGCCGCTGGTTCGCCGCCACCGCATCGGCAATGCGGTACGCGCGGCTCCGCTCCGCTGCCGGCACGGCCGGTTCGGCCAGGGTGCGGGCGGTGCTTGCGTGCGCCGCGCGCGTCGCGTCCAGCAGACGTGCCGAGGCGACGCGCAGCGCATCGGGAATGCGAAACCCCTGCGCCACACGCGCCACGCCGATCAGCAACGCGATGAGGGTCGTGGCAAAGACCAGTCCGACGACGAGCAATTCCACTGGCACGCTCGGCGTCGACAGGTCGTTGCGGCGCTGATCGAGGATCTGCGCCAGCCACGGTTCCATCAGCGCCAGCTCGACCCCCAGAACGATGCTCGTCGCCAGTGCGCCCAGTGCCGCCCCGGTCAGACCGCGCACCCAGCCTTCGAACAGGCCGCGCGTCGCGTCGAAGAGCAGGAACAGCGCGAACAACGGCCCGAGCGCGAGCAGCAGCCCGGCCAGGATGCGCACGCTGGCAAACGCCGCGATGGCCCCGGTCAGGTACAGCGCGCGACCATAGGCAATCAGGCTGGCGTCGCGTTCCGGGTTCCAGCGCGGGCGCTGCGCGGCGCGTTGCAGATCGCGGATCTGTTCGGCCTGTTGCTGTGCGGTCAGCGGCACCGCGGTCGGCCCGGCGATCTGATCGCTATTGTCCGGCTTGCCCGTGCCGAGCTCGACCAGCTCGATCAGGCCATTGTCGATCCGCTGCAACCGCGCGACCAGCCCACCGCCAGCGCCCGGCAACCCCGCCGGCCCGCCGATGCTCGACGCCAGTTCGGCGGGGCCGTGCATCGTCACGTCGTATGCGAGCGTGCGAAACGCCGGCCAGCTCGTCGCCAGCACCAGCACGACGCCCAGCTTGACCACCGCGATGACCCCGTCGCGCAGCTCGGGCACCTGCCCCAGCAGCATGCGATACCCGAACATGGCGACAAAAATCGTCAGCATCGCGGTCAGCACCAGCCCGACGCCCGAGCCCGGCGTGGCGAGGGCGCGGTACCCGCCCTCGCCGATCGCCTGCGCCTGGCAATCGACATAGGCCAGGACGCCGCTCAGGAAGTCGCCGCCGGGCGCGATCGACGGGCACATCACGCGCGCTCCAGCAATATCGGCAGCCAGGCCGCGGGATCATCGCCGGTTTCCTGGCGAATTTCGTCGAGCAGCCGCACGGTGCGCTCGCGTCCCGACAGGATCGTCAGGATATCATGCTCGCCCGACAGGTTGAGCCGCGCGACAACCGAATCCGCGCCGTGCTTGATCAGGAAGCAATGCGCATCGTCGGGCAGCGTTCGCACCAGTTCGTATTCGTGCGGCGTCAGCCCGAAACCATCGATATAATCGGCGGCGCGCGCCTTGGGGTTGGTCATGAAGATCTGCGTCGCGGCCTGCTCGATGATCGCAGAAGCGATCTTGGATTCCAGCGCATCCTGCGCGCTCTGCGTGGCGAAACCGACAATGCCGTTGCGCTTGCGGATGGTCTTTTCCCAATCCTTGATGCGGCGTACGAACACCGCGTCGTCCAGCGCCTTCCAGCCCTCGTCGACCACGACGATCGCCGCCGTGCCGTCCAGCCGCTCCTCGACGCGGTGGAACAGGTACATCATCGCCGGCGTGCGCACGGCCGGATCGTCGAGGATCGCGGTCATGTCGAACCCCACCGCGTCCGCCGCCAGATCGGTCAGGTCGCTGTCATTGTCGAACAGCCAGGCGCGCTCGCCATCGCCCCACCACGGCCGCAACCGCGCCCACAGGTCTGCCGCATGCGGCCGATGCCCACCGCGGAACAGTTCGGCCAGATGGCGCAGGCGGCGATGCCCCACCGGCTGGTCGAAATTGGCGTCGACCGCATCCTTGATCCGCGCCAGATCGTCGACATCCGCCCCACCCACCAATTGCCCCAGCCAGTCGATCAGGAATTGCCGGTTTGCGGCAGTGTCCTCGATCTGCAACGGGTTCAGCCCCGATGCCGCGCCCGGCCGGAGCACGTCATAGCGGCCGCCGATCGCGCGGATGAACAATTCCGCACCGCGATCCTTGTCGAAGAAGATGATTCGCGGCCCGAACTTGCGGGCCTGGGCCAGCAGGAAATTGAGCACCACCGTCTTGCCCGATCCCGATGGCCCGATAACGGTGAAATTGCCCAGATCGCCGTGATGGAAATTGAAGTAATAGGGGCCCGCCGCGGTCGTCTCGAGCAGCGTCACCGCCGCGCCCCAATGATTCCCCTCGGCACGCCCGATGGGGAAATTGTGGCTGCTGGCCAGTCCGGCAAAATTACCGGTCGAGATCATGCCGCGCCGGGCAATATATTTGAAGTTCCCCGGGAACTGCGCCCAGAAGGCCGGCTCCAGCGCAAGATCCTCGCGCACCGCGATGATCCCGAGCTCGGCAAGTGCCGCAGTCACCTCAGCGACACCGTCATCGACCTCTCCCGGCGTGGCACCGCGCACCGCCACGGTCATGTGATGCTCACCATAGCCGGCCCGCCCTGCCGCTACCTCGTCCTTGGCGGTCGCCAGCTCCGCGCGCAGGCTAAGCGCCTCGTCCTCGGTCGATCGCATCCGTCGGACCGCCAGGTTCATCCGGCTGAGCGCCGCCGCGCGATCGACGAAGCCGAACGATTGCGAGACCTGCAGCTCGAACGGCAGCCGCAGCAGTTCGTCGAACATGCCAGGCGCGGTCTGGCCGGGATAATCCTTGATCGAGACGATACCCATGAAACCGCGCGGCGTGATGCCGTGCGGGCCAAGCTCGACCGTTTCCTGGCCGAAGCTAACCCGCCGATACGGCAGATACGCGCCGATATCCTGCAGCGGCAGCAGCGCGGGGCGCACTTCGCCATGGTAGAGCGAGGAGAGGAACTCGAGCGGCTCCGAACATACCCCTTGCGCCGTCTCGTACACGCCGAGCAGCCGCGGCGCATAATTCCCCAGCTGCGCCAAAACGGCATCGCGCGCCTGATCGAGCGCGCGCAGCTCGTACGCCGCGTTTGCCGCCCGCGTCTCGCCGGCCCGCCCGAACAGGCCACGTACCCGGTCCGCCATGCCCACGCGCCCCTGCAGCGGGCGGCGGATCACCGTCAGGTACAGATCGTTGACGTACAATTGCTTACCTGCCAGCCGCGCCCGCCACGCCGCGTCCAGCTGCTGCGAAAAGCTATCGGGAAAATGCGCTTCCAGCGCGTCATCCACCCGCCTCCGCACCACGTGATGATAGAGCGCGAAGCGAGACGAGCCGATCGCCTGCAGCATCGCGTCGCGCAGGCCCTTGCGATAGTTGAGCTCGTCCGTATCGGCGGTTTCGAACAGCAATCCGCGCAGCGCGATGACCTGCAGCAGCATGCCGTCGCGCGTCTCGATCGTGTAGTCGTCGACATGCCGTGCATAGGGCAGATGATGCCCCGCCGCCTTCTCCCGCTCGACCGCCCTGGGGTCGGCGCTCAGGGCCGGTAGGAGTTGCATCGCCAGATCGCATGGTTGCGGACGCGCGGGGTCTTCGACACCCGCGTCAGCCACAGATCGAAGATGCGTGGCTCGCGCAGGCAGGCGAGCACGCCCGCGACGTGCACGATGATCGCCACGGCCAGCACCCAGAGCGAATGGAAGATCAGGAACAGTTCGGTCGCCAGCACGGCGTTGACCACGAAATAGCTGTACGTCACCCCCGCGAACATTTGCGGACGCGTCAGCGCGACGAACAGCGGATCGCGGTCGAGTGCGCTCACTCGGTCAGTTACCCAGCCCGGCAGTGGACTGGATGCCGGCCACAATGCTGGCCGCGCCGAACACGATGAAACACCCGATGATGACGGTCACGCCGTAGCGCCAGTTGATCCGCCCGGTCAGCATCATGAAGCCCACGCTGGCCACCGCGATCACCGCCACCACCGTCGCGATCGTGCCGAGCAGCGTCCCCTGGAGCCACCCGACGGCGGAGACCAGAACCCCAGACCCGGCCGGATCGGCAAGCGAATCCTGTGCCATCGCCGTCCCTGATCGCATCGTGGCGAGCAGCACGGCCGGCATCGCCAACATCCTCAATCTTGCAGACATGCCGCCCCAAACTGTCATGATTCGTCCGTTTGGGGAGCCTTGTGCGCGTTCGCCCCACGCTTGCCAAGTCTCACGCTGCCGCCGCGCTCCGCAGCCAATCGTTGGCGACGCAGTCGATCACCAGATGGATGCGATCGGTGGCGCTGCGATTGGCGACGCTGTGCGTATCCGACAGCCGCAGATACCACACGCTGCCCGCGTCCATCACCACGCGCTCCCCGTTCAGCCGAAAATCGACCTCGTCATTGGTGATCACGGGCACGTGCAGCCGCGCAAAGCCATGTTCGATCCCCAGATCGTCGTCCGTGTGCGGCTTGATGATCGAGCCCGCGGCGAGCTTCATCAGCCGCACCGTCTGGATATCGCACGGGATCGCCGCGATCGCCTCGCGCAGATACGGCATCCGCGCCAGCAGCGGGCCATCCTCATATTCGCGCACGCCCGGCGCGGGAAAGATCTGTAGCACGGGATGTTTGGTCCAGTTGCCGGCGCCGATGCGCAACGGGATCACGCTCCACTCGCCGTCGAAGTTCTGCCGGACGAAATGGTCGATCCACCCGCTGCCGGTGGCTTCCGCGACCTCCGCCTGCAACCGGCCCGCATCGAAGTCGATCGGCAACCGCGCGCGGTCACGATAGCGGATCGCCGATTGGCGAGCAGTGGCGAGCATGATAGCGGTCCTCGCCCGGGCGCGATTGCCTGGTCTAGCCAGCCTAACGACCGCGCGGGCGGTTGGAAAGACGAAGCCCGTGTCCGATACCGCAATGTCGCTCGATCATCTGCGCGCCGCGATCCTCGCCGATGATGGTCTGCAGCAGCGCCTGATCACCCTGTACGACCCGGCAGCCTTTGTTCCGGCAGTGCTGGAGTTCGCCGCGACGCATGATATCGCGATGGACGCCAACACGCTGCGCGCCGCGCTGGCCGTCGATCCGGCCGGGATAGATCGCTTCATGCCGCGCGCCGCCACGGGACTGGCCTGGCCTGGACTCCGGTATCTGCCCGTCGCTTTGTCTTCGAGTGCGACCGAGCTGACCATCGACTGGATCAATGTCGACGGTCGACTGACTGCTCCCTTCTACCAGGAAACGATCCAGCAGAGCCGGCATCGTCCGCTCAACCAGCTGATCCGGCCACGCACGCCGCTCGCCCAGCTTGCGCCACTGGCACCCGCCGATGGCCGCCGCGTGCCAAGCGGGTTCGTATTCCACATGTCGCGCTGTGGCTCGACGCTGGTGGCGCAGATGCTCGCTGCCGATCCAGCCAACATCGTCGTCTCGGAAGCCCCGCCGCTCGACCAGATCATCCAGCTTCTCCAGGCCCGGCCCGACATGCCGATAGAACAGCGGGCGGAAATCCTGCGCGCCTTCGTGGCAGCGTTCGGTCGCGAGCGCTACGGGGAGTCGGGCGATTTTGTGATCAAGCTGGACAGCTGGCATACGATCGCCTTGCCGTTGCTGCGCCGGGCTTTTCCCGAAACGCCCTGGGTGTATCTGTACCGCGATCCGATCGAGGTGCTGGTGTCGCACGCGCGCATGCCGGGCCTTCAGGCGGTCCCCGGCACCATGCCGGGCGTCTATGATATTCCCGACGAAGACCGGTTGCATCCGACCGACTATACGGCAACGGTGCTCGCCCAGATCGGCACGGCCGCGCTCGACCATTTCGCGCTCGGCGGTGGCCTGCTGATCAATTACGATGCTCTGCCGCAGGCGATCGAAACGCAGATCCTGCCGCATTTCGGCATTGCCCCCAGCGCGGCCGGACTTGCGGCGATGCGGGCCGCCGCAGCGCGCAATTCGAAGGCGCCGGGGGATACATTCGTGGCCGACACGGCGCAAAAGCAACGCGAAGCCACGCCTGTCATTCGCGCTGCGGCGGAGATCGTCGCCGATTCCTACGCCGGGCTGGAGCGGCTGCGGCGCGGCGACATCGCCGTCCGGTGAGCGCGATCTTCGGTATCGTGCAGTTCGATGGCGCGGCGGTCGCGACCGCCGACCTCGCCCGCATGGGCAACACGCTGGCCCATCGCGGCCCCGATGGCCGCAAAACAGCCATCACTGCGCGTGCGGGGTTCGGCCACTGCCTGCTGCGCGTCAATATCGAAGATTGGCACGAAGCCCAGCCGATCCACGATTCCGGGGTGATGCTCGTCGCGGATGCGCGGATCGACAATCGCGCAGCGGTTGCGGCCGCGATCGGCATCGCGCCCGATGCGCTTGGCGACATGGCCGACAGTGCCGTGATCCTTGCCGCATGGAGACACTGGGGCGAGGCGTGCGTCGATCACCTGATCGGCGATTTCGCCTTCGCCCTGTGGAATGCCGCGGATCGATCGCTGCTGCTGGCGCGTGACGCGATGGGGCAACGCGGTCTCTATTATCATCAGAACGAAGAGTTCATCGCCTTTGCCAGCGAAGCCAAGGCGTTGTGGGCTTTCCCCGGCGTGCCGCGGACCTTGTCCGAGGCGGCGATCGCGCGGCAATTGATGATCGTCGTCGATGCCGTGCCCGGCGAAACCGCGTTCGACGGGATCGTCGCGCTCCCTGGCGCGACAATTCTCCATATCGCGGCTGACGGTGCTGCGCGCGCCCGATCCTATTGGCAGCCGCGCGCCGACCCTGTGCATCTCGGCCATGATGATGCGTATTATGTCGCGGCGTATCGACGAGTTCTGGAAGAAGCGGTGGCGTGCCGCGTGCGGCGCCTGATCCGTCACCCCGCGCTGTTGCTGAGCGGCGGATTCGACAGCGGCGGGATCGCAGCACTGGCCGGCCCGATCATCGCAGCACAAGGCCGTCGTTTACTCGCCGTCACGTCGCTGCTCGCTGAGGGCGAGAAACGCGCGGTGCGCGATGCGCGCGCCGCCGTCGCCGCGTTTCGCCATTATCCGTGGATCGAAGTGCAGGAATTCGTCCGCACCACGGAAACAACTTTCACCGATCTCGAAGCCCATTTTGCCGCCACCGATATCGGGAGTGGCACTCCGTACGTGTATAACGGCCTGTATACGCTGGCTGCCCGCTCCGGCGCACGACTGGCGATGGACGGCTATGGCGGCGATTACACGCTCAACGTCCGCCCCGGGGATCTGCTCGGGCGGATCCTGTTGCGCGGCAAGCCGATCACGTTCCTGCGCGAATATCGGGCACGGATGCGCGCCACCGGCGTCTCATGGCGGCGCGTTCTCCTGCAGAACGTGCTACCGGCATTCGTGCCGCTGAAGTTCTGGACGACGCTCGCTTTCATTCAGCGTCGCGGCGTACCGATCTGGCAGACGCGCGGCGCGAACCCGGACTTCATCCGCCGTCAGATCGAACGCGGGGTGATCGACCCCGCCCGGCTGCGCCACCGGCGCCCATCGCACAATCGCGGCAGAGAACGCTGGATACACCTGCTCCGCAAGGTCTCGCTCCAGCAACCAGCCGGCGCCACGCTGGCGGCACGGCACGGACTGGATTTCACGCGTCCGTTCCACGACCAGCGCGTGGTGGAACTCGCGCTTGCCATCCCCGAGCGATTGTATCTGAAGGACGGCCTGGAACGCTGGCTCGCCCGCCATGCGCTCAGCGATATCCTGCCACCGCGATTGCTGGCCAGCGGCCCGGGCAATGATTCGTTCGAGCCGGACATGTTCCGGGCGATGATGGACAGCGCGCCTGCCGCTCTGGCCGAACTACGCGCGCTGGACCGCGATGGGCGGCTATCGAGATATGTCGATATGGACCGGTTGGCGGCGGTAATCGCCGATTCCAACGAGTCGCGGCTGCGGGATCACGCACGGCTGCACATCGCCACCCGGGCGATCATCGCCGCGCGATTTATCCATTGGTTCGAGCGCGGCAATAGCTGATATTGATGGCCACAATGCATCGCAGCCTCTTGAGGTAATTGTAAAAATGCGACTATTGTGCAGGCGCTGGAAACAGCTCACTGAGGACCAGAATTCCGCCGGGTGTGCTGCGTGATCGTCCCACCCTCTCTCTAGGCGGATGACATGAACGGGGTTGTCCATGAATCCGTATATCGGCGAGATTAAGCTGTTCGCACTGGACTTCGCGCCGAAGGGCTGGGCGCTCTGCGCGGGTCAGTTGTTGGCGATCCGAACCAACCAGGCCCTATTCGCGCTGCTCGGCACACAATATGGTGGCGATGGCCAGAACACATTCGCACTTCCCGATTTGCGCGGTCGCGTTCTCGTCGGCCCCCGAAGTCCATCGTCAGGTGGGTCGCAGCAGGGTGCTATGCTTGGCACCGAAACCGTAACTGTGACACAGGCTCAGATGCCATCGCATCAGCACAATTTTGCCGGCACATCCGCCGCCGCGACGCTAAAGCCGCCAGTTGGGCGCATGCATGCTGCGGACTCGTCGGCAGAACGCGATTTTTACGCACCTGCGGCCGATGGCAATCTCGTGACGCTGTCGTCGCAATCGCTGGCGTCGACAGGTAGCAACCTGCCGCACAGCAACATGCAGCCGTATCTCGTGCTCAACTACTGCATCGCCCTTCAAGGCATCTTTCCGTCACGAAATTGATCCCGCCAAGCGATCGTTCAGGAGAATATCGTGTCAACACCCATCATCGCGGAAATTCGGATGTTCGCGGGCAACTTTCCTCCTGTGGGCTGGGCGTTCTGCGACGGCCAGACTCTTTCGATCGCAGGGAACGACGCGCTGTTCGCTCTTATCGGCACGACCTATGGGGGCGATGGGCAGACGACGTTCAACCTGCCCGATCTTCGCGGTCGTATTCCAATGGGCTTCGGTCGCGGACCGGGCCTGAGCCTGCGGCTTCAGTCAGAGACCGGTGGCACGGAACAGGTGGCGCTGTCACAGGCCAATCTCCCGGCGCATAACCACACGATGTCGGTGTCGCGCAATCCGGGCTCGCTGCCCGCGCCGACCAATTCCGCGCTCCCCGCCTCGCCTCAAAGCCTCCCCGGGGTCACGGCTGGCCTGTACGTGGCACCGTTCGCGGGCTCAACCGCGACAATCAACCCGGTGGCCATGGCCCCCGCGACCGTTGGTGCCCGCGGCGGCGGCACGGCGCACGAAAACCGCATGCCTTCGCTTGCGGTAAACTTCATCATCGCCCTGCAAGGCATCTTCCCGTCGCGCAATTGATCTGCGGAGTTCATCGTTATGAGTAGTGCATTTATCGGTGAAATCCGGGCATTCGGATTCAATTACGTGCCGCGCGGATGGCTGTTGTGCAACGGCGCTACGCTACAGATCAGGCAATACACCGCACTGTTTAGTCTCCTGGGTACGAGCTATGGCGGGGACGGGCGGACGACGTTCAACCTGCCCGATTTCACCGGCAACCGCACCCCGCTGCATAGCGGCCGCGGCGCGGGCCCGGGGCTCACTCCCTACAGCCTCGGAGAGGCCGTGGGTTCGAACGAGGTGCAGCTGACAGTTGAACAACTGCCGGCACACACCCACCAATTGTTCGGCGGCATGCAATCGTCGCCGCCCGATACCCGGCAGATCACCAACGTACCGAATGGCCAGGCAATGTTCGGACCGTCGAGCCCCGGCCAGATTTACGCCCCGGCAGGCGCCAGTCCGGTGGTCGCTTTTTCGCCATCGGCCATTGCCGCGACAGGCGGCGGTCAGCCGCATGAGAATCGCCAGCCGCTTCTCGTGCTGAACGTGTGCATCTGCGTCGAAGGCTCTTATCCGGGACGCAACTGACGTCAGGGGGAATCATGGCAGTCCCGACGATACCATCGGCGTTACGCCTGCCGACGGTGTTGCTGCGGCAGGGCATCGCGCTGCGCGCCGAGCGGGACGACGATACGCCGTTCCTGATGGCGCTGTTCGCCACCACGCGCGCGCAGGAACTGGCGCTGCTCGACTGGGATGCCGCCCGGAAGCAGCTTTTCCTGGCGCACCAGTTCACGGCGCAACGCCACCATTATCGCCATGCACTGGAAGGCTGCCAGTTCCACGTCATCGAACGTCGCGGCGATCCGATCGGCCGGATCTGTCTGCAGGAGCGCGCCAGCGAACGGCACATCGTCGATATCCTGTTGTTGCCGGATGAAACCGGCAAGGGCATCGGCACCGGCTTGCTTCGCGCGATCCTCGCTGATGCCGCGCGGCAGGGCAAATCGGTCGGCCTGGACGTCGAGAAGAGCAATCCCGCGCGGCGGCTCTACCGGCGGCTGGGGTTCGTGCAGACCGGCGACAGCGGCTTCCGGGTCAGGATGGAACGGCGGGCCACAGTCGGCTGAGCATCGCCCCATACCGCAGGTCGTTCCGGTCGCTCGCTGCCGCCCGCTTTGGCGGGGCCGGATGGCTGGTCAGCATCCCGGCTTCCTCCGCTGTTCGGCAGCGACCTGCGCGCTTGGCGCTTTCGGTGGCCGTCGTTCACCCCTATGATCGGGCACTCATTCGACCGACCCGAGGAAGCGATGATGATTTACCGGACCGGCGACTGGGCCAGTGCCAAGGTCGCCGACGAGATCATGATGATCAATATCGAGCAATGCCTGTATCTTGGCATGAATGCGGTCGGCGCGCGGATCTGGGAACTGATCGAGCAACCGGCCGAGATCGAGGTGGTGTGCGCCGCGTTACGCACCGAATTCGACGTGGCACCGGATGTCTGCCGCGCCGAAGTGGATGCCTTTGTCAAGAAGATGGCAGCGTATGGCGCGATTGCCGTCGGATGACGGCGGTCCCGATGCTCCGTCCGCCGTCGTATCAGCGCGGGTCCGACGACTTAAAACCGGTTTAGATCCCAGGCGCGTTATGTCGCCCTTCCCTGAAGCGGCAAACAGCACCTGCATGCCGGCAACAGGTCAAGAACCATAAGCGTAGCCCATCGAGCTCACGGCGTCCGTGCCCAAGGTGGTCTGCGATTCAGTCTCGCGCGTCGCTACCACGTCGGGTGTGATCCACGGCTTCAATGGTTTACCCGACAGCTCGACTGTGGCGTTGTCTTGATTCGACATGATGCGGCCCCTCCACCGTTACTTCCGGCGATTAATTTGCGCTTTTCTAGCACGATGCAGGGAACATCTGTCAAGTTCGCCGCACCCCGCAGCGACCGCGCTCGAACCGTCTGGCCGTGGCTCCGTCACCAGGTGTAACCGAGCCCTGCCAGCATCCCGCCATGGTCCAATTCGATCCGTTCCCGCTGGGCCCGTGTCAGTTCGTCATGCCACCCTCCCGCCACGCCGCGACGGAAAAAGCTCGCGGCGCCGTGCGGTCGCGGCGCTTCCCGGAAGCCGCCGCTACGGTCCTCCTGCCCGCGCAATTCGTCGAACGCAGCAAAGTCCACCGCGCGTGCGATCTCGGACGCCGTCACCGTCACGCCGGCGAACTCCAACGCCCCACGAAGAGTAGCTGCCGTGTCTTCCTGCAAATCCTCGTACCGGACCCTGTGCACTGGCAGGTCGCCTTGCGTCAGCCAGCCGGCGTGATAGCGGGACCATCCGCCTAATTGCTGACGCAGCTGGTTCGGCTGACGGTCGGTCCGGTTGCAGAAGCCGGAATCCGGCGACGCCATAAAGTCGATCGCGTCGTCGATCGACCAGCCGCCATGATTGGCCAGCGACGATGCGACATCGCGTGGATCGCGCACGATCAGAATCGCGCCGCTGGCGGCGGATGGACCGCCGAGCAGCGGCTCACCCAGGCTCGTCTGGGTATAGGCGTCGTGCACCTTGCTGAACTGGACGTTGTCGATCGCCGTGTCCTGTCGATCGTCCGGTCCCTCTTCGCGGCGCATCGACGCGGTCGCACGGTAGTAATCGGGGCGCGACCGATCGCATTCCGCATGCGTCAACAGCCCCGAGGGGAACATCATGACGGTATCGAAACGTGCGCGGGCGCTGGCCATACCGCCGGAGTGGGGTAGATCGTTTATATCGACGGGTGAATCACGACGCAGATTGGCGATCAGCAGGCGAAACCACGTGTTGCCGGACTTGGGATAGGAAGCGAGCCAGATTTTGTTCATGCGGCGCGGGTCAGCAATCCAATGTCGCGCCAATGTGCTTCCAGCCAATCGATTGTCACGGGAAGGTCGTGAAAAGCCATCGGTCGCGTCAGAGTATAGATCCCTGCATGCTGGCAGATCGACGCGCTAGCATCGAAATACAGCTTTTGCTGCGCCATGCGCCGCACGATCGCCGGGCGGTAGGCATTGCCGCGCACCATCAGCGTCCCATCGACAATACTCGGCCGGGCGATCCCGGGGGCAAGCGTGGCGCGCTGCTCACGCAGCATATAGACGGCACCCAATTGCAGCGGACACGCAGTAGCCGCGCGCGGCTCGACATAGAATTTCTCGAGCATCGATCGAACCGGTGCCCTGCGTCGCTCCTCCAGGGCCAGTCGATCGATCGCGTTGCGCCACAGTTTGAGTTGTCTGCCATCGGGGGCAACGTGCGATACGCCCTTTGCATCGATCGATATCGCGCAGAAATCGTCCGAAACGAGATCGTATCCTGCCGTCACCAGCGCCCCTGCCAGCGTCGATTTTCCCGCGCCCGAGGCGCCGCAAAACAGCACTGCGCGGTTGCCCACGCGCACCGCACTGGCGTGCAGCAGGATGCGCTCGCGCTGGTGCAAAAGGATGCCGAAACCGGTGCCGCTCAAAAATGCCACGGCGTCTTCGATCGCTGTATCGCCGATCAGCGCGTAGCGGATGTCCGCACCGTTCGAGACCAGCATACGAATAATCCCGGGCACTACTATCAGGAAAGCCGTCTTCGTCATCTGCCAATTCGGTCCGCCCGTTGCGCCATCAAGCCTGTCCGGAAGCGCACCTGACGCGATCGTGACATCGGCGGTTTGCCAGACATCCGTGAGCGCCACGGCGCCGGGGATTTCCAGGTCGGCGGCAACCGTCAGCCCGGATATCGAATAGCGGGACGTGTCCGGGACCGCGTTGATCTTGGTCATTACGGGGTCGACTGGCAAATCCATGACGTGTCGAAGCACAACGGGCTTGCCCCCTGCAACCCAAAAGACGGTGCCGTGCGTCCAAGGCCGGTTCCCCGCCACGCATCTTGGCGCGCTCAATGCGCCGCGATTGCCTGCCGTTCGGTGTGGTCGCCATCGACCGCGTCCTGCCCGGCGGTGGCATCGTCGCCGGCGCGCTGCATGAGGTACTCGGCAGCCACTATCTCGCCGACGACGCCAGCGCGACCATATCCCTGGCCGGCCTGCTGGCGGGTTTCGAGGGGCCGATCTTCTCGTGCTGGCGCTGGCGCAGCCTGTTCGCGCCTGCGCTCCATGTCGCCGGGCCCCACCCCGACCGCATCGCTTATGTCGAAAGGGGCCAGCGCCACACCGCTGCTGCCGATGGAGGTGTGCCTGCGCGTGCCCGGCCTGAGCGGCGCCGCCGGTGAGGTCGGCGAATATTCCCCGACTGCCTCGAAGGGGCTGCAACTGGTCGCCGAGGAGTCCGGCGCCCCCGCCCTGCTTTTCCGGCCCGGCGCCGAGCAGGACGCGATCGCCGAGGGTAGCGTATCCCGGCATCGCACACAGCGGCGGTCAAGTTTGCAGGCCGATCTTCGGCCATGATCTGGACCCGCACATACGGATGCAGCGCGCGGCAACGGTCGATTAGCGGGGAGGAATGTCGATCATCACCGCGCCTGTAACGTTCAGTTTCAGCAGCCCCACCCCAAACGACATATGTGATGAACGGGCCTGAATTGGCGACCCTGGGTACGAACATGTGGCGTAAAACGATGACCCCTCTTGTCGTACGCCGTCGCCATTTGTTACTATCCTTGAGCACGAATGCAGCTAAGTGATTGTTATTACACGCAGATTAAGCGGCTCTTAATCAGCGGGTCCTTGGTTCGAGCCCAAGTGCGTCCACCATCATTTCAATGACATCTCGATGAAGCGTGGCGGCGACAGGCGGCGGGGTCGCACGCTACTGCGGCCAGCGGGGAATACTCCACTGCGGTGCTGCCGGTAGCCGTACAATATCCGCGTCGGCAGTCCGCAAATACTCGTCGGACTTCCCACAGCTATGCGCCCCGGAGATGAACTTCGCGCAATTTCAGCCCTTTGCTTCGTCAGGAAAGTGGATGCCCATGGCGGCAATCATCGATGCCTCTAGTAGCATCGCGAACTCGGGATCGGGCAGATGGAACGGTCCTGGTCGGTTGAGGATGGTGTTGTTGAGCATCGCGTACATGATCTGGAATGCGAACCGGACCTTGTCTTCATCGATCGACACACCGTCGATCGATGGTTCTGATCGAAGCCGGGAAATATAGCAGTTGGCAAGACCGCTGGCATTTTGTCGGAATGGCGTCCACGCGGCGCCATCGTCCAGACTGACTTTGAAGGCGGAGCGGTAGAACGTCTCGTACGCTTGAAATCTTGCGACCTGCGCGGCGACCAGATCGCGTATAATCTGATCGAACGGCGAACCGTTGACGATGGCCTCGAACAACGGCCGGGATTCGGCTGCAGCGGACACCATCACCGCCTTGAGCAACGTCAGCTTATCGGGAAATCGGGCATAGAAGGCTCCCGTCGAGCACTTGGCGGCGGCGCACAGATCGGCGATAGCGACGTCCTGGAACGGTCTCGCCCGCGCGAGCCGCATCCCTTCGGCAATGAGACGATCCCGTAATGCACGACTGCGCGACTGTTGCGCAGGCAAGACGCCCGCACGTTCCAGTCCTTCGTTTTCGCTGTTTCCGCTCTCCGTCATGGTTATGCATTTCCCAACTTTCATCCGATGTCCACCCATGCGAAAACAGAATACGGTTCGCATTCTAGTTGCGATTGCGGACGACAGCCGTTAGTCAGCAGGCCGCAACTCCGAGGGAGTGCGTTGCAGGAGACGGACGATGAACGGGCGAAATCAACCTTGGCAGATGAACCGTCGCAGCCTGATCGGGATGGGCATGGCCGTGTCGGCGTCGGGACTTCTCGCTGCCCACGGTGCGCAGGCGATGCAGGCGGCGCCCGTCAATCCAGCCGTGAAGCCTGACAGCAAGGGCGCGAAGCTCGTCCTGCTGGGCACGAAGGGCGGCCCCCGCGTCGGCGGCACGCGATCCAATCCTGCCAATGCCCTGATCGTCGACGGCCAGGCCTATGTGATCGATACCGGGATGGGCGTGACCGCGCAGATCGTGAAGGCGGGGATCGATCTCGGCAGCATCCGCGCGATCTTCATTTCGCACATGCATTCCGATCACGAGCTCGAATTTGGCAACCTCGTCTACAACATGTGGGCCGCCGGCGCGCTGCGCCAACCGGTCCAAGCCTATGGCCCGGTCGGGCTGGAAGCGATGGCAGCGGACTATTGGCGGCTCAACCGGCTCGATGTCGCCACGCGCATGGCGGACGAAGGCAAAGCGGATCCGGCAAAATTTCTCCTGGCCAAGGATTTCACGCGCACCGCTGGGCCGGTCATGCAGGACGCGCGGGTCCGCGTATCGGCGTTCACCACGCCGCATCCCCCGCTCAAGAATCTCGCCTATCGATTCGATACGCCCTACGGCAGCGTGGTCTATTCGGGTGATACTGCCTACAATCCCGCGCTTGCGGATTTCGCGCGCGGCGCCGACGTACTGGTGCACGAGGTGCTGTACGTTCCCGGCGTCGATGCGCTGGTCAAGCGCGCCAATGGCTCGCCGGCGTTCCGCAACCATATCATCGAAAGCCATACCACGGCGGAACAGGTCGGACAGATCGCCACGCGCGCGAAGGTCAAGAAACTGGTGCTGAGCCATTTCGTCCCTGGCGACATGGACTGGATCACGGACGCGATGTGGCGCGATGAGGTCGCCAAGCACTACAAGGGCGAGATCGTAGTCGGCCGCGACCTGCTCGAAATTCCGCTGGGTTGATCATGCACCATCTTTACCCGCGGCGTGCGCGCTACGTCATCGGCGGCGCGCTGTGGCTCGCTGCGTCCGGAACGGCGTCCGCCCAGGATGCACCGGCCACGGTGACGACGCAGAACGCGCCGCTGCCGATCGACGCGCTGCCCGCCGAGACCAAGGCAGTGCCGAGCGGCACCACGCCGGCGTCGCCTTATCCGTCAGAGGCGGCGGGGCGCGGGCCCAAGATCGGCCCGCTCTTCTATTTGATCCGCCACGCCGAAGACTGGCGCTTCCTGGCCTCGCCCAAGGCGAAACGCGATCGCTTCTCGGCGCTCAAATACATCCCGCTGAGCGAGGATGGTGACACGTTCCTGACGCTGAGCGGCGACCAGCGAAGCCGCTTCAACTTTTCGTCACGGCCCGGTCTCAACGATGCGACCGACCGGCATGAATTCATGTTGCGTACCGCGGTGGGGGCTGACCTGCACATCGGGCCGGCGTTGCGACTCTATGGCCAGATCCAGTCGGCGCAGATCTTCGGGCGCAACGAAAGTCCGCACATTGCGATCCAGCAGAACGATCTGATCGTCCAGGAACTGTTCGCCGAGGTGCAGGTGCCCGTGGCTGACGGCAAGGCCCGTATCATGCTGGGCCGCCAGGAATTCTTCGATGGCCCGCGCTTCATCATCAGCCCACGCGAAAACCCCAATATCCGCGTCTCGATGAACGGCGCGCGGGTGTCGATGGACTGGGATCGCTTCCGCTTCACCGCAGTCCATTTCACCCCGACGGAACAGGGCATCGGCACGTTCGACGATGGTACGGCCAATGGCGAGCGCCTGACCGGGATCAATGCCAGCGCCGTGGTGACGGACCAACCGATCGGTGGACTGAAATCCACCGTCTTCTTCGATCCGTTCTTCTTCCACTTCGAGGGTAGCGCCCGCACGCTCGCGCGCCTTTCCGGCAGCGAGCGGCGCGAGACCTATGGCGCGCGGCTGTGGGGGCATGTTGGCCGGGTCGATTTCGACTGGACGGGCATGAAGCAGGATGGCCGTTTCGGCACGCGCCGCGTGAACGCCTGGGCCGCGTCCAGCAATCAGAGCATCGCGCTCTCGTCCGGGCCGCGCGCGGCGCGGATCGGGTTCCACGCCGATTATGCATCGGGCGGCGGCAATTACGACACCAGCGGCACGGTCAACTCCTTCAACTTTCTCTACAATGCGACGATCATGTTCAGCGACGACAATTATGTCGGCGCGATCAATTTGATGGGAATCGCGCCGACCGCGTCGGTGCAGGCGACCAAGAAACTGCGCCTGGGCGCGGAGGCCGGCTTCTACTGGCGTCCCAACGAGCGCGATGCGGTCTATCGAGGCAATTCACAGCCCTATGTCGGCACGCAATCGGTCGACGGCAAGCAGGTCGCGACCATCTATCGCGGCAATGCGGCGTGGGCGATCGACCCGCATGTGACGATCGTCGGGCAGGTCAATTACGTCGAAGCCGGTCACGTCCTCCGCTCGGCGGGGTATCGGGACAATCTGTTTTTCTCTACGATCATGAACTTCAAATCCTAAACCGGGCGCGTATCCACCGCCCTACGCGGCACGGCGCCGTTCCCGTCGGAGCGATCGACGGCGCCGGGCCCCCGGGAGGGCAGATTGGCAACGCAACCCGGCCGAACCGAGGCCGTGGATATTGGGCCGGGGCGCATCGTGCTGCTGTGCGCTGCGTTGCTGTTCGTCAGTGGTTTCGCGCTCCAGTCGCTGAGCTTCGCGCTGCCCGCCCTGGAACGGGCATGGGCGCTGGATACGCGGATGTTGGGCGTGCTGCTGTCGGCGACGATGCTGGGCCAGATGGCCGGCTATCTCGTACTCGCGCCGCTGGCCGATGCGCTCGGACCGCGCTGGCCTGCGGCGGCCGGTTGCCTTGCGCTGGCGGCGACGCTGGCGCTGTCGGCATTGGCGACGTCGGTCGAAATCATGCTCGTGACGCGCGCGCTGACCGGGCTGGCGATCGGCGCGGCGATACCCGCGGCGGTTGCCGCGGCCAGCACGGCGGGCAGCGCGCGGTGGCAGGCCGGGCGTGTGATCATCGTCTACACCGCGTTCCCGCTCGGCTTCGTCGCCGTCGCGATCGTCAATGGATCGATCGCTCCGCCTCTCCAGTGGCGGACGACCTTCGCGCTGGGTGCCGCCTGTGCGCTGCTGCTGGCGCCCTGGCTATGGCACACCCTGCCGCGGCGACGGGCCGCCGTGACGCACCCTGCGCCGTTTGCGGCGGTGACCGCGGTTCTCCGCGACGACCGCACCGTGACCATGCTGCTATGGGGCGTATTCAGCGTCGGTTTGGGCTTGTTCTATGTGTTGCAGGGGTGGATGCCGGTGCTGATCCAGCGTGCCGGTCAGCCGTTCGAAACCGCTGCGATGGCCACGGCGATGTTCGGGATCGGCGCCAGCCTCGCCGCCGTGCCGGCGATCGTGGCGACGCGCTATATCGGCTTGTTGCCTGCGCTGATTGCCGTCGGCGTGCTGACGTTGCTGGGCATCGTCGCATTGGCGCTGTCGGTCGACGCCGGCAATGCCGCATTGATCGTTGCCACCGCCCTGATCGCGGGCACCGGTGTGGGCGGGATACAGAAGGTCGCCGTGGCCACCGCCACTTCATTATATCCGGCCGCAGCGAGAGCGACAGGGCTTGCGCTGGCATTGGGCGTCGGCCGGATCAGCGCCGTCTGCAGCCCGGTGTTGATCGGTTTGGCGGCATCGGCGCTTCTGCCCGGCTCGACGATCCTGCTGCTGGCGGTACCGGTTGCGGCGATGGTCGCGGCGCTGGCGTGGTTTCGTCGACACCGCGATCCTTGCGGGGTCTGACCGCCGCCCCGGGCTATGCCGTTATCCGGGTGCCGTATCCGGAAGCCCTCTCCTGGGGCAAGGCATCTCGTATCAGACCTGCGCGGGTTTCTGGTGGATCCGTGTGGTCGCGTCTCCGGTGCAATCTTGCGCGCGCGACCCGCAAGCCGGCCGCTCATCCACCGGAGGTGATACCAGCTGGCCGCCTGATCCAAATTTTCTGAAGAAGCCCGCTAATTAGTTGCTTGTTATAACAAGATTGCCGATCGTGTGGACTGGGAGAATGCAATGACGAAAGAAGACCCACGGACGCTCATCGACCGCTCCCCCATGTCCCGGTTCCAATGGGGCGTCGTGGCCGTGATGGTGGGGCTCAATGCGCTCGACGGTTTCGACGTGCTGTCGATCAGCTTCGCCTCGCCCGGGATCGCTGCCGACTGGGGGATCGACCGCGCTGCACTAGGGCTGGTGCTGTCGATGGAACTGATCGGCATGGCGATCGGCTCGCTGGTGCTGGGCGGCGTCGCCGACCGCGTCGGACGCCGTGCCACGATCCTTGGCTGCCTGGTGCTGATGGCGGCCGGCATGCTCGGGGCGGCCACCGCCGATGGCGTGGTAACATTGTCGGCGTGGCGCGTGCTCACCGGGTTCGGGATCGGCGGCATGCTGGCGGCGACGAATGCCGCGGTGGCCGAAGCCGCCAATGGCCAGCGCCGTGCGCTGGCCGTGGTGCTGATGGCGGGCGGCTATCCGGTCGGCACGATCGTCGGCGGGTCGATTTCGGCAGTGTTGCTCGGGAGCTATGGCTGGCAATCCGTGTTCGTATTCGGTGCGATCGCGACGCTCTGCTTCGTACCGCTGGTGCTGTGGTTCGCGCCCGAATCGATCAGCTTCCTGATGCACAAGCGCCCGCCCGATGCCCTCGCGCGGATCAATGCGGTGCTGAAGCGCATGGGGCATCCGACGATCGACACGCTGCCGGCGCCCGAGGCCAAGGCCGGTCGGGCATCCGCGGCGGAGCTCTTCGCGCCGGGCATGGCGCGGGCGACGATCTTACTGACGCTTGCCTATCTGATGCACATCATGACCTTCTATTTCATCCTCAAATGGATCCCCAAGATCGTCGTCGACATGGGCTTCGCACCGGCCGCCGCAGCAGGCGTGCTCGTCTGGGCCAGCGTGGGCGGGGCGTCTGGCTCCTTGCTCCTCGGGCTACTTACGGCACGGGTGCGGCTGCTGGGGCTGACGATCGGCGCGATGATCGCATCTGTTGCGCTGGTGATCGCGTTCGGGCGCGGGCAAAGCGATCTGCAGGGCCTGTCGCTGATCGCGGCGGCGGCAGGCTTCGCCACCAATGCTGGCGTGGTCGGCCTCTATGCCCTGCTTGCACGGACTTTCCCGACGCGGCTGCGCGCGACGGCGACGGGCTTCGTGATCGGCATCGGGCGTGGCGGGTCTGCGCTGGCGCCGGCGCTGGCCGGGTTGCTGTTCGCCGCCGGCTATATGCTCGACAGCGTCGCGGTATTGATGAGCCTGGGCTCGGCGGTCGCGGCGGTGGCGCTGATCGGCATTCGCCGTCAGCCCGCCGCAGCGGACTGACGGCGCGCGGTCATTTGGCGCTCAGGAGCCGCAGCAAGTCGGGATCGGTCTGGCAGCGATACGCGCTGGCCTGGCCGGTCGGACCGTGACCATCGTAGCGTGCGGCTTGCGGAAACGGGCACAGCGCGCGGGTGAAGCGGACCGTGTCGGCGTCGTGCTTGGCGGCAATAAGGCGTTCGGGCGCCCGGCCCTGCTCGACCCAGCGGATCAGCGCCCATAGCACGTCGCGCGCCGGATCGGTCGTCTCGGCGGGATGGCCAGAGCCGCCGAACGCATCGGCGCCGGGGCCGCCGGCGCAATGGTACATGCCCGGCACCATGAACAGGCGCACCGCATCGTCGAGGCGGTCAATGCCCCCCTGCGCCCCGGCCAGCTTGGTATAGTAATTGAGCGTCGGGCCGGCATTGGTCGAGGGATCGGCCCAGCCCTGATAGAGGATCGCCTTGCCGCCGGCGCGGAGGAATGGCGCGATCGCCGTCTTGTCCGCGCGCAACTCGGGCATCATGCGATTGGCGGTGGCGAGATCGGCGCTGCGGCGAAAGCCGTCCTCGTTCCAGTTCGGATCGTTGTACACGCCGTCGGCCCACATCGCACGCAGCAGTGGCGAGGGCGGGCCCGGCCGGGTGCGCACGCCGGGATACAGGCCCCAGTCCATCGCCCTGCCCTGCTCGTCGGGCATCGGCCGGACGATCGTCTCCAGCATGGCGAGCTTCGGCGCCGAGAGGCAATCCTTCGTCTGGCCCGGCCTGCACGCCAGCGTGCTGATCTTGAAGCTACAGCGCAACGGATCGGCGATGATGCCGTCGGCGACGCCGTCATTGCTATCGCAGGCAGCCGTGGCGCGGCGCTCGTAGAGCGCCCAATCGCCATCGGCGAGCGCGCCCGCCGGACGGTGCTTCTGCAGCAGCGCGCCCCACATCATGCGCACCGATTGCAGCGGCATGTACGGCCCCGGCGCACCGGCGATCACGCCGTCATAGTCGCCGGGATAGTTCTGCATTTCCTTCAGCGCCTGCCGCCCGCCACCCGAACAGCCGAGATAATAACTCTTGTCGACGCCGCGCTGATAGAAACGCCGCGCGATTGCCTTGGCCGCCTGCGCGGTCAGATGCGTCGCGCGATGTTCGTAATCCACCCGCGCCTTGCGATCCGACATCCAGCGCGCCTGCGTGGTCTTGTGGCCGCCATCGGTGGTGACCGTGGCGAAGCCCTGCGCGATCCGACGGCTCATATCGGCGTAGTTGAACACGCCGGCATCGCCGCCCACGCCTGCCCCCAGAAGCCGGCCGTTCCAATCAGTCGGCAACCACAGTTCAAAGCCGATATTGCCCTCGATCGTACCTTCGACGCGGCACAGCGGCACCTGCACCGGCACCGGCTTATAAAAGCCGGTGGTGACCGGGCTCCATACCGGTGCCGGCGTGACCATCGTCGCCTGGACGATCGTCACGCCGGCCGGCGCCGGGGTCGATACCGGCCCGGCGAGCGCGGCGCAGGCCGCGGCCGCCGCGCCCAGCATCAGAACTTCACCTGCGCGGTGACCGAGAAGATGCGCGGCACGGGATTGGCCGACTGCGGGTCATAGCCACCGGCGGTATCGACGAACGGCGGGTTCTCGTCGAACAAGTTGCGCACGTCGCCGGTGAGCGTGAGGTGATCGTTGAACGCATAGCCGACCGACAGGTCGAACGTGTCGTAATTCCCGACTGCCTGGATCGGGGCGACGGTATTATTGTCGTAGCCATTCAGGTGGTTCCAGGTGAAGCGCGAGCGCAACCCTCCCCACTGCATGCCGACATCCGCCTGGGTGCGGAACTTCTGCGCGAAGCCGAACGTGTCGAGCACATCGCGCAGTCCGGAGCCCGGCACCGCCTCGAAGCGGTAATCCAGGATGTACGTGCCCTGGATGCCGGCATCGAGCCGCACGTCGCCCATATTCCAGTCATAGTTGAGCCCGAAATCGAGCCCGCGCAAAAGCGTCGTTCCGAGGTTCTGGCGACGCCCATCGGCGATGAACGTGACTTGCGACTGATCGATCGCGGCGTTGATCGGCAAGCCCGAACCGACCAGAGCAGCGATCGTCGCGGCGCTCGGGTTCAACTGTACGAAGCTCGCATAGAGCGGGCTTGTCAGCAGACCGGCGGTGCCGCGCAGCGCCTGGATCTGATCGGTATAGTTGATGCGAAAATAGGTCACGCTGGCGCGCAAGCCCGGAATTTCGACAGGGGCGGCTTCGACGCCGAACGACCAGGTCTTGGCCGTCTCCGGTTTGAGATTGGGGTTGCCGCCGGCAATGCCGATGCCGATCTGGTTGCCCGCCGCGCCCGGCAGCGTATCGAAATACAGGCCGGCGCCACCCGCAACGGTGGACTTTTCGGCGAAGGTCGGGGCGCGGAATGACGTGCCATAGCTGCCGCGCAAGGTCAGTCCCTGGAACGGCTTGTAGGTCAGGCCGAACTTGGGATTGGTGGTGCTGCCGAAATCGCTGTAATGTTCGTAGCGCAGCGCCAGCGACAGCGTGAGTTGCTCGATCCCGCTCATCGCATTGGCCGATCCCACGACGGGCACGAACAATTCGCCGAAGGCGGCGTTGACGGTGCGGCTCCCGGCGTCGTTGACGCTGACCGGCGTGGCCGCCTGCCCCGTCAGCAGATCGCTATAGGTATATTCGACGCGATGCTCGCCGCCGAGGGCGATCCGCACATTGCCGCCGGGCAATGCGAACAGCGATCCATCGACCTGCCCATTGATGACGTCGAGCCGGGTGCGGCCGGTGATGACGAATAGGTTGTCGGTAATACGCGCGATCGTCGCCGGATTGTTCGGACCACCGAACAGGTTCAGCGCGGTCGCCGGGTTGGTATCGGCGAGCGCCGCGGCCAGGGCGCCGGCATTGACGCCCGAATAACGACGATCGGCGACTTCCTCGGACTCGCCATGCGCGTAATATACGGTACCCTTGAAGTCGCTGAACAGCTTGGCTTCCACCCCGCCGGACACGTTCCAGGATTCGGAATGGAACGGATTATATTGCAGGCCGATCGTGGGAACGAGCGAATAGGCCACCTGCACCGAGGTCGCCCCGGCCACCGGGCTGACGAAGAACGGATTGGTGTTGCGCACCGTGGCGTTGATCGTCGGATTGATCGCCAGCTTGCCCTTGCGATACGAGTAGAACCCGTCGGCAAACACGCGGATGCCGTCGGTGATCTCCTGCCCAAAGGCGCCGGTAACGCTGTAGCGCTGCTGTTCGGCGATCACCGGATCGAGCCCGCCGTAAAAGCAGCGGTTAGCCGTGCCGCGCACGAGCGAACCGACATTGGCCGAGGTAACCCCGCCGGTGGGGATGGCATAGGTGCCGCCGCCGACGGTGATCGTGCCCGGATCGCAATTGGTGACGCGCAGATCGCGGCCGCCGCGATCGCGATTGTCGTTCTGGTAGAAATCCAGATCACTGCCGTACAATGCGGCGTTGGCGGTATATTCGCCCGCCAGCATGGCATAGCCGCCGTCCCACTTCTTGCCGGCGATCAGTGCGGCCTGTTTCTCGTCGTAATTGCTGTCGGTAAAACCGTAGCGTGCTCGACCTTCGATACCGTCGAGATCCTTGCGCAGGATAAAGTTGACGACGCCGGCAATGGCATCGGAGCCGTAGATGGCCGAAGCGCCGTCGGCGACGACCTCGACGCGGCCGAGCGCGATCGACGGCAGCACGGACGGATCGGTAAACTGGCCCTGCGTGCCCTGCGGCGGGAGGCGGCGACCGTCATAGAGCAACAACGTCGCGTTGGTGCTGAGCCCGCGCAGATTGATGCCGGCGCCGCGCGTCGCATTGGCCGCGCCGTTCTGCGCCGAACCGCCGGCGCGGTTCGCGCCTAGCGAGACGACCTGTGGTACGCGCCGCAGCAGATCGTTGGTCGAGGTTACCGGCTCCTGCGCGATCTTCGCCTGATCGATCGAGATGACGTTCGAGCCCACCGGCGCGACGCCGCGAATGCGGCTGCCGGTGACGATGATGTCCTCGGTCGCTTGCGTATCGGGCGCACCTTGCTCGGCCGGGCTGGCCGTTGCCTGCTCGGTTTCGGGGACTTCCTCGGCGGTCTGTGCGTTGGCCGGAATTGCGAGGCCGATGGCGAGCGCGCCGAGCGCGGCCTTGGCCAGCCAGGAGGCGCGGCGCGCCTGGATCGTTGTCATAATCTCTCTCCCAATGAACGCCTGCCGCTTGATCTCGCGGCTGGGCTGGACGGTGTACTCAAACAGTCTCGGCGCGTGCCGGAGCGAGGCGTCGTGAAAAACGTGGGGCTAGTGACAGCAGCACGATGGCGCCGATCAGGATCGCGGCGCCGACCAGCTCGGCCGGGCGCGGCATGCGCAGCCCCCAGAACCACGCGAGCAGCACCGATCCGCCGACACCGGCGACCAGGCTGGCGGCGCGCTCCAGCGGCACGCAATACGCATTCTCGCGGGCATCAAGCAGGATGATGACGGCAAAGACCGAGATGATGGTCAGAGTCAGCCCGATGAAGAACAGCGGCACGATCACCGGATCGCTCCATACCGACAGGAAACCCCAGCCGAGCGCCCCCGATTGCGTGCCGATGCCCGAGGCCGAGATCGCTGCCAGGACAGCCACCGACAGTGGCAGCGCGATGACCTTCTCTTCGACGAAATACCTCCGGACCGAGGCCGGCTCGCCGGTTTTGGACACCTTGGTCATCACCGCGAGGCGAATGAAGTAGCCGACCGTGTAGAGGACGACGGTAAGAATCGCGAGCGGGGGTAGATCGAAGCCGCCGCGATCGAACAACGTGATGACCAACGCGACCAGCACCATTACCAGCGCCGCCCAGCTCCACCAACGCACCTTGCGGCCGAACATCAGATCGACCAGCGGCGCGATGAGCAGGATATCGCCGCGCATCAGCAACTGGATGAACGGGATCGACACGCCTTCGAAGGTGAAGGACAGCGGCACGGTGAACAGCACCAATGCCGTGCCGAGCCCCGACAGCAACGTATATTTGGTCGGCACCGGCACGCGCGCGCCGGCGATCTGCACGGCATTGGCATCGCGGTGCCAGCCTGAGCCCCAGATGAAAAGATAGGTCAGCAGGGTGCTGATGATCAGCGAGGCAGGCAGCGTCTCGAGCCCGGTCAGCGGGCGGCCGAGCCCGGGATGCGGCGTGCTGGTGACCAGCTTGGTGATGATCACGTTGGGCAGATAGGCCAGGAAATAGAGAAGGACATAGCCTTCCAGCGGGAAGCGTTCCCAGCGGCTCATGCCCGCTCTCCGAGTTCGACCATGTCCGATGTCACGGTGTATCGGGTGTTCAGCCCTGCTTCCGTCGTCACGGCGGCCATATAGTCGACGACGTCTGCATGATGTGCGCTGCCCGGCTCGACGAGGCGCGGCACGGCGTCGCGATCGATGTAGAGCGGCAGCAACCCCGAGCGGACGATGCGACCGTCGGCAATCTCGAGCCGCGCGATAATCGACAGCCGCGAAGCGGCGGGGAAATTGTACAGGCTGTCGAAATCGGGCTCCCATTCCTCAGCCAGAACACGGATCTCGTTGAAGCTCTTGGACGCGGCATGGACAGGGTCCATGCGCAGGTCGGTGGCGAAGTTGCACAGCGAGTAGAAAACCGGCTTGCCGTCGATCATCTCGCATCCTTTGAGGATGTGCGCATGCCCGCCCAGGATAGCGTCCGCCCCGGCGGCGATCGCGGCACGAGCGACGTCTCGCTGATAATCGGCGATCGTCGCGCGGACGAAGTGGATGCCCCAATGTTGTGAGACGATCACCACGTCGGCCTGTGCCTTGGCGGCGCGGATGTCGGCTTCCATCGCCGCGAGATCGTCGCGATGCGGATAGGTATGGATGCGTGCCGGCGTGCCGGGCTGATCGTGCTCGACTTGCTCGTAGACGGTGAAGGCGCGCATCGGCGTGCAGCCGGGTCGTCGCTCGTCGGCCCAATAGGCCTGCGGCAGGATGCTGCAATAAGCGAGGACGGCCACGGTAGTCCCGTCGCCAAGCGTGAAAAGAACCGGTCGGCGCGCCTCCACGATCGTGGCGCCGGCGCCAACCGTCTTCACGCCGGCGGCGTGCAGATTGGCCTGCGTCTCGAAGAACGCGTCGTTGCCCCAATCAAGCACATGGTTGCCGGCCAGCGAAACGATATCAAAACCGGCCCGACCGAGCGCTGCAGCCCCATCGGGCCGGGCCAGTACGGCATGGCGCGCCTGCGGCAGGCGCACGCCGCTATCAGCGAAACTCGTCTCGATCTGGCCGAAGGTGATGTCGGCGGCCCGCAGCACGTTGCCTGTCGCGGCGAAGCTTTCGTCATAGACCTCGCGGTCCATCGCGAGATCGCCAACGGCCAGAAAAACGTGGCTCATGCCGCGGACTCGAACGCGATGGGAGCGGTCAACGCGCCGATTTCGGGGAAGCGTGTCGGGCGGGGCTCGGCGGTCAGCGTGAAACCGGGTGCTGCCGCAAGCAGCTCTTCGACCGCAACGACCAGTTCGAGCTTGGCGAGACCGGCACCAATGCATGTGTGCGGCCCACGCCCGAACGCCAGCGAATCCTTCATGTTCGGGCGATCGATCTTGAACGTCTCGGGATCATCGAACACATCGGCATCGCGATTGGCCGAGGCGTACACCAACGCGATCGGCTCGCCGGCCGGGATCGGGCAGCCACGGATCACGACATCCTCGACCGCGGTACGGGCGAAGCCGCGATACGGTGTGTAAAGCCGCAAGAATTCGTCGACCGCGGCCGGGATCAAAGATGGGTCTGCGCGCAGTTCGGACTGCAACGTCGGATCGCGGCTGAGATGGACCGCAATCGAACCGAGCAGCACGCTGGGGGCGATGATCCCGACGACCAGCACCTGGCGGATGGTGCCGACGATCAGTTCCTCCGGCAGTGGCTCGCCATCGACGCGCACGGCGAGCAGCGCGCTGGTGGCATCCTCGTCCACCGACATCGGATTAGCGCGCCGATCGGCGACGATGGCGCGGGCCATGTCGTACAGCACCAGGCTCGATTCCTTCGTCGCGTCCATATCGGCGAACTGAACGGCGATATTGTACCGCTGGCCGACGGCGGTCAGCTCCGCGACCGCCGCGGCGGAGAGGTTCATCCAGTGTGCGAACGTGGCGATCGGCATATGCGCGCCATAATCGGCGACGACATCACCGCCCCCTGCCCGCCGCATCGTTGCCAGCAGGTCACGGCAAATGGTGCGGATGATCGGTTCGAGCCGGGCAATGCGGCGCTCGGTAAACAATGGTGCGAGAGCGCGGCGGTACGGCGTATGCTCCGGCGGATCGAGATGTAGCGGCGGGCGACGCCCGGTGAACGCCACCTTCGGGATCACATTCTGCTGCGAGGTGATGAACGTCTTCCAGTCCCCCGCTGCCTCGGCGACATCGGCATGCTTCATCAGCGCCCAGAATCCGCCCCAGGCATCGCTGTGCGCCACCGGACACTCGGCGCGCAGCCGCGCATAATCAGCGTTCGCGCTGTCGAAGGTTTCGGGTGCGAGCGGATCGAAGTCATGTGCCATAACAATGTTGCTACAGTTCTATGCAAGCGCTTGCAACGCAATTTTTTGCATCGGTTCGTGGTCTGCGCCATAGGGAGGCGATGGGAACAAGAGCACCGCGACTGGACGATGTTGCCGCGCACGCCGGCGTCTCCGCCGCGACCGTCTCGCGCTTCCTCAACAATCCCGACATGGTAGCCGAGGCGACGGCCGTGCGGATCCGCGCGGCGATCCAGGCGGTCAACTATGTACCCAATCTCAATGCAGGGGCGCTGGCGGGGAGCCGCTCACGGCTGATTGCGGCGCTGGTGCCGGATATCGCCGCCTCGATCTTCAACGACACTGTCGAGGCAATGATCGAGGAACTGGCGAGCGATGGCAGCAGCGTGGTGCTCGCCCTGACCGGACCGGACAATCATCGGCTGCACGCCGAAATCAACATGGCACTGGCGCGGCGGGTTGATGCGATCATCCTCACCGGGATCGTTTCCGATGCCGAGACGCGGGCGCGGCTCCGCGCCAATCCGGTGACGGTGATCGAGACCTGGGGCCTGCCCGAGGATCCAATCGACGTGGCGGTGGGGTTTTCGCACAGCGCGGCGGGCGCGGAAATGGCGCGGTTCCTGCGCGGTCGCGGCTATCGTCGACCCCATATGGTGGTACCGCGCTCGTCGCGCTCGGAACGTCGCGCCAAGGGGTTCGCCGAACGCTGGATGCACGACGGCGGGGCCGAGCCGACCCGGCTCGATGTCAACGTGCCGAGCCATTTCGGTCAGGGCCGGTTGAGCTATCGCGCCCTCGACGATCTGCCCGAACGGCCCGACGTGGTGGTGTGCGGGTCGGACTGGATCGCGCAGGGCCTGATCGTAGAGGCGCAGGCGGCGGGGATCCGCGTACCCGATCAGCTCGCCGTGACCGGCTTCGGCAATTTGCGCATGGCCGGCGACATGCGCCCGACGATTACCTCGGTCGATATCGACGGTGCGAGGATCGCGCGCGAGGTGTTGCGCGTGCTACGCGCGCGGGCGGCAGGCGAAAAGATCGAGACGCGAATCGATGTGGGTTTCCGTGTGATCGCGCGTGAGAGCGCGTGAAAGCGCTTGCGCCGGCAATTCGCTGGTCACACGGTTCGATTAAGCCGCTCACCACTCAGTTGCACGTCTTTCCCCGCACGCACGGGCGCAACATCGGCGGCGGGGTATAGCGGACGAATATCGCCGGCGCTTTGCCCCAACGGCGCTGCGACAGCCGCGCTTCGAGGTAGCGGATCGCGGCCAGCGTGACCTCGGGCATGAACGTGCAATGGCCGGCGCCGCGGACATAAGCGCTCCTGACATCGCGTCCCCGCGCCGCCTCGACATAGCCGCGCTGCATGGATGGCGAGGTCAGTCCGTCGCCGATCATCTGCACCGCCAGCAATGGCACGGTCGGACGGGCATTGGGGGTATAATGCTGCATCATATATTCGACGGCGCGCGGCTCGGCGGCAACCCGCTCGCCCAGGGCGAGCCGGGCCAGGTCCGCGTCAAGATCGAGTCCAGCCTTGCGGTACAGCGCTGCGACGATCGGGCGGCGGCCGGACCGTGCGAGCTGCGCGCGATACTCGACATTCGTATTCCACGAAAAGATGCCGCCGGTGCGCCGCTCCTGATCCTGCCGCGGCAGGAAGACGCCCATGGCAAAGCTGCGGCCGATCTCATCAGCCTGGAGCTCATAATCGCCAGACGCCGGTTGGGGCTTATCCGCACTGGTCCAGCCCGGGATTCCCCCCAGCACGCCGGCGAGAACCGTGCGGGCGCGCCCTTGCGGGGTCCGCATTGCGATCGCGACCGCGTCCGCAACACGCTTCGAATTGACGCGATCGTCGTCAATGCCGACCAGTCGGATCCCGGCATCGGGCGCCACCAGCGTGCGAAAGGCATAGGCGCCATCAAGCGCCATGTTCATCATCCCCACGGCGCCACCGATCGACGCGCACATCGGCAGGGCGCCGTCGACTGCCGGATGCGGCTGTTCGGCCAGCGCGGTGGTGACCAGCCCTCCCATCGAACTGCCCCAGGCGATAACCCGTGTGGGTTTGCCGTAGACGCGCGCGAAGGCGGCAATGGTGGCGCGTTGCGCCGGCACGGCTTCCTCCAACGACCAGCCGCCCGCGCCGTAATCCGACCCTGCGAGCGCATAACCGGCATCTAGCAGCAGTTGCTGCAGCGGTTTCGGTGCGACATCGGGCACGCCGGCGGCGGGGGAATAGCCGCGGCTGTAAAGCAGCAAGGTGCCGTGCCACTTCGGCGGGAGTGCCGCAGCCCAGCGCGCTCCACCCGGCAACGAACGTACCGCCGAGCTAGGACTGGTCTGTTGCGCGAACGACCATGTTCCAGCGGATAGCGCCGCCAAGGCGATCATCGTAGTCAGTGCGCGCACCATCGTTCCCGGCTCCTAATTTATGCTTGCATCACGAATAGTTTCGATGAAAGCGGTTGCATACAATGTTTTGCGATAAAACAATATCGGTGCAGATCGCGGAGTATGTTGCGCGCCTTGGGCCGACCGACATCGGGCTCGGCACCCAGCATGCAACGCGGCGTGCGCTGCTCGACACGCTTGGCGTGATGCTTGCGGCGAGCGGCCTGGCCGACGATTCCACCCCCTACCGCGCGGTCGCCCAAATTGGTCACGGCAGGTCGCGCTCGCTCGGTACGCACGGATTGACCAGCGCCGCTTCGGCCGCATTGGCCAATGGTGCACTCGCCCATGCGCTGGATTTTGGCGACACGTTCGACCCGGGGCCAGCCCATCCCAACGCCGCATTGGTTCCGGCGCTACTCGCGCTCGCCGATGCCGATCCGCAGATTGACGGCGCGCGCTTCCTGACGGCCATGGCGGCGGGCAGCGATCTAGCCTGCCGGCTGTCGCTGGCGCCGCCGCGTGCCTATGAAGAGGGCGGCTGGTACCCACCGCCGCTCGTCGGGTTGATCGCCTCGGCAGCGGCGTGCGCCAAGCTACTGGGTTTGCATGCCGACGGTATTCGCCACGCCATGGGGCTGGCGCTGCTGCAAGGCAGTTTCCCCGGTGAGATCAAATACGACACCACGTCGCCGCTGCGGGGCGTGCGCGAGGCGTTCGCGGCGCGCGGTGCGGTCGAGGCGGCGTTGCTGGCGCAGGCCGGCGCCCGCGCTTTTGCCGAGCCGCTTGAAGGCCGGGCCGGCTTCTTTGCGATCTATGCCGGCGGCCCGGCAAAGGACAGTCTCACGGCCGATCTCGGCATGCGCTTCCTGGGCGACGAGGTCAGCTTCAAGCCATGGCCCAGCTGCCGGGGCACGCATCCTTATATCGAAGCAGCGCTGGCGCTTCGCAATGCGTCTGCCGGAGAAGAGATCGAGCAGATCGTCGCCGAGATCGGCCCGATCCAGGAAATGCTGATCCGCCCACAGCGCGACAAGGCTGCACCGAGAAGCGCGATCGAGGCAAAGTTCAGCATTCCATTCACCACTGCCTATGCGTTGATCCATGGCGGCATCTCGCTCGATTCGTTTGACGGGCGCGCCCTGCACGATGCGCCGGTGTTGGCGCTGGCCGAACGCGTCGTCGAATATCGTAACCCGGCCTGGGGGCGCGAACATGCGGCGAGCGGCTCGCTTGCCATAACGCTGCGCTCGGGCCGTCGACTGGTCCATCACGTTCCGCACGCGATCGGCCACCCGGGTAACCCGCTCAGCGACGCGGCGCTGGTCGAGAAGTTCGTCACCTGCGCAGCGCGCGCGGTTCAGCCGCTTGCGGACACCGACGCGCGCGCTATCGCTGCCCAGGTGCTGACGCTCGACGAACGCTCCGCCGCGACAAGCGTGTTACGGCATACGTAAATTGTCCTTGCGACCCTACGCGGGCTAAGTTATCTGTCATAACAATAATTGGAGAGGTTTGATGGCTACTTTGGTTGGCGAAAGCCCCCCCCGCACGTTCGATCGCCGCAATCCGGTCACCGGCGCCGTCGCCACGACCACGCCTGCGGCTTCCATCGCCAATGTCGATGCGGCGTGCGCCGCTGCCGCTGCCGCCTTCCCCGCCTGGGCGGCGGTCGGCCCGACGGCCCGACGCGTGTTGCTCAACAAGGCCGCCGATGCGCTCGAAGCGCGCAAGGACGCCTTCATCACCGCGATGGTCGCGGAAATCGGCGCCACGCCGCCCTGGGCCGGTTTCAACCTGATGCTCGCCGCCGGAATTATCCGCGAAGCTGCGGCGATGACCACGCAGATCGGCGGCGAGGTGATCCCCTCGGACAAGCCTGGCTGCATCGCCATGGCGCTGCGTGAACCGGTCGGCGTGATGGTCGGCATCGCGCCGTGGAATGCGCCGATCATCCTCGGAGTCCGTGCGATCGCCATGCCGCTCGCCTGCGGCAATACGGTGATCCTCAAGGCGTCCGAAGCGTGCCCGCGCACGCATGCGCTGATCGTCGAGGCATTCAACGAAGTGCTGCCCGAAGGCACGGTCCATCTGATCAGCAACGCGCCCGAGGATGCCGGCGAGATCGTCGGCGCGCTGATCGACAACCCGCATGTCCGCCGTATCAACTTCACCGGATCGACGCATGTCGGCAAGATCATCGCCAAGCGTGCGGCCGAGCATCTCAAGCCGGTCCTGTTGGAACTGGGCGGCAAGGCGCCGTTTCTGGTGCTCGACGACGCCGATCTCGACGAGGCGGTCAAGGCCGCCGCGTTCGGCGCTTTCATGAATTCAGGACAGATCTGCATGTCGACCGAGCGGATCATCGTCGTCGACAGTGTCGCCGATCGTTTTGCCGAGAAGTTCGCCGCCAAGGCCAAGACGCTCGCGGTGGGCAACCCGGCCGAAGGCAAGACGCAATTGGGCGCCGTGGTCGACCAGAAGACCGTCGACACGGTTACCGAGTTGGTCGACGATGCGCTGGCCAAAGGCGCGGTGCGCATCGCCGGCAGTGCCAGCGATAGCGTGCTGATGTCCGCTACCGTGATCGATAAGGTTACCACCGACATGCGGCTGTTCCGCGACGAAAGCTTCGGCCCCGTCGTCGGCATCATCCGCGCGCGCGACGAGGCACATGCCATCGAACTCGCCAACGACACGGCCTACGGCCTGTCGGCGGCGGTCTTCACAAAGGATACGGCGCGGGGCCTGCGTGTCGCCAAGCAGATCCAGTCCGGCATCTGCCACATCAACGGGCCGACCGTGCACGACGAAGCGCAGATGCCGTTCGGCGGCACCAAGGCATCAGGCTATGGCCGGTTCGGCGGTAAGGCGGGGATCGACAGCTTCACCGAACTGCGCTGGATCACGATCGAAACCCAACCGGGACATTATCCGATCTGAACTGCCGCGCGCGCGGCCGGAATGCCGCGCGCCCCCCTTTTTGACGATAGCGCCCGTTGCCAGCGGGCGCCCCACCCCAGCCCCGGCCGACACCATGGCAGGGAAGCAAGAGGACTACCGATGACCAACACCAGCAGCAACGGCGTCGTCGCCTATGACATCGAGAACGGCATCGCCTGGGTGCGCTTCAACCGTCCCGACAAGCGCAACGCGATGAGCCCGACGCTGAACCGCGACATGATGGAAGTGCTCGATCTGCTCGAACATGACGACAATGTCGGCGTGCTCGTGCTCGGCGGTGAAGGCCCGGCCTGGACCGCGGGCATGGATCTCAAGGAATATTTCCGCGAGACGGAAGTCGATGGACTGCGCGGCACGCGCAAGGCGCAGCGCGAAAGCTATGGCTGGTGGCGCCGACTGCGCTGGTATCAGAAGCCGACCATCGCGATGGTCAATGGCTGGTGCTTCGGCGGCGGCTATGGCCCGCTGTTCGCCTGCGACCTCGCGTTCGCGGCGGAAGAGGCCAAGTTCGGCCTGTCCGAGATCAACTGGGGTATCCTGCCCGGCGGCGGCGCGACCAAGGTGGCGACCGAACTGCTGCCGTTCCGCAAGGCGATGTACCACGCGATGACCGGCGAGAATATCGACGGCAAGACCGCCGCCGACTGGGGTCTGGTCAACGAGGCGCTGCCGCTGGCGCAGCTCAAGGACCGCGTCACCGAGGTCGCCAAGGTGCTGCTCGCCAAGAACCCGGTCGCGCTCAAGGCGACCAAGGATGCGGTGCGCCGCGTCGGCGTGATGACATATGACGAAGCCGAGGATTATCTGATCCGTGCGCAGGAAGCGGCCAATTCGTACGATAACGAAGGGCGCAAGGAAGGCATCCGGCAGTTCATCGACGAGAAGAGCTACAAGCCCGGCCTCGGCGCGTACGACAAGGACAAGGTGAAGGGCTGAGCCGCCCGTTCAGACCGCTCGCCCACACCCTGCCCACCCGGCTGCGCCGGGCGGGCCCCTTCCCTCTCCCGATGGGAGAGGGAGGGAGCGGTGCAGCCGCGGGAGGGTGAGGGCGACCATGAGACCGACCGCTTAAAGGGACTTCCATGCCCGACCTAACTCGCCTGCTCAGCCCGCGCTCGGTCGCCATCGTCGGTGCGTCGCCCACGCCGGGCGCGCTCGGCAATTCGGTGCTGCGCAATCTCGAACGTCACGGCTTCAGCGGGGCGATCCATTTGATCAATCCCAAGCGCGACACGATCGAGGGCCGCCCGTGCCTGAAATCGATCGCCGAACTGCCCGAGGGCGTCGATGCCGCGGTGCTGGCGATCCCGGGCCCGGCCGTGCTGGGCGCGGTGCGCGAACTGGCGGCGCGCGGCGTCGGGGCCGTGGTGATCTTCTCCGCCGGCTTCGCGGAGGGCGGCGACGAGGGGCTGGCCGCGCAGGCCGAAGTGGCGCGGATCGCTGCCGCCCACGATATGGTGATCGAAGGGCCGAACTGCCTCGGCCTGGTCAACTATATCGACGGCGTGGCGCTGACCTTTGTCGAGACGCCCGCATTGCGGCTCGGCGACCGGCCCGGTGTCGGCATCGTCTCGCAATCGGGCGCGATGGCGGTCGTACTGGGCACGACGTTGATGGCCAAGGATCTCGGCATCTCGATCTCGGTGTCGACCGGCAACGAAGCGGCCAGCGGCGTCGAGGATTATGTCGAGTACCTCGTGGATACGCCCCACACGCAGGTGATCGGCATGATCGTCGAGCAGTTCCGTCAGCCCGAGCGCTTCCTCGCGGTCGCGCGGCGGATGCGCGCGGCGGGCAAGACGATCGTGCTGCTGCATCCCGGCAAGTCCGCCGCCGCACGCGAATCCGCTGCGACGCATACCGGCGCTATGGCCGGCGACTGGCAGTTGATGAAGACCAAGGTCGAGCGCGCCGGCGTGGTGCTGGTCGACAGCCTCGAGGAACTGGGCGACGTGATCGACATCGCGCTCCGCGCCAGGCCGGTCGGCAAGGGCGGCACCGCGGTGCTGACCGAATCCGGCGCGTTCAAGGCGTTGACGCTCGATCTGGCCGAGACGATCGGGCTCGATCTGCCGCCGGTCGGCGCGGATACCGAGGCCGAGCTGCGTGTCGCGATGCCCGATTTCATTCCCGTGTCGAACCCGATGGATCTCACCGCGCAGGCGCTGGTCGATCCCGACCTCTATCGCCGCACGCTGCAGCCGATCCTCGCCGATCGCAGCTTCGCCGCCGTCGTACTGGGTATCATCCAGACCGACGAGGCGACCGCCGCGCGCAAATTCCCCTATATCATCGACGCGGTACGGCAGATTGCGCCGGACAAGCCGGTGCTGTTTGCCGGGCTCGACGATGGCGCGGTGTTCAGCCCCGACTATATCGCCGGGCTGCGCGCCATCGGCGTGCCGTATTTTCCCTCCGCCGATCGCGCGTTTCGCGCGCTGCGCCACCTTTCGCGGCTCGCCGAGCGAGAGTTCGATAGCGCCGACGTCGCACCGATTGCACTCGACGGCCTGCCGAGCGGGGTGGTGCCGGAATATCGCGCCAAGCAGTTGCTGGGGCCGGTCGGCATCCCCTTCCCTGCCGGTGGTTTCGCCGCCACCGCCGAGGAGGCCAAGGCGGTCGCCGCGCGGATCGGCTATCCGGTGGTGCTGAAGGCGCAGGCTTCAGCGCTCAGCCACAAGAGCGATGCCGGCGGCGTGCTGCTCAACATCGCCGATGATGCCGCGCTCGCGGACGCCTGGACCAAGCTCTATGCGAATGTCGAGGCTTATGCCCCCGGCCTGGCGCTCGACGGCGCGCTGATCGAAAGCATGGGTGCACGCGGCACGGAATTGATCATCGGCGCGAAAAACGATCCCGAGTGGGGCCCCGTGATCCTGGTCGGCTTCGGCGGCGTGCAGGCGGAACTGCTCCAGGATGTCCGGCTGCTGCCGCACGATCTGAGCCGCGCCGCGATCATCGCCGCGCTGCGCAGCCTGAAGAGCGCGGCGATCCTTGACGGGTTCCGTGGCGCACCGGCGCTGGATATCGAGGCGGTGGCCGACATCGTCGTCACGCTCGGCTGCGTGCTCGCCGGCACCCCGGCGATCCGCGAGATCGATCTCAACCCGGTACTGATCTACCCCGAGGGCCAGGGCGCGGTGGCATTGGACGCGTTGATCCTGGCGGACGGCTGAGCCGACGTCAGGGTTTGCGCGCCTCGATGCGCGCCAGCAGCGCGATCAGCGTCTGCCGTTCCGCATTGGTGAATTGGTCGAGCATCCGCGCCTCGTGCGCCTCGATGCGCGCGGTGCATTCGGTAAGCCGTTCGCGACCGACGCTGGTCAGCGTCAGCGAAAAGGCACGGCGGTCGTCGGGCGCGACCGCACGGGCGAGCAGCCCGGCATCGACCAATTCGTTGATCAGCGCGACCATGTTGGCGCGCTTGATGCCGAGCGCGGTGCCGACGGCGCCCTGATTGACGCCGGGATTGGCCTCTACGATGGCAAGGATGCCGAGCAGGACCTGGCGCATCCCCGTGCCGGCCATCGCCTCGTGGAAATCGAGCGCGAAGGCACCGGACGCGCGGCGCAGGTGATAGCCGATCAGGTGCGAGAGGGTGCCGATGGCAAGCGGTTTTCGTGACATATCGGCTACGGGGGAAGCCACGTTTGATCGGCGGCGTCAACCGAGCCGCGTGCCTAGCCGAAGACGATGCCGTCCATCAGCTTGCGCGCGGTGCGCAGCAGCGCCGCACTCGCCACCTGTCCATCAGCATCGAGCGCGAGCACGCAGCTCATTTCCCCGGTGGGATGCTCGACCGACAGCATCTTGCGTGCACCAGCCGGTACCGACGCGACCGCCGCCGCCGGCGAGCCGGGTATCAGGCAGGCGGTGGCCACGCTGACCGCGCCCAGCACGCCAATCGTGGCATGCGCGCGGTGCGGGATGAAGCTGCGCACCGTGACCGCCCCGCCATGCTGCGGCGGGGCGACCAGCATCATCTTGGGCACGGACTTCTCGGTCACGTCCCCCAGGTTCATCAGCGGGCCGGCCTGCAGCCGGATCGCCTCGATACGGGCCTTGAGCGCAAGATCGGCGTCGAGCGTTTCGCGATCTTCATAGCCGGTCGCGCCGACATCCTCGGCCGCGAACACCACGCAGGGCATGCCATTGTCGATCAGCGTGCAGGCGACGCCATCGATCACGTCGCTTGCATTGCCGGTCGGCAGCAGGGCGCCGCACGACGATCCTGCGGTATCGCGGAATTCGAGCGGGATCGGCGCGGCGGTGCCGGGGACCCCGTCGATCGCCGCCGGTCCGGCATAGGTCGGGGTGCCGCCCGGGGTCTGGCAGGTGGCGACCGCGATCTGCCCGGTATTGACCATGAAGATCGCCACGGGGGTCTCGTCGCCGGTTGGCGGCACGAGCCCGCGCTCCAGCGCAAACGGTCCGACGGCCGCCAGCATGTTGCCGCAATTCTGGCTGTCGGACACGAGCGCCTGATCGACGAACACCTGCAGGAACAGATAGTCGATATCGACCCCGTCGCGGTCCGATTTGCTGACCACCGCGACCTTGGAGGTGAGCGGATCGGCACCGCCCATGCCGTCGATCTGACGTGGATCGGGCGAACCCATCACGCGCAGCAGGAACGCGTCGCGCGTCGCCGGATCGGCGGGAAGATCCGAGGCGAGGAACACGGCCCCCTTGGACGTGCCGCCGCGCATCCACATCACCGGCGCTTCATTCATATGTCAGCCCCATCTCGGCCAGTTTCCCGCGCATGTCGTAGATGTCGAGCCCGAGTTCGCCCGCCGCCAGCCGCACGCGCTTCGATTCCTCGGCCGCTTCGCGCGCCTGCGCCTTGGCCAGCACGTCCGCGGCAGCGGCGCGCTTGACCACGCAGACGCCGTCATCGTCGGCGACGATCACGTCGCCCGCCTCGATCGCCGCGCCTGCGCAGACGATCGGCACATTGACTGAGCCGAGCACCGCCTTGACGGTGCCCTGCGCATGGACCGCCTTCGACCAGACCGGGAAGCCCATCTGCGTGAGATCGCGCACGTCGCGCACGCCGGCATCGATGACCAGCCCCCGGCAACCGCGCGCCTGTGCCGAGGTGGCGAGCAGGTCACCGAAATAGCCGTCCTCGCACGGCGAGGTCGGGGCGAGCACCAGGATATCGCCGGCGCGAAGTTGCTCGACCGCGACGTGGATCATCCAATTGTCGCCCGGTGGCGCGGAGATCGTGACCGCCGAGCCGGCGATCCGTGCGCCGGGATAGATCGGACGCAGCCGGCTGGCGAGCAGCCCGATGCGCCCCTGTGCCTCATGCACCGTGGCGACGCCGGCGGCAGCGAGCCCGTCGATCACCGACGGATCGGCGCGCTGGATGGTGGTGACGACTTTGGCCATGAGGCTCCCTTTCGCGGTTCTCGTCGCTGCCTGCGCGCGCAGGGCCGATGCCGGCAATTCGGAACTGTGCGCCGCCGATAAGTTTTCGCTATAGGTGGCGACGATGAGCCCGTTCGATCTCAACCTGCGCCATCTGCGCGCGCTCGCCGTGATCGTCTCGCGCGGCAGCATGAGCGCGGCGGCCGAGATCGTTAGCCTGTCGCAGCCGGCGCTGACGCAGGGGCTGGCCAAGCTCGAGCGCCAGCTGGGTGCGGCGTTGTTCGATCGCCGCGCGGACGGAATGACGCCGACCGATGCCGGGCTGGCGCTGGCAGCGCGCGCGGAAGCGGCATTCGCGCGGCTGCGCGGCGCCGCGCCCGGCGGCGGACGCGGCTTTGCCCGGCCCGAACAGCTGATGACGGCGACGCAATTGCGCGCGTTTCTGGCGCTCGCCGATGCCGGCAGCTTCGTCGGCGCGGGAACCGCAACCAACCTGTCGCAGCCCGCAATCCATCGCGCGGTACGCGATCTGGAACAGGTATGCGGCGTGCTGCTGGTCGAGCGCCGCGGCCGCGGGATCGCGCTGAGCGATGCCGGCCGACGGCTGACGCGCGGCGTGCGGCTGGCCTCGGCAGAGATCGCCGCCGGGATCGTCGAAGCCGCGCCCGATCTGCGCGGCGGCCGGATCGCGATCGGGGCCATGCCGCTGTCGCGCGCGCTGCTGCTGCCGCACGCAGTGGCGCGGATCGCGCAGGAGATGCCCAATGCGCGCTTCGACATCGTCGAGGGTTCCTGGCGCGAATTGGTCGAGCAGCTGCGCGATGGCGCGATCGACCTGATGATCGGCGCGCTGCGCGATCCCGCGCCGGATCTCGAACAGGACCCGCTCCTGGACGACCGGCTGGTGATCGTCGGGCGCATCGGCCATCCGCTGGCGGGGCCGGCGATGCCCAGCCGGGCGGCGCTCGCCGCCTATCCGTGGATCGTCGGGCGCAGCGGCGCGCCGCTACGCGCGCTATGGGAAAATCTGTTTGCCGGCGAACCGCCGCACGCGCCGATCGAATGCGGCTCGGTGATGGTGATCCGCGGCGTGCTGCGCGAGGGCGATTTTTTGACCATGCTGTCGCCCGACCAAGTGGCACTGGAGATCGCCAGCGGGATGCTCGCCACGGTCGGGCCCGAGCTCGCCTCCAGCGGGCGGGTGATCGGCGTCACGACGCGCGCCGGCTGGCGACCGACCCGCGTCCAGGCGCGCTTCCTCAGCGTGCTGCGGGATCATGCGACCAGTATGACGAATCAGGATTTCGAATAGGTTATGCCGCATTCCGATTAGCGGCGGCCGCCGCGCAACGCTTACCCCGATGCGGTGGAGAAGAGACTCGCATTGATCGGTTACGGCGAGGCGGCGCGCGCGTTCGTGCCGGACCTGACCGCGACGATCGCGCATTTCGATCTTTTGCCGGAGCGATCCGGCACGGTATCGGATGCCGCGGCGCTGGCGGGTGCGCGGGCTGCTTTGTCGCTGGTCACGGCCGATCAGGCCCTGGCTGCCGCTCAGTCGGCCGCGCGCCACCTCCCGGCCGATATGATGTTCTTCGACATGAACAGCGTCGCGCCCGCCACGAAGCGTGCCGCGGCACACGCGATCGACGAAGCGGGTGGCCGCTATGTCGACGTCGCGGTGATGGCGCCGGTCCTTCCCGCGCGCACCGCCGTGCCCCTGCTCCTCTCCGGCCCGCATGCCGCGGCGGGGGCCGACTTCCTGAAGGCGATCGGCTTCAAGGCGGTCCGCGTGGTCGGCGGCGAGGTCGGGCGGGCCTCGTCGATCAAGATGATCCGCTCGGTGATGGTCAAAGGGATCGAGGCGCTGAGCGCGGAGTGCGTGTTCGCCGCCGATGCCGCGGGCGTGCTCGACGAAGTGCTGGCGTCGCTCGATGCGAGCCCGGCGCCGGCCGGCTGGGCGGTGCGCGCCGATTACAATCTCGAACGCATGATCGAACACGGCCTGCGCCGCGCGGCCGAGATGGAAGAGGTCGTCAAGACGCTCGACGCGCTCGGCACCGGTGCGGCGATGACCCGCGGCACCGTGCTGCGCCAGCGCGCGATCGGCGCGCGCGCGCTGGCGGCACCCGATACGCTTGCCGCCAAGCTCACGATTCTAAAACAGGCGGACCCCGCATGATCATCGACTGTCACGGCCACTACACCGTCCTCCCCGCGGCGCACGATGCGTGGCGCGAGCAGCAGAAGGCGGCGTTCAAGGCCGGCACGCCCTGCCCTGCCTATCCCGACATTTCGGACGCCGAGATCCGCGAGACGATCGAGGCCAACCAGCTGCGGCTGGTGAAGGAACGCGGCGCGGACATGACGATCTTCTCGCCGCGGGCGAGCGCGATGGCGCCGCATGTCGGTGATGCGGCGATGGCGGTGGAATGGGCGCGGCGCTGCAACGACCTGATCGCGCGCGTCGTCGCGATGTATCCCGAGACGTTTGCCGGCGTGTGCATGCTGCCGCAGTCGCCGGGCACCGATCTCACGAGCTCGATCGCCGAGCTCGAGCGCTGCGTCGTCGAGCATGGCTTTATCGGCTGCAACCTCAACCCCGACCCTTCGGGCGGGCATTTCAACAGCCCGCCGCTGACCGACCGCTACTGGTATCCGTTCTACGAGAAGATGGTCGAGCTCGACGTGCCGGCGATGATCCACGTCTCGGGCAGCTGCAACCCGGCGATGCACGCCACCGGCGCCTATTACATCGCCGCCGATACGATCGCGTTCATGCAATTGCTCGAGGGCGACTTGTTCGCCGATTTCCCCAGCCTGCGCTTCATCATCCCGCACGGCGGCGGCGCCGTGCCCTATCATTGGGGGCGCTATCGCGGGCTGGCCGATATGCTCAAGAAGCCGTCGGTCGACGACTATCTGATGAACAACGTCTTCTTCGACACCTGCGTCTACCACCAGCCCGGGATCAACCTGCTGGCCGAAGTGATCGAGAACAAGAATATCCTGTTCGGCTCGGAGATGGTCGGCGCGGTTCGCGGGATCGATCCGCGCACGGGTCATTATTTCGACGACACCAAACGCTATGTGGATGCGCTGGACATCTCCGACGCAGAGCGTGCGGCGATCTTTTCGGGCAACACGCGCAAAGTGTTTCCGCGGCTCGACGCCAAGCTGAAGGCGCGCGGGCTGTGAGCGGCCGTCAGGCCACCCCGTCACCCCGGACTTGTTCCGGGGTCTACGGTGCCACAGCCTCCGAGACCGTTGGGTTTGCGGCGCGGTGGACCCCGGAACAAGTCCGGGGTGACGGATGGGGGACGGGCCTGTGACCGCCTTCCAGATGGACGCTGACTGGCTGTGCTTCGACCCTGCTCCGTCGAAGCCCACCTTCACCCCGCCCCCCGGCGCGGTCGATGCGCATTGCCATGTGTTCGGGCCCGGCGACGCATTCCCTTACGCGCCGGAGCGGAAATACACGCCGTGCGACGCCGGCAAGGACAAGCTGTACGCATTGCGCGACTTTCTCGGTTTCTCGCGTAACGTGGTGGTGCAGGCGACCTGCCACGGCACCGATAATCGCGCGATGATCGATGCGCTCGTCAATGCGGATGGCAAAGCGCGCGGCGTCGCTACGGTAAAGGCCGACATTGCGGCGGAAGAAATCGCCGAGATGCACGAGGCCGGGGTTCGCGGGGTGCGTTTCAATTACGTCAAGCGGCTCGTCGATCCCAAGCCCGACGCTTATTATCGCGGCATCATCGAGAAGATCGCCGCGTTCGGCTGGCACATCGTGGTCTATTTCGAGGCCGCCGATCTCGAGGAGAAGTGGGACTTCTTCACCTCGCTCCCGACGACGGTGGTGGTCGACCATATGGGCCGTCCCGACGTGACCACATCGGCCGACGGCCCCGAATTCGCGCGCTTCCTGGAATTCATGGACCGCGACAATGTCTGGTCGAAGGTCACCTGTCCCGAGCGCCTCTCCAAGTCCGGCCCGCCGACCTATGACGATTTCGTGCCCTTTGCGCGCAAGGTTGTCGAAACCTATCCCGATCGCGTGCTGTGGGGCACCGATTGGCCGCACCCGAACCTCAACATGGTCGGCCACATGCCCGACGACGGCGCCCTGGTGAACATCATCCCGCGCATCGCACCCACGCCCGAGCTGCAGCGCAAGCTGCTGATCGACAATCCGACGCGCCTCTATTGGGGAGACTCCGCATGACCAGTCCACGCGATATCCATGCCTATCTCGCCGAGTTCGACGATATTCCCGGTACGCGCGTCTATACCGCCAAGCGGGCGCGCCAGGGCTATCAGCTCAATCAGTTCGCAATGAGCCTCATGAAGCCGGAAAATCGCGAACGCTGGAAGGCGGACGAAGCGGCCTATCTCGACGAATGGAAGATCACGCCCGAGCAGAAGCAGGCCGTGCTCGACCGCGACTATAACCGGCTGCTCGATCTCGGCGGCAACATCTATTTCCTGGCGAAGGTGTTCAGCACCGACGGCCTGTCGTTCCTTCAGGCGGTGAGCACGATGAGCGGCATGAGCGTCGAAGACTATTCGGCGATGATGATTGCCGGCGGCCGCTCGCCCGAAGGCGTGCGCTCAATCAAGGCCAATGCCGCGAACGGCGAAACGGAGAAGCAATAATGGCGCGTATCACGGCCGGCATCGGCTGCAGCCACATTCCCGCACTTGGCGTCGCGGTCGATCTCGACAAGACCGCGGAGGCCTATTGGCAGCCGGCCTTTGCCGGGTTCGACTGGACCAAGGAATGGGAAAAGCGCGAGAAGCCGGACGTGATCGTCCTGGTCTATAACGATCACGCCTCGGCGTTCGACATGAAGATCATTCCGACCTTCGCGATCGGCTGCGGCGAGGAATATCAGCCCGCCGACGAAGGCTGGGGCCCGCGCAAGGTGCCGACGGTGATGGGCCATCCCGATCTCGCCTGGCATATCGCGCAAAGCCTTATCCTCGACGAATTCGACATGACCATCATCAACGAGATGGATGTCGATCACGGGCTCACCGTGCCGCTGTCGATGATGTTCGGGCAACCCGCGGCCTGGCCGTGCAAGGTGATCCCGATCGCCGTCAACGTCGTCACCTATCCGCCCCCCTCGGGCAACCGTTGCTGGGCGCTGGGCGAGGCAATCGCGCGCGCGGTCGAGAGCTTCGACGAGGATCTCAACGTCCAGGTGTGGGGCACCGGCGGCATGAGCCACCAGCTGCAGGGCCCGCGCGCCGGGCTGATCAACAAGGAATGGGACACCATGTTCCTCGACGGGCTGGTCGGCGACAGCGATGCGCTGCGCCACATCCCGCATATCGAATATCTCCGCGAAACCGGCTCCGAGGGGATCGAGATGGTGATGTGGCTGATCATGCGTGGCGCGATGGGCAAGGCGACGCGCGAACTGCATCGCCATTACCACGTTCCCGCCAGCAACACCGCGGTCGGCCATATCGTGCTCGAACCGGTTTCTTAACCCCCTCTCCCCTCCGGGGAGAGGGTCCGGGAGGCGGGCAGTTCCAAGCGCGACCTCTCCCGACTGCCGCTCTCCCCTACCCTCTCCCCGAAACGGAGAGGGAGTTAGAAAGGAAATCCCCAATGAAGATCGCCCTCGCCGGCGCCGGCGCGTTCGGAGAAAAGCATCTCGACGGCCTCAAGCTGATCGACGGAGTCGAGGTGACCAGTCTGGTCGGCCGCCGGCTCGAGCCGACCCAGGCGATTGCCGCCAAATACGGTATCGGCCATGCCACCACCGATCTCGCCGAGACGCTGGCGCGCGACGACGTCGATGCCGTGATCCTGTGCACGCCCACACAGATGCACGCCGCCCAGGCGATCCAGTGCATGGACGCCGGAAAACACGTGCAGGTCGAGATTCCGCTCGCCGACAGCTTGGCCGATGCCGAAGCGGTGCTCGCCAGGAGCCAGGAAACCGGGCTCACCTGCATGGTCGGCCACACCCGGCGCTTCAATCCCAGCCATCAATATATCCACGACCGCATCAAACGCGGCGAGTTCGACATCCAGCAGATGGACGTGCAGACCTATTTCTTCCGCCGCAAGAACATGAATGCCAAGGGCGAGGCGCGCTCCTGGACGGATCACCTGCTGTGGCATCACGCCGCGCACACCGTCGATCTGTTCGCCTATCAGGCCGGACCGATCGTCAAGGCCAACGCGATCGAAGGCCCGATCCATCCCGAACTCGGCATCGCCATGGACATGTCGATCCAGCTCAAGGCGGAAAGCGGCGCGATCTGCACGCTCAGCCTGTCGTTCAACAACGATGGCCCGCTCGGCACCTTCTTCCGCTATATCGGCAACAGCGCGACCTATCTCGCGCGCTACGACGATCTCTTTACCGGCAAGGACGAGCAGATCGACGTCAGCAACGTCGCGGTATCGATGAACGGGATCGAGCTGCAGGACCGCGAATTCATCAGCGCGATCCGCGAGGGCCGCGAGCCGAACAGCTCGGTCGCGCAAGTCCTCCCCTGCTACCGCGTGCTCGACGCGCTCGAGAAGCAGCTTCAGGCATGACGGCGCCGGGCAAGACGGGGGTCGCGATCATCGGATCGGGCCCTTCCGGCCTGCTGCTTGGCCACCTGTTGCGCGCGGCCGGCATCGAATGCGTCATCATCGAGCGTCAGGCGCCGGACTATGTGCTCGGCCGGATCCGCGCCGGGGTGCTGGAAACCGTCACCACCGATCTGCTGCGGCAGCTCGGCATCGACCAGCGCATGAACGCCGAAGGGCTGATCGAGGACGGCTTCAACCTCGCCGACGGCGAACAGCTGATCCGCATCGACATCCGCAAGCTTACCGGCAAGCACGTAACGGTCTATGGCCAGACCGAAGTGACGCGCGACCTGATGGAAGCGGCGCCGGCGCGCGGGCTGGAGATCGTGTGCGAGGCCAAGGACGTCGCGCTGCACGATCTGGAGAGCGATGCGCCTTCGGTGACGTACCTGAAGGACGGCGTTGAGCATCGCCTGCACGCCGAATTCATCGCCGGCTGCGACGGTTTCCACGGCGCCTCGCGCAAGAGCATCCCCGCCGCCAAGGTGCGCGAGTTCGAACGCGTCTATCCGTTCGGTTGGCTTGGTATCCTGGCCGACGTGCCGCCCTGTCACAGCGAATTGATCTATTCTAACAGCGATCGCGGCTTCGCGCTCGCCTCGATGCGCTCCAGCACGCGCAGCCGTTATTACATCCAGGTGCCGCTGACCGAGCGTATCGAGGACTGGCCGGAGGAACGGCTGTGGGACGAACTCGCGCTGCGCTTCGATCCGATCTCGCAGCACAAGGTGGTCCGCGGCCCGGCCCTGGAAATGTCGATCGCCCCGCTGCGCTCCTACGTCTTCGAAACGATGCGTCACGGTCGGCTGTTTCTTGCCGGCGACGCCGCGCATATCGTCCCGCCAACCGGCGCCAAGGGGTTGAACCTTGCGGCATCGGACGTGCTGTATCTTTCCGAAGCGCTGATCGCGCATTTTGCCTCGGCCGACGAACACGCGCTGCTCGCCTATGAAAAGCGCGCCCTGGCACGGATCTGGAAGGCCGAACGGTTCAGCTGGTCATTGACCAAGCTGATGCACCGGTTCCCCGAGGACGGGGCATTCGAACGCCGCATGCAGATCGCCGAGCTCGACTATCTGGCAGGATCGACCGCCATGCAGACGGCCATCGCGGAAAATTATGTCGGCCTGCCGCTCTAGGCGTGGCCGTCGGGTCGCCCGGTCATCCGGTCTCGCAGTGATGTCGAAGCATAGAATGATATAACCAAGGAGAGGCTGATGAAGATCGCGATACTGTGCGCCGCGATGCTCGCATGCGGCGCAACGGGCGCCGCGCAGGGCCAGGCGGATATGACGCCCGAGGCGCGCAAGGCGATGCAGGCCGCCAATGCCGCCTATAGCGCCCTGCCCGACACACGGGGAACAGGCGCCTATCCCGCCATCAAGCTGACCGATCCGGGACTGCCCGAACACCTGATCTATCGCCCGGCGGATCTCGACGCGCTCGGCGCGCGAAAGCTCGGCGTGATGGTCTGGGGCAATGGCGGCTGCAGCGACGATGCGGCGAGCGCGCGCTTTCATCTCAGCGAACTGGCGTCGCACGGTTATGTCGTGATCGCGCCTGGACGGGCGCTTTCCGGGCCCGGCGCGCCGCCGCAACCGGCCAATCCGCCCCCTCCGGGCCCGCTCGGCATCGAGACGACGTCGGCCCAGGTATCGGCCGGCCTCGATTGGGCGCTGGCGGAGAACAAGCGGCGCGGCAGCCCCCTGTATCGGCGGATCGACCCCAAGATGGTGGCGGTGTCCGGGCATAGCTGCGGGGGGCTGCAGGCAATCGAGCTCGCGGCAGATGCGCGGGTCCGCGCGGTGATCATCCACAATAGCGGCGTGTTCAAGGATGGCAGCAATCCGATCCGCGGCCTCACCATCGCGAAAACCGCCCTGCAGAAGCTGCACACCCCGATTCTGTACGTGATGGGCGGCCCCGGCGACGTCGCCTGGCCGAACGGGAATGACGATTTCGACCGGATCGATCGCGTGCCCGCGGCCATCGTCAGCCTGGATGTAGGCCATGGCGGCACGTTCCGCGATGCCAATGGCGGCCGAGTGGCCCAGGTCGACATTGCCTGGCTGGCGTGGCAGCTCCGTCACGACAGCGCGGCCGGGCGCTGGTTCCGCGGTGCCGATTGCCGCCTGTGCACGGATCCGAGCTGGACGATCCGCAAGAAGCGGATCGACTGACGACCGGCGACGCGGGAAACAGCTACGGCATTTCCCGCGTCGACGCGCACGGGGCGATCGGTCGCGATCGAAACGATGTGGCTTTGTTTGCGCCCGCCGATTGACTACAGCCGGTACATGGCTGTCCCTATTCCATCTGAAAACCCCGGCAACGACGAGCACCTCGCGCTTGGCCGTCTCGGCGACTTTATCGGCTTCCGCCTGCGGCGGATCCAGAACCAATTGTCGAACGCCTTTACCGCGCAGAGCGTCGCGCTCGGGCTGCGGCCGGGCGAGTTTTCGGCGCTCGCGATCATCTCGGCCAACCCCGGCCTGTCGCAGGGCACGCTGGCGCGCGAAGTCGGGCTCGACAAATCGGCGGCGGTCGCGGTCATCGACGATCTCGAGCGGCTCGGGCTTGCCGAACGCCGCCGGTCGACGGAGGACCGGCGCCGGCACGCGCTCCATACGACCAAGGCCGGCGAAGCGGCGCTCAAGAAGCTGTTCAGCCGGCTGGAAGCGGTCGAGAAGGATGTGTTGAACGTGCTGGGGCCGCACGATCTGCAGATCCTCAGCGGCTTGCTCGACCGCGTCTACGATTCCTGTTTCCGCATCTGAGGCGACGGGCGAAGCGCCGCCCCCCGCCGCCATTCGGGCTTTGCGGGATATTGGCACACGGCGGAGCAACATCGAACGCGTTCGATGCGTCCAGCGCCAGCGTCAGCTTGCCCGCATTGGCCGGCCCGCAGGCCGCGGAAGCGGCGGCGCTTGATGACATCAGCCGTCATTCTCTCCCAATGCGGATTGTTACCGACCCGCCCGATCGATCGAGGTTACGAAGCGGACCGGGCTGGTGAAGGGAATGTCGACGCGCGAGCCACCTGCCCCACCGTACAATGTCCAGCGCCGCGCCAGGCCGTCGCGGATCGCGGCAAGATTGCGTTGCCGCGAGTCAGCCCCCGCCAGCGCGATCCGCAACCGGTGCCCCGGCTGGACGACATAGGATCTGGGCGACAGTTCGAAGATCAGGTCGACCGGAGCGCCCGGCACCAACGGCCGATCGTCGCGCTTCATCGCCGGATGGTATGGAAGGCCCAGATTGGCATAAGGCGCCTTGCCCAGTGCGCGGTGACTGCCCGCCAACCGCCCCTGGGCCAGCACCACCGCCGTGCCGCCGGGATCGACATCCTCAAGATAGGCGAAGATATTGGCCGCCGGCGCATCGGCAGCGGCGCGGATCGATACGATCGTATAGCCTTCGATCGTGGCCGGGGCGGCCAGTGGTGGCGTGGTGAAGAGCGCGGCATGGCCATCGGGTGACGCCGGCCAGAACGGGAAGTAGCCGTCGGTCGGGATGTCGTACTTGATGCGATAGTCGAAGCGGCCGGGTCCCGGCGGCGCGGCCGACAAGGTGCCATCGCTCCTGCCGGCCGCCATGCCGAGAAACAGCGACGTGCGCGTGATCCCGACGCCGGGCAGAGTATTCGAGCGGATCAGCCGCCCGCCCTCCCCGTCCTGGCGCCACCAGCTATATCTGGGTTCCGCCTTGATACCGTTGCGGATACCCTTGAGATAGCGGTCGAAGAAGGTTTTCTGAACGGCGTTGATGTCGAACTGGGTCGGCACCTCGCAATGGCTGCCCGGCCCGACGATCAGCTTGGCCGGCAGGTTCGCCGCGGATCGGATGACCTGCTCGGTCGGCTCGTCGTTCCAATTGCCCCACAGGTACCAGGCGACGCCCGGCGCGGTCAGCGCCTTCTTGTGCGTATAGGGGCCGACCTCGTCCCAGAAGCGCGTCCCCGTCAGCGGCGATACGCTGTCGCGATAGGGTATGCCGTACCAGAGCGGCGCCATCGGCGTGTTGCCGACGTGTTGAGCGACCGCCTGCTTTAGCAGCATGCCGCCCTGATCGGCATCGACCGGCACGCTGGCCAGATCGGGCGCGATCGGGTCTTCCGGCCGCGTGTTGAACTGCCCGGTGATCCCGCCGCGGCGCACGAATTCGTATTTGTCCCAATCGGTCGCCGCCGAGAATACGGCCCGGACCGCCGGCGGCCGTGCGCCCGCAACGAGCATCGCGGTGCCGCCGAGATAGGAACAGCCGATCAGCCCGACCTTGCCGCTGGCATAGGATTGGCGCGCCAGCCATTGGACGATTTCCGCCCCGTCCTGCGCCTCGGTCCGGTCGAGAAAGCCGCGCCGCGCCCCGAACGACGCGCCCTTCCCCCGGATATCGGCAGTGGCGACGACATAGCCGCTATGCACCAGCTTCCGCAGGCCGAACTGCGGCGAGTCGAGCAACTCGACGAGCTGGCCTTTGTCGTAATAGCGCGCACGATAGGGCGTGAAGGCAAACACGACGGGCGCCTTGCCCGCCACGGGTTTTCCCCCTGCCGCGGGCCGATAGACATTGACCGCCAGGCGCACGCCATCGCGCATCGGCAGGTAGAAGGATTGCCGGGAAACCAGCGGATCCGGGTCAGTCCGCTGCGCCACCACGCCCATGGGCAGCAGCGATAATAGGGTTACGGCGCCCGTTGCCGCGGGACGCCATCCACTCCGTCGCTCGATCACGACCACCTCTCCCACCGGAACGACTTCGCGTCCCGAAAATGGTATTAAAACAAACGGTTATACTTATCAACTGATCGGCACGATGCGGGTCGGCGCCGCGGCGGCGCGTGATCCGGCCGGACCACGCGCCGCATGGATCAGAATTTCGTCCGCAACGAGACCGAGATCAGGCGGCCGATCGGGCTGGCGGCAGTGGCATCGTATCCGCCGCTGCCATTGCCCGACGGCGCCAGATTGACATAGGGCGGGTCGATATCGAACACGTTGCGCACCTCGGCGCCCAGCGTCGTATTGTCCAGCACGCTGTTGCCGCCCTGGTTGCCGATCGTCCAGGCGATGCTGAAATCGATCGGCGTATAGCTCTTCACGCTTTCGAACGGCGTTACGGCATTGTTGCGGTAACCGCCGACATGGGTGGCGGTCAGCTGCGCGCGGAACGGATCGAGATCCCAGGTCAGGCTGCCGCGTGCCTTGAACTTCAGCGGGAAGAAGATCGTGTTGCGGCGATCGACCGCAGGTGCCGCCTCGGTGATCGACACTTCGTAGCGGGTCAGGAACGTGCCGCTCAGGTTGATCCCGAACGTCCCCAGCGCGGCGGTGGGCTCGGTGTAATTAACCACCAGATCGATGCCTTCGGTGTTCGACCGGCCGAGATTGTTATTCCGCCCATCCACGAACAGCGAGACGTTGCTGGCATTGCCGCCAGGCAGCGCGCCGACCACGTTGATCCCCTGTGCCTGCAGTTCCGCGACGCGCGCCGCGGCGGCCGCTCCGCGCAGGATGATGCCGGTGCCGGCGAACTGCGCTTCGCGCGACAGGATCGCCAGATCGGACAGATAGGAATCGACCTGGTTGGTATATTCCACGTTGAAATAGGTGGCGTTCACGCGCAGCCGACCGAGTTCCAGATCGGCACCGACCGACCAGGTCTGCGCCTCTTCCGGACGCAGGCCGAGATTGGCGCCCGACAGGGCGACGCCGGTGATCGGTGCGCCAGCCGGATTCTGATAGGTCTGGACGAACAAATTGTTCGAATTGCCGTAGATCTGCGAGATCAACGGCGCCCGGAAGGACGTGCCGTAGCTGCCGCGGAACGTCAGCCCCCGAACCGGTGACCAGTTCACGCCAAACTTGGGGTTCGTCGTGCTGCCGACGTCGCTATATTTGTCATATCGCACGGCCGCGTCGAGATCGAGCCGCCGGATACCGGGAATGCTGTTCTCCGCGCTGAACAGCGGGACCAGCAATTCGGCATAGGCCGAATCGACCCGCCGCTCGAAATGACGATAGGCGATCGACGTGCCGCGCGCGCCACGTGCCGAGCCGAGGATCGTCTGGATCTCCTGCCCTTCATAACCGGCCGCGAGCTTCACGTCGCCCCCGCCGAGGTGGAACAGCGACCCGTTGAGCCGCGCCTCGTACCCGGTGAAGCGATTGAGCGTCGGCGCCAGGAAGACCTGATCGTAGATCGCCGCCAGCGTGGCCGCGGACGTTCGGCCCTGGCCATATGGGTCGAACGCGGTGGCGGGATTGTTGCTCGCCAGCGCCGCGTTCAAAGCGGCATTATTGATGCCGTAGAACGAATCGGATTGGTCGTCGCCGCGCCCGTAGCTGTAGACGCCCTCGGCCTGCCAGTCGCCGAACAGCTTGACCCGCACGCCCGGCGAGATCTGGTAATTTTCCGCACTGCCGCGGTTGGGGGCGCGGAACAGATCGTTCTGGAAATTGTATCCAAGCGTATAGCTCGATCCGGTGAACCCCGCCGGTCGTACGAAGAAGGCGTTGGTCTGCGGCACGTTCAGCGATGCGCTGGGAAAGCCCGGCAGGCGCAGGAACTTGCGGTACGAATAGAAGCCGTCGGCGAACACGGTGACACGGTCGCCCAATTCCTGCGTGAAGGTCATGTTCGCAGAGTCATATTGCTGTTCCGGGAACAGATCCTGGCCGACGATATCGTCGCAGCGGTTGGCCGTGCCCGGCACCAGCGATGCGGCGGTCGCCTGCGTCACGCCGCCCGCGGGAATTGCATAATTGATGCCGTTGGCGGTGATCGTGCCGGGGTTGCAGCGCGTGACGCGATAGTCGCCGCCACCCGAGCCGCGCTGGTCCGAGCGGAAGTAGCTGCGATCGCTGCCGTTCAGGTTCGAGCGATAGACATGCTCCATCGCGACCATGATCTGGCCCTGGCTCCATTTGTGGCCAAAGGCGGCGCCGACCTGCCATTCGTTGAAATCGTCCGCAAAGCCGTAGCGCGCCGTGGCCTCGATGCCGTCCAGCGAGCGGCGCGGGATGAGATTGACCACGCCCGCCACCGCATCCGATCCGTAGATCGCCGAGGCGCCGTCGGCGACGACTTCGACGCGTTCCAGGCCCATCGTGGGAATGACCGACGGATCGAAGGCGCGGCTGTTGTTTACCGCGCGATGCCCGTCGACCAGGATCAGCGTCGCATAGGGGCCGATGCCGCGCAGGTTGACGCTATTGCCATAGGAGATGTTGCCGTTGCCGCCGGACTGGCCGCGCGAATTCTCGCTGACGCCGAGGTCGAAGACCTGCGGGATCTGCTTGATCAGGCGGTCGGTGGTCACCGCCCCGGACGCGACAACGTCTTCGCGACCCAGTGAAATGACGGTCGAGCCGACCGGCGCCGCGCCGCGCACGCGGCTGCCGGTGACGATGATGTCGGCCGTGGCCGGTTCCTGGTTGACCGTCGGCCCGGCATCGGGCGCTTCGGTCGTCTCGGCGGGCGTGGTTTGCTGTGCGGTTGCCGCCCCTGCCCAGAGCAGTGCCGTCAGCGCGACGCCCGAAGCGATCCGGGCCTTGTGGTTGATCATGATATACCTCCCCTTGTGCGTCCGCCTGTCAGCGGAACGTCGGTTTCGTTGTGAATGGAATGTCGATGCGCGATGCCGCCGTGCCGCCGGTCGATACGGTGAAGACCGGCGGCGGGGTCTGCTTGATGGCGCTGAGATTGCGTTGGCGTGGATCGGCCCCGGTCAGCGTGATCCGCAGGCGGTGGCCGGCCGCGAAGGTGAAGGCGCGCGGCACCATCGCGAAGGCGAGCTCGGCTGCCTTGCCGGGCACCATCGGCAAAGCGTCGGCGCGCAAACCCGAATGGTACGGCAGATCGAGCCGATCATAAGGCGCACGGCCCGGTTTGCGGTGCGAGGCCGCCAGTCGCCCGAACGAGACCATATAGGCCTTGCCCGAGGGAGCGACGTCCTCGAGATAGGCGAACAGATTGGCGTCCGGTCGATCGAGCGCGGTGGTGATATGCGCGATCGGATAGCCAGTCATCGCCGCATCCTGCGCCAGCGGGGGGCTGGTGAAGCTCAGTCCCCTGCCCTCCTGCGACGGCGGCCAGAACGAGAAATACTCGCCCTGCCCGACATCGTAATCGACCGTGAACGGCACTTTGCTCGAGGCACTAGGCGTCGCCGCGATGCCGCGCGAACCGGCAAGGTAGAGCGGGAACCGCGGAACGCCCACGCCCGGCAAGGTATCGGAATGTACCATCGTGCCGGCGCCCGCGCCCTTGCCGGGCGTCTCGCTGTACCACGACGCCCGCGGCCCGCGCTCGAAGCCGTTGTCGATGCCTTTCAGGTAATGATCGAAGAACTGCTTCTGTTCGGCGACGATATCGAACACCGTTGGCGGTGCGCAGTGGCTGCCCGGGCCGATGAAGATCCGCGACTTCAGATTCGCGGCGGCGAGGATCATCTGCTCGGTCGGCTCGTCCTCCCAATTGCTCCACAACAGCCAGGCAAGCTGCGGGCTCTGCAGCGCCTTGAGATGCGTATAGGGGCCGACCTCCTCCCAGAACCGTGTCTTGGTCAGCGGTGAGATGTCGTCCCGATGGGGCATGCCGTACCACAAAGCCGCCATCGGCGTGTTGCCATCATGCTCGGCCACCGCCGCCCTGAGCAGCGCACCATCCCGATCGGCATCGACCGGGACGCTGGCGAGATCGACCTCCGACGGCTCGTCCGGGCGGGTATTGAACTGCCCGGTGATGCCACCGTTGCGCACGAAACTGTATTTATCGAGATCGGTGGCAGCGGCGAATACCGCGCGTAGCGACGGCGGCAGCGTGCCCGCCACGAGCATCGCCGAACCGCCGAGATAGGAGCAGCCGACCATGCCGACCTTGCCGTTGGACCACGGCTTCTTCGCCAGCCATTCGATTAACGCATGGCCATCACGCGCCTCGGTCTGATCGAGGAAACCGCGCCGCGCGCCGAACGACGCGCCCTTGCCGCGCACATCGGCCGTGGCGACGACAAAGCCCGCTTTGACGAGGGCGCGGAGCCCGAACACCGGCGAATCCAACAGATCGACGAGCTTGCCGTCCTTGTCGATATAGCGTGCCCGATAGGGGGTGAAGGCAAAGACGATCGGCAGCGGCGTATCGACGACGCGGTTGCCCTTGACCGGCCGGTAGATATTGACCGCCAGTCGCGTGCCATCCCGCACGGGCACGTAGAGCGATTCACGTACAAGATCGGGATCGCTCCGCTCTGCTGCCAACGGTGGCACGGTGACGCTGGCCGGTGGCAGGGCATTGCCCAACAGCGCGACCGCAGCGACCGTCAGGGCGAGCCGGCGATGATACGTCTGCGCTGTCATCGGCCCTAAACCCTCTCACATCATGCCGGTCTCTGCCGGGATTGTTATGATGTAAAACACGTTTAGTTATAGATGACAACTATCTTTGTTACAGAAGTTCTCGAATTTGTTTCAGCCATGCGGGCGGCACGGGGATGGTGCCGTGTCGGCCTGAGGGGGCGGGCAAGCGGTACACGCACACCGCCCCCGTCAGGCCGACCGGCCGATTATGCGTCGCCCCAAACGTCGCGCGCGACGTCGATCACCAACTGCATTTTCGCGCGCTGCTGCTCAACGGCGATGTCGTTGCCATGCACGGTGGACGAGAAGCCGCACTGCGGCGACAGGGCCATCTGGTCGAGCGGCATATGCTTGGCCGCTTCGTCGATGCGCCGCTTGATGAGGTCCGCATCTTCCAGTTCGCCAAGCTTGGTCGTGACCAGGCCGAGCACCACCGTCTTGTCCTTGGGCACGTGACGCAAGGGCGCGAAATCTCCCGAGCGGGGATCGTCATATTCGAGAAAATAACCGTCGATCGCCAGTTCGTTGAACAGCACCTCGGCGACCGGCTCGTACCCGCCCTCCGCGGCCCAGGAAGACCGGAAATTGCCGCGGCACAGATGCACGCAGACGACCATGTCGGCGGGGCGATCGCGGATCGCATCGTTGATGATGCGCGCATAGAGGCGCGGCAATTCGTCCGGATCCATGCCGCGCTGACGGGCATTGGCGCGCTGCGTGTCGTCGCACAGATAGGCGAGGTTCGTGTCATCGAGCTGCAGATAGCGGCAGCCGGCATCGGCCAGGCTGGCAATCTCGGCGCGATAGGCGGCGGACAGATCGCTGTAGAATTGATCGAGATCCGGATAGGCCGCCGCGTCGATCGCATCGCGACCACCACGGAAATGCAGCATGGTCGGCGACGGGATCGTTACTTTCGGGGTGGCCGAGGTAACGCTGGCCAGGAACTCGTAATCCTGACGCTGGATCGGCCGGGCATGGTCGATCTTGCCGGTGATCTTCATGACCGGCGGGGCGTAGGACAGCTCCTCGCCGCCATGGCGATGGAAATGCACCTGCGTGCCGCCGGATTCTTCGACGCCATCGAGCTGCAACAGGAAGTCGGTGTGGAAATAGGTCCGCCGGAACTCCCCGTCGGTAATCCCGCGCAGGCCCAGCCCCTCCTGGAAGGCGACGATATCCCGGATCGCCTCGTCCTCGACGCGGCGCAGCGCGGCGGCGTCGATATCGCCCGCCTGGAATTGGCTACGTGCGTCGATCAGCGCCTTGGGGCGCAGGAAACTGCCGACATGATCTGCACGAAACGGGGGAAACGCCATTCTATTCTCTCCTCTTGACTCGCGATTATCTGTACGTGCTACTTACAAATCACGCGGTATTCAAGCCGACGATGCGGGAGATAGAGATGACCTGGATCACCAATCGCTGGTATGTCGCGGCATGGGATAGCGAAGTCGACCGTACGCCGATCGCCCGGACGATCTGTGGCGAACCGGTAATGCTGTACCGCAAGCTCGACCGGTCCGTGGTGGCCATGCGCGACGCCTGCCCGCACCGGCTGTTGCCGCTGTCGATGGGCTTCAAGGAAGGCGATTCGATCCGCTGCCGCTACCATGGCCTGCTCATCGGACCGGACGGCGCCGCCACGGAAATGCCGATCAAGTCCGAAAAGGTCCCCAAGGCGGTATGCGCCACGCTGTATCCGGTGGTCGAGAAGCACCGGTTCGTCTGGGTGTGGATCGGCGAGGCGGCAAAGGCAGACCCGGCGACGATCCCCGACTTCTGGCCGTGCAGCGCCCCGGGCTGGACGTTCGACGGCGGCTATAATCACATCGCCTGCGATTACCGTCTGGTGATCGACAATCTCATGGACCTCAGCCACGAAACCTATGTCCATCAGGGCTCGATCGGGCAGCAGGAAATCAATGAGACGCCGATCGAGACGATCGTCGATGGAGTAGCCGTCCGCGTGCAGCGCTGGATGCCGGGGATCGAACCCCCGCCCTTCTGGCGCGATGCGCTGCGCACCGATTGCCTGGTCGATCGCTGGCAGATCTGCCATTTCGTGGAACCGTCGAACGTGCTGATCGATGTCGGCGTGGCGCCGGTTGGCTCCGGCGCGACGCCCGATCATCACGACCAGGGTGTCCGCGGCATGGTGATCGATGCGATGACGCCGGAAACCGACGGCACCACGCATTATTTCTGGGGCATGGCGCGTAACTTCGATATCGAGGATGCCGGCTTCACCGCGCGGTTCAAGGCGCAGCAAGGCCAGGTATTCGACGAGGACGTCGCGGTTTTGGAGGCGCAGCAGAAATCGATGACCGCGAACCCCGACATGAAGCTGCGCGGCTATTCGATCGATCAAGGCAGCGTGCGGGCGCGTGCGATCATCACGCGCCTGGCGAGTGCGGAACTGGTGGATGGGTGACGGCGGCCGCGGTCCGCTGGACGACATCCTGGGCCTGCGGATCCGCTTGGCCCATGGGGCGGTCCAGCGGCACTTCGCCGAACATTGCGCCCATCTCGGGCTGACGCAGAAGCAGGTTTCGGTCCTGTGGCTGGCGCACGACGCTCCGGGCATCGCCCAGACCGATCTCGCGCGCACGCTGCAGATGGACCGGGCGACGACGATGGCGATCGTGCACGCGCTGGAAAAGCGCGGGCTGCTGGAACGCGAGCGCGCCGGCGCCGATGCACGCCGGATCGGCTTCCACCTGACGCAGGACGGCGAGCAGCTATTGCGCGCCGCGAAGGCCGCGATCGACGGCCATGAAGCTTGGTTGAGAGCGCATTTCACCGCGCGCGAGGTGCAGACCCTCGCGCGTCTCCTCGAGCGTATCTACGGCTGACATGGGCGGTAGCGGTCGTATCGCGACGACCGCCACGATGCGGCGGCGTCGCCAATTCCTGCCGCAGCCATACCATCAGCCAGCCAGGATTGGTGTATTGACAAACTATCTGTAAATCAGACTATATGCCTCAAGGCGCTGGCGATCACGGCCGCAACGACGTGCCGGGGAGAGTGATGGATAACAACGCCGACACTGGCAGCACGCCCGCTGCGGATCGCGCGCCGCCCAGATCTGCGGCGGCGACGATCGCCGTCGTGCTGGGGAGCATTGGCCTGCTCGGGGCGATGGCGACCGATGCGATCGCCGTGCTTGGCCGCCATACCGGCTTCTCGCTGCTGGGCTCGATCGAGATCGTGCAGACCATGATCGTGCTGCTCGCGTCGTCGGCGATCGTGCTGGCGACGCTGGAACGCAACCATGCGGCCGTACATATCCTGACCGAACGGCTGGCGCCGCGCCGTGCCGCGTTGCTGGCGCGGCTCGCCAGTGCCGTCTCGGCGATGATCGTCGCCGTCCTGCTGATCGGCGCGCTATGGCTGCTGTCCGATCTGTGGAACGCGCACGAGCGTTCCGAATTGCTGCATATCCCGTTCCGCGTGCTGCGGGCGATTTTTGCCGCCACCTTGTTGATCGTCAGTGTCATCTTTGCGTGGCAAGCCGTTGCGCGGCGCACGCAATGACGCCAGAATTGATCGGCTTTCTCGGCATCGCCGCATTGCTCATCCTGCTGACGCTCGGCGTGCCGATCGGCATCGGGCTGGGCGCGGTCGGGCTGGCGGGGATCGCCATCCTCATTTCGCCCGAAGCGGCGGTGATCAAGGGCGGCGTCGTCGCCTTCGAAGTCGTCACCAAATACGAGCTGGGCGTTTTGCCGCTTTTCCTGCTGATGGCGCATCTGTGCTTTGCGGCGGGCGCCAGTCGCGATTTCTTCGACGTCGCGGCGCGCTTCGTCGGGCATCGCCGTGGCGGGCTGGCGCTGGCATCGATCGCCGGCTGTGCGGGGTTTGGCGCGATCAGCGGATCGAGCCTGGCGACGGTTGCGACGGTCGGCTCGGCGGCATTGCCCGAAATGCGCCGTGCCGGCTATCAGCCGGGCTTCGCCGCCGGTGCCCTAGCCGCCGGGGGCACGCTCGGCGCACTCATTCCGCCGTCGGGCGCGCTGATCGTGTTCGGCATCATCGCCGAGCAGTCGATCGGCAAATTGTTCGCCGCCGCCATCGTTCCCGGTCTCACCCAGGCCCTGTTCTACATGGCCGCGATCACCATTCTGTGCCACTTCCGCCCCGCACTGGGCCCGCGCTCCGCCCGGGTCGGCTGGGCGGATCGCCTGCGCAGCCTGGGCAAGATCGCCGACATCGCGGTGCTGATCACGTTCGTCATCGGCGGGTTGATGATCGGCTGGTTCACGCCGACCGAAGCCGCCTCGGTCGGCGTCGTGGCGGCATTCGGGCTGTGCGCGGTGCGGGGCGCCTTCAACCGCCGGCTGATCGGCGAGGCGGTGACCAACACGCTGCGCACCACCGGGATGATCTATATCATCATCATCGGCGCGATCCTGTTCGCGACCTTCGTCAGCGTCACCGGCATCGCCGATCTGATGGCGACGACGGTGCGCGAGATGCACGCCAGCCCGGTGCTGGCGATCTGCGCGATGGCGCTGCTGCTGCTCGTCCTCGGGAGTTTCCTCGACGGACTGGCGCTGATGCTGCTGGCCACGCCGATCTTCCTGCCGATCGCGCTCGAGCTGCACTACAGCCCCATCTGGTTCGGCATCTTCCTCGTTCGCACGATGGAGATCGGCTTCGTCCACCCGCCGCTCGGGCTCAACGTCTATGTCATCCAGGGCATCGGCAAGGATATTCCGCTCGGCGCGATCTTCCGCGGCATCGTGCCGTTCCTGGTCGCCGATTTCCTGCATCTGGCCCTGCTCATCGCCGTTCCGGCGCTGACCTTGTGGCTGCCGGGCATTGCGGGAGTATGAGATGAAGTTCCGCAAATTGATCGCCGCCGCTGCGACACTGCTCCTCGCCGGCTGCGGGCCCGCGACGAGCAACACTACGGCGCCCTATGTACTGACCTTCGCCAGCCCCTATCCGCCGACCCATCCGTTTAGCCGTGCCGATATCGAATGGATGACGCTGGTCAGCACGCAAAGCGGCGGAAAGATCGCCTTCCGGCCCTATTGGTCGGGCGCCCTGCTGTCGGCCGACATGAGCATGGAGGAGATACGCCACGGCGTTGCCGATATCGGCCTGATCACGCCGATCTATGCCCGCGGCGGCGCGCATCTGCTGCGCGTGCAATCCGGCTTCTATGGCGGCGTGCGCGACATCAACGAACAGGTCGCCGTGTATGACTGCCTGGCCGCGCGCTTCCCCGGCTTCGGCAAGGAACTCGAAGGCTTGCACGTGCTCGCGGTCCAGGGCGGCAATTTTCCCGGCGTGCTGACGCGGTACAAGCCGATCCGCACGCTGGCCGATTTCAAGGGGCTGCGCCTGCGCGCGCAGAGCGACGCGATCGACGTGCTGAAGCAATTGGGCGCCGATCCGGTGAACATGCCGATGGGAGAAGTCTATTCGGCGCTGGCCAAGAACGTCATCGACGGCGTGGTGGCGCCGGCCGACACGATCAAGAGCCTGCACTTCTCCGAGGTCGCTAAGCATTTCACGACGATCCGGTTCAGCCGTGGCGCCTATCCGGCGCGCGCCATCTCGGATCGCGCGTGGCGACGGCTGCCGCCCGACATGCAGGCGCTCCTGCTGCGGTCCAAACCGAGATGGGAGGAGGCGCTCAACCGCCAGCTCCAGGCGGCTGAGATCGCCGGCATCTCGTTCGGCCAGAGCAACGGCATCAGCTTCCATCCGCTGCCCGCCGCCGAACAGGCGCGCTTCGACGCACTGTATACGCGCGACGCGACCAGCCAGGCCCGCCGCATCAAGACCATCGATATCGATGCCGAACCCGTCCTCGCGGCGGCCCAGGCCATGATCAATGGCGGCGCGTCGCGCCGCTGCGCCCCCGGCGGCGCACAGGAGAGCAATTCGTGACGTCATCCACTCCCGATTCCACCCGGCCGCTCGAAGGGCTGCGCGTCATCGATCTGACCCGCGCATTGGCCGGGCCGTACGGCACCCTCCTGCTCGCCGGATTGGGCGCGCAGGTCATCAAGGTGGAGGATCCGCGCGGCGGCGATCTCGCACGCGACAACAGCCCCTATGTCGGGCGCGACGGTGTGGTCGTCGAGAAACGCCATGACGACGATATCTCGATCTCGCATCTGACCCGCGCGCGCGGCAAATATGGCGTCACGCTCAACCTGAAGGATCCGGGCGCGGGCGAAGTGTTCGCCGATCTGGTGCGCAATGCCGATATCGTGATGGAGAATTTCACCGCCGGCACCGCGGATCGCCTGGGCGTCGGTTACGCCGCTGCCCGCGCGGTCAATCCCGGGATCGTCTATTGCTCGCTCAGCGGGTTCGGTGCGGATGCCACCGACGGCGGCAAAGCCATGGACGTGATCATCCAGGCCCTGTCCGGCGCGATGTATACCAGCGGGGAGCCGGGCCATCCGCCGGTCCGCATCGGAGTGCCGATCGCCGACATGCTGGCGCCGGTCTTCGCAGTGATCGGCATTCTCGCGGCGATCGAGCAGCGGCATCGCACCGGCGAAGGCCAGCATGTCGACGTTTCGATGCTCGGCGCGCTGACCTCGTTCGTGGCGATCGAGAATTGGGCGGCGATGGCCTCCGCCGGGATGGAGGCGCGCACCGGGCTGACGGTGCAGCGCCTGTCGCCGTTCGGCGTGTTTCAATGCGCCGACGGCTATGTCGCCATCGTCGCGGTGCACGAGAAACTGGCCCAGGGCCTGTTCCGCGCCATGCGTCAGCCGGAACTCGGCGACGAACCGCGTTTCGCGACCCGCGACGCGCGCGTTGCCAATGCCGAAATGCTTGAGGCGACGATCAACGCCTGGTCGCGCACCCTGCCCACCGCGGAAGTGGTCGCCCTGCTCGAAGCGGAAGGCGTGCCGGTCGCGCCGGTGCGCCATCCCGAGGAGGCGCTGGTCGATCCCCGCGTGGTTGCACGCGGCGAGACCGTGGCGGTGGCGCACCCGTCCTACCCGTCGGAAGTCAAGCTCCGCTCGGTCGGCGTGCCGATCAAATTCTCCGCCGCGCATACCGGTTTCGACGACATCATGCCGATTGCGATCGGTGAGCATAATGCGTCGATCTACCGCGACATCCTCGGCTATTCCGAGGAGCGCATCGCAGCGTTGCACCGGACCGGAACGATCTGATGGTGCCCGATCCGTTAGCGCCGCTGCTCGCCGCCTATGACGATCCGGACGCGATCGCGCGCGCCGCGCTGGCGGCCGGGCGGCGCATCATCCGGACGATCGGCGCCGATGCACCCCGCGAACGGCTGTTGGCGGCGGGTTATCAGCCGGTACGGCTCGCGCCGACGCTTGGCGCGACGCCGCGCGCCGATGCGATCATGGGGCAGAAGGGCTTGGGACCGCGCGGGCGCGCCGTGCTCGAGACACTGCTCGATCCGACAGCAGGCGCGGTGCCGGTGCTGTTCACCAGCGCCGATGCCGAACTGGTGCAGGTATTCGCCACGATCCGCGATCTCGCGCGCCTCGGCGATGTCAGCCCGCCGCCAATCGCGCTGATCGATCTGGGCCATCTGCCGCGCGAGACGACGCGCGACTATAATAGCGTCCGGCTCGCCGAGCTCGATACCTGGTTGCGCGCGCTCGGCACGGGGCCGGCGCTGCCCGATGCCGATACCGGAAAGCTGCAGCCGCTCGATGCCCAGCGCCGCGCGGTTCCTGCGCGACTGTCGGGCACAATGATGCTGAAGGCGATCGGCGGCCTTTGCGCGGTGGATGCGGCGACGGCCGATGCTGCACTGTCGCATACGGCGGATCGCCCTAGCCGCGATGGGCCGCGTATCTATGTCGTCGGCAGCCCGCACGAGGATGCGCGACTCTATGCCGCGATCGAGGCGCTGGGCGCGACGATCGTCGGCGAGGACCATGATTGGGGCAGGCGCGCGCTGGAAGGCGGCGACCCCGCCGACCCCGCCGTCCGCCGTCCGAGCGCGGTCACGCCACCAAGCGAGATCGCCGCCCGTGTGGTGGCCGATGCCGCCGCCTGCGAGGCGACGCACATCCTGCACCTGACGATCGGTAGCGACGAAGCGGCCCCCTGGAGCGCGGCCGCGATTCGCCGGGCGGTCGACGGCCGGCTGCCGTTCCTGGCCACGACCGATGCCGCGCTCGACGATATCGCCGCCTTCCTTGCCGGCAGGTCGCTGCCAGCGCCGCCACCAAAGCCGCCCCGCCCTGCCCCGGCCCGCCCGCCCCGCGCCGCCGATGCGACGCGCAGCCGCAAGTCGCTGACCTCGCTGGCCGGGTTCGGCACCTACCAGCGTGAATGGTTCGCCGACGTCCGTGCGCGAAGCGCGCAAGGCGAGCCGTTCGCCGTCGTCAACGCCAATGCGCCGCAGGAAATCCTTCGCGCCCTTGATATCCCGTTCGTCGTCAATCAGTGGTGGGCCTCCATCGTCGCCGCCAAGCAGCAATCGCGTCGTTACCTTGGGCTGCTCCGCACGCACGGCTATCCCGCCAATGTCGAGCCGTATAGCGCCCAGGGGCTGGCAGCATGGTTCGACGATGATCCCGATCAGGCACCGTGGGGCGGCCTGCCAAAGCCCGATTTCGTCCATGCGGTGCTATCGAGCGACGCTACGGCAGGGATCTTTTCGAACTGGGCGGAGGAGACCGGTGCCGCGGCCTATCTCTACGAGCGCACGGTGGATCCGCAATGGACGATCGCGACCAATTGGTGGGAGGATCTGCCCGACGGCTGGGACACGGCGCTGGAGCCCGCGCGGATCGACTTGCTGACCGCGGAACTCCGCGACGTCATCGCGCAATTGGAAGCGGCAACCGGCCGCCTGTTCGAGCCGACGCGATTCGAGGCCGTGATGCATCTCGTCAACGAGCAGGAGGACTATTACCGGCGCACCCGCGATCTCATCGCGCGGACCATCCCCGCCCCGATCGGCATCGTCGATTCGATGCCGGCGACGATGGTGCCGCAATGGCACCGCGGCACCGAATGGGCGCGCGACGCCGCCAAGGCGTTCTACGAAGAGGTCGCGCAACGCGTGGCAGACGGCGCGTCGGTCGTACCGGACGAGCGCGTGCGGCTGATGTTCGTCGGGCGCGGCATGTGGAGCGACATGGGCTTCTATCAGCGCTGGGAGGAGAGCCACGGCGCGGTATTTGTCTGGTCGATGTATCTGGGGCTCGCCGCCGATGGCTATATCCGCCACTTCGATCGCGGCCGCGATCCGCTGCGCGCCCTTGCCGCCCGGTTCCTGGCAATGGGCGACGAACTGCGCATGCCGAGCTGGGCCGCGCCGTGGCACGTGCACGAGGCGCAGACGCATCAGGTCGATGGCGCGGTAGCGCTCGACGATGCCGATCCGTTCGTCGTGCGCGCCCTGGTCGCGGCCGGGATCCCCGTGCTCGAACTGGGTGTCGACAATTTCGCGCTTGCCGGAGACGATGCCGGCGCGTTGCACGATCGCATCACCGCCTTCATCGAGGGGCCGGCCAGCCTGCTGGCCGCAAGGCGGCGGGGAACGGCGGCGTGACGGCGCTCGCCGGGCTGAGGATCGTCGACTTCTCACGCTTTCTGCCCGGCGCCTATGTCAGCTGGATTGCAGGCGATCTCGGCGCCGACGTGATCCGCATCGAGCATCCGCGCGAACTGGCCAAGCACGCGCAGATGTTCGGCGCGAACGCCGATCCGACCGCCGCCGCGCAGGCCCGCGCACGCCCGACCTATCACCGCAACAAGCGCAGCCTGCTGATCAATCCCGGCAGCCCGGCAGCGCGCGACGTATTGCACCGCCTGATCGCCGACGCCGATATCCTGATCGAGGATTACCGCCCCGGCGTGCTCGCGGCGATGGGCTATGGCTATGCCGATATGGCCGCGCTCAACCCCCGGCTGATCTATTGCTCGGTGTCCTTCGCCGGGCAGACCGGGCCGCTCGCCGATCGCGCTGGCCACGATCCTGCGGCGCTGGCGCTGGCCGGCGCGCTCTCGCGGCTGAACGGCCTGCCCGATCCGGCGATGCCCGGGCTGCAGGTCGCCGACGTGCTGGCCGGCACGCATGCCACGATCGCGACGCTGGCGGCGCTACAGGCGCGCGAGCGCAGCGGCGTCGGCCAGCATGTCGATGTCGCCATGACCGACGCGGCGATGCCACTGCTGATGGTCACGCTCGGACGCACGGACAACCCCGCCGCTTTGCCCCCGCCGACCGGGGCCTGGCAGCCCAAGGGCGGCGTATGGCAATGCGCCGACGGCGGCTGGATCTGCACGACCGATATGGAGCCAGCCTATTGGGCCCGCTTCTGCGCCGCGATCGGCCGGCCGGAATTCGAACCGTTGCGCATGGACGTCGCGGCGCATCCGGCGATGGAGCAGGAGCTCAAGGCGATTTTCCGTTCCCGGACGCGCGACGATTGGGTCGAACATCTCGCCGCCGCCGATACGCAGGCCATGCCCGTGCTGTCGCCGGCCGAAGCGCTGGACCATCCACACAATCGCGCCCGGGGCATGGCCGTCGATCTCGACGGTCCGGGCGGCACCGTGCGCCAGATCGGCACGCCGTTCCGCCTGAGCGCCACGCCCCCGGTCCCGCCCCGCCCGGCCGGACCGCCCGGCGCCGACAATGACGCGATTTTCGCGGAGCTTGGGCTCGACGCCGAAGATCGTGCCGCATTGGAGCGCGACGGCGCCTTCTCGGGAGACCGCCGGTGATACCGCCTCTTTCCGGCATCACCGTGGTCGATCTCAGTCACGCCATTTCGGGGCCGACCTGCACCCAGATGCTGGTCCATCTCGGCGCCGACGTCATCAAGATCGAACCGCCGGTCAAGGGGGACGATTTCCGTCATTATACCGAACATGCCGGTCTGCCGCTGATGAGCATCCCGTTCGCCGCGATCAATGCCGGCAAACGCTCGGTGACGCTCGATCTCAAGAGCGACGATGGCCGCGCGATCCTGTCGCGCCTCATCGAGCGCGCCGACATTCTGGTCGAAAATTTCCGCCCCGGCGTGCTCGCACGCCTGGGCTTCCCACGCGATCGGCTGGATGTGATCAACCCGCGGCTGATATCCCTGTCGATCAGCGGCTTCGGTCAGGACGGGCCGTTGCGCGATTGGGGCGCCTACGACCATATCGCGCAAGCCATGTCCGGCATTGCGGCGATGAACGCCACGCCGCTAGGCCCGGTCAAGATCGGCATGCCGATCGTCGACTCGTTCAGCGGCTATCTCGCGGTGATCGCGCTGCTCGCGGCGCTGCGCACGCGCGACGCGACCGGCAAGGGCGAGCATCTCGACGTTGCGATGCTCGATGCCGCGCTCAAGCTGATCGCCCCCAGCGTGGCGGTGCAGTCTTATACCGGCCAGCCGCCCGCCAGCATCGGCAACCGCGGCTATCGCATGGTGGCGACGGCGGAATTCTATCCCACGGGCGATGGCTGGATCGCGCTCGGCGCCAACCACCAGCATCAGGTCGCCAAGCTGCTCGACGTGCTCGGCGCAGCCGACTTGCGTGACGATCCGCGCTTTCGCGACCACGCCGCCAGGGTCGCACATTACGACGCGGTGCGGGCCTGGTTGATCGACCGCCTGTCGCGGGAGGCCGCTGCCGATCTCGAATTGCGGCTCACCGCGGCCGGCGTGCCGGCGGCGATGATCCGGGATGTCGGTCAGGCGGTCGAACATCCGCACATGGTCGATCGCGGACTGATCGAACAGGTCGATCTGCCCGGTTTCGATCGGCCGCTGGCCACCGTCGGCACCGGCTTCGCGGTCGATCGGCCGCCAACACCGCGCCGCGTGCCGACGCTCGGCGCGGATACCGATGCGGTCCTTGCGGATCTGGGCTACGATCCTGCGGCGATCGACGCGTTGCGCTCGACCGGCGCGATCTGATGCGCGCGCTCGATCTCGCTTTGCTCGGCGACATCATCCTCGATGTGCCCGATCCGGATCATTGGCTGTCCGGCATTGCCGACGTCACCCGAGCGGCTGACGTCACGATCGGCCACCTCGAAGTGCCGCACACGCGGCGCGGGACGGAACTGGTCGGCGACGTTCCCGCCCCCGGCGCCGATCCCGATCATCTCGCGGCTTTGGCCCGCGCCGGGATCGATGCCGTATCGATGGCCGGCAACCATATCGCCGATTGCGGCGCGGAGGGCATCGCCGACACCAATGCCGAACTCGACCGGCTCGGTATCGCCCATAGCGGCGCCGGCGCGACGCTGGCCGCGGCCACGGCGCCGGCATGGATCGAGCGTGACGGCCGCCGCGTCGTGCTGCTGAGCTACAATTGTGTCGGCCCCGAAATCTCCTGGGCAACCGAGACCCGCGCCGGCAGCGCCTATGTGTCGGTGCGCGCCGTGGATGGCGGCCCCACGCGTCCCCAGGCCGATCTGCGTGAGATCGATCCGGCGTCTGCGGCCGCCATGGCCGCCGCGATCGCTGCAGTGCGCGGACCGGATACGTTGGTGATCGTCGCGCTGCATAAGGGCATCACCCACCGGCCGGCAGAACTCGCCCCCTATGAGCGGCCGCTGGCCCATGCCGCGATCGACGCCGGCGCCGACGTGGTCGTCGGGCATCATGCGCATATCGTGCGCGGGATCGAGATCTACCGCGATCGGCCGATCTATCATGGCCTCGGCAACGGCGTGGTCGTGACGAACGCGCTCAGCCCGGGTCAGGATCATCCCGCCCGTGCGGCATGGGTCGAACGCCGTAAGCGGATGTTCGGTTTTGTCCCCGATCCTGCCTACACGCTGGCGCCGTTTCATCCGGAGGCGGTCAACGGCATGATCGGGTCGATCCGCTGGCGGCCGGATGGCGCGCTCGACATCGGCTATATCCCGATCTTCATCGAACCGCCGGGCCGCCCCGTCGTGGCCATGGGTGCGGCACGCGCACGGGTGGCCGCCTATATCGACGAGATCACCGAGCGCGCCGCCCTGCCGAAGCTGGCAATGACCGAAGACGGTATACGACTGGTCCGATGCCGCACCCAGTTCAACGGCTTTGCTTCCTGAAACCCAGGCGAGTTCACGTTCCTCGGCACTCGAAGAAGCCGATTTGTCGCCCCGTTCGCCTGTTGCAGGACTCCTCGCGGAGGCTGGACCCGATCGCGCATCTGACACCGACGGGGCCTGACCCAAATCCAAGGTTAGCGCGTTCTACACGATCGCCCTGCCGCCCCCCGTTCTGCCGAAATATCTCGCGGTGATGGCAAGATCAATTTTCGTCGTTGAAGCGGTTTGTGACGGCAACGATATTTATTTCCGACCGCCGTCTTTTATCCAAGCCTCACGATCTATTAGCGTTTAGGGCCGATGATTAATCTAGGATATTGATTTAGGATTCGGGCAATGCGTCGGGACGTTACAGCATTGCTGGAAAAATTGGGCCGGGGGGATTTCCGCTACAGGCAGTTCGCCGATCCGATCGCCGATCTCGAACCCTGGCCGCTTTTTGCCGCCTTGCTCGCCGATGAGCGGGTCGTTGGCCGTGTCGAGCTGGCGATCGAGCCCAGCATCCCGACCGGCAATGCCGCCTTCCTGGCCGGCTATGCCGAGGCCGATCCACGGCCGGCACGCGACGAGCCGGTGCGCGGCAGCCTGCATGCGTTTCTGACGGAATTGTCCGGCGACCCGGCCGGAGATCGCTGATGCCGCTGCTCATCTGTCACGCGCCGACCGGCGGGGTCGGCACGACCTTTCTTGCGGCGCACCTCGCGCTGGGCCTTGCAGCCCGGGGGCATGACGTCACCGCGATCGATTTCTGCCATGCCGATGCGCTGAAGCTGTTCTTCGGCCTGCCGCCCGCGCAGGAAGTGCCGGCAATGGGCGGCGCGCCCGGCGCCGGGGTCATCGTCGACGGCGTCGAACTGCTGTCCGGCTGGTCCGTCGCGCAAAACCCCAATTTCCTGCGCGTTCTGTCGCGACCCGGGGAATCCCCCTTCGCCGACGATCGCATCGTCGTTGCTGACATTTCCTCGGCCGATCTGCTGATCAAGAACAGCCTGTTGCCGCATGCCGCGCTGCATTTGTGCACGCTGATGCCGCGCCCGGCCTCGCTCGCCGCGCTGACCAAGGTCCAGCCGGGCACGCCGGCGATCGAGCTCGATCGCACCGCTTTCGTGCTCAACCAGGCCGACGACACGCTCAAGCTGTCGCGCCACAGCCAGATCTTCCTGCGCGAATTGTTCGGCGACAATCTGATTGCCACGATCCGGCGCGACGAGGCGGTCAACGAGGCGCTCGCCTCGTTCAAATCGATCGCCAAACATGCGCCGCAGAGCGTGGTGCTACCCGAACTCACCGCTTTGGCGATCGCGGTCGAAGCACGCTGCGGCCTGAGCGCGACCGTCGAGTTGCCGCAGTGAAGCTCGCCACGCTCCCCGGCGCGGCAATGATCGCGCTGGCGATTGCGCTCGCGCTGATCGTCGTCACGGTGCCGCTGGCGCTCAATGCCCAATGGATGTTCGCGATCGTCACGATCGCCGCCGCGCTGTTGCTCAGCCGCTCGGCGTCGCACCGGACGACCTTGGTCCTGGCGATTCTTTCGCTGATCGTCTCCACGCGCTACATCTTCTGGCGCACCACCGCGACGTTGGAATTCGAAAACCCGCTCGGTGGGGCGCTTGGCTTCGGCCTGTATCTCGCCGAGCTCTATGCCTGGGTCATCCTCGCGCTCGGCGTGCTGCAGACTGCGTGGCCGCTCGAGCGCGAGGCAGTCGAAATCCAGGGTGAGCCGCACCAATGGCCGACCGTCGACGTCTATATCCCGACCTATAACGAAGGCCTCGATATCGTCCGCACCACCGTGCTCGCGGCGCAGGACATGGATTATCCGCACGAGCGCTTCCAGGTCCATCTGCTCGACGACGGCAAGCGCCCCGAATTCCGCGCCTTCGCGCGATCGGTCGGCTGCGGCTATATCACCCGCTCGGACAACAACCACGCCAAGGCCGGCAATCTCAACGCCGCCATGTCGCGCACCGAAGGCTCGCTGATCGCGATCTTCGATTGCGATCACGTCCCCACGCGCGGCTTCCTGCAGATGACGGTCGGCTGGTTCCAGCGCGAGGAAAAGCTCGCCCTGGTCCAGACCCCGCATCATTTCTATTCACCCGATCCGGTGCAGCGCAATCTGGGCACGGTGCGCGATCTGCCGGGCGAAGGCGATCTGTTCTACGGCGCGGTGCAGCGCGGCAACGATCTGTGGGACGCCGCCTTCTTCTGCGGCTCGTGCGCGATCATCCGGCGGGCGGCACTTGCCGATACCGACGGCTTCGCGTTCGAGACGGTAACCGAGGACGCGCACACCGCACTCCGCCTGCAGCGCATGGGCTGGTCGACCGCCTATCTCGGCATGCGCCTGTCCGCCGGCCTCGCGACCGAGCGCCTGGTCGTGCATATCGGCCAGCGTATTCGCTGGGCGCGCGGCATGTCGCAGATCCTGCGCATCGACAATCCGCTGCTCGGCCGTGGCCTCAAGCTGCAGCAGCGGCTCTGCTACCTCAACGCCATGCTGCATTTCCAGTTTCCGCTGCCCAGGATCGTGTTCCTGACCAGCCCGCTCGCCTATCTGATCTTCGGCCAGAACATCATCCGCGCCTCTGCGCCGATGATCTTCGCCTACGCCGCGGCGCATCTCGTGTGTTCGCAAATCTCGGGCGGCCGCCTGCAGGGTGGCGATCGCCGGCCGTTCTGGGGCGAAGTGTACGAGACCATCCTGGCCTTCCACCTCGTCAAGCCGACCTTGTTCACGCTGTTCCGCCCGCATGGCGGCAAGTTCAACGTGACCGACAAGGGCCAGCTGCTCGATCAGACGCAGTTCGATCTCGCGATCGTTCGGCCGCATCTGATCTGTATCGGGCTGGTGGTGTTCGGCATCCTGTTCGCCGCGGTGAAATACCTGTTCTTCCCCCATCTCTTCAACATTCAGGGCGATACATTGCTGCTCAACACCGTTTGGGCTGTGTTCAGCCTGGTGATCCTGCTCGCCGCCGTGTCGGTGGGCCGCGAAACGCGCCAGACGCGCGAACATATTCGCATCCCCGCGCAGCTGCCGGCGACCCTGTATTTCGGCGACGGCCATGTCGTCACGGCCGAGACGATCGACATATCGATGGGCGGTCTCGGCATCACCGCCCCCGCCAACGTGTCGCTCGCCGATCGCCAGGTGACGCATGTCGCACTGCCGATGGGGGACGAGACGCTCACCCTTCCTGTCGAAACGCTGCGCATGACCGGCAGGATCGCCACGATGCGTTTCCGGGAACTCGATTTGCTGCAGCAACGTCAGCTCGTCCGCGCGGTGATGGGCCGCAACGACGCGTGGCAGCCCGATGCCCCGCGCCAGCCGGTCTCGACGCTGCGCTCGCTGCGCGACATCCTGGGCGTCGATGTGATGACGCTCAAGCGCCTGCTCCGGCTCAACCGCGCCGAGCGTCGCCGCGAGCGCGCGCGTCTCACCGCCACGCCAAAGGTCGCCGCCGGCGTCGTCGGCCTGATGGCGGCGCTGCTGCTGACCGGCCTGGCACCGCAAGCGGCGCAGGCGCAAGCCGCCCCCACCTCGGGCGCCACCACGGCAAGCGACGCCACCCCCTCTGGCGCAGGCTCGCGCCAGGAACGGCTCACGTTCCGCGATCTGCGCGTGCGCTCCGCGGTGCGCCTCGGCGGCACGCGCGGCGAAATCTCGATCCCGTTCGGCCTGCGCAGCAATGAGGTCGTCACCAATGCCAATCTCACGCTGACGCTGGCCTGGTCGCCGGCGATGCTCGGCGATCTCAGCCAGCTGGTCGTCATCCTGAACGGCGAAGCGGTGCAGACGCTGCGGCTCACCCCCGATCGCGCCGCCGGGCAGCGCGTCGCGATCGCGGTCAATCCGGCGCTGTTCCTGCCCGGCGACAACCAGCTCAACCTGCGTCTCGTCGGCCATTACACGCGCGATTGCGAGGATCCGTTCCACAGCTCGCTATGGGCGAACATCAGCAATACCCGCTCGGCGTTCGACCTGACGATCCAGACGCTGCCGATCGTCCCCGATCTCGCCCGACTGCCGGCGCCGTTCTTCGACCGATCGTCGAACCTCCCGCTCACGTTGCCGTTTGTCTTCGCCAGCGCGCCGACCAACGGCGAATTGCAGGCGGCGGCCGGCGTCGCGTCGTGGTTCGGGCGCCTCGCCAGCTATCGCGGCTTCAGCTTCAAGCCGAGCTATGGCCGCATCCCTAGCGGCAATGCGATCGTCTTCCTGCGCCCCGGCATGCGCATCGGCAGCTTCGCGCCGACCGTCGCCGGCCCGTCCTCGATGGTGATCCGCAACCCCTCCGACGCGTTCGGCGAACTGCTCGTCATCATGGGCCGCGACGAACGCGAGTTGCAGCTTGCGGCGGCCGCGCTGGCCACCGGCCGCGGCACCACCGGTGGCGCCAGCGCGGCGTTCGACGGCGTGCGCATCCCGACCTATCCGCGGTACGGCGCGCCGCGCTGGCTGCGTTCCGACCGTGCGGTGCAGTTCGGCGAAATCCTCGCCCCGACGTCGCTGCAGGGCATCGGCCTGCCGCCGGGTCCGCTCACCGCCGGCTTCCGCACCGCGCCCGATCTGTTCTTCTGGCCGCGCACCGGCGCCGCGCTCGACCTGCGCTACCGCTATCCATCGGCATCGTGGCTCGATCGCCGCGGCTCGCGGCTCGACGTGTCGATCAACAACCAATATCTCCGCACCATGCCGCTGACCGGCGACAGCTGGTGGAAACGCCTGGTCGGCGGCCAGGACGGCGCGACATCGAACCAGTCGCGCGTTTCGATCGAACTGCCGAGCTACACTCTGTTCGGCCAGAACGAGCTGGTGTTCGATTACAATCTCGTGCTCGCCAACAAGAAACGGTGCGAAGGCACGCTGCCCGATAACGTGCGCGTCGCGATCGATCCGACCAGCGCGATCGATCTGACGCATGCCTATCACGCGCTGCGGATGCCCAGCCTCGCGAGCTTCGCCAATGCCGGCTATCCCTTCACGATCAGCCCGGATCTGGCCGAAACCGTCGTCGTGATCGGTGCCGCGCCTGACGCCGACACGGTCGCGGCATTCCTGACGCTGATGGGCCGTTTCGGTGATTCGACCGGCGCGGCGGCGACCGCGCTGACCGTTACCCAAGCCGTCGACGGCGAACAATTGGCCGATCGCGACATCCTGGTCATCGGCCTGCCCAAGGCCGGCAATGCCGGCACATTGTTCGCCGGCGCCCCGATCCAGCTGCAGAACGGGCGCCTGCTGGTCTCCGAGCGCAATCCGATCGAGCGCGTGTTCGGCTTGTTTTCGCCCTATGGCGACAGCGACGTCACCGAGACCAACACGTTCCTGGCCAGCGCCAATCGCTTCACCGGCTTTGCCAGCTTCCAGTCGCCTTACGACAAGGATCGTACCGTCGTCGCGATGCTCAGCACCGATCCCACCGACCTGCCCGGTCTGGCGGACGGGCTGGCGGAGGAAAAGATCAACGCGCAGATCCAGGGCGATCTCTCGGTCCTGACCGGGGATCGCATGCGCAGCTTTGCGGTCGGCCAGACCTATTGGTCGGGCTCGCTGCCGGTGTGGATGCGCGTCGCCTGGTGGTTCAGCGAACGTCCATTGTTGATGGCGCTGAGTGGCCTGCTCGTCGCGCTGCTGCTCGCCGGGCCGCTCTATCTCGTGCTGATGCGCCAACAACGGCGCCGTCTTCGTCAAGGAAATCCCGCATGATCCGTCGACCAGCGACGGCGCTGCTGATCGCCGCCATGGCGAGCACCGCCGCCCCCGACCGGGCCCAGGCGCAAACCGCCGGCGTCAACGCGCTATTGCAACAGGGCCGGTATTGGCAGGCGCGTGGCCGCGCCGATCTGGCGCGGGCCGCGTATCGCCGCGTGCTGGCGATCGACTCCGCCAATGCGGAGGCGCGCCGCGCGCTGGCGGGGCCGGCACCCGCGCGTCCGGCGGCGGCGGCCCCGTCATCCGCCCCCGCGCCCGTTCGCACGGTACGACCCACCCCGGCGGCGGCACGGCGCAGCGCCACGCCCCCCGCCACGCCGGTCAGACGCGCGCCGACGCCGGCGCGCGAAACCGGCGGCGATGCCCGCGCCGGCGGGTTCCGGGCGCTTGATGGCGGCGATCTCGTCCAGGCCGATCGCCTGTTCACCAATGCCTTGGCGAGCAATCGCAACGATGCCGACGCGACCGGCGGCCTGGGTCTGGTGCGGTTGCGCCAGTCGCGCTTCGAGGAGGCGACCGACCTGCTGTCCCGTGCCTCGACGCGCGGCAATGCGGCGCGCTGGGCCGAGGCGCTTGCCTCTGCGCGCTTCTATGGCGGGCTCGACGCGGCGCGCGCAAAGCTGGCCAGCGGCGATGTGGCCGGTGCGCAGGCCGATGCTGAAACGCTCGCCCGCGGGCCGGTCAAGGAGCGTGGTCCGGCGCTGGCACTGCTCGCCGACGTCTACGAACGCCAGGGCCGCTATGCCGATGCTGCGGATCTGGCGCGCCAGGCCGGTTCGGCCGCCGGCAGCGAGGCACAGCTGCAGAGCCGCGTCGTGCGCGACGAGGCGCTGCAGGCCGCCGCGCGCGGCGATACCGTGCAGGCCGATCAGCAATTCCAGCGCGGGCTGCTGCTCGCCGAAACCGATCCCTGGATCCGCTACGAATATGCCCGCTACCTGATCGCCGGCGGCCGCACTCCGGAAGCCGACGCGATGATCCAGTCGCTACAGACGATCGGCAGCGCCGATGCGCTCTACGCCGCGGCGATGCTGCACAATCAGGTCGGCCGCCAGCCCCAGGCGCAATCCCTGCTCGGCCGGCTGACGGAGGCGCAGCGCACCCCCGCGATCCGCCGCTTCGAAGCGCAGATGGCGGTCGACGCCGCGATCGTCCGCGCGCGGGCGATCGCGGCCCAAGGCCGCACCGCGGAAGCGACCGGCGCGCTGCGGCAGATCGGCACCACGCCCGGCCTTGGTGCGGCCTCCTTGGCGACCATCGCCGGCGCGCTCGACGAGCTCGGCGACCCGATGGGCGCCGCGCCGCTGGTCGATCGCGCGCTAAGTGCCGGGCCGACCAGCGCCAGCGACTATGAACCGATCGTCCGCATCCTCGCGCGTACCGGCCAGGACGCGGCGCTCAACGCGACGATCGACCGCGCCCGCGCCACTGCCGGCGGCTCGGCCGACGGTACGCTCGTCGTCGGCCGCCTGCAGGGCATCGCCGCCGCGTCGCAGGCGGATCGGTTGCGTAGCGCGGGTCAGAATGCGCAGGCCTTCGATCTGCTGCAGCAGGCCTGGGCCGGTGCGCCCGGCAATAGCGATATTCTCGCCGCTTTGGGCCGCCTGTACCAGTCGGGCAGCCTCAATGCGCAGGCCGCGCAGACCTACCAGATGGTGCTGGCGACCCAGCCGCGCGACAAGGGCGCGCTGACCGGCCTGATCGCCAGTGCCGGTGCGGCCGGCGATCACGATCTTGCGGTCGCCACGGTCGATCGCGCGCTCGTCGCCTATCCCGATGATTACGAAATCTATGCCGCCGCCGGTCAGATGGAGCAGGCGCGCGGCAATCGCGGCGCGGCATTGCGCTATCTGCGCCGTGCCGAGGCGTCCTACAATGCGCGTTCCGGCGGCGGCACCAGGATCGACGGCGCCAATCCGTTCGGCTCGGGCATGGCCGCCACCAATCCGTTCCGCCAGACCGCGCCGGCGCCCGCGCCGATGCTCAACCCCTTCGCGCTGAGCAGCAGCCGCACCGCCATCACTCCTGCGCCGAACGCCGGCGGGGCGATGCGCTTCTCCACCGCGCCCGCTTATGCCGGTACGCCGGCCACCGGCACCGCCGCGGCCTATGGCATCCCTGACCAGGCAATCCCCGCGGCCGGCGGCGATCCTGTATTGGCGCGGCTACGCGGAGATATCGCCGCGCTGACCACCGATCGTGGCCCCCGCGCCGAGCTCAAGACCGGCTATCGGCCGCGCTCGGGCGAGACCGGGCTGAGCGAACTGCGCGAGCTTTCCGGCACCGCGCGCGTCTCGACCGGCTTTGCCGGCGGGCGCGTGTCGCTCTCCGCCAGCCCGGTGGTGATCGATGCCGGCCGTCCGGACGGCTCGGCCCTGGCACGGTTCGGCCGCAACGCGACATCGGAAGCGCAGGGTATCGTCGCGAAGCTGCCATCGGTACTCACCCAGGCCGAGACGCAGCACGCATCCGGCGTGGCGGTCGGCGCGTCCTACGACAGCAGCGCGCTCCGCGTCGAGATCGGCACCACCCCGCTCGGCTTCGAGGATACCGAAGTGGTCGGCGGAATCACCGTGAAACCGAGATTCTCGCCCAATTTCTCGGGCCAGGCCTGGGTGCGGCGCGAAGCGGTCACCGACAGCGTCGTCTCCTATGCCGGCACGCGCGATCCGGTATCCGGCAGGTTCAACGGCGGCAACGGCGATCGCTGGGGCCAGGTGCTGCGCAGCGGCGGCGGCGCGTCCTTGTCGTGGGACAAGGACGGGACCGGGATCTATGGCGACGCCTCGGCCTATCGCTATCGCGGCGTGAACGTGCGCAACAACACGGGCTACCAGGCCAATGTCGGCGGTTACCTGGCGGTCTACCGCGACGGCAATTCGACGCTGACCGGCGGGCTCAACCTCAACTGGCAGTCGTACGACAACAACCAGAACTATTTCACCTATGGCCATGGCGGCTATTTCAGCCCGCAGAGCTTCCTTAGCATGAGCCTGCCGCTGCGCTACAATTACACCTCGTCCAAATGGGAAGGCCAGCTGGGCGCTGCGCCCGGCTATCAGAGTTACGAACAGGATCGCGCGCCGATCTACCCGACCGACCCCGCCGCGCAGGCCACGCTCGACGCGCTGAAGGCACAGAACGCCGACGTCCGGTCCTATTATGACAGCCTGAGCAGCACCGGCTTCGCCTTTTCCGCCGATGGTTCGGTGTTCTACAAGGTCCGCCCCAACACGCGGATTGGCGCCTCTGCCAGCGTCAACACCTTCGGCACGTACGACGAGTATCGATCGAGCATCGAGTTGCGCCAGACCTTGGGAACCGGCAAGTGAATGCGATGACGCACTGGCCGACGACGATCGAAAGCGCGAGCGCTGCATCGGATTTGCTGCTCGGTGGCATCGTCGCGGAAATCGCGGCCGGCGCCAACGCCGCACAACGCCGCGCTTTCTATCGCGCGGTCGGTTCGCGCATCGCGGCGCTGCATCCGCTCGGCAACGTCCAGGATATCGCCGGACTTACCACGGCGGTAAACACGCTCTGGGCGGATTATGGCTGCGGCCAGGCCAAGTTCGCCATGGCCGACGACGGCATCGTCATCACCCATACGAACCTCCCCCCGTCGCTGTCGGCTGTTCTGGGCGAGGCGGCGGAACACACGATGGGCCCCTTGCTGGAAGGCGCGTACGACAGTTGGCTGCGCAGCCTCGGCAGCGGCCCGGCGCTCACCACGCGAACCTTGTGGTGGAGCAATACGGAGGCTCGGTTGAAGCATGGACGTTGATCGGCGGCGCTTCATGGCCGGCATGAGCGGTCTCGCCATTGCCGGGTGCAGCCGTGCCCAGGCGCGGCCGGGTGTCGATTGGCCGACCTTCAAGGCGCGCTTCATGGATGCCAGCGGCCGGATCGTCGACAATGGCAATGGCGGCATCAGCCATAGCGAGGGTCAGGGCTATGGCCTGCTGTTCGCCGTCGCGGCGGGCGATCGCGACGGGTTCGATCGGCTGTTGCGCTGGACCGAGGCGACGCTCGCCCGGCCCGATATCGCGCTCTATTGCTGGCGCTTCGACCCACGGCAGCCCGATCCGGTCGCTGATCGCAACAATGCCACCGACGGCGATCTGCTGATCGCGCTGGCGCTGGCGCGTGCCGGCGTGAAGTGGCGCGAGCCGCGCTTCACCGATCGCTCGGCCGCGATCCGCGGCGCAATCGCCACGCGTCTGGTGCGCAAGATGGGCGGGCGCACCTTGTTGCTGCCGGGCATGGACGGCTTCGCCTTTGCCGATCGGCTGACGATCAATCCCTGTTACTATCTGTGGACCGCGCTGGATGCCTTTGCCCGGGCCGATCCAACCGGGCCGTGGCGTCGCGTGATCGGCGATGGCGAAGCCTTGTTGACCGCGGCGCGCTTCGGCAAGTTCCAGTTGCCGACCGACTGGATCGACGTCTCGACCGCCGGCCAGGTATCGCCCGCCGCCGGCAAACCACCCCGTTTCGGCTTCGACGCGATCCGCATTCCGCTCTATGCCGCCGCCGCCAATCGCGGCGCATTGATCGCGCCGATCCGTGCCTGGTGGCAAAGCTACCCCCCCGCCGCGATTCCCGCCTGGATCGACGTCGTCTCGGGTCAGGTTGCCGAATATACGCTGTCGCCCGGTGGCCTCGCCGCGGCCGGCCGTGTGATGGGCCGGCCGCAACCGGGGACGCTGTCGATCGACTATTACGCCGCCGTGCTGCAGCTCCTGGCCAGGACGCTGTGAGCGGCGGCGTCCGCACGCGCCCCGCCTCGCACGATTAGCGCCGTATCGGATGCGCTCGCGCCGCTACGTCCGGCATGTACTTCATATCGGACGAATCCTGCGTTGAGCGCATCGCGCAATAGGCACAGCATCCTCTCGTCGACTGCACGAGCCGACGTTACCCATAATGGAGGACATCATGTCTGCTGCTGCCGCGCATCCCACCGTGCACGAGGTCAAGGAGATCAATCTCGCGCACAATACTTTCGACGGCAAGAAGGCCGATCTGTACATCAATACCGGCACGCTCGGGGGGAAGCATTTCCTGTTCACCGTCGAGAAAGCGGATGGCCGCCCGACCCTGATTGCCATCCACCTCTGACGCGTCCGCCTGTGGCCGGCCGTGCCGGAACGCCGCACTGCCGGCCATGACGGACGTCGCCATCGCGACGGGACGACATCTGTGCACACCGACAACGCCTTTACCATCGATCGCCCGCGGCTGAACGCCGAGCTTCGCGTCGGCGAGGCCGCGCTGCTGCTCGGCGACCGCCACACGCTGGTCTCCCGCGAGGTGCCGCAGGCCGTGCTCGAACGCACGCTGCGGCGCATGGACGGCACGACCGCGCTCGACCGCATCGTCGCCGACGAGCCCGCGCTGCCGCGGGCCGCCGCCGATGAACTGATCGCCGCGCTCGACGGGCTTGGGCTGGTCGACGATACCGCCCTGCCCGCCTTCCGCACCGGATCCGACGTAATCCTGGAGCTCGAGGAACTGGTCGAGGCGCGGTGCGAGACGACGATCTATCGCAACCCCTTCTGGCAGACCTGTCTCGCCGCCCACGCGCCGGGCGATCTGCCGCAGCGGCTGGCCACCGGCATGGTGATCGAGAACTGGCATTTCCTGTTCCGCGAAAGCTATTTCGACGCGCCGGTGCTCTCCTATGTCCCCAACACCGCGGTCCGGCTGCTGCTCAACGAATTCTTCTCCGAAGAATATGGCCATGACGAGATCCTGCTGCGGTCGTTGCAGCATGTCGGGCTGAGCTATGCCGACATGCAGGATGCGATCCCGCTGCCCGAGACGATGGCGCTGTGCAACGCGCTCGCCTATTGGGCGCACAACGATCCGCTGTTCTTCTTCGCGACCCTGGGCCTGCTCGAAGGCCAGGGGATGAAGGAAGACAGTTTCATCGAGGCCTGCACCCGGGTTGGCATGGACGATGCCTTTGTCGGCCCGCTGCGCACCCATGCGAACATTAATATCGGTGCCGGCCACGGCAATCTCACCCGGCTGATCTTCCAGCAGATCCCGGCGATCGCCGCGTCCGACGTGCGCCGGCTGAAGGCGCAGATGCCGTTGTTCGTCGATCTGTACGACGCATTCTACACCGGCGTGTGGCGCCATTATACCAGCGACGCGCCGCTGCTGCGCCGCGTCTCCGAGCTTTGACAGGAGGATAGATGGACGCGACCATCGCCGGGCTGCGCCAGCCCAAGTTCCGCCCCGGCGTGACGACCGCGATCGAGCCGGGCCAGGCCGTGCTCCATCACGGCACGACGCGGTGCGCCTTTGCGTTCGAGCCGGCGGAGGCGCCCGCCGTCGCGCGGCTGATCGACCAGCTCGCGGCCGGCGGCATCGCCCTCGACGCGATGATCGCCGGCGTGCCTGACATAGCCGAAAAGGTCCCGGCGCTGCTCGAGCAGTTCGACGCGATCCGGCTGCTGGTCGATTCCACTCCTCATAGGGACGGGCTGGTCAGCGGGGCGCAGCTGTACCGCGAGATCCGCCGCATCGCCGCGCGCGTCACGCAGCGTGTCGCCCGCTCCGCCTTCCACACCGCCCTGATCGAAGGCCGCGCGACGCGCACGCAACTGATCGGCTATGCGCTCGAATATCACTATATCGTCAAGGCGGCGCCCGGGCTGATCGGCCCCGCGCTGGCGACGGCGATGACGGCGCGCGAGCGCACCGTGCTGCAGGCGTTCCTGAAATCCGAACTCGGGCATGACGCGTTTCTGGCGCGCGCGCTGGAAACGGTCGGGATCACGCCGGACCACCTCGAGGCGCACCAGCCGCTACCCGCCACCTTCGCGCTGTGCGCGGCGCTCGGCGTCTATGCGCGGCAGCATCCGTTGTCGTTCAAGGCGGTATTGTTCCTGTTCGAGGAGGCGCAGGCAGCGTTCGTCGACGCGTTCGACGATCGTTGCCGCGCGCTGGGCCTGCCCGCCGCTTTCTATCTGCCGCTGCGCGATCATGCCGATCTCAACGCGGACTATGACCATGCCGACATTTCGCGCGAGCTGATGGCGCTGGAAGGGGTCGTCGATCGCGAGGCCGCCGTCGTGGTCAAGCGCCACGTCGCGCTGATGATCGAGACGATGATCCAGCAGGAGGAGCAGATCCTGCACTTCTACGCCGAGCCCCGCGCGACGATCGCGCGCATCTTCGAGGACGCCTGATGGATCTCTGGACCTTCCACCGCTACCGCGAACCACGGCTGTGCGTCGATGCGATCGAGCTGGCTACGGACTCCCCCGCCGTCACGCTGGTGCAGGGCGACGCGCGCTACACGCTGGCGCTCGACGACCGCGCCGCGGCGGCGCGCATGGCCGCGGAGCTCGCCACGCTCAGCGACAGCGGCGCGCCGTTATGGGATCTGATGCGCCAGGCCGGCGCCGACGGCTGGGGCGCGCTCGGCGCGTTTCTCGACAGTCGCGCGCTGATCCGCGAGGGCCATGACGAGGCGCGCCGCCTGCTCGCCGCGCGGCATGCCGCGATCGACGCCTGCATCGCCGGCACCATCGCCGCGATCCGCGACGATCTGCCGGCCGCGCGGCGCGACCGTCTGGCGCGCCATGCCGCGCTGTTGCACGCCGAGGCCGAGACGGTCCTGGGAAGCGACACGCTCGGCACGCTGGGCGATCCATTCGACGCCGATCGTCAGCCCAACTTCTTCCTCGGGCTGATCGTCGCCGAATTCGCCTATTTCCGACGCTCGGCACCGCTGACGCTGATCGCGGCAAGCGTGATGCTGGCGCGTATCGCGGGCGACGACGCACGCCTGCCCGAGACGGATGCGGTACTCGAAGCACTCGCGCTCTACGATCCGCAGGATCTCGAAGCGCATTTGTGGCTCGTCGCGCGCGCGCTGGCGGACTCTACCGGCGACACCGCGCAGCGCTTCGCGACCCCGCCGATCCCCGATCTCCCGATGCTGCCCGGGCTCGAATTCATGCGCCGCGTCGAGGTGCTGACGCGCAGTGCGCTGCGGGCATGGGGCGAAAACCCCTATGTGACCTTGCTCGATGCGCTCGGCGATCGCTGGTCGCCGCTGATCGCGGGGCCGTTCATCGAACAATATCACGTCACCTGCCGCTTCGTGGAGATCGTCGCGCCAAGCCTCAGCCGCCGCCTGATCGCGCCGCTGCGCGCAATGATGTTCCGCTATTATGGCGAGGAAGTCGGGCACGAAGCGCTGGAAAGCACGACCTGCGAGACGCTCGGCATTACCCAGGCGGCGCTCGATCAGGCGGTCCCGCTGCCGCTGCATTTCGCCTTCGTCGATCTGCTCACCCTCGTCGCGCAGATCGATCCGGTCACCGCCTGCGCGTCGATCATGGTGATCGAGGGCGTGTTCGGCGAGCCGCCCAAGATGTCGCTGCGCCTTGCCGCGGTCGCGCGCACCAATCCGGCGTTCAGCGAACTCGCCGGCGATCATGACGAACTGAACGAGGATCTCAACCACAACAGCATTTCGCGCGACGCGTTCGAACATATCGCCGCCGTGCCGCCCGCGACGCAGGCCCGCGTGATCCGCCGGATCCTGTTCCTGCTCGAACTCAACCACCGCGCCTGGGGCGGGATCGCCGATTTCTACGGGCCGCAAGCCGCGCTGCATCTGCAAGGATCGCTGGGCCGGCCATTGTCCCCATCGGGCGACGCGCCGCCTGCCCGCTGACCAGCCCCGCGCCGCCGACCCCGGAGCGGCCGCAAACGGACCGCCGCGCTAGGGGTAACTACGGAGCGCCGCGCCCTCTTTCGTCCGGCATGACGGGTGGGAGGAGACGGCAATGATCAGGGACATCGTGGCGATCGTCGAAGACGGCGAGAAGGCCGGTGCGCTGCTCGATGCCGTCGGCGGCTTTGCCCGGCAGACCGGGGCATTCCTCAAGCTCGTGGTGCTGACGCCGGCGCAGAAGGTCTCGCCGGCGATCGCGCCGCTGGAATCGCTCTACGTGCCCGATGTCGTGCTGCTGGGCGACGATGCCGCGAACGTCGATGCCGTGCGGACGCGCCTCGCGCAAACCGGCTGCGCGTTCGAGATCGTCGGACTGTATGACGATGGCAGCGCGCTGGCCCGCGCGGCGTCGCTGCGGCAACTCGGCGATCTGATCGTGATCGGCGGGCGGGGCGACTGGCCCACCGCCGGGCTGCGCACGCGCGTGATCGAAACGCTGCTGCGCTCGTCGGGCACGCCGATCCTGCTGCTGCCCGCCGGCCTCCCGATGCCGCGGATGCGTCATGTTGTGCTGGGCTGGACGCCCACGTCCCCCGCCTTTCGCGCGCTGCACGATCTGATCCGGCTGGCCGAACCCGGCGCCGCGATCGACGTGGTGACGATCGCCCCCGCCCCGCGTACCGGCGACGAAGCCGACGTTTCCCATGGCGAGGTCGAACGACACCTTGCGCGGCACGGCTTTGTCGCCCAAGGCCAGTGGATCATCGGCGATCATCAGCCGGACGCGACCACGCTTGAGCGCTATGCGCGCGGGGTCGCCGCCGACCTGCTGGTAGTAGGCGGGACGACGCATTCCCACCTGCGCAACCGCATCCTGGGCGGCGTGACCAGCGACCTTATCGAACGCGCCGACACTGCCGTGCTGATCTCGCAATAGTTTCCGCCCCGCCCGAGCCGCGTGGTCCGCCCAGGAGAATCGATGTGACCCCCACCCTATCCGACGGCCAGCTGGCAGCGCTCGACGCCTATTGGCGCGCCGCCAATTATCTCTCGGTCGGTCAGATCTATCTGCGCGACAACCCGCTGCTCGATCGCCCGCTGACCCGGCAGGACGTGAAGCCCCGCCTGCTCGGCCATTGGGGCACCACGCCGGGCATCAACTTCGTCTACGCCCATCTCAACCGGCTGATCGTCGAGCACGATCTCGACATGATCTACGTGATCGGGCCGGGCCATGGCGGGCCGGGGCTGGTCGCCAACGCCTATCTCGAGGGCTCCTATACCGAACATTATCCCGCGATCGAGCGCAGCCATAGCGGGATGGAGCGGCTGTTCCGGCAGTTTTCCTGGCCCGGCGGCATCCCCAGCCATGTCTCGCCCGAAACGCCGGGCTCGATCCACGAAGGCGGCGAGCTCGGCTATTCGCTCGCCCATGCCTATGGCGCGGCGTTCGACAATCCGGATCTCATCGTCGCCTGTATCGTCGGCGACGGCGAGGCCGAGACCGGGCCGCTCGCGGCGAGCTGGCACAGCAACAAGTTCGTCAATCCGGCGCGCGACGGCGCGGTGCTGCCGATCCTCCATCTCAACGGCTTCAAGATCGCCAACCCGACCATCCTGGCGCGGATCGGGCGCGAGCAACTGACCGAGCTGCTGCGCGGCTACGGCCACGAGCCCTATTTCGTCGAGGGCGACGATCCCGCCATCGTGCACCGCGTGATGGCGGAAACGCTGGAAATGGTGCTGCAGGACATCAAGACGATCCAGGCGGCGGCCCGCACCGCAGCGGGCGCACCGGTGCGCCCGCGCTGGCCGATGATCGTGCTCAAGACGCCCAAGGGCTGGACCGGTCCGAAAACGGTCGACGGCGTGCCGGTCGAGGGCACGTGGCGCGCGCACCAGGTGCCGCTCGCCGATTTCAGCAAGCCCGAGCATGTCGCGCAACTGGAGGCGTGGCTGCAAAGCTATCGCCCGGCCGAATTGTTCGACGAGGGCGGCAAGATCCGCGACGCGCTGTCCGCGCTAGCGCCGACCGGGCACCGCCGGATGAGCTCCAACCCGCACGCCAATGGCGGCATGCTGCTCGAGCCGCTCTCGCTCCCCGACTTTCGCGACTTCGCCGTTGCCGTTGCCACGCCCGGCGGCGTCGAGGCCGAGGCCACGCGCGCGCTCGGCCACTATCTGCGCGAAGTCATGCGGCTCAATCTCGATCGGCAAAATTTCCGCCTGTTCGGCCCCGACGAGACCGCGTCCAACCGGCTCGACGCGGTCTACGACGTCGCGGGCAAGGCCTGGATGGCCGAAATCGAGCCGGTCGATCAGGATCTGAGCGCCACCGGCCGGGTGATGGAAGTGCTCAGCGAGCATCTCTGCCAGGGCTGGCTCGAAGGCTATCTGCTCACCGGCCGGCACGGCTTCTTCTCGTGCTACGAGGCGTTCGCGCACATCGTCGATTCGATGCTCAACCAGCATGCCAAATGGCTGAAGGTCAGCCGCAACATTCCCTGGCGGCGGCCGATCGCGTCGCTCAACTATCTGCTCACCTCGCACGTCTGGCGACAGGACCATAACGGCCTGTCGCACCAGGATCCCGGGTTCATCGATCAGGTCGCCAACAAGACGTCCGATATCGCGCGCATCTATCTGCCGCCGGACGCCAATTGCCTGTTGTCGGTCGCCGATCACTGCCTGCGCAGCCGCGATTACGTCAATCTGATCGTCGCGGGGAAGCAACCCGAATGGCAGTGGCTGGGGATCGACGCCGCGGTGCGGCATTGCACGGCGGGTGCGGGGATCTGGCACTGGGCCGGCATCGCCGACGAGGATCCCGACGTGGTGATGGCGTGCGCCGGCGACGTGCCAACGCTGGAGGCGCTCGCCGCGGTCATGCTGCTGCGCGACTATGTGCCCGATATCCGCATCCGCTTCGTCAACGTCGTCGATCTGATGGTGCTCGAGCCGCGCGGCGAACATCCGCACGGGCTCGACGATCATGGCTTCGATGCGCTGTTCACCACCGACAAGCCGGTGATCTTCGCCTTTCACGGTTTCCCGGCGATGATCCACAAGCTCACCTATCGCCGCACCAATCATGGCAACATGCACGTGCGCGGCTACAAGCAGGAAGGCACCACGACCACGCCGTTCGACATGGTCGTGCTCAACGATCTCGATCGCTATCGGCTCGCGCTCGACGCGATCGAGCGCATTCCGCGCTTTGCCCACGAAGTGCCGGCGGCCCGAAACCGCTACTGGGCGACGATGGAACGGCACAAATTGCACATCGCCGAGCATGGCGAGGACATGCCCGAGGTGCGCGACTGGCGCTGGTCGGCATGAACGACGCGCCGGGCGAGACGGTGCTGACCTTCAACGGCGGCTCGTCGTCGCTGAAGTTCGGCCTGTTCGAGGTCCGCGCGGGCGATGCCACGGTGCTGCTCGCCGGCGAGATCGAGACGCTGGGCGCGGGATCGGTCCGGCTGCATGCGGCCGACGCCGCGGGCAGCACGATTGCCGACCGGATGCTTGGCGATGCGGCACCGGACAGCTGGGCCGGCCACGTCGTCGACCTGCTCGACCGATCGTCCGGGCACCGCCCGAGCGTGATCGGGCATCGGCTCGTCCATGGCGGGCCAGCGCTGTCGGCGCCGGTGCGGATCGACGCGGCGGTGCTGCGGCAGCTCGATCGGGCGCGCGGCTTCGCCCCGCTGCACATTCCCCAGGCGCTGGCGACGATCCGCGCGACGCAACTACATTTCCCGCACTGCCGCCAGGTGGCGTGCTTCGATACCGCCTTTCATGCGGCGATGCCGGCGGTGGCCAGCACCCTGCCGCTTCCCGCGGCGCTGCGCGACCAGGGGCTGCGGCGCTACGGTTTTCACGGCCTGTCGTGCCAGTCGATCGTGCGCCAGCTCGGCGCGGACCTGCCCGAGCGGCTGATCGTCGCGCATCTCGGCAACGGCGCCAGCGTGACCGCCATCCGCGCCGGCCGGTCGGTCGATACCAGCATGGGCCTGACCCCGACTGGCGGCATCATCATGGGCCGGCGCAGCGGCGATCTCGATCCCGGCCTCCTGCTGCATCTGATGCGCGAACACGGCTATGGCGCTGCGGCGCTCGAGCGGCTGGTCGATCACGAGAGCGGCCTGTTCGGCATTTCCGGGCTCGACAGCGACATGCGCCGGCTCAACGATGCCGCGCCGGCCAATCCCGCTGCCGCCCTGGCGATCGCCATGTTCTGCCGGTCGCTCGGCAAGGCGATCGCCGGCATGGCGCATGTCCTGGGCGGCGTGGATATGATCGTCTTTACCGGCGGCATCGGCGAGCACGATCCCGGCGTGCGCGCGACCGTGGCCGGCGAGCTCGCCTGGCTCGGCGCGACGCTCGATCCGGCGCGCAACCGCGCGGGCGGCGGCCGGATCAGCACCGACGGCGCTGGCCTCGTCCTGCGCGTGCTGCCCGCGCAGGAGGATCGACAGATCGCGCTGCTCAGCGCCAGCCTTACCGCCTGAGGTAATAGACTCTGCGGCTCAGGCCGGTGTCGCCGGCTCCGACGCCCGCACGGCCGCGCGCTCCTTGTCGAGCGTCGCGGCGATCGCGCGGGCATGCGTGCGCACGTCTTCGAGATGCCGCCGCGCTGCGACCTCGTCGAGATCGTGCGTGACATGACCGAAATGGTGATGCGCGGAGGGCTGCATGTCGAAACCGCGTTCGATATACCGATCGAAGCATTGCACCAGCGAGCGCATCTGCCCCATCTCGTCGAGCCAGATTTCCTTCAGGCCCGATGTGGTGAAGCTGATCAGCCGTTTGCCCGCCAGCACGCCGCCGGCCGCGCGGCGATACAGTGCTTCCGGGTTCACGCCTTGGCCCAGCACGCGCTCGAGATAGCCCTTGAGCATCGCCGGCGGCGTGCCGAACCAGAGCGGATAGACCAGGACGAACACGTCCGTCTGGCGCAGCAGCGTCAGTTCGTCCTCGACGTCCTGGAACAACCGGGTTTCCCCGCCCGGCCGTTCGGTCGAGCGCAGCACGGGGTGGAAGCCCATCGCATAGAGATCGCGCAGCAGCACTTCATGGCCGTGGCTGCGCACCGTCGCGCAATAGGCTTCGGCGATCGCGGCGTTGAAGCTGTCCTGCTCCGGATGGCACAGCACGACGATGTGACGCGGGGGGGTATCAATGTGTTGGTCGGTCACGGTCAGGCTCCTTGCCGGTCGGGATCGCGGGAATGCCGCGTGCATGGGATCGATTGATGCGCGTCCGTCCGGGCTCGGCAATGGCCCGGCACGGCGCCGGCTAGTGCGCGAGGAACAGCGGCACCGGGCATTCCTCCAGCATCCGTTGGGTCACCCCGCCAAACGCCGCTTCCAGGAACCGCCGATGGCCGAACCCGCCCATCACCAGATAGGCGGCATCGAGCGCGGCGATCGTGTGGAGGATGATCGAACTCGGCAGGTCGCCATTGGCATCGATCTGCCGCACGACGGATTTGATGCCGTGGCGCGAAAGATATTCGGCCGCTTCGGTAACCGGCAGCCTGAGCGAGCCGTCATCGATCACGAGCAGCGTCACCGAGCCGGCATGCGCCAGCAGCGGCACCGCGGCGCGCAGCGCAGCCTCGCACGCCGGCGATCCGTCCCAGGCGACCAGCGCAGGACCGGTGACGTGGAGGCGCTTGGCCGAGGCCGGCACCGCGAGGATTGGCTTCTCGGTCTTGACCGCCACTTCCCCGACCAGCTTGATCATGTCGGGATAGGCGGAGTCGAGCTCGCGGTTGAGCACCACGATGTCCGCCATGCCGATCGAGTCACGCAGCGACGGCCCGAGAAACCCGGTCTTGTCCAGCCAGGTATAGGGCACGTCCTCGGTGCGCAGGCGCTGTTCCATATGCGTGCGGTTCGCCGTCTCGCGTTTCTCTTCCTGATCCATTAGTAGCGCGGCGCCGCCGACTTCGGCATAATCGCCGACAAACAGCGGCAGGATCGAGATATCGACGCAGCTCAGGTGGCCGTCGAGCATGCGGGTCAGATCCAGCGCGGCCTGGAAGCGGGCTTCCTGCCCGTCATCGTCATGCATCAGCACGAGCACGTTCTTCATGATCAGATCTCCAATCGGGTGGCGAACAGCGTAGGGCGGCGTGGCGACGCCAGGCATCGGGAATATTACGGACCCGGCGGCGCCGGTTCTTCGGCCGCGGGCAGCAGCTGCAACGGATCGAGCGCCAGCGTCGCGGCGGCCTCGCCGGCAACGTCGCCCAGCGTCTCGGTTGGGCGGGAGCGTTCGTAAAAGGCGAGCAGTCGGCGAAAATTGCCCGTCACGATCAGCGCGATGATGAGCAGGATCGCTTCGGCCAGGTCGGAGCCGACCGGCCCCATGCCGAACCACAGCGTCAGGGCGGCGGCCAGCACCGATCCGGCGAGCAGCGGCGTCAGGAACAGCCCTGTCCGGGTAACGCTGCGGGGTAGCGAGAATTGCACCAGCGCCAGAAAGCCATAGCCGCCCATCGCGGCGGCCAGCGCGATCACGACGATCGTCAGGCCGAGCCTGGCAAACGCGGTCTCCAGCGCGACGCCGGTGATCGCCGCCTGCACGACGAACAGCGCGACGATCGCGGCCGCCGGCAATCGCGGCGCGACGCGCGCGACGATCTCGAACAGCATGGGCACCAGCAACGGCGCGAGGACCAGCGCCCAGCCGGCATCGGTCAACCCAGCCGGTCCGCGGTCAGCCGCCCGCACCTCGCCGGCGAGCAGGGCAGATGCCGTGGCGATGGCAAGCCCCAGCGCGATGAAGCTGAACACCCGCGCAAGATAGTCCGCTGCGGACTGTCGCCCACCGTTGCCGTCGCTGGCCAGCAGGTCGTCGGCGAGCGTCCGGATCATGAGCGGTCCTGCGGGGCCGACGGGGCGCCCCGATCCCGTCTGGCGCGGCGATCCGCGCGCCGCACGCCGCGCCAGCCGAACCAGAGCAGCACCGCGCCGAGCACCAGGCTCGCGGCGCCCAGCCAATGCAGCGGCCGCAGATCGAGCAGCCCGCGGCTCAGGAACCAGAACGGGTCGCCCCAGCGGAACACGATCAGCCATATCAGCGAGGTGAAGGGGATGATGCCGAGCGCCAGCAGGACTTCGCCGCAGACCGCCGGGAGCAGATGCTTGGTATCGGACATGCCCGATAGATCGCCGTTTCGCGCCCGTCGCGACATCGGGAGTTTCCCGGATGCCTGCGCCATCTCGCGGCATGCGGCACCCGCGCTGCTATACGGGTATTCCCGCATTCATCCGCCGCGCGTCGGCGGCGCATACAGCATGTCTCACTACAAGGGATCGTCATGCGACGCCTGTTGGCCGTCACCACATCGTGCGATCCGTCGCACGCCGCCATCGAGCGCGCCGGGCAGCTTGCCGCGCGCGACTGTGCCGATCTGCGCCTGATCGCGCTGCTGCCGCACGATACGCCCGCCGCCGACTGCGCCGCCGCGACAGCGGCGCTCGACGATCGGGCCGAAGCGCTGGCGGCCCGCCGACCCTGCATCGCATCGCTCACCGCCCGCGCGACGGCCGGGGAGGAGGCCGCGGTCATGCTCGCCGAAGCGGCAGACTATCGCGCGGATATGATCGTCCTGCCGGGCCCCGCCGATAACGGTGCGGCCGGCCTTGCCGCGGCGGCGATCGACCAGGTCGTCCGCACGGCGATCGCCCCCGTGCTGATCGTCCAGGCGCCCCCCGAGCGCCCCTATCGACGGCTTTTGGTCGCGGTCGACGACGATCCGACGGCGGAGGCGGTGCTCCATCTTGCCTGCCTGGTCGACAGCGCGGCCGAGATCATCGCGGTCCATGCCTATCAGCCGGGCGTCGGCGGCGCGGACGCCGCGGAACGCGCCGAGCATGAAGCGCGGCTCGCCGCCATGCTGCACGCGGTCGTCGCGCAGCATCCCGCGATCGCTGCACGCTGTACGGCGATCGCGGTGCCGGGCCCGATATTGTCGGTGCTGGTCGGCGCCACGCTCGATCACGCTCCCGACCTGCTGGTGCTGGGCACCCATGCCCGCCACGGTATCGCGCTCCTGCTCCATGGCAGCGTCGCGCGCTCGGTCGTGGCGGCGCTGCCGTTCGATATTTTGGTCGGGCATGTCGGGGGTAAAGATCATCACGACTGATCCGCCCGATATGACCGGCCTGACGACAGCGCAGGCGCAGGCCCGCCTGACCGCCGATGGCGCGAACGAGCTTCCCCGCACCAAGCGCCGCTCGCCGGCCCGCATCGCGGCCGAGGTGCTGCGCGAACCGATGCTGGCGCTGCTGCTGGGCGGCGGTCTGCTGTACCTGATCGTCGGCGACCTGACCGAGGGGCTGGTGCTGTTCGCCTTCGCCAGTTTCTCCACCGCCGTCACGATCGTGCAGGAGGCGCGCACCGAACGCGTGCTCGAAGGGCTGCGCGATCTGTCCGCGCCGCGCGCGCTCGTCGTCCGGGATGGCATGCGGGTGCGGATCGCCGGCCGGGACGTCGTCAGCGGCGACCTGCTCGTGCTCGATCAGGGCGACCGCGTCGCCGCCGATGCGGTCCTGCTCGAAACCGAGGATCTGCAGGCGGACGAATCGTTGCTCACCGGGGAATCGCTACCGGTCCGCAAGAGCGTCGCGGCGTCGGCGGCCCTGCCGGAGGCGGTGCCGGGGGGCGAGGACCTGCCGTTCGTCTATTCGGGATCGATGATCGCGCGCGGCTCGGGCGTCGCGCGCGTCATCGCCACCGGCGCGCGCACCCGGCTCGGCGGGATCGGCCGGTTGCTGGCGGATCTCGATACCGAACCGCCCCGGCTGCGCCGTGAAACCAGCGCGATCGTGCGCCTGTGCGCGATCGGCGGCCTCGCCATCGCCGCGATCGTGGTGATCGGCTACGGCGTCACCCGGGGGGACTGGATCGCCGCGCTGCTCGCCGGGATCGCGATCGGCATGTCGCTGCTGCCCGAGGAATTTCCGGTCGTTTTGACGGTATTCCTGGCGATGGGCGCGTGGCGGATCGGGCAGGTCGGCGTGCTCACGCGCCGCGCCGCCGCGATCGAAACCCTGGGCTCGGCGACCACGCTGTGCGTCGACAAGACCGGCACGCTGACCGAGAACCGCATGGCGCTGGTCGAACTGTGGCACCCGGAGGACGGGGCAAGGACGCTGCGCGACACTGCCGCGCTGCCGGCACCGTTCCAGCGTCTGCTGCGGCACGCGATTCTGGCCAGCGCCACCACGCCGGTCGATCCGATGGAGATCGCGCTGCATGCCGCCGCGACGGACCTGCCGGTCGAGCCCCTCACCCCCGCGCTGCTTCATGCCTATGGCCTGCGCCCCGATCTGTTCGCCATGGCCAATCTGTGGCGCGATGCGGAGCGCGGCCTGATCGTCACGGCCAAGGGCGCGCCCGAGGCGATCGCCGCGCTGTGCCGCCTGGAAGGCCCGGCCGCCGCACAGATGACCGCGGCGGTGAACGCCATGGCGGCGCGCGGTATCCGCGTGCTCGGCGTGGCGCTGGCCGCGACCGACGATCCCGTCCCCGCCGCCACGCAGCGCGACTATGCCTTCTCCCTGCTCGGGCTGGTCGGCCTGGCCGATCCGCTGCGGCCGAGCGTTCCGGCCGCGATCGCCGAATGTCGCTCGGCCGGCATCGCGGTGGTGATGATCACCGGCGATCATCTCGCCACCGCGCGGGCGATCGCCACCCAGGCCGGCATCGCCCCGGGCGGCATATTGTCCGGCCCCGAGCTGCAGGCGTTGGACGATGATCAGCTGCGCGCCCGACTCGCCGGCGTCACGGTCTTCGCGCGCGTCCAGCCCGAACAGAAATTGCGCATCGTCACCGCGCTCAAGGCGCGCGGCGATATCGTGGCAATGACCGGCGACGGCATCAACGATGCCCCCTCGCTGAAGGCGGCGCATATCGGCATCGCCATGGGCAAGCGCGGCACCGATGTCGCGCGCGAGGCGGCGGCGATCGTGCTGCTCGACGACGATTTCGCGTCGATCGTGGCGGCGGTCCGGCTCGGGCGGCGGATCTACGACAATATCCGCAAGGCGATGGAATTCATCTTCGCCGTGCACGTGCCGGTCGCCGGGCTGGCGCTGCTGCCGCTCGCCTTCGGCCAGCCGCTGCTGCTGGGCCCGATCCACATCGCACTGATCGAGATGATCATCGATCCGGTCTGCGCGCTGGTGTTTGAGGCCGAGCGCGCGGAAGCGACGATCATGGCGCGCCCCCCGCGCGCGCGCGACGCGCGGCTGTTCACGTGGCGGATGATTGCCTGGAGCGTGTTCCAGGGCGGGCTGGCCTTTGCCGTGGTCGCGACGATCTGGTTCGGCGCGCGCGCGCTCGGCTACCCGCCAGACGCCGTGCGCACCGCAACTTTCTACGCGCTGATCGCGCAGATCGTCGCGCTGATCTTCACCAATCGCGCGTTCGACGCCTCGTTGATCCACGCGCTGTGGGGCGAGAACCGGGTGCTGCGCTACATTCTCGTCGGGATCGCCGCCACGCTCGGCGTGATCATCGCCGTGCCCCCGCTGCGCCGGCTGCTCCACTTCGCGGCGATCGACGCCGGAGCGATGGCCGCCGCGCTGGGCTCGGGCGTCGTGCTGCTCTGCGCGCTCGCGGCGCTCAAGAAGCTCGGCCGCCAGCGCCCGCGCCGCGATAGGTACAATCCCCAGGTGCGCGCGCGGGCGCTGCGGCATTGAATGCCGCCGACTTCAACGGAGACCGGTCATGATCAAGGATATCCTCGCGCTCGTCGATGACGGGCGCGCCTGCGCCCCGTTCCTGCGTGACCTGCTCAACACCGCGCTGACGCTGGAGTCGCATGTCGACATCGCCGTGCTCACGCCGCTGCCGCTCACCTCGCCCAGATTCGCCCCGGCCGGCGGATTGTATATCCCGGAATTCGCGCTGCGCGCGGAAGCCCGGATGGAAATGGCGCGGGTGCGCGAACTCGTCGAGCGCTGGGGCACGCGCGCGGAAGTATGGGGGCTGCACGACGATGTCGCCTGGCTGACCGACGATCTGCGCCACAGCAACCCGATCGCCGATTTGGTCGTGGTCGGCAGCAAGACGAGCTGGGAGATCCCCTGGCTCCGGCGCCGGGTGCTGGAAAGCACGTTGCTTTATGGCGGTACGCCGCTGCTGCTGCTCCCCGACGGCCACACCCTGCCCCATCTGCGCCACGCCGTCTTGGGGTGGAAACCCTCGCCGGAAGCGGTCCGCGCGATGCACGAGCTGCTGCGCCTGATCCAGCCGGGCGCACGCATCGATCTGGTCACGATCGGCGACAAACCCGAGCCCGACGCGCTGGGCCGCGATCCCGAAACCGCCCTGGTCCGCCACCTCGTGCGGCACGACGTGCTGGTCGAGCATCACTGGCTGGACGACGGCACTGCGCCTGCCGCGCAACTGCAGGCCTTCGCCGAACGGCGCGGCGCGGATCTGCTGGCCGTGGGTGCCTTTGCACATTCGCGCGTGCGCGAGATTCTGCTCGGCGGCGTGACCCGCGACCTCCTCGATGAGTCGCGCCTGCCGGTGCTGCTGGCGCACTGACGCCGCTGGCAGACCGGGCATCCCTGCTGTCCGGTCAGGCAGCGCGCGCGGTACGCCGGTCATCATCACGGGCTTCGGTCATGCCCCAAAGTACGTCGCGCCCTGTGTCGCGAAGCGCCGCAGGCGCAGTGCAAAGGCGATCAGCGCGATGCCCGCCAAGACCGCATAGCCGCCGACGAACCACGCCACCCAAAGCACGGACACCAGCGGTTCCTGCAGCATCAGCCATAACACGGCGATGCCGAGCAGGATCGACAGCAGACCGGACAGGCCCAGCGGCCAGGCCCAGCGGGGGCGGCCGAGCCGTGCCGCCGCCGCGAGCTCGAGCACGCCGGCGAGGATCGCCCAGCACGACAGGCTGCCGAGCACCAGCAACGCATAGCTCATCGTCAGCGCGCCGGGCATCGCCACGAACAGGCCGGCCAGCCCCAAGCCCAGCACGCCGCGCACGATCAGCGTACCCCATCCGGCCTGATGCCGCGCCGCGCCGCGAACCCCCGCTATCACCGACAGGATACCGTCGACTGCGACATAGGCTGCGAACATCAGGGTGAAGGCGAACAGCGCCGGGATCGGAAAGAACAGGCATGCGGCGCCGAGCAGTATCGCGGCCACCCCGCGCAGCAGGACCAATGCCCAGTTCGCGCCGGTCAGCATGGCATGATCGCGTGGCAAGGCCGCGTTCATCGAGCCGTCTCCCATCTCGCCCGCGTCCACCCTGGCAAGAACAACGCGGCATGAAAATGCGTACTTCTACGGGAGTCGCCCGACCGGCGTGCCGCGGCACCGCGATCCCCGCGGGGCCTACGTAAGCATCCCGATATCCCCGCCATATTTTCCGCGCGACGCTGGGGCCAGCAAGGAGGCGCCAATGACACCCGCAGACCCTGGCCCGAAACCGGCTCCTGACGATGTCGTCATGCTGCTGTCGCTCGCCGTGCTGGCCGCGATCGGGCTGATGATGGCGGCGCTGCTGACGAAACTTTATTGATGCCGTCGGGCGGCTCGGCGCCGCCGCTCAGACGAGGACTGGCGCGTCTCGACTTGGCGTGCTGTCGCCCGACGCGTGGCCGGCGGCCCCCGTTTCCAGCCGGTGGCGATCGATCCCGCGCGACGGCAAAGCCGCCGCTTCCGTCCAGCCGCCCGAGGGGCGGCGGCGCAATGTGGTGTCGCACAGCGCGCCCAGGCGCGGCCGATGACTGATCAGCAGCAGCCCCTGCCCGCGCGCCGATAGCCGTACGGCAAGGCGCAGCGCGATCGTTCGCTCGGTGGCGCTGTCCAGGCCTTCCGACGGTTCGTCGAGCAGCAGCCACGGCGCCGTGCCGAGATAGGCGCGCGCCAGCGACAGGCGCCGCCGCTCGCCGCCCGACAGCCGTTCGCCATTCTCGCCGATCCAGCTGTCCAGCCCGTCGGGCAGCCGGCGCACGCGCTCGTCGAGCGCGGCATCGTGCAGCGCGTGCCACAGATCCGCCTCGCTCGCCTGCGGCGATGCCAGCAGCAGGTTGTCGCGCACCGTGCCGGACAGCAAGGCCGCATCCTGCGGCGCCCAGTCAAAGACGGTGCGGCGCTGCCGCGGCGGAATGTCCGCCAGATCCTGTCCGCCGATCCGGATGGCCCCCGGCGTGGCATCGCGCAGGCCCATCAGCGTTTCGATCAACGTGGTCTTGCCCGCGCCGGACTCGCCGGCGATGAGGATGCGCGCGCCCGGGGCCAGCATCACGCCGTCGCTCTCGATCGTCGGCCGATCCAGTGCGATCGCGGCGCGCTCCCGCACCGGTCCGGTCTCGAGCAGCGTGTCCAGCCGGGCCTCCGCTTCGCGCACCATGCCGCGTTGCGCGAGCCGGCGAACCAGCGGCGCGGCGCCGTCGATCGTCATCGCCGCAGCGAGCGCCGCGAGCGCGACGATCGCCGCCCCCTGGCCCTGCGCCAGCGCTGCCGCCGCACCGGCGGCCAGCGCGATCGCCGACGCCTGCGCCAGTTCGAACCAGCCCAGCACCTGCGCCTGCGCGCGCGCCGCATCGGCCAGCCGTTCGCTCTGTTCGCCGATGCGCGTGGCGGCCCAATCCTCCAGCCCGTAGCAGCGTAGTTCGGCAGCGGCACCGAGATGGAGCGCGACCTCGTCCTTCAGCGCGCCGGTTGCGCGTTGCACCGCGCGGCCCGGCGCCTCGAGCCGCGATGCCAGCCGATCGGCGACGACGAGCAGCGCGGCCAGGCAGCCAAGCGTCGCCAGCGCTGGCGCCCAGCCGCCCAGCAGCGTCAGAATCGTGCCGGCCACGGTTGCGGCGACCAGGCCCGCGGGCGCCGACATCATCGCGAAGCGGTTCTCGATCACGCCCACGTCCTGCACGATCCGCGCGGTCGCCTCGCCGGTCGAAAAGGATAGCGCGCGGGCGGCCGGCGCGGCGGCGATCGCCTGGAACAGGGCCGGGCGGATCTGCGCCAGCGCGCCGAACGCCGCCTCGTGGCTGGCCAGCCGCTCGCCATAGCGCGCGCCGGTGCGCAGGATCGCGAGCAGCCGGATCCCGGCGCTCGGCAGCATATAGTTGAAGCCTTGCGCCGCTACCGGCCCCGCCAGGCCGGCAATCGCCGCCGCGGTGATGAACCAGCCCGACAGGCCGAGCAGGATCACCGACGCGGCGGCGACCAACGCGGCATAGCCGGCGGCACGCAGCAACAGGCGGCGCTGGCGGCGGCGTTGCTCGGCGAGCAGGCGGGCGAGCGGTGTCATGCCAGCGGCTCCAGCGTGACGATCTGGTCGGCGATCGCCGCCAGCCGCGCGCTGTGTGTCGCGATCAGCGTCGTGCGTCCGCGGCACGCCGCCCGGATCGTGGCGATCAGCGCGATCTCCGCCGCCATGTCGAGATGCGCGGTCGGCTCGTCGAGCAGCAGGACGGCGCTCGGTTTGAGCAATGCCCGGGCCAGCGCGATCCGGCGGATCTCGCCGCCCGACAGGCCCCCGCCGCGCGCGTCGATCACGCTGTCGATGCCGAGCCCGCGCTGCGCCAGCGCCGGCGCAAGCCCGGCCGCTCGGACTGCGCGGCAAAGGTCGTCGGTCCCCGCCTCCGGCCAGGCCAGCGCGATATTGTCGCGCAGCGTGCCCGGTACGATCAGCGGCGTCTGGCCGACCCAGGAGGCTGCCCCGGCCAGCGTCGTCCCGGCTTCGAGCGCGACGCCGTCGATCAGCACGCGCCCGCCCGATGCCGGCGCCAGGCCGAGCAGCAGATGCAGCAGGCTGCTCTTGCCGCTGCCCGATGGCCCGACCAGGGCGACCACGCTGCCCGGTTCGGCATCGAACGTCACGTCGCGGCAGGCCGGCCGCTCGCCGTCGTCATAGCGGATCGTGACGTGCTCGAAGCGGATATGCGGCGCCGCGGCCAGCGTCAGGGCGGGCGGCCGGCCCACCGGCGCCGCGAACGTGCGTTCCGGCAGGCGCTCGACTGCCGTATAGGCCGCCTGCTTGTCGTGATAGGCCGCCGCCAGCCGGCGCATCGGCAGATAGAATTCCGGCGCCAGCGCGAGCACGAAGAAGGCGCGCGCCAGATCAAGCTTCTCCGGCACCGCCACGGGCAGCAGGCCGAGCAGGTTGAAGCCGGCATAGACCGCGACCAGCGCGACCGACAAAGCGGCAAAGAATTCCAGCGACCCCGACGACAGGAAGGCGACGCGCAGCACGCGCATCGTCCGGCTGGCGACATCCTCGGCGGCGCGCGCCAGCCGGTCGGTCTCGCGTTGCTCCGCGCCGAAGGCGAGCAGGATCGGCAGCGCGCGGATGCGATCCGCGAACAGGCCGGACAGGCGCGACAGCGCGACGAACTGGCGCCGCGACTCATCCGCTGCAGCGCCGCCGGCAAGGATCATCGCCGCGACGAACGGGACCAAAGTCACGATCAGGATGGCGGCGGCGATCGGGCTGGCCAGCGCCGTTGCGGCCAGCACCAGCAGCGGCGCGATCGCCGCGGCGTGGCGCGCGGGCAGGAACCGCGCGACATAGCCGTCGATCGCCTCGACTTCGTCGACCGCGGTGGCGATCAGCGTACCGGTCGTCGCCGCGCCGCCCGGCATGCGCTCGAACAGCACCGCGACGAGCGATCGGCGCAGCGCGATCTTGGTGGTCCGCGCGCCCGTCGCCCCGACCCGCGCGGCGAGCATCGCGACCAGCCCGCGCGCGCTGCCCGCACCGATCAGCAGCGTCAGTCCGGGCACCATCGCGCCCAAGCCCTCCGGCACGGCCACCACCGCGCCCGCCAGCCCCGCGGCAAAGCCGATCCCGGCGACCGCGTCCGCCACCAGCAGCGCCGTCGACGCGCGCACGCGCGCCGTGCGCGGCACGATCCGTTTGAGCCGCTGGGCGGCGAGTTTCGGATCGGGCGCGGCGGCGGCGAGCATCGTCATGCCCATCGCCTAGGAAGCGTAGAACGCCCCGCGAATACGCAATCTCCCGTACGGGCGCGCCCGCCCCCCAGCGCCTCTACGGGAAAACCCCAATACCTGCCGCGGCGCAATTTCGCTTGATGTCGGCCGTCCCGCTGCACTGCGGCAATACTGCTAACCTGCGACACCGATGGAGAAAAATCATGGACCCAGGCGTCATCGACCTGTCACGGCTGCAATTCGCGCTGACCGCGCTCTATCACTTCCTGTTCGTGCCACTGACGCTGGGCCTCAGCTTCATGCTGGTGATCATGGAATCGGTCTATGTGATGACCGGCCGGCCGATCTGGCGGGTGATCACGCGCTTCTGGGGCCGGCTGTTCGCGATCAACTTCGTGCTCGGCGTCGCCACCGGGCTGACGATGGAATTCCAGTTCGGCACCAACTGGTCCTATTTCTCGCATTATGTCGGCGACATCTTCGGCGCGCCGCTGGCGATCGAAGGGCTGATGGCCTTCTTCCTCGAAGCGACGTTCGTCGGGCTGATGTTCTTCGGCTGGAACCGCATGTCGAAGCTCGCGCATCTCGGCGTCACCTTCATGGTCGCGCTCGGCACCAACCTGTCGGCACTGTGGATCCTGATCGCCAACGGCTGGATGCAGAACCCGACCGGGGCGGCGTTCAATCCCGAGACGATGCGGATGGAAGTGACCGATTTCGGCGCGGTGCTGTTCAATCCGATCGCCCAGGCCAAGTTCGTCCATACCGTCAGCGCCGGCTATGTCTGCGCCTCGGTGTTCGTGCTCGGCATCTCCGCGCTCTATCTGCTGCGCGGCAAATATGTCGGCGTCGCCAAGCGCTCGATGACGGTCGCCGCCGCCTTCGGCCTCGCCTCCTCGCTGTCGGTCGTCGTGCTCGGTGACGAGAGCGGCTATGCGCTGACCGACAACCAGAAGATGAAGCTCGCCGCGATCGAGGCCGCCTGGCACACCGCCCCCGCCCCCGCCGGCATCACATTGTTCGGCATGCCCGATACGGCGACGCGCACGACGCGCTATGCGGTCGAGGTGCCCTGGGTGCTCGGGCTGATCGCCACGCGCAGCCTGGACGGCGAAGTGACGGGCATGTCCGAGCTCGTGCTCAAGGCGCAGGAACGGATAACGTCGGGCGTCGTCGCCTATGACGCGGTGGAAAAGCTCAAGGTCGATCCCACGAACGTCGCCGAGCGCGCCCGCTTCGAGACGCACAGGCGCGACCTCGGTTACGCCTTGTTGCTGAAAGCGCATGTCGCCGATCCGCGCCTGGCCAGCCCGCAGCTGATCGCCGCCACCGCCTGGGACGTGGTGCCGAACGTGCCGCTGATGTTCTGGAGCTTCCGCATCATGGCGTTCATCGGCTTCTACATGATCGCCCTGTTCGCCGTCGCCTTCCTGCTGGCGAGCCTGCGCCGGCATGACAGCACGCGCTGGTTCCTGAAACTCGCGCTGGTCTCGATCCCGCTGCCCTGGGTGGCGATCGAGCTCGGCTGGATGCTGGCCGAGATCGGGCGCCAGCCCTGGGCGATCGAGGGCGTGCTGCCGACCTTCCTGGCCACCTCCTCGCTCAGCCGCGCGGCATTGTGGACGACGATCATCGGCTTCACCGCGCTATACGGCACGCTGGCGGTGATCGAGGTCCGGCTGATGATCGCGTCGATCCGCAAGGGGCCGTTCGAGCATGCGGAAGATCCGCAGCCTGCGCCCGGCACGATCCCAGCCCAGCCCATCACCGCCTGATCGAAAGGACGGACCATGTTCGACTATGAAGTATTGCGCCTGATCTGGTGGGCGCTGATGGGCGTGCTGCTGATCGGCTTCGCGCTGACCGACGGCTATGATCTGGGCGTGGCCGCTTTGCTCCCGTTCGTCGCGCGCAGCGATGTTGAACGGCGCATGGTGATCAACTCGGTCGGGCCGGCCTGGGAAGGCCACCAGGTGTGGTTCATCACCGGCGGCGGGGCGATCTTCGCGGCCTGGCCGTTCGTCTATGCGGTAAGCTTCTCGGGCTTCTATCTCGCGATGTTCCTGCTGCTCGCGGCCCTGATCCTGCGCCCGGTCGGTTTCAAATATCGCTCCAAGCGTCCCGACGCCGCGTGGCGCAGCCGCTGGGACTGGGCGCTGTTCGTCGGCGGCTTCGTCCCCGCGCTGGTGTTCGGCGTGGCGGTCGGCAACGTGCTGCTCGGCGCGCCGTTCCGGCTCGATAGCGATCTGCGCTCCTTCTACGACGGCAGCCTGCTCGGCCTGTTCACCCCCTTCGCCCTGCTCTGCGGCCTGCTGTCGGTGGCGATGCTGGTGCTGCACGGCGCGACCTGGCTGACCTTCAAGGTCGAGCATGGCCCGGTGCACGATCGCGCGCGCGGCTATGGCTGCATCGCCGCGATCGCCAGCGTGGTGCTGTTCGCGCTCGGCGGCATCTATGTCGCGTATGGCGATATCGGCTACCACATGGTCACGCTCGCCGATCCGCTCGGCCAGTCCAACCCGCTGCGTACCACGACCGAGCAGGTCGCCGGCGCGTGGCTCGGCAATTACCAGCTCTATCCGTGGATGGTGCTGGCGCCCGTGCTCGGTTTCGCCGGATCGGTGCTCGCCTTTGTCGGCATCACGCGCGGCTGGGAGAAGACCTCGTTCGGCGGATCGGCGCTCGCCGCTGCCGGCATCATCGCCACCGTCGGCCTGTCGATGTTCCCCTACATCCTCCCCTCCAGCATCGACGCACATTCCAGCCTGACGGTGTGGAACGCCTCGTCCACGGCCAAGACGCTGGGCATCATGGTGTTCGTGACGGCCGTCCTCCTGCCGATCGTGCTCGCCTATACCAGCTGGGCATTCAAGGTGATGTGGGGCCGCGTCACCACCGAGGAAGTCGCCACCAATCCCGATTTCTACTGACCCGCGAAAGGATCGAACGATGTGGTATTTCACCTGGGTATTGGGCCTCGGCCTGGCGGTCGGCTTCGGCATTCTCAACGGCATCTGGCACGAATTCCACCTGCCGATCGAGGATGACGAGGATATGGTGGCGCACCTCTGATGCGCCCCGACGCCAATGACAAAGGCCGCTGCGAACCGGGGAGCTTCGCAGCGGCAAAGGCCGGCAAGGGAGGCGCGGCGTCAGCGATCGCGCTGGCGGTCGCGCATCGCGTCCTGGATCGTCACCGCGATCAGCGCCAGCATGAACGCCGTCATGCTGCCAATCACCAGATACAGGAAATAGGATCCGTCCATCGCATTTCTCCAGCTCGAGGAACCGGAAGGCTGCGTCATCCGCGCCGCGCGCGCTTTGACTCGCGTCAAATCGATGCGCGCGCATGACTGCGGTGTGCGCCGATTGCGCCGTGCGCCGTCAGGCGCTGTGCGGCAGCCTCGATGATGGCGAACTCGCCGCGCTGCACCGCCTCGGGTGGCGCCACAGGATGGCGCGTGGCGAGACGATGGCCTGGGCGGGCGCCGAGAATGTGGCCTGTGCCACCCTGCTGTCGGGGGTGCTCAAGCTCAGCGCCTCGACCGCGGATGGCCGCGAACAGATCGTCGGGCTGCATTTCCCGAGCGAATTCATCGGCCGCCCCTATGGCGATACGGTCGAATTCTCGGTCTCCGCGCTGACCGACGCCGAATTGTGCGTTTTCCCGCGCGATCGCTTTCAGGAAGTGCTGGGCGCGCATCGCGGCATGGAGCGGATGCTGCTGCAGCGGACCTTTGCCGCGCTCGACGCGACGCGCAGCCGGCTGCTGGTCCTGTCGCGCAACACCGCGGCGGAGAAGGTCGCCGGCTTCGTGCTCAGCATGGCGGAGCGTGCGCGCGGGATCAGCGATTGTCGCGCCAGCGCGGACGGGCCGGTGACGTTCGATCTCCCGCTGACCCGGGGCGAGATCGCCGACGTGCTCGGGCTGACGATCGAAACCGTCAGCCGGCAACTGACCAAGCTCAAGGGCGCCGGCGTGCTGGCACTGCCCGGGGTGCGGGGCGTGACGATCCGTGACCCCGCGGCGCTGCGCGCGCGCGCCGGTCTGCTGTGATCACTGCGCGCAGCTGATCGCGATACGGTCGACCAGCAGGGCGCGCGCGGCCGGCGTCAGGCGCTGCCCGCCAAGCGTCAGGACGGCCATTTCCTCGATCGCCATCGCCTGGCGGCAGGCTTGGAAGAAGCAGCGCAACATGAATCCGAACGCCTCGCTGCACAGCGATGCGTCCGGGTTGGGCTGCAAGGCGACGATGATATCCTCGGCCTGCAGCAGGCAGGCGGTATGCCGCGTCGCGATATGATCGAGCAGCGTATGGCATAGCGGCTGCGGCAGTTCCGCGGCGAACAGCCGCGCCAGCATCCGCTCGTCGCGAGCGACCTGCCGGCCGAAGCCGATGCGCAGCGCATCGCACAGTGCCTCGGCTTCCTGCGGCGTCGGCCGATCGGGCAGCCGATCGGCCAGGGTCTCGATCCGCGCGCACAGCTGATCGAGCGCGGCATGGTCGCTGACCAGCCGCACCAGATCCAGTTCGTCGATCACGTGCCAGCCGGACCGGCGGCCGACGGGGGCTTGCCCCGCCGGCGCCTGACCAACCGACACCTGCCCTGGCGTCACAGCCGCAGGCCGAGGCCGATGCCGAACACCAGCGGATCGATGCTGGCGTCGACACGATTGACCAGTGCGCCCGTCTTCAGCCGCGCCTTGGTATCCATGTCGATATATTTGACGTCGATATTGGCAAACACCTTCTCGGTGATATCCACGTCCAGTCCGGCCTGCAGCGCATAGCCGAAACTGTCCTTGAGATGGACGTCGGTATTGCCGATCGCGCTGTTCAACGCGCGGTCGGCCTTGCTCGAATAGAAGATCGAGTAATTGACGCCGGCGCCGATATAGGGCCGCACCTTCGCCTGCGGCGCGAAATGATATTGCAGCGTCAGCGTCGGCGGCAGCACCCAGGTGCTGGCGACGCGGTCCAGCGCGGAGAGCGTGCCCCTGCCCTGCAAATTGTGCTTGGTGGTGGCGAGAATCAGCTCGGCGCCGATATGATCGGAGATCATATAGGTAAAATCGAGCTCCGGCGCATAGCTGTCGGTCACGCCGATCCGCGCGCCGGGGAAGCTCGGGCGAACGCCGCTGGTGCTCTCGTTGGGTGCGACCATGATGGCGCGAACGCGCACCAATACGTCACCCTTCTTCTGCGCCAGCGCGGGCGCGGCGCTGCACAATGAAGCGAGGCCGAGCAAGGGGCCGGCGATGGTGCGGATCTGCATGTCTGTTCTCCTCGTTGGTTGACGAACGAGGCGTAACGGCCGGTCGCACCGCTCGATTTGATCCCGCGCAAACTCGGCCGTCCCCCGGTTTGACCTGCGTCAAAGGCAGGCGCGGGGCGGTCTGGCAGCGAGGATGGCATGCAGACGTACATCCCCGAACTCGCCACCCGATCGGTCTCGCGCTACACCAGCTATCCCACCGCCGCCGAATTTCACGACGGGATCGGCGCGGCGGAGCAGCGCGCGGCGATCGCCGCGATCGATCCGGGCACCCCCGTATCGCTCTATCTCCACATCCCGTTCTGCCATGCGATCTGCTGGTATTGTGGCTGCAATACCGGCGCGATCGGCCGCGCCGACCGGCTGACCGCCTATCTCGCCACGCTCGAGCAGGAGATCGATGCCGTGGCGGCGGCGATGCGCGGCCGGGTGATCGCGATCCATCTCGGCGGCGGCAGCCCGAACGCGCTCGCGCCTGAAGATTTCGTGCGATTGGTGGATCGGCTGCGCACGCAGTTCGACTGCGCCGATGATCTGGAGATTGCCGCGGAACTCGATCCGCGCACGCTGGACGCCGATTATGCCGCGGCGCTCGCGCGTGCCGGCGTGACGCGCGTCAGCCTCGGCGTGCAGACCTTTTCGCCGCATATCCAGCATCGCATCAACCGGCTTCAGCCGCTGGCCTTGGTCCAGCGGGTGGTCGGCGAACTGCGTGACGCAGGGATCGCGCGGATCAATCTCGATCTGATGTACGGCCTCCCCGGCCAGCACAGCGACGACTTGGTCGATACCGTCACCGCCGCGCTGGCGCTCGATCCGGATCGCATCGCGCTGTTCGGTTATGCACACATGCCAGCCCTGCTGTCGCGCCAGCGCATGATCGATGGCGCGCTGTTGCCCGATGCCGCGGCCCGCTTCGCGCAGAGCCGCCTCGGCCACGATCTGCTGGTCGCCGCCGGCTATGCCGCGATCGGCTTCGATCATTTCGCCAAGCCCGCAGACAGCCTCGCGATCGCCGCGGCCGAGCGCCGGCTGCGCCGCAACTTCCAGGGCTTTACCGACGAGATTGCCGACACGATCATCGGCCTCGGCGCCTCGGCGATCAGCCAGTATGACGGGCTGCTGGTACAGAACGAGAAGCATGTCGGCCGCTATCGCCTGCGCACCGCCAATGGGGGGCTGGCCGGCGCGCGGGGCGTGGCGCGCTCGGCGGACGATCGCCTGCGTGGTGCGGTGATCGAGCGCCTGCTGTGCGACAATACGGTGGATCTCGGTGCCGTGGCAAAAGCGCACGGCATGCCGGTCGATCGCCTGACCGATGTGTTGCCGCACTTGGCGGAATATGCCGCCCGCGGCCTGGTGGCGATCGACGGAAACCGGATCGAGCTGCAGCCCGCCGGTCTGCCCTATGGGCGGCTGATCGCCGCGCAGTTCGATCGCTATCGCAGCCCCGCCACCACGCGCTTCAGCCTGGCGGTCTGACGGCACGGGCGCGCAGCAGGCGTGGCCGCCATTGCCGGCGGCCACGTTGCGTCGATCAGGCAATCGCCAGCTTGTCGTCGATCCGCACCACGCCGGGCGCGGCCCAGGCCGCCTGCTCGGCGATCCGGCGTTCGCGCCAATTGTGCACCGTCCCGTCGAGCGTCACCGTCCCGCCGTCGGTTGCGACGGTGATCGCGGCCGCATCGAGATCGGCGTTGCGCTTGAACGCGGCGACGATCCGCTCGCGCACGTCGCTGGCCGTCGGCGCCTGACGGAACGTGAGCATGTTGTACACGCCGAGCACGCCGTGGATCTTGCCGGCCGCCTTGCGCGCCGCCTCGCTCTGATAGTGCCAGTGCACCGTGCCGGTCAGCGTCACCCAGCCCTGCTCCACCTTGACGTCGATCTCGTCCGCCGGGATCGTCACGTCCCAGTCGAAGATGTCGCGGATGCGCTTGGCGATCTCGGTGTCGGAGGTCTTGGGATCACCGGGATAGCGCACCTTGATTTCCTCGGCCAGCGCATGAACGCCGGCGACCCGGTGCACGGCCTTTTCCGCGGCGAGCTTCTGCGCATAATTGCTGACCTGACCGGTCAGGGTGACTACCCCGGCGGTCACGGCCACGCCGATATGGGCGTGATCGATGCTCGGCTCCCATTCGAGCTCGGCCTGCACGTCATGCTGCAACTGGCTGTCGGTTTTCATCGAACGTCTCCTCTGGGTTGGACGGGTGCCGCGACCCCGCGGCGGGGCTCGGGACGGTCATGGCGAGGACCATCGGCAAGTTCATCACGATCATCGTGCCGCGGCCGGGCCGCGTGCGGATCAGCAGGCGGCCGTGCGCGGCGCGGACGAAGCGCTGCACGATGCCGAGCCCCGATCCCCGCCCCGCCTGCGGGTGATGTTCGCACAGCGCCGCCGTGAGGGCGGCCGCGGTCATCCCCGCGCCGGTATCGGCCACGATCAGCCACAGCCGGCTGCCGACGCGTCGGACGCGAACCACGACGCGGCCGGCGGGGCCGGCTGCGGACCGCGCATTGGTGGCCAGTTCGAGCAGCGCGGATTCGAGCTCGAGCGGATCGACCTGCACCGGCAGCTGCGGCGGCCCGGGGGCGGTCGAGACGCGCGGCGCGCCATCGGCGATGGTGCCGAGCAGCGGCGCCAGCGCGGTCAGCACGGGGGCGAGATCCACGGTGCGCGCCGGGCCGCGGCGCGGCTCCTCGAGCAGCCGGCTGGTCAGCGCGCCTCCCTTGCTCGCCGCCGTCTCGATCGCGGCGATCAGGCTGGCACGCCGATCGCTGCCCGTCTCGAGCAGATGCGCGGCCGACGCGACGATGCCGAACAGGTTGCGCAGATCGTGGATCGTGTCGCGCTGGCTGTGCGGCCCGGCCGGTGATGACATACGATGCGGCATCGGGCGTTCCTCCGTCGATCCGCGGTGTCGTGCTTCTGTAGGCCAAGACATATCCGGAATGTTACGGGGTCGCGCGCCGCCGCCGCCCCCCGTCGTGCCGCCCCTTCCGTATCCGTATTTGTCCCGATGCAGCCGGCGCCGCCAGCAGGGTAACGGCGGGGGTCCTGGGCCGCCGTCCGGCCAGGCTACTCTCATGCGGGCTTGATCATGACGCTGCTGCTCGAACTGACGGTCGCCTCGGTGATGGTGGGGTTCACCGTCGCCGTGCATCTGCTCGGCATCGCGTTGCTGCTGGCGCTGCTGCGGCGGCATCGCGCCAATGCCGGGTCGCAGCGCAGTGCCTGGCATGACAGCGGGGGAATCGTCGCGGCCGCCGGCGGCCTGTTCGTCCTGCATGCGATCGAGATCTGGGCCTATGCCGCGCTGTATGCGTGGATCGGCGCGGTGCCGGATTTCGAGACCGCGCTGTATTTCTCCACCGCCACCTATACGACGGTCGGCTATGGCGACGTCGTGCTCGCCCGGCCGTGGCGGATCGTCGGCGCGATCGAGGGCGCCAACGGCGTCATCCTGCTCGGCTGGTCGACCGCCTTCTTCGTCGCCGTGGTCAGCCGGATCCGCTTCATCGAAAGCGAGATCGGCACGACGCGCTGACCCCGCGGCCGCCATGCGCTGCCGCTCCCCGGACTTTTACGTAGCGACCGGCGTCGCGCCCACGCCCACAACACGATCTTTTGATGCTCAGGTGATCATGCCCCAGACTGCCGCCGTCGACCCCGCGCGTCGCCCCCGTTTGTTACTGATCGACGACGACCAGGCGGTGCGCCGCTCGCTGCAGCTGTTGCTGCACGGCCGCGGTTTCGAGGTATGCGCGTTCGGGTCCGCCGTCCGCGCGCTCGGCAATGAGTTCGCCCGGCGCAGCGAATTCCTGGTCACCGATTATCTCCTGCCGGACGGCAACGGCATCGCGCTGATCGACACGCTCAGGCGGCAGGGATGGCGCGGTCGCGCCGTGCTGATCACCGCCTTTCCGTCGCCCGGCCTGGCCGAGCGCGCCGCCGCCAGCGGCTTTGCCGCGATGCTCGAAAAGCCGCTGCATCACCATACGCTGATCGCCGCGATCGGCGCGCCGGGGGCGACTCCGTAACACTACCGATGTCGAGCGCTACGCGCACGGCATAGGCAGGGCGGCACGCTCGATGGGAGAGGGTCATGAAGAACATTCTGTTGCTGGCGCACGACGATTCCGGGCAGGAAGCGCGGTTCCAGGCCGCCATGGACATCGGCCGCGCCGTGCGCGGCCACATCACCTGCCTCGATGTCACGATCCTGCCGGCCTTTGTCGGCGGCGACTTCGCCGGCGGCTTCGGGACCGGCGCGCTGCTGTCCGACGCGGTGGACCGCGAGGACGACAATCGCCAGCGGCTGCAGCAACGGCTGCAGCATGAAGACGTGCCGTGGAACTGGATCGATGCGACCGGCGATCTCGCGCCGTGCCTGATCGACGCCGCCGGCCTGGCCGATCTGATCGTGGTCAATCGCCAGCTGGACGATTTCCCGGTGCCCGATATGCGCACCGCCGCCGGCGAGCTGATCGTCAGGGCGCGCCGGCCGATCCTGGCCGTGCCGCCCGCGCTCAAGCGGTTCGATCTGGCGCGCGCCTTGGTCGCCTGGGACGGCTCGGCCTGCGCCGCCGCCGCGCTGCGCGCCGCCGTGCCGTTGCTGCTGCTGGCGCAGAGCGTGTCGATCCTCGAAGTGGAGGATGATTCGGTCCGCGCGCCCGCGGAGGATGCCGCCGCCTATCTGTCGCGCGAGGGCATCACCGCCACGATCATGCGCGTGCCGCTCGGCGACGACGAAACCACCGCCGATGTCGTCGTGCGCCATGCCGTGCAGGGGCATGCCGGCTATATCGTGATGGGCGGCTTCGGGCATCTGCGCTTCGTCGAGGCGCTGCTCGGCGGCACCACGCGCACGCTGCTCAAGAGCAGCCCGCTGCCCCTGTTCCTCGCCCACTGATCGGCGCGAAAAGGATGTCCGCATGGCCATGATGCGCGCCGCCGTCGTCCGCAGCTTCGGCGGGCCGTTGATCATCGAGGAACGCCCGATCCCGACGCCCGGCCCGGGCGAGGTGCTGGTCCGGGTGGTGGCGAGCGGGGTATGCCACACCGATCTGCACGCGATGCAGGGCGATTGGCCGGTAAAGCCCCGCCTGCCCTTCATTCCCGGCCATGAGGCGGTCGGCGTGGTCGCCGCGCTGGGTGCCGGCGTCACCATGCTCAAGGAAGGCGATCCGGTCGGCGTGCCATGGCTGCACGACGCCTGCGGGCATTGCGAACATTGCGGCTCGGGCTGGGAGACGCTGTGCGAGGCGCAGCGCAATACCGGCTATAGCGTCGATGGCGGCTATGCCGATTATGTCGTCGCCCCGGCGGCGTTCGTCGGGCGCCTGCCGGACAATCCCGATTTCGTCGCGATGGCGCCGATCCTGTGCGCCGGCGTCACCACCTATAAGGGCCTCAAGGAAACCGAGGCGCGGCCCGGGCAATGGGTCGTCATCTCGGGCGTCGGCGGCCTCGGCCATGTCGCGGTCCAATATGCCAAGGCGATGGGGCTGCATGTCGCCGCGATCGACGTGTCCGACACGCGCCTCGCGCTCGCCCGCACGCTGGGCGCCGATCTGACGGTCAATGCCGGGGACGAGGATGCGGTCGCCACGGTGCGCCGCGCGACCGGCGGCGGCGCGCACGGCGTGCTCGTCACGGCGCCGTCATTGCCCGCCTTCCGCCAGGCGATCGACATGGCACGGCGCCGCGGCACCGTCAGTCTGGTCGGGTTGCCGCCCGGCACCTTCCCCACCCCGATCTTCGATGTCGTTCTGAAACGCATCACGCTGCGCGGATCGATCGTCGGCACACGCAACGATCTGGCCGAGGCGATCGCCTTCGCCGCCGAAGGCAAGGTGCACACGCGCACCACCACCGAGCCGCTCGAGAACATCAATCTGGTGCTCGATCGGCTGGCCCGCGGCGAGGTCGATGGGCGCGTCGTACTGAAAATGTGAACCATGCGGCGGGCAGCGCCCGCCGCGCCCGCCCGTCACGCCGCGCTGATCGCGCGTCGCACCGTCAGCTCCTGATAATCGTCGCCCGGTACCACCTCGAAGCCGGCCTCGCGCTCCAGCGCGAGCGCGGCATGGTTGTCGCTGCTCTCGATCGATTCGACCGATGCGATCCCCTCGGCGGCGGCATAGCGCAACACGTGCTGCAACAGGCTCCAGCTCACGCCCTGCTTCTTGCAATCGGCACGCACCGATATCGCCAGCTCGCTGCGCGCGCGATCCGGATCGCTGGCCAGCATCGCCGAGGCGATCACCGCCCCGTCCGGCGCGAGGGCCAGGAAATGCATGGTGCGCCGGTAATCGATCTGCGTCATCGCGATCAGCCGGTCGCGCCCGACCTCGTTCAGCCCGGTGAGGAACCGGAACCGCAGATCCTCCGGCGAAACGCGCCGGAAGAAGTCGGCCAGCAATGCCTCGTCGTCGGGCCGTACCGGGCGGACGTGCATCGCCACGCCGCTGCGGGTCACCAGATCCGCGACCCACGCCGCAGGATATGGCCGGATCACCAGCCGCGACGCCGCCGGCTCGGCGCTGATCCGCACGCGCGCGTCCAGCGCGATCGCGCCCGTCGCGTCGACCAGCAACGGATTGATATCGAGTTCGAGGATATCGGGCAGATCGACCGCGATCGCCGATACCGCGTTCAGCGCGGCAATGACGGCCGTCAGATCGGCGGCGGGAACGTCGCGATAGCCGTCCAGCAGCCGGGCGATCCGCGTCGCGGCGATCATTTCGCGTGCCAGCGTCTCATCCAGCGGCGGCAGCCCCAGGGCCCGGTCGTGCAGGATCTCGACCGCCTTGCCGCCGGCGCCGATGGCCAGGATCGGCCCGAACGTGGCATCGTCGGCAATGCCGATGAGCAGCTCGTGCTTGTCGCGGCGATCGACCATCGCCGAGATTTCGAACCCGCTGATCGTCGCCGCGGGATGGTCGCGTCCGATCCGCACCGCCATGCGCGCCGCCGCGGTTGCCGCTTCTTGGGGCGAAGCGATGTCCAGTGCGACGCCGCCGACGTCCGATTTGTGGGTCAGCTGCGGCGAGACGAGCTTCACCGCATAAGGCGGCGCCAGTCCGTCGCAGGCGCGCGCCACGCGATCGGCGTTTGGCGCAAAGCGCGCCGGCACGGTGCGGATGCCATAGGCCTGCAGCAGCGCCTTGGCCTCGACCGCGCTCAGCACGGTGCGCCCGTCGCTGCGCGCACCGGCGATGATGGCGCGGGCGCCGTCGCGATCGGCCGGCGCGATGGTCGTCCCCTCGGGCACGCGCAGCAGCGCCTGCCGCGCCGCCGTGGCGCGCCGCAGATGGCGGAACGCGCCCAGTGCGTCGTCGAGCGAGTCGAACAGCGGTATGCCGGCCGCGGTGAACAGGTCGCGCACGCTGGCAGCATTCTGGCCGCCCATCCAGCACGCGATCACCGGCTTGCCGTTCGGGCGCTGCGGCGGCAGCCCGGCGAGCACCGCGGTGGCGATCTCCACGCCGGTCGCCACCGCGGTCGGGCAATGCACCACCAGCAAGGCATCCGTCCCCGGATCGTCGAGCGCGGCGCGCGTCGCCACCGCGAACCGGTCGGGGCGCGCATCCCCCACCACGTCGATCGGGTTAGCGCGTGACCAGCCCTGGGGAAGATCCCGGTCCAGCGCGGTGATCGTGGCCTCGGACAGGCGGGCGAGCGATCCGCCCGCGGCCGGCAGGGCATCCGTCGCCAGCACCCCGGCCCCGCCGCCGTTCGTCACGATCGCCAGGCGGTCGCCGCAGGTCGGGCGATACCGGCACAGAATCTGCGCGGCATCGAACAGCCCCTCCAGCGTCTCGACCAGGATGATCCCGGCGCGCTCGAACGCTGCAGCATAGACGTCGTAGGCGCCCGCCAGCGCGCCGGTATGCGACATTGCCGCCTTGCCGGCGGCGGCCGATCGGCCCGCCTTGATCGCGATCACCGGCTTGATGCGCGATGCGGCGCGCGCCGCCGACAGGAATTTCGCCGGATCGGTCACGCCCTCAACATAGAGCAGGATCGCCTCCGTCTTGGGATCGGCGGCATAGACGTCGATCAGGTCACCCAGATCGACATCGACCATGTCGCCGACCGAGACCACGCCCGAAAAACCGACATTCTTGTCCGCCGCCCAGTCGAGCATCGCGGTGACCAGCGCGCCGCTTTGCGACAGGAAGGCGAGCGTGCCGGGCGTCGCGCGGCGCGGCGCGAACGACGCGTTGAGCCGCGCATGCGGCATCAGCATGCCGAGGCAATTCGGCCCGACGATGCGCAGCAGGTGCGGCTTGGCCGCATCGAGCATCGCCTGCCGCGCCGCCTCGTCCTGCAGCGCGGCGGATATGACCACCGCCGCCTTCACGCCGCGCGCGCCGAGTTCGGCGATGATGCCGGGCACCGTCGCCGCCGGGGTCACCACCACCGCCAGGTCGACCGTCTCGGGCAGGCCGGCGATATCGCTGCACCACGCCACCCCGTCGCAGTCCACCCGCTTCGGATTGACCGCGACGATCGGCCCGGCAAACCCGCCCGCAACGATATTGTCGAGCACTAGCGTCCCCAGCGCGCCGGCGCGGCGCGATCCGCCGATCACGGCGATGGCGCGCGGGTGCAGCAGGGTTCCGAGGTTGCGGATCGTCATGGCCTGTCTCCGGGCGCGGCGCGGTTCGCGCCGGCAGCGCCATGTCGCGCCGATGGGGCGCGCGTTCCATCCGTATACAACCGTATGTCGGCGCGCGCCGCCCCGCCGCATCCTTGTTGCCGCACCGTACGGAGGCCGACATGGCAGACAAATTGACGATATTCTCGCACCAGATGGCCGCGCTGGCGCATCGCCAGCCGCGCGTCGCGCTGGGCGGCTCGGTGCTCGGCTGCATCGTCGCGCTTGAGCTGATCGCGGTGCTGCTGTGACGCGTGCAGCGCGTCCCAGCGCAGCCCCGCGCGATATCTCGCACGTCATCGTGCTGGGCAATCCGGATGCCGCGAGCTTCAGTCATGCCGTCGCCAACGCCTATCGCGATGCGGTGATCGAATGCGGCCAGCAGGCGGTCGTCCGCGATCTCTATGCCATGCACTTCGATCCGTTGCTCAAGGCCGACGAGCGCCCCGGGCGCCGCGGCACCGCACCCGCAGCGGACGTCGTCGCCGAGATCGATCTGGTGCGCGACGCCTCGGTCATCACGCTCGTCTATCCCTTGTGGTACGGGCTGCCCCCGGCGATCATCAAGGGCTATATCGATCGCGTGCTCGGCGCCGGCTTCTCGGCGCGCGACATCGTTGCCGGCAGCTCCCACGGACTGTTGCACGGCAAGCGCTTCATGAGCTTCAGCAGCTCGGCCTCGACCCGCCCATGGCTCGAGGAACATGGCCAATGGGTGTCGATCCGCCAGGCGCTCGACACCTATCTCGCCACGATCTTCGCGCTGGAAGAAGGCGGGCATGTCCATTTCGATGCGATCGTCGAGGGCGTGTCCGAACAATATGTCGCGGAATGCCTTGCCGACGTGCGCGAACGTGCCCGGCGGACCTGCTCGCACTTGCTCAGCAACCGTCATCACCAGCGCCAGCGCGCGCTGCTGCACACCGAGCGGCTGTGACCGGCCGCGCCGGGCTGCGCCTCGCCTGTTTGCTGATGCCGCTACTGCTGTTGCTGTCCGCCCCGCTCGCAGCGCAGCAAGCAACGCCTCCGCCGGCCCCGCTCGACCGGGTCACCGTCCAGTCCGCGGTCGAGCGTCTCAAGCCCGGCGAGTATCTCTGGGCGCCGCAGGTAGCACCGGCCGGGCCGATCCTGCTGATCGTCAACGTCACCACGCAGCGCGGCATCCTCTATCGCAACGGGCTGCCGATCGGGATCACCACCGTGTCCACCGGACGCGACGGTCATCGCACGCCAACCGGTGTTTTCACCGTGCTGCAAAGGCAGGTTGAGCATTATTCCAGCCTCTACGAAAACGCCCCCATGCCCTACATGCAACGGCTGACCTGGGACGGGGTGGCGTTGCATGGTGGCGTGCTGCCCGGCTACCCGGCCTCGCATGGCTGCATCAGGCTGCCGAAGAAATTCGCGCGCCTGCTGTACGCCGAGACCCGCCTCGGCATGACCGTGATGGTCGTCGCACAGGATGCCCTGCCTGCGCTCGCGCCGACGACCGCGCCGCTGCCGACAGCGGCGGGCGATACCGAAGCAACAGGGAGTTATGTTTGGTATCCGGAGCGCGCGCCGACCGGGCCGGTGTCGATCGTCGTGAGCGTGGCGGATCGGATGCTCGTCGTGCTGCGCAACGGCCGCGAGATCGGCACCGCGGACGTACGGATAGCTGCAGACATCGCGCAGCCGCTGTTGTTCCTGTTCGACTCCACCGGCCCGTCCGGCGACCATTGGAGCCGGGTCGCGCTGCCGATCGGGAGCACGGCGCCCATGCCAGCGCTGAGCGCAGCCGATATCACGCCGCCGGCAGCATTCCAGCCGATCCTGCGCGCCATTCTCGCGCCCGGCGCGACCGTGCTGATCATCCCGGATTCGATCGGGCGCCGCCCGCCCGTTCCCGCCGCGCCGCGCGAGGACGAATGAGCGGTCAAGCCGATGGCTTAACTTAGGTTGTCGTACCAGCGGCAGAATCCGTTACGGTTGCGCAAGATGGCCTCGCGAACGCCTTTTGCCGGGGAGCCAAGCGCTCGGCCTGCATGGTGGATGACGTTGCTGAACAGGCTGCGCCGCAGCACCGTTGCGCCCGCCCTTGGTCGCGCGCCCGATCCTGTCTCGACCGACGAACTGAATCTGCTGATCGACGGCGCGATCGGCTATGCCATCTACATGCTCGATACCGATGGGCGGGTCACGTTCTGGAACAAGGGCGCGGAGCGGCTCAAGGGCTGGGGCGAGAGCGAGGCGATCGGCGCGCATACCAGCCTCTTCTACCCGCCGGCCGATTTGCACTCCGGCAAGCCGACCGCCGATCTCGAGATCGCCGAGCGGGTCGGCCGGTTCGAGGAAGATGCTTGGCGGCAGCGCAAGGATGGTTCGGAATTCCTCGCCCATGTATCGATCACGGCGCTGCGCGACGAGGCCGGCCGGTTGCGCGGCTTCGGCAAGGTGATCCGCGACATCACCAGCCAGCGCGCCGCCGAACATGCACTGAAGGCCAATGCCGCGCATCTCGCCTCGATCCTCGCCACCGTGCCCGATGCGATGATCGTCATCGACGAGCGCGGCCGCACCTTGTCGTTCAGCCGCGCCGCGGAAACCCTGTTCGGCTTTTCCGAACACGAAATGCTCGGGCAGAACATCGCCTGCCTGATGCCATCGCCCGATCGCGAGGCGCATGACCGCTATCTGCTCCATTATCTGCGCACCGGCGAACGCAAGGTCATCGGCAAGGGGCGTACGGTCACCGGGCGCAAACGGGATGGCACGACGTTTCCGATGGAATTGTCGGTCGGCGAGGCGAATGCCGACGGGCAACGCGTGTTCACGGGGTTCATCCGCGACCTCACCGGGCAACAGGCCGCCGAAGAGCGGATCGAGGCGCTGCGCTCCGATCTGATCCACGTCGCACGCGTCAGTGCGATGGGCACGATGGCCTCGACGCTGGCGCACGAGCTTAACCAGCCGATCACCGCGATCGCCAATTATACCCAAGGGGTGCGCGATCTGCTCGACGATCCACAGCCCGCCGATCTGCCCGCGATCCGCGAGGCGCTTGACGAGGCGACGACGGAAGCGATCCGGGCCGGCAATATCGTCCGCCGGTTGCGCGAATTCGTCGCCCGCGGCGACCTGGAGCGCGCGGTGACCGATCTGCACGAACTGGTCGCTCAGGCCGGCAAGCTCGGCCTGATCGGGGCGCGCGAACGCGGCGTCGAGGTTGCAATCGACCTCGATCCCGCGGCCCGCACGGTGTATGTCGACAAGATCCAGATACAGCAGGTGCTGATCAACCTGATGCGCAACGCGATCGAGGCGATGGCGACATCCGAATGTCGCCGGCTGTTGATCACCAGCCAGCGACAGGGAGCGGATTTGGTCCGTGTCAGCGTATGCGATTCCGGCCCCGGCATTACGCCCGCTATTGCCGACACGCTGTTCCGCGCCTTCAACAGTTCGAAAAGCGACGGCATGGGGCTCGGCCTGTCGATCTGCCGCACGATCGTCGAGGCCAATGGCGGGCATATCTGGACCGAGCCGAGCTCGTTGGGCGGCGCGGCATTTCATTTTACCCTGTTGCAGGCAGAAGCAGAGATGGCGCATGACTGAACAACGGTTGATCCATATCATCGACGATGAAGACGCGATCCGACGGTCGGCCAGTTTCATGCTCAAGACATCCGGCTTTCTGGTCGAAACCTGGCCGTCGGGCGTCGCCTTCCTCAGGGAGGCGCGGCACGCGCAGCACGGGTGCGTGTTGCTCGACGTGCGCATGCCCGAGATGGACGGGTTGCAGGTGCAGCAAACGATGAACGAGCGTGGCATTGCGATGCCCGTGATCATCCTGACCGGGCACGGCGACATTTCGATCGCGGTCCGCGCGATGAAGGCGGGCGCGGTGGATTTCATCGAAAAACCGTTCGAGAAAGCGGTGTTGCTCACCGCGATCGCGGCAGCGTTCGAGCGGCTCGATCGCGCTGAGTCCGAAGCGATGCGTGCCGCCGGCGCCGCGATCGCCATTGCCGGGCTGACGCTGCGCGAGCGCGAGGTACTCGATGGGTTGGCGCAGGGGTTGCCCAACAAGACGATCGCCTATGATTTCGGCATTTCACCGCGTACCGTCGAGGTTCACCGCGCCAATATCATGACCAAGCTGCAGGCGCGCAGCCTGTCCGATGCGTTGCGCGTCGCGTTCGCCGCCGGGCTTGGCAAGGCAGACGCCTAGGCACGGCTCAGGCCATCTGCGGATCGAGCACCGCCGAAACCGGTCGTCGCAGCGAAAACGGGCGCGCTGCACCACGGCCGAACCGCATGACGATATCGGGCCGCCGCCCGGCCATCCCCAGCAACGATGCCAGTGCGGGCCGCAATGGGACGACCTCGACGGGTTGGTTCACGAACGCGCATTTCAGCCCCAGCGCGGTCGCCTGCAGCGCAAAACGCTGGCACGCCCGCCCCACCTCGATCCAGTGATCGCGATCCGCGCCTGCCCCTGCAAAGATCGCCAGCCCAGCGGAGGTTGCGAGTTGGTTGTCGAGCCGCTTGTTCTCATCTTGTGCGGTCATCAGCCGGTCGAATGCGATCGGCCCGGCCCAGGACGGCAGCGACGGGTTGCCGCTTGCCCCGCTGAACAATCCGTCGCCATGGCGGATCGCCTCCCGCGGATTGTACCGCAGCCACCGCTTGAGTTCGCCGCGGAAGGCGGGGTCGTTCAATTGCGCCGTATTGCCCGCGATGACCAGATCGCGCACCCGGTTGATCGCGCGGCGTTCGGTGAGCAGCGTGATTTCGACCCCCGGCAGGGCGGCCGCGGCCATCAGCAGCCGTAGTTCGGCAGTCGTGCAGGGTTGGCCGTCAAACGCGCCGCGCGTCGATTGACGGTGCGGGATCGCCGCAAACAACACATCTTGCGTCGGCCTCATGGGGTGAAAGCTGAAGCCGATTGCGTATTCGGTGCCCGATCGCGGCGCAATCTCGCTACGCCGGCCAGCGGCGGCGGCGGCGAGCCGCAAATTCTCTGTCGCACAGCCCAGGCTGACGAACAGATGATGGTCGTCCGGATCGACCACCGACGTGCGGCGCGTGAAGTCAGGCAGCAGGTCGATACGTTCCGTGCCGATGCGAAACCGCCACGGCTGGCTATTGTGGCCGTTGGCGGCCAGCGTCGCGAAACGGACCAGCGCGTGGAGCGAGGGATCGATCATCAGCGCCGCACGTGCCGCCGCCGCTGCGGCATCATAGTCGGCCATCGCTCCCATGCCGTTCAGCGCAAGCCCGGTGCCGCCGGCGCCGAGCGCAACCGCCGCGCCGCCGCCGATCAGGATCTGCCGTCTATCGATCAGCATCGCAGGGTCTTTCCGGATCGGGCGTGCCGCCGCACGGCAGCAGGCGGTGGGATGTGACGCACCGTCAGCGCGGAACCAGATTGTCCAATTTGTCGAAGATCGACCGCTTGCGCTTCTTTGCCGCCGGCCGGTCCCGGTCGCCAGCTGCCGCGCCTTCCACGTCCATCTCCGGCATCGCCATCCCCAGCATGCCGCGATAGGTCGATTTGGTGCGCAGCTTGGCGGTCCAGTCCGGCTGCCAGCCGGCCGGTGCGCGCGGCGGGCGCGGCGGATAGCTCCAATTGGCCTCGCTGCCATAAGCGGTGATGCTGAGCATCGCCTGGGGTGCCGCCGCGATCACTTCGGCTGGCACCGTGCAGCGATCCGCGCTGCGCGGCAGCAACACGCGTTGCTGCACCAGCCGTGCGGCATCGGCGCCGGCGATGAAATCGGCCGACAGGTCCGCGGTCTGCACCTCGCTGGAATTCCACATCACCATGTCGCCGCTGGCGGAGCCGCCGATCGTGCTGACGAACCAGCCCTGTGCGGTGCCGATCGGCTGCCAGGTAATTGGCGACGCCCCCGATGCCGCCCCCGATGTCGCCCCCGATGCCGCCGTCGCGCTGGCACCCAAGCGGACCGGGCCGAGGAAATCCTGTGCCGGCCCGATCGTGAAGCGGAGCTCCGGTGAATAATTGCCGCGCACGACATGTTCGCCGACCAGCGAGCCGGTCGGCGGCACGTCGCGAGCAAGCCGCGCGTTGGGCCATTCACCATATGAGGCAAAGCGCGCCGGCGACGGCGCGGTCGCCTGATGCAGCGATACGCCGCGGAACAGCGGTGCCGCCTTGCCGGCAGTCAGCGTGGCGAAATCGATGATCGCCGGCTGGCCGCTGCGGGCATGCTCGCCGCATCCCCAAAAGATGAGGATGCGTCCGCGCGGTCGTTCATAGTGACCGGGCGATCCCGGTTCGGGCCGCTCGGATGCCTGGTCGCGGCGGGGCGAGACGAGCGGCAGGCTCGGCCCGACCGCCAGCGCTCCGGGCGGCAGATGTTCGGCAGCGGGCTCGCTCGATGGGCGCTGCTGCGATCCCAGTTGCAGGCGCAGCGTATGCGCGAAGCGTGCGCCTCCGCCCCCCCGGCCAAGCATTGCCGACATCATGTCGCGCGTCGATCGCCCGCTTATCATGCCACCGATCCCCGATGTCGTTTCGGCGGTCATCCAATAGTCGGCCGGCGTCCTGCCCGCGCGCTGCCCGTTGGCGGCGAACACCAGCGCCGCGGCCGCGCTGACGCCACCCAGCACCATCACCTGTCGGGACCGGCCGTGCATATCGTGTCTCCCCGTAAGATCCGCCGCGATGTTGCCGGTTGGCGGGCCGGTGTCGCTATTGTGGTTTACCCGTAATCCGGCGCGGCGCAGCGCTCCGTGAATCTACGAATGGAGCCGCGGGCGCCGCCGCCATACGGATATCGCCTCTTTGACGCCGCCCCGCGGGGCCTGATTGGAGACCAGACGATGAACGACGTAGTGGACACGCCTGCAAAACCCCAACCCATCCCCCGCGATGCGCTGAGCCCCTTCGGCGCCCCGATCGGCTGGTTGCGCACGGAGATCGACCGGCTGTTTGACGATTTCGGCCGTCCGGCGCGCAGCGCGTTCGATTTCGGGATGCGCTCGTTGCTGCCGATGCCGGCGCTCGACATGGTCGAGGGCGAGCATGACTATCGGCTCACCGCCGAACTGCCCGGCCTTTCCGAACAGGACGTCGAGGTCACCGTCGAGGATGGCATCCTGTTTGTGTCGGGCGAGAAGAAGGAAGAGGCAGATCGCCGCGACGGGGGATTCATGTTGAGCGAACGACGTTACGGCGCTTTCGCACGCCAAATGAAATTACCGCCCGATGTCGACCCCGGCGCGATCACCGCCAAGGTCAAGGACGGGGTGCTGACCGTGACACTGGCCAAGGACAAGGGCGCGGTGAAGCAAAGCCGCAAGATCGCGGTCGAAAAGGCCTGAGCCCCTCGCCGCCCGCGGCGCTCCCGCGGGCGGCGCGCGCGGTCAGCGATCGATTACAAGACCAATTTGATTCCGACCAGCGCCAGCGTCACGGCGAGGAGCGGCGTCAGCGCTCGATCCGACAGACGCCGCGAGGCCAGGCTGCCGATGACGATACCGGGAATCGAGCCAGCCAATAGCGACAGGAGCAGCGAGACGTCGACCGAACCGAGCGCCCAGTGGCCGATGCCGGCGATCAGCGTCAGCGGCACGGCATGGGCGATGTCGGAGCCGACCAACCTGCTGGCGGGCTGCGTTGGATATAGCAGCAGCAGCGCGGTCATGCCCAGCGCGCCCGCGCCGACCGAGGTCAGCGACACCATGATGCCGAGCATGACGCCGAGCGCCGTCGTCAGCCAGCCGATCCGCTGCGGCGCGATCTCCGCGAACTGCGCTGCATAGCGGCCGACGATGCGGTGGCGAAACACCATTGCGACGGCGGTGGCCAGCAGCGCCACGCCCAACAGGGGCGTCAGCCAGTCGGTCGTCCCTCCCTGCGACCCCAGATAGCGCAGCCATGCCAAGGTGAGCACTGCCGCGGGAACGCTGCCTGCGGCCAAGCGTCGCACGATACGCCAGTCGACCGTGCCGCCGGCCCCATGCACCGCGGTGCCCACTGCCTTGGTCATCGAGGCGTAGAGGAGATCGGTGCCGACGGCCGTCGCGGGGTGGAAGCCGAATGCGAGCACCAGCAAGGGCGTCATCAGCGATCCGCCACCGACGCCGGTCAGGCCGACCAGAAGGCCCACGCCGAGGCCTGCCGACGAATAGAGCGGATTGAAGTCAATCAACAGACGATCCTTATCGCCCCGGCGCCGGCGCAGGAGACAGTGTTCCGCTGGGTAAGCGATCCTGCGCCGCTGTCCAGCGGGGCATGGGCTGCTGTGCCAAGGTGGATCGACGCGGCGGGCACCTCAGCTTCCAGGTCCACTAGCCATAAGCAGCGGCGTAACGGCCGTCACGCCAGTCCGCGATTTTCGCGCGTAAAGCGAACGTCATCGGTAATGTCTGATCGGGCGGCTGGACAATTCGCAAACCGCCTATCGGCCGCCCGTGCGCTACGACCGGCCGGTATTGTTGCGGATGGAGGCCAGCTTGCGGGCATAGAGCGCCGCACCATAGCCCGGCGCATGGCGCGGCTCGATCAGCTCGAAAATGCCGGTACCCTCGATCTGCGCGGCAAAGGCGTCGCGCACCAACGGTTCCTTCGACAACACGCCACCCGACCAGGACAGCGGCACGCGCACCCCATCAGGAAACCGGAGGACGGCACGCAGCCCGATTGCCAGCGCGGCGAGTTCGCGCGCCGCTGACCTCAGAATGTCATGCGCTGCGTCATCGCCCTCGGCGGCCGCGCGCGACACCAGACCGGCAAGCGCGGCAATCTGCCCCCTGCCCATTGCCGTCGGCCCCATGATCCGCTGGCACAGGTCGAGATCCTCGCGCAACGCGAGCGCATCGATGATGATGCCATGCAGCAGGCTTTTCGGCGCGCGGCCATCGCTCATCCGCGAAAACAAGGCGAGGCCTTGGATCGCGATCCAATAGGCTGACCCCTCGTCGCCAAATATCTCGCCCCAGCCGCCAATCCGTGCACCGCGGCCCTGATATTCACCATAGCCGATCGAGCCGGTGCCGGCGACGATGTTGATCCCGTCTTCGGCTCCGAGCGATCCGGCCCAACCGCACACCATGTCGTTGCCCGAGACATAGCGATCATGACCGAGCAGCCGCCCGCACGCCGCATTCAGCTGCGGGTCGATCGCGCTGTCCTCGCCATAAGCGGGCAAGCCAAAAAAGACGTAGCCGAACCCAGCCGGCGTGATGCCAAGCTCAGCGCAGATCGCGGCGATCCCCTGCTCGAGCCGGATCACGGCCTCGTCGAGCCCGACTTCGAGATGATATGTCGTGCCCGTCACCGCCCGTGCGACGACGCTGCCGACGGCGTCGATGCAGACGAACTCGGTTTTGGTGCCGCCGCCGTCGACACCCAGGAAGTAAGGACGGACGATCATGCCGCGGGGTAGATGCGCACGCCCTGCACGACGCGATTGACGGTGCCGCTGGCATTGGGGCGATCGGGGGTGAGGCCCAAGGCGAGCGATACGTGCAGCCCGAACAATTGCGCCGGCACGATGAACGGAAACAGCAGGTCGGCATCTGCCGCTCCTTCCATCCCGGGGATCGTGATATCCGCGCCGTCGTCACGCTGGGCGGAAATCACCACCAGCGCGCCGCAATGCCCGTCACTGCGCAGCTCGGCCACGATATCGAGATCGTAGCGGCGCGTCAGCGGATCGTTCGATACGAACACCACCGCCAACGTCTGCGCATTGATGATCGTCTTGGGGCCGTGGCGGAAGCCCATCGCGGTATCGAACGCCGTGACGACTGCGCCGTCGCTCAGCTCCATCAGCTTCAGCGCCGCCTCGCGCGCAAGCCCCTTGAAGATGCCGCTGCCAAGATAGACGACGCGGGTCAGCCCTCGGGTGGCAAGATCGGCGACCAGCGGTTCGCACTGCGCCAGCACGCCTTCCACGCCAGCGGCGATCGCCGGCACGCGTGCGTCCAGCGCATCGATGCCGCCAAGGATCGACAGGCACGCGAGCATCATCGCGCTGAAGCTCGAGGTCATCGCGAAACTGCGATCATGCGTCGCCTCGGGCAGCACGACGACATGCGTATTGCCGCTGCGACGGGTGGCTAGCTCCCCCTCGGCATTGCAGGTGATCACCAGGTGATGCGCCTCCGTAACCTGCGCATCGAGCAGATCGACCGCAGCGACGCTTTCCGGGCTGCTCCCCGATCGGCCGAACGAGACGAGCAAGGTCGGTGCGTCGGCGCGGAGATAGAGCGACGGTGCGCTGACGATGTCGGTAGTGGCAATCGCCTCGACCGGGCGGTGCAGGATCTTGGACAGCCACGGCGCCAGGCATTCGCCGATGAACGCCGACGTACCAGCCCCGGTCAGCACGATGCGCAGTTCGGGCCGGGCCAGCAACGGTGCGACGAACGCCTCGATCTCGGTCTGATGCGTACGTAGCAATGCTTGCGTCGCACGCAGCGTTTCGGGCTGCTGCTCGATTTCGCGGCGGGTCCAGGACGTGTCGTCCGTGTTGGCGGCGAACAGGGTCTCAGGCATCGGGGAAGCAGGCTCCATGATAGGCGTCCAGCGTGGCGGCGATATGCGCCATGACGAGATCGGCAGGATCGCGTGTCGCTTGGCCGGCGCGCAGCGCGGCGTAGCCGAGCGGCAGATATTGGCTGACCAGCGCCAGCGGCGGCGGCACCTGGCGCAAATTGGCGAAGAGCTTTTCCTGTGCGGCAGCGATCGCGGCATCCGGCCAATAATAACGGATGCGATCGGACAGGCTGTATTGCAGCTGGAAATCGAGCGCGGCGCCGGTGGCATGGTAATATTTGCGCCAATTCGCCGGCTCGGCGTGCATTTGCGCGAGCGTCACCGTACGCAAGTCGGCACGATCCGCTACGGGCACGGTTTCCGCCTCGATCGCATCCAGCGCCCACAGGGCCTCGCGCAGCGCGAAGGTAACGCCAGGCCCGACCTTCAGGATCGCATAATGATCGCGCACCAAAGCGGCGAGCGCTTGCGGCGTCTGATAATCGGTCGAATGCGCCTCGAATACGAGATGCTCGACTGGCTCGATCGCACGGCTCAGCGCGGTCGCGCGATCCGGCCGGTAGTCGACCACCTTGTCGTGATCGAACTCGACCCCGGGCTGTACGACGGTGGCGATCACCCGGTCCCACGCGCTGTCGAGGCCGGCGGCGCGGAACAGGTCGCGGTGCATGTCGATCGTCGCGATCGCCGCCTCGGGCGTGGTCACCGCCAGTTCCTCGAGATCCTCGGCAGCGCCGCCCGGCACCGGCACTTCGGTGCCGATGACATAGACGGGCGCGTCAAGCGGCTCGCCCGCGAAGGCATCCTCCGCCACACGGCACAGGCGCGCCGCGCGCTCCGCGATCGTCTGTTCGGGCAGCGGCACGGGATCGTCGGCGCAACTCATCGAGCAATCGAGATGGATTTTGCGGAACCCCGCGCGGACATAATCCGCGATCATCACCTCAGCCTTGGCGAGCGCCTCCGCTGCCGGCGCAGCGGTCCAGGCATTGGGCCCGAGATGATCGCCCCCGAGCACCAGCCGGTCTAGCGGAAAGCCAACCCGCTGGGCGATTGCTTGCACGAAGTCGCGGTAATCGGCCGGTACCATGCCGGTATAACCGCCATCCTGATTGACCTGATTAGAGGTCGCCTCGATCAGCACGATCGGCTGCTCGGTCACAAGCGCGTGGCGCAGTGTCGCTTCGATCACCAGCGGGTGGGCCGAGCATACCGAGGTCACGCCGACCCGCTCGCCCGCCTTGTGCCGCAGCACCATGTCTAGAATTGCTTGCACACCGGCTCCTTCAGGAATCGCCTGTATCTCAATAGCCGTACGAAAACAACAAATCGAAATATAACGAAACTAAGCTGTTTCGCCTTCCGAATTTGGGTCTTTGGCATCGGGCTCGATCGCCAGGAGCAACGAGGCGACCAACGCGAGAACGATGCCGACCGTCTTGAGCGGGCCCGGCACCACCCCGAGGATCACGAGCGACAGTAAGGCGGTGGCGAGCGGCGCTCCGGCATTGGCGAGCGGGGCGACGATGATCGCCTTGCCGTAGCGAAACGCAAAGACCAGCGTTAGCGCGCCAATCGCGTTGAGCACCTGGATCAGCGCGGCAAGCCATGGGCCATCGAGGCCCCAGTTGATCGGCCGACCGAAGTCGGTCATCGCCCAGGCGACCGGGATCAGCACGAGCCCCGAGAGCATCATGTAAACGAAGATGCTTTCGCCCGGCATGACATGGTTGGCGGCCTTCATGAAATAGGCCTGCACGCCCCAGCACGCCATCACGACCATTGCCGGGATCAGCCACGTGGCCGAGGCCCCGCCCCCGCTGCCGGGCGCGAAATCGAACGTCGGCAGCGCCAGCAACGCGAGCAGGATGCCCAGCGCACCCAGGCGCCCGGTGCGTTCGCGCATCAGCACGAACGACATGGCGATGGTGATGATCGGCGACAGCGAGATGATCGGAAAGATCAGATAGGCGGGGCCCCGCGCGACCGCATAGAACAGCACCATCTGCCCGCCTGCGCCCAACAGCCCGATCGCCAGGCCATAACCGATCGCGCGTGGCGAGGTATCGAGCCGCCAGCCGGCCTGCGCCAGCACGACGAGCGCCGGCGGGATCATCGTCAGCGCCCAGACGCAATAGACCAACGTCTCCGGAAAACCGTGCTGCGGCGACAGACCGGAAAAGGCGCCCCAAACGCCCCACAACACGACCGTGACGAGCGCGTTGATAAGCCAGGCGCGGCTCGACGGTGCGACGGCAGCGGTCATGCGTTGTTACCTTCGGGCGTGGCGCTGACCAGCAGGAAATGCTCGAACTTGGCCGGGATGCGATTGCGCGCCGCGCTGGCCGTGCCGAGCGGCTTGCCGGTAAAGCTGTCGGTCAGCGTGTAACGCCCCGCTCCCAACCCACGCAGCGTCAGGGCGCCGTCCCACTTGTCGGCATAGAAGGCATAATGCAGCGCGCCGTCGCGCTCGATCGCGTGCGCCTCCGGCTTGTCGAAGCCGATATCGTAGAGCCCGCCGAGATAGCGGCCCCTGGACAGCATGTTGGCGCGGTACAGATCGATCCACTTGCGCCACAACGCCTCCTTCTCCGGGGTCAGCACATAACCACCCGGCGGTAACGGATCGGTCGGGTTGGGCACGTCCTTCGGCCAGGTGAACTTGGTCGAGGGGATGGCGCCGATGCCGTAGGTCGAAGCGAAATCGTTGCGCCCGTCGCTGAGTTCGACATGGTCGCCGGAATAAGGCGCGGAAGGGCCCATCAGGGCCTTGAACGTCTTGCCTTTCAGTCGCACCTGCCATGACGACGTGGGGTCTGATGCGGGCGTGTTGTTGGTCGCCGGCAGGTTATGGAAGGCGAAGCTGTCGCCGCATGGACAAATCTCCATGATTGCCTGCGGATTGATCGCCATCGCCTCGTCGTAGAGTGCCTTCCAGAAATCCTGCAATTTCTCGAACGACTCCTCGGGCCGGGCATGGTTGTGCGCGGGATTGTAGCAAGGCGCGACACCGTTCAGATGCTGGCCGTCGAGCTTCAGCCCTTCATAACCCCAGTCGCCGATGATCCGGCGCACCTGCGCGCGGAAGAAATCGACTACCGGTGGATAGGCCGGACACATCGTGAAGGAATTCCACCAGCTGACATTCTGCGCCGCGCCGTCGCGATCCAGGATCAGCATTTCGGGATGATCACGCAGCATATCGGTGCCGGGGTCGACCGCCAGCGGCGCGAGCCACAACCGCGGGCGCATGCCATCCGCTTTGATCCGCTTCACGAACGCCTTCATGTCGGCATCGCCGCGCGGGAATTTCTTACGGTCGAGCTTCCAGTCGCCTTCCGACGTCTGCCAGCCATCGTCCATCACTGCCCATTCGAAGCCGAGTTCCCGGGCCTTGGGCAAGGTTCCGTACACCTGCTCGGGAGTGAAATTGCGCTCATAGCCCCAGGCGCACCAGATCGGGCCGTAGCTCGATTCGGGGATTGCCGGGGCGGCAATGCCGCGTTCCGCCATCAGCCGGCGATAGGCATCGAGCGGGCGGAAATGGTCGCCGTCATGCGCCATCACGAACGCTGTCGGCAGGGTCAGCGTCGCGCCGGGCGCAAGCAGGGTCGGCTCGTCGCCGGACAAGCCAAGCCGTGTCCCGCCCGGCTGCGCGGCCACCGGCAGCGACACCAGCCGCGGCACCGTCTCGACATGGCCGACCGCCAGCCCGGCATCGCGGCGCCACACCACCGCGACCGGTGTGCCGCCGCCATAATCCGAGCCGTTCATACCCATGAAATTGCGCTGCTCGAAGCCGGGCGCGACCTTCTGGATCCAGTCGCGGCGATCGGGATAGGAAGCGCCGGCAAAGCTGTAGGCGCCGGCAGCATCGCTGTGCAGATCGTGCGTCGCAACGCGCCAGCCGGCGATGGCCAGCGGCACGGTGCCGGTGTTGCGATAGCGCGTCTCGTACAGTGCCAGCCCGGGATAGCGATCCAGAAAGGTGATATCGAGGTGCTGCTCGACGGCGCCGCCCGCGGTGGCACGCAGCCGGTGGCGACGCCCGGGGCCATGTCGGCCGGACACCTTCGCCTCATCATGATCGAGCAACAGGAAGCGATCGAGCGGACGATTGTCGGCAAGCAACAGCGCCTCGCCGGACGCCAGTGGAGTGATCGCCTTACCGGCGTAGGACAGGCACGATCGCATCGCGGTGTCGAATTCTATCGTTAGCGTGCCGTCGCCGACCTTCACGCCGGCCGGCGCCGCAGCCCAAGCACGGGCGGTCAGCGTGGGCCCGGACACCAGCGCGGCGCTGGCCATCATCCGGCCGATCAGGGCACGACGATCGACGAGGTTCGACAGCATAGGATGGGCTCCCCTGGGACCGGCCGTTCGAGCGTATGCGCGACCGTGGAGAAAGATGTTGCACGATCGCCGGGGGCGGCGCAAACCCTATTCGCAATTTAATATATCGTTTTGTTTCGTTTCGTTTGGATTGTTGGGAGATCGAGGATGCGATCGTTGAAGGCGATACTTCTATTGGCGGGCTCGGCCTTGCTCGTCGGCGCTACCGTACCAACGCCGGGCTATACCGAGGCGGACTTTGCGCGGGTGCGCAAGTTCGACGCACACGTCCATGCCAATATCATCGATCCGCGCTTTCTTGCCGTGGCGAAGCGTGACGGTGTCGAACTGCTATCGATCAACGTCGATTATCCTGATTTCCCGCCGCTCGCTCTTCAGGCGACGATCGCCCGGCAGATGCGCACGCAAGACGCTGCGCACTTCCATTTTGCCACCACTTTATCGATGCAAGGCTTCGGAACGCCGGGCTGGACCGCGCGCACCAATGCCGCGCTGGACGCCGCGTTCGCGCGTGGTGCGGTGGCGGTAAAAGTGTGGAAGAATATCGGGATGGTCGCGACCGATGCCGCCGGCAAGCGGGTGTTCCTCGATGATCCGCGCTTCGACGGGGTGATGGCGCATCTCGAAAAGCGCGGCATTCCGTTGATCGCGCACCAGGCCGAGCCGAAGAATTGCTGGCTGCCACTTGATCAGATGACGACGGAGAATGACCGGTCCTATTTCAAGGCGCATCCCGAATATTACATGTACCTTCACCCCGAGGAACCAAGCTACGAGGCGCTGATGGCGGCGCGGGACCGCTTCGTGGCGCGGCATCCCCGGCTAGCGTTCGATGGCGCCCATATGGCGAGCCTGGAATGGAGCGTCGACGAGCTGGCACGCTTCTTCGATGCTTATCCCAACACCGTGGTCGATCTGGCTGCGCGGATGTCCAATCTGCAGGTTCAATCCAACGCCGATATCGCGAAAGTACGTGCTTTCTTCGTCAGATATCAGGATCGCATCCTCTACGGCACCGATCTTACCGACAGCCCGCCCGACCCCGCGGCACGCGCGCAGAACCCGCCGACCACCGGCGATTTTGCAAAGGAAGCGGATCAGGTGTGGCGCGCGGACTGGCGCTATCTGGCGACGCCGCTTGGCCAGCGTGTCGAGGCGATCAAGGCTGACGCTAAGGGCCTGGATCTGCCGCGTGAGGTGATCGACAAAATCTATTGGAAGAATGCGCGACGGTTCTTCAAGCTCAAAGGGTAAGCGCACGGCGGCATTGTCACGACCGACCCCGCTCCGGCCGATGGAAGCGCTGCTTCAGGCGACGTGCAGGCGGAAGCCCAGTCGGTCGGCAGCGGCCTGCATCGCATCGTCGGCGCCATCGGTCACCAGATCGTCGATTTCGCCCACGTTGATGATCCGGTGCAGGCAGACCCGCCCGAATTTGGATCGGTCGGTGACCGCGATCACCTGCCCCGCGGCCTTGACCATCTTGCGATTGAGCGCGGCCTCCGGCTCGTAGTGCGTGGTGATGCCGCGCTCGATATCGAACCCATCGACTCCCAGAAACAGTTTGTCGACGTGCAACTCGTCCAGCGCGCTCTCGGTCTGCGCGCCGTAGAAGGCACGGTTGCGGCGGCGCAACGTGCCGCCCAGCATCACCACGTTGATCCGCTCCTTGCCTGCGAGCGCACAGAGAATGTCGAGATCGTTGGTCAGCACGGTGACGTCGTCGATGTCTGCCAGGTGCAGCGCAATCTGCAGCGCGGTCGTGCCCGAATCGAGCACCACCGAATCGCCTGGCATGACCATTGCCGCCGCCAGCGCGCCGATCCGCGACTTTTCGTCGACGTTGATCGCACGCTTGGCTTCGACCGGCGGTTCGGCCACCACATTGACCGCGTCGGTCGAAATCGCGCCGCCATAGGAACGCTCGGCTACGCCGCGTTTGGCAAGATAATGCAGATCCTTGCGGATCGTCTGCATCGACACGCCGAAGCGGGCGGCGAGCGGCACAACCTGCACGCTCCCCCGTTCGCGTACCAACGCGCTGATCTGTTGTCGCCGGCCGCTAGTGTCCCGAGTGACGGACATGGGGTATCCTCCTTTGGGCTGACGCATATCAGCCAACATTCGCGCGCACAACAAAGCGGTAAGTTTCGTTTCTTTTCTATTTGACAGTTTCGCTACGTTCGCGATACCCAAACGCAATAAATCGCATGGATCGGTTCGAAGACGGTCACGTGCATGCTCAAGGGGAATTGGCGATGACGCAGCGACTGACGTGGCGGACGATGGTGCTCACAGGCGTGAGTGCGGCCGCATTGTTGACCGCCCCCGCCGCGCTCGGCCAGACCGTTCCAGCCAACCCGACCACTGCGGAGCTCGACCCCGCCACTGTGCTGACTGACCCGGGCCAGCAAACCGACGCTACCGACGGCGCCGACGCCGGCGACGATATCGTCGTGCGCGGCGTTCGCGGCAGCCTGTTGCGGTCGATCCAGGCCAAGCGCAATGCCGAGACGATCATCGATGCAATTTCGGCCGAGGAACTCGGCAAGTTCCCCAACCGCAATGTCGCCGAAGCGCTGGCGAACATTCCCGGCGTGACCGTCGGGCGTGACGGACGCGGCGAAGGCCGTTCGGTTACCGTGCGCGGCCTTGGCGAGAATTTCGCGATCACCACGCTCAACGGCCGCATCTTGCCGACCGATGGCGCCGATCGTTCGTTCGCCTTCGACGTCCTCCCCTCGGAAATCATCTCTGGCGCAGAAGTGTCCAAGGCGGTGCGATCGTCCGAACTGGAGGGCAGCATCGGCGGCAATATCAACTTGCGTACGGCGCGTCCGCTCGATCGGACTGGCACGCACGCGTCGGGCTCGGTCGAGGGTCAGTATAACGACCTGGTCGACAAGGGCGGCTACAAGGTCACCGGCGTGATCAGCACGACCTTCGCCAACGACACGATGGGCGTGATGGTCGGCGCCAGCTACAACAAGTACAAGTTCCGCACCGACAATCTCGGCGAATATTCGATCACCGACGGCACCGAGGCGGCGTACGGTGTCGACTTTAACCGCGACGGCAAAGTCGATCCCAACAAAGACGGCCCGGCCTATATCTGGCCGGATTATTACAGCGTCGGCACCGTGCAGGGCGAGCGCGAGCGGATCGGCGCAGCGGGCGCGTTCCAGTGGAAGCCGTCCAGCACGTTCGAAGTGACGATCGACGGCATCTACAGCCAGTTCAACGTCACGCAGCACAATTACCGCTCGTCCAACTATCTCAACCCACTGGGTGACGACGGCTCGCTGCGCTGGGATCCCGCATCGATCACGGTCGACGCCAACAACGTCGTCACCGGCTTCAAGGTCAACGATCTCGTCGCCGAGGTGTTGACCACCGACGAGCCGCGTAACAGCGAGACCTACCAGTTCGGCGGTCATATCGACTGGCAGCCGGCGGATCGGCTGAAGGTCGCCATCGACGGCTATTACGGCAAGGCACGCGACAATAGCGGCGGGCAGAACCGCTTCGTCGTCGCCGGCATCACCGGCGCCTCCGCTACCTTCGCGACGCGAGACGGCAGCATTCCGGATCTCGACATCTCGATCCCCGGTGGCCGCCCCCTGTCCGCGGCAACCAACGACGATTTCCGCGCCCACTATATCGGCATCCAGGGCCAGGACATCCAGGATCGCACGCAGGGCGCGAAACTCGACCTGACCTATGAGGTCGACAATGACACGTTCAAGTCGATCACCTTCGGCGGCGCGTGGACCGATCGTCGCAAGACCGTCGACACGATCGACAATCAGTACACCACGTCGTGCAACTATTGCGGCTACCCCTTCACCTTCGGCCAATTGGGGGCGTCGGTGGTGCAGGCGAGCACCGGCGGCATCCTGGACAAGCTACCGGGCAATTTCCCGCGCAACTTCCCGTCCTTCAACATCGATACCTATCTTGCGGCGCTGTCGCGGGCCGACAACAACCCGGCGATCCTCGATCCCAACAGTTGCCTCGACGCCACCGGCACGCCGATCCCCGGCTGTGCCCTGTCGCCCTACCCCGCCGGCTATTCCACGCAGATCGTGCAGCCCGATCTGCCTGCTTCCTATCGTATCAACGAGCGGACCTGGGCCGGCTACGTCCAGTTCAACCTTGCCGGGCCGCGCTGGCGTGGTGAGATCGGCGCCCGACTGGTCGCCACCAAGGTCTCGTCGACCGGTTATGGCGCGACGATCGCCAGCATCATCCCGCGCGTCGGCACGCAGGATAACGACGTGAACTTCAATCCGGTCGAAGCGATCAACGGCGGCGGCGATTATCTGCGCCTGCTCCCGGCGGCCAACTTTTCCTACGACTTGGCCGACGGCTTCCGGGTGCGCCTCGCCGCATCGCAGGCGATCTCGCGACCGAGCTTTGGCGAACTCTCGCCGGCCAAGGACGCGACCTCGGCTCAGTCGGGGACGTTTATTATCTACGATGCCGGCAACCCCAATCTCAAGCCGACCAGCGCCGATCAGTTCGACGTATCGTTCGAATATTACCCGACCAACCGCCTCGCGCTGACGGCAGCCGCCTTCTACAAGCACATCACCAATTTCGTCTCGACAGTGCCGGTTGACGTCACGATTACGCCGAGCGCGCAGCCCGCCAATCAGCAACAGGCGTTCGACTTCGTCGAATATCAGGTGATCAACGGCGACAGCGCCAAGGTCTATGGCCTCGAGGTCGGTGGGCAATATTTCCTCGACAACGGTTTGGGCGTGCAGGCCAACCTGACCTACAACCATTCGCGCGCCACCTCGGGCGACGTGACCACCGGCCTGCCCGGCGCGATCCCGTTTTCGGCCAACACGAAGCTGTTCTACGAAAAGAACGGCATCGGTGCGCAGGTCTCGTACAGCTATCAGTCGCGCTACACATATGCCCAGTCCGGCAATCTCGGCTATCTGCCGGTCAAGGAAGACGGCTATCACGAAATGTCCGCCAGCCTGTCCTATGACCTGACCGACAATATCTCGATCTACGGCCAGGGCTCGAACCTGCTCGGCTCGGCGATCAAGCGCTTCAACACCTATGGCAACGTGCCGAACTTCTACGAATATTCCGGCCGCTCGTTCTTCTTCGGCATCCGCGGCCGCCTGTAGCCATACGCGCGGCAGGGGGCGGCGTAGTCGAACAGGCCGGCACATCCGCCCCCATGCCGGCCGCGGCAGCGATTTGCTCGTGAGGTCCGCGTATCGCCACGATGGGCGATTGACGGTTCGGTTGCTATCCCATTTGCTGCCTGACACGCCCATATCGGGTGACCGAAAATTGGTGTAGGCGGCGGGACGATGCTCAATCCGCTTATGACAGTAACCGAAACGACGCTTATCGAGCTCGGCTGGAGGGCACATTTCAGCGACCAGCTCGGCCCCGCGGACATGCCCGGCGCCGAACCCGTACGCGTCATGGCGGTGCACCGGGGCAAGATCGAAGTGTCCGGTGCCGGCGCGCACCACCTGATCGAACCCTATATTCCCGGGGCTGAGCCGACCGACGCGCATCCGACGATCGGCGACTGGCTGCTGATCGATCGCGAGACGCTGCAGCCGATCCGCGTCCTCGACCGGATGAACCTGTTCAAGCGGCGCGCACCGGGCGATCCGCACAAGGAGCAAATGATCGCCGCGAACGTCGACAGCGTGTTCATCGTCGCTTCGTGCAACCAGGATTTCAACGTCGCGCGGCTCGAACGCTATGTCGTGCTCGCGCGCGAGGTCGGGGTCCATGCGGTCGTGGTGCTGACCAAGACCGATCTGACCGACACGCCAGAAGCCTTCGTCGCCGCGACGCGCGCGATCGAGCCGGGCCTGCACGTCGAAGCCGTCGATGGCCGCGATCCCGCGCAGGTCGCCCGCCTCGCCGCCTGGTGCGGCCCAGGCAGGACCGTTGCCTTTCTCGGCTCGTCGGGCGTGGGCAAATCGACGTTGGTCAATACGTTGCGCGCCTCGGACAGCATCGCCACGCAGGCGGTCCGCGCGAAAGACGATACGGGGCGGCATACCACCACCGTGCGGCGCATGCATCGCCTGGAACAGCGCGGCTGGCTGCTGGACCTGCCCGGCATGCGCGAACTGCAACTGCCCGACGCAGCCAGCGGCATCGCCGAAATCTTCGACGATTTCACGCTGGCCGCGGAAGATTGCCGCTTCTCCGACTGTTCGCACGGCGTGGAGCCGGGCTGCGCGGTCCAGGCCGGCCTGGCGACCGGCGCGTTGACGCCGGAGCGGTTCGACCGCTGGCGCAAGCTCGCTGCCGAGGACAGCGTCGCGCGGCTGCCTGGCAGGCGTCGATCACGCTAGGATCGAGCGCACCGGCGGAGACCGGTCGACGACCATGCCCACCGCCTCCGGGTGCAGGCACTACAGCGCGGCACGAGGCTGGAGTGCGGCGAATGCTACAGGCACCGCCGTGTCGTAGGACAGTCGCGGCAGCCGCTCAGCGGCTGGCGCGGCTGGCGCGGCGTACCGCGCTCAGGTAGAGCCGCTGCTCGTTCCTCAATAGAGATCTGTCCATGGCCCTGGTGAAGACGTCGAAGATCGCTGCCCGACCCTCACGCGACATGCCAGCAGCGACGGACGTCGCCGCGCCGGCACCCGCCCCTGCGCCGCGCGCCAAACGGCGCGATGCGCGCCGCCCCGCCAGCGCCGCCGAACGGATCGATGCCGCAACGCAGGAACTTGCCAGCGGCCTCGCCGAATCCGCTGCCGCGGCGGCCGAGCTGCAACGCTCGATGGACCAGATTTCCAGCGGCGCCGAGGAGGCCGCCGGTGCCGCGCAGGAGTCGCTCGAACTGATCGGTGCGCTGGCCAGCGGGTTCGGCGATGCGCGCGACCGCGCCGAACTGTCGCGACGCCAGGCCGAATTGGTCCAGGCCGCGTTCGTCGAGATCAACGTCCAGATTGATGGCGCGGTGGCAGCGATCGAGCTCGGCGCGGCACGCCAGACCGGCTCGGTGACGATTATCGCCGCGCTCGAACAGGCGGCGCGCGATATTGGCGAGATCGGCCAGACCGTCGCCGATATCTCGGACCAGACGAGCCTGCTTGCACTCAACGCGACGATCGAGGCCGCGCGCGCCGGCGACGACGGGCGCGGGTTCGCGGTCGTCGCCGACGAAGTCCGCGCACTGGCCGAATCGTCGGAAACCAGCGCGGGCGAGATCCAGTCGCTGGCGCTGAACGTGTCGGACGAAGTTCGTACCGTCGCCGATCGCGTGCGTAGCGCTGCGGCGCTGGCCGTCGATCAGGCCGGTTCGGGCCGTACCGTGGTCACTGCGCTGGATGCGGCGCGCGGCGATCTCGCTTTGGTGGTGGAGGGCGCGCAAGCCATCCTGCTGACCTCGATCGAGGCCGACCGCGCGGCGCGCGAGGCGCAGCGCGGCGCGGAACAGGTTGCCAGCGCGGCCGAGGAACAATCCGCCGCCGCGGCCGAAGCGCAGCAGGCCGTGCAGCAGCAGAGCGAATCGCTCGATCAGAGCCAGCAGACTGCCGAAGCGCTGTCGCAACAGACCGATCGGCTGCACGACGAGGGGCAGAGCGCCGCCGCCGCGGAGGAGCTTGCCGCCGCCGCCGAGCAACTCTCCGCCACGGTGCAGGAACTGTCCGGCGCATCCAGCCAGATCCTCGTCGCGGTCGAGCAGATCGGCCGCGGTGCGCAGATCCAGGCCGCGGCCACGCAACAGGCAAGCAGCGCGATGACGCAGATCGAGCGCTCCGCGCTGGCGGCGCAGGAACGCTCGACCGCCGCGCTGGCGCGGATCGCCGCAATTACCGATTCGGTGCGGCGCGGCAGCGACACGATCGGCGCGCTCGCCACCGGCGTGGAAATGTCGCTTGCCGAAACGCGCGACCTGCTGACGTTGGTTGGCGGCCTGGCCGAAACGGCCCGGCGGATCGAGAAGATCACCGATGCGCTCGCGCTGGTTGCCGTGCAGACCAACATGCTGGCGGTGAGCGGTGCGGTCGAGGCGACGCGCGCCGGCGACGCGGGGCGCGGTTTCGCCACCGTCGCCGGCGATATCCGCAATCTTGCGCGCGACGCGGGCAGCAATGCCGAGCGCGCCAAGGATGTGGTGCGGGCGATTCAGGATGGCATCGCCATCGTCCGGCGCGATCTGGATCAGACGGTCGGCGCGTCGGAGAACGAGGAGGTGCGCAATCGCGCGGTGGTCGAGCGGTTCGGGCAGATCGTCGGCGATCTCGAAGCGGCGCGCGACGCGAGCGAAGCGACGCTGCACGGTGCCGAAGCGATGTTCCGTGCGGTGCGCGAGGTGCAGGGCGGCACGCTGCAGATCGCCACCACCGCCGAGCAAGCCGCCGCGGCCGCGCGCGAGGCGGGCAGCGCGGCGCGGCAGCAGGCGCAGGCCGCCGAGGCGCTCGCCGTGGCGATCGAGGACATCGCCTCGCTGGCGGGTGCATTGCTCGACAAGTCGGCCTGATCCGGTGACGGCGATCGGGCGACGGCTGAGCTTCCGTGTCGGCACGCAGCGCTTCGCGCTCCCGCTCGAGCGCGTCCGCGAAGTGGCACGTCGACCGGTGCTGACGCGCGTCCCGCTGGCACCCGACAGCCTGGCCGGGCTTGCCAATCTGCGCGGCACGGTGCTGCCGATCGTTTCGCTCGCGACGCTGATCGACGAGGCGGCGAGCGCCGCCAGCTGGGTGATCGTGCTCGATCGCGCCGATCCGCTCGGCCTGCTGGTCGATATGGTCGCTGCCCCCGGCACGGGCGACGACGCGGCCGCGCTCCTCGACCCCGATGCGCTGCTCGAGCCCATCTTCGGCGCGCCGCGCGCGATCGACCGCACGCTCGGCATCGGCACGGTGATCGAGCGCGCACCGACCGCCGAAGCGGCGCGGGTCGTGCTGCTCGGTTTTCTCGCCGCCGGGCAGGAATTCGCCCTGCCGCTCGACCGGATCGACCGCGTCATGCGCCTGCCCGACGCCATCACCTTGCTGCCCGATGCCGACGCGGTCGTGGTGGGCACGATCGCGCTGCACGGCCAGCTGCTGCCGTTGCTCGCGCTCGATCGCCTGCTCGGCCTGCCGCGCGGCACGGCGAGCGCCGGCAGACAGCGGGTCGTCGTGGTGCGGATCGGCACGCGGCAGATCGGGCTCATGGTAGACGGGGTGCGCGCGATCCTGCGCGTCGATCCGGCGGCGATCGACGCGCTCCCGGCGGCGCTCGCGCGCGGCGACGGCGGCGAGGCACGCGTGCAGGCGATCTGCCGGCTCGATGACGGGCAGCGGCTGGTTTCGGTGCTCGCTGCCGACCAGTTGCTGCACGCCGATCTGCCCCTGGCGCCGCAGCCTGCCGAGGAGACCATCATGACCGGTGACGATCGCGACGACAGCGAACAATTCCTGCTTTTCCAGCTTGGCGGGCAGCAGTTCGGCCTGCCGATCGGCGTGGTCAGCGAAGTCACCGCCCTGCCCGCCACGCTCACCGCATTGCCGCGCGCGCCGGCCTTCGTCGAAGGCGTGATGAACCTGCGCGGGCAGATCGTGCCGGTGATCGATCAGCATCGCCGCTTCCTCGGCGTCGCCGCCAGCGGCCCACGCCGCCGCGTGGTGGTGGTTGCGCTCGACGGGACGCTTGCCGGCTTCGTCGTCGATACGGTGTCGGATGTCGTGCGCCTGCCGCGCGCCGCGATCCAGCCCGCGCCCGAGCTCGGCGCGGACGAGACGCGCGTGTTCGATCGCATCGCCACGCCGGACGACGGCGCGGCGATGATCCTGATCGTGTCGCCCGGCGAACTGCTCGATCGCGCCGAACGCGACCTGATTGCGGCGATGGGCGGGCGGGCGACGGCATGATCCGGCTGTTGGTCGTCGACGATTCCGCGCTGATGCGCCGGCTGCTCGGCGATCTGTTCGCCGCCGCGGGCTTCACGGTGGCGGTGGCGCGCAGCGGCGAGGAGGCGATCGCGCAGGTACACGCTTTCCAGCCGCAGGTGATCACGCTCGACATCCATATGCCCGGCATGGACGGACTCGCCTGCCTCGACCGGATCATGCTCGAGCGTCCGACCCCGGTGGTAATGGTCTCCGCGCTGACCGCGCAGGGCGCCGACGAGACGCTCGAAGCGATGGCGCTGGGCGCGGTCGATTTCATCGCCAAGCCGGCCGGCGCGATGTCGCTGGTGATCGACCAGCTCGCGCCGCTGCTGATCGACAAGGTGCGCGCGGCAGCGGGTGCGCGGCTGCCGCGCGCGCGGCGGCTGGCGGAGCGGATCCGGCTGCAGCATGCGCGCCGCGAGAGCCCCGCCGCAGCGCTGCCGTCGACCGCCTCGGCCGCCGACGGCGTCGTCCTGGTCGGCTGCTCGACCGGCGGGCCACCCGCGCTCGAAACACTGCTCGCCGCGCTGCCGGGCGACTTCCCCTGGCCGATCGTCGTCGCGCAGCACATGCCAGCGTCGTTTACCGGCCCGCTCGCCCGGCGGCTCGACCGGCTGTGCGCGCTGAACGTCAGCGAGGTCGCCCGCGCGACGCCGATCGCGCCCGGCCGTGCCTATATCGGCCGCGGGGACGCCGATCTCATCCTCGCCCGCCGCGCCACCGGCATCGTCGCGATGGCCGCGCCGAGCAGCCCCGATTTCCACTGGCATCCCAGCGTCGATCGGCTCGTCGCCAGCGCCGCAACGCTGTACGGGCCCGATCGGGTCGTCGGCGTGTTGATGACCGGAATGGGGGCCGACGGAGCGGACGAGATGACCAAGCTGAAGACGCGCGGCAGTCATGTCATCGCCGAAGCGGAGGAGAGCGCGATCGTCTGGGGCATGCCTGGCGCCTTGGTGCGCAGCGGCGGCGCCACCACGATCGTCCCGCTAGATCGCATCGCGCCCGCGCTCGTCGCCCAGCTGGTCCGACGATGACCGACACCGCGCCGGCCGCGCGTGCGCCCGCCATTCTCTCGGCCGACGACCTCGAGCGCGTCTCGCGGCTGATCTATCGCCACACCGGCATGACGTTCGGCGAGAGCAAGCGCTATTATATCGAACGCCGCATCGCCGATCGCATCGCGCGGACCGGCGCGCGCGACGTCCGCGCCTATCTCGCGCTCGCCGATACCGGGGCGGAGGCCGAGCAGATCGTCAACGCCTTCACCGTCAACGAAACCTATTTCTACCGCGAGGAGCACCAGCTTGCGGCGCTCAGCAACGCGATCCTGCCCGAGATCGTCCGGCAGCGCCGCCCCGGCGATCTCGTGCGCATCTGGTCGATGCCCTGCTCGACCGGCGAGGAACCCTATTCGATCGCGCTCTGGCTGCTGGAGAACTGGCCGCTGGTCGATGCGTACAACATCGAGATCGTCGGTTCGGACATCGACACGGCGGCCGTCGCCAGGGCCGCGGCCGGGCGCTTCAACGCCCGCTCGCTGGCGCGCCTGCCCGATGCGGTGCGCGAGGCCTATTTCGAACCCGAGCAGCGCCATAGCCGCAAGATCATCGATGATCTGCGCGAATCCGTGCACTTCACCGCCGCCAACCTCGTCGATCCCGCCAGCGTCGCCGCGCAGGGCAAGTTCGATGTCGTCCTGTGCCGCAACCTGCTGATCTATTTCGACGATGCATCGCGCGCGGCGGCCGCGGCGAACCTCTACGACTGCCTCAATCCCGGCGGCTATCTCTGCCTCGGCCACAGCGAATCCATGGCGCGGATCAGCGATCGCTTCACGCTGGTGCGGCTGGACGACGCGATCGTCTATCGCAAGCCGTGATGGACGATCTGCTGCCCCATTTCCTGGTCGAGGCGCGCGAGCTGATCGCGCAGGCCGAGGACGATCTTACCGCCCTGGCGCGGGACGGCGGCGACGGCGCGGCGATGGACAGCGCGTTCCGTGCGATCCACACGCTGAAGGGCTCGGTCGCGATCTTCGATATGGCCGCCGCCGGGCGGGCGCTGCACGCGGCGGAAGATCTGCTCGAGCGCATGCGCGCGGGCACCAAGACGCTGACCGCGGCTGACCTCGCGACGTTGGTCGCGCTGATCGACCAGACCGACACCTGGATCGACGCGATGGCGCAGCATGGCGCGCTGCCCGACAGCGCCGACGCGGCGGCCGACGCGCTGATCGCGGGGATGGCGGGGATGGCGGGCGGCAGCGACGCGCCGGCGGCGATCGATCCCACGGCGCCCGCGCCGTGGCTTGAGGCGCTGCTCGCGGCGCATGCGCACGCGCTGGGGGACGGCGCACTGGTCGCGTTCCGCTACCGGCCCGACGGCGATTGCTTTTTCCGCGGGGACGATCCGCTGGCGATCGTCGCCGCGATTGCCGATCTCCGCGTGCTGGAGATCATGCCGGCCACGGACTGGCCGGCGCTGGACGCGCTCACGCCGTTCGATTGTATGGTCACGCTTACCGGCATCAGCGGGGCGCCGCTGGCCGAGCTGCGCCGCGCCTTGCGCTTCGTCATCGATCAGGTCGAGATCGTCGCCGTCGCGCCGCCCGCCCCGGCCCGGCCTCCGCTGAGCACCGCGCCCGCGGCCCCGGCGCCGCCGCGCGCCGCGCCGCTCCGGGTCGATGGCGCGCGGATCGACGCCCTAGCCGACGGGGTCGGCGAACTGATCGTCGCCAACAATGCCCTGGCCCATCTGGCCGACGAGATCGCGCGCACCGAGCCGCGGGTTGCAGCGCGGATCCGCGCGGCGCACGCCACGCTCGCGCGCGCCGTCGGCGATCTCGGCCGCGCGGTGAGCGACGTGCGCATGGTCGCGATCGGACCGAGCCTCAGACGGCTGCCGCGGCTCGTGCGCGAGATCGCCGACGCGCTCGGCAAGAGCGTGACGCTGGAGATTGCCGGCGAGCAGACCGAGATCGACAAATCCATCGCCGACGACTTGTTCGAGCCGCTGCTGCACATCGTGCGCAATGCGCTCGATCACGGGATCGAACCTCCCGAAACGCGGCGCCAGGCCGGCAAGCCAGACCATGGCCGGCTTACCGTTGCCGCGCGGCGCGAGGGCGATGCGGTGGTGATCGAGATCGCCGATGACGGCGCCGGGATCGATTCGGCCCGGCTGCGCGCGGTGGCGGTGGCGCGCGGCGTGCTGGCCCGCGAGGCCGCCGACGCGCTCGACGACGCGCAGGCGTTGCGGCTGATCTTCGCGCCGGGCTTCTCCACTGCCAGCGCGGTCACCGCCATCTCCGGCCGCGGCGTCGGCATGGACGCAGTGCTCACGGTGGTGGAACGGCTCGGCGGCCGGGTCGATATCAGCAGCATCGTCGGCCAGGGCAGCGCGATCCGGCTGCGCCTGCCGCTCGATGCGATCCTGACCCGGCTGCTGATCGTGCGCTGCGGGGAGGAACGCTACGGCATACCGCTTGATAGCATCCTGGAGACCGCCAGCGTGCCCAGCGCGCGGATCGTGCCGGTCGGGTCGGGCCGCGCCTGCGTGCTGCGCGATCGCACCGTGGCGGTGCTCAGCCTTGCCGCCCTGCTCGGCGGCAAGGAGCCTACGACGCCGCCCGAACCGGTGTCCGTTACCAAATTGCTCGTCACGCAGACCGAGGTCGAGCCGGTCGGCATCATCGTCGATGGCTTCGGCGCACGGATCGATGGTCTGGTCCGCCCCAAAGCGGGGTTGCTGGCCCATATTCCTGGCGTGGCCGGCACCACCCTGCTCGGCGACGGCAGCGTGTTGCTGGTGCTCGATCTGCCGGTGCTCATCGCATGACGGTGCGGCTGGATACCGGCGTGGTCCGGCTGGACGGCGATTGTGCCGTCGAGGATGCCGAGACGTTGCTGGCGCTGCTCCTCGATCAGCCGGCTGCGGCGATCGATCTGGCGCAGTGCACGCGGCTGCATCTCGCCGTCGTGCAGGTGCTGCTCGCCGCCCGTCGCCCGATCGCTGCGCCGCCCGGCGATCCCTTCCTGCGCGATTTCATCGTGCCGGTGCTGGCGCGGTCACCGGAATGAAAGGCCGCTACCGGTAGCGGCGTGAATGTTCTATGGACGAAACGACCGGTCCGTCTGACCGGCTGTACCGGAGTATTCAATGCCTCTCACCGTTATGATCGTCGATGATAGCAAGCTGGCCCGGATCGTCGCCGCCAAAGCACTGAACGAATTGCAGCCCGAATGGCAGCGGGTCGAGGCCAATAGTGCGGAACAGGCGCATGCGCTGCTCGCGACCCAGCAGATCGATCTGGCGCTGATCGATTTCAACATGAGCGAGAAGGACGGACTGGTCTTCGCCGCCGAGCTCCGCGCGCTGCATCCCGACATGCCGTTGGCGATCATCACCGCCAATGTGCAGGATGAGGTGATCGCGCGCGCACGCGCGGTCGGCGCGGCGTTCGTGCCCAAGCCGGTGACCGCAGACGGGCTGAAGGGGTTCGTCTCCGGAGCCGCCTTGCGATTGCGCACCAAGCAATGATCCCGGACGCGGTCGCGCTGAGCGAACTCGAAACCGATGCGCTGACCGAGATCGTCAATATCGGCGTCAGCCGCGCCGCGTCCAACCTGCGCAAGATGGTCGGTGCGCAGGTCCATCTGTCCGTTCCGGCGATCGAAGTGGTCACGCAGCGCCGCGCCGCGCGGCTGATCGGCGAGCGCGAGATCGCCGAGCTCGTTGCGGTCCGGCAGGATTTCGACGGCCCGTTTTGCGGCCGCGCGCTGCTCATCTTCCCCGAATCGAACAGTCTTGAGCTGGTCCGCGCGGTTACCGGCGACGCGCTCAGCGCCCAGGAAGTGCTCGACATCGAGGGCGAGGCCCTTGCCGAGACCGGCAACGTGATTCTCAACAGCTGCCTGGCGACGATGGCCAACATGCTGCAGCGTTCGCTATCGATGACCATCCCGGAAGTGCTGCGCGGCGACGGCGCCAAATTGTTCGACGTGTGGGAGGGATCGCCGTCCGACGGTCTGGTGCTGTTCCTGTATATCGACTTCGCGATCCGCGAACGTGACATCCGCGGCTATATCGCGATGCTGATGGATCTGCCCTCGCTCAACGCGCTCAAGCTGTTGCTCGACGAATTCATTGTCCGGGTCGTCGGTACCGATGGTTGATACGCCGGTCGACGGCGAGAACGCCGACGAACGGCTGCGCGCGGTGCTGGCCGCCGCCGGCGCCAGCGGCACGTGGGACTGGGATGTGCCCGGCAAGCGGCTGTATTTCGACGAACGCTTCGCCGAGCTGTACGGGCTGACGGCGCAGGCCGGCCGCGAGGGCGTGCCGACCGGGACCTTCTTTGCGGCGATCCACGCCGAGGATCGCGCCAGGATGAAGATCGCCGTCGCCGGCATTCTTGGCGGTGCGGAAGTCTTCTCGAAGGAATTCCGCGTCGAAACCGGCGACGGCACGGTGCGCTGGATGCACGGCCGCGGCCAGGGCCATCTGGATGCGCAGGACGCGCCGGTCCGCTTCACCGGCCTGCTGATCGACGTGACCGAGCGCAAGCGCACCGAGGAACGGCTGCGCATCGCACAGAGCGCCGGCGGGGTCGGCACATTCGAATATGTCGATGGGTTCGCCACCGCTACCGTTTCGACCGAATTCTGCAAATTGCTCGGGCTGCACCCGGCACGGACGCTGCCGGTGCGCACGATCAACAGCCTGATCTGCCCGGGCGAACCCCCGATCATTCCCGAGGCCGACCAGCACGGCGTAGGTGGTATCGAACCGCTGCACGGCGAGTTCCGCATCCGCCGCAGCGACGATGGCGCAGAGCGCTGGGTCGCGCGGCGCGGCGAAATCCAGCGCGACAGTGCGACCGCCGGCTATCGATTTACCGGCGTGCTCTACGACGTCACCGCGGCCAAGCGGGCCGAGGCGCGGTTGCAGGAACTCAACGACACGCTCGAGGCGCGCGTGCGGGCCGAGATCGCCGAACGCCGCCAGGCAGAGGATGCGCTGCGTCAGGCCCAGAAGATGGAAGCGGTGGGCCAACTGACCGGCGGGATCGCGCACGACTTCAACAATCTGCTGACGATCATCATCGGCAATATCGATACCGTCACCCGGCGCCTGGGGTCGGCCGTGGATCCGCGCGTGCGCCGCTCGCTCGACAATGCCCAGAAGGGCGCCGAGCGCGCCGCGGCGTTGACGCAGCGCCTGCTTGCCTTCTCGCGCCTGCAACCGCTGGATCCCAAGCCGACCGATGTCGCGCGGCTGCTCGGCGGGATGGCGGATCTGCTGACCCGCTCGATCACCGAGGCGATCGCGATCGACGTCCGCACCGATCCCGGGCTCTGGACGATCGAGGTCGATCCCAACCAGCTCGAAAACGCCATCCTCAATCTGGCGGTCAATGCGCGCGACGCGATGCCGCGCGGCGGCGACCTGACGATCCAGGCGCGCAACCTGGTGATCGAGCCATCGGCCAGCCTGCCCTCCTATGTCGCCCCCGGCGCCTATGTCGCGATCGTGGTAATCGATACCGGCATCGGCATGTCGCCCGACACCGCGACCAAGGTGTTCGATCCGTTCTTCACCACCAAGGATGTCGGCAAGGGCACGGGGCTCGGCCTGTCGATGGTCTATGGCTTCGTCAAGCAATCGGGCGGCCATATCGAGATCCAGTCCGATCTCGGCGCCGGAACGACGATCAGCATCTATCTGCCACGATCGATGACGGTGGCGGATCAGCCGGCGCCGGACGGCAGCGTGGCGATCGACCCGGGCAACCGCTCGGAGACGATCCTGGTGGTCGAGGATGACGAGGATGTGCGGACCTATACGGTCGAAATCCTGCGCGAGCTTGGCTACCGCGTCGTCGAGGCGCCGGACGGGCCGACCGCGCTGCGCACGATCGTCGCCGGCGAACCGGCGATCGATCTGCTGCTTACCGATGTGGTGATGCCCGAAATGTCGGGCAGCGAGCTGGCCGAACAGGCCCGCATCCTGCAACCCTCGCTCAGGATCCTCTACACATCGGGCTATACGCGCGACGCGATCGTGCGCGATGGGCGGCTCGAACCGGGGCTCGACCTGTTGCCCAAACCGTTCACCTATGTGTCGCTGGCCGCCAAGGTCCGCGAACTGCTCGATTGAAGGGAGCGATCGGCCCGCTCAGTTAAGCCGGATCCCGAGCCAGAATGTCTGCGGCGTGCCGAGATCGATCGACCCCGCCTGATTGCGCGTCACGACGCGTGCGTCGAAGGCATTTTCGACGCGACCGACGATCAAGACGTGCCGGGATACCGGCACGCGCGCCGCACCATCCACGGTCAGCGCCGCGGGCAGCACGTCCGTCTCGAGATCGTCCTCGAACTGTCTGCCGACATAGCGCATCGTGCCCGACAGCGACCAGCGCGGCGCCGGCGCCCAGCCGAGGGTCGCGCTGGCCGCATGACGCGGGCTTTGCGCCGGGGTGAAGCCGTGGAGCGCACCGGCATCCGCGACATGCGCGTCGCTATAGGCGTAGGATGCGTCGAGCGAGACTTGGCCGTGCGCATATCCGGCGGTCAGTTCGATCCCCTTGGCAATTACCGCGTCGACGTTGCGACGCTGGCGCAGGTTGCTGGCAATGGTGACATTGGCGATCGCGCCTGCCAGCCGGTTGTAAAAGACGGTGACGCCGATCCGGGCGCCTGGCGCCGGGGTGAGATCGACCCCGCCCTCGACCCCGCGCAGCTTTTCCAGGCCAAGATCGGCATTGGCCTGGGTGGTGACCGGGAACACGACGAACGGCCGGTACAGTTCGTTAAGGGTCGGCAGGCGGAAGCCGGTATAGCCGGCCATGCGCACTGCGATGGCGTCGCTCGCCCTGAACAAGGCGCCAGCCCGGCCGGTCGCCTCGGTACCAGCGCGATCGGCATAGCGGCGGCTGCCCGCGGCCAGCACGTTCCTGGCATCGCGCTCGCGGTAGAAGCCGTCACTGATGGTCCAGCGGTCCGCGCGCACGCCGCTGGTCAGCACCAGCCGGCCGATCGTCCAGTCATCCTCGACGAACAGCCCGGCGGTGCTGGTCCTGCCCCCGGCGTTGCGTCGCGCCGTCACCAGGCCGGTCGCCGTACTATAGGCGTCCTCGAACAATTCGCCTTCCGCCAGCCGCGCGTCGATGCCGATGCGCAGCACATGGTCCGGCCCAACCGGCGGACGCAGCTCGATCTTGCCGCCGATGCCGGTGGACGGCGTGTTGCGCTGATCGAGCGTGAGGCGGAAGTTGCTCGAGCTGACCACGCGATTACTGAAATTGCGCGCCTGGACATAGGCCAGCGCGTCGATCTTCCAGGCGCCGCGATGCACCAGCCGCGCGCTGGCGTCCGCGCCCTCGGAGGAGCTGTCGGCGCCCCGGAAGCGCAACGTGCGATTGTCGCCGAACAGCAGCCCGCGAAATTGCAGTTCGGTTTGGGCATCGAGCGGCGCGACCGTGCGCAGGCCGGCTGACCAGTCACGATAGCGCGCGCGCGACGTCGCGGCGACGCGCTGCTCGCGCGGCGTGGTGAAGAAGCCGTCGCCGCGCTCGAACCGGCCCGAGATCGTGGCATAGCCGCCGCCCAGATCGGGCGACACCGCCCCCGAAACGCTCATCGCATCGTTGCTGCCATAGAAGGCGCTGCCGGACACCGTCGGCAGATCGGACCGCGTCGCGCTGACCAGATCGACCGTTCCCGCCACGGCGCCCGCGCCGAATGCCCCCGCCCCGCCGCCGCGCGTGATCCGCACGCCGGACAGACGGTCGCCGGACAAGGCGGTGAACGGGATATAGCCGAAAAAGGGATCGGCCAGCGGCACGCCGTCGAGCAGCACCAACGCTCGGCTCGAGGCATTGCCGCCCAGCGCGCGCAGCGTGACGCCTTGCGCGGAAGGGTTGGCCGAGCGGCTGTCCGAGCGGCGGAATTCCTGGAAGCCGGCGACGTCCTTGAGCACGTTTTCGACGCGGTCGGACGCCTCGTCGACCAGCCGCGCGCGATCGATGATCGCCGCGCCATAGGCCGGCGTGCCCGGCGGAAGCGGCAGGCCGCTGCCCAGGACGATGATGTCCTCCTGCGGCGGGGCCGGCATGTCCTGCGCGAAGGCGGGCACGGGCAGGATCAGGGCGATCGACGGCAGGGCAAGGCGACGCATGGCGGACGGAGACTTTCAAGACGCGGGCACAGGGGAGATCCGAGCCAGCCCCTTAGCCCCAAATCGCGCTCAGTCCCGCAAAATCGCGTGGCGCTGCGCCGAGGCACGCCGGCCGCTGCACGGCCGGCTCAGTGCGCCGCCGCCTCGTGCACCCCGATCCCGGTCTCGGAGCGCAGCCGCTGCGCGGGATAAGCGGCCTTGTCGAGTGCCGCGCGGGGCGATCGATCGAGCACCGAGATCAGCCAGATCGCCAGGAAGCCGGCCGGCACCGAGAACAGCGCCGGCGAACTGTACGGGAAGATCGCCTGATTGAACCCAAACACCGCGACCCAGATCACCGGCGACAGCACGGTCAGCCCGAACGCCGCGAGCAACCCGATAGCCCCGCCCCACGCCGCCCCGTTGGTGGTGCAGCCCTTCCACAGCAGCGACATGACCAGCACCGGGAAATTGCCCGAGGCGGCCAGGGCGAAGGCCAGGCTAACCATGAACGCCACGTTCTGCTTCTCGAACACCACGCCGAGGATGATCGCCGAGATGCCAAGCAGGATCGTGGTGATGCGCGACACACGCAGCTCCTTCGTCGGATCGGCGGCTCCTTTGCGCAGCACGCTGGCATAGATGTCGTGGCTGATCGCCGAGGCGGCCGACAGCGTCAGCCCGGCGACCACTGCGAGGATGGTGGCGAACGCGACGGCCGAGATGAAGCCGAGGAACAGGTTGCCCCCGATCGCATGCGCGAGGTGCATCACCGCCATGTTGTTGCCGCCGCGCAGGGCGCCCGCCGCATCGACATACTCCGGATTGAACGAGATCATCACGATCGCGCCGAAGCCGAGGATGAAGGTCAGCGCGTAGAAATAGCCGATCCACACCGTTGCCCACATGATCGATTTGCGCGCCTCGCGCGCGTCCGGCACGGTGAAGAAGCGCATCAGGATGTGCGGCAGCCCGGCGGTGCCGAGCATCAGCGCGAAGCCGAACGACAAGGCCGAGATCGGATCCTTGATGAATCCGCCCGGCCCCATGATCGCGCGGCCCTTCGCCGCGGCATCGCCCGCAGACAGGCCGCTTTCGAGCGCGAGCTTGGTCTTCACCGCGACGGCCTTGGCGAACAGCGCCTCGAACGAGAAGCCGACATGCGCCATCACGCCGACCACCAGGAAGGTCGCGCCGCACAGCAGCATCACCGCCTTGATGATCTGCACCCAGGAGGTCGCGCGCATCCCGCCGAACAGGACATAGACCATCATCAGCCCGCCGACGGCGATGATCGCATAGAGATAGGGCAGGCCGAACAGGAGCTGGATCAACTGCCCCGCGCCGACCATCTGCGCGATGAGGTAGAAGGACACGACGAACAACGTACTGATCGCCGAAAAACTGCGCACCGGGCCCTGCAGGAAGCGATAGGAGGCGACATCGGCGAAGGTGAACCGCCCGAGGTTGCGGAGCTTTTCGGCGACCAGAAACAGCACGATCGGCCAGCCGACGAGGAAACCGATGGCATAGATCAGCCCGTCATAGCCATCGTTGAAGATCTGCGAGGTGATGCCGAGGAACGACGCCGCCGAGCAATAATCCCCCGCCATCGCGAGGCCGTTCTGGAACCCGGTGATCCCGCCCCCGGTATAGAAATCCGAAACCGTGCGCGTGCGCCGCGCCGCCGCGCCGGTGATCCACAGCGTGATCGCGACGAACCCGCCGAACATCAGGATCGCGGTCCAGTTGGTCGGCTGGCGCTGCACCGCGCCGGCGATCGCGGCATTGGCGCCGGTCGCCCAGCCGAGCAGCAGCAAGAGGCCGGCGCTGCGCACCAGGCTGCGCGTCACGAGCGCAGGCTCGTCAGCAGATCGGCCAGCCGCGCGTCATATTCGCCATTGGCGCGGCGGACATAGACCGCGCAGATCGCCACGGTGCCGATCAGCATCGCCGCGCCCAGCACCACCGCCAGGCTGACCGTGCCGCCGCCGATCGGCCGCGCCATCAATGGCTTATCGAACGCGATCAGCGAGATGAAACCGCTATAGACGGCCACGGTGATCGCGGTCAGCAGCCAGGAAAAGCGCTGCCGGTCGCGCACTAATGCAGCATAGCGCGGGTCGGCGGCGATGCGCGCTTCGAGCGCGCTGTGATCGGGTGCGGGGGTCGACATCCCCCCTCATCGGCGAGGATGCCGGCCTTGGCAACGCCCGCCGCGCCGAATTGCTAGCGCACGAAGCTCAGCGTCGAAACGTGCATCACGCTCGCCACGGCCTGCCCGCCGAGCGTGGCCGGCTTGTCCTCGGTGTGCGTCGCGCCGACGATGTAGCGCCCCCGCCCCTGCTGCGGCAGATCGATCCGCCCGGTCGCATCGGTGACGAACGCCTTCTGCCAGCGATCGGGCGTGATCACCGTCAGCTTCGCCCCAGGCAGCGGCTGGCCGCGGAACAGCAAGGTGACGCGATCGCTGCCGGCAGCCACCGGCACCAGTTCGAGATCCAGCGCGTGGCTGGGCTCGGTGCGCCCGGCGCGGGCGTAATAGATCGCGCCCTGCCAGGCCTCGCCGGACTTCCACGGCGCGAACACCGCATCGTCGCGTACCCGTATGTCGCCGCGCCCCGCCACCGCCACCGCGATATGGTTGGCCCGGCGTACCAGTGGCGCGGCCGGCCCCTCGACCCCGACCAGTTGCGGCTTCTGCAGGTGATGGAATTCCGGATCGCCCGCCGCGGGCACCACGTCGCCCGGTTCGCCGAGATAGATGCGCGCCGGCCCGCTGGCGTCGCGCTCGATCCAGACTTCGTGCGCCGTGGCCGGCATTGCCACCACGGTGGCCAGTGCCGCCCATAAGGTCGTCATCTTCATCATCGATCTCCTGCTCTGTGCTTGCTCGAAGGACGGGACGAGGCCCGGTTGAGGCGGGCGACGACCAACGCCGCCGCCACGGTGAGATGGCCGCACCAGGTGATCGCACCGTAGGCCGCGCCGAGCCCGGCGAGATCGACCGCCAGTGCAAGCAGCAACGCTGCACCACCGGCGAGGCGCAAGCGGAAGCCGGCTGCATCGCCGAGCAGGCGCCCGACGACCATGCGCTGATGGCGCGGCATCGCGGCACACAGGCTGGCGAACCCGGTGATGCACAATGCGATGGCGATAAGGTGCGTCATGCCGTCGCCATTGCCCGCGCCGCCCGGCGCGCGCGGCGCGACGATATCGCCTTGGCATGTGCGGCCTTGCGCGCAGCGAACCCGAACCCGACGGCCAGCGTGATCATGGCGAGATCGAACGCGACGAACAGCCAATCGCCCGACAGCAACCCAGTGAGTAGATTGCGTGGCACGGTTACGGCGTTGACGATCGGCACCGCGGCGAACAGCAGCGCTGCGGCGGCCAGGCTTTCGATCCAGGCGCGGCGCTCGGGCCGGGCGATCGCCCAGACCAAGGTCGCGCCCCAGACGATGAACAGACAGTGGATTTCCCAGGCCGCGCGCTGCTCCATGACCAGCGGCAAGAGCCGGTTGGCGAGGAAATAGCCGGCGATCCCGGCGGGTAGCCCGGCGATCGCCGCGATGTTCAACCGGGCGACCAGGCGAAACCCGAACGGCGGATGCGCTGGATCGGGCAGTTTGGCGCGGCGCTTGGCCGTCCATAGCACCAGCCCGCTGCCGACCATCACCGCGCCGGCCACGCCGGACAGGAAATACAGCCAGCGCAGGCCCCATCCGGCAAAGCGGCCGGCGTGCAGCCCGATCATTACAGCCTGTGTCGCCATCGCGCCGCCGGTTGCCCCGCTCTGGTCGAGCAGCGCGCCGGTCGCGCCGGAAAAGATCAGCGTGTCGCCGCTCGATCCGATCGCACTCCCCGGCGCGCGCGTCAGCGTGACGAGCGCGCTGCGGTCGCCGGGATTGGTCACGCGCACCGATCCAACGCCCGCGCCATCCCAGCGCGCGGCTGCAGCCGCCATCAACGGCGCAATCGGCACCAGGGGCGCAGCGACGCCGGCGCGCTCGACCGGCTTGCCGGCCGGAAACACCTCGTTGAAGAAGGTGCCGGGCGATGCATAATTGGCGATCACGCCGAAGGGCATGAGCTGCGTCGCCAGCGTCACCAGCCCGGTATAGGTGATCATCAGATAGAAGGGCAGTGCGAACACCGCCGTGACATTGTGCGCGTCGAGCCAGCTGCGCTGCCCCTTGCCGAAGCGCAGCATGAAGAAATCGGCGAAGATCTTCTTGTGCGTGACGATGCCCGAGAGGATCGCGATCAGCATGAACATGCTGGCGATGCCGACGAGATAGCGCGCCCACAGCACGGGCATGTAATGCAGGTCGAAATGGAAGCGGTAGAGGAACCAGCCGCCCTTGGTGTCGCGCACCGTGACGGGGCGGCCATAGCCGTCCACGATCGCGCTGGTGTCGCCACGCTGGCGCGTGCCGCGCGCGGCAATCTCATCCTTGCCCGGCTGCCAGAACAGATCGGCGGTCGGCGTGCGGGCGGACGGCGGCGCGATGTACCAGATATCGGCATTGGGCGCCGTCGCCTGGAGATAGCCGATCGCCGCCTGCGTCGCGGCCGCGCGATCGGGATTGGCATGGACTTCGGGCTTCATCCAGCGGCCGATCTCGTCCTGGAAATAGGCCGCCGTACCGGTCACGAACATCGCGAACAGCAGCCAGCCGCACAGCAGCCCGGCCCAGGTGTGCAGCCACGCCATCGACTGGCGGAACCCCTGTCTCATGCCCGCCCACCGAGCTGGACCGACAGTGCGAGCGCGGCGCCAAGCAGCACGATCGCGCCGCTCATCCACAGCCAGGCACGCAGCGTCGATCGCGCGTAGAAGATCGCCATCGCGATCACCGGAAAGATCGCGAACGAGAGCAGCGTCGCCGCGATGCTCGCCTCGACCCGCGCCAATGGCAGGTGCCGCGCGAGCAGACCGGTGACGATCGCGGTCAGCGCGTAATTGAACGGGATCGCGAGCAGCGCGCGGCTCATGACGATCAGGCGATAACGTCGCTCAGGAACTGCCTTGGCGGCCATACGGAAGCGTCCGATCTGGTCTTCGAGGAGAGTCGGCGTGCCCGGCGCAGCGGCGCCAGGCACGGCCGGGGCATCGCTCAGAAACGATAATTGGCGCTGATCGTGAAATTGCGCGGGGCGCCGTAACGATACTGATCAAAGAAGCCGACCTGGCTGTAAAAGGTCTTGTCGAACAGGTTTTCGAGATTGGCCTGCAGCTGGAGCCGCTCGGTCAGCGCAACGCGCGTCATCAGGCTGACCAGGGCATAGCCCTTCTGTTCGAAGTTGAACGGCACCGGGTTGGTCAGCGTGGACAGGACCGGGTTGGTGCTCGCCGTATAGGCCTTGCTGCGATAGTTGACGCCGCCGCCCACCGTCACGCGGTCGAGCGCGCCCGGCAGCGTATAGGTGGTGAACAGCTTGAGCAGCCGGCGCGGCTGATCGGTGTTCGCGGCCACGTCGTCGCGATCCTCCGCCTTGAACTGGCTGTAGCCGAAATTGACGTTCCAGCCCGGCAACGGCCGGCCGGTCACTTCGAGCTCGAAGCCCTGGCTGGTGACGCCCTGCGCGGCGCGATAGGTCTGCTGCGGCAGGCCGTTGGGCGGCGTGATAACGATATCGTTCTGCGCGACATTGTCCTGCTCGATCCGGAACAGCGCCACCGAGGTCTGCAGCGCCTCGTTGAAGAACGCGCTCTTCAGGCCGATCTCATAAGCCTTGCCGTCGAGCGGCGCGAGCAGATCGAGATTGCGGTCGCGCGCGTTCTGCGGCTGGAAGATCTTGGTGAAGCTGCCGTACAGACGATGGTTCGGCGTGATGTCGTACAGCGCGCCGACATAGGGGATGAATTCGTTCTTGTTGCCGTAATCGGTCGTCACGCCGAATTGCACGCCGTTAATGTTCCAGCTCGCCAGGCGCCCGCCGCCGATGATCTTCAGGCTATCCGAAACGTTCAAGCGCACCGCGCCGTAATAGCCTTCCTGCTTGATCTTGGTCTTCTCGCCGACCGACGCAGTGGTCGAGAAGCCGGGATAGGGATAGGTCGTGCCGCCGGATTGCTCGAAATTGGTGCCGGGCGGGAAGCTCAGCGCCGCGAAAGTCGAGGTATCGCGGTCCTGGCTGCTGGTCAGCGCGCCGAGCACGATCTCGTGATCGCGCCCGAACAGCTTGACCAGGCCCTTGATCTGGCCGTCGAAGCTGTTCTGCACGTTATTGCCCTCGTCCTTGTACGGGAAGGCATATTGGATCTGCCCCGTGGCGCGATCGACCGTGCCGGAGAGATAGAGCAATTCGGTCTGCTGCGCGTTCCGGACGCGGTTGTAATTGGCGACGATGCTCCAGCGATCGTTAAAATCGTGGCGGATCGTGGCGAAGATGTTCTGGTTGGTCGTGTTCCAATGCGTCCAGGGCGCCGCCGGCGTCTTCGATCGCGGCCAGTTGGTCAGGCTGCCGTCGCTGTAGAAGGTCGGCAGCGCACCCCAGGTCGCGCCGTCGGGCTGCGCCTCCTGATGGCTCATGCCGACGCGCAGCAGCGTATTGTCGGTCACATCCGCGTCGATCACGCCGTACAACACGAACTTCTTGTTCTTGTAGAGATCGATATAGCTGTTGCCCTGCTCGTAACGCCCGACCGCGCGGACGCGGACGCGGCCGTCCGCCGTGATCGCGCCGCCGACATCGCCCGACAGGCGCACCGTGTCCCAGCTGCCATAGCTGGCATTGGCGTAGCCGCCCCAATCCGTGGCGTCGGCATGCTTGCGCACCAGATTGACCGAGGCGGAGGGATCGCCTGCGCCGCTCAGCAGCCCGGTCGCGCCGCGCACGATCTCGACGCGCTCGAAGATCGACACGTCGATATTGGTCTCGCCCGCACCGCCGGCCAGCGTCCAGTTGGTCGGCACGCCGTCGAGCTGCGTGTTGCGGATCTCGAAGCCGCGCGCATAGAAATTGTTGCGCACGTCGTCGACCTCGTTGACCGTCACGCCCACGCCGTTCTGGATGACGTCGGCGATGCTGATTAGGTTCTGGTCGAGAATGCGCTGCGCGGTGATGATGCTGACCGATTGCGGCGTCTCGCGCACCGTCAGGCCAAGCCCCGTCGCGGTGTCGATCTTGTCAGGGATCGTATAGCGCCCCTCGACCACGACATCGTCCTGCGGCTGCGCGTCATCGGCCGTCTGTGCGGCGGCCGGAACGGCGAGAAGAGCGAGCGCGCTGCCCAGCAGAAGCGAATATTTGGTCATGTAAGAACCCCAAAATGAAGGCGATGCGCCGGCCGCTCGAGCGGCTTCCTGATCCGCCACATCGGTGAGGGTCAGTTAGCGATATTGTGAATTAGTCGCAATAGCTGTTTTGCATCGCAGGGTGGAACGTCTGGTGCCAATCCGCGTCTAGTGCCGATGAAGGGGCGGCAAATGCGATGAAGATCGCGACGTATAACGTGAACGGGGTGAACGGCCGGCTGCCGGTGCTGCTGCGCTGGCTAGCCGAGGCGCAGCCGGACGTCGTGTGCCTGCAGGAGTTGAAGGCGCCGCAGGACAAGTTCCCGGAATCCGCGATCCGGGACCTGGGCTATGACGCGATCTGGCATGGTCAGAAGAGCTGGAACGGGGTCGCGCTGCTCAGCCGGGTCGGCGAGATCCACGAGACGCGGCGCGGGCTGCCCGGCGATCCCGATCCCGCGCAGAGCCGCTATATCGAGGCGGCGATCAACGGCGTGCTGATCGCCGGCCTGTATCTGCCCAACGGCAATCCCCGCCCCGGCCCCAAGTTCGAGTACAAGATTGCCTGGTTCGAGGCGCTGATCGATCATGCCGCAACCTTGCTGGCGACCGGCGCCCCGGTCGTGCTCGCTGGCGATTTCAACGTGATGCCGACCGAGGCCGACGTCTACAAGCCGGAGCGCTGGCACGACGATGCGCTGTTCGCCCCCGAGATCCGCGCCGCCTTCGCCCGGCTGGTCGCGCAGGGCTGGACCGATGCGCTGCGCACGATCCATCCCGACGAGACGATCTACACCTTCTGGGACTATTTCCGGAACGCTTATGGCCGCAATGCCGGGCTGCGCATCGATCATCTGCTGCTCAGCCCGGCGCTCGCGCCGCGCCTCGCCGATGCGCAGGTCGACCGGGAGGTTCGCGGCTGGGACAAGACCAGCGATCACGCGCCGACCTGGATCACGCTTGCCGATCCCAAGCCGCGCCGGGGCAAGCGCTGATCATGGCCCGGCGCAGCGCGGGGATCCTGCTCTATCGCACGCCGCAGCAGTCGCTCGAACTGCTGCTGGTGCACCCCGGCGGCCCCTTCTGGCGCCACCGCCACACCGGCGCCTGGCAGTTGCCCAAGGGCATGGTCGAGCCGGGCGAGGCAGACGAGGCGGCGGCGCGGCGCGAAGTGGCCGAGGAGCTCGGCGTGCGGATCGAAACGCCGCTGCTCAGCCTGGGCGAGGTACGCCAGTCCGGCGGCAAGATCGTCGTCGCGTTCGCGGCGGAGCGTGACGTCGATCCGGCGCTGGTGGTGAGCAACACGATCGAGATCGACTGGCCGCCGCGCAGCGGGCAGAAGATGACCATTCCCGAGGTCGACGAAGCCCGCTGGTTCGCCGTGGCAGAGGCGCGGCAGTGCATCCTGCCGAGCCAGGCGCCGCTGATCGACCGGCTCGTCGCAGCATTGGCGGCGACGGGGTGATCAGGATCGGCACCGCGGGCTGGTCGATCCCCCGGGAGGCAGCCCCCGCCTTCCCCGGCAGCGGCACGCATCGCGAGCGCTACGCCGCGGTGCTCAACGCGGCGGAGATCAATTCCACCTTCTACCGCTCGCACCGGCCCGCGACCTACCAGCGCTGGGCAGCCAGCGTTCCCGCCGACTTCGCCTTCGCGGTTAAAATCCCCAAGGCAATATCGCACACCGCCCGGCTGGCCGGCGCGGCGCCGCTGCTCGACGCCTTCGTGCGTGAGATCGCCGGGCTCGGCGACGCGCTGAGGGTCGTGCTGCTGCAGCTTCCCCCCAGCTTCGGCTATCACGAGCCAACCGCCCTCACCTTCTTCACGGCGCTGCGCGGCCGGCTGTCGGACGCGGTACAGATCGCCTGCGAACCGCGCCACGCGAGCTGGTTCGCCGCCGATGCGGAGGCGGCGCTAGCCGATCGCCGCGTCGCGCGGGTCGCGGCCGACCCGGCGATCGCCCCGGGCGGCGACCGGCCCGGCGGCTGGACCGGATTGCGCTATCGCCGCCTCCACGGCGCGCCACGCACCTATTATTCGCCCTATGATGCGGCTGATCTCGCCGCACTGGCGATGTCGTTCGCCAAAGAGGACGGCGACCAGGCATCATCTTGGTGCATCTTCGACAATACTGCGTCGGGCGCGGCGGCGCCCAATGCCGTGGCGCTCCGGTCGCTGCTCGGCTCGTCCTAAACCGCGCAAATCAAGCGCTTGCGCCGTTGCGCGACGCCCGGCCGCCGCATACGACGTCGCGACAGGACCGATACAGGCAATAGGGGATCGAGATGCGCAACACGGTGACGGCGGTTATCGCAAGCATGATGGTGTTGACGCCGGGCTGGGCGCAGACCGCGCCCCCGGTGCAGACCCAGGTGCCGCCCACCCAGGCGCCGGAAAACGAAGTGATCAATCCGGATCAGCCCGCGCCGAAGCCTGTGTCGCCGCCGGCCCCCGCCGCCGCGCCCGTGGCGGCCCGGCCGGCCGATGCCAAGCCTCCGAAATGGGACGTCAATGCCCCCCCCGGCATGGTCACCCGGCAGGTGCCGATCGCGGTCAGCGAAGGCACCTGGATGAATGTCGACGTCTCGCGCGACGGCCGCACGCTCGCCTTCGACCTGCTCGGCGACATCTACACGATGCCGATCGCCGGCGGCACGCCGCGCCGCATTGCCGAGGGGCTGGCCTATGAACAGCAGCCGCGCTTCTCGCCCGATGGCACGCGCATCGCCTTCGTCTCCGATCGTGGCGGTGGCGACAATATCTGGATCATGAACCTCGACGGCAGCGACAAGCGCCAGCTGACCAAGGAGGATTTCCGCCTGCTCAACCAGCCGAGCTGGAGCCCGGACGGCCGTTTCATCGTCGCCAAGAAGCATTTCACCACCGGGCGCTCGCTCGGCACCGGCGAGGTATGGCTGTATCACGTCTCGGGCGGCGGCGGCGTGCAATTGGTCAAGCGCGCGAGCGAGGAATTGCAGAAGGAGCTGGGCGAGCCGATCTACGCACCCGACGGCAAGAGCGTCTATTACACCCGCAACGTCACGCCCGGCCCGATCTTCGAATATGCGCAGGATTCGTATGGCGACCTGTTCAATATCGAACGGTACGACATGATCAGCGGCGAGGTCAGCACGGCGGTGTCCGGCGTCGGCGGATCGGTGCGGCCGACCCCGTCGCCAGACGGCAAGAAGATCGCGTTCGTACGGCGCGAGGCGGGGCGCTCGAAACTGTACGTCAAGGATCTGGCGGCGGGCACCGAGCGCAAGATCTACGACGCGCTCGACCGCGACGTGCAGGAAACCTGGGCGGTGACCGGTGTGTATCCCAACATGGCATGGACCCCGGATAACGACAGCATCGTGATCTGGGCCGGCGGCAAGATCCGCCGCGTGGCGGCCGATGGTTCGGGCGCGCGCGAAATTCCGTTCAGCGTCAACGACACGCGCGTGGTGATCGATGCGGTGCATCCGCAGATCCCGGTGGCGCCGGCGACCTTCGCCACCAAGATGCCGCGCTGGGCGAGCCTGTCGCCCGATGGCCGGACCGTGCTGTTCGAGACGCTCGGCAAATTATGGCTCAAGCCGGTCGCGGGTGGCGCACCGCGGCGCTTGACGCGCGGCACCGAGAGCGACTTCGAATTGTGGCCGTCCTGGTCGCGCGACGGGCGATCGATCGTGTTCGTCGGCTGGAGCGATGCGGGGCTCGGCCAGATCCGCACCGTCGCGGCGACCGGCGGCACGCCGCGTGCCGTGACGGCAAATGCCGGTCATTACAGCGTGCCCCGCTTCGCCCCGGACGGACGCACGATCGTCTACCAGAGCAATCAGGGCGGCCCGCTCACCGCGGCACGCGGCAGCGAAAATCCGGGCATCTATCGTATCGCCGCGACCGGCGGCGCGCCGACGCGCATCGCCCGGGACGGCAGCACGCCGCAATTCGGCGCGGATGGCGGCCGCGTGTTCTTCCTCGGTCGCGACAAGGGCAAGCGGCAGCTGGTCAGCACCGATCTCAACGGCCAGGCCAAGCGCGTCCACGCCACCGGCGAACTGGTCAACGATTTCCAGGTCTCGTCGGACGGCCGCAACCTCGCGTTCCGGCAGAATTACGAGGCGTTCGTGATGCCGCTGATGCCGGGCACGCAGGACGTGGCGGTCGACATCAAGAAGGGCGCGCTGCCCGTTACGCGCGTGAGCAGTCAGGGCGCGAGTTTCATCGGCTGGTCGCAGAACGGCACGCGGCTCAACTGGTCGCTCGGGCCCACTTTCTATACGGTGGAAACGGATGCGCTGTTCAAGCAGGCGCCTGCACTGGACGACGAAGACAAGGTCGCGAAGTTCGTGCCACCGGCGACCGGCCTGTCGCTGTCGATGGACATCACCGCCGACCGGCCGACGCGCACCGTCGCGCTGACCGGCGCGCGGCTCGTCACCATGGCGGGGCAGAATGGCGGGATCGTCGACGACGGCGTGATCGTGATCCGCGGCGATCGCATCGCCGCGATCGGCCCGCGCGCCGCCGTGGCGATTCCGGCCGGCGCGACGATCGTCGATCTGGCGGGCAAGACGATCATGCCCGGGATGGTCGATGCGCATGCGCATGGCGCGCAGGCCGAGGACGATCTGATCCCGCAGCAGAACTGGTCGGCGATGCTCAACCTCGCCATGGGCACGACAACGATCCACGATCCCTCGTCCAGCGCCTCGGAAATCTTCGTCGCTGCGGAGCTGCAGCGTGCCGGCAAGATCATCGCCCCGCGGATCTTTTCGACCGGGGAAGTGATCTACGGCGCCAAATCGCCCGACGTCTATGCCGAGATCGACACGTATGAGGATGCGCTGGCCGATGTCCGCCGCCTGAAGGCGCAGGGCGCGTACAGCGTGAAGAACTACAACCAGCCGCGCCGCGAACAGCGCCAGATGGTCGTGGCCGCAGCGCAGGCCGAAAATATGGAAGTCGTGCCCGAGGGCGGCTCGCTCTATTCCCTGGACATCAGCCTGATCCAGGACGGCAATGCCACGCTCGAGCACAATCTGCCGGCCGAGACCTTCTATGCCGACGTGCTCAGTATGTGGTCGCAGACCAAGACCAATTATACGCCGACGCTCGTTGTCGCCTATGGCGGCCTCGCTGGCGATCCGTACTGGCGGCAGCATATGGACGTGTGGAAGCACCCGATCGTGTCGCGCTACGAGCCGCCCGCGATGCTGCTCGCGCAGAACGGCCGGCGCACGATGGCGCCCGAGGAAGCGTTCGTCGACGACGAGACCGCGCGCGAGGCGAAGAAGCTCGCCGAACGCGGCGTGCAGGTCTCGATCGGCGCGCACGGCCAGCAATCCGGGCTGGGCTCGCATTGGGAGATGTGGTCGTTCGTACGCGGCGGCTATACCCCGCTGCAGGCACTGCGCGCCGCGACGATCGTGCCGGCGACCTCGCTCGGCTATGCCGCCGATATCGGGTCGCTCGAAGTCGGCAAGCTGGCCGATCTCGTCGTGCTCGATGCCGATCCGACGGTCGACATCCGCAACAGCGACAAGATCAACCGCGTTATGCTGGGCGGGCGGCTGTACGACCCGCTGACGCTGAACGAAGTCGCCACCGGCGATCACCGCCGCGCGCCATTGTGGTGGGAACAGGGCGGCAACGGCGCGGGCAGCCTGCCGGGCACGGACAGCGTCACCGGTGGGGACTGACCGGCCGCGTGCCGCGCCGGCCGATGCCGGCGCGGCACGGCGCGGGTGCTAGAAGAGGGTCGTCATGCCGTAAAACAGCGCGCCGACCGCGGCGGAGGCGGGGATCGTGATCAGCCACGCAACC
>NZ_JANQBK010000006.1 GCF_025370105.1 Sphingomonas hylomeconis
CAGCGCGCCGACCGCGGCGGAGGCGGGGATCGTGATCAGCCACGCAACCACCACGCCGCGCGCCACGCCCCAGCGCACCGCCGACGCGCGGCGCGCGGTCCCGGCGCCGATGATCGCACCGGTGATGGTGTGCGTGGTCGATACCGGGATGCCCAGCGCGGAGGCGATGAACAGCACGATCGATCCGGCCAGCGACGCGCTGAAGCCCTGATGCTGCGACAGTTTGGTGATGCGCGAGCCCATCGTCTCGATGATCTTCCAGCCGCCGGTCATCGTGCCCAGCGCGATCGCAACGTAGCAGCTGATCGCGACCCAGTGCGGCACCGCGAACGGCCCGGTAAGATATCCGGTGGAATAGAGCAGGACGGTGATGATCCCCATCGTCTTCTGCGCATCGTTGAGCCCATGGCTGAGCGAATAGGCGGCCGAAGAGACCAAGTGCAGCACGCGGAAGCTGCGTTCGGCCTGGCTGGCGCTCACGCGGTGCAGCGCCCAGCTCGACGCCAGCATCACCAGCATTGCGAGGAACATGCCGATCGTCGGCGACAGCACGATCGCGATCAGCGTCTTGTTGAGCCCGGCCCATTGGATGCCGCTAATCCCGGCATGCGCGACGCCTGATCCGATCATTCCGCCGACCAAAGCGTGGCTACTCGACGAGGGGATGCCCCTGATCCAGGTCACCACGTTCCAGAACATCGCCCCGCCGAGCGCGCCGAAGATCACCGCCGGAGTGATCAGATCCTTGTCGATCAGACCCTTGCCGATCGTATCGGCGACCGCGTGCAGGCTCGGAAAGGCGATGGTCAGGAAATAGGCCGCGAAATTGAACACCGCGGCGAACAGCACCGCCTTGACCGGCGAGAGCAGGCGCGTCGCGACGACGGTGGCGATCGAATTGGCCGCGTCGTGCAGGCCGTTGAGATAATCGAACGCCAGCGCGACGATGATCAGCCCGACGAGCAGCGGAAAGGCGAGTTGATGCATGGCTTAATGCGGGTCAGGAATGATCGATGACGATGCCGTCGATCTCGTCGGCGACATCCTCGAACGCGTCGACGATCCGTTCGAGATGCTTGTAGATCTCGCGGTCGATCACGAAGCGCAGCGTATCGCTCGTGCCATGTTCCTGCAGCGAGCGCTTGAGCCCGGCAGCGTGAATCTCGTCGGCATGGCTCTCCATCCGCACCAGCCGCTCGGTCAGCTCGTGCAGCCGCTCGCCGTTGCGCGCGACATCGCGCAGCAGTGGCATCGCCTCGGACGCGACGCGGGCGGCATCGACGATAATCGCCGCCATGTCCTTCATCTCGGGGGAAATGTCGGTCACGTCGTACAGATCGATCGCCTGCGCGGCGGCCTGCATCTCGTCTACCGTATCGTCCATCGCGCCGATCAAGCTGGTGATCGCGGCACGATCGAACGGCGTGAGGAAGGTCTTGCGCACCGTCTGCAGCACATTGCGGGTGATCTCGTCGGCATCATGCTCGCGCTCGATGATCTCGCGGATATGATCAGGCGCGGCCGCGCCGCCTTCGAGCATCCGCGCGGTAGCATCGGCGGCGGCGACGATCGTGCGGGCATGCGCCTCGAACATCTCGAAGAAATTCCCCGTCTTGGGGAGCAGACGCTGAAACCAGGCGAACATGGATCCTACTTTCGATCGCTCGGCGACGGTGCCGAGCATGGTGGTGCGCCGCGCAGCGGCAGTGAATTCGGCGGTGGCAAACGAGCGGATCAGATCGCGCAGGTCGGGCTCGTCGACCGCCGCAGCGGCTTCGGCCAGCGAAAACCAGCGCCGCTCGCGCTGTTCCTGCTCTTTCCAGCTGTCCAGTTCGCGCGTCACGGCGAGTGGAAAGACATCGACATCGACCATCAGCGACGCGCCGTTGCTGCGCCGCTTGCGATAGCGATAGCTGCCGAGCCGGGTCGGGCATACCGCGCCGCACACGCCAGCCTCCTCCTCCGCCTCGCCCGCCGCGGCGGCGTGCGGCGCCATCCCGGCATCGATATTGCCCTTGGGAATCACCCAGCGGCCGGTGCCGCGCGAGGTGACGAGCATGACGCGGACGGTCGCGTCGGTGGCGGTGCCGGCGGTGCGGTACGGAAGGGCGGCGATCTGACGAATGGGGCGGGTCCAGTTGGAATCGGTGGCGTCTATTGCAGCAAAGCAGCGGCGCTGCATAGCGCCCGCGCCGCGTTGTCCGCTCGCGCTAGCGGTGCCCGCTGAGCTCAGCGCCGGCATCGGCGGCAAACCGCCGGTTCCAGATCGTCGCCGCCGCCGAGACAAGGGTCACGACCATGAATGCCAGCGTGAAATCGGCCAGGCTTGGGCGCGCATGGCCCGAGCCGAGCATGCCGACGTGCAGCGCCGCCGCGCCGACGCAGATGCCGAGTGACAGCATCAGTTGCTGGAACGTCGCGTAAAAGCTGGTCGCCGCGCTCATCCGGCTGCTCGGCACCTCGTCATAGGCGATCGTGTTATAGGCCGAGAATTGGAACGACATGAAGAAGCCCGAGATCATCAGGATCGCGAAGATCAGCGCGATCGGCCAATCGGGGCGAAACAGACCGCACACCGCATAACCGGCGCTGCCGCCCAGCCCGCCGACGATCAGGCTGCGCCGGAACCCCCATTTGCGCAGGATGCGCGGCGCCAGCCCCTTCATCATCAGCGATCCGATCGCACCGGCGATGGTGATCAGCCCGCTCGCCGCAGCGGTCATGCCGAAGCCCAATTGCAGCATCATCGGCAGCAGGAAGGGCTGCGCGCCCTGCGTGATGCGCGTCAGCGAGCCGGCGATCAACGAAAGGCGGAAGGTCGGTATCGCCATCAGCGTGAGATCGAGGATCGGATCCGGCCGCCGCCGCGCATGGCGCAGATAGGCCCAGCCGGCGAGCGCACCGATCGCGATCAGCAAAAGCGCCGCGGGCAATTCGCCCGTGCGGCTGGTCATTTCGAAGCCGAACAGCAGGCAGCCGAGCGCGATGCCGGACAGCACGAAGCCCCAGGCATCGAACCGCACCGGCCCGTCGGCGCGGACGTCCTCGATATAGCGCGTGACCAACACGATGCCGAGCAGGCCGATCGGCAGGTTGAGGTAGAAGATCCAGCGCCAGTCGAGATAGGTGACGATCGCGCCGCCGACCGGCGGTCCCAGGATCGGCCCGATCAGCGCCGGCATGATCAGCCACGACATCGCCGAGACCATATCCTCCTTGGCCACGCTGCGCAGCAGCACGAGACGCCCGATCGGGATCATCATCGCCCCGCCCAACCCCTGGACGAAGCGCGCGCCCATCATCAGCGGCAGACTGGTGGCGATCCCGCACAGCGCCGATCCCGCGACGAAGATCAGGATCGCCGCGCGGAACACGGTGCGGGATCCGAACCGGTCGGCCAGCCGGCCACTGGCCGGGATGAAGATCGCCAGCGCGAGCAGATAGGAGGTCAGCGCCGCGCTCATATTGGTCGCTGGCACGCCGAAATCGCGCGCCATGGTGGGCAAGGCAGTCGACAGGATCGTCGCGTCCATCTGCTCCATGAACAGCGCGCAGGCGATGATCAAAGCGGTCACGCGGTAGCTGCGCGGCGTGTGACCCTCCGCCCGGGGATCGGCGGGAACGCGGGCGATGCCATCGGCCGCGGGCAGGATACCATCGCGGACTTCGCTGTTGATCGAGGCCAGGCCCCGTCGACGCAATCTCATTACTGTCTTTCCGAAGCGTCGGGCGACGCGCGCGCCCGGCCTGGTGGGCCTCTCCGGATCTGCTGCCCCGGTCGTTCGACCGGCGGTCGGCGGTTCTACTGAACCCCGGACAGCGCCGAGGCAATCACGTGCCGGCCATCGTTTGGCAACAAGATGGAAACATTGCAATTCGGCGATCGTTCCAATGGTGCATTGCAGCACACGACCGGGACATTACTTAGCACGCTAATGAAATCACCCCGACTCTCGCTCGAAGCATCCTATGCCCGTACGCTGCTGCCGCTCGCCCGGCTGTGGCGCCAAGCGGCGGATCGCGCGCTGAGCGACATGGGCGTGTCCGCCTCGCTCGGCTGGGCGCTCGTGCAGGTCGGCCGCTCGGGTGACGCGATCCGGCAGACCGACCTTGCCGCCGCGCTCGAGATCAGCGCGGCATCGTTGGTGCGGCTGGCCGACCAGATGGTCGCCGCGCAATTGGTCGAACGCCTGCGCGACGCGAACGATGCCCGGGTCAGCCGGATCCGGCTGACCGATCGTGGCCGGGCGCTGGTCGAGACGATCGAAGCGCGCTTCGCCGCGCTGCGCCAGGAAATGCTCGGCGACGTCACCGATCGCGATCTTGCAACCGCACTCAGCGTGGCCGAGCGGCTTGGCGCCCGCTTCATGCAGGAGCGTGTCAAATGATCCTCGAACGGTTCGGCACGCGCGAGGCGCTGTTCTCCCTCAAATGCTTCGTTGCCGCGATGCTGGCCTATTATGTCGCGCTGCGGATCGGCCTGACTCGCCCGTTCTGGGCGGTGACCACCGCCTATATCGTCGCGCAGCCGCTGGCAGGCGCGGTGCTGTCAAAGGCGGTGTTCCGCGTGCTGGGCACGGTGCTCGGCGGGGTCGCGGCGGTGGTGCTGGTGCCCAATCTGGTCAACGCGCCGGAACTGCTGGTCGCGGCGCTCGCGCTGTGGCTCGGCCTGTGCCTGTACATCTCGCTGCTCGATCGGACGCCGCGCGCGTACATCTTCCTGCTCGCCGGCTATACCGCGAGCATCATCGGCTTTCCCTCGGTGCTCGCGCCCGGCTCGGTATTCCTGACCGCCACACTGCGCGTGCAAGAGATCATCATCGGGATCGGTTGCGCCAGCCTGGTGCACGGCCTGGTATTTCCGCAAACGGTGACCGCGACCCTGCTCGCGCGGGTCGATGCGATCCTCGCCGATGCCGAGCGCTGGTCACGCGATTCGCTGGCCACTGCCGGCGATGCGACGCTCGATCGCGATCGCCGGCGGCTGGCGCTCGACATCAACGAGCTGCACCAGCTGTCGATCCACCTGCCGTTCGATACCGCCCGGCTGCTGCCGCGCGTACGCACGCTGCGCGCGCTGCAGGAACAATTGTCGATGGTGCTGCCGCTGGCCAGCGCGATCGACGACCGGATCGTCGAACTGGCGCGTGCCGGCCATGCGCCGCGCCCCGCGGCGGTCGCGCTGATCGAGGACGTCCGCGCCTGGCTCGCCGTGCCGCAGGACGACGGCCGCGCCGCCACCGCCCAAGCGCTGATCGATCGCGCGCGCGCGCTGGAACCCGACGTGACGGACGATCTGGCATGGCGCGACGCACTGCGGCTAAGCCTGCTGGCGCGCCTTGCCGACCTGATCGCGGCGCATCGCAACTGCCGCGACCTGCGCGACCAATTATGGTCGGCCACGCGGACGCCGGTCAGCGACGCGGTACGCGAGCTGCTCGCGCGCGGCCGGCGGCGGCCGCTGCACCGCGATCGCGGCATCGCGCTGCGCGCGGCGGCGGGCACGGTCGCGACGATCCTGCTCGGCTCGACCTTCTGGATCGCCACCGGCTGGCCCGACGGCGCCGGCGCGGTGCTGATCGCCGGCGTCTGCTGCGCGCTGTTCGGCAATAGCGATGATCCCGCGCCGATGATCCGCACCTTTTTCTACGGCTCGATTCTGGGGCTGGTCGTGGCGGGACTCTATGCCTTCGTGATCCTGCCGCGGGCGACCGATTTCGTCACGCTGGCAGCGCTGCTGGCGCCGGCGCTCCTGCTCGGCGGCATGTTCCTCGCGCGGCCGCGCTGGATGCTGCTGATGCTGGGCGCGATGCTCACCGGGCTCAACTCGGTTGGACTCAACGACCGGTTCGGCGCCAGTTTCGATTCCTTCCTCAATACCGGCGTTTCCACGTTGATCGGCACGCTGTTCGCGGTGGTGACGGTGGGGCTGTTCCAGACGATCGGCGCGGACAGCAGCGCGCGGCGACTGATCCGTGCCGGCTGGCGCGAACTGGCGGCGCGCAGCGACCTGCCTGGGCCGCCCGATGCCAATGGCTGGGTGAGCCGGATGCTCGACCGGATCGGGTTGCTCGCGCCGCGCCTCGCCGCACAGGGCCAGGATCCGGGCAAGCCGCTGCTCGACGCGCTGACCGATCTGCGCGTCGGCGTGACGGTGGGCGAGCTGCGCCAGTTGCGGATCGACGGATCGCCGGCCGACGGCGCGACGATCACGCCGGTGCTGCGCGGCGTCGCGGCGCATTACCGCGCGCTGCTGCCGCACCGCCCGGCGCCGCCCGAGCCCGAATTGCTCGCCGGGATCGATCATGCGCTGACCCGGCTGGCGCAGAGCGAGACCGCCGATCTGCGCCGCCGCGCCGTGCTTGCCCTCACTTCGCTGCGGCGTAATCTGTTTCCCGCCGCCGCCCCTTATGCACAGGTGCTGCCATGACCGGTGAAATCTCGCTCGGCGGGGTCTATTTCCCCACCCTGTTGCTGCTCGCGATCGGCGCCACGGTGCTGACCCTCATCGTCACGCGTTTGCTGACCCATATCGGCTTCTATCGTTTCGTCGCCTATCGGCCGCTGGTCGATCTCGCGCTGTTCTTCCTCATGCTCGGGTTGGCATCGCTGCTGACCAGCCACTTCGGATTGCTGTCATGAAACCGCTCTACGCTTCGCTCGGCCGCGCCGCCGCCACCATCCTGATCGTCGTGCTGGCGATCGTCGTCGCACTGTGGCTGTGGCGCCGCTACGAGGTCGATCCCTGGACGCGCGACGGACGGATCCGCGCCGATATCGTGCGCGTGACGCCCGACGTCGCCGGGCTGGTGACGCAGGTCGCGGTGCGCGACAATCAGGCGGTGAAACCCGGCGACGTGCTGTTCGTGGTCGATCGCCCGCGCTTCGAGCTGACGCTGGCGCAATCCGATGCCGCGATCGCCAGCGCGCGGGCCACGCTGTTGCAGGCGCGGCGCGAGTCGCAGCGCGATCTGGCGCTCGGCGATCTCGTCGCGGCGGAAACGCACGAGCAGAATGTCGCGCGCGTCGCGACCGCCGCGGCGGCGCTGGCGCAGGCGCGCAGCACGCGCGCCACCGCCGCGCTCAACCTTGCGCGGACCACCGTCCGGGCCACCGTCCACGGCACCGTCACCAACCTCGATCTCCATCCCGGCGACTATATCGCCGCCGGCACGCAGGCGATGGCGCTGGTCGATACCGATTCGCTGCGCGTCGAGGGCTATTTCGAGGAAACCAAGCTGGGCGGCATCCATGTCGGCGATCCGGTGGTCGTCCATCTGATGGGCGAGGATCAGGCGCTGCACGGGCGCGTCGACAGCATCGCCGCCGGGATCAACGACAGCGAACGCACCAACACCAGCAACTTGCTGCCCAACGTCAACCCGACGTTCAACTGGGTGCGGCTGGCGCAGCGCATCCCGGTGCGGGTGAAACTGTTGCGCGTGCCCAAGGGCGTGCAGCTGATCGTTGGCCGCACCGCCACCGTCACGGTCAAGCCGCAGGTGGCGTCGTGATGCGCGGGGTGATGCGCGCGCGGAGCGCTGCGGCGCTGGCGCTGCTGCTGGCGGGCTGCACGACCGCCGGGCCGAACTATGCCCTGCCCGACCGTGCCGTCGTCAACCTGCCTGCCGCACAGGGGGAGTTTGCCAGCGGGAGAGAGAAGGCATTCGTCGATGCACCGCTGCCCGACCGGTGGTGGGAATTGTACGGCGACGCGCGGCTCGACGGCTTCGTAACCGAGGCGCTGGCGGCCAATGCCGATCTGCGCGCGGCGGACGCGAACTTGCGCCGCGCCGATGCGGTGGTGGCGGAAGTCGCGGCCGGCCGCACGCTATCGACCGGGCTCAGCGGCGGGACATCGCTGGATCGTTCGGCCACGAACGGCGCCAGCCTGCCCGGCGTGCTCGATTACAATCTCGGCCTGGCGCTGGCCTATCCGCTCGATCTGTCCGGACGGATCGCGCGCGCGATCGAGGCGGCACAGGGCGACGCCGAGGCGGTCGCCGCAGCGCGCGACAATGTCCGCGTGACCGTCGCGGCGGAAGTCGCGCGCAGCTATGCGACCGCGTGCACCGCCAACATGGTGCTCGCCGCCAACAACCGCGTGCTGGCGCTGCAGCGCCGCACGCTGGACGTGACGCAACGCCTGCAACGCGGCGGGCGCGGCACCGCCTTCGACGTGACCCGCGCGCGCTCCGCGGTCGAGCAGAGCGCCGCATTGATCCCGACGACGATCGCGACGCGCACCGCCGCGCTCTATCGCCTGGCCACGCTGATGGGCCGGGCGCCGGCCGCTTTTCCGCCGGACATGACCGCATGCGCCAAGCCGCCGACGATGCGGCGCGCGCTGCCGATCGGCGACGGCGCGGCGCTGATCCGCCGCCGCCCCGACATCCGCGCCGCCGAGCGCACGCTGGCCGCCGCGACCGCGCGGATCGGGGTCGCCACCGCGAACCTCTATCCGCAGGTCAGCCTGGGCGGTTCGGCCGGCTTCAGCGGCCCGGTGTCAAGCCTCGGCTCGGGCAATGCCTTCCATCTCGGCCTCGGCCCGCTGATCAGCTGGAGCTTCCCCAACCGCCCGATCGTGCACGCGCAGATCGCCCAGGCCGGCGCCGCCGCGGATGCCGCACTGGCGCAATTCGACGCCACTACGCTGGAGGCGCTGCGCCAGACCGAGTCCGCCCTTTCCGCTTATGCCCGCGAAGCCGATCGCAACGCCGCGCTGTCGCGCGCCCAGGCCAGCGCCGCCACCGCGGCCGACCAGGCCAACCGACTCTATCGTTTCGGGCGCACCGATTTCCTGTCGTTGCTCACCGCGCAGGCCGCGTTGACCACGGCGCAGGCCAATCTCGCCGCCTCGGATGCCTTGCTGGTCGATCGCCAGGTCGACGTGTTCAAGGCGCTGGGCGGCGGCTGGCAGGATATCGCGCGGGACTAGGCCGATGCCGCGCCGCCGGGATCACCCCTCGGGATTGGCCACCGACAAAGGCAGCATGAGCGCGTCGAGGAATTGCTGGCGCCACCAATTGATGTCCTGCGTCTCGATCGAATCCATGCAGGCGCGCCAGCGCCGGATGCGCTCGGCGCGGTCCATGCGCAACGCGATCAGGATCGCGTCCGCCACCTCCTCCGCGCTGTACGGATTGACCAGGATCGCCTCGGTCAGCTGCGCCGCCGCGCCGGCGAAACGCGACAGGATCAGCACGCCGGGATCCTCCGGATCCTGCGCGGCGACATATTCCTTGGCAACCAAGTTCATGCCGTCGCGCAGCGGCGTGACGAGGCCGATCTTGGCGGCGCGATAGATGCCGGCCAGTGTATCGCGGCCATAGCCCTGGTTGACGTAGCGGATCGGCACCCAATCGACATCGGCATAGGCGCCGTTGATCCGCCCCGACAGGCCTTCCAGCGTGTTGCGGATGCGCTGATAGCTGCCAACGGCACCACGCGACGGTGGCGCGATCTGCAGCAGGAACACTTCCTTGCGTTCCTCGGGATGCTCGACGAGGAAGCGTTCATAGCCGAGAAAACGCTCTTCGAGCCCCTTCGAATAATCCAGCCGGTCGACCCCGACGATCATGTCGCGCCCATCCGCGCTGTCGCGCGTGCGGCGATAGGACAGGCGCGCGGTGACGCTGCGCGCGAGATCGACGAATTCGGGCGTGTCGATGCCGATCGGACAGGCCAGCACGCGCACGCTGCGCGTGCCCAGCGTGACGACATCGCCGTCGACGCTCGCGCCCATTTCGAGCGTCACGAAATCGAGGAAGGAGTCGAGCCATTCCCCGGTATGGAACCCGATCACGTCATAGGCGAACAGCCGCCGCACCAGTTCCTGCGCCTCGGGCAGGATCGACAGCAGCCGCCGCGGCGGCCACGGGATGTGAAGGAAGAAGCCGATGCGGTTCTCGCAGCCGCGCCGGCGCAGCTCGTCGCCCAAGGGGAAGAGGTGGTAATCCTGGATCCACACCACGTCCTCGGGCTCGATCAGCGGCGACACCGTTTCGGCAAAACGCTCGTTGACGCGCTGATAACCGCCCGCGAATTCGCGCTCATATTCCGCGAGATCGACGCGGTAGTGGAAGAGCGGCCACAAGGTGCGGTTGGCGTAGCCGTTATAATATTCGTCGATGTCCTGATCCTCCAGATCCATCGTCGCGGTGGTGACGCCGTCGTCGCGCTGGAAATGGATGTCGCCGGTGAACGTATCGGTGCGTTCGCCCGACCAGCCGAACCATACGCCGCTATATTGCCGCAGCGCCGAGGAGAGCGCGACCGCGAGACCGCCCTGTGCACCGGATTCGGATCCCTTGGGGGCGGATACGCGGTTCGAGATGATGACCAGCCGGCTCATCGGATCGCACTCCATGGTTTGCTCAGCAATGCCGCGCAGTTGATCATCCCGACCAGCGAATAGGTCTGCGGATAATTGCCCCACAATTCCCCGGTCGCCGGATCGATGTCCTCGGACAGCAGCCCGGCCGCAGTGCGGCGGTCGAGCATCTCCTCGAACAGCGCGCGGGCGTCGGCGGTGCGGCCGGTGAAGTGCAGCGCCTCGATCAGCCAGAAGGTGCACACGTTGAACGCGGTTTCGGGCAGGCCGAAATCGTCCTCGATCGCATAGCGCAGCATGAACGAGCCACGCCGCAAGCCCTCCTCGACCGCCTTCAGCGTATCCAGGAAGCGGGGATCATCCGGCTCCAGGAAACGCAAATCGAGCAATTGCAGCACGCTGGCGTCGAGATCGTCGCCGGCAAACGTCGCCGACATGCGCTTCGTATCGGGGCGCCAGGCGGCGCTTTCGATATGCGCGCGGATCCGGTCGGCGCGATCCTGCCAGAAGATTTTCCGCTCGGGCAAAGCCAGTGCGCCTGCGGCATTGGCCAGACGATCGCACGCCGCCCAGCACATCGCCGAGGAATACGTGTGCACGCTCTGACGCGTACGCAATTCCCACAGACCGGCATCGGGCTCGTCGTAATTCTGCCAGGCGCGTTCGCCGACGCGCTCGAGCGCTTCGAAATCCTCCACACCGGCCATGCGGAACAGCCGTGTGTCGAACACGGCATGGACCGCGCAGAGCACGATCTGGCCATAGGCATCGTGCTGGATCTGCTCATAGGCCTGATTGCCGACGCGCACCGGCCCCATGCCGCGATAGCCCGGAAGATCGGGCGCGACCCATTCTTCGAGCGTCGCTTCGCCAAGCACGCCGTAGAGCGGCTGGATATGGCCACCCGCGGCGTCGTCGACGATGTTGCGCAGATAGCCGAGATAGCCCTCCAGCACGTCGAGCGCGCCTAGCCGGTTGAGCGCCTGCACCGTATAATAGGCATCGCGGATCCAGCAGTAGCGATAGTCCCAGTTGCGCCCGGAATCGGCATGTTCGGGAATCGACGTGGTCATCGCCGCGACGATCGCGCCTGTTTCCTCGTGCTGGCACAGTTTGAGCGTGATCGCGGAGCGGATTACCACGTCCTGCCATTCAAGCGGGATCGCCAGGCCGCGGACCCATTCCTGCCAGTGGAGCGTGGTATCGGCGAGCATCGTGTCGAGTGTCGCGGCGAGATCGCCGGCGAAGCTCTCGTCGGGCCCAAGGAAGAAGTGCAATGGCCGCTCGAGCCGGAACGTGCGCTCTTCCGCCACCATGCCGGTCGGCGCGGTGGTGCTGAGCCGCAGCGCCATATCGGGCATCAGGAAGCGGATATGGTTCGATCCGCCCGTCTTCTCGCCGCAGCCGCCGCCCCAGCCGCAGGTCGGCTTGAGCCGGACCGTGATGCGCGGGCTGCCCGCCACCGGGCGAACGATCCTCGCATAGGCGACCGGGCGGTAGCTGCGCCCGAGCCGTTCGAAGCGCGGGCAGAAATCGATCACGTCGATCGCATTGCCGCTGGCGTCGGTATGGCGGCTGATCAGAATCGGCGTGTTGCGCACATAATGCTGCTCGACGCTGACGCTATCCTCGATCTCGATCCCCCAATAGCCGCGCTCCGGATCGTCGCCGCCGAGCAGCGCGGAAAAGACGGGGTCGCCATCGATCCGCGGGACGCAGCCCCACACGAACCGGCCGGCGCGATCGACGAGCGCACTGACCTGGCAATTGCCGATCGGCCACAGATCCACCGAACTCATGCCGCGTGCTCGCAGGCGGCTTCCAACCAGTCGAGCGTCGCTGCGACGCCGGGCAGGCGATAGCTTGCGCTGCTCGGCCGCGCCTCGCCGACTAGGATGCCGGCACCACCAAGCGCTTCCGCCGCCACCATTGCCGGCTCGTCAGTATCGTCATCCCCCAGGAATATCGGGCGGTGCCCCGCCATCGGCGATCGCTCCATCAACCGGTGCAGCGCCGTGCCCTTGTCCGCGCCGCCAAGCCTGAGTTCGACCATCATCTTGCCGGTCTGCACATGCAGGCCGGTTTCCGCGGCGAGCGATCGCGCGAGCGCATGGGCGGCATCATGCATGTCGGGTGCCGCGCGGTAATGGAGCGCCGCGCCGAACGGTTTTTCCTCGACCAACAGGCCGGATGTTGCGGTTGCGAAGTGTTTCATGTCGGAGAGGATACGATCGAGAGCGCCCGGACGTTCCGGCAGCGTTTTCGTTCCGTCGTGCCAGCGCACCTCCAGGCCGTGGCTGCCGGCGATGGTCAGCGGCAGCGGCCCGAACAGGCCGACGATGCCCGCGACCGGGCGGCCGCTGACGATGGCGACGCGACCGGACAGCGTTTTCGCGAGCCTTTCCAGCAGGCTGGCGAGCCGTGCATCGACCGCCACCAGTTCGGGCCGGGCAGCGAGTTCGACCAACGTGCCGTCGAAATCGAGGAACAATGCCGCATTGCGCAGCAGGCCGGCGGGCGGGGCCGATTTACTTGGCAAAGGTCACCTCGACCGGCGCGATGCCGGCGATGGTAGCGCGGACCGTGTCGCCGCGCGCGATCGGGCCGACGCCGGCGGGCGTGCCGGTGAAGATCAAGTCGCCGGGTGCCAGTTCAACGAATTCGGACAGCTTGGCGACGATTTCAGGCACGCTCCAGATCATGTCTGAAAGATCGCCCGCCTGCCGTGGATCGCCGTTCACCGTGAGCGCGATCGCGCCGTGCGCCGGCGGTGCGCCGGGCGCGAGCGGCCCGATCGGCGCCGAACGATCAAAGCCCTTGGCCATGTCCCACGGCCGGCCCGCTTTCTTGGCCGTCGCCTGCAGGTCGCGCCGCGTGAGATCGATGCCCACCGCATGGCCGAAGATCAGCGCCGCGGCGTCCGCCACCGCAATATCGCTGCCGCCTGCGCCCAGCGCGACGACCAGTTCGACCTCATGGTGCAGATCCGCGGTGCAGGTTGGGAATGGCAGGCTGGTGCCGCTGGCGACCACGGCGTCCGACGGCTTGGAGAAGAAAAACGGTTCCTGCCGCGCCGGGTCGGACCCCATTTCGCGCGCGTGATCGGCGTAATTCTGCCCCACACAATAGATCCGGCGCACGGGGAAACGATCGCTGCTACCGGCAATGGCGATGCTGGGTACGGTCAGGTCTGGCAGGCGCATAACGGTCTCCGGATAGCGTGGCGGCAAAATGTGCTGGCCTGTTCGGCCGGGGCTTGTATGGCTCCCGGCGCGCGGATCAACCCCGTACGTTCCGGAGAGGCTGCATGATGGCCCGTTGCCGATGCCCGGCGGCGGATCCAGGAGCTTACCCCTTGTCCCTCCCCACCCCCGCGGCCCCGCCACGCCCGGCCGCGCCCGTCGGCCTCGTCCATTTCGCGCTTGCCGTCGGCGGCTTCGCCATCGGCACGACGGAATTCGCGACGATGAGCCTGCTGCCCTATTTTGCCAAGGACCTGCACATCAGCGAGCCGACCGCCGGCCATGTGATCAGCGCCTATGCCTTGGGCGTCGTGGTCGGCGCGCCGCTAATCGCGGTGCTCTCCGCTCGCGTGGCGCGGCGCACGCTGCTGATCGGGCTGATGCTGGTCTTCGCGCTAGCCAATGGCTTGTCCGCGCTGGCCCCGTCCTATCCGTCGATGCTGGTGTTCCGGTTCCTGAGCGGCCTGCCGCACGGCGCCTATTTCGGCGTTGCCGCATTGGTCGCCGCGTCGCTCGTCGCGCCCGAGCGGCGCACGCTGGCGGTCGGCCGCGTGATGCTCGGGCTGACCGTCGCGACGATCATCGGCGTGCCGGCGGCAAACTGGCTCGGCCAGGCGTTCGGCTGGCGCTGGGGCTTCGGCGTGGTCGCCGTGCTCGCGCTGATCACCGCGCTCCTCGCGCTGCTGATCGTGCCGAACGACACGCCGGATGCCGATGCCAGCCCGTTGCGCGAACTGGGCGCGCTGAAGAAGGGCCAGGTCTGGCTCACGCTGGGGATCGGCGCGATCGGCTTCGGCGGGCTGTTCTCGGTCTATACCTATCTCAGCTCGACGCTGATGGCCGTGACCGGCGTGTCGGCGGTGATGGTGCCGGTGGTGCTGGCGGTGTTTGGTGTCGGCATGACCGCCGGCAATCTGCTCATCCCGCGCTTTGCCGACAAGGCGCTTATGCCGACCGCCGGGCTATTGCTGTTATGGTCGGCCGCCACGCTCGCGCTCTACACGGTCGCCGCGCACAATATCTGGGCGGTGACGCTGTGCGTCTTCGCGATCGGGCTCGGTGGCGCGCTGGGTACCGTCTTGCAGACGCGACTGATGGATGTCGCCGGCGATGCGCAGACGCTGGCCGCAGCGCTCAACCACTCCGCCTTCAACACGGCCAACGCACTCGGCCCATGGCTCGGCGGCATGGCGATCGCGGCGGGATATGGCTGGACCTCGACCGGGTGGGTCGGCTGTGCGCTGGCGCTGGGTGGCTTTGCGATCTGGTCGGTATCGGCGCTGCTCGGCCGGCGATGACGACCCATACTTCGCTTTTGCACTGGATAGTTGCCGCCGTAAATATTATTGGACACTAGCCCGGTAGTGGCAGAGCATGCCGCTAGCGGCGGCGAGGTGAGGAGCGCGGACATGAAAGCAAGATCGACGGCTCGTTTTAGCCATCTTACGCTGTGCGTTGCGGTATCGGCGCTGGCGCTGGCGGCCTGTTCCAAAAAGGCACCGGAGCAAAGCAGCGCCGACACCATGCCGGCCGAGGTCGCGGCAACGCCGGAAGCCCCGGCCGCACCCGCTGCCGCCGCGCCCGCTGCTGCAGCCCCTGCCCCGGACAATGTCGATACGCTGACCGGCGTGAAGCTTGCCGCCTATACCGGCGATGCCGCGAAGGGCAAAACGGCCTTCGTCGCCTGCCAGACCTGTCATGCGGTGGAGGCCGGGGTCAACAAGATCGGCCCCTCGCTGCACGCGGTGGTCGGGCGCAAGGCGGGCACGATCGCCGGGTTCAACTATTCGGCGGCCAACAAGAATAGCGGCATCACCTGGACGCCCGAAAAGCTGTTCCAATATCTCGAGGGTCCGCAACGCATCGTGCCGGGCACCAAGATGATCTTCCCCGGCTTCCCCGACCCGCAGAAGCGCGCCGACGTGATCGCCTATCTCCAGGCCAATTCCTGACCACGGCGCCCGGCGGCGGCGATGCCGCCGGGTCAGCGGCGCCGGGCGAGATCGGCGAGATGAACGGGCAAGGACAGCAACAGGGGCAGCGCGATCCAGCGCCAGTCGAGGCCGATCAGCGCACCGCGCAGTGCCAGCAGCATCAGCACGCCGGGGCCGAGCCGCAGCATGGCGTCGCCCCAGCGCCAGCCGCGCGCGACCAGCCAGGCGAACTCGAGCGCGATCACCAGCAGCACGATATCGACGGCATGGCCGCTGGCGAACAACCAGGTCAGACGAACGGCCCGTTGAGCTGGACGATCGTCCAGTTAAGGTAGCCGGCAAACCCCACCCACAGCAGATAGGGTAGCAGCAGCGCCGCCGCGAAGCGCGACCGCCGCCCGGTGATCGCCACCAGCAGGGCGACGGACAGCCACAAGACGACGACCTCGATCGCTGCCCAGTCCGGGCGGTGGAGGCGGAAAAACAGCAGGCTCCACAGGATGTTGAGAAACCCGTTGAGCGCAAACAGCCCGAGCAGCCATTCGCGCGCGCGCCACGATGGCATGGCGAGCCAGGCGGTAACTCCGGCCAGCGCCGTACAGGCATAGATCGCGGTCCACGCCACGCCGTACGCCGCATCGGGCGGCGCCCAGCCGGGCTTGGCCAGCGCCTGATACCAGGTGCCGGTATCGGTGATCGTTGCGCCGAGCAGCGCGACACTGCCCGCCAGCATCGCGGCGATGAATACGGGAAAGATCCAGACCCGCCCCATCCGCTCAGTTCGCGGTCTGCAACAGATGGCGCAGATCCTTGAAGAAGATCCGCGTATAGGCAAGCGGCCGGGCATAGCTCAGCTGCTTTTCGCGATAGGCCTGCCAGACCAATTGCTGGACGTCGCGATCCGCGCACATCGCGACGAACCGTTCGCGGCGACGGTCGTTCCTGTACCAGAAATACTGCATGATCCCGAGCACCTGGAACACCAACCCATGTTCGCGCATGAAGCGCTTCCGCGCGCTGGCCAGCGCCTTGGCATTGCCGGTGGCGAGAAACTCGGCAACGGCCACGGCGGCATGGCGGGCGGAGACCATGGCATAATAGATCCCTTCGCCCGAGGCCGGCGCGACCACCCCGGCGGCATCGCCGGCGAGCAGTATGTCGCGGCCATTGTCCCATCGGCGCAACGGGCGAAGCGGGATCGGCGCACCTTCGCGGCGCAGCGTCTCGCACTGCTCCAGCCCGACGCGCGCGCGGAGCTGCCCGGTCGCGGCGCGCAGGCCGAAGCCCTTCTGCGCGCTGCCCACCCCGATGCTCGCAGTATCGCCATGCGGGAAGATCCAGGCATAGAAATCGGGCGAGACAGCCGCCTGATAGAAGACGTCGCAGCGGCCGCGATCGAAAGCGGCATCGTCGATTGCAGGTGTGCGGATCACCTCGTGATAGGCAAACACGCAAGGGCCGGGTCTGTGTCGGGGCAGCGCGATGCGGGCAATGCGCGACCGCGCGCCATCGGCGCCGATCACGCTGCGGGCGCGGACGCGCCGTTCCGCCCCGCCGCCGTCGGTGTAGCAGACCTGGAGGGAGCCCTCGGCATCGCGCTCGATTCCATCGACCGTCCCGACTCGCAGGTCCGCGCCGGCGCCTGCTGCGCGCGCGCGCAACCACGCGTCGAACGTTTCACGATCGACCATGCCGACATGCCCGCCCGCGCCGCTCGGATCGACCGCCATGTCGATCGTGCGCCCGGACGGCGCGATCATCCGCGCGACGACGGCGCGGCCCACGATCAGGTGATCGGGGATGGCAAAATCGCGGATCAGGCGCGGCGGAATCGCGCCGCCACACGGCTTGATTCGCCCGCCGCGGTCGAGCAGCAGCACCGAGCGGCCGGCGCGGGCGAGTTCGGTTGCCGCCGTCGCGCCGGCCGGGCCACCGCCCACCACGATGCAGTCATAGGTCGTCACGCTGTCGCCTCGCGCACCGCAACCGGACGACTGCCGTGCGATGGCATGCGCAAGGCCAGCGCCGCGGCGAGCAGGAACAACAACGCCTCGCCGACGAATACCGCGCCGAACGTCGCACTGGCTGAGCCGCCGAGCGCGCGGCCGATATCCACCCCCAGCGCACCGATCAGCCCGCCAAGCGCGAAGGCGATCGCCTGCGCTGCGCCCCACACGCCCATACGGATCCCTTCGCGACCGCCGCCGCCGGCGCCGGCCAAGGCCATCATCGCGCCGATCGCAGCGACCGCGAACACGCCATTGGCAAAGCCGAGCAGGGCGATATTGGCGGCAAGTGGCCAGCCGGGCCCGGCGCTCGCGGCCAGCGCCAGGCCAAGCAGCGCGGCGGCCGAACCGATGCAGCCGGCGACGATCCACGGCCGCAGGTGACCGCGCCGCGCACCCCCGAACGCGCTGCCACCGACCCCAACGAGGATCATGCCGAGCAGCACGCCGCCATGCTGCACGCCGGACAGCTGCGTCGATTGGCCGGGAGTGAATGCGAACAGCAGGCCGGCGAACGGCTCGAGGATCAGATCCTGCATCGCATAGGCCAGCATCGACAGGAACACGAACAGCGTGAAGCGGCGCGCCTCGGCATCGGTGAGCATCTCGCCCAGCGCCGCGCCGAAGGACGGCAGCGGCCTCTCCTCGGTCGGCGCGACGAGCAGCGGGCGGCGCTCGACACCCCAAATCGCCAGCATCGCGACGCTAAACGCCACGCCCGCGACGCCGCTGGCGACGATCGCCAGCCGCTGCAGCGAGAAGGGGTCGATCAGCGCGCCGGTGACGCCCGCAGTGACGGCGATGCCGGCGACCATCATGATCCAGGTGATCGCCGCGGCCGCCGCGCGCCGCGCCGGCGCGACGCTGGTAGCCAGCAAGGCGAGCAGCGACGTGCCCGCCGCGCCGACGCCGGCGCCGATCATTGCAAAGGCAAGGATCGCCAGCGGCAGAGCGGCGACGGATCGGGTTGCAAAAAACGCCAGTGCATCGACGGCCAGCAGAGGCCCGAGCGCCAGCGTGCCCATGCCCAGAACGATCCACGGCGTGCGGCGCCGCCCGCGATCCGAGCCGTGCCCCCAGGCCGGGCGGGTCAGCTGCACGGCATAATGCCACGCCACCAGCGCTGCCGGCAGCGCGGCGGGCAGCGCATATTCGACCACCATGACGCGGTTGAGCAGCGATGTCGCCAGCATCACGATCGCGCCGATCGCGCTCTGCACCATCCCGAGGCGGACGATGCCGGGCCAGCCGAGCGGCGCGGCGCTCACAACCCGGCCACCCCGCCAAGGCCGAACGCCGCGGCGAGCATACCCAGCACATACAGGCTGGTCCCGGTAGCATTATACCATGGCGTATTGGCCAGCGGATCGCGCAACAGCCGCCGCATCAGCGCGATCTGCCCGAGCAGCAGCAGGGCAACGATTGCGGCGACGGCGTGATGCCCCCATCCCCACAGTAAGGCGATCACCGCGATCTGCGGCACCGCCATCACCACACAGGCGACCCGCGCGGCGGGGCCGACGCCGAGCAGCACCGGCAGCGAGCGCAGGCCGGTCGCGCGATCCCCCTCCACCGCCTTGAAATCGTTGAGCGTCATGATGCCGTGCGCGCCGATGCTGTACAGCACGAGCACGATCAGCACCGGGGCGCCGGGCCAGGCGCCCGCCATCACCGTGGCGCCGGTAAACCAGGTCAGCCCCTCATAGGTCAGCGCGACCACCGCCGGCCCCCAAATGCCGCTCACCTTGAAGCGGAACGGCGGCGCGCTGTAGCCCCAGGCGCAAGCCACGCCGAGGCAGGTGGCGGCAAATACCAGCGGCCCGGTCGCCCAGGCGACGAGCAGCGACAGCGCGGTGCCGATCACCGCAATCCATAGCCCCCACGACCCGGCGATCCGCCCCGAGGGGATCGGACGGTGCGGCTCGTTGATCGCGTCGACATGGCGATCGAACCAGTCGTTGATCGCCTGGCTCGTACCGCACACCAACGGGCCGGTCAGCAGCACCCCCGCAATCAGGAACGGCCAGCGCTCGGCGATCGGCACGCCCGACGAGACGACCCCGCAGGTGAACGCCCAGATCGGCGGGAACCAGGTGACCGGCTTGAGCAGTTCGAGCACGTCGCGGGCGGCGGGTAGCGGCGCAGCGATGCCAAAGGCGTTCGACCGGTCCATATCGCGCAGGCTATGATAGGACACTGGTAAGCGTCAAATAGAATTGACGCTTCTTGTTCCAGTTATTCGCGGATACGATCAAAGATCGGCGACGGCCGCCTTTAACCCAGCGCGATCCAACTTGCCATTGGAGTTCCGTGGCAGTGTCTCCAGCCAGACGTAGCGACTGGGCTGCATGAAGCTCGGCAGGTCGCGGCGCAGCCGCGCGCGCAACGCCGGCTCGGCGGCACCATCGCCGCGCGCGACGACCACGATCGCCTGTCCCAGCCGCGCATCCGCGACGCCCAGCGCGACCGCTTCGGGCACTTCACCGCCGGCCAGTACTGCCTCCTCGATCTCTGTCGGGCTGATCCTATTGCCGGCCGATTTGATCATTTCGTCATCGCGCCCGACAAATCGGAACAGCCCGTCCGCGCCCTTTACCACCGTGTCGCCCGACCATACCGCCTTGCCGCCCGACGCGGCCCAGGCCGGTGCATCGCGGAAGCGCAACGCGGTGCGCTCGGCATCACGCCAATAGCCCTGTGCGACGAGCGGCCCGGCATGGACCAGTTCGCCGGCCTCGCCGGGATCGGCCTGCGAACCATCCGCCCTCGACACCATCACCTCGGCAAAGGGGATCGCGCGCCCCATCGCATCGGGATGGGCATCGACCAGATGAGGCGCGAGATAGGTCGAGCGGAACGCCTCGGTCAGCCCATACATCGGATAGAGATCGGCGGCGGGAAAGCGTTCGCGCAGGCCACGGATCAGCCGGGGTGTCAGCGCGCCGCCCGAATTGGTCAACCGCCGCAGCCGTGCTGCCGTCGCCGCGGGCCAATCCGCCTCCAGCAATTGCACCCAGAGCGGCGGCACCCCCGCCAGGGTCGTCGCCTCGACCCGCTCGACCGCCTTCACCACGTCCCGCGCGGTGAGATAATCGAGCGGGGCGTAACAGGCCCCGGCCGCCCAAGTCGAAAAGAGCTGGTTCTGGCCGTAATCGAAGCTGAGCGGCAGCACGCCGAGAACGCGGTCGCTTGCCGCGATCCCGAGATAATGAGCGACCGAAATCGCACCGAGCCACAGATTGGCATGGCTCAGCATGACGCCCTTGGGCCGCCCGGTCGATCCCGACGTGTAGAGGATCGCGGCCAGCGCGGCGGGATCTGCGCGAGATGCCGGCATGACATCAGCGCAGGCCACCGCCGTCTCGTCCACGCACCGGCATCCCGCCGGCACGTCCGCTTCGTGAAGCGTTTCCGCCCGTGCTCCCTGCGTGATCAGCACGGTCGACCCGCTATCGGCCAGGATATGCGCGACCTGCGCGCGCTTGAGCATCGGATTGATCGGCACATGCACCAGCCCGGCACGCGGCGCCGCCATCGGCAGCACGCAGGCCAGCCGGGTCTTGGGCAGCCAGGATGCGATACGATCGCCGGCCGCCAGGCCTAGCGTCGCCAGCCACGCCGCGGTCTGCCCGGTAAGCCGTTCCAGCGCGGCGAAATCGAGGCTGCCGGCCTTGTCGAGCAGCGCGAGGTCGCCGCGGGCACCACGGCCGGGCAGATGATCGATCGGCAGGGGAACGGGATCGAGTTTGATCATCCTTCCCTGATAAGCCCGATCCGCGACAAGCCAAGCCATCGCCGCTGTCACTTTTGGGACGTTCCGCCGCAGCGCGCATGCTGCACCGCAACCACAACGCTTGGCATCCCTATCGCCACTCACTAACGCGATGTCGTCAAAAGCGTAAAGACAGGGGTCCGTGACGTGCTGCCAGACGATATCGATCAGATCGACGCCACCGTACGCGCCGTTCTCCGCGACGTGCTCGGCCTGTCGCAAGAGCGCGTCGATGCGTTTCGCAGCGAGACGCCGCTGTTCGGCGCCCTGCCCGAGCTCGATTCGATGGCCGTCGCCGGGCTGCTCACCGAGCTCGAGGAACGGCTCGGCGTGCTGATCGAGGATGACGAGGTTGATGGCGAGATGCTCGAGACTTTCGGCGCGCTGGTCCGCTTCGCCAGCGGCAAGGCGGTGGGTTAAGCCTGCCGCCGACACGACTTGTTCCCCTGCCCGGCCTGCGGCAAGCTGCGCTGGCGACAGCGTGGCGCACCGGGGGGATTAATATGGCGGAACGGCCAAGTGGCGAGTGGACACCCGCGTGACACCGTCGACCTATCGCTGGTCGGGTGGCAGCGAGGCGATGCTGCGCTTCGGCCCGACGACCGGCCCGGTGGTGATCGCCGCCATGCCGCTGTTCGAGGAAGCCAATCGCACCCGCTCGTTCATCGTCGCCATCCTCCGCGCGCTGGCTGAGCGCGGCATCGGCAGTGCCTTGCCCGATCTGCCCGGCACCGGTGATTCTCTCACGGAAACTGAACACGCAACGCTATCTAATTGGCAAGAAGCCTTTTCCGGCTGCGCCATGACGCTCGGCCGCGATCGCATTCACGCCTTCGGCGTGCGCGGCGGGACGTTGCTCGATGCCACCGCGGCAATCGCCAGCCGCTACCATTTCGCGCCAATCGACGGCAATGCCGTGGTGCGTGACCTGCTTCGCACGCGCCTCGCCGCGGCGAAGGAGGATGGCGTGCCGGCCGATGCTGGCACGATCGCACCGCCCGGCCCGCCGATCACCTTGGCCGGCAACCGTATCAGCCGTCAGTTGCTCGCCGACCTCACCGTCGCCGCCCCCTCGACAGTCGGCCCGTGCCGCATCGCCCGGCTCGACAGCGACGGACGGCCCGGCGACGTCAAATTTCCCGGCGCGCCGCTGTGGCGCCGTGCCGAGCCGGGCAACGATCCAGCCCTTGCCGTGCTGATCGCCGATGATATCGCCGCCTCGATCGCAACATGCGCAGCGTAATCGCCTTTCCCTGCGCAGGCGAGACGCTGGTCGGGACGTTGGATGCGGGCGCCAATACCACTGGCCTGCTGATCGTCTCGGGCGGCAATGAGATCCGCATTGGCGCGCATCGCGGCATGGCGCTGCTCGCCGCTCGTCTCGCCGCCGAGGGAACGCCGGTCTTCCGCTACGATCGCCGCGGCATCGGTGATTCGACCGGCGAGAATACAGGCTTCGAGCAGGCGGGCGACGACATGGCCGCCGCGGTCGCCGCCTTCCGCCATGAGGCGCCGCATCTCGCCCGTATCGTCGGGTTCGGCAATTGCGACGCCGCCACCGCGCTCGCCTTGTTCCACGCCGCCGCCGGGATCGACGCCTTGGTCCTCGCCAATCCCTGGACGATCGAGCAGCCCGACGACCTGCCGCCCGCCGCCGCGATCCGCGCGCGCTATATCGAGCGGCTGAAGGATCCCGCCACCTATTGGCGGCTGCTCAAGGGCGGTGTGGACTTGCGCAAGCTTGCCAAGGGCTTGGCGAAGATTTCCGATACGCCATCGGAAGACGCGACGCGCCTTGCAGCAAGGCTCGGCAGCGCCCTGGCAACCGCCGGCAAGCCGATCGAGATCGTGCTCGCCAAAGGCGATGCCACCGCGATCGCCTTTGTCGATGCCTGCGTTACCACGCTACCAACCCACATGATCGACACCGCGTCACACAGTTTCGCACGCGGAGATGATCAGGCGGCGCTGGAATCGATCCTGCGCGCCGCTTTGGCGTGATTATTCTGCCGCCACGGCAAGATGGTCGAATTCCGCCGCCGCCAGGAAGCGTTCGGCGTCCAGCGCCGCCATGCAGCCCGTGCCGGCCGCAGTGACGGCCTGGCGATAGACCTTGTCCATCACGTCGCCGCAGGCGAAGACGCCGGGCACGCTGGTCCGCGTGCTGCCCGGCTCGACCGCAATATAATGATCGTCGTCCAGCGCGACATGGCCGCGGAACAGTTCGGTCGCCGGATGATGACCGATCGCCACGAACCCGCCCTCGACATCGATGCGCGACATCTCGCCCGTCACCGTATCGCGCAGGTCGAGCCCGACGAGGCCGGTCGTGCCGCCACCATCGAGGAACTCGGCCACTTCCTTGTTCCACAGCACCGTTACGCCCTTATGCGCGAACAACCGCTCCTGCAGAATCTTTTCGGCGCGGAAGCTGTCACGGCGGTGGATCAGCACGACGTCGGGCGAATGATTGGTGAGGTACAGCGCCTCTTCCACCGCGGTATTGCCGCCGCCGATCACGGCGACCTTCTTGCCGCGATAGAAGAAACCGTCGCACGTCGCGCAGGCACTGACGCCTTTGCCCTTGAGCGCATCCTCGCTGTCGAGCCCGAGCCACTTGGCCTGCGCGCCCGTCGCGATGACCAAGGTGTCGCCTTCGTAAACATCGCCCCCGTCGCCGATCAGCCGGAACGGCCGGCTGGTCAGATCGACCTCGACGATCGTGTCCCACATCAGCCGCGTGCCGACATGCTCGGCCTGCGCCTGCATCTCCTCCATCAGCCAGGGGCCCTGGATCACATCGCGAAAGCCGGGGTAATTCTCGACGTCGGTCGTGGTGGTCAGCTGCCCGCCCGGCTGGATGCCCTGCACGACGATCGGCGCCATGCCGGCGCGCGCCCCATAAATGGCGGCGGACAGGCCGGCGGGGCCGGAACCCAGAATGAGCATCTTGGTGGTGTGCGTGGTCATAGATCTGGTCCGTGATGGCGTTGCGCGCGCTTTTAGGGTGCGCAGGGGCAGGCATGCAACATGGGATGCCCGGCACGCGATAAAAGGCCGTCGCGGCAGGCTTGTACGCGCACGCCGGCTGCGCCAAGCTCGCCAGAGCCGTTGAGGAGGAGCGCACCATCCGGGGTGCCGCGCAAGGTTAGAGGCAGCAGAATGCTTAAAGTGATCGTCGCCCTTCTTCTGGGCCTGCAGGCCGGGCCTACCCCCGTGCCGACGCCCGCCCCGACGCCGCCGGTCACGGTTCGTGTGGCGCTCGACACCGCCGAGGGGCGCATCGTGCTCGAGCTCGACAAGACGCATGCGCCCATCACCACCGCCAATTTCCTCAAATATGTCGATCAGAAGCGGCTCGACGGCATCGGCTTCTATCGCACCGCCAAAGGCGGGCCGGCGTTCGGCTTCGTGCAGTTCGGCGTGCAGAACGCGCCCAAGCGCGTGCTTCCGCCGATCAAGCACGAGCCGACCACGCAGACCGGGATCAAGCATCTGAGCGGCACGATCTCGGTCGCGCGCTATGCCCCAGGCACGGCGAGCGGCGACTTCACCATCATGGTCGGCGACCAGCCGGCGCTCGATGCCAACCCGGCCGCGCCCGGCGACAATCTCGGCTATGCCGCGTTCGGCCACGTCGTCGACGGGATGGACGTGATCACGCGCATTCTCGACGCGCCGACGTCCGCTACCGCTGGCGAGGGCGTCATGAAGGGGCAGATGATCGTGCCCCCGATCCTCATTCGAACCGCCCGCCGCCTTCCCTGACGGCGCTATCGCTCGGGATAGGCCGCCAGGATCTCGTCATACTGCCGGCGGCTGATCGCGATCATCGATCCGTGGCGCGTGCCGGCGGGCATGTCGTAGCGGTTCCATTCGGGCACGCCGCTATTGCCCGACACCTGATACCATGGCCCGTTCAGTGTCGGCGCGGTCGACAGGCCGTAGCTCGTGCCGGCATATTGCTCGTAATAGAGCAGCCAGTCGGTCTTGTTCGGCGCGCGCACGATCGTTGGTGCCTCGCGGAAATTCGGGCTGAGCGGCGGGCCGGGCAGCGGATAGGGCCCTAGCAGCTTCGGCGCGCAGCTGATGCGGATCGTCTTGCCGGTGGTCCAGGCATAGGATGGGTACCGTTCGTCCTTGACGATGACGCAATAGCCGCCCTTGTCGTTGGGCTGCACGATCGTGTCGATCGTCGCCATGTCCCAGGTGAACAGCCGGCGCGGCGGCTGGGCAAAAGTCTTGAGATCGGGCGACTGCACATAGAGCGTGCGCTGGCTGCCCCAATAGCGTTCGGGATCCTGCGCGTCGCCGTCGAGATTGGGTGTGTGCCAGCTGAGCAGGAATTGGCGCGATGGCGCGTCGTAGAGCAATTTGGGCGCGCCGATCCGCGGCAGCGTGTGCGGGTGGCCCGGGATGTTCTCGAGATTGGGCCGGTAAGTGCCGAACGGCGCCCAGCGGACGAGATCGTCGGACACCCAGAAGCGGATCAGCGGATCGTCGTCACTCTTGTTGCCGACAAGATAATAGCGCCCGTCCCCGCCCCGCGCGATCGAGGCATGGCCGTGATAATCCGCCGAGACGGGCTTGCCGCGATTGAGCCGCGTCCAGTGAAACCCGTCGAGACTGACCGAATAATAGAGCTCGCCGTAATGCTCCTTGGTCATGTGCGCGAAGAGATAGGCCTTGCCCGGATCGACATAGGGCGTGACGGGCCCGCCAGGGGCCTGCGCCGACGAAACGCTGCCCAGCGCGGCCAGCGCGAGCCCCAGGACGATCCGGCGCATGGATCAGCGCCGCTTGCGCGGGGCGGGCACGGGTGGCTCGCCTGGGGGCACGACGCCCTTGGGCGCGGCGGCGAGGCGACGGATCAGATCGGTCTCGGCCTTGCGATAGGGCGTGCCGTCGCCGCGGAACACCTCGTGGAACCAGATCGTCGGCTCGGCCATGACATAGGGCTTCTGCCAGCTGTCCCACGGCAGCCGCGTCTGCGTCTTGCCGTCGACGAAGCCCCAGTTCATCATCGCGACATTGTAGCGCTTGGCAATTGGCAGCGAGCCATCGAAGGTGGAGCCGTTGCCGCGCGCCATATATTCGGTGCACAGGATCGGCCGTCCATAGGGCAGCAACTGCTTGATCCGGCCCTCGAACGTCTCGGGCCAATTATAATCGTGGAACGTGATCACGTCGGATTGCGCGAGCTGCAATTTCTCCATCGGCGAGCCCTTGCCGCCCGGCGTCCAATCGTCGCCGAGCCACACGCCCGACGTGATCGGCTGGCTCGGATCGGCATCGCGCGCCCAGGTAAAGACCTGCGCCAGCATCGCGCGCACCAGCGGCTCCTTGCCTTCCTGGCCCTTATACTGGTCGGCGCCATTGTCGGGCTCGTTCCATACGTCCCAGCCGAGGATGCGATCGTCGTTGGCAAATGCGCCGATCACGCCCTGCACATAGGCCTTGTAGCCCGGATAGCGGCTGCGATCGCGCAGGCCCGGCAGGCCCGGCCCCTGCACCCAGCCCGAATTGTGCACGCCGGGGATCGGCGGATGCTGCGGCCCGAGCTTGGGATCGGGATCCCAGCAGCTGTCGAACAGCACGAACAGCGGCTTGATATTGTGGCGCTGCGCGATCGTCAGAAACTCTTCGATCCGGCGCTTGAAGCCTTCCTTGTCCTGCTCCCAGAGCTGATCGTGCAGGAACACGCGCATCGTGTTCATGCCGATGCCCTGCGCGAGGTTCAGCTCGTAATCGATCCGCTTGGGATCCCAGGTCGCTTCCTGCCACATTTCGAGCTGGTTGATCGCGCTGGCGGGCGTGTAGTTGGCGCCGACCAGCCAAGGCTGCTTGGCGTACCAGTTGTTGGCCTGGGCCTCGCTCCAGCGGCCGCGCGCTTCGGCGGGGCTGGCGATGACGGCGGCGGTGGCGAGCAGTGCCGTAAGAAACAATCTCATCATTCTTCTCCCGTCGGGTCGATCAGCGCTGCACGGTCAGCTTGTAGACGATCGTGTTCTTGTAGGTCTGGCCCGGGTTGAGCCGCACCGACGGGAAGTTGCGCTGGTTGGGCGCATCGGGAAACAGCTGCGGCTCCATCACGATCGCATCACCCATGCGATAGATCTGGCCCTTCTTGCCGGTGATCGTGCCGTCGAAGAAATTGCCCGAATAGAATTGCAGCCCCGGCTGGTTCGACCACAATTCGTAACCGCGGCCCGACACCGGCTCGACGACGCGCGCCATCAGGTGCGTAGTCAGCGTCACGCTGTTTCCGATGACCCAATTGTGATCGTAACCGCGGCCAAAAGCGATCTGTGGGTCGCGCGCGTCGCGCACCCGATCGCCGATCGCCCGAGGCTTGCGGAAATCGAACACCGTGCCGGCGACGGGCACGTTGACGCCGGTCGGGATCGAGGTCGCGTCGGTCGGCGTGTAGAGCTGCGCGGGGATCGTCACGACGTGGCCCATCGCGCCACGGGGGCTGCCGACGCCGGCGAGGTTCCAATAGGCATGGTTGGAGATGTTGACGACGGTCGGGCGGTCGGTGGTCGCGCGATAGTCGATCGTCAGCTGGTTCTGCTCGTCGAGCACATAGGTCGCGTAGGTCGTTACCGTGCCCGGATAGCCCATGTCGCCATCGGGGCTGACATAGCGCAGCGTGACCGACGCAGCCGGACCACTCTTCACGTCGACCACGTCCCACAGCACCTTGTCGAAGCCCTTGGTGCCGCCGTGCAGCGAATTGGGGCCGTTATTGACGGGCGTGCGATAGGTCTTGCCGTCGAGCGTGAAGCGGCCCTTGGCGATGCGGTTGGCGACGCGCCCGACTGTCGCGCCGAAAAATTCCGGCTTGGCGAGATAGCCGTCGAGCGTGTCGTAACCGATTTGCACGTCTTCCACCTTGCCGCGCTTATCGGGCATCAGCAGCGCCTGCAGCGACGCGCCGAGCGCGATCACCGTGGCGGAGACGCCGCGGCGGTTGGTCAGCGTGATGGCGGGCACGTCGCGGCCGTCGGGCATCGTGCCGAAGCTCGCGCGCTTGGCGTCGGCCGCCGCGGCAGGAGCCGCCGCAATGCCGCACGTAAGGGTGGCGAGCGCGGTCGCGGCGAAGAACGTGCGATTCATGGAATACCTCTCTTATTATTTTTGTGCGACGCGGCGCTCAGTCCGTCATGGCGATGGGCAGGATCGACCCATCGGCGGCATAACGCAACCGATCGACCGCCACCTGCCGCTCGCCCTGATAGGGTGCTGCGCCCTTGGGATTTTCCCAGCGGTGATAGACGATCAGCCACTCGCCGGTCTTGGGATCCTGCACGAAGCTGTGATGGCCCGGCCCCTTGTGCTTCTTGTCGCTGGTCAGGATCGCGCCGCGATATTGCCACGGCCCGATCGGCGACGTCGCGGTCCCATAATGGACCGAATAATCCGGCCCGTTGAACCGGCCATGGCTATACGACAGGTAATAGATGCCGTTCCGTTCATGCATGAACGCGCCCTCGGTAAATTCGGGCGGCGTCGCGACGGGAATCTCGCGAGCGATCGTCACCATGTCCGGCGTCAGTTCGAACACGCGCAGCTTGGCGCCCGCGCTGCCGCCGGCATACATATACGCCTTGCCCGATTTGGCATCGACGTACGTCATCGGGTCGATCGCCTCGAACCCCCGCCCGTCCTTGACCAGTTCGCCGGTCAGCAGCGGCTTGCCGCTATCAACATAAGGCCCCTCGGGGCGCGACGCGACTGCGACGCCGATCCGGCTCGGCGTCGGGTTCTGCGGGCCGACCGAATAATAGAGATACCATTTGCCATCTTTGGTCGCGACGCCGGGCGCCCAGAGGAAATGCTCCTTCGCGCCATCGTCCTTGATCCACGTGATACTGTCACGACGGATCAGTTCGCCGCGGCTGCGCCATTTCTTGCGATCCTTGGACGAGAAGGCGCCGAACCGGTCGGCGGACCAGCTGCCGCCGGGGCCGCCGGTCGGGAATACCCACAATTCGCCATCGATATAGACGGCGTGCGGATCGGCGCCCTGGAATTGCGGGTTCTTGGCCATCACCGTGGTGGTGATGGCGGTGGTCCCCGCCAGCATCAGGCCGGCGGCGAGAAAAAAGCGTTTCATGCGCCGTAATCCAATATGAACACCGGGCCGAGATCGATCACCTGCTTGGCGCAGGCGAGATGGAAGGCGGCGTTGAGCCCGCCTGCAGGATAGGCGCGATCGGCCTTGCCGGAGAGCTTGTACATCTTCCATTCGGGCGTGACATCGAACGGCTGATCGAACACCGCGCGGATCTGCGGTGTCGCCTCCAGCTGCACGCGGCAGAGCTTGCCGGGCGCCTTATCTTCGGTGCGCTGCGCGCGCGCCCAGAAGGCGACGACGATGCGATCGCCTTCCTTGACCGGTTTCAGCGTCGGCGTGGTCACGCCGATCCGGCCGATTTCCAGCGACGGGCTGCCGATCTGGACCCGCAGCGCCTTGCCGAACTGGACGGTCTTGTCCGAGCGGGGGACCGGGCCGATCGGCTGGCCATATGGCCGGAGCACCTCGACCCGCGGATCGTTGATCAGGCGCTGCGCGAACAATGCCTCGGCCGACTGGCCGGACGGCGCTGGCGCGGCGGCCGGTGCCTGGGCGATCACGGGTGCGGCCAGGACGGCCGCACCCAATACAACGAGAAGCTTCATGCCTGAACTCCCAATCAGAAGCGGAACCGCACGCCGAGCGAATAGGCGCGCTCAAGATAGACCGTCTGCCGCGTATACGTGCCGGCATCGAACTCGCGCGTACGCTTCAGCGGGTTGCCGAGCAGGTTGATGATATCGAACGCGACGGTGATGTTCGGCAACGGCGTGATCGAGGTCGAGAAATCGACCTGGCCCCGGCCCTTTTCGATGACCGGACGAGCGATCGGATCGAGCGGCTCGTTGCTGTAGTAAGACACGAAGTCGGAGCGGTAGTTATAGGCAACACGCGCCGCGAACATCGGCTTTTCATACAGCGCGACGAGGTTGTACGCCCATTTCGACACGCCCGGAAAATCTCCACGCGAACTGCCGCGCGTCGCCGCGATGTTTGGCGCAAGATCGCCTACGGCATCGATATATGTGCCATTGGCCTGGAGGCCGAAGCCCTTCGCCCAATTGGGGAAGCTATCGATGTCCAGGAAGCTGGTGAACGTAACCTCGGCCCCCTGCAGGCGGGTCTTCCCGAGATTCACCGGTTGGAAAGCACGAAGCGACCCAAATTGCGGATCGGTGTAATAGTTATCGACCGTCGCTACGAACCCTTCCGCATCATGACGGAAGATCGCTGCGGTGAATGACCCGGTTCGCGAGAAGTAATATTCCGCGCTTACATCATAGTTATTCGACGTCAGCGGTTTCAGATTTGGATTGCCGCCAGAAGCGGGGGTGGCCAGTCGCCGGAGGCATTCCTCGGAGCCCTGATTTGCCACCGGCTTGCAGGGATCGCCGTCGGGAAGCGTGGCGGGATCCAATTTCTGTCCGAGCGACAAGTTGGGGCGAAGATCGAAGAAGCTCGGGCGCGTACGCGTTTGAGTATAGGCAAGCCGCACCTGCAGCTTGTCGTTCAACGCGACACGCGCGCTGACGTTCGGCAGATAGTCGGTATAGTCGTTGCCACGGCTGATCGGCGTGAGAGCCCCATCCACGAAACCGAAGCTGCTGATGTCTGTCTTAGTCTTGACCGCGCGCAGCCCCGCGACGCCATCCACGACGATATTGCCAAGATCGAACCCGTACTTCAGCTGCGCGTAGGCAGCATAGGATTTTTCGTTGGCACGGAAGTTATCCCCCGGATTGTTGGCCGGGATACCGGCCGGCGCCCCAAAGAAGCTACGAAGCGCCACCAGATTGTCACGGATGCTGTCCCGGGTGATCGCGGCGAAGGTCTTGTTGGGCTGGGCATTATTGTAGGTGAAGCCCGGCAGCGTGGCCTGAACGATCGCCCCCGGCAGCGAGGTCAGCGGAGCGCGTGCCGCCTCGTTATTGACGTAGAAATTACCGAAATCGCGTGCGGCTTTGCGATCGCCATATCGCACGCCGACCTCGAGCCGCTTCAGGAAGCCCATGTCCAGATCGTAGGTCAGGTCGGTGCGCGCCTGCCAGTCCTGGCCGCTCACCACCAGCAACTCCTGATAGAGGCCGCGGCTGATATAGTTGGCGGGGTCGGAGATATTGAAATTGACGTAGCTCTGTGAAGCGCCGCCATCCTTGGAGGCGTCGAACTGAACGTTGCGTACCGGCGAGCTGGCCATCGCATAATCGACATTGACGAGGTCAGCCGTGTACTTGCTGTCCGTATAGGCCACGTCGGCCGAGATTTTCAGACGATCCTTCGTCCAGATCACCCCGCCGCCGGCCTGGTACGTATCGGTCTTGCCGTTGAACGAACCGCTATAGCCATCGGGCCGCACCGCGTTGGTGACGGTGGCCGTCGAGATTTGATTGGTGCCGGGGATCGTCGTCACGTTGGATAGCGTGATCGCGCCGAAGATCGGCACGAACATGTACCGGTTATAATCTTCCGAGCGGAAGCCCTGGTAGAGACCGTCAACGTAAACTTCGAGTTCAGGCGTGGGCTTCCACTGGAAGGCGGCGTTGGCCGACGGACGGTAGCGCGCACCATAACCCAGGAAATTGCCCTGAGCGTCTGGAAAACGCAGGCCAGCCTGCACGCCCGGCGCATTGTTCGCATCAGTTGTGCCGATCACCAGCGACTGTTCGCGCGTCGAATCCATGAAGTTGATGCCGACATAGGAGGCGTTGAGCAGGAGGCCCATCTCGCCGATACCGGTATCCCAGCGATTGCTGATCAGCAGGTTGCCGTTGGGCACGATCTTCTCGGACTGCTGCGACAGCACGGCATTGGCCGAGCCGGACAGCTCGAAGCCGCTAAAGTCGAACGGCTTGCGCCCGCGCACGTTGATCGCACCGGCGATGCCGCCTTCGATCTGCGGCGCGAGACCCGACTTATAGACTTCCAGCGCGGCGACGGTGCCGGCGGGGAAATCCTGGATCTGGACGTAACGACCTTCGGCCGTGAAGATCTGGCGCCCGTTATAGGTAGTGGTGAGATCGGGCAGACCGCGCACCGTGACGCCGGCCGATTCGCCGCCGCCGCGCGTGACCGCGACGCCCGCAACGCGCTGCAGCGCGGACGACGCGAACGTGTCGGGCAGCTTGCCGATATCCTCGGCGACGATCGCGTCGACGATGCCGTCGGACAGGCGCTTGATGTTCTGCGCCGACTGAAGGCTGCGGCGGAACCCAGTGACGACAATATCGCCCTCTTCGACCGGCGTTTCCTGCACGGCGGCGTCGGGCGAGGCCGCGCTGATGCTCTGGTCTGACGCGGCTTCCGGCTTGGGCGCGTCCTGCGCCTCGGTCTGGGCGGCGAGCGGCGACAGCCCGACAAGCGCGAAAGCAGCCACTGATGTACGAAGTAACGCCTTGGCGTTCATAACCCTCTCCCCTGAACCCGTCCCTCGTCGGTTTTCCGACCGGTTCGGACCTGCTAGGAGCATGACCGCGCGCTGGCAATATGCAATTGTCTGATAAAAGCCGGCTGTATCATTTCGGCAACATTCACATTCGATCGCGAGCGCAGGGCCAAACTCAGCTTTCCGCTCCGTGGCTGTGCGTGGGCAATTTTTACCGGTTGCCTGTTGGACTATTAGGCGGCGTATCAACCGAAGCATCTGGCGTATGCCGGCCACGGCGATCTGCCGTTCTCGGCGCGGTTATGACGCGCAATGGCGGAAAGGCCGGCCAGATACGAGAGCTGCAATAACGCGAACAGATACGGAACGCACCTGAGAGAAGAGCTTGGAAAGCAAAGCTTCTACTCTGACTAGAAGTTACATTTAGACGCTCGACGGGATATTGTCGCGAATTGTGATGGGACTGTCTCATCCCATAGGGATAGACAAATGGTAGCGATATCATAATTATCTGACCTGACTGGTCGAACAATCAAGATAGGCGGTACAGGCCGGCGCCGTGCGGCGGGAGGGATTGAGACAGCGCATGGACCACGGGCGCCAGTGGCCGACGCGCCCAGAGGTCGCGCACCTTGGCCGGTCCGCGCCATCCAAGTGCGGCGAGATCGACCGTCACCGTGCGGGCCATCCGATCGGTGTTGAACAGGGCGACATAGCGGCCCGCCGACCCCGGCACCTGCGCCGACCAGATCCGCGTGCCGTCGGCGACGAAATGCGGCTGGTTGCCGTGGCTGTGTTGATTGACCGCGATCACCTCGGGATTGGTCAGCAGCGCCAGCGTAGCGGGATCGAGATGGCGCAGGTCGCCGCCCATGATCAGCGGCGATCGCGCAATCGACCACAAGGTCATCAGCGTGCGCTGCTCGTCCGGCGTGAACCTCGTATCGCGCGCGCCTAACGCCAGGCGCCCAAGCGGCAGCATGTCCGCGTCCGGCCAGCCGCCGGGCATACGATAATCGTTCCAATTCTCCAGCCGGACGAACTGCGCCTCGAGCATCGCCCAGTCGTCCCAGAAATCGTCGCTGATCCGCCACATCTGCGCGTATTTGCGCACATGGCCGGCGCGCGGCACCGGCGTTTCGCCTGGCGACAGGCTGAGGATGATGGGCCGTCCGGTGGCGACGATCGCATGATCCGCCGCCTCGATCTCGGCGGCATGCGCGTCATAGGGACGGCTCATATCGTCCATCTTGACGAAATCGACGCCCCATGCGGCGTACAGCGCGAAGACACTGTCGTAATAGGCCTGCGCGCCGGGCTTGCCCATGTCGACGCCATACATGTCGGGGTTCCAGGCGCAGATGCTCGTCGTGTCGGCGATATCGCGCGCGCGAACCCTGGTGCCGAATACCGGCAGGTTGCGCTCGACGGCGAGACGCGGAATGCCGCGCATCAGATGGATGCCGAAGCGCAGCCCCATGGCGTGGATCTTGGCGGCGAGCGGCGCGAAGCCCCTGCCCCCGGCGCTCGAGGGAAAACGGTTCGGCGCGGGCAATAGCCGGCCATAAGCGTCCATCACCGGCGTCGGCTTGGCGGCATAGGCGTAGCTGCTGGCACCGGGCTCATACCATTGGATGTCGACCGTAAAGATGTCGAAGCCCGATGGCAGCAGCTTCTCCGCCTGGATCGTGGCGGTTTGCAGTGCCTGCGCCTCGGTGATCGTCGTGGCGAAGCTGTTCCAGCTATTCCAGCCCATCGGCGGTGTCGGCGCGAGCAGCGGTGCCGGCGCCTTCCGCGTCGCGGCCAGGGCGGGCAGCGCGGTGGCGGCCGCGCCGGCCGCCAGGAACGCACGCCGCCCGATCGCCATTAGAGTCGTCCGTTGGCGCGCGGCACGCCGAAGTTCGGGCTGCCGTCCGCGTTGAAGCCGAACGGCTGCATACGCGTGTGACGGTTGGGATCGAACAGCGGATCGCCCTTGATCGCCGCATAATCGCGGCCGTGATAGACCAGGATGTCGCGGCCCTTCTCATCGACCGTGAAGCTGTTGTGGCCGGGGCCGAACACCTTGTTCTCCGGCGAGGATTTGAACACCGGTTGCGGCGATTTGGTCCACGCCGCCGGGTCCATCAGGTTCGCATCGGCGCGCGCGCTGAGCAGCCCCAGGCAATAGCGATCGTCGGTCGCGCTGGCCGAATAGGTGATGAACACCTGGCCGTTGCGCGCCAGGAAGGCGGGCGCCTCGGCGACCTTGAAACCGCGCACTTCCCAGTCGAGCGTCGGGACGGTCAGCCGTGCGGGTTTGGCGCCGATCGTCAGCGCGGTTTCGAGCGGGGCGAGATAGAGGTTCGAATTGCTGTCGATCCCCGCCTCGCGCTGCGCCCAGCATAGGTAGCGCGTGCCGCGATGCGTGAAGACCGTCGAATCGAGATTGAAACTGTCCCAGGGCAGCTGCAACTGGCCCAGCGCAGACCATTTGCCGGTCATCGGATCCTTGCCGTCGCACACCACGGCATAGCTGCGGATGCGGAACACATCCTCGCCGCCGCCGCTGGGGCCGGCGGCGAAATAGATCACCCATTTGCCGTCGATCAGGTGCAGCTCGGGCGCCCACAGGAAGCCCGACATCGGGCCAGTCTTCTCGTGCCGCCACAATACGCGCTCCTGCGCCGTCGCGAGGCCAGCGAGAGTCTTCGAGCGACGCAGCACGAGCCGGTCATATTCGGGCACGGATCCGGTCATGTAATACCAGCCGTCGGTGTGGCGGAAGACCTGCGCGTCGGCGCGATTGCGCACCAGCGGATTGACGATTCCGCTGCCGGCAGGACGCCGGGCCAATGCCGGCGCGGCAGTCGCCACGGCGGAAGCGGCGAGGAACAGGCGGCGCGATACGGTATCCATGGTTGTTCTCCGCTAGCGGGCGGTCGGCCAGCCGTCCGCGCCCCAGTTCAGGGTCGCGATACGGAGGGTCGGCGCGCCATTCTTGTCTTTGTCATAGGCGTGATAGACGATCCGATCGGTTCCATCGGTATCGCGGAAATGACCGGCATGGCCGGGGCCGCGGAAGCGCTGCTTCTCCTGCAGATCGGCGCGCAGCAGGATCGTGCCACCGCCGTCGAGCAGCGAACTGCCATCCTTGCCGCGATAGGGCCCGGCGACCGTCTTCGAGCGGCCGATCACGGTATAATAAGTGCTGTTCACGCCCTTGCAGCAATAGTCGTAGCTGGCGAGCAGCCAGTAATAGCCGCCCCGTTCGAAGATGTACGGCGCCTCGACGATCGACGGTGCCCCGGCCGGCACGGGTCGGCGTGCAATCGCCACCGGCTTGGCGCCCGGGTGCAGCAATTTGCCGGTGCGCGGATCCAGCTCGAAAAGTTTGAGCCCGGTCCAGAAGCTGCCGAGCGATAGCCAGTGGCGGCCCTGTTTGTCGGCAATGAAGGCGGGATCGATCGCGTTGAAATCATCGCCCGGCTGCGATGCGACGACGAGACCTTCGTCGCGCCAGCCATAGCCCGGCTTCCCCGGATCGAGCGTCGCGCTGCTGGCCATGCCGATCCCCGATCGGTTCGATCCGAAGGTCGAGGCGGAGTAATAGAGCCGATAGCGACCGTTCACGTAGGAGATGTCGGGCGCCCAGAGGTTGGTTGCCCCCGGGATCGTGCCCGCCACCCAGGCCGGCAACGATGCGAACGGCGGCGGTGCGCTTACCCAGTGAAGGAGATCGCGCGAGGTGCGATGCGACACGATCCCCTGCCCGTCTCGCCCGATCCCGGTCGAGAAGACATGATAGCTATCCCCTTCGCGAATCAGCACCGGATCGTGCACCGGCACGATATCGCCTCCCAGCCGCGCATTGAGACTGGTCGGTTCCTGCTGCGCAAGGGCGGGCGCGGTGGCGAGCGCCAGCATTGCTGCCAGCGCTCCCCCGATCACGTGACGACGCATGTCAGCGCAAGTCAAGCATGACGACCGACTTGGCCGGCAGCGTGACCGTCAACATATTGCCCTGTACCTGCGCGCCATTGAACGCCACCGGGGTCACTGCCTCGGCGACGCCGAAATCGTTGCGCGCGTTCATCGCCGGCGCAGTGAGAATGCGGCCTGCGACGCTGCCCGCGGACACGCCCGTAAGCGCCACCGAGAGCGTCACCGGCTTATCGGGATCGGCATTGGCCAAAGCAACATGCACCAGGCCGTCCTTGCCGCGCACCGCGCTCGCGCTGACCTGTGGCATGGTCCACTGGTCCTTGTTGTACCAGGGCGATTTGATCTCGAGCGGCAGCACCGTGCCGTCCATATACGGCTTGTACATCTCGAAGACATGATAGGTCGGCGTCAGCACCATCTTGCTGCCGTCGGTCAGGATCATCGCCTGCAGCACGTTCACCATCTGCGCGATCGCGGTCAGCTTCACGCGCTCGGCATGCTTGGCGAACACGTTGAGATGGATCGCCGCAACGAGCGCATCGCGCAGCGTGTTCTGCTGACGCAGGAAACCGGGCTGCGTGCCCGGATCCTGAGCGAACCATGTGCCCCATTCGTCGACCGCGAGCCAGATACGCTTCTGCGGATCGTATTTATCCATGATCGCGCTGTGCTTGGTGATAAGTTCGTCCATCTTCCACGCGCCGGCCAGCGTCTCGGCCCAGGCGGCCTCGTCGAACTCGGTCGGCGAGGCGCGCGGCGGCCAATTGCCGGGGATCGTGTAATAATGCAGCGACACGGCATCGATCTGCCCGATCGCCTCGCGCATCATCGTCTCGGTCCACTTATAGTCGTCGACATTGGCACCGGCGGCGATCTTCAGGATTCTCGTACCGGCTGGTGCCTTGATGAAGGTGGCGTAACGCTTGGTCAGGTCGGCGGCATATTCAGGCCGCATGTTGCCGCCACAGCCCCACAATTCGTTGCCGACGCCGAAATACGGTACCTTCCACGGCGCCTTGTGGCCGTTGCGCGCACGCTCGTCGGCCAGCGTGCCGGCGGGTGAGGTCATGTATTCGACCCACTCGGCCATTTCCTGCGGGCTGCCATTGCCGACATTGCCGGCGATATAGGCCTCCGCGCCGATCTGGTCGGTCAGGTCCATGAATTCGTGCGTGCCGACGGTGTTGGGCTCGGTCACGCCGCCCCAGTGCGTGTTGATCTTCACCGGGCGCTTGGCCTTGGCGCCGATGCCTTCGCGCCAGTGATATTCGTCGGCAAAGCAGCCGCCGGGCCAGCGGATCACCGGTACGCCGAGCCGCTTGAGCGCGCCGACCACGTCGTTGCGGAAGCCGCGCGTGTTCGGAATCTTCTTGTCGTTACCGACCCACAGGCCCCCATAGATGCCGTTGCCGAGATGCTCGGCGAACTGCGTGAAGATGCGCTTGTCATAGACCGGGCCGGGCTTGTCGGCCTGCAGCGTGGCGGTGACGGGCGCTGCGGCTGGCGCCGTCTGGGCGCCGGCGATCGCGGCGGTGGAGAGCAGCAGCGCGGCAGCGAGGCCGCGTACGGTCCGGGACATCGTCTTCTCCTCAATCATCGAAATTCTCGACAGCCACACGCGTGCCGCGCAGGAAGGCATCGGCGACGAGCTTCAGCGGGGTGACGTCGACCTCGCTCTCGCCGGCGCGGATCAGCGTGGCGAAGCGCGCATAGAGACCGGGATATTCCTCGTCGTCATGCTGCTCGACGCCACTCGGCAGCGTCAGCACCGCACCGCCCTTGGCGAGGCTGAGCGTACCGGCATCGGTCTCGACGACGATGTCCCAGCTTTGTGGGCCGGTCTGGCGCCAATCGAGATCCATCGTCACCGGCGCACCGCGCGAATCCCGGAAGGTGAGATCGGCAGCGATCGGCGCAGCGCGGTTGGCCGGCGTCGACAGCGTCGCCGCGGTGAGGAAGAACGGATCGGGCAGCATATGCGTGGCGATCGACAACGCGTTGATGCCGGGATCGAACACGCCGAGCCCGCCCGGCTCCCAGATCCATGCCTGGCCGGGGTGCCAATGACGCACGTCCTCGCGCCATACGATCGACACGCTGTCGACCCGACGATCGGCAAGCCAGGCGCGCGCCGGCGCGACGCCGGCGGCGAAGCGCGAATGCCAGCCGGCGAAGAGCGTGGCGCCGCTCTTTGTCGCTTGCGCCTCGAGCAGCCCCACTTCGGCCAGCGTGGCACCAGGCGGTTTTTCGAGAAACACGTGCACGCCGCGCGACAGCGCCAGCGACGCCAGCTCATAGCGCACCTGCGGCGGGGTGCAGAGCGCCACGGCATCGATCGCCGGGCCGTCGTCGAGCAGCGACTGCAGCGTCTTGTGCCAGGCGACGCCGGGCATCGCCGGATCGCGCGAGCTCACCACCGCGGTCAGCACATAATCAGGGTTGCCGGCGATCGACGGGACATGCTGGTCGACGGCGATCTTGCCCATGCCGACGATGGCGACGCGGATCTTGTTCGTGGTCATAGTGCCTTCACCGCGACCGACGCTGCGGCCGCCCTTGCGAGTGGATTGCGGAGCGGCAGCGTGAACGGTGCCGCTTCGATTTCGAAGATGTCGCCTTCCTGCGTGGTGACGCCATCGGCGAACGACAGTGTCGCGGTGCCAAAGAAATGCACGTGCACGTCACCGGGGCGGCGGAACAGATCGTATTTGAAATGATGCGCCTCGAGATTGGCAATCGTGTGCGACATGTTGGCCTCGCCCGACAGAAACGGCTTTTCCCACAGCACCGCGCCATCCCGGCGGATGCGGCTGCTGCCGTCGATATGCTGCGGTGGCGGGCCGACCAGCAGCTCCGGCCCGAGCGCGGCCCGGCGCAGCTTGGAATGCGCCAGCCACAGATAATTATGCCGCTCGGTAACGTGATCGCTGAATTCGTTGGCCAGGCACAGGCCGAGGCGGAACGGCGTGCCATCCGGGCCGATCAGATAGATGCCAGCCAGTTCGGGCTCCTCGCTGCCGTCCTGCGCAAAAGCGGGCGAGACGAGCGGCTCGCCCGGACCGACCAGCCCGCTGCCGTCGCCCTTGAAGAACCATTCCGGCTGCTGGCCGATCGCCCCGGCGGCCGGCTTGCCGCCCTCGACGCCTTCCAGGAACATGCGCATCGAATCGGTCTGCGTGTCGCTGGCCGCGGCATCGCGGTGCATCTTGTCGCGCCCCTCGGCCGAGCCGAGATGCGTCAGCCCGGTGCCCGACATGATCAAATGCGCGGGATCGGCATGATCGATCGGCGCCAACAGACGCCCCGCCGCCAGTTCCGCGGCGATATCAACGCTAGCGCCCACGCCGCATGCCGCGATCGTGGTGGCAAGGTCGGTGCTCGCGGCGATCGCCTTGCTGGCCAGCGTGCGGACGCTGTCGATCCCCGGTACGAATGCGGCACCGGCCGATGTGGCGGCGATCACCGATCGCGTGCCATCCCCGGCGCGGTGCTGCAACAGGCGCAAGTTCATCAATCTCTCTCCCTGGACGAACGCCGTTGTTACGGTCGTTCCCTTGTCGTGATTATTGGACGGCGACGCCGTCGATCAGGCGCGGGGCATCGGTGCCGTCGCGCAACACGGCCGGCAGCAATGCGGTCGCGAGGTTCTGGTAGGAAACGGGGCGCAGGAAGCGATCGATCGCCAGGCTGCCGACCGATGTGGTGCGCCCGTCCGACGTCGCCGGGAACGGCCCGCCATGCACCATCGCATGCGTGACTTCGACGCCGGTCGGCCAGCCATTGGCGAGGATGCGGCCGGCCTTCCGCTCGAGCAGCGGGATCAGACGCGCGGCCGCATCGGTATCGCCCGCGTCCATCTGGATCGTCGCGGTAAGCTGGCCTTCGGCATCACGCAGCACGGCATGGAGCTCGGTTTCGTCGGCGCAGCGCACCAGCAAGGAGGCGGCACCGAACACTTCGTGGCCAAGCGCCTTGTCGGCGAGGAACTGCTGCGCGGTCGTTTCGAAGAAGGCGGCCTGCCCCTGCGCGACGCCCTCACCGACCTTGCCCTGCGCGATCGTCTTGACGTCGGCATGGCCGGCCAGGGCGGCGACGCCCTGTTCGTACGCGGCATGGATGCCGCCGGTAAGCATGGTGGCCGCTGCGGCATCGGCCATTGCGGTCGCCGCGGAAGCGACGAACGCGTCGAGCCCCTCGCCGTCGATCGCCACTACGAGCCCGGGATTGGTGCAGAATTGCCCTGCCCCCATCGTCAGCGAACCGACGAATGCGGTGCCGATCGCCGCGCCGCGCGCCTTCAGCGCCTCGGGCATCAGTACGACCGGATTGACGCTCGACATCTCGGCATAGACCGGAATCGGCACAGCACGGGCCTGGGCAAGCTTGACCAATGCAAGGCCGCCGGCACGCGAGCCGGTAAAGCCGACCGCGGCGATGCGCGGATCCTGCACCAGCGCACTGCCCAGATCGTTGCCGGGGCCGACGAGATGCGAAAACAGGCCCTTGGGCAGGCCGCAAGCCGCGACCGCGGCGTCGATCGCCCCCGCCACCAATGCGCCCGTTGCCGGATGCGCCGGATGGCCCTTGACCACCACGGTCGCGCCCGCGGCGAGCGCCGAGGCGGTGTCGCCACCGGCGGTCGAAAAAGCCAGCGGGAAGTTGCTTGCGCCGAACACCGCAACAGGACCAAGCGGGATCATGCGCAGGCGCAGATCCGGGCGCGGCAGCGGCGCACGATCGGGCTGCGCCGGATCGATCCGTACGCCCATCCAGCCGCCGCGACGCACCACGCCCGCGAACAGCTTGAGCTGGCCCACGGTACGGCCGCGCTCACCCTCAAGGCGCGCGCGCGGCAGGCCGCTTTCGCGCATCGCGGTGACGATCAGCGCGTCGCCGAGCGCGACGATCTCTTCGCCGATCCGCTCGAGGAACGTCGCGCGGGCTTCGTTGTCGGTCGCGCGATAGACGTCGAACGCAGCTTCGGCCGCCGCGCAGGCGGCCGCGACGTCGTTCGGGCCATGCGTCGGGAACGCCGCGCCGACGACGGCGCCGCTATGCGCGTCGATCGAATGGAACCCGGCAGCAGCAGGCGATGAATCAGGCGATTGCGTATCGGTCATAAATACATTCCTTATTACTCCGACATATCGCTAGCACCGCGATCTGGCAATCTATGGTTTCACGATTGCCCGGCCGCTGTTACGCCTTTGGGACAGGGGAGCAGATGATGGACGACACCGGGTCAGAACCCAGCGAGATCGCGACGGCAGCGCCGGCGCCGCGTGCGGCACGAGGCACCGGCCGGCGGCTGCATGGTGCAATCGCACACAAATTGGGCGTGGCGATCTTGTCGGGGGAATATGCCCCGGGCGACATCCTTTCGGGCGAAGTGGCCTTTTCCGAATCGCTGGGCGTCTCGCGCAGCGCCTATCGCGAAGCGGTGCAGGTACTGACCGCCAAGGGGCTGGTCGAGAGCCGGCCAAAGGCGGGCACGCGCGTGTTGCCGCGCGACCGTTGGAACCTGCTCGATCCGGATGTGCTGGCCTGGGCGTTCACCGGCGAACCGGATATCGGGTTCGTACGCGGACTGTTCGAGCTGCGCGCGATCGTTGAGCCGGCTGCCGCGGCGCTCGCCGCCGAACGCCGCGACCGCGCCGATCTGAAGATCATGAAGGACGCGCTCGCCGCGATGCGCCGCCACACGCTGGCCACCGAAGCGGGCCGCGCCGCCGACCGCGAATTCCACGATGCCGTCCTACGCGCGACACGCAACGATACGCTGGTGGTGCTGAGCGCGAGCATTGCGGCTGCGGTCGGCTGGACCACGCAGTTCAAGCAGCGCGCCCGCGCCCTGCCGCGCAACCCAATCCCGGATCATGTGCGTGTTTACGAGGCGATTGCCGCGGGTGATGCCGCCGAGGCCAGTGCGGCGATGCGGCACCTGGTCGATCTGGCGTTGGAAGATACCAAGGTGGCGATGGGGCGCTAGGCGCACCCGCCGCGGCCGGGCGCCCGGCAGGAAGGAAATGGTAGCGAAGGAGGGACTTGAACCCCCGACCCCAGGATTATGATTCCCGTGCTCTAACCAGCTGAGCTACTTCGCCACGACAAGCCGTTTTCGCTTGCGAGGCGCGGGCTATAGGAAGCGCATCCGAGCCGGTCAAGCGAACATGTGACGGGAAAGTGCTTCCCATGGGCCGCCGCGATACCACCATGCCGCCAGACCGGCGATCGGCGCGGGGCGCGGACGAAATACTGCCTCTAGATCGGCCTGCAGCGCCTTGGCCTGATACGGCTCGACCTTGTTCTGGATCGTGACGTGCGGACGCCACCCAGCCGCATCCTGCGGCGTCAGCATTGCGGCGAAGGAATCGCGCAAGCGATCGCGGATATCTTCGAGTTCGGGTGATTCGATCCGGAAGGCGACGCCGCGGCCAAGCGACATCAGCCCGGCGATGCGCGCCGCGGGCGCCGGCACCCCGCGCGTCTCCGCGGACAGACGCTGCTTCAGCTCGGCCTCGAGCGAGGGCGGCAGATGATGGAACATCGTCAGATGCGCCGCGAGCAGATTCCGCTCGGGCGGAAAGTGGGTTTTGCGCAGGCCATCGAAATAGGCCGTGTCCGCCTTGCCGAACAAGGCGGTGACGATGATCGGTGCCGGGGGCGACGCCGCGTCGCTCAAATCTCGACCTGGCTGCCCAGCTCGACCACGCGGTTGGTCGGCAAGCGGAAGAATTCCATCGCGCTTTCCGCGTTGCGCAGCATCCAGGCGAACAATTTCTCGCGCCACAGCATCATGCCCGGCCGCTCCGATGCGAGCAGGGTCTGCCGCGAGAGGAAGAAGCTCGTGTCCATCATGCGGAAATCCGCGCCGCACTGATGTATCCGCGCCAGCGCAGCCGGTACGTCCGGCTCCTGCATGAAGCCGTATTTGAGCACCATGCGATGAAAGCCCTGACCGAGATCCTCGAGATAGCAGCGGCCGTCATCGGGGTTATAGGGCACGTCCATGATCTTGACGGTGAGCAGGATGATGCGCTCGTGCAGCACCTTGTTGTGCTTGAGATTGTGCAGAAGCGCGTGCGGCACGCCTTCGGGGGTCGAGGTCATGAACACCGCCGTGCCAGGAACGCGCGTGGCGGCGCTGGCGGCGGATTGGATGAATACCTTGATCGGCATCGCGCCCTCCCGCATCCGCTGCATCATCAGCTGCCGCCCCTTCGACCAGGTGGTCAGGAACGTGAAGATGATGAAGCCGACGAGCAGCGGGAACCAGCCGCCATCCGGCACCTTGGTGAGATTGGCGGCGAGATAGGCGCCGTCGACCAGGAACAGGATGCCCAGCAGCGGCACCGCGAAATAGGTCGGCCAGTTCCACAGCCGGAACAGCACCACGGCGAGCAGGCAGGTGTCGATCATCATCGCCCCGGTCACCGCGATGCCATAGGCCGAGGTGAGGTTGGACGATGAGCGGAAGGCCAGCACCAGTAGCAGCACCATCACCATCAGCAGCCAATTGACCAACGGGATGTAGATCTGCCCCGCGGTCGCGGCACTGGTATGTTCGATGCGCAGGCGGGGCACGAAGCCCAACTGGATCGCCTGCTGCGTGACCGAGAAGGCACCGGTGATGACGGCCTGCGAGGCGATCACCGCCGCGGCGGTCGCGAGCAACACCAAAGGAAGCTGCAATGATTCGGGGGCCAGGAGGTAAAACGGGCTTTCCAGCGCCGGGGCACCGACACGCGAGAGCAAAGCGCCCTGCCCCATATAGTTCAGGATCAACGCCGGCAGCACGAAGAACAGCCAGGAGATGCGGATCGGGTTGCGCCCGAAATGCCCCATGTCGGCATACAACGCCTCGGCGCCCGTCACCGCCAGCACAACCGAGCCCAACGCCAGGAATGCACGGAACGGATCAAGGTAGAAGAATTCCACCGCGTAATGCGGCGACAGCGCCCAGAGGATCTCCGGCGTTTGCCACACGCTGATCACACCGAGCGTGGCGATCACCGCGAAATAGAGCAGCATGACGGGGCCAAAGAACAGGCCGATCTTGGAGGTGCCACTGCGCTGGATCGAGAACAGGCCGATCAGGATCACCACCGCGATCGGCAGGACCAGCCCGGCCAGCGCCGGCTGCGCGACGGCGAGACCCTCAACCGCGGACAGCACGGTCACCGCCGGCGTGATCATCGAATCGCCGTAGAACAGGGCGGTGGCGAACACGCCGAGCAAAATGATGCCGCGCGTCCAGCGCTTGGTGGTGGTCTTGCCCGAAACAAGCGCGAGCAAGGCCAGGCTGCCGCCTTCGCCTTTGTTGTCGGCGCGCATGATGATGCTGACATACTTCACGGTCACGACGATCATCATCGACCAGAACATCAAACTGACGACGCCCATGATGTGCAGCGGATCGAGCGCGAGCTTGTGGTGCCCGGCGAACGTCTCGCGAAACGCATAGAGCGGGCTGGTGCCGATATCGCCGAACACCACGCCGATCGCGCCGACCGCGAGCTTGATCACGCCGTCGTGATGATGGCCGTGCGCGTCCGGCGCGACATCGTCGGACAAGGCTATGCTGTCGCTGCTCACGATGCGCGCATCGCTTCGGCGAATCGAAAATGCCGGCCCGTGGATAAGCCGCAACGCGTTCCGTGCCCCATGCTTGCGCGCCTAGCACCGCGCCCCTGCACCCGCAACGGGACAAGCGCGTCAGGCTTTGCTATAATAGTAACATTCGAAACCGGAGTCACACCTCATGCGCGTCGGCGTTCCCAAGGAAATCAAGAATCACGAATATCGCGTCGGCCTGACCCCGCCCTCGGTGGTCGAGCTGGTCGCGCAGGGCCATAGCGTGGCGGTGCAGACCGGCGCGGGGCTCGGCATCGATTTCGAGGACCAGGACTATATCGCCGCCGGCGCGACGATCCTGCCCGATGCCGCCAGCGTGTTCGCCGCGAGCGACATGATCGTGAAGGTGAAGGAGCCGCAGCCCAGCGAGATCGCGCTGCTCGAGCCGCGCCACCTGCTGTTCACCTACCTCCATCTCGCCGCCGACAAGCCGCAGGCGGAAGGGCTGATGGCATCGGGCGCGACGTGCATCGCCTATGAGACGGTGACCGCCAACGATCGCTCGCTGCCGCTGCTCAAGCCGATGAGCGAAGTGGCCGGGCGGATGTCGATCCAGGTCGGCGCGCATTATCTGGAGAAGGAACAAGGCGGGCGCGGCGTGCTGCTGGGCGGCGTTCCCGGCGTGGCGCCGGCGCGGGTGGCGATCCTCGGCGGCGGCGTGTCCGGCGTCAACGCGGCGCAGATGGCGGTCGGGATGCGCGCCGACGTCACGATCTACGACATCTCGAACGCGCGGCTGGCCGAGCTCGACATGTTCTTCGGCAGCCAGATCAAGACCGCCTATGCCAGCAAGGCGGCGATCGCTGCGGCGGTGAAGAACGCGCATCTGGTGATCGGCGCGGTGCTGGTGCCCGGCGCGGCAGCGCCCAAGCTCGTCACGCGCGAGATGCTCAAGACGATGAAGCGCGGCTCCGTGCTGGTCGATATCGCGATCGACCAGGGCGGCTGCTTCGAGACCAGCCATGCGACGACGCACGAGGACCCGGTGTTCGAAGTGGACGGCGTGATCCATTATTGCGTCGCCAACATGCCGGGCGCGGTGGCGCGGACCAGCACCTTCGCGCTCAACAATGCGACGCTGCCGTTCGTGATCAAGCTGGTCAATCAGGGCGCCGAAGCGGCGATGGCGGCGGATCCGCATCTCGCCAACGGGCTCAACGTCTATAAGGGCAAGATCGCGTTCAAGGCCGTGGCGGACGATCTCGACCTGCCGTTCGAGGCGTGGGCGGCAGCGGGCTGAGTTCAACACCACCCCGGCAGAAAACGGGGCCCAGTTGCGACACTGAAGATGGGCGACTGCAGCGCTTCGTTATCGCGGCCATTCCGACTGGGCCCCGGCGTACGCCGGGGTGGTGACCTTGGAACAAGATGGCAACATCGACGTTCGATGCGGTGAAGGAGATCAACGATGACCGACCAGAACCCCAAGGACCATCCGACCGGCAACGCGGAGAAGAATCCCGATGATTGGACCACCGGCGACGAAGCGATGACCGGTGCGCAGGCGAGCTATCTCAAGACGCTGAGCGAAGAAGCCAATGAGGAGTTCGATGATAGCCTGACCAAGGCCGATGCCTCGAAGCGCATCGATGCGCTGCAGGCCAAGACCGGGCGCGGGACGGACTGACGACCGACTTTCCCCGGCGGCGCGGGGCTCGGTATACCGGATGGGTGAACGCCGGGCATCGCCCGGCAAGTACTGTTTCGCTACTGGGCCCCGGCCTTCGCCGGGGAACGCATTTGGCTATTGGCTGTCACTGCCCCGGCGGGGCGCCGGCGGTTTCCGCGAGGAACCGATCGAGCAGCGCCAGCCGAATGGCGATCTGCGGGCGGTACGATACGCCCGGCGGGGTCAGTGCCAGCGCGCGGGCCCAATATGGCCGCGCCTTGGCGAACTCGCCCGATCGTACATAAGACAGACCGAGAAAGAAGGGCGGCGCCGGATGTTTGGGCGCCAGTTGCGCGGCGCGGCGGAAGGCAAAGAGCGCGGCAGGGGATACCTGACCGCCGTCGTGCGTGGCCAGTGCCGTGCCGAGCCCGGTCCACAAGGCCAGCGATTGCGGATGATGGCGGATGCCGCCGAGGATCGCGCTCACCGCATAACCGGGATTGCCGATCCGGGTCATCGCATCGCCAGCGACGAGATAGGCCGTGTCCGCGCGGAAGCGGCCAAGCATGTCATCGCGGAGTGCGGTCATTTCCGGATCGACCGGGATCGGATCGGCATTGGCACGCACCGGATGCCCGGCGAGCGATGGTTCGCCCTGCAGCGCATAGCCGGCGGCGCCGAGCATCAGCGCCGCGCCGATGAACGACCACAACCCGCGCGCCACGCCGATCCGCCACAGGAGCACGGCGCTCGCGGCGCCGATCAACGCCAGGGCGACCCAGCCCATCACGAGCGCTGCCGCCGGAACAGCCCGCGCGCCAGCCACGCGCCGATGCCGATCAGAATCAGCGGCAGCAGCCACAAGGGCGCGGTCAGCGCGTTGAACGGCGGATCATAGGTCACGTATTCGCCATAGCTGGCGATCAGCGAGTCGCGGATCTGCTTCGGGCTCTCGCCCGCGGCGATCCGCGTGCGGACGAGCGATCGCATGTCGCCGGCCATCTCGGCATCGCTGTCCGAGATCGCCTGGCCCTGGCAGACGAGGCAGCGCAGCGTGGCCATCAGCGCGCGGGCCTGCTGTTCCTTGGCGGGATCGCGCAGCTGCGTGTTGGCGTAGCGCGCAGGGGGGAGATTGCTGTCGGCGAGCGCCGGGGTGGCAAGTAACAGCGCCACAATTACCGCCGTCATCCCCGACTTGATCCGGGATCCAACGGGCCGCACGCCAACCGCCGGTTGCTCATGCGGTACCTTGGATCCCGGATTGAACCCGGGATGACGGATGTAGGAGACGCTCACCGCGCCTTCTCGAGCGCAGCCAGGATCTCCGGCACGTCGCCGTCGCGGATATCGCCGACATGCTGCAGGACGATCCGCCCCTTGCCGTCGATCACGAACGTCTCGGGCACGCCTGATGAGCCGAGCGCCAGTTGCACCGAACTCTCGCGATCATTGCCGATGCGGCCATAGGGATCGCCGTTGCGCGCAAGAAACGCCTGTACCGCCGCCGGCGTGTCGCGGATCGCGACCGCCTCGATCGGCACGCCCATCCGCTTCAGCCGCATCAGCATCGGCGCCTCGGCGATGCACGGCACGCACCAGCTGGCGAACACGTTGAGCAGCCGGGGCTGGCCCTGCGTGAAGACGGCGCTGCCCAGCCCCGGCTTGCCGGGCACCATCGCCGCCAGCGAAAAGGTCGGCAGCGGCTTGCCGATCATCGCCGAGCGTACCGTGCGATCGGCGGGGCGGACCAGCGCCATCGCCACCACGGCAAAGACCAAGGCGAAGCCGAGCAGCGGCAACCAGACGGCAGAGCGTTTCATCGATAGGCCTCCCTCAGCACGGCCTGGCGATCGCGCCGTACCCGGCCGAGCAGCGACAGCGCGCCGCCCAGCGCGATCAGCGCGCCGCCCAACCAGATAAAGGTGACGAACGGTTTCCACCACAGCCGCAGCTGCCAGCGCCCCTCGCCGTCGGGCGCGCCGAGCACGGTATAGAGCTGGCCGTCGAGCCGCGTAGCGATGGCGGATTCGCTCGTCGTGGTCGGCGGCGAGGAGAAGAAGCGCGATTGCGGGCGCAGCACGAACCAGGCGCCGTCGTCGCCGCGCCGCACGCTGAGGCGCGCTTGCAGCGCCGACCAGTTCGCGCCGATGACCGGGGAAATGCCGTCGAGCCGCACCGTGTATGGTCCGACCCTGTGCGGTTCGCCGACACGCGCTGCGACCAGGGTTTCCTTGGTGAAGGCACTGTCCGACGCCATGCCGGCCAGGCTGACCGCGATGCCGAGATGCGCGATCACCATGCCCCAGGTGAACAACGGCGTGCGGCGCAGATTGCGCTTCCACAAGGGCGCGACACTGGCCGCGGCCAGGCCGGCGGCCAAGCCCAGCCCGAGGAACGGCAGGATCGCGATGCCCCCGGTGACGATGAACACCGCCGCCATGGCCAGGGCTGCGACCGCGATCGGCAGCATCATGCGCTCCAGCGCAGCCTGGCCGTCGTCGCGGCGCCAGCGCAGCAGCGGGCCGACCGCCATGACCGCGACGAGCAGCAGCGCGACCGGCCCCGCCGCCTTGTCGAAGAAGGGCGGGCCGACCGAGAGCTGCACGCCGAACGCCGCGGCGACGATCGGATAGAGCGTGCCGATCAGCACGATGCCGAGGATCACCGAAAGCAGCAGATTGTTGGCGACGAGCGCGCCTTCGCGGCTGATCAGTTCGAAGGTCGAGCCCTGCCGCACCGTGCCGATACGCAGCCCGAACAGCAACAGCGCGCCGCCGATGTACAGCAGCAGCAGCGCGAGGATGAAGCTGCCGCGCGTCGGATCGACCGCGAAGGCATGCACGCTGGTCAGGATCCCCGAGCGGACCAGAAACGTGCCGACCATCGACATCGAGAAGGCGACGACGGCGAGCATCACCGTCCAGGCGCGCAGCCCGTCACGCGTCGCCAGCACGCTGACCGAGTGGAGCAAGGCGGTGGCCGCCAGCCAGGGCATCAGCGAGGCATTCTCGACCGGATCCCAGAACCACCAGCCGCCCCAGCCGAGCTCGTAATAGGCCCAGTAGCTGCCCGCGGTGATGCCGAGCGTGAGGAATATCCACGCACCGAGCACCCAGGGCCGCATCGCGCGGGCGAAGGCCGGGCCGACGTCGCGGGTGATCAGCGCGCCGACCGCGAAGGAGAAAGCGACCGAAATGCCGACATAGCCGATGTACAACGTCGGCGGATGGAAGGCCAAGCCGGGATCCTGCAGCAGCGGATTGAGCCCCTGCCCGTCTGGCGCCGCCGGGCTCAGCCGGGCGAACGGATTGGAGGAGAAGAGCAGGAAGGCATAGAAACCGAGCGCGATCGCCGCCTGCGCGCCAAGCGTGGCGATCAATGTGGCGCGCGGCAGGCGGCGTTCGACGATCGCGATCGTCGTGCCGGCAAGGCCGAGGATCGTCACCCAGAGCAGCATCGAGCCTTCGTGATTGCCCCAGGCGCCGGAGAATTTGTACAGGAGCGGCTTGTCCGAATGGCTGTTCGCGACGACGAGTTGCACCGACATGTCGGAGCGGACGAACAACGCGATCAGCAGCGCCATGGCGAGCAAGGCGAGCAGGCCCTGGACGATCGCGACGGGGCGCACGGCGGCCATGATCTCCGCGGCACCGACACCGGGACCGTCGCCGGTAGCGGGGCGCGTCGCATCGAGCCGCAGGCCGATTGCGGCCAGCACCAGCTGCAATCCGGCCAGCGCCGCCGCCAGCCACAGCGCGGCAAGGCCCGCTTCGGCGATCATGGCGCGAGCGTCTTCGTCTCGTGCATCGGGCCGGCCTCGGTCTTGGCGACCTGCGGCGGCATGTAGCGCTCGTCATGCTTGGCGAGCAGGTTGCTCGCGGTGAAGCTGCGGTCGGCGTTGAACATGCCTTCCGCCACCACGCCCGATCCCTCGCGGAACAGATCCGGCGTCACGCCGCGAAAGCTGACGGGCACGGTCGCCGTGCCGTCGGTGACGACAAAGCGGATCGAGACGCCATCGGGCTGTTTGGCGATCGAGCCCTGCTGCACCATCCCGCCCAGCCGCACCGCGCGGCCGACCGGCGGGCCGGCCTTGGCGACGTCACCCGGCGCGTAGAAGAAGGCGGCCTGATCCTTGAGCGCGGAGAGCGCCAGCCCGCTCGCGCCGAGCACGGCGGCAACGGCAAGCAGCGCCAGCGTGAGGCGTTGATGCTTGGGCTTCACGGGCGCTCCGCCCGGCGCATCGCGGCATAGCTTAGAAGTGCAAGTGCCCCGCTCGCGCCGAGCACCACGGCATAAGCGGCGATGACAAATGGCCAGGGGTTCATGCCGCCATCCTGCGCATCCGCGCCTCGGCCTTGGCCAAAGCGAGCATCGTGCGCATGCGCATCAGCACGATCGCGGCGAAGAACAAGGTGAAGCCGATCAGCGTCAGCCAGAGCGGCCACAGGATCGACGCGTCGATGCTCGAGCTGGTCAGGCCGATGCTCTGCCCCTGGTGTAGCGTGTTCCACCACACGACCGAATAGCGGATGATCGGCAGCAGCACCGATCCGGCGACGCCGTAGAGCGCCGGGATACGCCCATCGCCGCCGCGATCGGCGTCGGCGCGGGCCAGCGCCATATAGCCGAGATAGACGAAGAACAGCAGCAGCATGCTGGTCAGCCGCCCGTCCCATTGCCACCAGGTGCCCCAAGTCGGGCGGCCCCAGATCGAGCCGGTGGCGAGGCACAAAGCGGCGAACACCGCGCCGGGCAGCGCGATGGCGCGCGCGGCGATCGCGGCGAGCGGGTGACGCCAGACGAGGAAGACGATGCTGGAGATGGCGATGCCGCTCCATCCGCCCATGCCGAGCCAGGCGGTCGGCACGTGGATGTACATGATCCGCACCGTCTCGCCCTGCAGGTAATCGGGCGGGGTGAGCGTCAGGCCCGCCCAACTGCCGAGCAGGATCAACGCCGCCCCCGCCAGCAGCAAAACCGGCGTCAGCGGTCGCGCGATCTTGAGGAAGCGCGCAGGATTGGCAAGGGCGTGAATGCTGGGCACTATGCGCCTCATCTAGAGCGACTTTTGATGCTACTCAACTGTGCTTGAAATGCCAGCGGGCACCATCGCGCGCGCCGCGGGTTATTGCCGTTCCCCCCTATACGCCGAGGATTGTCATGAAACGCCTGGTTGCCTTTGATCTGGATGGAACGCTCGCCGAAAGCAAGCAGGCGCTGGAGCCGGACATGGCGGGGCTGCTGGCCGATCTTGCCGGGCAGGTCGCGGTCGCGGTGATCTCGGGCGGGGACTGGCCGCAGTTCGAAAAGCAGATCATCGCGCGGCTGCCGCAGGACGCCGATCTCAGCCGGTTGTTCATCATGCCGACCACGGGGACGAAATTGTACCGGCTGCAGGCTGGCGGCTGGACGCGGATCTATGCAGACATCTTCACGACCGAGGAACGCGACAGCATCATCGCGGCGCTGGACGATGCCAGCCGGCAGACCGGGCAGTCGGAGGAAAAGACCTGGGGGCAGCAGATCGAGGATCGCGGCAGCCAGATCACCTTCTCGGCTTTGGGCCAGGAAGCGCCGATCGACGCCAAGAAGGCGTGGGATCCGGACTTCGCCAAGCGCAAGCGGATGCAGGCGATCGTGCAGGGGCAGCTGACAGGCTTTGCGATCAATGTCGGCGGATCGACCTCGATCGACATCACGCGCGAGGGCACGGACAAAGCGAGCGCGATGCGCGCGCTTGCCGAGCATTCGGGGATCGCCACCCAGGACATGCTGTTCCTCGGCGACGCGATCTATCCGGGCGGGAACGATTATGCCGTCAAGGCAGCGGGGATCGACACGCTGACGGTGCGCGATCCGGCGCAGACGATGACCGCGATCGCGGCGATGCTGGCGTTCCTGGGGTGAAGAACTCCCCTCCCTGCAAGGGAGGGGGCGGGGGTGGGTAGGACCTTTCCGAAACGCAGGCGTCGGCGACGGCGTCGACCCACCCCCCTGCCCCCTCCCTTTCAGGGAGGGGAGAAGGTCAGCCCCTTCCGATCAGCCGTCGCGCGATCTGGTCGGCGACATCCGAGCTCGGCGCGCCCGAGCGATCGGCTTCGTCCCACACTTCGATCAGGCGAGTCGGGATGCGCTCGATCCGCGCCATCACCTCGGCTTCGTCGCCGTGCCCCAGATATTCGAGCCCGACATTGATGATGCCGCCGGCGTTGATCACGTAATCCGGCGCGTAGAGGATGCCGCGCGCGGCCAGACGGGCGCCATCCTCGCGAGTCGCGAGCTGATTGTTGGCGCCGCCGGCGACGACCTTGGTGTTGAGCGCGTCGATCGACTGTTCGGTGAAGATCGCGCCCAGCGCGTTGGGGCTGACGACATCCGCGTCGATCGCCAGGATTTCATCGGCCGCGACGGTCCGGGCGCCGAGCTGTTCGGCCAGCGCCGTGGCGCGGCCCGCATCGACGTCCGCCAGCGTCAATCGCGCGCCATCCTTGGCCAGCAATTTGGCGAGGCCGCCGCCGACGCTGCCGACGCCCTGGATCGCGACATGCACGCCCTGCATCGAATCGGCGCCGAGACCGCGCTTGGCCGCCGCCTTGACGCCGAGATAGACGCCGTGCGCGGTATAGGGGCCGGGATCGCCGCCAGCGCTGCCCGCCGCGACCGGCAGGCCGGAGACGTGGCGCGTCTGCGTCGCGATCACCTTCATGCGCGCTTCCGACATGCCGACATCTTCCGCGGTGACATATTTGCCGCCGAGCGATTCGACCGCGCGGCCGAACGCCTCGAGCTGCGCCTGCGTGATCGTGTCGCCCGGATTGGCGGCGAGCACGACGCCCTTGCCGCCGCCCATCGGCAGACCGGCCATCGCATTCTTGAAGCTCATGCCGCGCGACAGGCGCAGCGCATCGGTGATCGCGCGATCGCTATCGCCATAATGCCAGAAGCGCACGCCGCCGGCTGCCGGCCCGAGATGCGTCGAATGGACCGCAATCACCGCCTGTAGGCCGCTGGCCGCGTCGGTGAACAGGTGCACGCCTTCGTGCGCGTCGAAGTCGGGGAAACCCCAGCTGGCTGTCATGATTTGATCTCGGGGAAAAGAATGGGGCGACCGACGGGACTTGAACCCGCAACATCCGGCATCACAAGCCGACGCTCTAACCAATTGAACTACGATCGCCGCAGAGCGAGCGCCCCTAGCGGGTGCAGGGTGGCGGCGTCAAGATTGCGCGCACGGTCTTTTACAAGTGCCGCTCAAAAACGCAGCGCGACCGAAACCCCGCCCGACCGAGTATCGCCCCAGGGGACCACCCGGACATTGTCGTTCAATCTGCGCGTGAGCAGCAGGCCCGATGCCTCGCCGATCGCCGCACCGGCCAGCACGTCGCCCCAGCGATGCCGGCGCGCCTGGACCCGCGACACGCCGACGAACACCGCCACCACCTGCGCCGGCAGGCCGATCTTCCAGCCATAGCGGTTGTGCAGCGTCGCCGCCGCGGCGAACGACGCCGAGCTATGGCCGGAGGGAAAACTATGCTGATCGCTGCCATCGGGGCGGCGCGACCTGATCGTCTGCTTGAGCGCCGTGGTGACGACGAAGGCGCCGCCGATGCTCGCCAGCGCCTGCAGGTCACCCTTCCAGTCGCCCTTGGCGGCGGGCAGCGCCAGCGCGGTGACGACCAGCACGTCACGCGCGACGCTGCCGGAGGTATCCCAGGCCTTGGTATCGCGCGCCGTCGCTGGCGGCGCGATTGTCGCGCTAATTGCACAGACTATGCCGATCGGTAGCCGCATATCCCTCGTCTCCGGGCGCCGGAAATGACCAAGTCGTTCTCTTGCGAAGGCAGGAGTCCAGGATTGCAAAAGCGGCGCTTTGGGCTCTGGGCCCCTGCTTTCGCAGGGGAACCACGCGCCTATACGCACCGCCTGTGCATCAGAATGTGCCTTCGACCGCCAGCGTATACCCGGCGTCGGTCGGGCGGAAGCCACTCAGTACGAGTTTGGCACCCGCGGCCGGATCGCCCGGGCGCACCGAGATTTCGGCACGAAAGCGGCCCGTCTGCCACAGGTGGATCGTGGCAGCCTCGCTGCCCGACTGGCTGACCAGTGGCAGCAGCAAGGCGCCCGATTCGCATTTGGCAGTGCCGCTCATGCCCTGGCTGAGCGGGATGCCCGCGACATCGCCCGCCAGCGTCGCGCGGACCCGCCCCTCGGCGCGCGCGCAATTGCCATCGGCGAAGTGCACGCTGACATCGTCGAGATCGATTGCGGTGACCGGCACCGGCGCAAACACCGTGCCGGCGGAGAGCGAGGCGGTCATGTCGTCGACGCTCAGGCTGTGCCGGCTGACGCCGACCGCGCCGTGCAACGCGCGGGTCTTTTCCCGCCCGTCGAGCGTGACGCGCGCCTGGCCGACCAGCAGGTGCAGCGGCGAGACCCGCGCGCGCAGATCGCCGACCGCGAGTTCGCCGAACCGTGCCTCGGTCAGCGCGCCCCACCAGACGCTGCCGTCGACGGCACGCGCCGTCAGCCCCTGTTCGCCGACACCGATCCAGCCAAGCACCAGCCGCATCGGCAGGAAGGCCAGCAGCGCGACGACGAACGCGGCGGCGAACAGCAGCCCCGGGCCGGTGGTCAAGCGAATCCGCCTCATATGCCGCGTGCCTTCAGGGTCATCTGGGCGGCGACCGTCTGATCGCCATTATTGGTGATGTTCAGCGAATCGACCAGGATGCCGCTCCGTTCGAGATCACCGATCCAGCCGAGCAACGCGCCGGGGCGGGCCGAACCGATGGCGATCTGGACGCGATCGCCGCCGACCGGATTGACCAGCGACAGCGGAAAGCCGGCATCGTTGGCGCGGGTGCGGATGATCGCGTCGAGCGGACCACCGAGTGCCGCCGGACGATCGCGCTGCAGATCCTGCAGCACCTTGAGCCGGGCCTGCGTCTCGCCCATCCGCACCACCGCATCGGCATGGCGCTCTTTGGCCGAGGACAGGCCGTCGGTCACCGGCAGGATGATCGCGACCCACAACAGCGTCAGCGCGGCGAGCCCCGCCATGATGAGCAGCAGGCGCTTTTCGCGCAACGAGCGGCCGTCGAACCAAGTCTTGAATTGCGCGATCATGGCATGCTCACCGTCAGCGTTCCCGACACGCGGCCATTGGCCGATTCCAGCGTGCTCAGCCGGGCGACGAAGCCCTGCGCCTCGATCCGCGTACGCAGATCGGTCGCCTGGCCTTCGCCCGGTGCGGAGATGGTCGCGCGGACATCGCCATTGGGGTCGAACGCCAGCGCGGTCACTTCGCTGCCCGGCACCGCGCGGATCGCCGAAAGCAAGGCGGCGGCGGTGCGGCTGAAGCCGAGGCCGCCACCGCGCAGCCGCGCCAGCCGTTCGGTCAGCTGGCGATCGGCATCGTTGACCGTCTCGCCGCGCGGCAGGCCCTGGCGAGCGAGCTGCTCGGCACGCTGCTCGAGCAGATCGGCGGCGACATTGTATTTGAGGATCGAGACCAGACTGATGATCAGCGTGACGGTAAGGATCGCCAGCGACAGCCAGCCGAGCCGGCGGACCAACGGCCAATCGATCGCAAAGCGCCGGCGGCGCGCGAATGCGCCCTGGCGCAGATCGAGCGCCGGATTGCCGATCGCGGCGACGATCGCGGCGTCCAGCGCATCGCGCTCCAGCACGGCCGGCGCCACGCCACCGGTAACGAGTTCGGTCAGCCGTGCTTCGTCGGCGAACCCGCTGGTCGGCCCGCGCACGACGCCCTCGCCGCCCAGATCGGCGCGCAGATAGCCTTCATCGGGGCGCGGCAGCAGCATCGGCGCGGGCAGCATCGACAGCGGATCGACGCCCTGCGCGGCTAGCGCCGCCAGCCAGTGGTGCATCTGCAGCGTCGATACGACACCGATCGGCCGTTCGGCATTGTCACCCTCCCGGCCGACCGCGACGTGCAGTTCGCCGATCGGCGAAGCACTGGCGTCCGCCGCGAGCAGGCGCGCGGCGGTGACCGACTGCGCGACCGAGCGATCGGGCAATTCAGCCCAGTGCAGCGTCACCGCATCGGCAGGCACGACGGCGACCGGCGGCGGCGCATCCGGATCGAGATCTGCCGGAAAGCCCTCGCCGCGCGCGCGGACGCCATTATCGGCGATGCGCAGCCAGCGCCACGGCACGTCTGCGACGGGCAGGAACAGGACCAACGTGTCGCTCATGACGGCTCCCCCCAGGAGCGCGACACCAAGCGTGCCGGTAAAGTGGTGGCATCGATCGTCGAGCGCTGCTCGAGCTCGGTCGCGCCGAGCGCGACATCGACCTGGAGCGCGAACCAGCGCGTCGTCACCCCGGTCTGCGCGATGGCATCGGGCGACGGCGTGATGGCGCTCTGCGCGGGCAGCTTCCAGAACGCCTCGACGCTTTCGAAACCCTGTGGCGGGCGCTTGAGCAGCAACTGGCGCGCGGCATCGATGCCGAGCGTATCGGGGAGCAGCATTGCGAACAAAGGGGCCTGCTCCGGCATGAGCGTGTTGACGTTGATTTCGGCCGGCTTTGCCACGGGTAGCGCGCACAGCCAAGGGCGCAGCCGCGCGTACGTTTCGGGCGTGACGCCGGCGACCGCGCGCAACTCGCTGATATCGGCGACCAGCGTGTTGGCGGTGCGATAGGGCACCGCCGCGCCGGTATAGGCGCCGTCCTCCGCCCCGCCGGCCAGCGGCGCAGTGTCGCTATCGATCCAGTCGGTCGCGGCATCGGCAATGCCGTCGCTGAGCGATGCAGGCACGCCGACAAGCCGCATCAGCCGCGCGAACTGCAGCGTCGCGGCGGGATTGGCGACATAGGTGCCGGGATCGGTTTCGCTCACCAGCCCGTTGAGGTTGAAGCAATTGCCCCCGTCCCGGACGCGGGCGGTGGCGAGCCCGCCGGGCACCGGCAGGCGGAACGGCTTGCCGCTCCACCCGCCGGCCAGCGTCACGCGCTTGCCCGCCTGGCCGAGCAGGTCGTTGACCTTGGTCAGCGCGAGCGTCTCGGCGGCATAGCCATAGGCACGCGCCTGTTCGCCGGCGGCAGCGTTGCCGGCGAGGCGGGTCGACAGGCGCAGCTTTTCCAGCGCGGTGGCGGCCAGCACCGAGATCACCGCGACGAGCAGCAACACCATCAGCAGCGCGGCGCCACGCTCGCGGGGGGAATGACGATCAGCCGGCATCGGCCGCCTTCACGGTCGGGCGGTAGCCCGAGCCGACCAGGAAGAGCTGGCGGAACGCGGTGCCGTCGGTGCGGACGATGCTGAGTTCCAGCACCTGCGGTAGCGGCGCGCGCGGCGTACCCTGCCAGCGGTCGGTCCAGGCGCCGTCGATGCGGTAGCGCAGCCCGACCTGGCGGACATTGCCGAGCAGGGCGGCGGGCGGCAGCGGATCGGCCCCGTCGAGCATCGGATAGGCGATGCGCTCCAGCGTATCGTTGGCAAGGCGATATTCGACCTTCTGCGCCCCGGCCCGGCGGGCATCGTCGAGATTGCTCCAGCCGGCGCGGACCAGGCGAAGCATCGGCGACGCGTTCGAGCCGCTATCGCCGGTGAAGGCGGGGAGCAGATCGCCGGACTCGTTGCGCGTCTGGCGCAGCGTCGCCTGGGCGAGATCGGCCGACAGCGCGGCGGACAGGCGGTTGAGCGACGAGACGTCGTCGAGCCTTTCGCCGGTCGCGCCCTGCGCGCGCACGCTGAACGCCAGGATGGCGACGCCGGCGGCGGAGAGCATGCCGAAGATCATCAGCGAGATGAGCATCTCGACCAAGGTGAAGCCGCGCTCCGACTTCGTCATGACGCGGTGACCGTCGCCGGCTGGGTCGCCGGGCGCACCACGGTGAGGCGGCCCTGCACCGTGCCGCCGGCATCCGCGACGGCGACCTCGATGCGCAGGATGCGGGCGTCGCCGGTCGGCGTGGTGACGCGAGTCCAGGCCCAGGCGCGGCCGCCATTGGTTTCCTGGCCGGTGGCCTTGCCGATCGCCGGCGGGCCGGTGTCGGTCAGCGCCTCGATCGCGACGTTGCGCGCGACCATCTGCGCGACGAGCGTCGAATCGAGGATCGTGGCGCCGCGGATCGTCGCGCCCTCGAGCCGGATCAGCGCCATCGCGGCGAGGCTGAACACGGCAAGCGCGACCATCATCTCGATCAGGGTGAATCCGCTCGAGCGCAGCGGGGGCGCCCCCGCGCAGGCGGGGGCCCAGGGCCACGAGCGCAGCACTCCGTTAGCCTGGGCTCCTGCGTCCGCAGGAGCACGGTACGGCATAGGCTCAACCACCGACGCGGACCGATCCGTCGAGGCCGATATGGACGATCTCGCTCTCGTCATCGCGCGTCAGGCGGAGATCGAGCGCCTTGTCGGCGAGGCCGGTGGGATCGAACACCACGCGGTCGCGCTCGGCCGTCAGCGTCGGGCGCACGCCCGCGCCCCAGGGCGACACGCGCAGCGGCTTTTCCGAGATCGGCGCCCATTGCCCGCCGCTCCGCTGATCGAAGCCATAGCCGCCGACCGACACCCAGACGCTCACCGGGCGCGCCTCGACGATCGCCGAATCGTGCGCCGCGCGGGTGCGCGCGGCGAAGGTCGTCGCCTCGTCGAACAGGCGGCCGCGCGGATCGGGCATCGACAGCACCGCGATCGCCGAGGCGAGGCCGATGATCGTCACCACGACCATCAGCTCGATCAGCGTGAAGCCGCGCTCGGCGCTCCGCATGGATATGGCGCGGCGACGATCCACCTTACTGCCAGCTGGTGATATCGGCGTCGGTGCCCTCGCCGCCTTCCTTGCCGTCCGCCCCGAGCGACCAGATATCGACCGTGCCGTGCGTGCCGGGCGAGGCATAGAGATAGGGCCGGTCCCACGGATCGTTGGGCAGCTTCTTGAGATAGCCGCCCTTCTGGAAGCGCGACGGATCGGCGAGCCCGGCCGGCGGGGTGATCAGCGCCTGCAGGCCATCCGAGGTGCTGGGATAATTGAAGTTCTGCAGCTTGTACATTTCGAGGCCGCTCTCGATCGTGGCGATATCGGTCTTGGCCTTTTCGACGCGGGCGCGATCGCCGCTCGGCAGCACGTTGATCGCGACGATCGTCGCGAGCAGCCCGAGGATGACGATCACCACCATCAGCTCGACGAGCGTGAAGCCTTCCTCGCGGCGACGGCGGCGACGCTGCTGACGATCGGGGGCGGTGGAGACGGTAAGCATGACAAACCTCATTGGCCGGCAAGGGTGTTGAGCTGCAGGATCGGCAGCAGGATCGCGAGCACGATCGTCGCGACGATCCCGCCCATCAGCACGATGATCGCGGGCTCGAGCAGCGACAGCGCCGTGGCGGTGAAGCGATCGAACTCGCGCTCGAGATAGTCCGCTGCCTTTTCGAGCATCTCGTCAAGCCGCCCGGCCGCTTCGCCCGATGCGGCAAGATACGTCAGCAGCGGCGGAAAGACGCTGGTGCGGCGCATCGCGGCGGACAGGCTGCCGCCGCCGCGGATCGCATCGACGATCTCGTCCGAGGCGGCGCGCAGCCGGCGATTGTGGATCGTGCCGGCGGTGAGCGTCAGCCCTTCGAGCAGCGGCAGGCGGCTGGCGACCATGGTGGAGAGCGTGCGCGCCATGCGCGCCGCGTGCAGATCGCGGATCAGCCGGCCGAGCAGCGGGATACGCAACAGCCGCGTGTCGAAGGCGAGCCGGATCGACGGCTGCTTGAGCGACTGCCAGCCGAGCAGACCGGCGGCGGCGATCCCGAGCAGCATGACCCACCAATAGCCGACCAGGAAAGCGGACAGGCCGATGACCAGCCGCGTCAGCAGGGGCAGCTCCTGCCCGACCGTATCGAACTGCTCGACCACCTGCGGCACGACGAACGCCATCAGCGCGGTGACCACCGCGGTGGCGACCAGCGACAGCACCGCCGGATATGCCAGGGTGGTAATGACCTTGCCGTTGATCTCGGCCTGGCGCTCGAGCAGAATCGACAGCCGTTCGAGAATGATCGGCAGCGAGCCCGAACGCTCGCCGGCCGAGACCATCGCGCGGTACAGGGGCGGGAAGCTCTTCGGCTCGCGGCCCATCGCCTCGGCCAGGCGGCGGCCCTCCATCACGCCGCTATGGACCGTGGCGACGATCGCGCGGACGCGCTCCTGCTCGGTCTGGCGGGTGATCGTGCGCAGCGATTCCTCGAGCGGCGAGACCTGGTTGAGCGTGGCGAGCTGGCGCGTGAACAAGGTGAGATCCTTGACGCTCATCTTGTTGCGGCGGAACGACAGGCCGGTGACCAGCGGTTTCCCGCGCGGCGGCGCGCCCGAGCCGGGCTCGATCCTGACGACGTACAGCTTGCGCCGGTCGAGCGCGATCCGCGCGGCATCGATCGAGTCCGCGGCGATATGCCCGCGCCGCTCGGCACCGGCCGTGTCGATGACGAGATAGTCGAAGTCAGCCATCTCTACTCCCCTCCCTGCAAGGGAGGGGTTGGGGGTGGGTTGGGCCTTCCCGAAACGCCCCTGTCAGCGCGCGCGTCGACCCACCCCCGGCCCCTCCCTTTCAGGGAGGGGAGCAGTGTTGCCCGATCAGGCACCTGTTTCCGGCTCCACCACCAACGGCGCTTCGATATCCGCCATGTCACGCCGGGACACGCGCACCGCTTCCTCCGGCGTGGTCTGGCCGTCGCGCACCAATTGCCGCGCTGCCGAGCCGAGATTGGGGGCGTGCAGGAAGGCGTGGCGGGCAATGATCGATTCGTCGCCGCCGTCGTTGATCAGGCGGCGGATCGTCTCGTCGATGCGGATCGCCTCGAACACGCCGATCCGGCCCTTGAACCCGGTATGCGAACACTGTTCGCAACCGACCGGCTCGTACACCACTGCGCCGGGATCGAAGCCGAGCAATGCCGAGACCGAGCCGCTTGCCTGGACCGGCTTGCGGCAATGCTCGCACAATTTGCGCACCAGCCGCTGCGCGATCACCGCACGCAGCGTGGAGGCCAACAGGAACGGCTCGATCTTCATGTCGCGCATGCGCGTGATCGCGCCGACCGCATCGTTGGTATGGACGGTGGACAGCACGAGATGTCCGGTGAGCGAGGCCTGGACCGCGATCTCGGCAGTCTCCCTATCGCGGATTTCGCCGACCATCACCACATCCGGATCCTGGCGCAGGATCGCGCGCAAACCGGCCGCGAAGGTCAGCCCGACCTTGGGGTTGACCTGGGTCTGGCCGACGCCGTCCATCGCATATTCGACCGGATCCTCGACCGTCAGGATGTTCGAGCTGCCATCGTTCAGCGTGCGGAGCGCCGCGTACAAGGTCGTCGTCTTGCCCGAGCCGGTCGGGCCAGTGACCAGCACGATGCCGTTGGGCTCCGACAGCGCCTCCTTCAGGATCGCGTTGATCGCCGGGGACAGGCCGAGCACGTCCATGTCGATCCCGGCATTGTCCTTGTCGAGAATACGCAGCACGACGCGTTCGCCGGCGCGGCTGGGCAGCGTCGAGACGCGAACGTCGAGCAGCTTACCGCCCAAGGTCAGGCCGATACGCCCATCCTGCGGCACGCGCCGCTCGGCGATATCGAGCCGCGCCATCACCTTGATGCGGCTGACCACGACAGGCGCGACGTGCGGCGGCATGCGCAGCGTCTCGCGCAGCACGCCATCGATGCGCATGCGCACGACGAGGCCGGTCTCGTATGGCTCGACGTGGATATCGGACACGCCGTTGCGCGCGGCATCGGCGATGATGCCGTTGATCAGGCGGATTGCCGGCGCATCGTCAGCCGTATCGAGCAGATCGTCCGCGGTCGGCATGTCGCCGGCAAGCATGTCGAGCTCGTCGCCCAGGCCGAGCGTGCCGGCGGCGACCGCCGCGGCCTGGCCGTCCATCGCGTAGCGATCGGAGAGCAGGCGATCGAACTCCTCGACGGCGACGAATTCAACATCGAACGGCCGCGCGAGATGACGGCGCAGCTCGAGCAGGACCTTGGGATCGGCCCCGGCGCGCATCGCGATCGCCGCATGGCTGCCCTCATGCGCCTGCAGCACGACGCCGAAACGGCGCGCAAAGGCATAGGGGATGGCGAGCATTTCCAGCGGCAGGATCGGCGCGTCGGGGATGATGATCGGATCGACCGTTGCCGCCGCCTCGCTCAGCGCGGCGGCAGCACCCATGCTGAGCGGACCGCCATGCGATGCGGCGAAATCTCCGGCGACGCTCATGCGCCGGCCTTCCTACGCAGCGCTTCACCGAACGGAAAAAGGAGGGCGGAAGGATTGCGCATCATGCTCACTGCCCCTTCGGACGGATGATCTTCGTCGTGTTGCGCTGGATCGGCACGGCAATGCGCGGATCCTCGATCGCGCCATCGCGTCCGGCCGGCGGGAGCGGCGCCGACGCGCCGAGATAATCCCGCACCAGCTGGTCGATGCTCGGCTCGGCATCGGGGTTCTGCCCGGCCTGCTGCAACCGCAGATAGCCATAGCGCTGTTCGGTCACGCGGCGCTGGTCTTCCGCCGAGCGCAGGATCGTCGGTCGAATGAACACCATCAGGTTGGTCTTGTCGCGTTCCTTCGCCTTGGAGCGGAACAGCGCGCCGATGCCGGGCAGATCGCCGAGCAAGGGAATCTTCTCGATCGTGCGGCGCTCGCTGTCACTGAGCAGGCCGCCGATCACCGCGATCTGCCCGTCATCGACGGTCAGCGTGGTTTCGACCTCGCGCTTGTTGAGGATCAGATCGCTATTGTCGCTGGAGACCGGCCCGGCGATGCTCGACACTTGCTGGTGCAGGAAGAGCTTGATCGCGCCGGACGAGTTGACCTGCGGCTTGACCTCGAGCTGGATGCCGACATTCTCGCGCTGCACGGTGCGGAAGGCATTGTCGAAATTGTCGGACAGCGCCTGGCCGGTGGTGATCGGGATCTCCTGGCCGACCAGGATGCGCGCTTCCTGATTGTCGAGCGTGGTGACCGAGGGCGCCTGTAGCAGGTTCGACGTGGTATCGCTCTTGATCGCGTTGATGATCGCGCCGAAGATCGCGTCCTTGCCGATGTTGAACGCACCGCCGCCGAAGCCGCCGCTCGCGCCGAGGATCGAGCTGATTGCCGACTGCGCCAGCGAATCGCTGATCGTGCTGTTGGTGCTGGTGGTGACCGTGGCGCCGTTGATCGTCGTCGTCGTGGTGTTGAGCGACCGCGCGCCAAGCGCTCCGGCGATGGTCAGCAGGTTCGGCGCGGAATTGCTGTAGGACGTCGCAAAGCTTGGAATGCCGGTACCAGCGAGGAGCAACTGCACCCCCAGCTTGCTCGCGGTGGAATCCGACACTTCGGCCACGATCGCCTCGACCAGCACCTGTTCGCGGCGCGTGTCGAGCTGGCGGATCACGTCGGCGAGCTGACGCTGCACCTCGGCCGGGGCTGCGATGACGATCGCGTTGGCGCCGGCGAAACGCGTCACCACCGAAGCGGTGCGCCCGCCATCGGCGACGATCGCCGCCTGGCCGGTGCCACCGCTTGCCGCAGACTGCTGCGGTTGCGGCTGCGCCTGTTGCTGGATCACGCTCGGCTGGTTCGCCGCGCTGTTGCCGGTGCCGCCGAAATTGGAGCGCGACAGCGTGCTGGAGCTGGTCGGCTGGGTCGGCGTCTGGCCGACGAGCTGCTGCAGCACCGGCAGCAACTGCTCGGCATCGGCATTTTCGAGGAACTGGACCTTGATCTCGGTGCCGTTCTTGGCACGCGCATCGAGATCCTGCGCCACCGCGGCAAGCCGCGCGACGCTCGGCGCGTCACCCCGCAGCGCGATCGCATTGGAACTGGTCACCGCGACGACGCTGACGCTGGCGCCGGTGCCGCCCTGCCCGCCCGGCTGCCCGCCGCCGCCGATCAGCGCGGTCAGCGCGGTGGCGATCTCGCGCGCGCCGGCATTCTTCAATGCGATCACCCGCGTCGCGGCATTGTCGGTATCGATCTGCCGCACGACTTCGCGCACGCGGCGGACATTGTCCGCGAAATCGACCACCACCAGGCTGTTGCCGCCGCGATTGGCGGTGACGGAGCCCTGCGCGCTGACCAGGGGGCGCACCGTATCGAGCGCCGATGCCGCATCGATCGAGCGCAGGCGGATGATCTCCGTCACGTACGAGTTGCGTGCCGCACCGCGCGAGCCGATCCGGCTCGGCTGGGCCGCGGCATTATCGGTCGGCTGGATGCGGAACGCGCCGCCCGAGGTGGGCACCGCGATCAGCCCGTTGGAGCGCAGCGTGGAGAGGAAGATCTCGAAATATTCCGAGCGGCTGAGCGGCCGATCGGTGACCACCGTCACCTTGCCCTGCACCCGGCTGTCGATGATGAAGGTGCGGCCGGTGACCTTGGCGGCATCGGCGATGAACGCGCGGATATCCGCATCGCGGACATTGAGCGTGGTCTGCGCGAGCACGGGCCCGGCGAGAAGCGCGGCCAGCAGCGGCGCCAGAATCAGTTTTTTCATTGGCCCGCTATCGTAAGGGAGAGAGGAATGGTTTCCGTGCCGCGCTCTACCGTCATTGCGAGCGTGCCACCATTGCCGAATTGCGCGGCGAGCCGCTCGATATCGCCGGGACCGCTCACCGCGCGCCCGGCGATCGCGGTGACGACGTCGCCATCGCGCAGGCCGGCTGCGCGGAACGCCGCGCCGCTGCCTTGCGACCGCACGACGAGCCCGCTGACCCGCCCGCCATCGACGCGCGGGATGAAACCGATATCCGCCTGGACCTGGGCGAGCTTGATCGCGCCACCGGCAGCGGGCGGCACGGCGCCGGGCAGCGCGGGGGGCGCGCCGGGCACTGCCGGCACGACCGGCTGGACCGCGCCCGACTGATCGAGGAACAGATCCTCCGCCACGCCGCCCCGATCGACCGTGACGTGATCGAACGCCACTGCCTTGAGCTTCACCCCGGGCACGATCTCGTCCCCCACCGCCACGCTGATCTGCACGCCGTCCGGCCCGGCGATGATCGCCGAGCCGCCGCCCACGGCCTCGTCGATGCGCGTGCCGTAGAGCGTGAGTTGCAGCGACGTGACCACTGCCGGTCCGGCGACGGGCGCCGAGCGGAAGAACGGATCGAAGCCGCGCAGGATCTCAATCGGTGAGCCGGCGACGCCGGGCTGCTCCGGGCGCCAGGCCCCGAGCGGCCCGACCGGCGTGACGATCACCCACAGCAGCCGCGCGCACTGAACCGCCAGCGCCGCGAGCAATACCAGCTCGAGCGCACTGTACAGGTTGGTGCGCGGCAGGCGCCGCAGCAGGCGGCGCGCGCGGGCGTCGAGTTCGAGGCGCATTGCTGGTGAAATCCCTCCGGTGCCGCTGCTAGAGGCGCAGTGTTACAGTCGCGCGGCGTAAGTGTGAAGGTTTTGCGGCAGCCGCTGTCCGCGCTAAGCTCCGTATGGAAAAAGCCCGACATCTTTGCCACATAGCGCGGCATGACGACGATTCCCGATTTCGGCTGCGGCCACCCGAGCGAGGCGATCGTCGCGCACCTGCAGGCGCAGCCGGGCGTGCAGCGCGTGCCCAGCCCCAAGCTCACGCTGTTCCTGCGCAAGGCGTTCCTCGAACCCGCGCTGTGCGGCCGGATCATCGCGCAGATCGAGGCGCAGCGCCGCCCGTCGACGATTTCCGATGCCAATGGCGATCCGACCTTCCGCACTAGCGAGACCTGCGATCTCGACCAGGCAGATCCCGCGGTGCTCGAGATCGAAGCGCGGATCCGCGCCTTTACCGGCCTGTCCGGCGCGCATGGCGAACCGATGCAGGGCCAGCGCTACGGCGTCGGCCAGGAGTTCAAGGGCCATACCGATTATTTCGAGCCCAATGGCGTGGATTTCGCGCGCTATTGCAGCGTCGCCGGGCAGCGCACCTGGACGGTGATGATCTATCTCAACGAGCCCGAGGCGGGCGGCGCGACGCGGTTCAAGACGATCGACAAGATCGTCCAGCCGGAGGTCGGCAAGCTGCTGGCATGGAACAATTTGCGGCCCGACGGATCGCCCAACCCCTCGACGATCCACCAGGGCATGAAGGTCCGCGCCGGCGCGAAATACGTGATCACGAAATGGTTTCGCGAGCGAGCCTGGGGCTGACGCCGGACGGGCGGGCCTGCCGGCCCGGACCCCCGTTCATTGCCCGATCGACCCTGCGTTTCCCGTCATCCTGAGCGGCGTTCAGGGTGACGGGTGGGGAGCGGATGCGTCGCCCCTCCTCACCATCCCGGTTACAGCTTGGCGCTCAGCCCGATGGTGAACGTCCGCCCCAGGCGATAGGTGTTGACGTCCACCCGCGTACCATCGTCGAACTTCTGGAATTCCTGGAACTTGGTGCCGGTGAGGTTGCGCCCCTCCAGTTTCAGCTCCAGTTCCGCGCCACGCACCTTGAACCCCTGGCGGGCGACGATGTCGAGCTTGATGCCGGGCTTTTCGACGATATCGGGCAGGAACCCGCCCGAGATCGGCCCGCGATTGGTCACCCGCTCGCTGGCATAGGTGAACAGCATGGTAAGCTGCGACACGACGCCGGTCTTGCGATCGATGCCGATCTGCGCGTTGATCAGATGATCGGACTGGCCGGTGAGCGGTGCGCCGTCGCGGAACAACTGGTTGGCCGGCAACAGCACCGGCACGCCGCTGCCATTCTGGATCGGGCTCGGCACCAGCTCGTCGCCCACCTTCAGCTTGGACTGCGTATAGGTGTAGTTGGCGATGAGCAGCAGGCGGCGGCCCGCAAAGAAATCGCTGCCGAACGCTGTATCGAGCGGGATATATTTCTGCGCTTCGAACTCGGCACCGTAGAGATCGGCGGCCGGGGCCGAGGAGAAACCGGTCTGCAGCGGCGAGGTATCGTTGGGGAAAAAGCCGATCTGCTCGATCGGGTTCTTGATATGCTTGTAGAAGCCCGCAACCGTGACGCGCTGATCACGCGCGAAGAACCATTCGTAACGTGCCTCGGCGTTGGTCAGCTGTGAATCCTTGAGCTGCGGGTTGCCGAAGAACTGACGATCGGAATCGAAATCGCGGTACAGCTGCGGCGCGAGCTCGCGGAACTGCGGGCGCGCGATGGTCTTCGAGCCGTGCACGCGGAACTGCATGTCGGGCGCGAAATTCCACGTCACCGTGGCGGCCGGCAGGAAATAATCATTGTCGAGCGTGGTGCCCTGGAACGACGTGCTGCTGGTCGTCACTTCTTCCTTCGCCGTCTCGTAGCGCACGCCGACCGTGGCGCGCAGACCGTCGGCGATCTCGCCTTCGAGCTGGCCGTAACCGGCATGAATGCGCAGCGACGCGTCATATTGCGCCGCGCCATCGGCGCCCGACAGGTTGAACAGGCGGATGCAGCCGCCGCCGTCATTGGCCGCGCAGGCACCGTTGATCGTACCGCCGCTGAGCAGATAATCCGGCCGCAGATAGCTGTACGGCGCCGGGAGGGCGGACTGATCGAAGGTACGGTACTGGAAGTTATAGCGGGTCGAGGTGCGGTCGGTATCGCTGTAATAATAGCCGGCCGAGACCGTGATTGGCCGTGCCGTAGGCAATTTGTAGCTGAGATCGGCCTGGCCGCTGTACAGATCCTCATTCAGCGCGCTGAAGGCGACAAAGGCGTTTTCGCCAAGACCGTTCAAGTTGTTCTGATAGCGCTGGGCGTTCTGATCGAAACGGTAGCTGAACGAGCGCTCATACGGCGAATCGCGCTTGGTATTGGCATAGGAGCCACGCACATCCAGGCCGAGATCGCCGAACTTGAACTCGCCGGTCAGCTGCGTGTCGATCAGCTGGCGTGCGAACCAGTTGGTGTTCTGCTGCATGATCCGATCGCCGCTGCTGTTCGGATAGACCGTCGCGGTCGCGAGCCGGCCCTGCTTGAGCGTGTCGTGGATATAGACATTGGTCCAGCGCACCTTGTGCTCACCGAAATCGGCGCCGAGGCCGATCAGCCCGTTGGTGACGATGCGGTTGTCGGTCAGCACGGTACGGAAATCGCTGCGCAGCGCGCCGCTGGCATCGATCGTGTCCTGCTGCGTCGCTTCGCGCGTGCGGAAGCCGTTGCTGACGCTGCCCGAGGCAATGACGCCGATGCGTGCGCCGCCGACATCGAAGCTGTGCCCGAGATTGAGTTCGCCGGAGAAATTGGCCGGCAGGTTGTCGCTCTGCTGGAGCAACGTGGTCGGCGCGTTCGACATCGAGCCGATCTGCGCTGAACTATATTGCGGTGCGCTGGCGCCGCCGGCCTTGATGAAGCCGGGAACGGTACGCTCGCCGCTGTCATAGCCGAGCCAGTCGAGGCTGCCGCCGTCATAGACGTAGCCGAGCTGGCCTGTGCTCGCGCTGTCGTAACCGGCCGAGGCGCCGAACGACAGGAAGCTTTCCTCGGGCACGCCCTTGGTGGTGAGGTTGATCACGCCTCCGCCGAATTCGCCGGGATAATTGACCGAATAGCTCTTCTGCACCAGCGCGCTGGCAACGATGCTGGTCGGGAAGATGTCGAGCGGCACAGTGCGGCGCAGTGGCTCGGGCGACGGCAAAGGCGAGCCGTTGAGCAAGGACGAGGAATAGCGGTCACCAAGCCCGCGGACGAACACGAAGCCGCTGCCGACGACGCTGAGGCCGGTGACGCGCTGCAGGGCGCCGGCGATATCGCCTTCGCCGGTGCGCGCGATATCGGCCGAGGACAGGACCGAAATCACTTCCGGCGTGGCGCGGATCGCGTTCGGGATATTGCGCCCAACGACGACGATGTCGGCGCCGGTATCATCACCGGCACCCGGCGTGGAAACTTCGATCTGCTCTTCCTGCACCTCCGGCGTCTGGCCGGCGGCGGGATCGACCGTGACGGTCGCCGGCGGCGACGCGCTCTGGCCGCCGCCCGTCGACGATCCCGTCGTCTGCGCCAGCGCGGCCGGCGCGATCAGGCTAGAGGAAAGAAGCAGCAGCGAACCGAATGCTAGTGGCTTGGCCATGGATAATATCCCGATTGGGTAGATACGGCGAATGCCGGGGCGTGGTGTTCGCCCCGGCATCCGCTGGTCGGCTGGGCGCTAGAGGCTCAGGCGTTGTTGCAGGCGAAATACACCGAGCGGAACACGGGCGGGCCGTCCTCCTCGATGGTCGTCGGCACCGAACCGGTGCCGCCGGCCGGGCGGATCGTCGACTTGCCGCCGTTGGCATCCGTGCCGGCAATCATGTTGAGGCATGGCACGACCGACTTCACGATACCGTTCATGAAGGTGTAGTCCGCACCGCCGCGCAGGCGGATCGCGGCGGCCGCATTTGCCGTCTGGATGAAGGTGAAGTTGGCGAGCTTGCCCTTCTGGCGCGGGATGAAGTCCTCATTGCCGTTCGAGTCGATCTCGGTCGAGAAGGAGTCGGTGGTAGCACCGCTGACCTTCTGCGCGACGATGGCGAACTGCACCAGGCCCTGCCAGCCGACATCGGTATCGAGGCCGTCATCATCGGCACCGGTGATCGCCAGATACTTCAGGTTGCTGCGACCACCGAAGATTTCGATGCCATCGTCCGAGCTGTTGTGGATCTGGATGTGATCAAGCGTCGTGCCCGACCCCGTGCCGCCCAGCGTCAGGCCCTGCAGCTCGTTGCCTTCCGAAATCGCGATGCCCGAATACCGGATCTGCACGAACTGCATCGTGCCGCTGCTGTCGGCTGCGGTGGCGCCGCCGTACAGCGCATTGCCCGTGCCTTCGACGACGTTCTGACAATTGGCTGCGCCGCCGGCCACACCGGTCGAGTTGCAGTTCGAGATCTGCGCCTTGCCGGCGAGGATGATGCCGCCCCACTGGCCCTGCGTCGCATCGCCGTTCGACGCGGAGTTGAGGTTCTGCTGCGAGGTGAAGACGATCGGCGCAGTCGCCGTGCCGATCGCGTTGAGCTTGGAGCCGCGATTGACCACGAGATAGTCGTTTGCGGCATCGCTCGAGTTCGAGACGATGAGGCTGCCCGCAGCGAAGGTCAGCGTGGCGACTGCGCCACCGGCGGCAGTGCCGTCACCACCCGTATCAACGCCGACGTCGACGCGACCGTTGATCTGGTACGCCACGCCGGCGACCGCGGGGAGCGACAGATTGCCGCTGACCAGCGCTGGCAGGATGCACAGGCGATAGTTGGTGTTGGTGCCGCCAGCGGTGGTGCCCGCCGGGCAAGCGGTAGCCGCCGGGGTGTTCGCCGCGGCGATCGTCGGCACGGAGGAGCAGGCCGTGCTGGTGCTGCCGAAATTGGCCGTCGAGGAGTTGCACGTCCAGCCCTGGTACCACGTGTCACCGGCGGGGTTCACTGCGCCGATATAGCTTGTCGCGACGAAGAACGGGTTGATCGTCGACGCGTTGAACGCCGTTGCGGTCGCCGCGGCGCCGATCGGCAGGAAGCCGTTGAGCGGATTGACACCGGTCAGCACATTGTTGGTGCCGGCATTGACGACGGCGAGCTGCTCGTCGCGCGTGACGGTAATGCCGCTCTGGGCGGTTTCGGCGAAGGCTGCGATCGCAGCGGGCGTCGGCGTCGGCGTCGGCGTGCTGGTGGGGGTCGGCGTCGGCGCGCCGCCGATCACGCCACCGGGCGAAGCGACGCCGTCGGCGCCATCGCAAGCGGCTAGCGCAAGTGCGGCAGTGCCGGTCAACAAAGCGAGGCTGATGCGCGTGAAGCTGGCCATGAAATTCTCCGAGTCCGGTCTTACCGGGTTGAATCCTGCGGGCGGATGCCCTCGCGGCCGACTCGGATTGTGCCCCCGTCGCTCCACTGCGCTTGCCCCTAGGCGGGCTTCGTGACGGCGGAACGCGCTTTTGAAGACATCGACGTGACGCCGAGGTTACGACTTTGTGACGAATGCTACGAAGCGATGACAATCATGACTGGCGCCCGCGTTCAGCCGGGGGGCCGAGATCTGTGCCGGGCTCCAAACAGCAAAAACCCGCCGGTCTGGCGACCGGCGGGTTTTGCAATATGGTGGGCGCGGCAGGGATTGAACCTGCGACCCCACCCGTGTGAAGGGTGTGCTCTACCACTGAGCTACGCGCCCGTCGACGGTGGCCCGTCAACGCAACAGGGCGGCGTCGCCGCCGCCCTGTTCCATCCGCCTTAACGCCCGCCCGCTGCCTTTGTCCAGCCCCGCACGCGACGAAAGCGGCTCAGTTGACCGAATCCTTGAGACCCTTGCCGGCCTTGAACTTGGGCTGGGTTGACGCCTTGATCGGCATCGGCTCGCCGGTGCGGGGGTTGCGACCGATCGATGCCTTACGCTTGCTGACCGAGAAGGTGCCGAATCCGACGAGGCGTACTTCGTCACCCTTTTTGAGCGACGTGGAAATCGCGTCGAACACTGCTTCGACGGCCTTGCTTGCATCACCCTTGCTCAGCCCGGACGCATCCGCGACCGTGCCGATCAATTCCTGCTTGTTCATGCCAAAAACCCCCCGTTACAAATTTAGGAATAATGATTCCCGGCGCATAGCCGGTGGTTCAGTAAGGCGGCTGTTGCGCGGCCTGTCAAAGCAAAATGACGTGGCGGCGCAGCAAAAAGGGCGGAAATGCTGCGATCTTGCGTAGTCGCACCCCGCCCTCTTGCCCCATCAATGGTGCAGTTCGCCCCCTGCCGGCGCGACGCCGGGCGGCGGCAACGCGGCGAGTTCGTCGGCATCGGTCCAGTCGATCGCGACCAGCGGCTCGGTCAGCGCGAGTACCAGCACTTCGTCGACATGCTTGACCGGCACGATGTGCAGGCCGCTCAGGATATTGGCCGGGATTTCCGCCAGATCCTTCTCGTTGTCGAACGGGATCAGCACCGTCTTGATCCCGCCGCGCAGCGCCGCGAGCAGCTTTTCCTTGAGGCCGCCGATCGGCAGCACGCGACCGCGCAGCGTGACTTCGCCGGTCATCGCGATCTCGCGCCGCACCGGCACGCCGGTCAGCGTCGAGACGATCGCGGTGACCATACCGATGCCTGCAGACGGCCCGTCCTTGGGCACCGCCCCCTCGGGCAAATGGATATGGATGTCCTTGCGGTTGAACAGGCTCGGCTTGATCCCGTAGCTCGGCGACCGCGCCTTGACGAAGCTGAGCGCCGTATCGATCGACTCCTTCATCACGTCGCCGAGCGTGCCGGTGACCTTGGCCGCGCCCTTGCCGGGCACAGTGACGCTTTCGATCGTCAGCAATTCGCCGCCGACCTCGGTCCAGGCGAGGCCGGTAACCGCGCCGATCTGGTTCTCTTCTTCGCCCAGTTCGTGGCGATATTTCTTCACGCCGGCGAACTCGCCGAGATTGTCCGGCGTGATCACCACGCTCGTAACCTTGCCTTCGAGGATCTGGCGCAGCGCCTTGCGGGCGAGACGCGCGATCTCACGCTCGAGCGTGCGCACGCCGGCCTCGCGCGTGTAGAACTGGATCAGTGCGCGCAGCCCCTCGGTGGTCAGTTCGAACTCGCCGGCCTTCAGGCCATGCGCCTCGATCTGCTTCTCGATCAAATGGCGCTGCGCGATCTCGACCTTCTCGTCCTCGGTATAGCCCTCCAGCCGGATGATCTCCATGCGGTCGAGCAAAGCCTGGGGCAGGTTGAGCGAGTTCGCGGTGCACACGAACATCACGTCCGACAGATCGTAATCGACCTCGAGGTAATGATCCTGGAACTTGGCGTTCTGCTCCGGATCGAGCACTTCGAGCAGCGCCGACGCCGGATCGCCGCGGAAATCCTGGCCGAGCTTGTCGATCTCGTCGAGCAGGAACAGCGGGTTGCTGGTGCCGGCCTTCTTGAGGTTGGTGACGATCTTGCCCGGGAGCGAGCCGATATAGGTGCGCCGGTGCCCCCGAATTTCTGCTTCATCGCGCACACCACCCAGGGACTGACGGATGAATTCGCGCCCCGTGGCCTTGGCGATCGACTTGCCGAGGCTGGTCTTGCCCACGCCCGGCGGGCCGACGAGGCACAGGATCGGCCCCTTCAGCTTGTTGGTGCGCGCCTGCACGGCGAGATATTCGATGATCCGGTCCTTGACCTTCTCCAGCGCATAATGATCCTCGTCGAGCACGCTCTGCGCGGTCGCGATATCCTTCTTCACCTTGCTCTTCTTGCCCCAGGGCAGGCCCAGCAGCACATCGAGATAGTTGCGGATCACCGTCGCCTCGGCGCTCATCGGCGCCATGGTCTTGAGCTTCTTGAGCTCGCCCAGCGCCTTGCCGCGCGCTTCCTTGGACAGTTTGAGCGCGGCAATCTTCTGCGTCAGCTCGGCGATCTCGTCGCCCTCGCCTTCCTCGCCCTCGTTGCCGAGCTCGCGCTGGATCGCCTTCAACTGCTCGTTGAGATAATATTCGCGCTGCGTCTTCTCCATCTGGCGCTTGACGCGGCTCTTGATCTTCTTCTCGACCTGCAGGACGCCCAGCTCGCCTTCCATGAAGGCATAGGCCATTTCGAGCCGCTTGGCCGGATCGAGCTCGACCAGCAGCGTCTGCTTTTCCGACACCTTGACCGAGATATTGGCGGCGACCGCATCCGACAGGCGCGACGCGTCGTCGATCTCGCCGAGCTGCACCGCGGTTTCGGCCGGCAGCTTGCGGTTCAACTTGGCGTAATTCTCGAACTGGGTGACGACCGAGCGCATCAGCGCCTCGACCTCATTGCCCTCGGCGGCGAGATCGTCGACCGGCAGCACGGTGGCGCTGAGATAGCCGTCGGTCTCGGTGAGCAGATCGAGCGTCGCGCGCGTCTTGCCCTCGACAAGCACGCGCACCGTGCCGTCCGGCAGCTTGAGCAATTGCAGCACGGTGGCGGTGACGCCGAGATCGTAGAGATCCTCGCGCTCGGGATCGTCCTCGGACGGATCGAGCTGCGCGACGAGGAAAATCTCCTTGTCGGCGTTCATCGCCGCTTCCAGCGCCGCGACGGACTTGTCGCGGCCAACGAACAGCGGCACGATCATGTGCGGAAACACGACGATATCACGCAGCGGCAAGACGGGGTAAGATTGGGTCATGAATACTCCGGGTGCGACCAAACGGGCCACGTTACTTCCCTTATATGGTGATGGTTGCGGATCCATCAATCGGGTGCGGATCAGGACGCGGCGAACCGTGATTGCCGCCGCCGCGCTGCTGCTGATCGCGGCGGCGCCGCTCAAGAAGGGCGAACCGCCGCTGACCGCGCAGACGATGCGCTCCGGGGGCGAGATCGACGTGGAGCAGGCCAAGCTGCGCTTCGATCACGCGGATCTCGCGTTCGAGGTCCTGCCCGCAACGCAGCGGCTGGAGGGGGTCGCGACGCTGGGCTTCACCGCCAAGGCGCGGCTGACCGTGCTGGCGATCGATCTCGACCGCAACCTGCCGGTCAGCGCGATCGCGATCGACGACCGCACGCTCAAACGATCGGCCTGGACCAATCCCGAGGGCCGGCTGACCATTACCCTGCCCCGCACGATCGCCGCCGGCGGCAAGCTGGTGGCGACGATCCGCTATGGCGGCACGCCGCACATCGCGGTGCGCGCGCCGTGGGATGACGGCGTGGTATGGTCGACGACGCCCGATGGCCGCCTGTGGTTCGCGACCACGGCGGAGGGCTATGGCTGCGACCTGTTCTGGCCGTGCCTCGACTTTCCGTCGGGCGAACCGGCGTCGGTCGATCTGCACATCACCGTGCCCAAGGGTCTGAAGGCGCCGAGCAACGGCAAGCTGATCGGCGTCGATACGCTGCCCGATGGCCGCACCACCTGGCACTGGCGCGCGCGGCAGCCCAATACCTATGGCATCGCGCTCAATGTCGGGCCGTACGAGGAGCTGAGCGGGACCTATCGCAGCCGCTACGGCAACAGCATCCCGATGCATTACTGGTACCTGCCCGGGGAGGAACGCCAGGCCCGCGCGCTGTTCGCCGAATTCGCGCCGACGCTCGATTTCTTCGAGCGCATGATCGGCCCCTATCCGTTCGGCGACGAGAAACTCGGCGTGGTCGAGACGCCGCACAAGGGCATGGAGCACCAGACGATCAACGCCTACGGCAACGACTACGCCAAGGCGCCCGAGGGGTTCGACTGGCTGTTCCACCACGAATTTTCGCACGAATATTTCGGCAACCAGCTGACCGCGGCGAACTGGGACGATTACTGGCTGCACGAGGGCTATGCCAGCTATATGCAGCCGCTCTACGGCCGCTGGCGCGAGGGCGAGGCGCGCTATGCGACGATGCTCGACGATCATCGCGGCAAGATCAGCAACGCGCAGCCGATCGTCTCCGGCCGCGTCCGCACCGAGGAAGAGGTCTACGAAACCAAGCTCGGCGGCCCCGGCACGGACATCTATTACAAGGGATCGTGGATCCTGCACACGCTGCGCGGGCTGATCGGCGATGCCGCGTTCTACGAGGTGACACGACGCGCAGTGTACGGCCAAGCCGTGCCGACGCCCGGCAGCTTCCGCCCGCGCTTCGGCTCGACGATGGCCTATGAGGCGCTGGTCAAATCGGTGACCGGCAAGGACTATGGCTGGTTCTTCGATACCTATCTGCGCAAGGCGGCGCTGCCTGAGCTGATCAAGACGCGTAGTGGCGGCATGCTGACGCTCCGCTGGACGGCGCCCGATGGTCTCGCCTTCCCGATGCCGGTCGAGGTGCAGGTCGATGGCCGGATCGAGCGGCTGGCGATGACGGGCGGCCGCGGCATGCTCAGGGTGGCGGACGGGGCACATGTCGTGATCGATCCGTTGGCGCGCGTGCTGAGGCGGTCGACGGCCGTGGAAGAGTATCAGGCCTGGCAGGCGGCACAGGCGGCCAAGAACGGAGCGGCGAAATGAGTCAGTGGACGCAGCGTGGCGTGGAAATGGCGGCGATGTTCATGATCGGCGACGGGCTGCTCGGGCTGCTCCAGCCGCGGCGGCACGTCGCGCTGTGGGCGGATGACGCGCTCGGTTCGGAAAAGCTGGTCGCGCCGTTCCGCGAGCGCCCGGGCCGCCGCCGGGCTTATGCGCTGGTGCAGATCGGCGTCGGCGTCGCGCTCGCCGCGCAACAGCGGGGCAGCCGCTGAGGCAAGCGGGTGCAGCACGGTCGATTGTGCGCGGCGCGCGGCGGCAGTTCGTGCCACAGGAGGCGCAAAGGAATTGCCCATGGCCAAAGCTGACCGTCTCGCCCATACCGATATCCGCCGCGCGGAGCTCGAAGCGGAATATCTCGCCCTGCTCACCACCGCGCTGGAAACCTGCGCCGCGGGGCGCTGGGGGCTGTTCGGGCACCGCCCGGACAAACAGAGCATCGCCAAAGTTGCTCCGCTGATCGATGAGCTGGAGGATCTGGCCGCTGCGATCGACAAGATGCGCGGGCAGCTGGATCTCGCGCCGTTCACGCTGCACGGCGAGTTCATCGCGGCGCGCGGGCTGGCCAGCCCGAGCGCGGTGGGCGAGCCCAAACAGGCCAAGGCGTGGCTGGAGCGGCTGGCGGCGCTGGCGGCGGACTGACCGCCCTGCCCCTGCGTCATCCTGACGCAAGTCAGGATCCAGCGCGCCCCACGTCCGGTCGCCCGGGGGGAGAGATGGATCCTGAATCAAGTTCAGGATGACGGCAGTGGGGGAAGTGCGGGCTGGCGCCGGTGGCGGCAGGCTGCCTTCCCCGCCGCCGCGTCATCCTGACGCAAGTCAGGATCCATCGCGCCCCACGTCCGGCCGCCCGGGGGGAGAGATGGATCCTGAAACGAGTTCAGGATGACGGCAGTGGGGGAAGTGCCGGCTCGCGTCGGTCGCAGCAGGCTGCCTTCCCCGCCGCCACGTCATCCTGACGCAAGTCAGGATCCATAGCGCCTGATGGCCGGTCGTCCGAGGGGAGAGATGGATCCTGAAGCGAGTTCAGGATGACGGTAGTATAGGAGGATAGCCGGACGCGGCGTTACGCCGCGCCCGACTTTTCCTTCTTGGCGTAGACGCGGATCGGTTCCTTGCGGCCCTCGATCACGTCGCCGTCGATCATTACCTCGTCGACCGAATCCATCCCCGGGAGATCGAACATCGTATCGAGCAGGATGCTCTCGAGGATCGAGCGCAGCCCGCGTGCGCCGGTCTTGCGGTCGATTGCCTTCTTGGCCACCGTCACTAGCGCGTCATCGGTGAAGCCGAGCTTCACGTCCTCCATGTCGAACAGCTTCTGATACTGTTTCACGAGCGCGTTCTTCGGCTCGGTCAGGATGGTCACCAGCGCCGGCACGTCGAGATCTTCCAGCGTCGCGATGACCGGCAGACGACCGACGAATTCGGGGATCAGGCCGAATTTGAGCAGATCCTCCGGCTCGACCGATTTCAGCGTCTCGCCGGTCTTGCGCTCTTCCGGGCTCGCGACATAGGCGCCGAAGCCGATCGACTTGCCCTGCAGGCGATCGCCGATAATCTTTTCCAGGCCCGAGAAGGCGCCGCCACAGATGAACAGGATGTTCGTCGTGTCGACCTGCAGGAACTCCTGCTGCGGATGCTTGCGCCCGCCCTGCGGCGGAACGCTCGCGGTGGTGCCTTCCATCAGCTTGAGCAACGCCTGCTGGACGCCCTCGCCCGACACGTCGCGCGTGATCGACGGATTCTCGGCCTTGCGGCTGATCTTGTCGATTTCGTCGATATAGACGATGCCGCGCTGCGCGCGCTCAACGTTGTAATCGGACGCCTGGAGCAGCTTGAGGATGATGTTCTCGACATCCTCGCCGACGTAACCGGCTTCGGTCAGCGTCGTCGCATCGGCCATCGTGAACGGCACGTCGAGGATGCGCGCGAGCGTCTGCGCGAGCAGCGTCTTGCCGCAGCCGGTCGGCCCAACGAGCAGGATGTTCGACTTGGCGAGCTCGACATCCGCGCCCTTCTGGCCGTGGTTGAGTCGCTTGTAGTGATTGTGCACCGCCACCGAGAGCACACGCTTGGCGCGCTTCTGGCCGATCACATAATCATCGAGCACGTCGCAGATTTCCTGCGGCGTGGGCACGCCGCCGTCCTTCTTGGAGACGAGCGCCGACTTGGTTTCCTCGCGGATGATATCGTTGCACAGCTCGACGCATTCGTCACAGATGAACACGGTCGGCCCGGCAATCAGCTTGCGCACCTCGTGCTGCGACTTCCCGCAGAACGAGCAATACAGGGTGCTCTTCGAATCGCCGCCGCTCAACTTCGTCATTCAATCCATCCTTCGCGCCGATACGCGCGCTAGTGCGGGCAGCCACCTTAGGCTGCCCGCCTTCAATCGTACAATAGCAATCGGCCTTACGATGCGGGCAGAACGGGCGGGCTGCCCGTTTCGTCCGCCACCGCAGGACGCTTGTCGAACACTTCGTCGATCAGCCCGAACGCCTTGGCTTCGTGCGATTCCAAAAACGTATCGCGATCCATCGCCTTTTCGATCTCCTCGATCGGCTTGCCGGTATATTGCGCGTAGAGGTGGTTCATGCGGTTCTTGATGCGCTGGATTTCTTGCGCCTGGATCTGGATGTCGCTGGCCATGCCCTGCGCGCCGCCCGACGGCTGGTGGATCATGATCCGCGCATTGGTCAGCGCGACACGCATGCCGGGCTCGCCCGCGGCAAGCAGGAAGCTGCCCATCGAGGCGGCCTGGCCGATGCACACCGTGCCGACGCGCGGGCGAATATATTGCATCGTGTCGTGGATCGCCATGCCCGCCGTGACGACGCCGCCCGGCGAATTGATGTACATGAAGATGTCCTTCTTGGGGTTCTCGGACTCCAGGAAGAGCAGCTGCGCGGTGATCACCGAGGCCATATGGTCCTCGACGCCGCCGGTGATGAAGATGATGCGTTCGCGCAACAGGCGCGAATAGATATCGAAGCTGCGCTCGCCGCGGTTCGACTGCTCGATCACGATCGGCACGAGGCCGCCGGTGATCGGGTCTGCGCGGAACCCCGGAGGAGCGAAATTACCGGTCTCGAACGGATTATGCATGGGAAGATTCAGTCCTTATGCCCCAGATGCCTTGTCGGCGAACGCTATACATCGGCGCTGGGAGAAACGAGTTCAACCCCCGTTGCCGGGGGCCTTGTGTGCGAGATAGGCCAGCCGGCGCATCTCGCGCCGACCGCGCACCACCGTATCGAGGATCAGGCCGGTGAAGATGCTGAGCGCGGCAAGGATGCCGAGCCCGGTGACCAGGATCGCGGTCGGGAAACGCGGCACGGTGTGCGTCTGCATATAGGTGATCGCCAGCGGGATCGCCAGGATCACCGCCAGCGCCGCGAGCAGGCCCGCGATCACGCCGAAGAACAGGATCGGCCGCTCGATGCGGTACAAGGTGGCGATCGTGCCGAGGATGCGGAAGCCGTCACGATAGGTGTTGAGCTTGGATTCGGAGCCTTCGAGCCGCGCGAAATAGGGCGTCTCGATCTCGCCGACCGGCATCTTGAGTTCGAGCGCATGGACGCTGATCTCGGTCTCGATCTCGAACCCGGCAGACAGCACGGGGAAGCTCTTGACGAAGCGCCGCGAAAAGACGCGGTAGCCCGAGAAGATATCGGTGAAGCTGCGCCCGAACAGGCGCGCGAGTAGCCCTGTCATCGCGCGATTGCCGAACTGATGGCCGCGACGATAGGCGTCCGCCGCTTCGTGCACACGCGAGCCGACCACCATATCGAGTTGCTCGTCGAGCATCCGCGCGATCAGCGCCGGCGCGACGCTCGCGTCATAGGTGGCATCGCCATCGGCCATGACATAGATATCGGCATCGACATCGGCGAACATGCGCCGCACCACCGCGCCCTTGCCCTGCAGGCGCTCGATGCGCACGATCGCCCCGGCGGCGCGCGCCACCGCGATCGTCCGGTCGCTTGAATTGTTGTCGTAGACGTAGATGCGCGCGTCCGGCAGCGCGGCGCGGAACCCCGCCACCGTCTGCGCGATCGCGGCTTCCTCGTTGTAGCAGGGCAGCAGGACGGCGATGGTTGGGCTGCTATCCGTCATCGTTCGCCCCCTGCCCTCATCTCGCCCGCCGCCCGATCGTCACCCGGGCAACAGCTGGGGTCTCGTGCGGCGCGCGTTACAAGCGCGCCGCGTAAGATCCCCGCGGTCGCCGGGCTGACGATGACGTGCGTTACGCCTTGTCGGCTGCCGGCTTCTTGGCGCGCGGCTTCTTGGCCGGCGCATCCGCTGCCTGCGTACCGTCGGCGGCTTCCGCTGCGACCGGCGACGAGGTCGTCAGTTCGGTCGCCGCGTCGGCCGGTGCGGCCTTGGCCTTCTTGGTCGCCGCCTTCTTCACCGGCTCGGCCTGCACCAGATCGTCGCCCGGCGCTGCCGGCTCGATATCGGCCGCTTCCATCTTCTTGGCGGCAGCCTTCTTGGCCGGCTTGGGCTTGGCCTCGGCCGTCTCGGTCGTTGCCTCGGGCTCACCCTCGGTTGCCGGCGCGGCCTTCTTGGCCGATGCCTTCTTCGCCTTGGGCTTGTGGTTGTCGTGATCGTGCGTGTGGGTGCCGGTCGAGAAGCCTTCGTCGCTTTCGATCGCCGCTTCCAGTTCCTCGCGCGTCACTTCGCGATCGCTGATCTCGGCCTTCTCGAACAGGAAGTCGACGACCTTGTCCTCGTACAGCGGCGCGCGCAGCTGGGCGGCGGCCATCGGCTCCTGCTGGACATAGTCCATGAAGCGCTTGCGGTCTTCCGGGCCGTATTGCTGCGCGGCCTGGGCAACCAGACGCTGCATTTCCTGGTTGGAGACCTCGATGCCGTTGGCCTGGCCGATTTCCGACAGGAGCAGGCCGAGGCGTACGCGACGCTCTGCGATCTTCTGGTAGTCCTCGCGCTCGGATTCCATCTCGGCGAGCGCCGCGGCAGGATCTTCCTCGTGCGTGGCTTCATGCTCGAGCTGCGACCAGATCTGGCCGAATTCGGCTTCGACCATCGACGGCGGCACGGGGAAATCATGGCCCTCGGCCAGCTGATCGAGCAGCTTGCGCTTCATATAGGTGCGCGTCAGGCCGTTCAGCTCCTGCTCGATCTGCCCCTTGAGCAGACCGGACAACTGCTCGAGGCTCTCGAGCCCGAGCGAGGTGGCGAGCGTATCGTCGATCACCGTCTCGCCGGCGACCTTCACGGCCTTGATCTTGAGATCGAACGTGGCAGGCTGGCCGGCCAGTTCCTTGACCTGGTAATCGGCCGGGAACGTCACTTCGATCTGCGTCTCGTCACCGACATGCACGCCGACCAGCTGATCCTCGAAGCCCGGGATCAGGCGACCGGTGCCGATCTCGACCGACATGTCTTCGCCCGTGCCGCCATCGAACGCGACGCCGTCGACCTTGCCGACGAAATCCATCTCGACGAGATCGCCGGTGGCCGCAGCATGGCCCTCGGGCGCGTCGTCAAAGCGCTTCTGCTGGTCAGCGAACTTCTGCAGCTGCTCCTGCACCTTGGCTTCGTCGGCCGCGACCGTCAGGCGCTCGAGCTTCAGAGCGTCGATCGCCGGGGTCGGCACATCCGGGAGCACTTCCAGCTCGACCGTGATATTGGCGTCCTGGCCCGGCGCATAGTCACCGAGGCTGACCGAGGGCTGCATCGCGGGGCGGATGCGCTGCTCGGCGATGAGCTGCTGCACGCCCTGCTGGATCGAGCTGTTGAGCGCATCCTGCATCAGCGATTCGCCGTGCATCTTGCGCACCAGGTTCGCCGGCACCTTGCCGGGGCGGAAGCCGGGCATGCGCACTTGCGGCGCCACGCGCTTGAGCTCGGCATCGACCTTGGAATCGATGTCCTTGGCGGTGATGGTCAGCGTGTAGGCGCGCTTCAGGCCTTCGTTCAACGTTTCGACAGTCTGCATTTCAACTCACGCCTTTTCAGGAATTTTTCTTATTCGCGGCCGCCTTCGCGCGTTTGCGCGAAGGACTGGTGCGGGCGAAGGGACTCGAACCCCCACATCTTGCGATACTTGGACCTAAACCAAGCGCGTCTACCAGTTCCGCCACGCCCGCACTTAGGACACCGCAGGTCGGCGGCGTCTATACCAGTCACGGGCCCCGGGGCAAGACAAGTTGCGCAGCCGGGCTATACTGACTGCGGCAACCGCCTCCGCCCTCGCGCGTTGAGGGCGTTCACAGGAGAAAAATGATGGCATCCACGCCCACAGAACTTCCCCCCCAGCCGAGCCAGCCGGCACAGCCCGATCCGGCGCCGACCGAACTGCCCTCGCCGCAGCCCGACGTCGATTTTCCGGACACGACGCCCGGTACCAGCCCCGACATCGCCCCCGGCCAGCCGGTCGGCGGCGCCGCTTATTCCTGAAGGAGCCGATCCGTGGCTGACCAAGCGATACCCGAACCCCAGGACGATCCGCGCAGCGATCTCGAACAGATGGTCGAGGCGCGCAAGGACGCAGTCGAGCGCGGCGAAGGCGGCGACGAGCCGTCGATGTTCACCGCGACCGGCGAGCATGACGGCGTCGGCGGCACCGGCGGCGTGGTGAAGAACCAGGACGACGACGCACAGTAAGCGAGGGGCGGCCGCGGGCCGCCCCTCCCGCTGCATCATGGTGCCGTCAGATCGATGATACGATCACGATCATAGCGGAGCACGCCCGGCATTTCCGGCACGCGGCTGATCGTCACACCGAAATAGTTTGGCAGCTTGCCGACCGGCTGGAATGATGCCTGTATCAGTTTCACGTTGGCGAGCCGCGGGTCGATCGCCATGCCGGTGCCGGCCGGGCGGAATAGCGGCTTAGTGTCGCCTATCATGGGCTGCGACGAATCGCCCGCGACCTTGTCGGGCACGTCCGGCGGATCGATCACGCCGAGATCGACGATCGCCCCTGCCGTCGCATCGAACCTGACGCTCCCCATGCAGAAGCAACTGCCGACCGGCGCTACCCCAGACGGTGCCGCCAACTGACCATAGACGCGGTACGATCCTGGCGTGACTTCGTGCAGATAGGTCGAGCTGTCTTTCGCTTTGGCAAAGCGGTTCATCGGCCCGATGCCGACGCTCGCCATCATGCCGAAGGGCACGAATTCGAAATTGGCCTCGGTCGGCTCGACCGGCTTTTCGGGCACCGACAGGCCCGGCGTCTTGGCCGCGGCGGACTTGGCCTTTTCGTAGCTCGCCGCCTTCTTGGCGTATTTCTCCCGCGCCTCGGCGAAGGCCGCGGCACGAACCCGATCATAGGTCGCCTGATCCTCGGCTGTCGGCACTCTCATCAGGTAGAGCGGTGTCGCGCTGGCGGTCCGCAACAGAATATAGGCCTTGGCCGGATCGAGCGCGACCACCGGCTTGTCCTTGACCGCCGCAGCGACGACGAACACGGGCGGCTTCTCCTTGGCGGCAAGCGGCATGGTGAGGGCGCTGGCGAGCAGAGGGGCAAGCAGCGCGGCGAGCAGCAGGTTCTTCACAGGCCCAACTCCTTGCCCAGCAGGGTACCGGTTGAGGCAACCATCGCCTGCTGCTTGAGCAGGGCTTGGCGTTTTTCCTCGCTCACGCCGGACAGGCCCTCCTCGAAGTTGAACTTGTCCCACAGATCCTTGGGCAGGCCGTAGCGTTGATAGCCCTTGAAATGCATGCAGGTGCGCATGTTGACCCGGCGCAGGCGGCGCTTTTCGGCCGAGCCGAAGATCATCATCGCCATCGCGCTGCCAATCGCCCCGCCGACCGCGCCGGCCATCGTCCCGGCATAGGGATAGGGCGTCTGCATATAGCCGATGCCGCTCTGCAACCCGCTCGCATAGCCATCGCATTCGGCGATATCGGCATAAGCGGTCGCGAAATCGGTGTCGGCGCGGTGGAAGGCGTAATATTTGTCGAAATCGGCTGCTTCGGTACCGTCCGAGGTGAAGGCGAGCACCGGCATGGTGACGCCGGTCATGTCGCTCAAATCGGCGGCGGGCGGCCCGAACGGCGACGCGCTTTCGGCAAGATAGCGTACCGTCTGTGCCGATGCCGACGTTTCGCCGACCATCAACGCGAGCACCGCAAGCGCGGCACCGCAACCCCCTATGTTCATTGCATCCCCCCAGTAAACAACACCGAATCGGCCGCTTACGGGGGAAAGAATAGCGCGCGCGGACCGCTCGGCAAGCGGCCGATAACGTTTACCCCAGCGCCTTCTTCAGCAGATCGTTGACCACGCCCGGATTGGCCTTGCCGCCCATCGCCTTCATCGTCTGGCCGACGAAGAAGCCGAACAATTTGTCCTTGCCGCCACGGTAATCGGCGACCTTGTCTTCATTGGCGGCCATAACCTCGGCGATGATCTTTTCGATCTCGCCGGTATCGCTGGTCTGTTTCAGCCCGCGCTCCTCGACGATCTCGCTCGCCCCCTGCCCGGTCTCCAGCATGATCTCGAATACCTGCTTGGCCAGCGTGTTCGACAGCGTACCGTCGGCGACCAGAGCAAGCAACTCGGCCGCGCCCTCGGGCGTGACCGGCGAGGTGGCGATATCCTTGCCCAGCCGGTTGAGCGCGCCGAACAGTTCCGACGTCACCCAGTTGGCGGCCGCAACCGGCTTGGCGCCGGTTTCCAGCAGGGCATCGAACCAGCGCGCATTCTCGACCTCGGCGGTGAGCACGGCGGCGCCATAGGGCGTGATGCCCAGTGCCTCGTAGCGCTTGCGCTTGGCGTCGGGCAGTTCGGGCAGCGACGCGCGGCATTCCGCCAGGAACGCCTCGTCCAGTTCCAAGGGCAGCAGATCGGGATCGGGGAAGTACCGGTAATCGTGCGCGTCTTCCTTCGAACGCATCGAGCGCGTCTCGTTGCGATCGGGATCGTACAGCCGCGTCTCCTGGACGATGCGGCCGCCCTCCTCGAGCACCTCGACCTGGCGCTTGGCCTCCTGCTCGACCACCGCCATCACGAAGCGCACCGAATTGACGTTCTTCGTCTCCGTCCGCGTGCCGAGCGGATCGCCCGCCTTGCGCACGCTGACATTGACGTCGGCGCGCATCGAGCCCTCTTCCATATTGCCGTCGCAACTGCCGACATAGCGCAGGATCGAGCGCAGCTTGCGCAGATAGGCGCCCGCTTCGGCCGGCGAGGCGAGATCGGGCTTGGACACGATCTCCATCAGCGCGACGCCCGAGCGGTTGAGATCGACATAGGAACGCGTCGGATGCTGATCGTGCATCAGCTTGCCGGCATCCTGCTCGACATGGATGCGCTCGACGCCGATGCGCTTGCCCGTCGCATCCGGATTCTTGTCGTCCAGGCTGATGTCGATCGCGCCTTCTCCGACCAGCGGATGATAGAGCTGGCTGATCTGATAACCCTGCGGCAGATCGGCATAGAAGTAGTTCTTGCGATCGAACCGCGACCAAGTGTTGATCTGTGCCTCGATCGCCATGCCGGTGCGCACGGCCTGGCGGATGCACTCGCGGTTGGGCACCGGCAGCATGCCGGGCATCGCCGCGTCGACCAGGCTCACCTGCGTGTTGGGCTCGGCACCGAACGTGGTGGCGGCGCCGGAGAACAGCTTCGCGTTGGAGGTGACCTGGGCATGGACTTCGAGGCCGACCACGACCTCCCAGTCGCCGGTATTGCCGCGGATCGTGTATTTCAGAGCTTCGGTCATGGATGCATCTCGGGCGTGATAAGGTTGAGCTCGGGAAAATACCGGCGATAGTGACTTGGGTCGCGCGTGAGAAGGGCCGCATTGAGCGCCTCCGCCTCCCCGCCAATCATGAAATCCGCGAGAAGCTTTTCGCGGCGCCCGCCAGCTGCGCGATACGCTCGTTGCGCAAGTCCCGCGCGGTGGGCCCCAGCAGAGCTGAGCGGCGCGATACGGATGCCAAATCCGGCGCACAGCTGCTCCAATTCCGCCAGCGTACCGCTCCGAGTGGTAAGTTCGCCGATCGTCACCGCACTCGTAACGACGTCGCCTGTCAGCCGAGCATCGGCCACCGCGCGAAAAGACCATCTTTGCCACTCGGCATCATCTTCACGCAGATCCACCAGAATGTTGGTGTCGACCAAAATCACGGCGGGAACGGGTCGTCACCGCGAATGTCGTGCATGATGTCGTCGGTCGGCCGGCCTTCGCGCAAATGTGCGAACTTGCTTGACGTCACACGCATCTCCGCAACTAGCCGCTCGATCTCAGCCTCGCGATCGAATTTAGGCTTGCGGATGACCGCGGCATCCGGGCCGAGCATGGCGATCTCGACCGGCTCGTTCGCCACCAGCCCGAGCGCATCACGCACGTCCTTCGGAATCGTCACCTGGCCTTTGACCGTGAGATTGGTGAGCTTCGTCATGTCGTCGGTATTACCAAAATATGGTAATACTGTCTACCACCATGCCTTGGCGCGCGCGGTGAAGCCGGCGCGTTGCTCGAGCGCCAGCCCGGCATTGAGGACGCCCTGCTCGTCCAAAGCCTTGCCGATAATCTGCAGGCCGAGCGGCAGGCCGCCCGCGTCGACGCCGCCCGGTACCGACATCGCCGGCAGGCCGGCGAGCGACGAGGGCACGGTGAACACATCGTTGAGATACATCGCCAGCGGGTCAGCCGACTTGTCGCCCAGCGCGAACGCCGCGGACGGCGCGGTCGGGGTGAGCAGCAGATCGCAGCTTTCCCAAGCGCGATCGAAATCGCGCGCGATGAGCGTGCGAATCTTCGAAGCCTGTGTGAAGTATGCGTCGTAAAAGCCTGCCGACAGTACGTAGGTGCCGATCATGATGCGGCGCTTGACCTCCGGGCCGAACCCGGCGGCGCGCGTCGCGGCATACATGTCCTGCAGCCCGGCGCCCTCGGGCAGGTCGCGCAGGCCGTAGCGCACGCCATCATAGCGCGCGAGATTGGACGAGGCCTCGGCCGGCGCGATGATGTAATAGGCCGGCAGCGCGTATTTGGTATGCGGCAGCGAGACTTCGACGATCTCGGCGCCGGCATCCTTGAGCCAGGCGATGCCCTGCTGCCACAACGCATCGATCTCGGCCGGCATGTTGTCGACGCGATATTCCTTGGGAATGCCGATGCGCTTGCCCTTGAGATCGCCCGACAATCCGGCTTCCCACTGGGGCACGTCGAGCTGCAGCGAGGTCGCGTCCTTAGGATCGAAGCCGGCCATGTTCTCGAGCATGATGGCGCAATCGCGCACGTCGCGCGCCATCGGCCCGGCCTGGTCGAGCGACGAGGCGAAGGCGACCACGCCCCAGCGCGAGCAACGGCCATAGGTCGGCTTGATACCGGCAATGCCGGTGAACGCGGCGGGCTGGCGGATCGAGCCACCGGTATCGGTGCCGGTCGCCGCCGGGCACAGCCGCGCCGCGATCGCCGCCGAGCTGCCGCCGGACGAGCCGCCCGGGGTCAGCGCGGCATTGCCGCCGTCGTTGCGCCGCCACGGCGAGATGACATTGCCGAAGGCGCTCGTCTCGTTCGACGAGCCCATCGCGAACTGGTCCATGTTAAGCTTGCCGAGCATGCCGGCGCCGGCCGCCCACAGCTTGCCCGAGACGGTGGACTCATACGGCGGGGTGAAGCCTTCGAGGATCAGGCTACCCGCGGTCGCCGGCACGCCACGCGTGCAGAACAGATCCTTCATGCCGATCGGCACGCCGGCCAGCGGCTTAAGCGTCTCGCCGGCGGCGCGCGCCGCATCGGCGGCGTCGGCCGCGGCCAGCGCATGATCCGGCGTTTCGACCAGGAACGCGTTGAGCGTCTTGGCCTGGGCGACGTTGGACACGAACGCTTCCGCCACTTCGCGGGCAGAAAAGGAGCCGTCGCGCACGCCATCGCGGATCGCGGCGACGCCGAGGTTGGTAAGTTCAGTCATTATTCGATCACCTTCGGCACGGTGAAGAAGCCGTGCTCGGCCTGCGGGGCATTGGCGAGCACGGCATCGCGCACGGCGCCATCGGTCACCACATCGTCGCGCAACCGCAGATGGTTCGGGATCACCGCGGTCATCGGCGCGACGCCGGTCGTGTCGACCTCGCTCAATTGCTCGATCCAGCCCATGATATTGTCGAGCTCCGGCGCGATGCGCGCGGCCTCTTCCTCGGTTATCGCAATGCGGGCTAGGCTCGCGATCTTCTTCACGGTGGGGATGTCTACTGGCATGGAGCGCGGCTAGCAGAGCGGGGCCGACCGGCGCAAGGTTCACCTGCCTGCAAGATTGCGTGCAGGCCAATCATCGTGCAGTCAGCGCGCGATCGGCCCAAGCAGCGACCAGGCTGCGCCGCTGCCCCCGGAGTTCGCCAATTGGCCCGCAAGTTCCTCTACGTCATCGCCACGCTGATCGTGCTCGCGATCGCCGCCGCCTTCGCCTATCGGCTGTGGGGCGCCGAGATCATCCGCTGGTGGGCGGTGCCGAGCGCGCAGTTCCAGCCGCTGCCCAAGGTTGCGGGCAATGCCTATGCCGACGGCAAGATGTGGATCGCGCATCCCGGCCGGGCCAACGATCCGGCGCGCTGGACCCCGCCGGGCTATCGCCCCGCCGCCACGCCGACCGCCGCGGTCTTCTACATCCATCCGACCTCTTTCCTCGGCACGACGCGCTGGAACGCCGCGCTCGACGATCCCGAGACCAACGCGCGCGCGGAGTTGTTCCTGCGCGGCCAGGCCAGCGCGTTCAACGAGGTCGGCGCGATCTGGGCGCCGCGCTATCGCCAGGCGACCTTCGGCGCCTTCCTCACCAACGTTGCCGCCGCCAACCAGGCGCTCGACTTGGCCTATGGCGACGTGCTTGCCGCGTTCGACCAGTTTGTGAAGGAAGCCGGCGGCCGCCCGATCATCCTCGCCGGCCACAGCCAGGGTGCGCTGCATCTCAGCCGGCTGCTGCGCGATCGCATCGCCGGCAGGCCGGTCGCCCGGCGCATCGTCGCCGCCTATGTGGTCGGCTGGCCGGTGTCGCGCAGCACCGATCTTGCCGCGCTCGGCCTGCCCGAATGCGCGCGTGCCGATCAGGCCGGCTGTATCCTGTCATGGCAGAGTTTCGCCGAGCCGGCCGACCCGGCGATGGTCGTCGACCATTATGACGAGACGACGGGCTTCGACGGCAAAGCGCGCCGCGGCACGGCGATGGTCTGCACCAATCCGCTGACCGGTACGGCAAACGCGACGGCAGCGGCCACGGCCAATCTCGGCACGCTGGTCCCCGCCGCCGATCTGGGCAGCGCGACGATCGTCGCCGGCAGCGTACCGGCGCGCTGCGACCCGCAAGGCTTCCTGCTGATCGGCGATCCGCCATCGATCGGCGGTTACGTGCTGCCGGGCAACAATTACCATGTCTACGATTACGGCCTGTTCTGGGCCAATGTCCGAGCCGACGCCGCGCGGCGGCTGGCGGCGTTCGCGGCGCGATGATCACCACGGACCGCACCCGCTATCGCGAAGCGCTGCCTGCCGCCGGCCGGCTGATCGGGCTCGATGTCGGCACCAAGACGATCGGCACCGCGATCTGCGATGCCGGGTGGAGCTTCGCCTCCCCTGCCCTGCTGATCCGCCGCACCAAGTTCCAGAAGGACAAGCTCGCGCTGGTCGCGCTGATCACCGAACAGCGCGTCGCCGGGATCGTGATCGGCCTGCCGCTGCATCTCGACAGCAACGAAAGCCCGCGCAGCCAATCCAGCCGCGCCTTCGCGCGCAACATGGAAGACCTGGATCTGCCGATCCTGTTGTGGGACGAGCGCCTGTCGACCCAGGCGGTCACGCGCACGTTGATCGAGCAGGATGCATCGCGCGCCAAGCGCGCCGAACTGGTCGACAAGATGGCCGCGGCCTACATCCTGCAGGGCGCGATCGACGCGCTGGTCGCGGCGTGACGTTTACCCACGCCTAAGGCCTGTCACGCTATCGGCGCCTATGTTGCTTATCATCGCCATCCTTTATGCCGTGCTGATCAATGCCGCGGAGATCGTGGCCTTTTCGGCCGACAAGCCGCGGGCGATCGCGGGCGAATGGCGCGTCGCCGAATCGAACCTGCTGCTGCTGGCGCTCGCGGGCGGGACGCCGGGGGCCTATTGGGCGCGGCAGCGATTCCGCCACAAGACCCGTAAACAGCCCTTTTCCATGCAGCTCGATCTGATTGCGATGCTGCAAGTGGGGATCATCGCCGGCCTGGGATTCTTCTTCATCTTTCGCTGACCGCAAGGCGGGTCTTCCGGCTCGAGATCGTTGCCACATCGGAGGCGATCGAACCCGATCTCGTTGCTTAGCATCTTGCTAACCATGCACCGCTTAAGCGCTGGCCATGCCCTTTCCCGTCCCCTCCTGGCCCCTGTCGATCCTCGTCCTGCAAACGCTCGGGATCGTCTCCGCGTTGCTCGTGCTGCCATTGCTGCCGCCCCGCGATGGCCGCATGCTGCTGATTCCCGTGGGATCGGACAGTGCCGCGCGTCTCGCCCCGACCGCACTCGCCACCGGCGCGCGGCTGATCGCGCGCGGACCGTTTCCGGGGTCGCTGGTGGTGCAGGGGCAGCGTGGCCCGCTCTCGTCCGCACTGCGCACGGTGCTGATCGTCGCGGCGCCGCAAAGCGGCTGTGGCAGCGCGGGAAGCCCGGCCTGATGCCCCTCGATGATCTGGCGCAGCTACGGCGGCGCGGCATCTGGATCCTCGTGATCGCCGGCTGGGTGTGCACCGCCGGGCTCGGGCTGCTTGCCCTTGCTCAGGGCGCCGAACACAGCGCACTGATCGTCGGGCTGGGCGCGCTGGTCAATCTCGCCCCGACGGCGATCGCCGTCGGCGGCCGGCACGACCGGCGCGCCCGCTTGCTGGTCGGCACGCTGGCTGCCGCCTATCCCGCGCTCGGCGTCTATCTGCTCGCCGGCCATGCCTGGCAGATGGACGGGCACATGTATTTCTTCGTCGCGCTCGCCGCGCTGACCGTGCTGTGCGACTGGCGGCCGATCGCGCTCGCCTCGGCGCTGATCGCGGTCCACCACCTAGCGCTCGAGGCGCTCGCGCCGGCCTGGGTATTCACCGGGACGGGCAATTTCGCGCGTGTGGTCATCCATGCCGTGGCGGTCGCACTGCAATTCGCCGTGCTCGGCTATATCACCACGCGCCTGCGCAACCTGCTGGTGCAGCAATCGGCGGACCGCGACGAGAGCAGCCGGCTGGCGGCCGATGCGATCCAGGGCCGCCGCGATGTCGAGACCGCGCTGGCCGCGATGCGCGCTGCAGACCTGCGCGCGAGCGGCGAACGCGATCGCCGCGAACGCGTCGAGCAGGATACCGCGACGCAGCGGCGCCACGACATGCTAGCCTTTGCCGCGGCGTTCCAGGCATCGGTCGCCGATATCGTCGTCGCGGTCGGCACCGCCTCGACCGAGCTCGAACAGTCCGCCCGCGCGCTCAACCGCCTGGCGACGCGGGCCAGCGCCGAGACCGCCGATACCGCCCATGCCGCGGCCTGCTCGTCGAGCAGCGCACGCGCGCTGGCCGGCCGCACGCAGGAACTGGGCATCTCGATCACCGCGATCGCCGCCAGCGTCGATCAGCAGGCGACGCTCAGCGGCAACGCCCGGGCGGTTTCCAGCTCGGGCCATGAGGCGGTCGGCTCGCTGGCCGATCGCGCGCTGGCCATCACCCGCTTCGCTGAATCGATCAGCGAGATTGCCGGGCGCACCAACCTGCTCGCGCTCAATGCGACGATCGAGGCGGCGCGCGCCGGCGAGGCCGGGCGCGGATTCGCGGTCGTCGCGCATGAGGTCAAACTGCTCGCCGGGCAGACTGCGGGCGCGACTGGCGAGATCCGCTCGCTTGCCGGCACGGTGCAGGGCGGCGCCGATATCGCCAACGGCGCGCTGCGCGATATCGCCGCGATGGTCGCCGAACTGGCCGAGGCGGCGGAGGAAATCCGCGCCGCGGTCGAGCAACAACGCAGCACCGTCTCGCTGATCCATGCCACGGCGGACGATACGGCAGCGAGCGCAGGCCAGATGTCCGAACTGCTCCGCGGCGTCGTTATCGTCGCGGCCGACACCGAAAAACTGTCCGGTCGCGTGACCAGCGCCGCCGGTGGCCTGTCGCAGACCGCGCGCCAGTTGCAGCAGGCGACCGAGCAATTCGTGGCGAAACTGCACGCGGCGTGAGCGGCGGCTTGCGCCGCGCCGCGCCCGCCGTTACCGAACCCCTTTAATGCAACCCTCAGATCACAGCCCCGCTGCCTCCCTCCCGGGCAGCGCCGTCTTCCCGCACCGGCACCTCACCGGCATTGCCGGGTTGAAGCCGCACGAGATCACGTTCCTGCTCGACGAGGCGGAACAATGGGTCGCCGCCAATCGCGGCTCCAAGAAGAACGACAAACGGCTGCGCGGACTCACGCAGATCAACGCCTTTTTCGAAAACAGCACGCGTACGCTTCTCTCGTTCGAGATCGCCGGCAAGCGGCTGCGCGCCGATGTCGTCAACATGCATGCCGCTACCTCCAGCGTGAAGAAAGGCGAGACGCTGATCGACACGGCGATGACGCTCAACGCGATGCGCGCGGACGTGATCGTCATCCGCCACGGCTCGTCGGGCGCGGTGCGGCTGATCGCCGACAAGGTCGATTGCCCGGTGTTGAACGCCGGTGACGGCAGCCACGAACATCCCACCCAGGCGCTGCTCGACGCGCTGACCATCCGCCGCCGGCGCGGCACGATCCACAACCAGCGCGTGGTGATCTGCGGCGACGTGCTGCACAGCCGGGTGGCGCGCTCGAACATTCTCGCGCTGACCTCGCTGTCTGCCGACGTCCGCGTCTGCGCACCCTCGACGCTGATGCCGGCCGGGATCGAGCGGATGGGCGTCACGCCGTTCACCGATTTCGATACCGCGCTGGAAGGCGCCGACGTGGTGATGATGCTGCGGCTGCAGAACGAGCGGATGGCGGGCGGCTTCGTGCCATCCAACCGCGAATTCCACCTGCGCTACGGGCTCACCCTGAAACGACTCGCCAAGGCGCAGCCAGGCGCTTTGGTGATGCATCCCGGGCCGATGAACCGCGGCGTCGAGATCGATAGCGCGGTGGCCGATCACGTCGACCAGTCGGCGATCACCGAACAGGTCGAGATGGGCGTGGCGGTGCGCATGGCCTGCCTCGACGTGCTGACGCGCCGGTCGCGCGGCGTGAAAGGCTGGGCATGACGATCGCACTTCTCAACGCGCAACTGGTGTGCCCAACGGGCGGCGCCAGCAGCGGCGGCGTGCTGATCGACGGGCACAGCATTGCCGCGGTCGGCACCTTTGCGGTGCCGGACGACGCGCACGTGATCGACTGTCACGGCAAGATCCTCGCGCCCGCGATCGTCGATCTCGGCGTGTTCACGATCGACGTGCCCGCCTGCCATGCCGGCGGCATCGTCCGCGTCGGGCTTATGCCGGACCAGACACCGGTGCTCGACGATCCCGGTATCGTCCAGCGCGCCGCGCTGATCGGCCGTCCCGGGCTGTGGATCCATCCGATCGCCGCGGCAACGCGCGGGCTGGCCGGCAAGGATCTGGCCGAAATGGCGATCAACCGCGATGCCGGTGCGGTTGCGGTCGGCACCGGCGAGCGCTGGATCGCGGATTCGGGCGTGATGCGCAAAGTGCTCGCTTATGCCGGCGATCTCGGGCTGACGCTGATCGCCGAGGCGCAGGACGGTGGCGTGCTCGGCAACGCCGTCGCCACCGCGGGCGAAACCGCGACGCGGATGGGCCTGCCCGCCGCGCCGTCGCTGGCCGAGCCGCTGGCGATCGCGCGCGATCTGATGCTGGCCGAGGACACCGGCGCGAAGATCCACTTCCGCACCGTCACCACCGCGGCCGGCTTCGACCTCGTCCGTGCGGCCAAGCGCCGCGGCGTGCGCGTCACCTGCGGCATCACGCCGGCGCATTTGCTGCTGTCGGATATCGCGATGAGCGATTTCCGCACCTTCACGCATCTCTCGCCGCCCTTGCGGGACGAAAGCGACCGTCAGGCCTGCCTCGCAGCACTGGCCGATGGCACGATCGACATCCTGTGCTCGGGCCACGATCCGCGCGGGCCCGAGGAAAAGCGCCTGCCGTTCGCCGATTCGGCGCACGGCATGGCGGGGGCGGAGACGTTGCTCGCGCTGGCGCTCGGTATGGTGCGCGACGAGCGCATCACGCTGCAACGGCTGATCGCCATGCTCTCGGCCGGGCCGGCGGCGATCCTCGGGCTGGAGACGGGCACGCTGACCGTCGGCGCGCCGGCCGATCTGATGCTGTTCGACGAGGGCGCGCCGTGGCTGATCGATGCCGACAAGATGGTCGCGCTGGCCGGCAACACGCCGTTCGACGGGTTGCCGGTGCAGGGCAAGGTGCTGCGCCTGTGGAAGGGCGGCGCCGCGCTGCGTTAACGGCGGCAGCCGCGCGCGCTCTGCAAGCCGCGCAGATAACCGCGCCGCGCATGGCCGGCGCTGATCGCCTGTTCCAGCCGACGCTGTGCCCCCGCCGCGCCGGATACTTCGCGCACCACCCCGCGGAACGGAATCAGCGAATTGACCACCGCCGAGCCGCCCAGTTCCGCGATGCCAGCGCGCTTACTGCTTTCGCCCGATCCGAAATCGGGGCCCAGCGCCTCGCTCAGTTCGCTGATCCCGGCGGCGATCCGCGCGCAACCCGAGACCGGCGCGTAGGTGGCATCGGCGGCGCGCTGCAGGACGGGCGGGATCTTGGTCTTGGCGATGCCCACGTCGCGCGCCGGCTGGCTGACGACGCGCCCGGCGATCTTCTCGTCGCTCTCCTTCTGCTGCGCCAGCGCCGGGACCGACAGCGATAGCGCGACCAGCGTGGCAAGCGATACGGCAAGGTTCTTCATGACAGCTATCCTGAAATCGTTGAGCCTGCGTAACGCATGACACGGCCACGGGTCGCATTGCACATACGAAAACGGCCGGCCCCGCGGATCGGGGGCCGGCCGTTCGTGGTCGATCTGTCGAAAAGGCTCAGCGCGCGGCCAGCTGCGCACCCCGCCCGCCCGACTTGACCCATGCCGCCATCTTGTCGCCGGCATCGGCACGCACGAAGCAACTGCCGCCCGCCGCCTTGTAGTTCCGGCACATGCTGACCGCGTCGCTGCGCGCGAAGCCGCCGACCGACAGGCGGTAGAAGGTGCCCGCCTTGGTCTGCACTGCCACGCCCGACGGCGTCTTGCCGGCAAAGGCACCATGACGCGCCATCCGGCCCCAGGCATCGCGGGCGACGCCGGCATTGTCGAACGCACCGAGCTGGACGAAGAAATTGCCCTTGGCCGGCGCCTTGGCCGCGACCGCCGCGCCCATCGCGGGCTTGGGTTGCGCGAACAGCGCCCTAGCCTTCGCACCAGACGCGACCGCCTGCTGCACGGGAAGTTGGCGGACCGCACGCGGCGGCAGCACCTGGATCACTTCCTGACGCGCGGCGAAGCTGACATTGGAGACCGACGCCGCCACCGGCAGCGCTGCCTCGGATAGCATCGGTGCCGTCGTTTCCGCCTCGGCGACCGCCACCGGCGCCGGGCTGCCGGGTGCGCCCGGCATATAGGCATCGACCGGCGTGGTCGCGGCGAGGCCGACCGGCGCCGTGCCGTTCAGCGCGAGTCGCACCGGCTGGCCCGGATCGACGACCGGCGTCACGCCGAGCAGGCTGGCGACCTGATCCGAGGCGGAGCTCGGCTTGGCAAAGCTTGCCCATTCCAGGATCCGCGCATCGACCTGATCGGGCGCGAGATCCATCGCGACGACGGTGCGCGCGTCCATCCAGCGCCCGGCCAGGGCCAGCGCCAGCGCATAATTCTGCCGTGTCTTGGCATCGGCCTCCGGCGCGCGCGCCGCACCGTCGAGCAGCTCGACCGCCGTCGCCGGATCGCCGGCCAGCGCAATGGCCAGGCCGCGATCGCTGACCGCGATGATCTGGGCATTGGCGTCCAGCGTCCGCCGTGCGCCATCCCAATTGCCCTGCGCGATTTCCGTCAGCGCGAGATTGAGCGCGGCCTTGCCATTGCCGGGCTCGAGCGCAAGCACATCGGCAAAGGCCGCGCGCGCCGAAGCGAACCGCCCGCCCTTGAGATAGGCCTGGCCGAGCAGCACGCGATAGGCCGGCACCTGCGGGTCATAGCCAACTGCGCGCTCGGCCTGCTCGATCGCCGCATCGGTCCTGCCCTTGGCCAGATTGCGGCGGGCGAGTTCGGCATTCTTCGCCGCGATCTTCGCGCCGTCCTGCATGCCGGCGAACGCGATACCGCTCACGCCGGCATAACCTGCCATCGTGCCCCCGAGCAGGAGGGCCGACAGGCTGAGCGTGACGATTGCCCGGGTCTTCATCGGAAAATCCTTATCTATCGCTTCGCCCGGTCGGGCAGCTGGCTGACCAGCGCCGCGACTTCGGGCAATGTTTCGAGAAAGGCGTCGAGCGCCTCGGTGACGAGCAGCTGCGCCGACCGGTTTTGCATGGCGCTCGCCAGCCGCAGCTTGAGATGGCGATCGCTATCGAGTCGCAGCGTGAACGCCGATTTGGCGCGCACGACATGTTTGGCATTGGTCTCGCGGCGGATCCGCGTCGCGGTGGCGACGGAGACCGGACGGCGCACCGCTGCTTCGGGTTCTGGTTCGGGCGCCGCGACCTGCGCGACGACCGGGGCTTCTGTTTCGACCGCAGCCTCGGCCACGGGAGCCTCTGCCACGGGAGCCTCGACGACCGGCATCGCCGGCACCGCCACGGCGGTGTCGGGCGCGACCGGCGCGAACTCCTCGTGCAGCGCCTCGCGCTGGACCAGCACGACCGGCACCGGTGCCTCGACCGGCGCGGAATCGCCCATGTCGTTCCAGCCGAGATCGTCATGTGCGCCGGGCGGCGCGCCGAACCCGCCAAACCCTTGCGGGCGCATCGCCGGGCGTGCCGTGCCCTTGCGCGCGAGCAGCGTGGCCGAGAGCGAGGCGAGCGGCTTGGAGCTTCCGATCATCGCCATGGCCTCAGCTCACCACCCGGCGGCCGAAACCCCCGGTGGTCGTGCGTTGCGGGATATAGCCGGCGGCCGTGCCCGGCGCGGCAAACACCGTGCGGCGGAAATTCTTCTCGAGCCGATCGGCGATATAGGACCACAAGGCCGCGACTTCAGCGGCGGACCGGCTTTTGGGATCGCATTCCATCACCGTGCGGCCGTCGATCATCGAGGCGGCGAAATCGGTGCGGTGGTGGATCGTGATCGGCGCGACCGTGCCGTGCTGCGACAGCGCGACCGCTGCCTCGCTGGTGATCCGTGCCTTGGGCGTGGCGCCGTTGACGACGAACAGCAGCGGCTTGCCGGCGCGCTCGCACAGATCGACCGTCGCGCCGACGGCGCGCAGATCGTGCGGGCTCGGGCGCGTCGGGATGACGATCAGCTCGGCGACGGTGATCACGCTCTGGATCGCCATGGTGATCGCCGGTGGCGTATCGATCATCGCCAGCTTGAAGCCCTGCTGGCGCAGCGTCTCGAGATCGGCGGCGAGCCTCGCAACGGTGGTCTGCGCGAAGGCGGGATATTCGGCGGTGCGCTCGTTCCACCAATCGGACAGCGATCCCTGGGGATCGATGTCGATCAGGACGACCGGCCCGGCGCCGGCCAGCTGCGCCTGTACGGCGAGATGCCCGGATAGCGTGGTCTTGCCCGACCCGCCCTTTTGTGATGCCATCGCGAGAACGCGCATGTGTCCCGAAACTCCCCAATTCGAGACCGGGAGATCGCATGGCGGCGTCAAGAACAGGTTAACGCCGCGTCATTTCCGCTGCACACAGTACGATTGGCTAACGAAATCTTTGCCAAACCACGGTTACGCGGCATTATCGGCATTCAGGGCTAGGCAGCGGAACGGACATGATCATGGCAAACGGGACAAAGCGCGCGCTTCTGGCGAGCATGGCCGCGCTCGCGGCGGTTACCGCCCCCGCACTGGCCGACGTCAAGCAGGGCGTCGATGCCTGGAGCCGCGGCGACTATCGCAAGGCGGTCGAGCAATGGCGGCCCGCGGCGAATGCCGGCGACGCCCAGGCGCAGTTCAATCTCGGCCAGGCCTACAAGCTCGGCCGCGGCGTGCCGGTCGATATGGCGCTGGCCGAGCAATGGTATCGCAAGGCGGCGCTGCAGGGCCTGCCCCAGGCCGAAACCAATTACGGTCTCGCGCTGTTCGATCAGGGCAAGCGCGGCGAGGCACTGCCCTGGCTGGAGAAATCGACCGCCCGCGGCGAGCCGCGCGCGCAGCTCGTGCTCGGCACGATGCTGTTCAACGGCGATGGCGTGCCCAAGGACTGGCGCCGCGCCTATGCACTGCTGGTGCGCGCATCGGCGGCCGGCCTGCCCTCGGCCAACAAGGTGCTGGCGCAGATGGATCAGTATATCCCGCAGGAAACGCGCCAGCAGGGCCTGGTCTTGGCGCGGCAATATGAGAGCGACAGCCAGCGCGCCGATCTGCCGACCGAGCTTGCCGGCCAGACCGCACGCCCCGTGGAGGCGGCGGCCGCGACGCCCGTGCAGCCGGCGGAGCCGCGCCCTGCCCCGCCGACCGTC
>NZ_JANQBK010000007.1 GCF_025370105.1 Sphingomonas hylomeconis
GGTGCCCGCGCGGCGCGCGCTTCCTCGACCTGGGCGATCGCCTCGGGGGCGACCGGCGTGCTGCTGTCGGGATCGCCGATGCCGCTGCGCGCCGGGCTCGGCGCAGCGCCTGGCGCGCCGGCGGGCGGCGCGGTGGAGACGACCGGCGGCGGCGTGGTCGTCGTGCTGATCGGCGGCGCCTGCGCGGGCGCCGCCTCCTGCGCGAAGGCCGGTGCGGCGAGCAGCAGCGTGGCGGGAACAAGCGCGACGATCGCGCGACGATGCGGGGTGGGAATGATTTTCATAACGGATAATCAATGACCTGCCGGCCCTGTCGGCCCCGCCCATGGCCAAAAATCGCGACGAACCGGCGTACGCTGGCGACCGGCCGAGGCAATTGACCGCTTAGGATGACCTGCCTATTTCCCGTTCGCGTCGATCCGTTGTCCGCTCAAGCGGCCATGCGATCGCCCCGCCGCTGGCACGAGCCTGCCGCTGCACCGGATCGCGCGATTGGTTCCCGCGCTATTTGACTAAATCCAACAGCGCGCCTATATCCGCTGCTCACCACAATCTTCGGGAAATGATGTGCCGTCGCGCAGTGCATCGATCGTATTGAAAATCGTGGTTTCATAGACGCCGACAAGCTGCTGTCTCCTGAGCAAGGATGACACGCGGCTTTTTGGCGTTTTCTGCGTGCCCGCCCGGGCGTTTCCGGGCACCTAATTTCGGCCTGACAAGGCCAAGACCGAGGGCGAAAAACCACATGGCATCCAAGGCATATGACGGCGGCACGCTGAAGCGTCGCATCCGCAAGGTGTTCGGCAACATCCACGAAGTCGTGCAGATGCCGAACCTGATCGAGGTTCAGCGGGAATCCTACGAGCAGTTCCTGCGTTCCGATCCCGCGACTGGCTATGTCTCGGGTCTCGAGAAGACGCTGCGCTCGGTCTTCCCGATCCGCGATTTCGCCGGCACCGCCGAACTCGACTTCGTCAATTACGAGCTCGAGCCGCCCAAGTTCGATACCGACGAATGCCGTCAGCGCGGCATCACCTATGCAGCACCAATGCGCGTTACGCTGCGCCTGATCGTGTTCGAGGTGGACGCCGATACCGATGCCCGCTCGGTGCTCGATATCAAGGAGCAGGACGTCTATATGGGCGACATGCCCCTGATGACGGGCAACGGCACCTTCATCATCAACGGCACGGAACGCGTGATCGTCAGCCAGATGCACCGTAGCCCGGGCGTCCTGTTCGATCATGACCGCGGCAAGACGCATGCCTCGGGCAAGTATCTGTTCGCCGCACGCGTGATCCCGTATCGCGGTTCGTGGCTCGATTTCGAGTTCGACGCCAAGGACATCGTCAACGTCCGCATCGATCGCAAGCGCAAGCTGCCGGTCACTGCGCTCCTGTACGCGCTCGGCATGACCTCGGAAGAGATCCTCAACCACTTCTACAACCGCGTGACCTTCGTCCGCGGCCAGGGTGGCTGGATCATCCCGTTCCAGGCCGAGAACTGGCGCGGCCAGAAGCCGATGTTCGACATCATCGATGCGAAGACCGGCGAAGTCGTGTTCCCGAGCGGCCAGAAGATCTCCCCGCGCGCGGCGAACAAGTCGGCCAAGGACGGTCTTACCGACCTGCTGATCCCGACCGAGGAAATCTTCGGCCGCTACAGCGCCTATGATTTGATCAACGAGACGACGGGCCAGATCTATATCGAGGCGGGCGACGAAGTGTCGGCCGAGAATCTCGAACTGCTCGACAAGGCCGGGATCGATCGCATCGAACTGCTCGATATCGATCACATCGCGACCGGTCCGTGGATCCGCAACACGCTCAAGGTCGACAAGGCCGAGGAGCGCGAGCAGGCACTCAGCGACATCTACCGCGTCATGCGCCCGGGCGAGCCGCCCACGCTGGAGACCGCAGAGTCGCTGTTCAGCGGCCTGTTCTTCGATCCCGACCGCTACGACCTCTCGGCCGTGGGTCGCGTCAAGCTCAACATGCGTCTCGACCTCGATGCCGAGGATACCGTGACGACGCTGCGCAGCGAGGATATCCTCGCCGTGATCAAGACGCTGGTCGATCTGAAGGACGGCAAGGGCGATATCGACGATATCGACAACCTCGGTAACCGTCGTGTCCGTTCGGTCGGCGAATTGCTCGAGAACCAGTACCGCGTCGGCCTGCTCCGCATGGAGCGCGCCGTGAAGGAGCGCATGTCGTCGGTCGACGTCTCGACGGTCATGCCGAACGACCTGATCAACGCCAAGCCGGCGGTTGCCGCGGTGCGCGAATTCTTCGGCTCGTCGCAGCTGTCGCAGTTCATGGATCAGACCAACCCGCTGTCGGAAGTCACCCACAAGCGCCGCGTGTCGGCACTTGGACCAGGTGGTCTGACGCGTGAGCGCGCCGGCTTCGAAGTCCGCGACGTTCACCCGACGCATTATGGCCGCATCTGCCCGATCGAGACGCCGGAAGGCCCGAACATCGGCCTGATCAACAGCCTCGCCTCGTTCAGCCGCGTCAACAAGTACGGCTTCATCGAGACGCCGTACCGCAAGGTCGTCGACCACAAGGTCACCGACGACGTCGTCTATCTGTCGGCAATGGAAGAGGCCAAGCACACGATCGCGCAGGCCAACGCCGATCTCGACGCGGATAACGGCTTCACCGAGGAACTGGTCTCGTCGCGTCAGGCGGGCGAATTCCTGATGGCGATCCCGACCAACATCACGCTGATGGACGTTTCCCCCAAGCAGCTCGTCTCGGTCGCCGCATCGCTCATTCCGTTCCTGGAAAACGATGACGCCAACCGCGCACTGATGGGCTCGAACATGCAGCGTCAGGCCGTGCCGTTGGTCCAGGCCGAGGCGCCGTTCGTCGGCACCGGCATGGAAGAGACCGTCGCGCGCGATTCGGGCGCAGCGATCTCGGCCAAGCGCGCCGGCATCGTCGACCAGGTGGATGCCGCACGCATCGTCATCCGGGCGACCGGCACGGTCGAAGCGGGCAGCTCGGGCGTCGACATCTACACGCTGATGAAGTTCCAGCGCTCGAACCAGAACACCTGCATCAACCAGCGTCCGCTGGTGAAGGTGGGCGACGTGATCAACGCCGGCGACGTGCTCGCCGACGGCCCGTCGACCGAGTTCGGTGAGCTCGCGCTGGGCCGCAACAGCCTCGTCGCGTTCATGCCGTGGAACGGGTACAACTACGAGGATTCGATCCTCATCTCCGAGCGTATCGTGAAGGACGACGTGTTCACGTCGATCCACATCGAAGAGTTCGAAGTGATGGCGCGCGATACCAAGCTTGGGCCGGAGGACATCACGCGCGATATCCCGAACGTCGGCGAGGAAGCGCTGCGCAACCTCGACGAAGCGGGCATCGTGTATATCGGTGCCGAGGTCGAGCCGGGCGATATTCTCGCCGGCAAGATCACGCCGAAGGGCGAAAGCCCGATGACGCCGGAAGAGAAATTGCTCCGCGCGATCTTCGGCGAGAAGGCATCGGACGTGCGCGATACGTCGCTCCGCCTGCCGCCGGGTGTTGCCGGGACGGTCGTCGAGGTGCGCGTGTTCAACCGCCACGGCATCGACAAGGACGAGCGCGCGATGGCGATCGAGCGCGAGGAAATCGAGCGTCTGAAGAAGGATTCGGACGACGAGCGCTCGATCCTCAACCGTGCGACCTGGAGCCGCCTGCGCGAAATGCTGATCGGGCAGACCGCAACGGCCGTGCCGAAGAACGGCCCCAAGAAGGGCGTCGTGATCGATCAGGACGTGCTCGATTCGGTCGATCGTCACGAATGGTGGAAGTTCTCGGTTGCCGACGACAAGGCGCAGAGCGATCTCGAAGCGGTCAAGGTTCAGTATGACGATGCCGTCAAGGTGATCGTCGACAAGTTCCAGGATCGTCGTGACAAGCTCGAGCGTGGCGACGAACTGCCGCCAGGCGTGCTCAAGATGGTCAAGGTGTTCGTCGCGGTGAAGCGCAAGCTGCAGCCGGGCGACAAGATGGCCGGCCGTCACGGCAACAAGGGCGTGATCTCGCGGATCCTGCCGGCGGAGGACATGCCGTTCCTCGCCGACGGCACGCCGGTCGACATCGTGCTCAACCCGCTGGGCGTGCCTTCGCGCATGAACGTCGGGCAGATCTTCGAGACGCATCTCGGCTGGGCGGCGCGCAACCTGGGTCAGCAGATCCACACCGCGCTGGAAGATTGGCGCGAGGCCAATCCCAACCCCGAGACCGGTGCGATGCCGGAAGCGGTCAAGGCGCGGCTGCTCGAAGTGTATGGCGAGCATTATGCGGCGGAGATCGAGGCACGCAGCCCCGAGCAGATCATCGAGCTGGCGAGCAACCTGAAGACCGGCGTGCCGATGGGCACCCCCGTGTTCGACGGTGCGCGCGAGGCCGATGTGTCCGACATGCTCAGCCTGGCCGGGCTGCACACGTCGGGTCAGTCGGAGTTGTTCGACGGGCGCACGGGCGACATGTTCGATCGCAAGGTGACGGTGGGCATCATCTACATGCTCAAGCTGCACCATCTGGTCGACGACAAGATCCACGCCCGGTCGATCGGGCCGTACTCCTTGGTCACGCAGCAGCCGCTGGGTGGTAAGGCGCAGTTCGGCGGGCAGCGCTTCGGCGAGATGGAGGTCTGGGCGCTCCAGGCCTACGGCGCGGCGTACACCTTGCAGGAAATGCTCACGGTGAAGTCGGACGACGTGGTCGGCCGCACCAAGGTCTACGAGGCGATCGTCAAGGGCGACGACACGTTCGAGGCGGGCATTCCGGAGAGCTTCAATGTGCTCGTCAAGGAAATGCGCTCGCTGGGCCTGAACATCGAGCTGACCAGCGTGGAACAGTTCGACACCGACGGCGTCGCGATCGCGGCGGAGTAAGGATTAGGCGATGCTTTCGTGGAACTTCCGTTACTATGCGCTTCTGGCGATTTCGGCAGTTTCCGTGGGCATCGCCTTATTCTGGATCGACCGGGCGGTAGAGCAGCGAGATTGGCTAGGACAATACGCCTTCATCGGACTCGGCTTGATCCTCTTCGCGGCAGCGCTGATGGCCTGGGGCGACAAGTGGTTAGGCCTCGCCTCGACTGATCAAAATATCACCCCTTCTGAGGGATCGAAAAAATGAACGAACTCACAAACTTCGCCAATCCGGTCGTTAAGCCGGAGACCTTCGACCAGATCCAGATCGGCATCGCCTCCCCGGACAAGATCCGTTCGTGGTCGTTCGGCGAGATCAAGAAGCCGGAAACCATCAACTATCGCACGTTCAAGCCCGAGCGTGACGGCCTGTTCTGCGCGCGCATCTTCGGTCCGATCAAGGATTACGAGTGCCTGTGCGGCAAGTACAAGCGCATGAAGTATAAGGGCATCGTCTGCGAGAAGTGCGGCGTCGAGGTTACCGTCTCGAAGGTCCGCCGCGAGCGCATGGGCCATATCGAGCTGGCCGCGCCGGTCGCGCACATCTGGTTCCTCAAGTCGCTGCCGTCGCGCATCGGCCTGCTGCTCGACATGCAGCTCAAGCAGCTCGAGCGCGTGCTGTATTTCGAGGCCTATATCGTGATCGAGCCGGGCATCACCCCGCTCGAAAAGTACCAGCTGATGACCGAGGACGAGCTCCTCGACGCGCAGGACGAATATGGTGAGGACGCCTTCACCGCCGGGATCGGCGCCGAAGCCGTGCGCATCATGCTGCAGGACCTCGATCTCGAGGGCGAGCGCAAGGAGCTGCTGGAAGAACTGGCGGTCACCAAGTCCGAGCTGAAGCCCAAGAAGATCATCAAGCGCCTGAAGGTCGTCGAATCGTTCATCGATTCGGGCAACAAGCCCGAATGGATGATCCTCGAAGTCGTGCCGGTCATCCCGCCAGAGCTGCGCCCGCTGGTGCCGCTCGACGGTGGCCGTTTCGCGACGTCGGATCTGAACGATCTGTATCGCCGCGTGATCAACCGCAACAACCGCCTCAAGCGCCTGATGGAGCTCCGCGCGCCGGACATCATCGTGCGCAACGAGAAGCGTATGTTGCAGGAAGCCGTCGACGCCCTGTTCGATAACGGCCGCCGCGGTCGCACGATCACGGGTGCCAACAAGCGTCCGCTCAAGTCGCTGTCCGACATGCTCAAGGGCAAGCAGGGCCGCTTCCGCCAGAACCTGCTCGGCAAGCGCGTCGACTATTCGGGTCGTTCGGTCATCGTGACCGGGCCGGAACTCAAGCTGCACCAGTGCGGCCTGCCGAAGAAGATGGCGCTCGAGCTGTTCAAGCCGTTCATCTACGCACGTCTCGATGCCAAGGGTCTGTCGATGACCCTCAAGCAGGCGAAGAAGTGGGTCGAAAAGGAGCGCAAGGAAGTCTGGGACATCCTGGACGAGGTGATCCGTGAGCATCCCGTGATGCTGAACCGCGCACCGACGCTTCACCGTCTTGGCATCCAGGCGTTCGAGCCGGTACTGATCGAGGGCAAGGCGATCCAGCTGCACCCGCTGGTCTGCTCCGCGTTCAACGCCGATTTCGACGGTGATCAGATGGCGGTCCACGTGCCGCTGTCGCTGGAAGCACAGCTCGAAGCGCGCGTGCTGATGATGTCGACCAACAACATCCTGTCGCCTGCCAACGGCAAGCCGATCATCGTGCCGTCGCAGGACATGGTGCTGGGCCTGTATTATCTGTCGATGCTCAAGGAAGGCGAGCCGGGCGAAGGCATGATGATTTCGGACATGTCCGAAGTCCATCAGGCGCTGGAAGCCGGCGCGGTGACCTTGCACACCAAGATCATCAGCCGCGTTCCGCAGGTCGATGCCGACGGCAAGAGCATCATGAAGCGCTACGAGACGACGCCGGGCCGCATGCTGCTCGGTGAAACGCTCCCGCAGGCGCACAAGGTGCCGTTCGACACCGTCAATCGCCTGCTGACCAAGAAGGACGTCGGCGACGTGATCGACGAGGTCTATCGTCACACCGGCCAGAAGGAGACCGTGCTGTTCGCCGACGCGATCATGGCGCTGGGCTTCAAGCATGCGTTCAAGGCGGGCATCTCGTTCGGCAAGGACGACATGATCATTCCGGACGCCAAGGTCGGCCTGGTCGACGAGACCAAGGCGCTCGTGAAGGACTTCGAGCAGCAGTATCAGGACGGCCTGATCACGCAGCAGGAGAAGTACAACAAGGTGATCGACGCCTGGAGCCGTTGCGGCGACCAGGTGGCGAACGCCATGATGGACGAGATCAAGTCGGTGAAGAAGCTCGAGAATGGCCGGGAAGCCCCGATCAACTCGATCTACATGATGGCGCACTCCGGTGCCCGTGGTTCGCAGGCGCAGATCAAGCAGCTCGCCGGCATGCGCGGCCTGATGGCCAAGCCGTCGGGCGAGATCATCGAGACGCCGATCATCTCGAACTTCAAGGAAGGCCTGACCGTCCTCGAATACTTCAACTCCACCCACGGCGCCCGCAAGGGTCTCGCGGATACGGCGTTGAAGACCGCCAACTCGGGCTACCTGACCCGCCGTCTGGTCGATGTGTCGCAGGATTGCGTGATCATCGAGCTGGATTGCGGCACGACCCGCGCGCTGGAAATGCGTGCGATCGTCCAGGGTGGGTCGACCATTGCTTCGCTCGGTGAGCGCATCCTCGGTCGCACGACCGCGGAGGACATCATCGATCCGAAGACCAACAAGGTCGTCATCCCATCGGGCACGCTGCTCGACGAGCCGATGATCACCACGATCGAGGCGCTGGGCACCCAGTCGTGCAAGATCCGCAGCCCGCTGGTCTGCGAGACGAAGATCGGCGTGTGCGGCAAGTGCTACGGGCGCGATCTCGCCCGCGGTACGCCGGTGAACATCGGTGAAGCGGTCGGCGTCATCGCCGCCCAGTCGATCGGTGAGCCGGGCACGCAGCTGACCATGCGTACGTTCCACATCGGTGGCGCGGCGCAGCTCAACGAAACGTCCAACCTGGAGGCAGTGGCCGACGGCACGATGGAATATCGTGACCTGCGCGTCATTGTCGATCAGCGCGGCCGTCGCGTCGTGCTGAGCCGCTCGGGCGAAATCGCGATCGTCGACATGGACGGCCGCGAGCGTGCGGTGCATCGCATTCCGTACGGCGCCTATGTGCTGTTCGACGATGGCCACATCGTCGAAAAGGGCGACCGGATGGCCGAATGGGATCCGTTCACCATGCCGGTGATCACGGAAAACCCCGGCGTCGTGAAATATGTCGATCTGATCGAGGGCAAGACGCTCACCGAGCAGGCCGACGAAGCGACCGGCATCTCGCAGCGTGTGGTGACCGAAAACCGTGGCATCGCCTCCAAGAAGGAGGATCTTCGTCCTCGCCTGACGCTGACCGGCGACAGCGCGGAAGAAGCTGGCCGTTACATGCTGGTGCCGGGCGCGACGCTCTCGGTCGAGGATGGGGCGACGGTCCAGGGCGGCGACGTTCTCGCCCGTGTCAGCCGCGAGAGCGCCAAGACGCGCGACATCACCGGCGGTCTGCCGCGTGTTGCCGAGCTGTTCGAAGCGCGCAAGCCGAAGGAAAATGCGATCATCGCGAAGGTCTCGGGCCGTGTCGTGTTCGGCAAGGACTATAAGGCAAAGCGCAAGATCGGCATTCAGCCGGAGGATGGCAGCGAGGTCGTCGAGTATCTGGTGCCGAAGTCGAAGGTCATCGACGTGCAGGAAGGCGATTACGTCAAGCGCGGCGACAATCTGATCGGCGGCAGCCCCGATCCGCACGATATTCTCGAAGTGCTCGGCATCGAGCCCTTGGCCGAATATCTCGTGTCGGAAATCCAGGAAGTGTATCGTCTGCAGGGCGTGAAGATCAACGACAAGCACATCGAGACGATCGTTCGTCAGATGCTGCAGAAGGTCGAGATCACCGATGGCGGCGATACCACGCTGCTGGCCGGTGAGCAGGTCGATCGCGACGAGATGGACGAGTACAACTCCAAGCTCGACAAGAAGCAGGTCAAGGCACAGGGCAAGCCCGTCCTGCTCGGCATCACCAAGGCGTCGCTGCAGACCCGCAGCTTCATCTCGGCGGCGTCGTTCCAGGAGACCACCCGCGTCCTCACCGAAGCATCGGTGCAGGGCAAGAAGGACACGCTGACCGGGCTCAAGGAGAACGTGATCGTCGGCCGTCTCATCCCCGCCGGTACTGGTGCTGGCATGAACCGGATGCGCATCGCCGCCTCCAGCCGTGACGCGGTGCTGCGCGTGTCGCAGCGCAAGATGGCCGAAGTGTCGATCGCCATGGCCAATTCGGCCGCCGAGGAACGCGCTGCCGAAAAGCTGCGCAACGTGGCGGACGATACCGGTGACGATGCGCTCGGCGCGGTCGTGACCAGCGGCACGGGCACCGATGCCGATGCGGGCGATTACCTGATCAAGGAATGATCGGGTTTCCCCTCACCGGGCTGAACTGAAAGAACCGCCGTCCGGGATGCCCCGGGCGGCGGTTTTTTCTTGAGGGCGACGCTGCGGCAGCGGTGTCCACGCCCAATGGCGGACGTTTTACCATCCAACCGTCCGTCACCCCGGGCTTGACCCGGGGTCCCGCTGCTCGGCCTAAACCTGCGTGTCGAACAGGTCCCGCCACGCGGGATTGCAGCGTTCGATCAGCGCGAACGCACGCCGCCGGGATTTGAGCCGCTCCTCATGCGCGACGGTATCCTGCGACGGCGGCCTACGATGATCGCTCTCTCACGATGGGGGTCGTGAGAAGGCTCGCGCACTTCCGCTTGGCGATTGCGCCGCGGCTCGTGACGGCTAAGGTTCTGCAAAGTTTACGGAGATCCTCATGCGTCACCTGCTCGTTGCCACTGCCCTGATCGCCCTTACGCCCGGCCTCGCGCCCGCGCAGACTGCCGCAAAGGTCGATGTCCGTACCGTCGGGGCGGCGACGCTGGAGAATGTGCCGCCGATCGCGCCCGAGCTCACCACCGCGGTCGCGCGCTATCAGCAGAGCCGCTCGGCGAGCGTGGCGGACTGGTTGCCCGATGGCAGCCTGCTGATCGCCACGCGGTTCGGCACGACGGTGCAGCTGCACCGCGTGCAGGCGCCGGGCATGGCGCGGACGCAGATCACCTTTGCCGCCGAGCCGATCGCCGGCGGGCGGGCGATTCCGCAGTCCGACCGGATCGCGTTCAGCCGCGATACCGGCGGCGACGAGTGGTTCCAGATCTATACGATGGGGCCGGATGGCAATCCGCTGCAGCTGACCGAGGCGGGCACGCGCAACGATGGCCTGACCGTGTCGAAGGACGGGCGGCGGATCTTCTGGTCGCAGGCGATCAAGGGCTCGGGCGACCGCAACATCCTGTCCGCCGATCCGACCGATCCGGCGAGCCGCGCGCTGGTCTACAAGGCGACCGGGGCGATGACCCCGAGCGACGTGTCCGACGACGGCAAGACCCTGCTGATGACGCTGGGCGTGTCCAACCGCGAACAGAAATTGTTCACGCTGGATATCGCCAGCGGCGCGCTGACCGAGATCGCCAAGGGCACGCCGGCCAACCTGTCGGGCGCGAAGTTCATCCGCGGCGGGCGCGCGCTGCTCGCGGTCAGCAACCGCGGCAGCGATGTGCAGCGGCTGGTCGAGATCGACGTGGCGACGGGCAGAATGACGCCGATTGCCCCGGGCCTGGCGTGGGATGTCGAGGATTTCGAGCTCAGCGACGACGGGCGCGTGCTGGCCTATGTGATCAACGAGGATGGCTATTCGAAGGTCGTGGTGCGCGATTTCGTCACGCGCCGCGCGCTGCCGCAGCCCGCCTTCATCAAGGGCGTGGTCAGCGCGCTGCGGCTGTCGCCCGATGGCCGCAAGCTGGCAGTGAGCATCGCGTCTGCCGCCGGGCCGGGCGACGTCTATGGCTGGGATGTCGGTGGCGGCACGCTGGCGCGCTGGACCCAATCCGAGATCGGGCCGATCGATCGCGCGCGCCTGCCGGAGCCTAAGCTGGTGCGCTTTGCCAGCTTCGACAAACTCTCTGTTCCCGCCTTCGTCTATCGCCCGAAGAGCGCGGCGCGCGGTGCCAAGACGCCGGTGCTGATCTCGATCCATGGCGGGCCCGAGGGCCAGGCGCGGCCGGGCTGGTCGCCGACCATCGCCAGCTTCGTCGATACGCTGGGCGCGACGGTGATCGTGCCCAACGTGCGCGGCTCGGATGGCTATGGCACCAAATATCTCAACCTCGACAATGCCGAGAAGCGCGAGGATTCGGTCCGGGATATCGGCGCGCTGCTCGACTGGATCGCCACGCAGCCCGATCTCGACGCCAGCCGCATCGCGGTGATCGGTGGCTCCTATGGCGGCTATATGTCGCTCGCGGCGATGACCAAATATAGCGACAGACTGGCCGGCGGGGTCGATCTGTTCGGCATCGGCGACTGGGTGACCTTCCTTGAGAATACCGAGGCCTATCGCCGCGATAATCGCCGCGCCGAATATGGCGACGAACGGACGGCGAAGATGAAGGCGGTGTTCGCGAAGATATCCCCGCGCGCCAATGTCGCCGGGATCACCAAGCCGATGCTGATCGAACAGGGCGTTAACGATCCGCGCGTGCCGATGCGCGAGAGCAAGCAGATGGTGGATGCGCTGCGTGCGCGTGGGGTGCCCGTCTCCTATCTGCTGTTCGCCGACGAGGGGCATGGCTGGCGCAAGAAGCCCAACCAGGATCTCAGCCTGCAGGTCGAGATGGCGTTCCTGCGCGGTGTGCTGGGCACAACGCCTGCGAAATGAGACCGGACAAGCGGCGGCCGGCGTGCGACAAACGGACGCCAGCCGCTGCCGCGGTCAGCTCTTCTTTTCGGCCTTGTCTTCCTTCGGCTCCCACAGCTTCAGGCCCTTGGCCTTCTTGGCGAATTCGGCCTCATCCGACGGGGAGATGTTGGCGCGGCCGGCCATGATGCCCATGCCGATCTTGCACTTGACGAAATAGGTCTCGCCCGGCTCGATCTCCATGTTGAGCACGTCGGTCTTCTCGCCCTCGGTGCGATAGGCATGCTTGCCCGGCTCTGCCATGTGCACCCAATATTTGCCCGAGCCGAGCCGCGCGATCTGCTGCTCGGCGTCCTGTGGCCCTTCGCGCACCGTGCAGCCGAGCGCGGCACCCATCAGCGAGCCAGGCCGGTAGAAGACCACCATGCCCTTGCCCGGCGCGGGCGCGCCAAGCGCGCCGGATTTGGTCACCAGCGCCGCCGGCGCCGCACTGTCCTGCGCCAGTGCGGCCGGCGCGGCGAGCGCCAGCGCGCCCCCGACCAGCATCGAAAACGTCCCGATCTTCATCACAGATACCCCCTTGCCTTCATGGTTGAACCGAAACCGCGGGTGCGCCGGCCGGCGGGGCGACGCAGCCGCCCGCCGCCGCCGGCGCGAGATCGACCGCCGCGCTGAGCCTGGCGGTGGCGTGCGTGCCCGCCGGGACGATCGACTGGCCGCCGCTGACGAACATCAGCGGCATCGCGATCAGCCCGCCGACCGCGGTCGCGGCGATCAGCTTGCCCGCATGGTCGCGGCCCGCGCCGCCGAGCCGGAAGCCGCGCAGCGCGATGCGCGTGCCGCCGCAATCCAGGAAGCGCGCGGCGAGGATCAGCTCGCCGGCCTTGCCCAGCCCCGTCGCCTTGGCGGCGTGCACGACCTGCCCCTGCCCCGGCGTGCCGGCCGGAATCACCACCTTGCCCTCCGCCATCACCGGCGAAAGCACGCGGATCGCGAACATCGCGTCGATCTTGCTGGTCTTGGAACTGAGCGGCTCGGCGATCTCGAGCTCGATCGGCGTGCCGGCGGCCAGCCCGATCAGCCCCGGCGCCGGTGCGGGCAGCGGTGCGGAGGGTGCAGCGGCCGGATCGCCGGCCTGCGCCGCGATCGCCCCGACGACCATGAACAACGCCCATGACACGCTCATGCAGCCCCCTCCCCCGCGGCATATTTGCCAAGGCGCAGCGCGGGTTACAAGCGATTTTGCCGGTTCGTCAGGCGTCCATCGGGACGATCCGCATGCCCAGGCGACGGGCCTCGCCGGCATCGTGCGTGACCATCAGGATCGGCAGCCTGGCGACGTCACGAAGATGCTCGATTGCGACGCTGATCTCCTCGCGCCGGGCGGCGTCGAGCGACGACAGCGGCTCGTCGAGCAGCAGGAAGGCGGGATCGCTGAGCAATGCCCGGCCGATTGCCACGCGGCGCGCCTCGCCGCCGGACAGTGCGCGCGGCCAGCGATCGAGCAGCTGATCGATGCCGAGGAACGCGATCCGCGCCAGATCGAGCGGCCGGCCCGGAAAGGCATAACGCAGATTGTCGCGCACGCGCAGGTGCGGGAACAGCCGCGCATCCTGGAACACATAGCCGGCACGGCGCCGCTCGGGCGGCAGATCGATCCCGGCGGAAGCGTCGAACAGCGTCTCGCCGGCGACGCGGATCGTGCCGGCATCGGGCCTGAGCAAGCCGGCGACCATGTTGAGCACGCTGGTCTTGCCGGCACCGGATGGGCCGAACAGGATCGTTGCCCCCGCCCCGGCGGCGAGATCGAGCGCGATGTCGCGGTCGCCGAGGCGTTTGCGGAGGCGGATCTCAAAGGACATGGACGCCCCGGCCGGCGCGGCGCGCGAGCAGTTCCGAAGCGACCAGTGCGGCCAGTGACAAGGCGACCGAGATCGCCGACAGGCGCAGCACCATCGCGTCGCCGCCCGGCTGCTGCAGCGCGCTGTAGATGGCGAGCGGCAAGGTCTGCGTCTGGCCGGGGACGTTGGAGACGAAGGTGATCGTCGCGCCGAATTCGCCGAGCGCGCGGGCGAAGCCGAGCACCGTCCCGGCCAGCACCCCGGGCAAAGCGAGCGGCAGCGTGATCGTGCGGAAGACGCGCGCGGGGCTGGCGCCGAGCGTCCGCGCCGCGCCTTCCAGGCGGCGATCGACCGCCTCGAGCGACAGGCGGATCGCGCGCACCATCAGCGGCAGCGCCATGATCCCGGCGGCGATCGCCGCGCCGGTCCAGCGGAACAGCACGCTGATGCCGAACGTCTGTTCAAGCAACCGGCCGAGCGGGCCGGCGGGGGCGAAGGCGAGCAGCAACAGCCAGCCGGTGACCACCGGGGGGACGACCAGCGGCAGGTGGATCGCCGCATCCAGCAGGATCTTGCCCGGAAAGGTCGTCCGCGCGAGCAGCCAGGCGAGCGCGAAGGCGATCGGCAGCGTGACGAGCAATGCCGCGCCGCCGACCTGCAGCGACAGCAGCACGATCTCCCATTCCGCCGCGGTGAGCATCAGCGCGTCGTGAAGCCGTAGCGCACGAAGATCGCCTGACCCGGGCGGGAGAGCAGGAAGCGGCGAAAGCCCTCCGCCTCCGGATTGCGCGACGCGGCGAGCCGCGCCAGCGGGTAGACGATCGGCGGGTGGCTGGCGGCGGGGAACACGCCGGCGATGCGCAACTTGGCCGAGGCGCGCGCATCGGTCGCATAGACGATGCCGAGCGGCGCGGCGCCGCGCTCGACCAGCGCCAGCGCTGCGCGGACATTCTCCGCCGCGACGACGTGCGGCGCAACCTGCGGCCAGGCGCCCAGGCGCTGCAGCGCCTGCTTGCCGTAGATGCCGGCCGGCACGCTCATCGGATCGGCCATCGCCAGCGGCCCGGCGCCGAGCGTGCGGGCCAGCGCGGCGGGACGCAGCGGGATGCGCGTCCTGCTGCCGGTGCGCGCGACGACGACCAGCCGGTTGCCGAGGAAGTCCGCCCGCGTGCCCGCGGCCAGCAGGCGCTTGGCGGCGACGGCATCCATCCACGCCGCATCGGCCGAGACGAACAGATCGGCCGGCGCCCCGGCGATCAGCTGGCGGGCGAGCGCGGACGAGGCGGCGAACGACACGACCGGCCGGGGGTGCCCCTGCCGCGCCCAGGCAGCGGCAGCGGCGGTCATCGATTCCTGCAGGCTGGCCGCGGCGAGCACGAGCGGCGCGCGCGGCTGTGCGGCGGCGGGAGCCGGCAGCAGCAGCACGGCGGCGAGCAGAACGAGGGTGGCGAGCAGGCTGCGACGGCGATCCATATCCGCGCGGGTATAGCGGTGCGATCGGCCGGGGGCTATCCTCGGTGCCCGTGCCGGTAGCGGTACACAGGGCGTCGTTCCTGAATATTCAAAGTTCGTCCCAAGGTACGGCCCGATAAGCGGTAAGTGCTGGCGTCCGCTTTGAGCAGCCCGTATCGCCGAGCCAGCAGGGGGAGCGTAACACGATGATCGTCGGCATCGATCTGGGAACGACGAACAGCGCGATCGCGATCTGGCGCGACGGGGAAGCCGTGCTCATTCCCAATGCGCTGGGTGACATGCTGACGCCCTCGGCGGTCAGCATCGCCGAGGACGGTTCGGTGATTGTCGGGATGGCCGCGCGCGACCGGCAATCGACGCATCCCGGCGCCACCGCAACGGCATTCAAACGCTTCATGGGCACGCGGCAGACCGTCACGCTGGGCAAGACGCGCTTTACCGCCGAGGACCTGTCGGCAATCGTGCTCGCCAATCTGAAGGCGGATGCCGAGGCATTCCTGGGCGAGGCCGTGACCGGCGCGGTGATCACCGTGCCGGCCTATTTCAACGACCGCCAGCGCAAGGCGACGCGCCGCGCCGGCGAGCTGGCCGGGCTGAAGGTCGAGCGGCTGATCAACGAGCCGACCGCCGCCGCGCTCGCCTATGGCATCCAGACGCGCGAGGAGAAGGAGCCGTTCCTGGTCTTCGATCTGGGCGGCGGCACGTTCGACGTGTCGATCGTCGAGATGTTCGACGGGGTGATGGAAGTGCGCGCCTCGGCCGGCGACAATCGGCTGGGCGGCGAGGATTTCAACGAAACGGTGATCGATCTGGCCAAAGCGCGGATCGATCCGGCCGGCGATCTGGCCAAGGTCGATCCGGTGCTGCTGCGCGAATTGCTGCGCGCCGCCGCCGAGCGTTGCCGGCGCGCGCTGAGCGAGGCGGAGGAAGCGCCGTTCACGGTGACCGCTTTGGGGCAGGATTTCACCACCACGATCACCGCGAGCGAATTCGAGACGCAGGCCGCGCCATTGCTCGCCCGGTTGCGGGAGCCAGTGCTGCGCTCGCTGCGCGACAGCGACATCCGCGTCGACACTCTGAGCGAAGTGATCCTGGTCGGCGGCTCGACCCGTATGCCGATCGTCCGGCGCACGATCACGCGCATGTTCGGCCGCTTCCCCAACGCCGCGGTGCATCCCGATCATGCGGTGGCGCTGGGCGCCGCGGTGCAGGCCGGATTGAAGGCGCGCGATGCCGCGCTGGACGAGATCCGCATGACCGATGTGTGCCCGTTCACCTTGGGCATCGATCACAGTGTGGGGGATGGGCGCGGCGGCTTTCGTCACGGCCTCTTTTCGCCGATCATCGAGCGCAACACGCCGATCCCGGCGAGCCGTGTCGGCTATTACCAGACGATCGCGGACAATCAGCGCCAGTTGGAAGTGCAGATCTATCAGGGCGAGGCGCGCGAGGTGCAGGCCAATGTCAAACTGGGGTCGCTGCGCGTTCCGCTGCCCGCGGGCAAGGCCGGCGAGATCGGCGTCGAGATACGCTTCAGCTACGACACCAGCGGGCTGCTCGAGGTCGATGTCAACGTGCCGCAGGCCGGAACGCAGCGCAATCTGGTGATCGTCGACGATGACGAAGCGCCGAACGCGGCGGAGGTCGCGACACGGCGCGCGGCGCTGGCCGCGCTCAAGCGCCATCCGCGCGAGGAGAGCCAGAACCAGGCGATCATGGCGCGCGCCGCGCGCTGCTACGAGGGCTATATCGGCGAGCGGCGCGACATGGTCGGCACCTGGACCGCGCAGTTCGAGGCGGCGCTGGAGACGCAGGACCCGCGCATCATCGATGCCGCCCGCGCACAGTTCGACGCGGCGCTGAACGAGCTCGACGGCGACCGCTACCTGTGAGCAGGCTCTCCGGCATCTGGCGCACGCTGGATCTGGCACCCACCGGCGACACGGCGGCGATCCGCAAGGCCTATGCCCGGGCGCTCAAGACGTTCGACATCGACGAGGAGCCGGCGCGCTACATCGCGCTGCGCGCGGCGCGTGACGCGGCGATGGCGCAGGCACCCTATTTCGACGCCGACGCCGATGCCGATGCCGATCTCGATGCAGTGGCGGATGACGAGGAAGATCGCGCGACGGCGGATGCCCTGCCTGTGATGCACAGCCACACCCTGGAACCGGACGCGCTGGAGCCGGACGCGCTGGAATGGGACGAGCGATGGTCCGAGGATCTCGACGACGAACGCTGGCAGCCCGACATGCCCGTCGCGCCGCCCGAAGCCGCCGAGCCGCAGGATGACGGCGCGCACGCGCACGACGCGACGATGCGCGACCATTATGATGCCGTGCAGACGATGGTGTTTCCCGGCGATGAGCGGGACGGAAAGCCGCTCGACCGGATTGCCGCCTCGGTACTGGTCGAGCGCGTCGAGGCGTTGCTCGCCGATCCTCGCATGGAGGGGCTGGCGTTCCACGCCGCCGCCGAGCGCTGGTTCGCGGACATCATCGCGTCGTCGCCCATACGATCCGACCCGATCCTGACGCTGGCGCTCGGCCATTTCAACTGGCTGGCGAGCCGCGGGCGGATCGACCAGTCGCCGGCGGTGGCCGCGGTGGTCGCGCGTTATGATGCTCTGGTATTCATGACCGAAGTGCAGGACCGTAAGCATCCGCTGCACAAAGCGTGGCGCGAGTTGCGCAAGCCGGCGCAGGAGGGCAGCCGCAAGACGCTCGGTGTCAGCGGATCGAAAGTGCGGCGGCTGCTGAACGAAATCCGCACCCGACACCCGATGCTGGAGTCGGAGCTGGACTGGTACCGCGTGTCGCTGTGGGAGGCGCGATCGGGGGGCGCCACCAATTGGGGCGCCTGGTGGGGCGGCATGGTGATCATCTTCCTGGTGCTTCGCCTGCTCGCAGCCGGGACCGACACGCAGCCGCCCGCCGCCACGCCGATCCCGGTATCGTCCTATGCCAGCGCCGCGCAACTGCTCGATCCGATGCTGGCGACGCTCGGCGGACCGGCGCTGACGATGGCGACGATCCGCACGCAGAATCCACGGCTGCACGGGCAGTTGCAGACCAATTGGACGCTGGCCGGCGAAAACAAGACCGATCGGATCACCTTCGCGCAAACCACCTACACGTTGCTGATGGACCGCTATTCTGTCGGCGTGCGCCGCGCGCCGCATGGCTTGCTGGTCGATCTGTTCACGCTCCGGCTGGACAAGGCACGGCACTTGCGCGCGCGCGGCTGGCAGGCGTGCGAGAATTTCTTCGTCACCGGCGCGGCCCCAGCCGAATGGCTGTCCTCCGATCTGCTGGCGCGCGACAAGACGCTGGTCGGGCGTGTCTTGCTGGAAACCGATGGCGATCCCGCCGCCAGCCCGCCGAGCACCGATTTCAGGGTCAGCGGGGCGATCATCGACCAGGCGGTCAAGCGCGCCGGCATGCCGCGCGCCGATTTTGCCAAGGCGATGGCCAACAAGAGCAACGCCGAGACCAAGTGCCGCGCCTCGATCGCGCTCGGCGAAGTCGCGCTGACGTTGCCGGCGACGCAGGCGGATGCGATCCTGCGGAATCTGTAACGGGGCGTGCGCCGCGGCAACGCCGCGTCGTCGGACGGTGCGGTCGAGGACGAGCTCGACCGACCGCCGGCCGGCATTCGGCTAGTCCGCGGCTAAGCTTTGCTTAGCCTTGGGCCTCACGCATCATCGCCCATCCTGAGCGCCGCGATGAACGCCTCCTGCGGGATGCTCACGCTGCCATATTCGCGCATCTTGAGCTTGCCCTTCTTCTGCTTCTCCAGCAGCTTCTTCTTGCGTGTGGCGTCGCCGCCGTAACATTTCGCGGTGACGTCCTTGCGCATCGCGCTGATCGTCTCGCGCGCGATCACCTTGCCGCCGATCGCCGCCTGGATCGGGATCTTGAACAGATGGCGCGGGATCAGATCCTTGAGGCGCTCGACCATGCCACGGCCGCGCACTTCGGCGGTGCCGCGGTGGACGATCATGCTCAGCGCGTCGACCGGTTCCTCGTTGACCAGGATGCTCATCTTGACGAGATCGCCCTCGCGATAGCCGATCTGCGTGTAATCGAAGCTGGCATAGCCCTTGGAGAGTGACTTCAGCCGATCGTAGAAATCGAACACGACCTCGTTGAGCGGCAGCTCGTAGGTCGCCTGCGCGCGGCCGCCGACATAGGTGAGGTTCTTCTGGATGCCGCGGCGATCCTGGCACAGCTTGAGGATCGAGCCGAGATATTCGTCGGGCACGTAGATCACCGCGTTGATCCACGGCTCGCTGATCGTCGCGATCTTGTTGGGATCGGGCATGTCGGCGGGATTGTGCAGCTCGAACTGCTTGGTGCCGGCAGGATCGGGATGCGTCAGCTCGATCTCATAGACCACCGACGGCGCGGTGGTGATCAGATCGAGATCATATTCGCGCGTCAGGCGCTCCTGAATGATTTCCAGATGGAGCAGGCCGAGGAAGCCGCAGCGGAAGCCGAAGCCCAAAGCCGCGCTGGTTTCCATCTCGAAGCTGAACGACGCGTCGTTGAGCCGCAGCTTGCTGATGCTCTCGCGCAATTTCTCGAAATCGTTGGCGTCGACCGGGAACAGGCCGCAGAACACCACCGGCTGGACTTCCTTAAAGCCGGCGAGCGGCTCGAGCGCGGGGCGCTTGACGTCGGTGATCGTGTCGCCGACGCGGGTCTGGGCGACTTCCTTGATCTGGGCCGTAATGAAGCCGATCTCGCCGACGCCAAGTTCGGTCAATTGCTCGATGCGCGGGCGGAAGCAACCGACGCGGTCGATCAGATGCTGCGTGCCGGTGGCCATGAACTTGACCAGTTGGCCCTTCTTCAGCGTGCCGGCGACGACGCGGACCAGGATGACGACACCGAGATAGGGATCGTACCAGGAATCGACGAGCATCGCCTTGAGCGGCGCATCGGCATCGCCCTTGGGCGGCGGGATGCGCGTGACCACGGCTTCCAGCACCTCGCGGATGCCGATGCCCGATTTGGCGCTGGTCAGCACCGCCTGGCTCGCATCCAGCCCGATCACTTCCTCGATCTCGGCCTTGACCTTCTCGGCATCGGCGGCGGGGAGATCGATCTTGTTGATCACCGGCACGATCTCGTGATCATGCTCGATCGACTGATAGACGTTGGCGAGCGTCTGCGCCTCGACGCCCTGTGCGGCATCGACGACGAGCAACGCGCCTTCGCACGCGGCGAGACTCCGGCTCACCTCATAGGCGAAGTCGACATGGCCCGGCGTGTCCATCAGGTTGAGCGTATAGGTCTCGCCGTCATCGGCCTTATAGGCCAGGCGCACGGTCTGCGCCTTGATCGTGATCCCGCGCTCCTTCTCGATCTCCATGTTATCGAGCACCTGTTCGGACATCTCGCGCGCGGTCAGCCCGCCCGTCTCCTGGATCAGGCGATCGGCGAGCGTCGACTTGCCGTGATCGATATGCGCGATGATGGAAAAATTGCGGATCTTGTCGAGGGGAGTGGCCACGTTTTTCGGTCAATCTGTGAGAGGTATCGAGCGCCGATAGCAGGGACGCGCGCCAAAGCCAAAGACAGGACGAACTTTGCGTCTTAGAGTGGCGCGTCTCAGTCGGAGTATCCCCATGAAGCGCCTCGCCCTCGCCGCCCTCGCCCCCGTTCTCGCGCTCGCCGTTGCCGCCCCGGCGCAGGCCGCGCTGCCGGTGGGTGCCAAGGTGCCCAACATCGTGACCAAGGCGGCCAAGGGCGGCAAGCAGTTCGATTTCGCGCTCAAGGCAGCGCTGCGCAAAGGCCCGGTGGTGGTGTATTTCTTCCCCGCCGCGTTCACCGGCGGCTGCACGATCGAGGCGCACGCCTTTGCCGAGGCGGCGGACGATTTCGCGGCGCAGGGCGCCAGCCTGATCGGCCTGAGCGCCGATCCGATCGACAAGCTGGCGAAATTCTCGGTCGAGGCATGCCGCGACAAATTCCCGGTCGGCACCGCATCGCCCGCGACGATCAAGGGCTATGACGTGCACATGGCGCCGGGCGCGGCGATGACCAACCGCACCAGCTATGTCATCGCGCCGAGCGGCAAGGTGATCTTCGCGCTGACGCAGGGCAATCCGGTCGGGCATGTCGAGGGCACGCTGGCGGCGGTGAAGGCGTATCGCGCGGCGCACCGCAAATAGTCTTTCAGGGGGCGTGGCAGCGCATCCCAATGGGGATTGGCGCGTTGATCGGCGCATGACCACGATCGATTCGCTGCGCCAGCAAATGGAAGCCGCCGCCGACGCGCAGGATTTCGTGCTTGCCGCAAGGCTGCGCGATCAGATCAGCATCCTGCGCGGGCAAACGGGCGACGGCGACGCGGCGGCGATCGATCCGGACGGGCTGACGCGGCAGCAGCCGGGCAAGATGGGGCTCGGCACCAGCCAGCAGCGCTATACCCCGCCACCGGGCTGGACGCCGCCGGTCAAGCCGGATCCGATGACGCGGGGCCGCGGCCGCAAGAAGACGACGGGGTAACGCGCCGGGCGGGGCCTACACGCGGGGATGGCGTTTTTACGCGGGCTGCTTTCGCGCGCGAGGGTTGGTCGCTAGGGCGGCGCGATGACCGAGCCAAATACCAAAGCGATCGTTACCGGTGCCAGGGGCCGCCTCGGGCGCGCCTTCACGATGCGACTGCGCCGCGACGGGTACGACGTGGAGGCGATCGATATCGGCGAGCCGCGCCGCGGCCATGCCCCGGGCTACAAGCCCTATCTGTTCGACTGCGCCTATCAGCATGATGAGCCCGACCAGCATGTCGCGCGGGTCACCGGTCACCTGCAGCAATGGCGGCGCTACAGCGCGATTTTCGTCCCCTCGTCGATGTGGATCGACCATGACCATGCCTATGGCCGCGCCAAGCGGCAGGTCGAGGCGCTCGCGGCTCAGTACAGCCTGCAGGGCGCGCGGATCGTCACCGACCGGATCGGCTATTTTCCGGGCGACGGCGTGGCGCCCGACCACAACGATCCGATGATCGCGCACCACGTGACGGGCGATGCGCTGTATGCCCGCGTCATGCAGCGGATGCGCGCTACCGCCTGACGGGCGCCGAGGCACCATAAGGCAGCGCGTCGTGACGACGAATCGCGGCGACTCGCGGGGGATGGGGTTGCCGGCGGACTATCCGTACCGGCGGCAACCCAAAACGCGGAACGCCGCTTGGCGCCCTCCCCCGGCAAGCGGAGGAACGGTTACTCCGCCGCCTCGGCCAGTGCTTCCTTCCACACCAGCACCGGCTTGCGCGCCGCCAGCGTCTCGTCCAGCCGGCTGCGCGGGGCGAAGTGCGGCGCGGTCTTGAGCGCGACATCGCCGGCCTTCGCGCGCTCCGCCACCGAGCGCAGTGCGCCGATGAACTGGTCGAGTGCCGCCTTGCTCTCGGTCTCGGTCGGCTCGATCAGCATCGCGCCGTGGACGACCAGCGGGAAGTACATCGTCATCGGGTGATAGCCCTCGTCGATCAGGCCCTTGGCGATGTCGATCGTCGAGAAGCCCTCGGCCAGGTTCTCGTCCGAGAACAGTGCTTCATGCATGCACGGCCCCGAATGGCCGAACGGCGCGACCAGCGTCTCGTCGAGCGAGCGCAATATGTAGTTGGCGTTGAGCACGGCATCCTCGGCGACCTGCCGCAAGCCGTCCGCGCCGTGGCTCAGGATATAGGTCAGCGCGCGCGTGAACATGCCCATCTGGCCGTGGAACGCGACCATACGGCCGAAGGTGTGCGCGTGATGATCCTCCGCCGTCTCTTCCTCGACCAGGCGGAAACCCGCACCGGTCTTCTCGACGAACGGCAGCGGCGCGAACGGGGTGAGCGCCTTGGACAGCACCACCGGGCCCGAGCCGGGGCCGCCGCCGCCATGCGGGGTGGAGAAGGTCTTGTGCAGGTTGATGTGCATGGCATCGATGCCGAGATCGCCCGGGCGCACGCGACCGACGATCGCGTTGAAGTTCGCGCCATCGCAATAGACCAGACCGCCGGCTTCATGCACCGCATCGGAAATCGTGCGCATGTCGCGCTCGAACAGGCCGCAGGTATTGGGATTGGTGATCATCACGCCGGCGACATCGGGGCCGAGCCGCGCGATCAGCGCCGCCGTGTCGACGCGACCTTCGCTGGTCGCGGGGATATCCTCGACGCGGTAGCCGGCGAAGGCGGCGGTCGCCGGATTGGTGCCGTGCGCACTTTCCGGCACCAGGATGATCTTGCGATGGCCTTCGCCGCGCGCTTCGAGCGCCGCCTTGATCGCCAGGATACCGCACAATTCGCCATGCGCGCCGGCCTTGGGGCTCATCGCGACCGAATCCATGCCGGTCAGCGTGACCAGCCAGTGCGCGAGCTGGTGAATCACCTCGAGCGCACCCTGCACCGTATCGACCGGCTGCAGCGGATGGACGTCGGCGAAACCGGGCAGCCGCGCCATCTTCTCGTTGAGCCGCGGATTGTGCTTCATCGTGCACGAGCCGAGCGGAAAGAAGCCGAGATCGATGCCGTAATTCTGGCGGCTGAGGCGCGTATAGTGACGCACCGTTTCGGGCTCGGACAGGCCGGGGAGGCCGATCGCCGCGGTGCGGGCGAGATTGCCCAATCTCCCTCTCCCCTCTGGGGAGAGGGTCGGGGAGAGGGGCTGTACCGGGTTACCGGGCGTGCCGTCCGAGGCAGACGTGGGGGGGGGGGGGG
>NZ_JANQBK010000008.1 GCF_025370105.1 Sphingomonas hylomeconis
CCCCCCCCCCTGTACCGGGTTACCGGGCGTGCCGTCCGAGGCAGACGTCCCCTCTCCCCGGCCCTCTCCCCGGCGGGGAGAGGGAGAAGAAAAATCAACGCCGGTCGTGTGGATATCGCCGATCTCGAAGATCAGCGCCTCTTCCAGCATCAGCGCCTTGTTGCCGGTGAAGGTCGGCGCGGCGCTGGTGCCCTGCTGCGGCGCTTCCGGGCGCCAGCCGCTTGCATTGATGCTCATGCCAGTAGCTCCTGCAGCGCGGCGGCAAGTGTTTCCACGTCCTCCGCGGTCGTCGTCTCGGTCACCGCGACCACCAGACCGTTGGCGAGCGTGTCCTCGCCCGGATACAGCCGGCCGAGCGACACCCCGGCCAGGATGCCCTTCTCCGCCAGCGCGCGGACGATCGGGCGCGCTTCCTGCCCGAGATCCAGCGTGAATTCGTTGAAGAAGGCCGGTGTGACCAGCTCCACCCCGGGCAGCTGCGCGAGCCGCTCGGCCGCAGCGACCGCGCCGGCATGGTTGGTCTCGGCCAGCGCGCGCAAGCCGGCTTCGCCAAGCAAGGTCATGTGGATCGAGAAAGCGAGCGCGCACAGGCCGCTGTTGGTGCAGATGTTCGACGTCGCCTTCTCGCGGCGGATATGCTGCTCGCGCGTCGACAGGGTGAGCACGAAGCCGCGCCGCCCGTCGGCGTCCAGCGTCTCGCCGCACAGCCGGCCCGGCATCTGGCGGACATATTTTTCCTTGCAGCCGAACAGGCCGACATAGGGGCCGCCGAACTGCAGGCCGACGCCTAGCGACTGGCCTTCGCCGACGACGATGTCTGCGCCCATCTCGCCGGGCGAGCGGATCGCGCCCAGCGCAACCGGCTCGGTGACGACCGCGATGAGCAGTGCCTTCTTCGCCTGGCAGGCGGCGGCCAGCGCGCTCAGATCTTCGATGCGGCCGAGAATGTCGGGATATTGCACCACGACGCACGACGTATCGCCGTCGATCCGCGCGATCAGATCGACAATATCGGTGTCCGCCGCCAGCGCCGGCATTGCCGTTTCGAGCTGATCGCCGGTGAACTTGGCCATCGTATTGGCGACCGAGACGTAATGCGGGTGCAGCCCGGACGAGAGCAACGCCTTGCCGCGCTTGGTGATGCGCCGCGCCATGCCGATCGCTTCCCAGCACGCGGTCGAGCCATCGTACATCGAGGCGTTGGCGACATCGGTGCCGAGCAGCCGTGCGACCTGCGTCTGGAATTCGAACAGCATCTGCAGCGTGCCCTGCGCGATTTCCGGCTGGTACGGCGTATAGGCGGTGAGGAATTCGCCGCGCTGGATCAGGTGATCGACGCTGGCCGGCACGTGATGCTTGTACGCACCGCAGCCGAGGAAGAACGGACCATCGCTGGCGGCGATGTTCTTGCGCGACAAGGCGCTCATGTGGCGTTCGACGGCGAGTTCGCTGGCGTGCATCGGCAGGCCGTGGATCGGGCCGTCGAGCCGGGCGGCCTCGGGCACGTCGACGAACAGATCGTCGATCGAGGACGCGCCGATCACGGCGAGCATTTCGGTACGGTCGGTATCGGTGAGGGGCAGGTAGCGCATTTGAACTACTCCTCCCCTCCCGCTTTGCGGGAGGGGTCGGGGGAGGGCATGTCCTCACAAACGTCCGGCGGAGGGGTGGACAGGCCCTCCCCCAGTCCCTCCCGCAAGCGGGAGTGGGGAAGGACTACAGCTTGGCGATGAAGGCCGCGTAAGCCACTTCGTCCATCATCGACTCGAGCTCGCTCGGATCGCTGAGCGTAATCTTGAAGAACCAGCCTTCGGCTTCGGGATCCTCGTTGACCAGGCCCGGCGTGTCGGCGAGCGCGGTGTTGCCCTCCAGCACGGTGCCGCTGGCCGGCGCATAGACGTCCGACGCGGCCTTGACCGACTCGACCACCGCCGCCTCGTCGCCCTTGCTCAGTTCCTTGCCGTCCTCGGGCACGTCGACGAACACGATGTCGCCCAACTGCCCTTGAGCATATTCGGAGATGCCGACTGTGCCGATATCGCCATCGACGTCGATCCATTCATGGTCTTCGGTGAAGTAACGGCTCATTTCACTTGCCTCCTGCGCGGACGTAGCGGTGGGGAATAAAGGGCATCGCGGTGACGGTGCCGGTGTGGACCTTGCCGCGCTGCGACAGCTGGATGACGGTGCCGATTTCAGCCAGCGCCAGCGGCACATAGGCCATCGCGATCGGTGCGTTGAGCGACGGCGCGAAGCCGCCGCTGGTGACCTTGCCGATCTCGGCGCCGCTGGCATCGACCACGGCAGCACCCTCGCGCACCGGCTGGCGACCGTCGATGACCAGGCCGACGCGCTTGACGGCGGGACCCTGGTCGCGCTCGGCCAAAATGCGCTCGGCGCCGGGGAAATTGGCTTCCGCGCGGCGACGCTTGCTGCCGACCGCGAAGTTCAATGCGGCCATGATCGGCGTCGTATCGGTATCGAGATCGTGGCCATAGAGCGGCAGATCCGCCTCGAGCCGGAGCGAATCGCGCGCGCCGAGGCCGATCGGCTTCACTTCGGGCTCTGCGGCCAGCGCATCGGCGAACGCCGCGACCTGCTCGCCATCGAGCGAAATCTCGAACCCGTCCTCGCCGGTATAGCCCGAGCGGCTGATCCACAGCGGCACATCGTTCCACACGAAGCGCCCGCCGGTCATGAACACGAGATCCTCGACCCCCGGCACGAGCCGCGACAGCACGGTCACCGCCTCCGGCCCCTGCAAGGCCAGCAGTGCGGCATCGGCCATGTGGTTGATCGTCACATCGTCCGGCAGGTGATCGAGCAGGTGCGAAATATCGTCATATTTCACCGCGCCGTTGACGACCATGTAGATGCCGTCGTCCCAGCGGGTGAACATCAGATCGTCGAGGATCCCGCCATTGTCGGCGAGCAGCAGCGAATATTTCTGCGCGTTCGGCTTCACGCTGACGACGTCGGCGGGGATCAGCGCCTCGAGCGCCGCATCGAGCCCGTCGCCGGACAGGAACAGCTGGCCCATATGGCTGACGTCGAACAGCCCGGCATGGTCGCGCACCCACAGATGCTCGGCCATGATGCCTTCATACTGGACCGGCATCTCATAGCCCGCGAACGACACCATCCGGCCGCCCTTCGCACGATGCCAGGCATCGAGCGCGAGCAGCTCGTTCTCGATTTCGGGGCCTTCTTCAGCGCCGCCATTGTCGAAATCGCTCAATCCAGGTCTCCGCGCGAGTGCAACGATTCCCCTGGCACCTTGGTGCCTGCGGATCGCTGCCCCCTCTGTCACGGAACCTGAGAGCTTTGACCGGACGCTCGCCCGGCTTACACCTTCGGTGGCACCCGCCGATGCGGATGCGCTTTCCAGAGTATCGATAAGCCCGCGCGGTCCTGGTGCCTGAGAGATTCCGGGGCGGTTGCTCCTTCGGCGGCAGGCCAGCCCTCAAAGGACGCCTGCACTCTCCCGCGCGTGCCCATGGCGGTTACCCGCCATCGACGCGCCCGATGTGACGCGCCGCAGCATATGAGTCAAACGGGTTTAGCGGGTGGCGTTATATTTCAACTGGTCCTCGGTCAGCTGGAAGCCGACCAGCGCCTCGAAGCTCGCGCTGAGCACTGCCTGGCGCACGCCCGGCGCGGTCAGCGGATCGACCGCCGCATTGGTATCGCCGGCCTTGCGCTTCTCGGTCAGCTTCTTGCGCACTTCCTCCGGCAGCGTCGCCGCGCTGCGCGCGACGATCGCATTGGCCGTGCCGCTGGCCTGCGCCCGCGTCTGGCCAGCATCGAAGTGGACCGTGACATGGCCGATACGCTTGGCGATCACCGCAGTGCCGCCGCGCACGATGGTGATGAAATAGGGCAAGGTCACGTCACGGGCGGCATCGCCGCGAATCCGGCTGGCGCGCACGTCGAACGTCACTGCGGTGACGATGTCCGCGCCGGCATCGGTGCAGGTCGAGCGCACATTGGTCATCAGCGCGGTGACGTCGATCGCCGCGGCGTCGCGGCTGGCGGGGGGATCGAACACGGTGATGTCGCCGGTCGAGGCCGGGATGCCGACGCTCGGGCAGGCCGAGCGGACCGCGGTGATGCCGATACCGCCTTCGATATCGATCTGCCCCTTGCCGGCGCAACCGCCGACAAGGACGGCCAGCATCAAGGGGGCAAGGATCTTCCGGGCTGTCACGGGCATACGCACCTTAATCTTGGGACGGCAAAAAGCGCACCGGCGCCCTGCCTTTGGAATGGCGCGCACCATAGGAACCGGCTTTCCCGCACGCAAGCAATCGCGTAGAGCATCGCCGCATGGCACCTGCTCCGAAACCGCACCTAGAACTGCTGATCGCCGCGCCGCGCGGCTTTTGTGCCGGCGTGGACCGCGCGATCCGCATCGTCGAACTGGCGATCGAGAAGCACGGCGCGCCGGTCTATGTCCGGCACGAGATCGTCCATAACAAATATGTCGTGGATTCGCTGAAGGCCAAGGGCGCGGTGTTCGTCGAGGAACTGAGCGACGTGCCGCAGGACGTGCCGGTCGTCTTCTCGGCGCACGGCGTGCCCAAATCGGTGCCCGCGGCAGCGGAAGATCGCGGCCTGACCTATCTCGATGCGACCTGCCCCTTGGTGTCCAAGGTGCATCGCCAGGCCGAACGGCTGGTCGCGCAGGGCAAGCATATCGTGTTCATCGGCCATGCCGGCCATCCGGAAGTGATCGGCACGTTCGGCCAGGTGCCGCCCGGCGTGATGACGCTGATCGAGACGGCGGCGGATGCCGAGGCGTTCACGCCCGCAGATCCGACCAACATCGCGTTCCTGACGCAGACCACCCTGTCGGTCGACGACACGGCGGACGTGGTGGCGACGCTGCAGCGCCGCTTCGCCGCGATCCAGGCGCCGCGCCCGGACGACATCTGCTACGCCACGTCGAACCGCCAGACCGCGGTGAAGGCGATCGCCGCGATGTGCGATGCGATGCTGGTGATCGGCGCGCCCAATTCGTCCAACTCGGTGCGACTGGTGGAAGTGGCCGAGCGCGAAGGCACGCCGGCGCGCCTGATCCAGCGCGCGGGCGACCTCGATCTGACGTTCCTCGCCGGGGTCGGCACGCTCGGCATCACCGCAGGCGCATCGGCGCCGGAAATCCTGGTGCGCGAACTGGTCGATCGGCTGGCCGAGCATTTCACGATCAGCGAGCGCGAGGTCGAGACCAATCGCGAGACGATCTCGTTCAAACTGCCGCGCGGGCTGGAAGCCGCGGCCTGAGGGCATCCCCCGTCCCCATCGTTCCCCCCGGACTGTTCGGCGATATACCTTGCGACATGTCCGCTCCTGTTCTCCCGCGAAAGCGGGAGCCCAGGGTTTCAAACCGCATCGCTCGTGGCCCTGGGCCCCCGCTTTCGCGGGGGAACAACAGAATATCTGTTCGAAGGGACGATAAGCACCGGCTTGTTCCGGGGTCCATGGCGCGGCATGGGACGACGATGACATTTCTAGCGCAAGCCTTGCTGCACGGCAGACCCCGGACCAAGTCCGGGGTGACGACCTGGGGCTGCTCCCCAACCGCGACGCGGCGCTGATATGGCGGTCTACACGCACGTCTCCGCCGAGGCGCTCGGCGCGTTCCTCGCGCGCTACGATTGCGGCCAGCTGATCTCCGCCAAGGGCATTGCCGAGGGCGTCGAGAACAGCAATTACCTGGTCGATACCAGCGCCGGCCGATACATCCTCACGCTGTACGAGAAGCGTGTCGATACCAGCGATCTGCCGTTCTTCTTCGCGATGCTGGATCATCTCGCGGCGCGCGGCAGCCCGGTCCCGCCGGCGATCAAGGACCGCACCGGACAGGCGATCCAGCAGCTCGAAGGCCGCTCTGCCTGCCTGATCAAGTTCCTGTCCGGCGTTTCGCTCTCCACCCCAACCCCAGCGCAGGCGCGCGCGGCGGGCGTGGCGATGGGCGAGATGCACACCGGTCTTGTCGATTTCGCGATGGTCCGCCCCAACACACTGGGTGTCGACGACTGGCGCCCGCTGCTCGATCAATGCGGCCGGGCGATGGACCAGATCGAGCCGGGCCTGTTCGACCGCGTCGCCGCCGCGCTCGACACGGTCGAGGCCCGCTGGCCGCGCACCCTGCCCGTCGCCACGATCCATGCCGACCTGTTCCCGGACAATGTGCTGATGCTCGGCGACCGCGTCACCGGGCTGATCGACTTCTATTTCGCCTGCACCGACATCCGCGTCTACGACCTGGCCGTGATGCACAGCGCCTGGGCGTTCGATTCGGCCGGCCTGCCGCTCGACCCCGCGGTCGGCCGCGCGCTCATCGCCGGTTATGACGCGGCGCACGGCCTGTCGCCCGAGGAGCGTGCCGCGCTGCCGATCCTGGCGCAGGGCGCGTGCATCCGTTTCCTGCTGACGCGTGCGTGGGACTGGCTCAACACGCCGGCCGATGCGCTGGTGACACGCAAGGACCCGCTGGCCTATCTGCGCCGGCTCGATACTTATCTCGAACAAGGCGACGCGATCTTCGCATGACTGAAACAGCTGAAATGTCCCGCGTGGAAATCGCCACCGATGGCGCGTGCAAAGGCAATCCCGGGCCGGGCGGCTGGGGGGCGCTGGTGCGCGCCGGCACCGCGGAGAAGGAGCTTTCCGGCGGCGAGAAACTGACCACCAACAACCGCATGGAGCTGACCGCGGCGATCGAGGGACTGAACGCGCTGACCCGCCCGTGTCGCGTGACGCTATCGACCGACAGCCGTTATGTGATGGACGGGCTGACCAAGTGGATCAAGGGCTGGCAGAAGAACGGCTGGAAGACCGCGGCGAAGCAGCCGGTGAAGAATGCCGATCTGTGGCAGAAGCTGCTCGACGCCGCCAAGCCGCACCGCATCGACTGGGTATGGGTCAAGGGCCATGCCGGGAATGCGGATAACGAGCGGGTCGACAAATTGGCCAGCGACGCCGCGGTGAAGGCCGGGCGTTCCTGATCCGCACGGAACGGTCGGAAGACGCGCTAGCTATTGTCTTCCGTCGGGGCGTCGGGGCCGTTCTTCTTGATCGATTCGATCGCGTCCTTGGCCGATGCCTTGCTGGCATAGCCTTCGGTCGAGAACATCACTTCGCTGTTATACTTGAAGCGGACACGGAACTCGTCCCGGCCATCCTTGTAGATCTCGAACTTGTGCGCCATGACACCCCTCCTTTACTACAGCGGTGCATCCTAGAGCGTTAGAAGTCGTTACGCCAGCGGTCTGAACCGTGCCGGCGCGTACGGCTCCGGATCGATCGCCGCCACGAACGCGTCGGGCGCCGCGCCGAGCAGCAGCGCCGCGGCCAGGGCGGCGGCGGCGGGCGCGGTCTGGATGCCGAAGCCGCCCTGCCCGGCACACCAGAAGAAATCACGCCGCCCGGGTTCGAAGCCGTAGACCGGCAGGCGATCCGGCGCGAAGCTGCGCAGCCCGGCCCAGCGCCGCTCGACCGCCGCGACGCGCCAGTCGACCGCGCGCTCGAAGCGATCGATCGCCAGCGCCACGTCAAGCTCCTCGGGCTGCACGTCGTGCGGATCGACCGGCGTCTCGTCGTGCGGGCTGAGCCACAGCCGCCCCACGCCCTCGGGCTTGAAATAGAAGCCACCGGAAATGTCCGCGACGTGCGGCAGGCCGGCGGGCGGGGCCGGATCGGTGCGCAGCTGCACGACAGTGCGGCGATATGGCTGGATGCCGAGCGGGGCGATGCCGGCGAGCGCTGCGACCGGATCGGCCCAGGCGCCCGCCGCATCGACGAGAATATCCGCCTCGAACGTGCCGGCGCCGGTCTCCAGGCGCCAGCCGGGCACCGCCGAGCGCAACGGCGCGCCGGTGACCAGGGTCGCGCCACCGCGCCGGGCGCGGGCGAGGCAATCGGCGTGCAGCGCGGCGACGTCGATATAGGCGCTGCTCGCCTCCATCACGCCGAGCGACCAATCCTCCCGCAGGCCCGGCACCAGCGAGCGCGGATCGACCGGGGCCAGCGCCACCCCGCTGCCGGCGAATGCGCCGAGAAAAGCATCGATCTTCGCGGCATCCTGGCGCCGCCCGATATGCAGCGAGCCGAGCGGATCGAGGAAGCCGCCCTTGGTAAGCGCCGGCCCCGATGCGGTGGTCAGTGGCTGGACGCCGGGCCCGCCATAGCTTTCCGACCAATAGGCCGCGGATCGGCCGGTGGCATGATAGCCGGGCGAATCTTCGCCTTCGAGCAGCACCACCGAGGCGCGGCTGCCGATTGCCGCCGCGAGGCTGGCGCCGGCGATTCCGGCGCCGACGATGGCGATGTCGTAGCGCGCCACGCGGTCAGCCCGCCGGCGCGTGCGCGGCGAGGAAGCGGTCGATCTCGCCGAGCGCGCGATCGCGCACGCCATCCGCCTCGCGCAACACTTCGTGCGCCGATTCGGCGCCGAACTGCATCACGCGTGCATCGGGCAGGCGAGTCGCCACCTGCAGCGCCGCCGCCGGGCTGACCAGCTTGTCCGCCTCGGCGACGATCAGCAGCGTAGGCACTGGCATGGTCGCTAGCCGGGGATCGTCACGCAGCGCGCGGGTCGATTCGAACGCGCGGCTGAGCCACTTCCAGCTCGGCGGGCCGAGCAGCAGTTCGGGCCGTTCGCGCTGCCACCAGATCTCGTCTTCGTAGCGGCCATGATCGTGCGTCAGCAGTGCCTCGCGCGTCGTCGTCGTCGCCGGGCGTTCGTTGCCTTTCCAGGCCGAGCGCGCGGGATTGCCGAGCCGCGTGACGAGCTTCGCCATCCGCTCGCCGAGCGCCGCGCCGATCGGACTGTGCAACCCGAGCATCGGCGCGACCAGCACCGCCGCCGCCGGAGTCGCCGCGCCCTCAACCATCGCGCGCAGCGCCAGATGACCGCCCATCGAATGGCCGATCAGCACGTGTGGCCCCGGCGTCGCCGCCTGCCATAGCGCCCAAAAGGCGCGAAAATCGGCGATATAGTGCGCGAAATCCTCGACATGCCCGACATGCGGATTGGCCGACAACCGCCCCGACCCGCCCTGCCCGCGCCAATCGAGCGAAGTGACGTTCCACCCGGCGTCATGCCAGTGCGCGAAGGTTTCGAGATACTTTTCGAAAATGTCGCCACGCCCGCCCTGGAACAGGATGCTGCCGCGCGCCTGCCCCGCGGCCGGCCAGTCGAAGCAGCGCAATTTCCAGCCGTCGGGCGCGGCCCAGGTATCGATATGGGCATCGGCGGGAATGGCGCGGCGGTACGTCTGGGGGGAATTCATCCGGGATCGTTACTTTTTCGAAAGCCATGCCGTCTAGGAAATTCCCCGATGCCGTGGGGAATATCGATCTTCGTCCTGCTTGGCGCGCTGGCGCTGCTCCTGCTGTCGGCGGGGATCGAGGACGCGCGTACGCGCGAGATCGCCAACTGGAAGAATCTGGCCATCGCCCTGCTCGCGCCACTGTGGTGGTGGGCGCACGGCCTGCAGCTGTGGCCCGACATCGCGCTGCAGATCGCGGTCGCGGTTGTCGTGTTCGCGCTGTTCTGCATCCCCTACGCCCGCGGCTGGATGGGCGGCGGCGACGTCAAGATGATCGGCGCGCTGGCGCTGTGGTGCATCGACATCACTACCCTGGCGTGGCTGCTGATCCTCATGTCGCTGATCGGCGGCGTGCTGACGCTGGTGCTGGCGATCGACCATTGGCGCCGCCGGAAATCGGACCCGATCGAGATACCGTACGGCGTGGCAATCGCCATCGCCGCGGCCTGCGTGATTCACGAACCGATATTTAACCAATTTCTATGATGATTAATCGCGGATCAATCGATCCACGTCCGAGAGGTTCGAAGCGACATGGATACCCGTAAACTCGTCCTGCTGGTTGGAGCGTTGATCGTCGCAGCGATCACCGCGTTCATGGCGCGCAGCCTGATCTCGGGCGCCCCGACCCCCGCCGCCCAGGCCGCTGCGGCGCAGATCGACGGGCCTGAAGTGCTTGTCGCGACTCGCGCGCTGCCGGTCGGCACGATCCTCGACGCCACGGCGCTGAAGTTTCAGCCCTGGCCCAAGGATCTGGTCGAGAATGCCTATTACCTGAAGGCCGATACCAATGTGCAGGCGCTGCAGGGCACGGTCGTGCGCAGCGCGATCACCGCCGGCCAGCCGCTGACGCAAGGGTCGCTGGTCAAGCCGGGCGATCGCGGTTTCCTGGCCGCGGCGCTGACGCCGGGGATGCGCGCCGTGACGATCCCGATTTCGGCGCAGGCCGGCGTTGCGGGCTTCGTCTTCCCGGGCGATCGCATCGATCTGATCCTGACCCAGACCGTGCCCGGTGGTGGCGACGGCCCGCCGCTCAAGGCCTCCGAGACGGTGATGCGCAATCTGCGCGTGCTGGCGACCGATCAGCGCACCGACAATATCGTCGGCGAGGACGGCAAGACGCAGGTCCGCGGCTTTTCCAACGTGACGATCGAGGCGACGCCCAAGATCGCCGAACAGGCCGCAGTCGCGCAGACACTCGGCACGCTGTCGCTGTCGCTGCGCTCGATTGCGGACAATACGTCCGAACTCGAACAGGCGATCGCCAGCGGCGACGTGAAGCTGCCGGACAATGCCGATCCCAAGGCCGAAAAGGCGATGCTGGCGCGGCTCGCCACGCAGCCGGTGTCCGGCAACAGCAGCTACGCGGTCGGCGCCGACGTGTCGCGTTTCCAGCGCCGCACGGTGCCGGGCAAGACCGTCGATTCACGGATCGTCACCGGTGCCGTGTTACCCGCTGCGGCGGCACCGGTGGGCGGTGCCTATCCGGGGGGCAGCGTGGCGATGGGCCCGGTGGTCCGGGTGGCGCGAGGAAATACGGTGACCGCGGTCATCGTGGGGGAGAAGAAGTGATGCGCATCCTGCCAAGCCCGAGCCGCTGGCCGCTGGCCGTGGCCCTGCTGGCCGGCACGCTCGGCGGCACGTCCGCCCCGCTGCTCGCCCAGACCGCCGCCAGCGCGCCGGTGCTGCAGGTCAATACCGGCCGTGGCCGCCTGATCACGCTGGCGCGTCCGATGACCGACCTCTTCGTCGCCAGCGACACGATCGCCGACGTGCAGATCCGCTCGCCGACCCAGATGTATGTCTTCGGCAAGGCGCCCGGCGAGACCACCATCTCGGCCACCAACAAGGCTGGCGCCGTGGTCTATTCGGCGACCGTGCGGGTGATCAACAATTACGATTCGATCCAGCAGATGCTGGGCCTGGCAATGCCCGACGCGCGGATCGCGGCGACATCGATGAACGGGTTGATCCTGCTCACCGGCACGGTCTCCTCCCCCGCCGACGCGTCCGAGGCGGAACGCCTGGTCCAGGCGTTCGTCGGCGATGCCACCAAGGTGCTCAGCCGGCTGCGCACCGCGACGCCGCTTCAGGTCAACCTTCAGGTGCGATTCGCCGAGGTGAGCCGCAGTTTTTCCAAGAATATCGCCGCCAACCTGACGACGCTCGACGGCACCGGCGGGTTCAAATTCGGCATCGGCAGCGGCCGCTCCCCGGCCAGCACCTATACCACGGACCCGCGGCTGCCGCTCGGCGTCGGCCAGGCCGTGCAGGGCTATACGATCGATCCGATCACCGGCCAGGTCGTCCTGCGCGCGGGCACGACGATCACGCCGGGGTCCCAGCGCACCACGATCGGCGGCCTGACCAAGCTGCTCGGGCTGGACCTGCTCGGCGCGCTCGATCTCGGCGAACGGACCGGCCAGGCCTCGACCTTGGCCAATCCGAACCTGACCGCCTTGTCGGGCGAGACCGGCACGTTCCTGGCCGGTGGCGAAATCCCGATCCCGATCAGCGCAGGGCTCGGCGCGGTGTCGGTCGAATTCAAGCAATATGGCGTGAGCCTGTCCTACACGCCGACGGTGCTTGCCGATGGTCGCATCTCGCTGCGCGTACGACCGGAAGTGTCGCAGCTCGACTATTCCAACGCGGTCACGGTGGGAGGCACCTCGATTCCCGGCCTGTCCACCCGGCGCGCAGAGACGACGGTCGAGCTCGGCTCCGGCCAAAGCTTCATGATCGCCGGCTTGCTGCAGAACAATCACAACAATTCGTTCGAAAAGACGCCGGGTGCAGGCGACGTGCCGATCCTCGGCGCGCTGTTCCGCTCGAACGCGTTCCAGCGCAACGAGACCGAGCTGATGATCGTGATCACGCCGTATCTGGTGAAGCCGGTCAACGCGAACGACATCGTGTTGCCGACCGACGGTTATCAGGCGCCGACCGATGCCTCGCGCATCTTGTTCGGCAAGCTCGACGGCAGCGTCAGCGGCAGCGAACGGCCCAAGCCGAGCATGGCGCCGCCGGCGACGGTGGTGCCGGCGTTCGGTGCCGTCGCGCCTGCGCTTCCCACGCCCAAATCCGATGACCGGCGCGAGGAAAAGGCGCCGCCCGCGGCCAAACCCAATGCGAAAAAGGGCGCCACAGCGGCGCCCGGCTTTTCCCTTTGACGCTCGCAGCCAGGAAGAAACCCATGTCGACGCGTAACATCCTGATCGCCGCCACTCTTGCCCCCGCTCTGCTGATCGGGGCGTGCAGCAGTTCGCAGTATCGCGGCCTTGAATCGGCACACCAGCCGGTCGTCTCGCGCGCCGACTATCTGTTCGACGTGGCGACCAGCGGCAATGCGCTGGCGCCGGGCGAGCGCCAGCGGCTGGCCGGGTGGATGCAGTCGATCAACGTCGGCTATGGCGACCGTATCGCGGTCGACGATCCCAATGCCTATGGCGGCCCCGGCGTGCGCGACGAAGTGCAGGCGCAGGCGGCGCGGTACGGCCTGCTGGTATCGGACGAGGTGCCGGTCACCGGTGCGCCGGTCGCGCCGGGCACCGTGCGGGTCGTGGTCAGCCGGATGAAGGCGACCGTCCCACACTGCCCCGATTTCAGCCGCGATGGCGGCACCAACTTCCTCGGCAGCACCTCGTCCAATCACGGCTGCGCGGTCAATTCCAGCCTGGCGGCGATGATCGCCAACCCGACCGATCTGGTGCGCGGCCAGCCCGGCGCCGACATTACCGACACGGCGCAGGCCAACAAGGCGATCGACGCCTATCGCAAGGGCGGTGGCGTGAGCCCGAGCGGCGCGGCGAGCGCGACCGGCGGGGCCGCGGGCGGCAGCGCGGGCAGCGGATCCAGCGGCGGTTCGGCCGGCGGTTCGAGCGGGGGCAACTGAATCATGAACGCACCTTTCAATCCGGGACGGCTAAGCAGCCGCGATCCCTTCGTCGCCTATGTCTGCGACGAGACGACCGCCGAGGCGCTGCGCCCGATCGCCAGCGAAATGGGCTGGGCGCAGGAGAAGATCCATAAGGGCGGCCTGCGCAACGCGGTACAATCGCTGTCGGTTTCCGCCAGCCCGACGATCCTGTTCGTCGACCTTTCCGAATCCGGCGATCCGCTCAACGACATCAACGCGCTCGCCGAAGTGTGCGAACCCGGCACGGTGGTGATCGCCGCCGGGCAGGTCAACGACGTGCGGCTGTACCGCGATCTGGTGGTCAGCGGGATCCAGGATTATCTGCTCAAGCCGCTCAGCCCGGACATGCTGCGTGAGGCGTTCACGCATGCGCAGACCATGCTCAACGCGCCCAAGGCCGCCGATCTCAGCACCGAACGACCGCATTGTTCGACCGCCATCATCGGCGCGCGCGGCGGTGTCGGCGCCTCGACGATCGCCACGTCGCTGGCATGGATCCTGAGCGAACGCGGCAAGCGCAGCACGGCGCTGCTCGATCTCGACGTGCATTTCGGCACCGGCGCGCTGGCGCTCGACCTCGAGCCGGGCCGTGGCCTGACCGATGCGATCGAGAATCCCAGCCGCATTGACGGCCTGTTCATCGAACGCGCGATGGTCAAATCGAGCGAAACGCTGTCGGTGTTGTCGGCGGAAGCGCCGATCAGCTCGCCCGTGATGACCGACGGTGCCGCCTTCTACCAGTTGCAGGAGGAAATGCGCGCCGCGTTCGAATGCACGATCGTCGATCTGCCGCGCAACATGCTGGTGCAGCATCCGCATCTGATCACCGATATCCAGATCGCGGTGATCGTGACGGAGCTGACGCTGGCGGCGGCGCGCGACGCGATCCGCCTGCTGTCCTGGCTGAAATCCAATGCGCCGCAGACGCAGGTCTATGTCGTCGCCAATCGCGTGCAGGTGGCACAGCAGCTGGAGATCACGCGCAAGGATTTCGAAGGCTCGATCGAACGCAAGATCGATTTCACGATCCCGTTCGACCAGAAGCTGGCGGCGCAATCGGCCAAGCTGGGCAAGCCGCTGGCCGAAGCGGGCAAGGGATCGAAGACGGTCGCGCCGCTGAACGATCTGGCCGACACGCTGATGTCGTGCGGCGACGCCGCAACTGATGCGGCGGCCCCCGGCACCAAGAAGAGCCCCAAGGGCGGCGGTTCGCTGATGAGCAAGTTCGCGCTGAAGACGATGTTGTCGAAAAAGAAATAATCGCTTCACGAGCCGGCGGTTGACCGTCCGGTAAGGAAACGGGTGCAGGGTAGCGTCATGGAATTGATGCCGTTCATCATGTTGGTCGCGGGCGCGCTCGTCGTGCTGCTGCTGGTCGCCTTCGCGCTTTCGGGCCCCTCGCCGCAGCGCGCGCAGGCGCGCCGGCTGACGTCGATGCGCGCGCGCCACGCCGATGGCGGCAACGCGGTGATCGAGGCGCAGATGATGCGCCGCATCACCGCCGCGCGCGGCACCAAGATGGACGGCTTCGCGATGCGGATGCTGCCGCGCCCGGCGCTGCTCAAGCAGCGGCTGGCGATGACCGGCAAGACCTGGACCGTCGGGCAATATGGGCTGGCGACGGTCGTGATCACCGTCGTTGCCACCATGGTGCTGGCACTCAAGGGGCTGCCGATCCTGCTCGCCTTGCTGCTCGGCCTGGTGCTGGGCGCCGGCCTGCCGCATTTCGTGGTCGGCTATTTCATCAAACGCCGGATCAACCAGTTCACCGTCAAGCTGCCGGACGCGATCGAACTGCTGGTGCGCGGCCTGCGCTCCGGCCTGCCGATCACCGAGACGATCGCGGTGGTCGGCAACGAGGTGGACGGGCCCGTCGGGGTCGAGTTCCGCGCGGTTACCGACAAGATGAAGATCGGCCGCACGATGGACGCCGCGCTGCAGGAAACCGCCGACCGGCTGGGCACGCCGGAATTCCAGTTCTTCGTCATCTCGATCGCGATCCAGCGCGAGACCGGCGGCAACCTGGCGGAAACGCTCGCCAACCTCGCCAACGTGCTGCGCATGCGCGGGCAGATGAAGCTCAAGATCAAGGCGATGTCGTCCGAATCCAAGGCATCGGCCTATATCATCGGCTCGCTGCCGTTCATCGTCTTCATCATGATCTGGTTCATCAACGGAACCTACATGCAGACCTTCTTCAACGACGAGCGGCTGATGGTCGCGGGCGGCGGCGGCCTGTGCTGGATGGCGATCGGCGCCTTCATCATGGCCAAGATGATCAACTTCGAAATCTGATGCACGGAAAGCGCCAACATCATGGGTGATGCCCAGGGACCGACGATCCTCGGGGTCGATGTGACGATGGTGGCGACGATGCTCGCCGCGGTCGCGGCGTTCGCCGTGCTGCTCGCAATCTATGCCGCGACGACGGTGCGCGACCCGATGGCCAAGCGCGTGAAGGCGCTGCAGGAGCGGCGCGAGCAATTGAAGGCGGGGATCACCGCCTCGACCAAGCGGCGCGCCAAGCTGGTCACCAAGAACGAGACGACCGACCGGATCAAGGCGCTGCTCAGCGGCATGAAGGTGCTGCAGGACAGCCAGGTCAAGGCCGCGCAGATCAAGCTGATGCAGGCCGGCATTCGCTCGAAGGAATATGCCGTCGCGGTGATCTTCGCACGGCTGGTGCTGCCGATCGTGTTCGGCGCGCTGGCAATCTACCTGGTCTACGGCATCGAAATGTTTCCGACCTATGGGCCGCTCAAGCGTTACGCGATCGTCGCCGGCACGTTCATCCTGTCGTACAAAGCGCCCGACATCTTCCTCAAGAACAAGATTTCCAAACGCTCGGCCGCGATCCGCAAGGGCCTGCCCGACGCGCTCGACCTGCTGGTGATCTGTGCCGAAGCGGGACTGACCGTCGATGCCGCGTTCCAGCGCGTGGCACGCGAACTGGGCCGTGCCTATCCGGAGCTGGGCGACGAATTCACGCTGACCGCGATCGAGCTGGGCTTCCTCTCCGATCGGCGGCAGGCGTTCGAGAATCTCGCGATGCGCGTCGATCTCGACGCGGTGAAGGGCGTCGTCACGACGATGATTCAGACCGAGAAATACGGTACGCCGCTTGCCTCCGCGCTGCGCGTCCTGTCGGCCGAATTCCGCAACGAGCGCATGATGCGCGCCGAGGAAAAGGCCGCGCGCCTGCCCGCGATCATGACCGTGCCGCTGATCCTGTTCATCCTGCCGGTGCTGTTCGTGGTCATCCTCGGCCCCGCCGCCTGCTCGATTTCCGACGCGTTCAGCGGCGGCGTGGGGAATTGATCTAGGGTTGATCGGCCGCGCGCATCGCGTCAGGATCGTCGGCGGCCGCATGCGCGGCCCGCTGTTTCGATCAAGGCGATGCCCGCAATGCTGTTTTCCACGCTGCCCCAATTCATCGCGCTGCTTATCCTGTTCCTCGCCGGGGTGACCATCGGCCTCGGCCTGCATCCCGGCGGCAAGAAGTGGCGCAAGCGCTTCCGCGACGAAAGCGCGCATTACGCGCAGTTCCGCCGCGACGCCGACAAGCGACTGGCGGAGGCCAAACAGCGCATCGCCACGCTGGAGCGGGATCAGGCGACCGCCGACGAACGCGCGGCGATCGCGCCGGCATCGCCGGGTGACGCGGAGCCGGCATCGGCGCCGGTCGTCGCGCCGTCCGTGGAGCGGGTGGAGCCGGTGGCCGATGCCACCCCGCCCGCAGCAATCAATGACACACCCATGACAGCGCACGATATGCCGGCATCCGCGCCCGACACGCCGCGCAGCAATTGGTTCAGCATCGGCGGACGCCCCGATCTCGGGCGGATTAGCGGCATCGATGCGGCGCTCAAGACGCGGCTGTTCGAGCTGGGGGTGACGCGCTTCGAGGATATTACCGGCCTGTCGGCCGAAGACGAGATGGCGCTCGAGCAGCGGCTGGCGCTGCCGGCGGGCTATATCACCCGCGAGCAGTGGCGCGAGCAGGCGGCGCTGCTGCAGGACGGCAAGGAAGCCGAGCAGGCGGAGCGCTTCCCGGCGCGGTAGTTCTACCCCCACCTTCCCCGGCGCAGGCCGGGGAAGGGGGTGTCCATCAACGCTTGGCCAACGCGGCCTGCGCCGCGGCCAGCCGGGCGATCGGCACGCGGTAGGGCGAGGCCGAGACGTAATCGAGCCCGACCTTTTCGCAGAAGGCGATGCTCGCCGGATCGCCGCCATGTTCTCCGCAGATGCCGAGCTTGATGCCGGCGCGCGCCGCCCTGCCCCGCTCCGCCGCCAGCTCGATCAGCTGGCCGACGCCCTCGACATCGAGGCTGACGAACGGGTCCTTGGCGTAGATGCCGCGCTCCACATACGTTGTCAGGAAGCGCGCGGCATCGTCGCGGCTGACGCCGAGCGTCGTCTGCGTCAGATCGTTGGTACCGAAGCTGAAGAACTCGCCGACCTCGGCGATCTCGCCGGCCATCAGGCAGGCGCGCGGCAGCTCGATCATCGTGCCGACGAGATATTCGATCTCGCGGCCCTTGTCGGCAAACACCGCCTGCGCGGCCTTGTCGACGACCTGCTTCATCAGCTCGAGTTCGCGACGCGTGCCGACCAGCGGGATCATCACCTCGGGGATCGGCGCGGCGCCGGATTTCACCGCCACCTCGATCGCCGCCTCGAAAATCGCGCGCGCCTGCATCTCGTAGATCTCAGGGTATGTCACGCCGAGCCGACAGCCGCGATGGCCAAGCATCGGGTTGAATTCGTGCAGCTCCGCCGCGCGCCGCTTGAGCACGTCGATGTCTACGCCCGCCGCGCTCGCCACTTCGGCGAATTCGGCTTCCTCGTGCGGCAGGAATTCGTGCAGTGGCGGATCGAGCAGGCGGATCGTGACGGGCAGCCCGGCCATCACCTCGAACAGTTCGACGAAATCGCTGCGCTGTTCGGGCAGCAGTTTCTCCAGGGCGACACGGCGGCCGGCTTCGTCTTCCGCCAGGATCATCTGGCGCACGTTGGTGATGCGCTCGGCATCGAAGAACATATGCTCGGTGCGGCACAGGCCAATGCCCTCGGCGCCGAAATCGCGCGCGACGCGGGCGTCGAGCGGGGTCTCGGCATTGGCGCGGACCTTGAGACGGCGCACGCCATCGGCCCAGGCCATCAGCGTGCCGAAATCGCCCGACAGTTCGGGCTGCACGGTCGGCACCGCGCCGGCCATCACTTCGCCGGTCGAGCCGTCGATCGTGACGATGTCACCGGCATGGATCTCGCGCCCGGCGACGCGCATCACGCCGGCCTTGGCGTCGATCGAGATCGTGCCGGCGCCCGAGACGCACGGCCGGCCCATGCCGCGGGCGACGACTGCGGCGTGGCTGGTCATGCCGCCGCGCGCAGTCAGGATGCCCTTGGCGGCGTGCATGCCGTGAATGTCCTCCGGCGAGGTTTCGGTGCGGATCAGGATCACGCTCTCGCCCGCCGCGGCGCGCTTCTCGGCGGTGTCGCTGTCGAACACGGCGGCCCCCGAGGCGGCACCTGGCGAGGCGGGCAGGCCCTTGGTCAGCACATCGCGCTTGGCCGAGGGATCGAGCGTCGGATGCAGCAGCTGATCGAGCGCCTGCGGGTCGACCCGGGCGACCGCTTCCTCACGCGTGATCAGCCCCTCTTCCGCCATATCGACGGCGATCTTCAGCGCGGCCTTGGCGGTGCGCTTGCCCGAGCGCGTCTGCAGCATCCACAATTTGCCCTGCTGCACGGTGAATTCGATATCCTGCATGTCGCGGTAATGCGTCTCGAGCAGGTCGAACACCTTGGCCAGTTCGCCATACACCTCCGGCATCGCCTCTTCCATCGAGGCGGGCTTGGCGCCGGCGGCCTCGCGCGCCGCGACGGTGAGATATTGCGGGGTGCGGATGCCGGCGACGACGTCTTCGCCCTGCGCGTTGATCAGGAACTCGCCGTAATAAGCGCGGTCGCCCTTGGCGGGATCGCGCGTGAAGGCGACGCCGGTGGCCGAGGTCTCGCCCATATTGCCGAACACCATCGCCTGGATGTTGACCGCAGTGCCCCAGGCGGCGGGAATGTCGTTGAGGCGGCGATAGACTTTCGCGCGCTCCGACTGCCACGAGCCGAACACCGCGCCGACCGCGCCCCAGAGCTGATCGTGCACGTCCTGCGGGAACGGCTTGTTCCACTGCTGCTCGACCAGCGTCTTATATTCGGCGACGAGCTTCTGCAGATCATCGGCGGTGAGATCGGTATCGAGATAATAGCCGTTATCTTCCTTGGCGATCTCCAACGCATCCTCGAACGCGGCGTGGTCCAATTCGAGTACGACATCGGCGTACATCTGGATGAAGCGGCGATAGCTGTCCCACGCGAAGCGCGCGTCGCCCGAGGTTTCGGCCAGGCCCTGCACGGTCTGGTCGTTGAGGCCGAGATTGAGCACCGTATCCATCATGCCCGGCATCGAGGCGCGTGCGCCCGAGCGGACCGAGACGAGCAACGGATCGGCGGCGTCGCCGAACTTCTTGCCGGTGATGCCCTCGATATGCGCGATGCCCGTCGCCACTTCGTCGCGCAGGCCCTGCGGAAAGGCGCGGCCTTCCTGGTAATAGACGTCGCAGAATTCGGTCGAGATGGTGAAGCCCGGCGGCACCGGCAGGCCGATCGAGGCCATTTCGGCCAGGTTCGCGCCCTTGCCGCCGAGCAGGTTGCGGTCTCCCTTGCCGCCGTCCGAAACGCCGCCACCGAAACGATATACGTACTGCGTCATTACTCAGTCCCCTCGGGGCGGCGCGGGCCGCCAAAGTCACAAAAGTCGCACACGCTACGCGCGCGCGCGGCTAACCCTCGATCTTCGAAAAATCCGCCACGCTGTGCACCGCCGCGCGCACGCGGGCGAGCAGCGCCAGTCGCGCCGTCCGCTTGGCCGGCTCCGGATCGTTGACGGTCACGCCTTCAAAGAACGCATCGATCGGCGCGCGCAGCGTGGCCAGGGCCGCCATCGCACCTTCGAAATCCTCCGCCTCGACCGCGGAGGCCGCGCGGGGGGCAGCCGAATCGAGCGCGGCGATGAGATCGGTTTCTGCCTTTTCCGGCGTGTAGGACAGCGGAATTCCTTCCCCCCTCCCTGAAAGGGAGGGAGCAACAGGCCGATCGTCCCCCGGACGATCTGAACCAGCCGGGGGCTGGTTCAACTGATGCTGGGTGGGTTGGTCCTTTGTGGAAGCGTCCTGAGTCTCAAGACCCACCCCCAGCCCCTCCCTTTCAGGGAGGGGAGCAGCAAGGGCCACCCCTTCCTTCTTCAAAATATTCGCCGCGCGCTTGTACCCGGCGAGCAGGTTCGCGCCGTCGGGCGTGCCGACGAACGCCTGCAGCGCCGCCACGCGGGCGAGCAAACGGACGAGATCGTCCTCGCCGCCCAAAGCGAACACCGCGTCGATCAGATCGTGGCGGACGCCGGCTTCGCGCTGCTGGACCTTGAGGCGGTCGGCGAAGAAATCGATCGGCGGCGCGGGATGCAGGCCGGCCGCGCGCAGCCCGGCATAGCAGGGCGCCGAAGCCGCGACGGGAAAGTCGATCAGCATTTCGCCATCGGCCATCAGCCGCTTCGTCTCGTCCGACACTTCGAGATACATCGGCGCGTCAGGGATCGCCTGGCCGCTGCTGCGCAGATAGGTTTCGAGATGCAGGTCGGCAGCCTTGTTCAGCCACTGGCCGAGTTCGCCGCGCAAGCCGTTGGCGACGATCAGGCGGATCACGCCGAGCGCCGCGCGGCGCAGCGCGAACGGATCCTTCGAACCGGTGGGCAATTCCTCGATCAGGAAGAAGCCGCGCAGCGTATCCAGCTTGTCGGCCAGCGCCACCGCCACGGTGACCGGATCGGTGGGCACATCGTCGCCCTGCCCGACCGGCTTGTAATGGTCGCGGATCGCGGCGGCGACGGCGGGGTCCTCGCCCTGCGCTGCCGCATAATAGCCGCCCATCAGGCCCTGCAGCTCGGGGAATTCGCCGACCATGCCGGTGACGAGATCCGCCTTGGCGAGGCGCGCGGCGCGCTCGGCGAGGGCGGCTAATACTCCCCTCCCTGGAAGGGAGGGGTTGGGGGTGGGTTGGTCCTTTGAGGATCGGTCCTGAGTCTCAGGACCCACCCCCGGCCCCTCCCTTCCAGGGAGGGGAGCAGGAAGGACGATGCCCTCTTCCACCAGCCAGCGGGCCAGCCTGGCGACGCGGTCGACCTTGTCGGCCAGCGTGCCCAACTTTTCGTGGAACACGATTGCCCCGAGCTTCTTCGCCTGCTCCTCGAGGTCGACCTTGAGATCGGTGTCGTAGAAGAACTTCGCGTCCGACAGCCGCGCGGCGAGCACCTTGCGGTTGCCCTCGACGATCTTCGCGCCGCCGTCCGCCGCGTCGATATTGGCGGTGCAGACGAAGGCGTTGGCGAGCTTGCCGTCGGCGTCGCGGCACACGAAATATTTCTGGTTCACGCGCGCGGTCAGCTGGATCACTTCGGGCGGCACATCGAGGAACGCTTCGTCGAAGCGGCCGAGCAGCGGCACGGGCCATTCGGTGAGGCCGGCATTCTCGTTCAGCAGCCCTTCGTCCTGGATCAGCTCCAGCCCGGCCTTGCGCGCGGCCATCGTCGCGCCAAGCGCGATGATCTGGCGGCGTTCCGCGTGATCGACGATGACGTGGCAGGCGCGCAGTTTCTCGACATAATCGGCGGCCGAGCCGATCGTGATGACGCCGGGATGGTGGAAGCGATGGCCGACCGTCGCCGCGCCGCTGGTCACGCCGGCGATCTCCACGGGCACGATCTGCTCGCCGAGCAGGGCGACGATGCCCTGCAGGGGGCGGACCCATTTCATGCTCTCGGTGGTGGTGCTGGCACTGCCCCAGCGCATCGACTTCGGCCAGGGGAAGGCGCGGACGATCGCCGGGATCGCCTGCGCGAGTACATCGGCAGTGGCGCGGCCCGGTTTGTCGATCACGGCGAACAGCACGCCGTCGCGCTCGACCAGTTGCTCGCGCGTGAGGCCGGTCTTGCGCAGGAAGCCTTCGAGCGCCTGGGGCGGGGCGCTGGCCTTGGGGCCCTTGGTCTCTTCCGAGACCGCGGCGGTTTCGCCGGGCAAATCGCGCGCGATCAGCACCAGCCGGCGCGGCGTGGCATAGGTAACGAGCTCCGGGGCGGTCAGGCCGGCCTTGGTCAACTCGGCGGCGAACAGGCGGGCGAGATCCTCGCGTGCCTTGTCCTGCATGCGCGCGGGGATTTCTTCGGAGCGCAGCTCGAGGAGGAAGTCGGTCATTCTACTCCTCCCCGGCACGGGGAGGTGGCAGCCGCAACCTGACAGAGGGGGCGGGCCGGCAACGCTACGGTAGCGATCGTGGAGGTCCCCCTCCCCCATTCGGCTGGAGAAGCCGAATGGTCCCCCTCCCCGTTCCGGGGAGGATTGAGAAGCGCGCTCATGCCGTCCACCCCGGATATTTCGCTTGCCAGGCGGGCGTGTTGCTTTCGATCCAGGCCTGGCAGCTGCCCTTCGCGAGATCACGCACGCGGCCCATATAGGCCTGGCGCTCCGCCACCGAGATCACGCCGCGCGCCTGCAGCAGGTTGAACACGTGGCTGGCCTTGATCGCCTGTTCGTACGCGGGAATCGGCAGCTTGGCCTCCAGCGAGTTCTCGCATTCCGCGACATGCTTGCGGAACAGATCGAACAGCGCGTCCGTATCGGCGATCTCGAAATTCCATTTCGACATTTGCTTCTCGTTTTCGAGAAACACGTCGCCATAGCTGACCCCGGCGTCGTTGAACGCCAGATCGTACACGCTGTCCTTGTCCTGGATATACATCGCCAGCCGCTCGAGCCCGTAGGTCAGCTCGCCCGCCACCGGCTTGCAATCGAACCCGCCCATCTGCTGGAAATAGGTGAACTGCGTGACTTCCATGCCGTCGCACCACACTTCCCAGCCGAGCCCCCAGGCGCCGAGCGTGGGGCTTTCCCAATCGTCCTCGACGAAGCGGATGTCGTGCTTGGTGAAATCGATGCCGATCGCGGCGAGGCTGCCAAGATAGAGTTCCTGCAGATCGGGTGGGCTGGGCTTCAGGATCACCTGATACTGATAATAATGCTGCAGTCGGTTGGGATTCTCGCCGTAGCGGCCATCCGTGGGCCGGCGGCAGGGCTGGACGAAGGCGGCGTTCCACGGCTCGGGGCCCAGCGCGCGCAACGTCGTCGCGGTGTGGAACGTGCCGGCGCCCATTTCCATGTCGTACGGCTGGAGGATCAGGCAGCCGCGTTCGCTCCAATAGTCATGGAGCTTGAGAATCATGCGTTGAAAACTGAGCGGCTGGCTCAAGGACGATAACCCTTCGCAGATGCGGAAAACGTGCGTGCGCTTTGGCGCAGCCGGGTTTGACGGTCAACTGGCGCGAATTGCCGCGCCGGGACACGCCACCTATATCCGCGCCATGATGATGCTGAAAAAACTGCGCGCGCTGTTCGCCGCCGCGCTGCTCGCCTTGCCGCTGCCTGCCGTGGCCAAGGGCAATGACGCGGATCCGGCGCTGTGGGTGGTCAAGGACGCCGACACGACGATCTATCTGTTCGGCACGATCCATGTGCTCAAACCCGGGCTGACCTGGTTCGACGACGGGGTGAAGACGGCGTTCGACGCGAGCGACGATCTGGTGCTCGAAATGATCCAGCCGCCGGCCGCGGAAATGCAGGGCATCGTGCTGAAGGCGGGCTTCACCACCGAGGGCAAGACGCTGCCCGAGAAGCTGGCCGCGCCGGACCGGGCGGCGTATCTCAAGGCGCTGAGCGGGTTCGGCCTGCCGGCTAATGCGCTCGACCGCGCCGATCCGTGGCTGGCGGCGACGCAATTGTCGCTGATCCCGGTGATGAAATCGGGCTATGACACGAGCAACGGGCCGGAGACGGTGCTGAGCGCGGCAGCCAAGGCGGCGGGCAAGAAGGTGATCGGGCTGGAAACCGCGGAACAGCAGATCGGCTATTTCGACACGTTGCCGGAGACCCTGCAGATCGCGTTCCTCAACAGCACGGTCAAGGATCTGCCCGAGGTCAACAAGTCGCTCGCCGGGATGGTCGACGACTGGTCGGCGGGCAAGCCCGAGCGGCTTGGCAAGACGCTGAACGAGGGCATGCGCGACACGCCGGAGATCGGCCGCGTGCTGCTGACCGATCGCAACATCCGCTGGGCCGACTGGATCGGCACGCGGATGCAGCAGCCGGGCACGGTATTCGTCGCGGTCGGCGCGGGCCATCTGGCGGGCAAGGACAGCGTGATCGCGCAGCTCAAGCGGCACAAGCTGAAGGCGGTGCGGGTCAAATATTGATCCGCGCGCTAGCCCTTGCCGCAGCGCTGCTGCTCGCCGCCTGCGGGCCGCGCGACAGCCCGGCGCGCCCGGCATTGTGGCGGCTGCACGATGCCGATACCGAAATCTGGCTGCTCGGCACGATCCATGCGCTGCCGGCGGGGGTGCAGTGGCAGACGCCGGCGGTGGCGACCGCGATCGCCCGCGCCGACACGCTGGTGACGGAAATCCCCGCCGGCACGACGGCGGGGTTCGAGCAGGCCGCGCAGGGCACCGGCCTGCCGCCGCTGGTCGATCGCGTGGCCCCGGCACAGCGCAAGACGGCGGCGGCATATGGCGCGCGGCTCGATCAGCTCAAGACCTGGGCGGCGGCGGTGACGATCGCCGCCGGGCCCATGCAGGCGGCCGGCGCCTCGGCCGAGGATGGCGTGGAAAAAGTGCTGGCGACACGCTTCGCCGGGCGGCGGCATCTCGCGCTGGAGACGCAGGCCGGGCAACTGGCCCTGTTCGATACCTTGCCCGAGGCGGCGCAGCGCGTGCTGCTGGCGCGTGCGATCGACGATCCGGGCGGCTATGCCAGGACACTGGCGGCGTGGCGCACGGGGGATACGGAGCGCCTCGCGGCGAGCTTCGCGCCGGCCTTCCGCGGCGCGCCGGCGTTGCAGGAGACACTGGTGACCCGGCGTAACGCGCGGTGGTCGGCGTGGATCGTGCGGCGGATGGCGGCGCCGGGCCGCGTGCTGGTAGCGGTCGGCGCGGGGCATCTGGTGGGAGCGGAGTCGGTGGTGGCGATGCTCCGCGGCAAGGGGCTGAGGGTCGAGCGGGTACAATGACTCCCCTCCCTTGCAGGGAGGGGAGCCGCAAGCATTGCCACCAGCCGCCCTTTCGCCTATAGCCGCGCGCTTCGCGTCAGGGTCATCCCTGGAGGCTTGGCGCGAGATTGAACCTGCATTTCGGAGCAATAGCATGAGCGAACAATTGACGCTCGCAGCCGAGACGCGCGAACTGGTTGGCAAGGGAGCCTCCCGTTTGTTGCGCCGCGAAGGCCGCGTACCCGCCGTGATCTACGGCAACAAGCAAGACCCCGTCTCGATTCACCTCGAGGAAAAGGCGCTGATGCGCGCTTTGATGACCGGGCATTTCATGAATTCCACCGTATCGGTCGAGTTGGCCGGCGGCACGACGACGCTGACGCTGCCCAAGGACGTCGCGTTCCACCCCGTCACCGATCGCCCGATGCATGTCGATTTCCTGCGCATCGGCGAGCACACCACCGTGCACGTCTCGGTGCCCGTCGTGTTCACCGATGAGGAAGAATCGCATGGCCTGACCAAGGGCAATGGCGTGCTCAACATCGTCAAGCACGAGATCGAGCTGGTCTGCGACGCGTCCGCGATCCCGGGCGAGATTACCATCTCGCTGAAGGGCCGCGAGATCGGCGATTCGATCCATATCAGCGACGTTTCCCTGCCCAAGGGCGTGACGCCGGCGATCACCGACCGCGACTTCACCATCGCGACGATCGTGCCGCCGACCGTGCCGACGGTTGAGGACGAAGAGCTGGATGCCGCCGTGGCCGAATCCAACGCCGAGGCAGCAGCCGAGGCCGAAGGCGAAGGCGACGCCGCCGAGGGCGATGCGGCCGAAGGCGACGACAAGAGCGAATAAGCTCGCGTCTCACCAAAGCGATCAAGGGCAGCGGCGACGGATACTCCGTTTCCGCTGCCCTTTTTCATCCAGACGGGCGATAACACGGCATGCAACTTTGGGTCGGTCTCGGAAATCCCGGTGCGAGCTATGCGCTCAACCGGCACAATGTCGGCTTCATGGTCGCCGACACGATCGCCGATCTGTACGACTTTTCACCGCCCAAGAAGCAGTTCCTGGGCTGGACGCAGGAAGGCCGGGTCGGCACGGCGAAGATCCTGCTGCTCAAGCCCGCGACGTTCATGAACGAAAGCGGCCGCAGCGTCGGCGAGGCACTGCGCTTCTACAAATTGGGCACCGACGCGCTGACCGTGTTCCACGACGAGCTCGATCTCGCGCCGTTCAAGGTCAAGGTGAAGACCGGCGGCGGCACTGCGGGGCATAACGGGCTGCGTTCGATCGACCAGCATCTGGGGCCGGACTTCCGCCGCGTGCGGCTCGGCATCGGCCATCCCGGGCACAAGGACCGCGTGCACGGCTATGTGCTGGGCAATTACGCCAAGGCCGAGATGGACGCGCTGGCCGAGCTGCTCGGCGCGGTGGCGGCCGAGGCGCCGTGGCTGGCGGCGGGGGACGACGGGCGCTTCATGAGCGACGTGGCGGTACGCCTGGCTGGCTAGAGCTGCCCATGGGATGCTGTCGACGATTTTCGGCACAATCCGCGCGCGTGCGACCGGCGCGCCGCACTTGATCCTAAATTGGCAGAAAGCCGCCACCTTGCATGTGGCCTTTCGCGACCAAAGGATTGCCATGTCGAATAAAGCCGTCACCGAGCGCCTGACCTTCATGGGCATGGATCAGCGGCAGCGTTCGACCCTGTCCAGGGCGCTGCCCCTAGTGTCGACCTTGCTCAGCGGCGCGCTCGACCGGTTCTACAGTTCGGCCCGCGCCACCGCCGAAACATCCGCCTTCTTCCGCGACGAAGCGCATATGGCCAGGGCCAAGGCCGCCCAGGAAGCGCATTGGAACCGCATTCTCAACGGCGATTTCGACGACGAATTCTACTCGAGCGTCCGGCGGATCGGATCGGTCCACGCCCGTATCGGGCTGGAACCGCGCTGGTATATCGGCGGCTATGCGCTCGTCATCGAGCATCTGATCGAAGCCGTCCACAAGGCGCTGTCGCCCTGGCGCAGGATGCTGACGATGTTTCGTGCGCCCGACCCCAGGTCGGTCAGCGTCGCGCTCGTCAAAGCGGCGCTGCTGGACATGGAACTGTCGGTATCGATCTATTTCGAAGAGGCGCAGGTCGAGCGCGATGCCGGGATCGCCGCGCTGGAAGGCGCGCTGTCCAGCCTGGCCATGGGCAATCTGACCGAGGAACTGCACGGTCTTCCCGCAAGCTTCGTCAAACTCGAGCAGAGCTACAATGAAACGCTCGAGAAGATGCGGTCGACGATCGGCGCGGTCGGCGCGAGCGCCGCGGCGATCCGGGCCGGCTCCGGAGAGATTTCCAACGCGTCGGACGATCTGGCCCGGCGCACCGAAAGCAACGCCGCCAGCATCGAACAGTCTTCGGCCGCCCTGATACAGATCGACCATCGCATCAAAGCGAGCACCGACTCCGCCGGGCAGACGGTCGAGCGTGCCGACCAGGCAATCAACGCGGTGCGCGGCGGACGCGAAACCGCCGGCGAGGCCATGCAGGCGATGCATCGCGTGTCGGATAGCGCAAAGGGCATCGACGACGTGATCGAGGGGCTCGACAAGATCGCGTTCCAGACCCGCGTGCTCGCGATGAACGCAGCGGTCGAGGCCGGGCGGGCCGGAGAGGCCGGCCGGGGCTTTGCGGTCGTCGCCGACCTCGTCAGCGCGCTCGCCATGCGCGCCGAGGAGGAAGCAAAACGCGCGCGTGACCAGCTGATGCTGACCCAGACCGACATCATCACCGCGGTTCAGGCGGTCGAGAAGGTGGATTCGGCGTTCGTCGCCATCACCGCGAACGTGGATGAAGTTCACACGCGCCTGACTGGAATGGTGACAGACAATCTCGCGCAATCGGCGACCATTACCGAGATCACCGCCGCCGTCGGTAGCATGGAGCACTCCACGCAGCAGAATGCCGCGATGGTCGAACAGACATCGGCCGCGGCGCGGACGCTGAATGCCGAAGTCGAGTTGCTTACCCGCCAGACCTCCCTGTTCACGGTAGAGGAGCGCGCGCGGGCGCATCATCGGGTGCATTGAGGGCATCTAAAGCCGGCCCCGATACCACCCGGACTGCCAGTTTGAATGGCTATCCGCCGGCCCATCGCGCGGCGCGGCAATCGGCCATGGGTGCGCCGGACGCGGACTATGGTCGGGATGACGGGGGGCTTCCGGGCGGGTTGTGGTTGAACCGGGCGCGCCGCCGTGCTTGGGACGGGCGATGACCAGCCGATCGCTTTTCGCCACGCGCCTCTATGAGGGCCAGCTCGCCGACGACACCTTGCTCGCCGATCTCGACCGCTCGTGCCGCGCGTTGAGCGAGGAGGATCTGGCCGGGCGTGCCTGGTCCAAACAGCACGGCTATCGCGGCTATACCTCCTATGCCTCGCTCGACGACCTGCCGTACCGCGACCCGGCGTTCGGCAATCTGGTGCGGCTGCTCAACAAGCATGTCGCCGCCTTTGCGAAGGACTGCGCGTTCGATCTCGGCGGGCGGAAGCTGAAGCTCGACAGCCTGTGGGTCAACGTCCTCAAGCCCAAGGGCACGCATAGCGGGCATATCCACCCGCATTCGGTCGTCTCCGGCACGATCTATGTCACGGTGCCGGAAGGTGCCGGCGGGCTCAAGCTGGAGGATCCGCGACTGCCACTGATGATGGCGGCGCCGACGCCGCTTGCCGACGCGCCGGAAGACGCGCAGCGTTTCGTCTATGTCGCGCCGGCCGCAGGCACGGTGCTGCTATGGGAGAGCTGGCTGCGGCACGAAGTGCCGGCCGGCAATGCGCGCGAGGACCGGATCAGCATCAGCTTCAACTATCGCTGAACCATTCGCGATCACACCGCGGGTCGTTGATCGAGTTTATGGCCGAGGTGGCCCGATCGGCCCAATGTTGCATGCCTGATACGGTTAGGAGTGCACCATGCCCCTGTTTCACTTCAATCTCGCCGATCATGTGCGGGAGCCGGATATCGAGGGCACCGAACTCTGCGATATTGCCGCCGCGCGGGTCGAGGCGATCGTCTTCGCGGGCGAATATCTGCGCGACAATCCCGCGATCATCAACGACGGGCGGGATTTCCGCGTCGAGGTGACCGACGACGGGGGCATGCCGCTATTCACCGTGCGCCTCGAAATGATCGAGGAGCAAGGCTCTGTCGTTCACCATTGACGACTTGGGTTGCGGCCCGGGATTGCAACAAATATTCCCAACATGCGTTTGTTCACGATTGGCGGGTCGATCGTCACCGCCCATCGCGCGGGTGCCCGACGCGTTCGCGCCCGTGGGACACATCATGCAGCGATTTTACCTTTGTCTCGTCGAACAGGGCAGAGTGACGGAAGACCTGGAAGGCATGGCGTTCAGCGATATGGATGCCGCCGCAATCGACGCTATCCGCCAGATCAGAAGCATGTTATCATTGGAGATACTCGAGAACGGCAAGTTCGATCTTGATCGTTCGATCGAGATTGTCGGCGACGGTGGTGCGAGCCGCCGAATCCCTTTTTCCCAAGCCGTATCCGTCAGTATCTGACCGGCGATATGGCGATTGTAACAAATGTTATGGCGCGGCGATTTGGTCCAGATCAACGACCCCGCCAGTGACATGATTTAGGCCAGAACCCTCACGGAATAGACCGGCCCCGCGAGGGAGCCAGCCGACTCTTCCGCCCCTGAGAGGAAGATCGTGGTCGACAACAATACCAACTGGCTCGGACAGCGGCTGGGCGCCCGCGGCGTGCTCACCTCTTCCGATCTCGACGCGCTGAGCAAATTGCCGCTGACGCAGCGCGAATTCGATCCCGGCCAGTATCTGCTGCGCGAAGGCGACCGGCCGAAAGTCTGTTCGTATCTGAAGAGCGGCTTCGTCTATCGTCACAAGATCGTCGGCGATGGCGGGCGCCAGATCGTCTCCGTCCATGTGCCGGGCGACTTCGTCGACGCGCAAAATATCCTGCTCGAACAATCCGATCACAATATCCAGGCGCTGACCGATACGGTGATGCTGATGGTCCCGATCGACGACCTGCTGGCGGTTGCCATGGCGCATCCGGCGATCACCAAGGCCTTGTGGCGCGAGACTTTGGTCGAGGCGGCGATCATGCGCGAATGGGTCGCCAATGTCGGCCGGCGCGATGCCCGCGCGCGCACCGCGCACATGCTGTGCGAGATGGCGGTGCGGCGCGAGGCCGCTGGCCTGGGGCCGCGCGAGACCTTCGACCTGCCGATGACGCAGGAGCAACTGGGCGACACGCTGGGGCTGACCGCGGTGCACGTCAACCGCACGCTCAAGACGCTGGAACTGGACGGGCTGATCACGCGCAACAAGCGCTCGGTGACCGTGGCGAACTGGCGCGAATTGCGCAGTGTGGGCGATTTCACCGCCAATTACCTGCATCTGACCAATGGCGTCTCGACCTGGAGCGGCGAGAGCCGCAGCGCGCACGACTGAGCGAGATCATGCACGGCACCGGCCCGCGGTGATAGGCCTGCGTTCGAACGCATGGGCAAACAGGGACGGTTCGATGCCGGAGGACGACAAGACGTATCACGCGCGGCGTGCAGCGATGCAGCGCGCGCTGGCCGAACGCTGCACCGATCCGGGCATCGCCAAAGCCCATCAGGCGCTTGCCACGCTGCACGACGAGCGCGCCGAGGGCGGCCCGGTTGCACGGCCGGTGCTGCGCATGGTGATGCCGGGCTGACACGGCTGGCAATAGCGCGCCGAACGCTCTATCCCGCGCGCCATGTCGCCGGCGCCGCCGGCTTTTCCTTTTGATGGCAAGGCGTGTGAGATGGGTTTCCGTTGTGGTATCGTTGGGCTGCCGAATGTCGGCAAATCGACCCTGTTCAATGCGCTGACCGAGACCGCGGCGGCGCAGGCGGCGAATTATCCGTTCTGCACGATCGAGCCGAACGTCGGCAATGTCGCGGTGCCCGATCCGCGGCTGCAGCAGTTGGCGACGATCGCCGGATCGCAGAAGATCATCGAAACGCAGCTGGGCTTTGTCGACATTGCCGGGCTGGTGCGCGGTGCCTCCAAGGGCGAGGGCCTAGGCAACCAGTTCCTCGGCAATATCCGCGAAGTCGACGCGATCGTGCACGTGCTGCGCTGCTTCACCGAGACCGACGTGACGCATGTCGAGGGCAAGGTCGATCCGATCGCCGATGCCGAGACGGTCGAGACCGAGCTGATGCTGTCCGATCTCGAATCGCTCGAGAAGCGCGTGCCGGCGGCGGCCAAGAAGGCGACGCAGGGCGACAAGGAGGCCAAGATCGCTGCCTCGGTGCTGGGCCAGGCGCTGGACCTGCTGCGCGACGGCAAGCCCGCGCGGCTGACCGTACCCAAGGACGAAGACGAGGCGCGCGTGTTCGCGCAGGCGCAACTGCTCACCGCCAAGCCGGTGCTGTACGTGTGCAACGTGGACGAGGGCGATGCCGCCAACGGCAATGCGCTGTCGGCCAAGGTGTTCGAGAAGGCCAAGGCCGAGGGCGCGCAGGCAGTGGTCGTCTCGGCCGCGATCGAGGCCGAGATCGCGACGATGGCGCCGGACGAGCGCGGCGAATTCCTCGGCGAGCTGGGGCTGGAGGAGACCGGGCTCGCACGCGTGATCACGGCGGGCTATTCGCTGCTCCAGCTGCTCACCTTCTTCACCGTCGGCCCCAAGGAAACGCGCGCCTGGACGACGCATGTCGGCGCCACCGCGCCGATGGCGGCGGGCGAGATCCACAGCGATTTCGAAAAGGGCTTCATCCGCGCCGAGACGATCGCGTTCGACGATTTCGTCGCATTGGGCGGGGAATCCAAGGCACGCGAGGCGGGCAAGCTGCGCGCCGAGGGCAAGACCTATGTCGTGCAGGACGGCGACGTCATGCACTTCCTGCACAGCTGACATGACGCGGCCGATCGACCGCCTGCTGCTCGGCGTGATCGCGCTGGGCTTCGCGATCGGCTTCATCACCCATGCGCTGGATTTCTGGTGGTTCGGCTGGGCGCCGTACACGTTCGGCCCGCCCGCGCTCAACCTGTTCTGGAATGCGCTGGTCGCGCTCGACGCCGCCGTGCTGGTGCTGCTGGCGCTCGGGCGGCGGCGCTGGGCGCTGGGGCTCGGGCTGGCGATCATGCTGGGCGACGTGGCGGCCAATTCCTATGCCTGGGCGGGGCTCGGGCTGACCGACTTCGCGCCGGCCCTGGTCGCGCAGAGCGGCTTCCTCGGGCTGCTGCTGGGATCGGTGGGGTTCCTGTGGCCGCGGACAACGGCTAAGCCCCGGCCATGATCGCGCGCCTGATCCTCGTGCTGCTGCTCGCCTGCCTCGCCCTGCCCGCGATGGCGGCGGCGCCGTGCCATGACGGATCGACCGGCATGGCCGGGATGGCGATGCCGCATGCCATGCCGGCGGCGCCCGAGGAGCATGAGCGCAAGGCGGTGGCCGTACATGCGTGCATGGGCTGCATCCCGCCGGCGACGTTGCTGCGCGCGGGTCTTGCCGCGCCGCTGCCGCGAGTGGCCGTGCCACCGGCCCGCGCCCTGGTGCGCTTCGATCGCGGGCGGATCTCGCCGCCGGCCACCCCGCCGCCGCGTCTGGACGCGTGATCGACCGGAGGCCCCGCGCCTCCGCTTCCTCATGCGTTCGACGAAAGATTTGATGATGAAAAGATACCTGCTCGCGGCCGGCGCCGCGATGGCGTGTCCCGTGCCCGTGCTGGCGCAGGCCATGGAGCATGGGCATATGCCTGACGCTGCCCCGCCCCTTACCACCCCGGCGGACGCCGGGGCCCAGTCGGGAGACGGCGGTGACCACGCGCAGCACGCGCCAACGACCGCCTTGCCGACTGGGCCCCGGCCTGCGCCGGCGACGGAAGCGGGGGAAATGGATCATGCCGCGATGGGGCATGACATGGCCGCCATGCCCGGCATGGATATGAACATGATGATGGGGCGGACCGGCTATGCCGCCGGCTCCGGAACGTCGCGCCTGCCCTCAAACGAGGGGATGATGCGCGGGGTGATGCTGCATCCCGGCGACTGGATGCTGATGCTGCACGGCTATGTGTGGGGCGCCTATACCGATCAGGGCGGCCCGCGCGGCGACGACATGGCGTTCGTCCAGTCGATGGGCATGATCACCGCGCAGCGCCCGCTGGGCGATGGCGCGCGGCTGCAGCTGCAGACGATGCTGAGCCTGGAGCCGCTGATGGGCGCGCGCGGCTATCCCAATTTGCTCGCCACCGGCGAGGCGGCGAACGGACGCCCGCTGATCGATCGCCAGCATCCGCACGATCTGTTCATGGAATTGTCCGGCCGGATCGATATGGATGTCGCGCCCGACACCAGCGTGTTCCTCTATGGCGGGCCGGTCGGCGAACCGGCGCTCGGGCCGTCGGCGTTCATGCACCGCAAATCGGCGCAATATCAGCCGCTCTCGCCGATCACGCACCATTGGTTCGACAGCACGCACATCACCTATGGCGTGGTCACGGCGGGCATCTCGGCACCGCGCTTCCAGCTCGAGGCCTCGGCGTTCCGTGGGCGCGAGCCGGACGAGCATCGCTGGGGGATCGAGACACCGAAACTCGATTCGTGGAGCGTGCGCGGCACCTGGACGCCCTCCTCCGCCTGGGCGGTGCAGGCGAGCTATGGCTGGCTCAAATCGCCCGAGGAACTGGAGCCCGACAGCAACGAGCGGCGCACCACCGCGAGCGTACATTACGCCACCGGCCCGCTGACCACGACCTTCGCCTTTTCGAACAAGGACAAGGGGCCGGGGCGGACGCTGACCGCGTGGCTGGGCGAGGCGAATTACGATCTGAGCGCGCACCACAGTGTGTTCGGGCGGGTCGAGAATGTCGCCAATGACGAGCTGTTTCCCGACGAGGACGATCCGCTGCACGATCGCCGCTTCCGCGTGACCAAGCTGGAGGGCGGTTATGCCTATCGCCTGCCGGTCGCCGGGCCGGTCGGGCTGGCGGTCGGCGGTGCGGTTGGCACCTATCTGCTGCCCGACGCGCTGGATGCGGCCTATGGCAAGATGCCGGTGAGTTTCACGCTGTTCGCGAAGCTGATGCTGGGGCAATAGCGCCTTCTCCCGACCGTCATCCCGGACTTGATCCGGGATCCAACTCTATCCTTGGTGAAGGCTCGCCGCATGCTCACAGAAGTTCGCGCCAAGAGGATGGTTGGATCCCGGACCAAGTCCGGGATGACGGCGTTCTTGGCGGCGCTCGCGCTATCGGCCTGTGCCACGGCGCCGGCCCCGCCCCCGCCGATCGCCCCGGCCGCACCGCAGGAAACCCGCGCGCCCGTCACCGTCCTAATCTCGATCGACGGCTTCCGCCCCGATTATCTCGACCGCGGCGTGACGCCGAATCTGTCGCGGCTGGCGGGCGAAGGCGTGACCGGGCCGATGCACCCGAGCTTTCCCTCCAAGACCTTTCCCAATCATTATACGCTGGTCACCGGGCTGCGGCCCGATCGCAACGGGATCGTCGCCAACAACATGGAGGATGCGCGCCGACCGGGCGAGAAATTCACCATGGCGAGCGACGATCCGTTCTGGTGGAACGCGGCCGAGCCGATCTGGATCACCGCGGACAAGGCGGGGATTCGCACCGCGACGATGTTCTGGCCGGGATCGAACGTCGCGATCGGCGGGACGCGGGCAGAGCAATGGCCGAACGACATCAGCGGCGGCACGCGGCCCGACGACTGGCAGCAGTTCAACCAGGCGGTGTCGAACCCGCAACGCGTGAATGCCGTGCTCGACTGGCTGCGCCGCCCGGCGGCGATCCGCCCGGCCTTCGTCACGGTCTATTTCGACACGGTCGATACCGCCGGGCACCATTTCGGGCCGGGCGATGCGCGCACCACCGCGGCGGTCGGCGATGTCGACGCGCGGATCGGCGAGCTCACGAGCGGCCTGGCCGCGCTCGGCCAGCCGGCCAATCTCGTCATCGTCGCCGATCACGGCATGGCGGCGACGAGCAGCGACCGCGTGATCGCGCTCGACCGCATCGCGCCGCCGGCGGAGTATCGCATCGTCGAGAGCGGCCCCTATGCCACGCTCGTCGCGACGCCGGGCCATGAACGCGCGCTGGAGCGGGCGCTGCTGGCCAGGCACGAGCATATGACCTGCTGGCGCAAGGCGGAGATTCCCGCGCGCTTCGCCTATGGCTGGAATCCCCGCGTGCCGCCCTATCTGTGCCTCGCCGAGACCGGCTGGACGATCGCCCCGACCGCGCCGACCAAGACCTCCAGCGGCGGCAATCACGGCTATGACAATATGGCCGACGACATGACCGCTCTGTTCATCGCGCACGGCCCCGCCTTCGCCACGCACCGCACGATCCCGGCGTTCGACAATGTCGACGTGCAGCCGATGCTCGCGGCCTTGCTCGGCATCGCGCCGGGTGCCACGGATGGCAGCCTGAAGACCTGGAACGCGGTCAGGAAATAGGAGCGGCTGGTGCAATATTTCGAGGATATCGAAGTCGGATCGACACAGAGCTTCGGCAGCTATGCGGTCACGCGCGACGAAGTGATCGCCTATGCCGAGAAGTTCGATCCGCAGCCGTTCCACCTGTCCGATGAAGCCGCAGCCAGGACGCATTTCGGGCGCCTGTCGGCCAGCGGCTGGCATACCTGCGGGATGGTGATGTCGATGGTTGTCGCCAACCTGAAGGCCAACCAGCAGGCCGGGCTGGGATCGCCCGGAATCGACGAGCTGCGCTGGCTGAAGCCGGTCTTTCCGGGCGACACGCTGCGCTGCGAGACCGAGGTGCTCGACAAGCGCGCGTCGCAGAGTCGGCCGGAGATGGGCAGCTATCGTTCGAAGATGACGGTGTTCAATCAGGACGACGTCGCGGTGCTGACCTTCGTCTCGATCGGCCTGGTCAGCACACGGCCGCAATAAGCGCCGTCCCCGGCCGGGCGCCGGGGACAGCAGGAGACTTATTGCGGGCGGCTTCCGCGGCGCTCGCCACCGCGACCGCCGCTGCGGACCGTGCCGCGATTCTGCCCGGCTTGCGGCCGGCTGAACTGGCGATCGCCGCCGCGCTCCGGCCGCGCCTGCGGCTGATAGGTTGGGTTCGGCCGGGTGCCGGGCTGGAATGCCGGGCGCTCGCCGCGATTGCCCTGGAAGCCCTGTCCCTGGCGCGGATCGCGGCTGAAGCCCTGCCAGTTGGCACGATCCGGGCCGCGGCCCGGGCGCCCGGCCTGCCCGTCGCGCGGCGGACGGCCCTGGCCGTAGCCCGTCTGCCCATCACCCCCCGGACGGCCCTGGCCATAGCCCGGCTGGCCGTCACGCCCCGGGCGCCCGCCCTGCCAGCTGCCATTGGGGCGACCATTGCCGCGACGGCCCTCCCAATAGCGCCGCTGACGATCGTTCCAGCGATGCGGGCGACGGTAGCGATCATAGACGTAATAGCCGGTGCCGGGATAATAATAGTCGCCGAACCAGCCGTAATAGCTGTTGCCGAACCCGCCATAGCCGCTGTCGTAATAACCGCCGCCGTAACCGCCGCCATAGCCGCCGCCATAACCGTAATCGTCATAGCCGTAGCCGCTTGCGCCGTAGCCGACCGAGACGCCGCTATAGCCATAGCCGTCGGTGCACCCGCCGAGCCCGATCGCCGCGACCAGGCCGAGTGCAGCCAGCTTTATTTTCGAAAACGCCATCTTCCAAACTCCCGAACACGGAGAGCGGCCTGCCGAAAGCGCCGCTGACGGAAACAAAACGGGGGGCGGAACATATTCGTTCCGCCCCCCGATGATGTGATCCCCGCCGCGGCCGTGCCGCGTGGTCGGCCGGCGCTTAGTGCTTCATGTTCCGCCACACGTTGCGATACGCACCATAGGCCAGGAAGCTGAAGATCAGCAGGAACAGGACCGTCGCGAAGCCGGCGCCGTGGCGTGCCTGCAGCTTGGGCTCGGCGGTCCAGACGAGGAACGCCGAGACGTCCTTGGCCATCTGATCGACCGTCGGCTTGGTGCCGTCGAGATAGGTCACCTGCCCCTCGGTGGTGAGCGGCGGCGGCATCGCGATGTTGAGGTTGGCGAAATAGGGATTGTAGTGCAGCCCCGCCGGCGTCTTCGAATCCGGGAAGTGCTTGATCAGCTCGGCCGGCTGGTTCTGATAACCGGTCAGCAGCGAATAGAGATAGGCCGCGCCATCATGCCGCGCCTTGGTCATCAGCGACAGATCAGGCGGCAGCGCATTGTTGTTGGCGGCACGCGCGGCGATGTCGTTGGGGAACGGCGACGGGAAGCGATCCGAGGCCAGGCCCTTGCGGGTCGCGACTTCGCCCGTATCCGGGTTGATCGACGGGATATTGTCGTAGCTCGCCGCGAACGCCTTCACCTGCGCGTCGCTATAGCCGATTTCCTTGAGGTCGCGGAACGCCACCAGACGCAGCGAATGGCAGGCGGCGCAGACTTCCTTGTAGACCTGCAGCCCGCGCTGGACCTGACGGTTGTCGAACTTGCCGAACGGGCCGTCGCTCGCCAGCGCGAGTTCCTTGGGGTGCTTGTGGAATTCATGCTCGGCGGTCGCCGCGGGCGGATCGGTGATCAGCCCGGAGACGGTGCCGAACAGGGCGAGCGCCAGGACGCCCGCAAAGGCGAGCCCGACGAGCAATGCGATGAAGCGAACCATGTCGATATCCCTCTTGTTCGCTTACGACGACGCGGCCGGCGTCAGCGCGGTGTGCGCCGGGCTGGTCCCGCCATGCTTCGCCAGCACCGCCTCGGTGATCGAATTGGGCAATGGCGTCGGCCGCTCGGAGCGCGAGATCATCGGCAGGATGATCAGGAAATGGGCGAAATAATAGGCGCCGCAGATCTGGCTGAGGATCACGTACACCGGATCCGCCGCCGAACCGCCGCAATAGCCGAGGATCAGCACGTCGGCGACCAGCACCCAGAACGCGATCCGCGCCTTCGGGCGATAGTTGTTCGAACGCACCGGGGAGCTATCCAGCCAGGGCAGGAAGAACAGCAGCAGGATCGATCCGAACATCGCGAGCACGCCCCACAGCTTGGCGGGCAGGATGAAATCGACCGTGAAGGCGCGCAGGATCGCGTAGAACGGCCAGAAATACCATTCCGGCACGATGTGCGCGGGCGTCGAGAGCGGGTTGGCCGGGATGTAATTGTCCGGGTGGCCGAGATAGTTCGGGTAGAAGAACAGCAGCACCGCGAACACGATCAGGAAGATGCCGAGCCCGAAGCCGTCCTTCGCCGTATAGTAAGGATGGAACGGCACGGTATCCTGCTCGCCCTTCACTTCCACGCCGGTTGGGTTGTTCGACCCCGGAATGTGCAGTGCCCAGATGTGCAGGATGATCACGCCGGCGATCACGAACGGCAGCAGGTAATGCAGCGAGAAGAAGCGGTTGAGCGCGGCATCGTCCGGCGCATAGCCGCCGAGCAGCCACACGCGGATCGTTTCGCCGACGCCGGGTATCGCCGAGAAGAAACCGGTGATGACCTGCGCACCCCAGAAGCTCATCTGCCCCCAGGGGAGCACATAACCCATGAAGGCAGTGGCCATCATGAGCAGGAAGATGACCACGCCGAGCAGCCACACCATCTCGCGCGGCGCCTTGTACGAGCCGTAATAGAGCCCGCGGAAGATGTGCAGATAGACGACGATGAAGAACATCGAGGCGCCGTTGGCGTGCGCATAGCGCAGCAGCCAGCCGGCGTTGACGTCGCGCATGATATGCTCGACCGAATCGAACGCGATCGCGCCGTTCGCCGCATAATGCATCGCCAGCACGATGCCGGTGATGATCTGGATGCCCAAAGCGGCCCCGGCGAGCACGCCGAAGTTCCAGAAATAGTTGAGGTTGCGCGGCACCGGATAGCCGGCGCCGACCGCGTTGTAGACGAGACGGGGGACGGGCAGACGCTCGTCCACCCATTTCATCAGCGAATTTTGCGGCTGATACTGCTTGGCCCAGGGAAAGCTCATATCTGGATCCTCAACCGACGGTCACGGTCGTGTCTGACGAGAAGGCGTAATCGGGCACGACCAGATTGGTCGGCGCCGGGCCTTTGCGGATGCGCGCGGCAGTATCGTAGGCCGAGCCGTGGCACGGGCAGAAATAGCCGCCGAACGGGCCTTTGTTCTCACCCTCGCCGGCGCCCAGCGGCACGCAGCCGAGATGGGTGCACACGCCCATCGTGATCAGCCAATTCTTCTTGCCCTTAGTGCGCTCCTCCAGCGACTGCGGATCGCGCAGTTCGCTCAGCGGCACCGCATCGGCCGCGGCGATCTCGGCCGGGGTCAGGTTGCGCACGAACAAGGGCTGCTTGCGGAAACTGGTCTTGATCGCCTGGCCCGCGGCGATCTTGGACAGATCGATCTCGGTCGTCGCCTGCGCCAGCACGTCGGCGCTGGGGTTCATCTGGTTGACCAGCGGCAGCACCACCACGCCCGCGCCGACACCGGCAAAGGCGACGGCGGCGATGTTGATGAAGTCGCGCCGACGGGGGTCGGCGACCTCCTCGTGGTACGGCGCCGGGTCCTCACCGGGTGGGACAGCGGTATCGATACTTGCCATTCACTTGCCCTTGCAACTTAGCCGGCGACCATTCCGGGGGGCAGCATCCGCAACGTACAAGATACGCTTCCCCTATCCTCCGTTCCCGCGGAGACTGGCGGCCTGATAGACGCGGCGGCACCGCTTTGCCAACTGCATTTTCGGGTGGTTGCGCAGGCGGCGTTCTACATGCGAAGGGCTCGCAAATGCGCATCGCTCTCTACCAACCCGATATCGCCGGCAATGTCGGCGCGATCCTACGCACCGCCGCGTGCCTGGGGCTCGGCGTCGATCTGATCGAACCGATGGGATTCACCTGGAGCGACAAGGCGCTGGCGCGCTCGGGCATGGATTATGTCGGGCAGGTCGATGTCGTGCGGCATATGGATTGGGATGCGTTCCTGGCGCAGGTGACCGGGCGGATCGTGCTGCTGACGACAAAGGGGGCGGTGCGGCTGGATGCCGCGACCTTCGCGGCGGACGACGTGCTGCTGATGGGCAGCGAAGGGGCCGGGGTGCCGGATGAAGTGCACGCGGTAGCGGACATGCGCGTATTGATCCCGATGCGGGCGGGGATGCGCTCGATGAATATTTCGGTCGCGACGGGGATCGTCGCAGCGGAAGCGCTACGCCAGACCGGCGGCTGGCCCACCTGATCCTCCCCGGCACAGGAAGGGGGACCGTTCGGCTTCTTCAGCCGAATGGTGGAGGGGGCTCTCCCCACGCGCTGCGTTGCCGGCCCGCCCCCTCCACCACTTCGTGGTCCCCCTCCCCGTGCCGGGGAGGAATTATGGTTCCACACCCGGCATGAAACGATATGACGCTGCCATGATCCTCGACGCCGAACAGACCACCGCCCGCACCTGGTTCGAATCGCTCCGCGACCAGATCTGCGCCGAATTCACCGCGATCGAGCGCGAGGCCGGCTCGGACGCCGTGTTCGAATACTCGCCCTGGGACCGCGTCGATCCGTCGGGCGGGCCCGGCGGCGGCGGCACGCGCGGCGTGATGAAGGGCCGCGTGTTCGAGAAGGTCGGGGTCAACGTCTCGACCGTGGGCGGCACGCTGGAGGGCGAGTTCGCCAAGACGATCAACGGCGCCGGCGACGATCCCGCCTTCTTCGCCACCGGCATCAGCCTGGTCGCGCACATGGCCAATCCGCACGTGCCGGCGGTGCACATGAACTGCCGCTTCCTGGCCACCACCAAACGCTGGTTCGGCGGCGGCGCGGATCTCAACCCGCCGCTGCCGGTAGAGGCGGATACCGAGGATTTCCACGCCACGCTGGAGGCCGCGTGCGCGGCGCATCCGGTCGGCGATTATCCGCGCTTCAAGCAATGGGCCGAGGATTATTTCTTCATCCCGCACCGCCAGGTGCATCGCGGCGTCGGCGGCATCTTCTTCGATCATCTGGAGGGCGATTTCGCGGAGAATTTCGCGTTCGTGCAGGATGTCGGCCGCGCCTTCCTGGATGCCTATCCGCGGATCGTGCGGCGGCGCATGAACGATCCGTTTGACGCCACCGACATCGCCCGGATGCACGCCTGGCGCGGGCGCTATGCCGAATTCAACCTGGTCTATGATCGCGGCACGCTGTTCGGGCTGAAGACCGGCGGCAATATCGATGCGATCCTGATGAGCCTGCCGCCGGTCGCCACATGGGATTGACGCCGGTGCCGGACAGCGCGGTGGCGACGATCGTCACCACGCTGGAGATGACCAAGCGCCCCCCGGCCCGGCCGCTGCCCGATTCCGCGTTCCGGCTGGTGCGCTGGGATGCGCCGACGCCGGACAAATATCGCGCGCTGTTCCGCCGCATCGGCGCGCCGTGGCTATGGTTCTCGCGGCTGGTGATGGACGAGGCGCGGCTGACCGAGATCATCCACGATCCCGGCATCGCGATCCACGCCGCGATCGACGCGCGCGGGATCGAGATCGGCATGCTCGAGCTCGACTATCGCGTCGCCGGCGCGTGCGAGCTTTCCTATGTCGGGCTGATTCCGGAACTCGCCGGGCAGGGCCATGGCCGCTGGCTGATGGCCAATGCGCTGGCGCTGGCCTGGCGCCGGGATGTCCAGCGGGTCTGGGTGCATACCTGCACGCTCGATCACCCTTCGGCGCTGGGCTTCTATCGCCATTCGGGCTTCACCGCGATCGCGCGCACGATCGAGACGTTCGCCGATCCGCGGCTGACCGGCGCGCTGCCGGCCGATGCCGCGCCTCAGATCCCCTTGCTCGCCGCCAGCCGGCGATAGGCGGCGATCTGCAGCAGGACGGTGGCGAGCAATGCCGCCGCCGCCGCCGCCGCGGCGCCGGCATCGGCCAGCGCAATCGCCACGACATTGGGCGCGTTGGCCTCGAGCGCGCCGGCGATCATCGCGAACGGCGCGGCGGCCAGCGCCCCGCCGACGATCGACAGCGACACCAGCCCGGCGAGCACGAAGCCGTGGCCGCGCGTCATCGCCCAGCTGCGCGCCAGGCTCTGCGCCACGCCGAGCGGCTGCGCTGCGGCCAGCGCCGGGCCGACCGCGATCAACCGGCCGAGCAGGTAGAGGCCGGGCAGCAGCAGCACGAGCGTCATCACGCCGAGCCCGAGCGGCAGGCCGACCACGATCATCGCCAGCAGATAGCGCGGGTACAGCCGCGCGCCGCGCGCGATCGCGCTGCCGAGATCGGGCCGGTCGCGCTGCAGGTACAGCATCAGCACGATCAGCGACCCGGCCTGCACCAGCAGCAGCCCGGCGACATACCAGCCGCCATAGGCCATCACCCATTCGGTGATCCTGGCCGCCAGCGCGCGCTGATCCGCCTCGCTCATCTCCGGGGTGACGACCAGCGGCGGCATTGCCGGCATCAGCAGCAGCATGGCGTATTGCGGCAGGAAGAAGAAAAAGCCGGTGACCCGCAACAGCAGATCACGATCCGCCCGCCACATCGCCCAGGCGTCGGTCAGCACACCTCGTACATCAAATTTCATAGCGGAAATGTCATCTCGATTCGACGATCGCCTCGCGCGCATCGCGCACCGCGAGATAGAGTTTTGCCAGGAACGCCGCGCTGAGCGCGATGAACGCGGTCTGCACCGCGCTGACCAGCACCGAGGTGAGCACGGTGGCGACCGAGATCGTGCCTTCACCGCCGGCGACCAGCTCGAGGATCGATCCGAACACCGTTCGCGCGGCGAGCAGCGCGACGCCGAACACGATGCAATAGAGGATCATCACGCCGATCACCTTCCAGGCGATCCCGCGGGTCAGCACGAACGAGCGCTTGAACGCCCCCAGCCCGCGCCGCTCGCGCACCACCACCGGCGTCAGCAGCGCGAGGCGCGCGCCGAGGAAGATCAGCAGCGGCAGCAGGAACAATGCATAGAGCGCGACGAACCCGCCCGTGCCATCGGGCAGCGGCACCTGTTCGCCGTTCATCGCCGCCTGCAGGTCGTAACCGGCCAGCCCGAGCACGATCGGGAATGGCAGGATCAGCGCGAAGAAGCCGATCAGCGTGATCAGCGCCAAGCCGATCAGCGGCAGGATCCGGGCGTTGGCGGCGGCGACCGCGGGCTGGCGCCCGGCGCGCGGCTCCGTCGCCAGCGCGATGATCGCGAGCTGCCCCCACAAGGTGATCAGCGTCAGCACCAGCCCGACGATGCCGACCACGGTATTGGCGGTCGGCGACTGTTTGGCGATCGGCGCGATGCTCGCCGACAGCGAACTGGGCAGGAAGATCGCGAACAAGGCGATGGGCAGCACGACGGACAGGTTATCGCTGATGAACCCGGTCGCCCGATCCCACACATCGCCCATATTGACCATCATCGATCCCCGCTCCCAAGCCGCATCCGCGCCCCGCGCGCTTCGTTAGCGCAACGCGCCCGCGCTTGCCACTGCTTGCGCGACGCGCGCGTCTGGCGCAATTGCCCTGTGGTGACGGATCAATTCGACGATATCGAATGGCGCGTGGCCGGCGCGCCGGTCGACTATGCCGCGGCGCTGGCCGAGATGGAGGCGCGCGCCGCCGCGGTCGTCGCGGGCACGGCGCGCGAGCTGGTCTGGCTGCTCGAACACCCGCCGGTCTATACCGCCGGCACCTCGGCCGATATCGCCGAACTGATCGACCCGCGCTTCCCGGTGGTCGATGCCGGGCGCGGCGGGCGCTATACCTATCACGGCCCGGGACAACGCATCGGCTATGTCGTGCTCGACCTGACGAAGCGCGGGCGCGACGTGCGGCGCTTCGTCCATGCGCTGGAAGGCTGGGTGATCGCGGCGCTGGGCGAGCTCGATATCGCCGCGTTCCGCGCGCCCGGCCGGATCGGCATCTGGACGATGGACAAGGGGCGCGAAGCCAAGATCGGCGCGATCGGGGTGCGCGTGAAGCGCTGGGTCACGCTGCACGGCTTCTCCGTCAATCTTGCGCCGGACCTGGCCCATTTCGGCGGAATCGTGCCGTGCGGCATCGCCGACTACGGCGTGACGAGCGCGCAGGCGCTGGGCAAGGCGGCCGGGCTTGCAACTTTCGACGCCGCCCTTGCGTTGCACCGCAATGCGTTTCTCGAAACACTTTCTTGCGGCGCAGAAAACTGTGCTTGAGGCGTTTCGGTAATCAGACTAACGTCCGGTCCGGTTTGGGTATTATGGCCAACAGGCGTTACCAATCCATTTTCTAGGGAGCTTTTCAAATGCGTGCACTCATCTCCAAGGTCCTCACTGGTTCGATGATCGCCGGCGCGGCGCTGATGGTTTCGGCCTGCGGCCCGAAGACCGAGACGACCACCGAGAACACGATGGTTACCGATCTGAACGCCACGGAAGGCATGGACACGATGTCCGACAACATGACCTCGGTCGATGGCGCAATGGGCAATGACATGGGCAACGGCATGGCGCCGGACACCATGATGACCAACGACACCACGATGATGTCGAACACCACGACGACCAACACCACGATGTAATCCAGCCTCACGGCTTGATTTATCGACGGGGCCGTCCGGGAAACCGGGCGGCCTTTTCGATTCCGGCCGGGAAAAGGGCTGTTCGGCAGGAAAAGGGTTGGGCCGCGGCGCAAAACGCCGTAACCACGCGTTAAGTGTATTCAGGTGAGGTTTCGATGACTGTGTTGCGTACCATCTTTGCCGCGACGCTCGCGGTGTCGGCGCTGGCGCCGCTGCCGGCCTCGGCGCAGTTCTTCATGAAATCGTACGATTTCAGCGGCGCGCCGGTGCGCGGCGACGAGGCGATCATCGGGCTCGACATGCCCGACGCGACCGAGGCGGAGCTCGACGCCGGGCTGGTATGGAACCTGCGCGCCGCGCTCAACATCGCCGCGCTGCAATGCCAGTTCGCGCCGACCCTGCTGACCGTGCCGCAATATAACCTTATGATGCTCGATCACGCCGCCGAGCTGAAATCGACCTATGCGACGCTGACCAACTATTTCAAGCGCAAGAACAAGGCGCCCAAGGCGGCGCAGACCGCGCTCGATCAGTTCGGCACGCGCGTCTATGGCAGCTATTCGACCACGTCGGCGCAGCTCGGCTTCTGCCAGACCGCGTCGAACATCGGCCGCGCCGCGATCTTCGCGCCGCGCGGCGCGCTGCACACCGTCGCCAAGCGCCGGCTGCGCGAGATGCGCAACGCGCTGGTGCCGTATGGCGAACAGCGTTTCCCGCGTGGCATCGGCTTCGACGATCGCCGCGTGCTGCTGCCGCGGCTCGACGCGATGTGCTGGAAGAAGAACGAGTGGAACGAGAAGAAGTGCGGCAGCAACGTGCAGTGGGTGATGCAATAGGCTCTACTCCTCCCCGGCACGGGGAGGGGGACCATTTGCTTCTTTAGCAAATGGTGGAGGGGGCGGGCCGGCAACGTGCCGCTCGTGGAGAGCCCGCTCCACCATTCGCGTAAAGAACGCGAACGGTCCCCCTCCCCGGCACGGGGAGAAATTGAGTTACCGCAGGCCGAGCAGCTTGTGCGTCTGGATCGTCAGCCGCCACCGCGGCCGCGCCATCACCGTATCTATCGCCGCGGCATGATTGGCCTGCGCGTTGGCATCGTCCATCGGCTGGAGCAGGAAATGGGCGAAATCCCAGCCTTCCAGCGCGGCGATATCGGTGCCCGCCTGCGGCCAGACCAGCTTCAGCTCGTCGCCCGATCGCTGCACGACGTGGCTGCCGGCCTTGGGGCTGATGCACACCCAGTCGATCCCGGGATGCACCGCGATCGTGCCGTTGCTCTCGATCGCGATCTCGAACCCCTGAGCGTGCAGCGCATCGACCAGCGCATCGTCGATCTGCAGCATCGGCTCGCCGCCGGTAAGCACGACGAAGCGGCTCTCCGCCCCCTCGCCCCAGAACGCCGCCGCCGCCCCGGCAAGCGCCGCCGCATCGGCAAACTTGCCGCCGCCCAGCCCGTCGGTGCCGACGAAATCGGTGTCGCAGAAGCGGCACACCGCGGTGGCGCGATCCTGCTCGCGCCCGCTCCACAGGTTGCACCCGGCAAAGCGCACGAACACCGCACGACGCCCGGCATGAACCCCCTCGCCCTGCAGCGTGAGGAACATCTCCTTGACCGCATAGGCCATGGCTAGACCGCGTAGGCCGTCGGGTCGGGCAAACCGGCTTCTTCGAACCCCTTGGCGCGCAGCCGGCAGCTGTCGCACTGCCCGCAATGCAGCCCACCCGGCGCCGGATCGTAGCATGACCAGCTGAGCCCGGCATCGAGCCCGAGCCGCGCCGCCTCGCGCACGATATCGGCCTTGGTCATGTGCTGCAGCGGCGCCTGGATGCGGAACGGCGCGCCCTCCACGCCGGCCTTGGTGGCGAGCTCGGCGAGGTTCTCGAACGCGGCGATGAATTCCGGCCGGCAATCGGGATAGCCCGAATAATCCAGCGCGTTGACGCCGATATACAGGTCGCGCGCACCCATCGCCTCGGCCCAGCCGAGCGCCAGGCTGAGGAAGATCGTGTTGCGCGCCGGCACATAGGTGACCGGAATGCCGCCCCCGTCCTCCGCGCCGACGCCGTCCTTCGGCACGTCGATATCGGCGGTCAGCGCCGAACCGCCGAACGCGGCGAGATCGAGCGGCAGGATGATATGGCGCTCGGCACCGAGCAGCGAGGCGATGCGCCGCGCCGCGGCGAGCTCGACCTGGTGGCGCTGGTTATAGTCGATCGACAACGCGAGCAGGCGATGCCCGTCTTCCTTCGCGCGCGCGGCGGAAACCATCGAGTCCAGGCCGCCCGAGACGAGGACGACCGCATAAGTGGTGGCAGATGTCATGATGGCGCCTCCGCTATGCTCATGGCTCAGCCAGCGCAACGAAAAACGGGCCGCCCGTGAGCGGCCCAGGGGTGGCTGATGACAGCCCGTCTAGGGAGAAGCTGTGGCCGAACGAATTAGGTCACGCACGCATCATAGCTCAGGGTTCGTAAAACTTCGCTTAACGCGGCCCGCCGCCGGTGCCGCAATGGCCGATGCGGTGCCCCTCGAATTCGGTATCGAACGGTGCGCCGTCGAGAATCCCCTGCGTCTGCAAGCGGAATTGCGTGCGATCCTCGATGTTGATCGTGCTGCGGCCGTGGCCCGCGCCGGGGCAGGTATAATGGACCGTGGCCGAACGCGGATCGTTGACCACCACGAAGCGCGAGCATTGTGCGCCGCCATGCTCGATCTGCATCAGCGATCTTGGATCGGCGACGCAGAGCGAGCGCGACGCGCCGTCCTTTTCCTTGAGCAGCCATTGCCCCGGCTGGACCGCTTCCAGTGCGGCCAGGCGTGGCGCCTGCGCGGCGCCGGCGGCCCCGCCCGCGGCGGCCAGGAACAGCAGCCCCATCCACGCCCGTCGACCTACCATCACGCCCGTCCCCTGGCCACGCCGCACCCCATAAGCGATCGGCCGATCGCCCGGTTGCGTATTTGGGGACGCGCGGTGCGCGAGACAATGACGCTTACGAAACGATTGCGCTGACCGGCACGGGAAACTTGGTCGAGCAGAACTGGCAATCGACATGGATCAGCCCGTTCTCGTCGGCCATGTCGGCCTGCTCCTCGGGCGGGAACTGGCCGAGCACGCCGGCGATATAGTCGGGCGAACAGCGGCAGCCGCGCGCCAGCGGCACCTGCGACAGCAGCCGCACTTCCTCTTCCTCGTTGAACAATCGCCAGACGAGCGTCTCGAGCGGCAGTGCCGGATCGGCGAGCTCGTCCGCGCCCATCGTGCCGCCGAGGATCGCGACATGCTCCCATTCGGGATGATCGAGCCGCACGTGCAGCCGCTCGCGGCCATCCTCGCCCTCGGGCAGATGCTGCAGGAACAGGCCACCGGCGACATGGCGACCGTCCGCCCGGCGCTTGATGCCGAGCCGCACCAGGCTCGGGATCTGCTCCGACTGGATGAAATAGCTCTCCGCCGCGTCGGCCAGCGTCGCGCCGTCGAGCGGCACGATGCCCTGATAGCGTTCCTTGGTCGCCGCCTGGTCGAACGTGATCGCGAGATAGCCGGTGCCGAACAAGGCGAACAGGCTGGGATCCTCCGGCCCGGCGGCGAGCCGCTCGGCATCGTATTGCACGTAACCGCGCAGCTCGCCGGCCTTATAGTCGCACACCAGCAGCTTCACGACGCCGCTCTCGGTCTGCGCCTGCAGCGTCAGCTGGCCGCCGGCATCCTTGAGCGTCGAGCCGAGCAACGCGGCGAGCGTCAGCGCTTCCGCCAGCAGCGCCTCGATCGGCGGCGGATAGGCGTGCGCGGCAAGGATCGTGTCGAGCGTGGCGCCCAGGCGCACGACGCGGCCGCGGGCGTGCCGCGCGGGAATGGTGAATCCGAGCGCGCGGTCGGTGTCGGTCATCGTGATATCGTCCATCGCCGTCCAGATAGGAACGCGCGGCGGCTAACTCAACCGATCTGTCCGAAGCACCAGCGCAGGATCGACTTCTGCGCGTGCAGCCGGTTGGCCGCCTCGGGCCATATCAGCGACTGCGGCCCGTCGATCACGCCGTCGGTCACTTCCTCGCCGCGATGCGCCGGCAGGCAGTGCAGGAACACCGCGTCGGGCTTGGCCTGGGCCATCAGCGCCTCGTCGACCTGATAGGGTGCGAGCGCGGCGAGCTTGGTCTCGGCATGCTCCTGCCCCATCGAGATCCAGCTGTCGGTGACCACCACATCGGCCCCCGCCACCGCTTCCGACGCCTGCGCCACGACGCGCACGCGCCCCTGGCCGCGGGCGAGATCGATCTCGGCGGGCATGAAGCCCTGCGGGCAGGCGGCGACCACGTCGAACTGCATCAGCGCCGCGGCTTCCACGATCGAGGCGAGCACGTTGTTGCCGTCGCCGACCCAGGCGAGCTTCAGGCCCGGCAGCGGCTTGCCGCTTTCGATGATCGTCAGCAGATCGGCCATGATCTGGCTGGGATGCGAGGCATCGGTGAGCCCGTTGATCACCGGTACGCTGGCATAGCGCGCCATTTCCTCGATCTTGGCGTGATCGTCGGTGCGGATCATGATCGCGTCGCAATAGCCCGACAGGACCCGCGCCGTATCGGCGATCGACTCACCGCGGCCGAGCTGCGTGGTGCCGGCATCGAGCACGATCGACGATCCGCCCAATTGCCGCATCGCCATGTCGTACGACACGCGCGTGCGGGTGGAATTCTTCTCGAACACCATGCCCAGCACATGGCCGGCGAGCGGGGCGTCACGATCGGCCTTGCCCTTGGGCCAGCCGATGCGCGCGGCCTTGCGATCGAGCGCGTCGGCCAGCATCGCGGCGATGCCGTCCGGGCCGGCATCGGAGAGATCGAGGAAGTGGCGGGTCATTCTATATCCTCCCCGGCACGGGGAGGGGGACCACGCGCTTCTTCAGCGCGTGGTGGAGGGGGGCCTCCCCAAGCGCTGCGCTCCCGGCGAACCCCCTCCACCACTGCGTGGTCCCCCTCCCCGTTCCGGGGAGGATATTAGTCATCGCTTGGCGGCACGAACGAGCGCGCGCCGGCGCTCAGCCGCTCGATGCAGTCGGCGACATGGCTCTCGTCGATCACCAGCGGCGGCAGCACGCGGAACACGTTCTCGCCCGCCGCGACCGTCAGCAGCCCGTGATTGTCGCGCAGGTGCGCGACGAAATCGCGGCTCACCGCCGGCTCCTTCATCTTGATGCCGAGCATCAGCCCCTTGCCGCGGATCTCCTCGAACAGGTGATCGTGGTTGGGGATGAGCTGTTCGAACGCCGCGCGCAGCCGATCGCCCATCTGTTCGACATGCGGCAGGAAATCGGGCTCGAGCATCACATCGAGCACCGCCTGCCCCGCCGCCATGGCGAGCGGGTTGCCGCCATAGGTCGAGCCGTGCGTGCCGAACACCATGCCCTTGGCCGCTTCCTCGGTGGCGAGGCACGCGCCCAGGGGGAAGCCCGCGCCGATGCCCTTGGCGACCGTCATGATATCGGGCTCGATGCCGTAATGCTCGTACGCCCACATCTTGCCGGTGCGGCCATAGCCGCACTGGATCTCGTCGAGGATCAGCAGCAGGCCATGCTCGTCGCATGCCTTGCGCAGGCCCTGGATGAATTCGGGCGTGCCTGCGGTCATCCCGCCCTCGCCCTGGATCGTCTCGACCAGGAAGCCGGCGGTCTGATCGTCGATCGCGGCCAGCGCGCCCTCCAGATCGTTGAACTTCACATAATCGAAGCCCGGCAGCAGCGGCTCGAAGCCGTCGCGCATCTTGGGCTGGTCGGTGGCGGAGATCGCGCCGATCGAGCGGCCGTGGAACGCGTTCTTGAACGTGATCAGCTTGTGCCGCTCGGGGTTGCCGGCGACATAATGATAGCGCCGCGCGGTCTTGATCGCGCATTCGATCGCCTCGACGCCCGAATTGGTGAAGAACACCGTATCGGCGAACGAATGATCGACGATGCGCTGCGCCAGCGCCTCGCCCTGGGGGCTGCCGTACAGGTTCGACACATGCATCAGCGTCGCGGCCTGCTCGGCGATCGCCTTGACCAAATGCGGGTGGCCGTGGCCGAGCGCGTTGACCGCGATGCCGGCGGCGAAATCGAGATATTGCTCGCCCTGCTCGCCGTAGAGATACACGCCCTCGCCGCGCACCGGGCGTACGCCGCAACGCGGGTACACGGGCATCAGGGGGGTGATCGGCACAGCAAGTCTCCCGAAAAGAGAAGGGCGGCCAAAACGGCCGCCCGAGCAGGTTTTTAGGCACGTTCCTCTAAGAGCGCAACACCACCCGCGCGCAGCACAACAACCTTCTTCTCCGCGTCTCCGCGGCTCCGCGTGAACCACCCTTCTCGTCCACGCGGAGACGCGGAGACGCGGAGAAGAAAAATTCATGCTGCCGCAGGAACAGCCGCCAATCTTTTCGCCTCGTCGCCGCGCACGGCGAGCAGGTACATCACCGGCGTGACGATGCGGCTGAGCACGGTCGAGCTCACCAGCCCGCCGATGATCACCCAGGCGAGCGGGGAATAGAGCGCCGAGCCGCCCAGCGCCAAGGGCAGCAGCCCGCCGATCGCCGTCACCGAGGTCAGCAGGACGGGCAGGAAGCGGATCTCGCCGGCATGTTCGATCGCCTCGCGCAGCGCCATGCCGCGTGCGCGCAGCTGCGCGGTGAAATCGACCAGCAGGATCGAATTCTTGATCTCGATCCCGATCAGCGCGACGAAGCCGATGATCGCCAGGAACGACAGCGAATTGCCGGTGAGCAGCAGCGCGACCAGCCCGCCGACCGTGCCGAGCGGGATCACGCCCGCCACCACGATCGTCTCCCGGAACCGCCCGAACTCGACCACCAGCACGCCGAACACGCCGAAACAGGCGAGCAAGATGATCGGCCCCAGCCCGGCGAAGTTGCGCTGCGCCGCCTCGGCCTCGCCGCCGATGCTGAAAATATAGCCTTCGGGGAGCGTGATGCTCTTCAGGCGTTGCTCCACCTCCCGGTTGAGCTTGGAGGTGAGCGTGCCCGGCTGATTGTAGGCGATGATCGTCACCGTGCGCTGCAATTTGTAGCGGGTGATCAGGGGCACCACGCTCTTCAGCCGCGGCTGCGCGATCTCCAGCAGCGGCACGCTGCCACCGGCCAGTGTCGGCACATAGATGTTGCCCAGCGCCGAGACCGGCTGATCGCCCGTCATCGGCAGGCGCACCGTCACCGGCCAGGTATCGCCCTCATTGTCGCGCAGCCGGCTGACCTGCTCGCCGCTGATCGCCAGCCGCACCGCGCGTCGCGCCTCGCCCGGCGCCACGCCGAGCAGCCCGGCCTTGGCCTCGTCCAGCCCGAGATCGAGATCGATCCGGTCATAGGCGATCGGGCTGTCGATATCGCGCAGGCCGGGCACGCTCTGCATCGCCGTCACCACCTTGTCGGACAATGTCTTCAGCACCGCGATATCCGGCCCGCGCACGCGGATCGCGATCGGCGCCTCGACCGGCGGGCCGTTCTCGAAATTGACCACGGTCACGCGCGCATCGGGGAAATCGGCCAGCGCGCGGCGCAGCCGTGCCAGCACCTTGGGGCTCTCGCGCACGTCCCAGCTCGCCATCGTCGCGAAGATGTCGCCGTAGCGCGCGCGTTCGTCGCGCGGCATGATGTTGTAGAAGATCTGCGGATTGCCGCGCCCGGCATTCTGCATCAGGTTCACGACGGCGCCTTCGCGCCGCAGGATCGCCGCGACATCGCGCACCGCCTTGTCGGTCACCGGGATCGTGCTGCCTTCGGGCGTCTCGACGCGGACCAGAAAATAGGGCGTCTCGGCCGCCGGGAACAGGCTGAAGCCGAGCACCGGCACCAGCGCGAAGGCGCCGACGCACAGCGCCATCGCTGCCCAGAACCATGTCCGCGGCCGGTTCAGCGCGGCGTGCAGCAGCGGCGCATAGAAGCGATGGATGCCGCCCATCAGCCCGCGCAGCAACGCATTGCCCTCCGCGCCGTGCGGCCTGAGCAGCCGGCTGGCGACGAACGGAATGATCGTCAGCGACACGAACAGCGAACTCGCCACCGTCACCATCACGGCGAGCGGCAGCCCGCGCACGAAATCGCCCGCGCCCTCGGGCAGGAAGACCAGCGGCAGAAAGGCGAAGATCAGCACGCCGGTCGCGCCGAGCACCGCCGCGCCGATCTCGCGCGTGCCGTTGATCGCCGCGTCGACCGGCGTGTCGCCACCGCGGATGTGGCGCTCGATATTCTCGGTGACGACGATCGAATCGTCGACCAGCAGGCCGAGCGAGATGATGAATCCGGAAATGCTGATCTGGTTAAGCGAATGGCCGAACAGCGCGAGCAGGAACACCCCCATCGCCAGGCTGAGCGGGATCGAGATCGCGACGATGATCGCCGGGCGAAAGCCGAGCGGCAGGATCGTGATCAGGACCAGCGCCAGCGCGATGACGAAATCGCGCGTCAGCTGCGCGAGCTTCTGCTGGATGTCGCGGCTCTGGTCGAAGGCGGTGTCCAGCCGCATGTCCGGCGGCAGGTCCGCCCTGAACGCATCGACCGCGGCGACCAGATCGTTGCGCAACGTGCCGGCATCGACCTCGTCCTTCTGCCGGATCGTCACCCACAAGGCACGATGCCCGTTGAAGCGCGCGATATGCGTCCGCTCCGCCTCCGCCCAGCCGACCGTGGCGATATCCCCCACGCGCACCAGCCGCCCGTCATTCGCGCGTACCGCCACGTCGCGTACGGCGTCGATCGTGCGATAGGCGCCGCCGGCCGCGATATTGTAGCGCCGCCCGGCGGCATTGACCGATCCTGCCGGCAGATCCACCCCGCCCTGCGCGATCGCATTGGCCACCATGGCCGCCGGCAGCCGTGCCTCGGCCAGCCTGCCGGCATCGATCGCCACCCGCACTTCCGGCGCCGCCGCCGCATCGATCGCGCTCTGCCGCACGCCCGGCACGACGTTCAGCCGGTCGCGCAGATCCTCGGCATATTTGCGCATCCGCCGCCAGCTCGCCGTGTCGCTGACCAGCGCCAGTTGCAGCACCCCCGCCTCGGTGGTGCGCGGGCGGCGGAAGGCGATGCGCTGGATGCCCTGCGGCAGGCGATCGCGCACCGATTGCACTTCGCGCACCACACGGTCGAGCGACTGTTCGGCATCGGTGCCATGTTCGAAATCGACCACCACCACCGCCGCGCCGTCGGTGCTGGTCGAATGAATCTCGCGCACATGATCCAGGCCCTGCAGCACGTCCTCGAGCGGCTTGGCGACCGTCTCCTCCATGTCGGCGGCATCGGCACCCGGCAGGATCACGGTGGTCACCACGACGGCAATCGGGAAATGCGGATCGACCGAGCGGGGGATCGACAGGAAGGCCGACACGCCGAGCATCGCGATCAGCAGAAACGCGACCAGCGTCACCTGCCAGCGGCGGACGGCGAAGGCGGTGACGTTCACCGCGCGGGCTTTATCGGCGCGACGACGATTCCGGCCTTCAGGCGATCGACGCGCGACGTCGCCACCCATTCGCCACGCGCCAGCCCGCCGGTGACGCGGATGCCGTCATCCCCCGCCTCGGCGATCGTCACCTTGCGCAGCACCGTGCGGCGCGTCCTGGGATCGACGACATAGACGAACGCCTCGCCGGCGCGTGCGGCGAAGATGGCGGCGGCGGGCACGCGGATCGTGCTGTCCGCCGCCCCCCGCGCGGTGATCGTCGCGCTGCCGATCTGGCCGGAGCGGAGCCGCGCCTCGGCCGGCAGGCCGATCTCGATCGCGAACGTGCCGGTCGCGCGATCGGCGCGGCCGGCGATCTGCGCGACCTGCCCGGTGATCGCGGCATCGTCGAGCGCCGCCAGCGTGACGCGCGCCGGCGCGCCGAGCGTCAGCAGCGCGGCATCGCGGTCCGACAGCGGCACGCGCAGGATGTACCCGCTCGATTGGTCGCCGACGATCAAGGCTGGCGTGCCCGCCGCGATCACCTGCCCCGGCTCGACCAGCCGCGCCAGCACGGTGCCCGGCCCCGGTGCCACGATCCGCGCGGCGGATGCCTGGAAGCGGGCGGCGCTCAACTGCGCGTCCGCCGCGCCGAGCGCCGCCTTGGCGCTCTCGACGCGCGGCTGGGTCACCCAGCCCTTGGCGAGCAACCCGGCGCTGCGATCATATTCCGCCGCCGCGCGGCTGCGTTCGGCGGCAATGCGCGCGACATCCGCGCTGACCGCGGTGGTGTCGAGCGCGGCGAGCAATTGCCCCCGGCGCACCGTATCGCCTTCGCGCACCGAAATGCTGGCGATACGCCCGGGGCTGGTGAAGCCGAGCTGCGCCTCACGCCTGAGCGCGACGGTGCCGACCCCGGTGACGCTGGCGGCGCGCTGGTCGACGCCGATCTGCGCGACGCGGACTTGCGGCGGGGCGGCGGGGGGCTCTGCGGGCGTGGTCGCGCCGCACGCAGCCAGCACCAGCAGCCCACCGATCGCCATGAGTCGCATCGCTCGCCCTCCCCCGGCGGGAGGCTAGCGGAGCGAGTATCGTTTCGAAACTGATTTTTACTCCTCCCCGGCACGGGGAGGGGGACCACTCGGCGACTTCAGCCGAGTGGTGGAGGGGGCTCTCCGCATGCGCAACCGTAGCGCTGCCGGCCCCCCCCCTCCGTCACGCTTCGCGTGCCACCTCCCCGTACCGGGGAGGAGTAGCTCAGTTCTTCAGCCGCCAGCCGCCCTTGAGCAGCGCGTAGCAGATCACGCCGAGCACCACGTCGATCGCCAGGATCACCAGGCTGCCGATCCAAACCGGCGAATCGGCCACGCCGAGAAAGCCGTAGCGAAAGCCCGAGATGATATAGAAGAACGGGTTGGCATGGCTGATCGCCTGGAATGTCGGCGACAGGCGGTCGACCGAATAGAAGGTGCCCGACAGCAGCGTCAGCGGGCCGACGACGAAATTGCTCACCGCCGCGGCATGATCGAACTTCTCCGCCCAGATCGAGGTCAGCACGCCGAGCAGCGCCAGGAACACCGAACCGAGCAGGCCGAACCACAGGATCGCCAGCGGATTGTGCGGCAGCACGTGCACGCCGGGCCAGACCAGCATCGCCAGCCATACCGCGAAGCCGACGCAGAAGGCGCGCGTCACCGCGCCGCCGACCAATGCGGTCAGCAGTTCCGCGGTGGACAGCGGCGGCATCAGATAATCGACGATCGTGCCCTGGATCTTGCCCACCAAAAGCGAGAAACTGGCATTCGCAAAGGCGTTGGTCAGCATCCCCATCACGATCAGCCCCGGCGCCAGAAAATCGGCGAAGGCGACGGTCTCGCCGCCGACATGCACCGCGCTCCGGCCGCCCATCGCGACGGTGAAGACGATCAGGTACAGCAGCGTCTGGATTGCCGGCGCCCAGATGGTTTGCAGCTGCACCTTGAAGAAACGGCGCACCTCCTTGATATAGAGGGTGCGAAGACCGCCCCAATTGACGTTCCGGATGACTGGAACGCCGGGGGCGTTCATTACCGACGATGGAATGTCGCCGATGGGGGGCTGGCTGCTCATGGTGCCCGCGCTAAAGCGTGGCGCCGCCGCCTGCAACCCGGCAGTAGAGATGGGATAGATATGAGCTGGACCGACGAGCGGATCGATACGCTGCGCAAGATGTGGGAAGGCGGCAGCACCGCCAGCCAGATCGCCGAGGAGCTGACCGGCGTCAGCCGCAATGCGGTGATCGGCAAGGCCCACCGCCTGGGGCTGCAGTCGCGCCCGTCGCCGGTCAAGCCGAACGAACCCGGCGCCGCCAAGCCCGCCGCCGCGGCGCCGACCGCCGCGGCCGAGCCGGTCGCCCCCAAGGCAGCGGCTGCGCCCGCGCCCGCACCGGCCCCCGTGGTCGCCGCAGCGCCCGTGCCCAAGCCGATCGAGCGCGTCGCCGCGCCGACGCCCGCGCCGGCCGCGACGGTTGAGGTAGACGAGGACGAGGATGACGACGATGCGAGCGACACGCCGGTCGTCGCCGCGCCGGCCGCGCCGGCAGCCCCGATCATGCGCTCGGTCGGCCCCGGCGGCTTCCTGCGCCAGGCCCCCGGCGAGCAGCAGGCGCCGATCACGCCGGCCCCGCCGCGCCGCCTGGTGCCGGCCAAGCCGTCGCCCGAAATGGCCGACAAGACGAGCCTGCTCGATCTCAACGACAAGGTGTGCAAGTGGCCGCTCGGCCATCCCGGCGAGCCGGACTTCCATTTCTGCGGCGACAAGGTGAACCCGGGCTTCCCTTATTGCGTCGCGCATTGCGGCCACGCCTATCAGGCGCAGCTGCCGCGCCGCGACCGACGTCCGCCGCCGCCGTTGCCGTTCGGCGGTGCCCGCGCCCGCTGAGGCGCGCGGCCCCACGGGCAATAAAAAACCCCGCTGCAGCCGGATGGCCGCAGCGGGGTTTTTATTTGCATGGCAACGTGGGTCGTCCGGGATGACTAGATTGCTGTCCGAGTCATATATCCCTGGGGCCGCGCCGGCCGGGGTGCAAACCCGGCTGAGAGCGCCCCGGACCGCGAACGGCCCGGGATGCTCCGCCTAACTCTTAGAAGCGGAAGGCCGCCACAGCGCGGACGCTGTGCGACTTCAGCCGGTCGTCGCTGCGCTGCAGATCCGTGCCCTGTGCATTGCCCAGGAGGAACGGATTGGTGGCCGCCGTGGTGCCGGTGTTGCCGGCACGAACCGTGTAATCGTCGTCCTTCAGCGTCTTGTACTGATATTCCAGACCGACCGAGAAGTTGCTGCCGACCTTCTGCTCGACACCGCCGCCGACGACATAACCCCAGGCGTCGTTCTTGCCCGAGCTGCTGAACGCATTGGCCGTGTTGCTGGTCTCGAACGAGTGATCGACCTTGGCATAGGCGACGCCGCCGGTGCCGTAGAACAGCGTCTTGTTCGCGGCGAAGCCGAGACGCAGGCGCGCGCTGGCGTCATAATCGACTTCGCGCGTGAACGTGTAGGACGCCGGCGTGGTGCTGAAGCCCGTGACGCTGTCGCGGATCTCGCTCTTGCCGAATTCGCCGACCGCGCCGACGACGATCGCGCCAAACTGCTTGTCGAAGCCGATGCGTGCGGCATAGCCCGTGCCGTCCTTGTTCTGGCGGCAGCCATTGGCAGCGCTGGTGCCATTGGCCTGGCCACGGCAGAAGCCCGGCTGGAACGCATTGGTGTTGCCGTTCGCCTGCGGAGCCGCGAGCGTCAGCGTGTCACCATAGGTGCCATCGAGGTTGCGATCGAACTGGATCGAATCGTTCCCGCCCTTGGGCTGGAAATCATAGCCGAGCGAACCGCCGACATAGGGGCCGTCGAAGGGGGCGTCGTCGGTCTGCGCCGAGGCCGGTGCGGCCATGGCCAGCGCCGCTGCGCCACCGGCGAGAACGAAAAACATCTTGTTACGCATTAAAAACTCCTAGGCGAGGATATCCCCGCGGCTCGAACGATCGCCAGCGCGAATGGAAACATTGCTGGAACATTACATTTGATCACGTGGCATTCCTGCCACGCTGGCCAGGTCGAGCGGCGTTCCCGCGCTGCCCTGCTGGCCATGCCCCCTATCCCAACACTGCCCGCGGGCAGCGTTGCGAATCTCTCAGGCGCCCGACGCCGCGATCGTTCCCGATCGATCGGGTGGGAAAATTTGGATACGCACTACAGTCCCTTTCAGCAGCGTCAGGCCTGCGGGAAACGCCCTAGGCCAGCTTTCGCCGCATCCCTAATCCAGATTAGTAAAACCTGTTGCATCGCAGCAACACCGGGGCCGCTTGGCAGCGCCTGCCCCGCGGCCCTATAGCAGGCCATGGCCGATGACCTGTTCGCTTCCAAAAATACCCCGACTAGCGATTACGATGCATCCTCGATCGAGGTGCTGGAAGGACTGGAACCCGTCCGGCGCCGCCCGGGCATGTACATAGGCGGCACGGATGAACGTGCGCTGCACCATCTCGCGGCCGAAGTGCTCGACAATGCGATGGACGAGGCGGTGGCGGGCCATGCCAACCGGATCGAGATCACGCTGGAGGTCGGGAACCGCCTGACGATCGTCGATAACGGCCGCGGCATGCCGGTCGATCCGCATCCCAAATTCCCCGGCAAGTCGGCATTGGAGGTGATCCTCACCATGCTGCATTCCGGCGGCAAGTTCGACGGCAAGGCCTATGCCACGTCGGGCGGGCTGCACGGCGTGGGCATTTCGGTGGTCAACGCGCTGTCGTCCGACACGGTGATCGAGGTCGCGCGCAACAAGACGATCTACCGCCAGTCCTTTTCGCGCGGCCTGTCACTCGGGCCGCTCGAGGCGCTCGGCCCGACGCCCAATCGCCGCGGCACGCTGGTCAGCTTCGTCCCCGACGAGCAGATTTTCGGGCCGGTGCTGCTGTTCAAGCCGGCGCGGCTGTACAAGCTCGCCCGCTCCAAGGCCTATCTGTTCGCCGGCGTCGAGATCCGCTGGAAGTGCGCGCCCGAGCTGATCACCGACGACACGCCGGCCGAGGCGATGTTCCAGTTTCCCGGCGGCCTCGCCGATCACCTGCGCGAGCAGATCGCCGGCCGCGAATGCGCGACCGCCGACTTCTTCGCCGGCAGCCAGGATTTCCCCGGCGAGAATCAGGGCCGCGCCGAATGGGCGGTGGCCTGGCCGCTATGGAGCGACGGATCCTATTCCTGGTATTGCAACACGATCCCGACGCCCGACGGCGGCACGCACGAAGCCGGCCTGCGCGCCGCCTTGGTGCGCGGCCTGCGCGGCTTCGGCGATCTCGTCGGCAACAAGAAGGCCAAGGACATCACCGCCGACGACGTGATGATCGGCAGCGAGCTGATGCTCAGCGTGTTCATCCGCGAACCGCAGTTCCAGAGCCAGACCAAGGATCGCCTGACCAGCCCGGAAGCGACCGCGATGGTCGAAAAGGCGATGCGCGATCATTTCGATCACTGGCTGAGCCACAATATGGAGCGCGGCAAGGCGCTGCTCGGCTATATCCTCGAGCGGATGGACGAACGGCTGCGCCGCAAGGCGGAGCGCGAGGTCAAGCGCAAGACCGCGACCAGCGCGCGCAAGCTGCGGCTGCCGGGCAAGCTCACCGATTGCTCGTCGGACGATCCCAAGGGCACCGAGATCTTCATCGTCGAGGGCGACAGCGCCGGCGGCTCGGCCAAGCAGGCGCGCGATCGCAAGACGCAGGCGATCCTGCCGATCCGCGGCAAGATCCTGAACGTCGCCAGCGCCACGCTACAGAAGATCGCCGCCAATTCGGAAATCGCCGATCTGATCCAGGCGCTCGGCTGTGGCACCCGCAAGGACTGCCTGCCGGACAATCTGCGCTACGAACGCATCGTCATCATGACCGACGCCGATGTCGACGGCGCGCATATCGCGACCTTGCTGATGACCTTCTTCTTCCAGGAAATGCCCGATCTGGTGCGCCGCGGGCATCTGTATCTGGCGCAGCCGCCGCTCTATCGCCTGACCGCCGGAACCAAATCGCTCTACGCGATGGACGACGCCCATCGCACCAAGATCGAGAATGGCGTGTTCAAGGGCAAGAAGGTCGATGTCGCGCGCTTCAAGGGGTTGGGCGAGATGAACCCGATGCAGCTTCGCGAAACGACGATGGATCCCAAGACGCGCTCGATGTTGCGCATCACGCTGCCGCAGGAATATGAAGAGCGCGCTGGTGTCAAAGACTTGGTCGATCGCCTGATGGGCAACAACCCCGCCCATCGCTTCGCGTTCATCCAGGAAAATGCCGCCCGGTTCGACGAAGAGGCGATCGACGCCTGATCAGGCGCATGCGGGAGTTGAGCGATGGTGATTCGCGGAATTCTTTTATCGGCACTGTCGACGCTGCCGATTCCCGCCCTGGCGCAGCAGCAATCGCCGCCGCCCGCGCAGCGCGACATCATCGTCACGGCGATGCCGCTGGAACGCACCGAAGCATTGTTGCGTGACTGTCTGGCCCGCCAGTGTCCACCCAAGGAGGATATCGACGCAAGCCTGGCACATGCCGAGAATGCTTTCGTGGCAGGCGATTACAAAACTGCGCGAACGACCTTGCTGGCATCGATCCGACGCAACAAGAAGTATGCGGCGACCCTGCCGGTCGACGTATCGGATCTCATGCGCGCGCAATCGCGCGTGGCAGTCCATCTCGGGGAGAAGGCGAGCTACCTCTCTAGTACGCGCGACGTGGTGGCGACCCTCAAGGCCGGGCTGCCCGAAAGCGACTCTCGTATCCTAGATGCACGGATCGCTGTCGGAGACAGCCAGGCGAAAATCGGCAACGTCAATACCGCGGTTCGCATCTATCGCTCGGTCATCGAACGGGCCCAAAAATACGATCTGGGACAAACGGCAAGCTACGCGCAGTTGCGCATCGCCAACCTATTTGCTTCGCTCGCCGAGCAGGACGTGATCTATCGCGAAGCGGCCGATCGCGAACTCGCGGCGCTTGCTGACCTGACCGACCCCAAATTCGCGCGATTTTCCGGTGCAGCGAAGGTCATGCTGGCACGCGCGGCGGCGCGGCGCGGCGACATGACCCAGGTCGATCGCTTGGTCGATAGCTTGAAGGCCAATGCCGAGACGACGCCGATATTGTTATACGCGCCGCCGCTGGTGCCGGATCGACTGCCAGGGAGCGGCCCGCTGGTCACCACGGTCAATCGCGTATTGACGAGCAACGTCGACAAACAATGGGTCGATATCGGCTTTTGGATCGGCACCGATGGCAAGGTCAGCGACATTGAAATCCTGCGCGAGAGCCCCAGTCTGTCTGGACATTGGGTCGAACCCGTGAAAACGGCGCTGATCGGCCGGCGCTATGCGCCCTTTACGCCGAAATCCGCCAGATCGGGGATGCAGCGGGTGGAGCGCTATACATTCACGGCGTTCTGGAGCGTCAAATTGGGATCCCGCATCCGCTCGCGCGATCCCGAGACGCGCATCGAGATGATCGATCTGACGAGTTAGGCGCCGGTCAGTCGCGCTTCATCCGCCGCGCGTGATAGATCGTGCGCATCGCCATCGCCGCCAGCATGTTGAGCACGCCCAGCGCCAGCGCGGCGATCGGCACCAATGTCGGTAGTTCGGGCAGCCATAGCCGCCGCGCGACCGCCAGCGCCGCGCCGACGAGCAGGAAGGCGACGCCGGTCAGCCTGAGCGGGCGAGCGATTGCGGCGAGTTCGCGGCTATATGCGGCGCGCTGCGTGGGGTCGGTGAGGTCGGGCGGGGTCATCGTTTGATCCAATCGTCGGCGAGCAGGCCCCAGATGAAGGAATCGCGCACGCCGATATGCGTTTCCCATTCGCCGCGCAGCCGCCCCTCCTGCACAAAGCCAAGACGCGCCAGCAGGCGGTTCGAGGCGCTATTGTCGGGATCGGTATCGGCGAAGATGCGGCGCTGGCCTTCCTCGCGCAGCAGCAGGTCGATCAGCCGCGTCACCGCCTCCTGAGCATAGCCCTGGCCCCAGGCCGAACGCACCAGCATATAGCCGATCTCGCTCACCCCCGGCCGCTTCGCACCGGCCCACAGCGTGCCGATCGCGACATCGTCGGCCTGCCGCGTGATCGTCCAGCCGCGCGCGCCGGCCTGGTCCAGGCGCTGTGCCAGATAGGCATGCGTTTCGGCAACGTCGGCGTGCGGGCCGCTCGACCACCATTGCATCAAATGGGGGTCGCAATAGGCCTGGTGCAGCGCCTCGGCATCGTCGATCTGCGTCGGGCGCATGCGTAAGCGCGCGCTCTCGAACGTCGCGCTCACGACGTGGCCAGCGCCTCGACCAGCGCCTTGACCTTCTTCTGGCGCCATTGCGGCAGCGGCGCGACCAGCCAATAGCCCTTGGCGGACGGCTGCGCGTCACCCACCCTGACCACGCGCCCCGCGGCAAGATCGATCGCGGCGAGCAGTTCCGGCACGGTGGCACGGCCCAGCCCTTCGGCGGCGGCGTCGAGCGCCAACCCGGCATCGCCGACGCGCACCAGCGACACCGCTTCCTCCTTGAGGCAGCCGGGCCAGGAAATATGCGTGTCGACGCCCCCGCCCGGCCGCTCGACCGTCACCAGCCCCTCGGATTCGAGCGCCTCGCCTTCATGCGCGCCGGGCCCGTCGCCCCAGCGGATCGCCAGATCGAGATTGGCCTCGGTAAAGTCCACATCCTCGTCGGCCGAGACCAGGGCAAAGCGCAGTTCGCCATCGGCGCGCGCGATTTCGGCGAGCCGCGGCATCAGCCATTTCTCGGTAAAGTCGCGCGGCGCGGCGATGGTCAGCGATTTCGACGTCTGCCCGGCCTGCATCGCGCGCACCGCTTCCTCGAATTCGAGGAAACCCTGGCGCAGCGCGCCGAGCCCGGCGGCGCCCTCCGGGGTCAGTTCCAGCCCCTTGGTCGTGCGGCGGAACAGCACGACGCCGAGCGTATCCTCCAGCGCGCGGATCTGCTGGCCGACCGCGGCCGGCGTGACGGCAAGCTCGTCCGCGGCGCGGGTGAAGGACAGGTGGCGCGCCGCGGCGTCGAGCACGCGCAGCCCGTTGAGCGGAAGGTGCGTGCGTTTCACGCCCCCACCGCCGGCGCGAGCAGGGCGAAGCGCGGAATCGCGACATCGAACCCCGCGCCGTCCTCGTCGACCATATGATAGCTGCCCTGCATCTGCCCGGTCGGCGTGGCGAGCGGACAGCCCGAGACATAATCAAAGCTCGCACCCGGCGCGATCATGGGCTGTTCGCCGATCACGCCCTCGCCCTCGACCGAATGCCGTGCGCCGCGCCCGTCGGTGATCACCCAGTGACGGGTCAGCAACTGCACCGCCTGCGGCCCCTCATTCTCGAGCCGCACATGATAGGACCAGAACCAGCGCCCGCGCTGCGGCTCGGACTGTTCGGGCAGATAGCTGACCGACACACGCACGATGATCCCCCGCGTCTCGGCAACGTTGGGGAAGAGGGCCTTCATGAGCTGCGTCCCGCGGCAAGCACCACCCCGGCGAACGCCGGGGCCCAGTCGCGAAGGTTGCTGTATCGGTGCGCAACGCCCGCCGACGTCTGTTCCACAACTGGGCCCCGGCTTCCGCCGGGGCGGTGTGCGACGGAAGCGTGAACGTGATTCACAGCCCGACCTTGGTCAGCGCCTGATCCAGATCCGTGATCACGTCCAGCGGATCTTCCAGCCCGACGTTGAGCCGCAACAGATTTTCCGTCACGCCCATCTCGATCCGTTTCTCTTCCGCCACGCCGTAATGCGTGGTCGAGGCAGGATGCGTCATCAGCGAGCGCGAATCGCCGATATTGTTGGAGATATCGACCAGTTCGAGCGCGTCGAGCAGGCCGTGCGCCTGGGCGCGGCCGCCGGCGACTTCGAACGCGAAGATCGGCCCGCAGGCATCCATTTGGCGCATCGCCAGATCGTGCTGCGGGTGGCTCGCCAAGCCCGGGTGCAATATGCGCGGGACGCGCTTTTCGAGGAATGCGCCGACCTTCAGGCTGTTCTCGCTCTGGCGCTTGATGCGCAGGTCGAGCGTCTCCAGCCCCTTCAGCACCACCCAGGCGTTGAACGCGCTAAGGGTCGGCCCGGTGTTGCGCGTGAACGGCAGCAGCACATCGTTGATGAAGGCGCTGGTGCCGCACACCGCGCCGGCCAGCACGCGGCCCTGCCCGTCCATCATCTTGGTCGCGCTATAGGCGGTGACGTCGGCGCCGAAATCCATCGGCCGCTGCAGCGCCGCGGTGGCGAAGGCATTGTCGACCACGCTGGTGATGCCGTGGCGCTTGGCGATGTCGCACACCGCCTGCAGATCCACGACGTCCATCGTCGGATTGGCCGGGGTCTCGAAGAAGAACACCTTGGTGTTGGGGCGCACCGCGTCCGCAAACGCCTGCGGGTCGCGCGCATCGACGATCGTCGTCTCGATTCCGAACTTGGGCAGCAGCGTATCGGTCAGCCAGCGGCACGAGCCGAACGCGGCGCGCCCGCCGACCAGATGATCGCCCTGCTGCAACTGGCACAGCAGCACCGCGGTCATCGCCGCCATGCCGGTGGCCATGGTGCGGCACGCCTCGGCGCCTTCCATCAGCGCGATACGGTCTTCCAGCATCTGCACCGTCGGGTTCTGCAGGCGCGAATAGGTCATGCCCTCCTGCTCGCCGGCGAAGCGCGCGGCGGCATCGGCGGCGCAATCGTAGCTATAGCCCGAGGTCAGGAACAACGCTTCGGACGTTTCGCCGAATTCGCTGCGCGCGGTGCCGCCGCGCACGGCCTGCGTGGCGGGGCGCCACTGGTTGGTGATCTCGCGGTTCTGTCCGGTGCGGCGTTTCATGGCCCACGCTTTGCCGGGTGACGAAGCGGGCTGCAAGGCTGTAACGAGAATCGATGCCCGTCGCGCCTGCACCCAACCGCCCGATCCTGCCCGCGACGCTGATCGGCGCCGCCGCGCAATTCCTGTTCACGCTGAACATCGCGCGCCCGAGCATCCTGATGTTCGACGAAGTGCATTACGTGCCCGCCGCGCGCAAGCTGCTGGCCCTGCTCGGCCCCGCCAATATCGAGCATCCGCTGCTCGGCAAGACGCTGATCGCGGCCGGCATCTGGGCGTTCGGCGACAACCAGTTCGGTTGGCGCCTGCCCTCGACGCTCGCCGCCACCGCGGTGGTGCTGGGCGTGTTCGGGATCCTGTGGGTGCTGTTCCACAACACGCGCACCGCGGTGTTCGGCGCGCTGTTCACGATGCTCAACTTCACCGTGTTCATCCAGGCGCGGATCGGGATGCTCGACGGCTTCATGGCCGCGTTTCTCGTGCTGGCGCTGCTCGCCCTGCTGCACGCCGCTTATGCCCCGCCCGGCCGCGTATGGCGGCAATGGATCCTGGGCAGCGTGCTGCTCGGGCTCGCGGTCGGGGTGAAATGGGCCGCCGCGCCCTATGTCGCCTGGGTCGCGCTCGGCTTCCTCGCGCTGCGCTGGCGCGACCGCGGCGCGCCGCGGCATTGGCACGGGCTGGGCACGCTGCCGGCGCTCGCGCTGCTCGGCGCGGTCAGTGTGGCGAGCTATTGCCTGACCTTCGCGCCGGCCTTCTTCTACGCGTCCGAACCGATGACGCTGGCCGGGCTGATTCCGTTCCAGCAGACCATGTACCTGCAACAGACGCAGATCCTGCCGCCGCATCCCTATCAGTCGAGCTGGTGGAGCTGGCCGCTGATGATCCGCCCGATCTGGTACCTCTACGAACCGGCCGACGGGGCGCAGCGCGGCGTGCTGCTGCTCGGCAATCCGGCGATCCTGTGGGGCGGGCTGATCGCGGTCGCCTGGTGCGGCTGGACTGGCCTCAGGACCCGTGCCTGGACGCTGCTCGGCATTGCCGGCCTGTGGGGCGCGTCGCTGCTGATCTGGGCGATCATCCCCAAATCGCTCGGCTTCTTCTATTATTACTATCCCTCGACGATCTGGCTGAGCCTCGCGCTCGGCGCGGCGGCGCAGCGCTGGCCCGCGCGCCGCAAGCATTGGGACGACGCCTATCTTGCCGTCGCGGCCGTGCTGTTCGTCTATTTCTACCCGATCATATCGGCTGCCGCGCTGCCCGGGCCGCCGGCATTCAAATACTGGATGTGGCTGCCGAGCTGGGCGTGAGGATCGGGCAAACCACTCAGGCGTAGGGCGGGCGGTGCAGGCCTTTGGGGCTGGTGGTGAAGATCTCGCAGCCCTGCTCGGTGATGCCGATCGAATGTTCGAACTGCGCCGACAGCGAGCGATCGCGCGTCACCGCGGTCCAGTCGTCGTCGAGCATCTTCACCTCGGGCTTGCCGATATTGATCATCGGTTCGATCGTGAAGATCATGCCGGGGCGGAGCTCGGGGCCGGTGCCGGGCCTGCCGTAATGCGGCACGTCCGGCGTGTCGTGATAGACCAGCCCGACGCCGTGGCCGACGAAATCGCGCACCACGCCGTAGCGATGCTTTTCGGCATGGCGCTGGATCGCGTGACCGATATCGCCGAGCCGGTTGCCCGGCCGGGCCGCGGCGATGCCGAGCATCAGGCAGTCATAGGTCAGGTCGACCAGCCGCCGCGCCTTGAGCGCCACCTCGCCGACCAGGTACATGCGGCTGGTATCGCCGTGCCAGCCATCGACGATCGCGGTGAGATCGATGTTGACGATGTCGCCGTCCTTCAGCGTGCGCGCGCCCGGAATGCCGTGGCACACGACCTGGTTGATCGAGATGCAGCTGGTATGGGCATAGCCGCGATAGCCGACATTGGCCGGCACCGCACCCGCCGCGACGATCGCATCGCGCGCGAGATCGTCCAGCGCCTGCGTGCTGACGCCCGGCACCACCTGATCGGTCAGCGCATCGAGCGCGGCGGCGGCAACCTGCCCGGCGCGGTGCATGCCGGCAAACGCCTCGGGCCCGTAGAGCTTGATCTCGCCCGCGCGCCGCGCCGTGGCGACCGCATCGGCGGCAACATAGCGGGTCATCAATAGCGCCCCCAGACGAAGCGCGACGACACGGCATAGTTCCACACCGCGCCCACCGCGACGCCGATCGCCGCCGAGATCGCCCATTCGTGGCGCTGCACGTCGTGGAGGAATTCCGCCACGCCGACATTGGCGATCGCACCGACCGAGCAGACCAGGCAGAACGACACCCAGCCGCCGAACAGGCCCTTCGCGCCCTTGAGCCGCAGCTCGCGGTAAGTCAGCGCATTGTTGAGCAGGAAGTTGAACGTCATGGCCACCCCGGTGGCGACGATCACGCCAAGCCGGAAGCTCGTCTCGAGCCCCAGGAACAGCGTGCTGAGCACCGCCATGTGGATGCCCAGGCCAAGCAGCCCGATCGCCGAGAACATCGCGAAACGCACCGGCACGACATGGCCGAACATGCGATCGTACAGCGCGATCAGGAATTCCATCGCCACGACATGATCGAGCTTGCTCTCGCCCTCGGTGCGGACGCGGAACGTATAGGGGAATTCGCGGAACTTGAGCGGCCGCTTGCTGGTCGTCATGATGTCGAGCAGGATCTTGAAGCCGATCGCCGACATGTCGTGCGTCAGATCGCGGACGATCGCACTGCGGATCATGAAGAAGCCGCTCATCGGATCCTTTAGCTCGGCCTTCAGCACGCCGCGCGCGAGCTTGGTGGCGAAGGCGGATTTGGCGACGCGGTCGCTGTCCCACTCGCCGGTGCCGCCGCCGGGCACGAAGCGCGACCCGATCGCGACATCGAGCGTTGCATCGGCCTGCAGCGCATCGAGCATCGCCGGCAGGATCGTCTCGTCATGCTGCAGATCGCCGTCGATCACCGCGACGACCGGCGCGGCGGTGGCGCACATGCCCTCGATGCACGCCGAGGACAGACCGCGCCGGCCGATGCGCTGGATCACCCGCACGCGGGGATCGCTACGCGCGATTTCCCGGGCGATATCCGCCGTGCCGTCGGGGCTGTCGTCGTCGACGAAGATCGCCTCCCAGCGCCGCCCGGCGAGCGCCGCTTCCAGCTTCGCCACCAGGGTCGGCACGTTGGCGGATTCGTTGAACGTCGGGATGACGATCGCCAGCTCGAGCAGGCTCATAGGTGGGCGAGCACCGCATCGCCCATCGCCACGGTCGACAGCGTGCCGCCGAGATCCGGCGTGCGCGCGCCGCCGATCAGCGCCTTGCCGACCGCCGCTTCGATCCGGTCCGCCGCGCCCGGATTGCCCAGCGAATGGCGCAGCATCATCGCTGCTGACAGGATCGTCGCGCAGGGATTGGCCTTGCCCTGACCGGCAATATCGGGCGCGCTGCCGTGGATCGGCTCGTACAGTCCCTTGCCCGCGCTATCGAGCGAGGCGGACGGCAGCATGCCGATCGAGCCGGCGCACATGCTCGCCTGATCGGACAGGATATCACCGAACAGATTGCCGGTGACGATCACGTCGAACTGTCCGGGATTGCGCACCAGCTGCATCGCGCAATTATCGACATACATGTGGCTGAGCGCAACCTGCGGATATTGCGCGGAAAGCTCGATCACCACGTCGCGCCACAGCTGCGAGGTCTCAAGCACATTGGCCTTGTCGACCGAGCACAATTTCCCGCCGCGCTTAGCCGCGGTCTGGAAGCCGAGATGCGCGATGCGCGTCACTTCCGCCTCGTCGTAACTCATCACGTCATAGCCTTCGCGCAGGCCGGCAGGCGTCGTGCGCATGCCCTTCTCGCCGAAATAGACGTCGCCGTTCAGTTCGCGCACGATCACCATGTCGATCGCCGCGGCGACTTCGGGGCGCAGCGCGGAGGCGTCTTCCAGGCCAGGGAACAGCTTTGCCGGGCGTAGATTAGCGAACAGCGTTAGTTCCTTGCGCAGCCCGAGGATCGCCTGTTCCGGGCGCAGCGCGCGTTCGAGCGTGTCGCACGACGGATCGCCGACCGCGCCGAACAGGATCGCATCGGCACGCCGGGCGAGATCGAGCGTCTCGGGCGGCAGCGGGTGCCCGGTGGCATGATAAGCCGCGCCGCCGACCAGAGCCTCCTCGAACGTCAGGTCCAGCGACAGTGCATCGAGCACGCGGCGCGCCTCGGCAGTGACTTCGGGCCCGATGCCGTCTCCGGCGAGGATTGCGATCAGCGGCATGGAAATTTCCCGGAAAAACGAGCTCGCCGAGCCTTTGCCGCCCCGCTTCGCCTCACGCAACTGCCCTTTTCAGCCGCTCGATCAGCCGCGCGCGCGCGCTGAGCGTATCGCGACGGCGATCGACGAGGATATCCGTCTCCAGCGCCGCCCCCGTCACCTTGAGCGCGGCGAGAATATCGGGCCATCCGGCCTCGCCGCCGGTGCGCAGGATATCGGGCAGGTCGTCGCTCTCCAGCCCATAGCCAAGCTCGGCCAGCAGCAGCAGTTCGAACCGCGCCAGCGCCACCGCCCAGCCGCGCGCCGCCGGCGCCGCCTCGATCGCGCCGATCACGCCGGTCAGCGCGCCGTGCACGCGCACATAGGGCTGCGCCTCGGGCAGCGCAGTGGCGGTGAGCGCAGTGACCCATTCGAGCGCGGCGGCGGGCAGCGGCTCGGCATAGAGCGGTGCACGGCTGCGGATCAGCTCCAGCGTCAGGCCGGCAAGCTGGTCGTCGGTGCGCGCGCGCCAGTCGCCAAGCACGAGATTGCCCGGCTGCAGGATCGGACGGATGCGCCGCGAGCGCCCGCCGCGGACATAGCCCGCCTGCAGTCCGTGCTCGGCGGTCAGCGCGCGCACGATGGCGCCATGCTCGCCATGCTGGCGGACGGCGAGGATCAGGGCTTCGGCGCGGAGCTGCATGGGAGCCCCTTACACCGCTCCCACCGGGAGAGGGAGGGCCCCGCTGCGCGCTCCCTCTCCTGATGGGAAAGGGGTTAAGCCCGCCGGATCTTCTTCGCCCAATCCCCCAGGCCGAAGCGCTGTACGCCGCGCTTCGCCAGCGCCGTGCCCCGATCGAACGTCGCCAGCGCGAGCATCGTCAGCCGGTTGCCGGGGCTCGCGCGCAGCAGCAGCACGTCGACGCAGGCCACGCCGCCGGTGGAGAACTGCCGTTTATGCTGCCCCTCGCCCTCGGTGAAATCGAACCGCGCCAGCCCCGGCGCGCCGCAGAGGTCGCGCATCGCCTCGAGCTGCAGCACCCCGCCCGGCGACAGATCGTTGAACGCGGGATCATGGCCGAGATAATCGTAGCGCACCGTGCCCGCCTCGATCGGGCAATAGAGATAGGCGGCCGGCGCTTCGCCGACATAGAGCAGCCAGCCGCGCACCGCGTCCGCCGCCGCCAGCGCCGCCATGCGCTGCACGAACGCGGCATCGGCCGGCAGGCCGGCGCCGAGCAATTTCTCCTGATAGGTCGTCGCTGAGATTTGCCGCGCGACCGTGTGGAACGCGGTCATCTCCGCCGGCGTGCGGAAGCGCCGCACGTCGAGCGCGCCGCCCGATGTGGCCGCGACCTTCTTCGCCTTGCGCTTGAGCGACGAGCGCGTGTTCGACGACATGGTCGCGAGATAGGCCTCATAGCCGAGCGTCAGGTCCGCGAAATAGCGCGTGTAGCGCTGCCGCACGAAGGCGATCATCCCCGGACGCGCCGCGCTGATCGCGGCCAGCCGGTCCTCCGGCAGCGAGGTGATGTGATAGCCGTGCGCGGCGGCATCGAGCGGCGGCAGCGCCGGCACGGCACCGGCGATCACCGCGGCGAGATCGAGCGGCACACGCTGCAAGTGCCGCCGGATCGACGCCACGGTGCGCGCGCCGATCTGGAATTTGAGCGGCAGGCTCACCGCGTTCATCGCGCGCGTTCCTCGATCAGGTTGGACCAGGCCTGCTCGGCATAGCGCCAGCCGGTACGCAATGCGCTGGGCGCGAGCGGCACGTCGACCTGGTCGAGCGCCAGATCGACATCGGCGAAATGCGCCGTCGGCAGCACGGCGCGGCGCGTCGCAAGCAAGGCGCACAGCGCCTCGAACCGCCGCACATGCACGTTGTTGCGCCGCGTGCCGGCACGGTTGGCGAGCTCGAAACTGTGGCTGACGATCGTCACCGCGGCGTGCCCCTGCGCCGCTGCATGATCGAGCGCCGCCGCCATCTCGCCGCCGGACAGCGCGCAGATCTGGAAATTGCGCGCGCGCCCGGGACGATCGTGGATCAGCGTCACCGGTACCTCGATCAGCCCCTCGTGCCGCACCGGCGCGATCTGCGTGGCGGGCAGGCCGATCGCGCTCGGCCAGGGATGTTCCGCGCCGTTATGGCTGCTGTCGTAGCGAAAGCCGAGCGCGGCCAGCGCGCGCAGCGTCGCGTCGTTCGCGCTATAGCTGCCGGCGCGAAACGCCACCGGCAGCGGTGCGCCCGCCGCGACGAGCAGGTCGCGCGCGCGGGCGATCAGGTCGCGCTGCTCGTTCTGGCTGAAATCGATCAGCTCGAACCTACCATGGCTGGCGCCGCGATCCCCGGCGGTGGCGCCGGTCCAGTTGGGATGGAGATGCAGTTGCACCTCCTGCCCCGCAGCCAGAATCGCCTCCACCACGCGCTGCATCGGCGCCGGGCCGAACAATAAGGCGGGCAGCGGATCGACGAAAAAGCATGCCTTCAACCGGTGCCGCGCCAGCACCGCCAGCTGATAGGCGATGCCCACCCCGGCCGGCTCGATCGAACGATCGAACAAGGCGGCCGGATCGAGCCCGGCGGCGTGATGCCGCCAGGCCAGTTCGGTATCGACGGTCAGGAGCACGGGAGTCATGCCGGCGGCATAGCCGGTGCGAGGTGAAGATTTGCCGAACGATGTCGCGGGTCAGGGCACGATACCGTATTGCCCATAGCGCTCGTCGATCAGCGGCGCGATCATCCGCGCCGCCGCCAGATCGAGCGCCGCCGCCTTACTGTCGCCCTGCTTCTTGTGGATCACGCCGCGCATGTACAGGCTCGCGGCGAGGCCGGGCGACTGATCCAGTGCGGCATCGAGATCGGCCAGCGCATCGTCGAACTGGTTGAGACGGAAATAGACCATCGCGCGGCTGTCGAGCACCTTTTCCGATGAATCGCTGAGCGCGATCGCCTTGGTGCAATCCTTGAGCGCGGTATCGAGCATCACGTTCATCGTGCCCTTCAGCCAGCAGCGGCCGTTGAGCAGTTCGGGATTGCCCGGCGACTCGGCGATCGCCGCGTCGATCGTCCTGATCGCCGCGTCCTTATCGCCCAGCCGGCCGAGCAGTTCGGCCTTGCTCTGCATGAACCCGGTCTTGTCCTTGCCGCCTTCGTCGATCCGCGCGTCAACCAGCGCCAGTGCCTTGTCCTTCGCGCCGGTGTCGACATAGAGCTCGGCCAACTGCCCGATCGCATCACTCGAACCGGGATCGATCGTGCGCGCGGCCATGATATCGGCGAGCGCCTTCTGCTTGTCGCCGAGCGTGCGATACAGCCGCGCGCGCCACAGATAGGAGCTGACCGTCGGCTCGATCGCGATCGCCCGGCCGATATCCGCGATCGCCGCGGTCCGATCGTAGATCCGTTCGTAGAACCACGCCCGGTTGGTAAATCCCTCCGCCTTGTCCGGCTGGTCGGCGATGCCCTGTTTGTACAGCGCCAGGATCGGATCGAACGCCTTGGCCTGGCGGCCGGCCTGCACCGTCTGCCACTCCGGCGGATAGGCTGCAGGCGCGACGGCGCGCAGCATGTGCTGCTTGGCCTGCGCCAGTTTCTGCCGCGCCACGCCGATCTCGGCGACGGGGATTTCGGCACCGCTCGAAATCTGCCGGATATCGCTGGTGATGGCGCCATCGGCCAGCGAGGTGCTGCGCTCGATCCGCTTGCCGACCAGCGTATCGGCCATGGTCGGCGGCCCCTCCAGCGCGAAGCCCTTGCCGCCATCGGGCAGACGCACGCGCAGGTGCATGACATAATGCTCGGGATTGCCCGTCGAGACCGGGATATCCCGCCACGCTGCACGGTGCCGATCCGGATCGAAGCTCAGCTCGTTCAGCGCCGGATCCAGCGTCGTGCGATAGCGTTCGTTCTCGCGCTCCCAGCTCGGATAGGCGATGCCGCCCGCGGTCACCGTCGCGGTGCCGGCAGCGTCGTCGAAGCGGATGCCGCGCGTCACGATCGTCGCGCCCGAACCAACGAACGGCGCGGCCATCTGCGATGCCATCGCGGCCAATTGCTCCTTGCCGATCTGGCCCTGCACACCGCGCAGCGTCTGTGCCAGCGGCCCCCGCATCGTCACCGACAGGGTGAACGGCGCGGGCAGATTGAGCCCGGCGGATTCGTCGCGCTGCAGGTCGGCGGTGATCTCGGGTCGCGCGCTGGCGCGCATCGCCAGCGGGATCAGCGCGGCCCCCGCCGGGCGGAGCGGCAGCACGGTGCGGAACGGCGGCGTATCACGGATATCGGCGAGCAGCGTGCCGCTGCCCGTGCCGTCGAGCCACAGCGATTCGCCGGCGACCGTCGCGCGCACCAGCACGTGATCGAACGCGCCGGGGGTCGGCAGGCGTTCCGGCACCCAGTCGCCGAGCTGGCTATTGGCCAGCACCGGCTCCGCCTCGATGCCGAGATCGGCGAGGATGGCGAGCAGCAGCAGCGTCTTTGCCTTGCAATCGCCATAGCGCGCCGCCCAGGTCTGGGTCGGCGCCTGCGGCACGTAATTGCCGTTATCCATGCCCTTGAACAGGTACCGGACCTTTTCCTGAACCAGCTGCAGCGCGAGCGCGGCGCGCTTCAGCGGATCCTGCTCCGCGGCGGCGATCTTAGCCACTTCGCCGGCCAGCGGGCTGTTCGCCGCGATCAGCCCCTCGTGCGCATAGAGCGGCGCCATGATCTTCGAAATCCCGCTCCAATCGGTGAAGCTGGTCGCCTCGATCAGCGGCAGGCGGGTGAACCGCGGCGGCGCATCGCCGGGCATGTCGGGCTGCTTGGCCAGCGGCACGGTCATCGTCAGTTCGCGATACCCGCCCGCCGTCGTCACCTGCGGCACGGGCGCGGCGGCGCTGACCTTCCAGCGCACGTCCTGGCCCTGCGGCCAGAGCAGCCGCACGCGGCCAAAGGCGGCACGCACCGGATCGGCGGGCAATTGCGCGAAGGCCTGCACATTGCCCTGCAGCGTCATGTCCTTCTGCGTCTGGCTATAGGCCAGGTACAGCACATCGCCGACGCGCAATCCCTCGACCGCCATCGTCGCGGTGAGCATGCCGTTCATCATGCGCTGTTCGAGCTGTTCCTCGCGGCGCAGCACCGAGAACCGATCGCCGCCTTTCAGCAGATCGATATGCTCGGTGCCGCGGATGATCTCCGCGCTGTGGATGGTCAGATCGCCCTTGTCGGGCTGCCAGGGCAGCTTCACCGTGCCGAACGCATCGAGCATCTGCGGCGAGGAGATACGCGCGGCCTGCGCCGAATAGCTCGCCACTTCGCCGTCCTGCAGCCGCTGCTGGCTGTCCATGATCAGGAAGATCGGCGCATCGGCAGATAGCTTGGCGGCGTCGATTGCCGGGGCCGGCTTCACCCAGGCCGGCGCCGGGGCATAAAGCGGCTTGTCCCCCGCCTGCGCGGTGCCGCCCGCCACCACCACGAGCGTGGTGAACAAAATAAGCCGAACCATGCACTTACCCCCGTAAATCGGGGGTCAGTCTAGCGCAGGCTCGGCGTGTAGCAACCGGCAATCGCCCGGCCCCACGCACCGTCAACCTGCACTCGTTTCAGGTTCCATCGCGCCCCATGTCCGAGCACCGATGAGGCGCGATGGATCCTGACTTTCGTCAGGATGACGGTTTGGGATGGGCTCACCGCCCGTGGTAGAAATCATACACTTGCTGCGCGACTGCCGCCGACACGCCGGGCGCCTGCTGCAGATCCGCCAGGCTGGCATTGCGCACCGCCCGCCCGGTGCCGAAATGCATCAGCAGCGCCTTCTTCCGCGCCGGCCCGATGCCCGGCACCTCGTCCAGCGGGCTCGCGCCGATCGCCTTGCTGCGCTTGTCGCGATGCGCGCCGATGACGAAGCGGTGCACCTCGTCGCGCAGCCGCTGCAGGTAGAACAGCACCGGCGCGTTGACCGGCAGCTGGAACTCGCGCCCGTCGAGCATATGGAACACTTCGCGCCCGTCGCGGCCGTGCATCGGCCCCTTGGCAATGCCGACCAGGCACACGTCCTCGATGCCCATTTCCTCGAGGATCGCCTTGCACGCGTTGAGCTGCCCGCGCCCGCCATCGATCAGCACGAGATCCGGCCAGTCGCCCGAATCGCGATCGGGATCCTCCGCCTGCGCGCGGGCGAAGCGGCGCTGGAACACTTCGCGCATCATGCCGAAATCGTCGTTGGTCTGCGCCTGCTTGATGTTGAACTTGCGGTACTGGCCCTTGCGGAATCCTTCCGGCCCGGCGACGACCATCGCGCCGACCGCCGCACTGCCCTGGATATGGCTGTTGTCGTACACCTCGATCCGGTCGGGCGGCTCGGCCAGATCGAACAGCTCGGCGACTTCGCGCAGCAATTTGGCCTGCGTGGTGCTTTCCGCCAGCCGCCGCTCGAGCGCCTCGACCGCGTTGCGCTGCGCCTGCTCCATTAGCCGCTTGCGCGTGCCCCGCTGCGGCACCGACAGCGCGACCTTGTAGCCGACCGCCCCGCCCAGTGCCTCGCCGAGCAGCTCCGCCTCGGGCAGATCGCGATCGACGAAGATCGCCTTGGGCGGCGGCACTTCCTCGTAGAATTGCATCAGGAAGCTGGTCAGCACGTCCGCTTCGCCCACTTCGTTGGTGTGCTGCGGGAAGAAGCTGCGATGGCCCCAATTCTGCCCGCCGCGGATGAAGAAGGCCTGGATGCCCATCACGCCGTTCTGGTTGGCGAGCGCGAAGATGTCGGCATCGCCGACACCCTCGGCGTTGATCGCCTGCGAGCCCTGGATGAAAGTGAGCGCGCGCAGCCGATCGCGCAGGATCGCGGCGAGCTCGAAATCCATCGCGGCGGCGGCTGCCTCCATCTGCCCGCCAAGCTTAGCCTGCACCTGCGTCGATTTGCCGCCGAGGAACGCCTTGGCGTCGTTGTTCAGCTCGGCATAGGCCTCTTTCGAGATCCGGCCGACGCACGGCGCCGAGCAGCGCTTGATCTGGTACAGCAGACACGGCCGGTCGCGCGTCTTGAAGAAGCCGTCGGTGCACGAGCGCAGCAGGAACAGCTTCTGCAACGCGTTGAGCGTGTTGTTGACCGATCCGGCGCTGGCGAACGGGCCGTAATAATTGCCCGTCGCCCGCCTGGCGCCGCGATGCTTCTGGATGCGCGGGAAATCGTGGTCGGAGCGCAGCAGGATGAACGGAAAGCTCTTATCGTCGCGCAACAGCACGTTGTACGGCGGGCGATAGCGCTTGATCAGCTGCGCCTCGAGCAGCAGCGCCTCGGCCTCGTTGTTGGTCGTCACGATCGTCATGCTGCGGGTCTGCGCGATCATCCGCTGCAGCCGCTTCGACAGGCGATCGACCTGCGTGTAATTGGTCACGCGGTTCTTGAGCGCGCGCGCCTTGCCGACATACAGCACGTCGCCGCGTGCATCCTGCATCCGGTACACGCCGGGCCGGGTCGGCAGCGTGGCGAGCACGTTGCGGATCGCCGCCACCCCCGCCTCCAGGTCGGGCGCATCGCCGCTGCCGCGAACGGCGAAGGTGGATTTCTCTTCGTTGAAACGGTCGGGGGCATTGGGCGAGGACATGCGGGGGATTTAGGGACTCGACGCCCGCCGCACCAGCCGTTGTGTGCGCCTGCCTACCCACACTGCCGTCATCCTGAACTCGATTCAGGATCCATCGCGCCACACGAGCGATCGCCACTGAGGCATGATGGATCCTGACTTTCGTCAGGATGACGGTAGCGTGTCGGGAGAGGTTACTTGATCGCGGCGAGATCCGCCGACGTCTTGGCCAGCATCTCGGGGGTGATCGCGCCGCCCGCCATCGGGGCGACCTGGTTGAGCGACATGCCCTTGAACTGTTCGAACATTGGATGCGTCGTAGTGCCCGGCATGTCCTGGTCGAGCACCGCCTTGGCCGCAGGATCGGCAACGATCGTGGCGAGCGGCGTATCGAGCGTGAATTTGGCGGTCGATGCCGCTGGGGCCGGGGCGGCGGGCGGCGCGACCGGGGCGGAGGTGGCGGTCTGCGCCGAAGCGACGGCGGGCAGCAGCAGGGCAGCGGCGAGAACGACGAATTTCATGCTTCACTCTCCGGATCGATGGCGCGATTCGCCAGCGATCCGATGCGTAGCGCGATTGGTTTCGATTCGAAATGCGCTGGATCAACATCGCCGTCCCGGCGCGGGCCGGACCTGTCGGCGATGCCGTCGCTCCGACACCGGCAGCCGCGGCCTGCACCGCGGTGACGGCGATCGGTGGAGAGGCTTAGTTCAGCCGTCCCAGGCCGGCAATCGTACGATCGACCAGCGGTTGGTCGGCCGCCGCGTCGTGACGCTCGGCGATGATCGACGATGCGGCGCGCGCCGCCGCCTCGGCCGCATGCGCCCGTACTTCGGCGATGGCGAGGCGCTCGGCCGCGCCGATCTTGTCCTCGGCCATCTTGCCGCGCCGTGCGACCAGCTCGGCGGCATGCGCCTGGGCGTCGCTGATCAGGGTTGCCGCTTCCGCCTCGGCATGGGCGACGATCGCTGCGGCATCGCCGGCGCTCGCCTTGTCGCGTGCTTCGGCCTTGGCCAGCAGCGCTTCCGCCTCGGCGCGCAACGCCGCCGCCTCGTCGAGATCGTGGCGGATCGTCGCAATCTTGGCATCGAGCATCCGCCCGATCAGCGCCGGGACTTTCTGCCACAGCATGATCAGGATGACGACGAGCATCGACAAGGCGACGAAGCCCGGCGCCGAAATGCCGAACGCGGTCGGCATATGATGCAGCTCGGCTACACCGGTTTCGGCGACCGCTTCCACTGCGTGTCCCTCAGCCATGCGCGCGTTCCGCCCTTACTTTCTGTTCGATCGTGGCACGATCCACCACCACGCCCGAAAGCTTGGCAACGATATCCTGCACCGCATCGACCGTCGCGGTTTCGATTTCCGCCTCGGCCGCAGCCTTGGCATGGTCGATCCGCGTCGCCGCTGCAGCAATCCGGTCCTGCGCATCGGCATCGCCGGCCTTCAGCGTAGCCTCGGTCGAGGCGAGCGCCTGTTCCTTGGCCGCGCCGACGGTCTTGAGCGATTGCGCACGGGCCGTGTCGAGACCGCTCTGGTAAGCAGTCTCCAGTCCCTGCGCGCGCTCGTTCGCCCGGTGCGCGGCATCGAGGTCACCCGCGACGCGAGCGGCACGATCGTCGATCGTGCGCTCGATCTTGGGGACCATCGCCTTGCCGATCCCGAAATAGATCAGCGCGAACACGATCGCGAGCCAGAACAGCTGCGACGCGTAAATCTCACCTATTTGGGAAATCTGTGGCATGACGAATTATTCCTTCGTTCTTCGCGTCTTAGCGAACGACGAAGAGGATGAGGATGGCGACGACGAAGGCGATCAGGCCCAGAAGCTCGGCACCGGCGAAGCCGATGAACAGGCGGCCCTGCTGGCCGTCTGCTGCGCTCGGGTTGCGCAGTGCGCCTTCAAGATACTTCGCGAACACGTTGCCCACGCCGAGCGACGCAATGCCGCAACCGATCGCTGCCAGGCCGGCACCGAGATACATTGCACCAAGATCAGTCATGTCAGAACTCCTACGAAAATCAGATGGTAATGAGAAACTTGTCGAAACCGGCGACTAGTGCAGATGCACCGCGTCGTGAAGATAGAGCGAGGTGAGCAGCGCGAACACATAGGCCTGGATCGCGCAGACCAGCAATTCCAGCGCGCTGACGCCGACGATCATCACGAAGCTGAGGATCGAGACCATCCAGCCGAGCGGACCGCCGCTGGAAAAGCCCTGCACCACGAAGCTGCCGAACACTTCGAGCAGGATATGCCCGGCGGTCATCGCGACGAACAGTCGCAGCGCGAGGCTGAACGGGCGGACCATGAACGACAGCAATTCGACCGGCGGGATCAGCCACAGCAGCCACCACGGCGTGCCGTGCGGCACGAACAGGCTGAAGAACTTCAGGCCGTGCTTGGCGAAACCGACCAGCAGCACGATCGCGAACGACAAGAACGCCAGCACCGCGGTGACGGTGATATGGCTGGTCACCGCGAAGGTGTGCAGCCCCGGCACGATCGCCAGCGGCATCACGCCGACCAGATTCGCGAACAGGATGAAGAAGAACAGCGAGAAGATGTACGGCGCGAACTTCTTGCCGCCCTTGCCGATGTTCACGTTGACCATGTTGTCGATGAACCCGACCGCGCCTTCGGCCATCACCTGCCAGCGGCCGGGGATCAGCTCGCGCTTCATCCCGCCGACCATGAACAGGGCGAGCAGCACGAAGACCACGACCATGAACAGGGCCGAATTGGTGAACGACACGTCATACCCGAAAAGATCCATGTGGCGGCCCAGCACGGGCTCCACCAGGAACTGTTCCATCGGGTCGATCTTGCCGGCGCTCGCTGCCACAGTCACTCTGCGCGCTCCTTAGAAATCTTCATGATGTTCATGAACGCGCCGATGATGGCGAGCGTCAGAACGATCAGCAGCCCCCAGGGCGAGGTGCCGAACCAATTGTCGATCGCCCAGCCGATGATGCCGCCGCCGAACAAGGCGCCGAGCAGCAATGCAAGCACGCGACCGCCCTGCGAATAGCCCCTGCCGACCTGACCGGCCGCGCCGCCACGCACCGGTTCACCGCCGCGCGCTTTCGCGATTCGGCTGGTGAGGTCGTCGGTGGAGCGATTGTCGGACAAGAGCGGGAAGGTCCTGATAAGAAAACGCCGCCACACCGAGGGTGCAGCGACGAGGGAATGTGGGAGCGACGCCCCCGTTGCGCGGTCCGTTTAGGAAAGGGGTCCGCCCAAGTCAACTCTAGTGGCGCGCGCCTTACCCCACCGCCTCGTCATCCCGGATTCGGTCCGGGATCCAAGGTGCCGCAGGCGCTGCGCTATCGCCTCTTGCTCCTTCCCTAGCCGCCCGTTGGATCCCGGACCAAGTCCGGGATGACGGGGGTAGGCACCGAATCACCTCAAACGCAGGCATCGCTCCGCGTCGGCGGCGCCGAGGTCCGCGTGGCCCAGGCGCCGCCCGCGCCCGGACCGGGGAGACGATATTTCTCGCCCGGCACGGTCTGCGCGATCAGGTTGCAGCCGAAGGTTACGCCCTGATCGTTGATCGTCACGCCCGCCGCGGCGGCCTTCTCGGCATAGGTCGCCTTGCGCTGGATGTTGATCTTGTCGACGATCGCCTGGATCGCCGGCCCGCCGCTGACCACGCCGAGATAGCCATTGGGCTGCTCGCCGATCTGCCCCGCGGCGCGCGCCGCGGCATAGGCCGGATCGCGCTGCGCGATCGCGGCGGTCGACATCGCGGCAAGCGCCAGCGCGCCCGCGATCCAGAACTTACCCTGCTTGGTCATCAGAAAATCCCCGGATTCGCTTTGATGGTCGATTTCGCCTCACCATCGAGGCGGTATACGACTTCCTGCTTCACGTTGATATTGAGATTGATCTCGATCGGCTTGTCCGGCGCGCTGACATTCACGCAAGCCGAACTCGCGCCAATCGCGGTCGCTCCCAATGCCCCTATGAGGCTTCGTCTCCACATCACTGAAGCTGTCATGGCACGGTCTCGCTTTCTTGAGGCTGAACGGGTGGGGGCGCGGCTGGGGCTGGCGGCGTCGCCGGTGGCGGCTTGGCCTGGCGATCGCGCTCCTCGATCAGCGCGGGCAGGTTGCGCTCGACCAGCCGGCTGGGATCGTAGAACGAGCGCGCCGAATCGAACAGACCGCGGAACGGCGCCTTGATGCGCACATTGAACACCAGCGGCAGCCGCTGCAGCCGATCGAACAGGAAATTGCGCTTGGTGCCCGCCCCCTGGCTAACTCCGGCGAAGCGCACTTCGGTCACCATCTCGCCCGACAGCGGCCCGTTCATGACCAGATCGAGGCTGCGATAGCGCAACGATTTGAGCGCCTGGAACGCGTAATTGCCCCAGAAGCCGAGATTCTCCTTCGACACCTCGCCGAGATAGGCGATCGTCCCGCCGCCCGGCCGCACCGTCAGCCGGCCATTGTCGACCCGCCCGCCGGTCGAATCGAAGATCATCGGCAATTGCCCGTCGAACACGCCGGTCGCATCGAGATTCTCGAATTCGAACTGCGACAGGAACTTCGCCGCCTCCATGCCGGTCACGGTCAGCGTCATGCGCCGTTCCTGCGCGGCGGAGAAGTCGAGCAAGGTCGGCTCGAGCACCAGCGATCCGCCCGCGAACGGCCAGCGCCCCTCCTCCACCCGTACGCGCGCCTCGGGCAGCGTCTGATAGCGGATCACACCGTCGGTCACGACGATGCCGGTGTTGATCGTCTTGATCGTCGCCACCTGCCCCGGCGCACTCTGCAGCGCGAGCAGGTCGGTAAAGCGGATCTCGGTCGCGATGCCCGAAACGGGCCCGAGCGCGGCAGCGAGATCCATGTTGCCGGTGCGGAACACGCCGTCGCTGGTCACCGCCTGGGAAGACCAGCGGATATGCCCCTCGCCCGTCACCGTGCCGACGACATTGGCGATCACGCCGACGGTGAGGCGCGTCAGATCATCGGGCTGCAGACCCTTGTCGGCAAAGGCCAGGCTGGGGACGATCAGGTCCGCCGTGCCGCTGCCTTTCGACAGATCATGGACGATATCGACCGTGGCGACCGTCGCGGTCCTGCCCGGCGTCATCAGCCTGCCCTGCGCGGTGATCCGCCCGTTCGCCAGCCTGAGCGTCACGCCCTCGGCGGCGAGCGGATTGAAGCGCGGCTCCGGTGCCGCGTCACTGACGGCCATCGCCCCGTCCAGGTCGAGCACACCGCCTTTCAGCCCCCAGGTGCCCGCCGCCGCCGACAGGATCAGCGGCACGTTGCCGATCTGCCCGCCGCCACCGGCAAAGCTGCCCATGACCGTGCTGCCGCTGATCCTGCCGTCGAGCGCGCCGAAATCGAGCCGCGTCACACGCGCGGGCGCGCCGATCCGCACCGCGACACGGCTGAGCCCGAACGCCATATCGGACAGCCGCAGCTGCGCGTTGCTCGCCGCCAGGGTCAGCGGCGAACTGCCGAGCGCGCCGACCAGCCGCGGCGCCGCGATCGCTGCGCCGCCGCTCAACCGCGTTCCGTTCAGGCTGACCAGCGCCCCGTTGATCGGGCACAGCCGCAGCTGCGTCGGCCGCAGCACCAGCCCCGACACCGCCAGCCGCTGGAAGCCGATCGTGCTGCAATCGGGATTGATCACCACGCGGCCACGCCCGTTCCAGAGCCCGTCGAGCGGCAGGACCAGCGCGTCGACACGCCCGTCGCCGAGCGGCCCCGACAGCGCCACCTGCGTGGTGAAGCGGCTATTGCCCCCGGGAGTCGCGCTGAAGCGCAGCGGCGTCAGCGCCAGGCTCGCGCCGTCCGCGGCATAAGGCTGCAGCAGCCGCGCCACGCCGGTCACCGGCGCGCCGGGGGCCGCCTGTGCCAGCGTCACCTCGGCCGACGGGAAACCGCCGCCGCGCAGCGACAGCGTACCGCCCAGCTGCAGCGCACCGCTGCGCGGATCGTAGCGCATCGTGCTGCGATCGAGCGTCGCCTGCAGGCCGGAGGCGGCGCTGAGCCGCACCGTGCCCAGCCGCACCGGCCCGTCGCTGCTCGCCGCGAAGCGCGCCTCGCCGTCGAGCGACCGGCCCGCCGCCACGCCGGCCCGCGCCAGCGCCGCGGCGAGCGGCGCGAGCGGCGTGCCGGCCGCGCTCGTCCCCAGCCGCGCCACCGCTGCCAGGCGTTGCGGCGACAGCGCTACGCCCGCCCAATCGATCACGCCCTGCTCCAGCGCCAGCCGCGTCCCGAGCGTGTAATCGCCGGTGATTCCCACGCGTCCGCCCGACGCCTCGGCACTGACGAACCGGCCGCTATCGAGCTTTACGCTACCCTTGGCTTGCGCCGCGGTGCCGACGAACGACACCCGCCCGGCGATCGATTCCGTCCGCGCCAGCGGGTGCCGCACTGCGCGCGTCGCCAGACGTGCCGTGCCGTTCCAGCGATCGAGCGCCGCGCTCAGGGCGACATCCAGGTCCGCGCCGATCCCCGCGACGCGGGTCGCCCCGCACGTCACCATTGCCGCGCGTGCCGGCCCGCGGAACGAGGGCGCCGCCTTGGCCACGCCGATCTTCATCGCCGCTGCCACCCCGGTCGCCACGCAGCCGTTCGACGTCAGCCGATCCGATACCGCCGCCAGATTGCCCGAGAACCCATCATCGAGCTGGCCCCGCCCGCTGAGCTTCAGGCCGACCAGCCCCTGCGGCGTCTCCAGCCGCATCCGCGCGTCCGCCACATCGACGTTCAGCGCCGGCAGCGCGAACGGCTTGCCCGAGGGCGGCGGCATCAATCTGTCGAGCGCACCGAGCGAGAGCGTCCCGTTCACCAATCGCCCGCGCAGCCGCACCGCGCCGGCGCGCACCTTGTTCACGCTGGCGCCGGAAAAGCCGATATCGGTGGAAAGCTCGATCCAGTCCGCCACCAGGTCCGGCCGCGCCGGATCGCCGAGCACGACATTGGTCAGCCGTTGCCGCCCGAGCCCGAGATCGGCGATGTCGTACGTCGCGGGAACGCCCTTGCCGGCCAGATAGCGGTTCACATAGCCAGCCGCGATCGGCTTGCGCTGCGTCCACAGCGCGATCAGCGCGACGAGCAGTAGCAGCGCGAGAATGCCGATGATGCGCGCGCCACGGCCCAGGCGCGGGATGCGGCGGCGGCGTGGGCGTGCTTCGAGCTCGTCGTCCGCCGTCACGCCGTCATTCACTCCCAGGGGCCTACGCGCCCTGCCGCCAGCATAGGGGCCCCGCCGCGTCATGCAATTGCGCGAACGCAGGGTGTTGATAATCTGCCGTGCGATGAGCGAGTCCGAGCCCGACAATACAGGCCACCGCGCCCGCCTGCGCCAGCGGCTCAACGAGGGCGGCGGCGATGCGTTGCTCGATCACGAACTGATCGAATATCTCCTCGCGCTCGCCATTCCCCGGCGCGACACCAAGCCGCTGGCCAAGGCGCTGCTGCACGAATTCGGCGGCATCGCCGGCCTGCTCACCGCCGACGCGCAGGCGCTTGCCCGTATTCCCGGCATGGGCGAAACCTCGATCGCGGCGCTGAAGATCGCCCATGCTGCGGCGCTCCGCCTGGTAAAGGCCACGGTCGCCGACCGGCCGGTCCTCGCCAACTGGCAGGCGCTGCTCGATTATCTGCGTGCCGACATGGCGCATGACGGGATCGAGCGGTTCCGCGTGCTGCATCTCAATACCAAGAACATGCTGATCCGCGACGAGGTGATGAGCAAGGGCTCGATCGACCAGGCCGCGGTCTATATCCGCGAGGTGATCCGCCGCGCGATCGAGTTCGGCTCGGCGGCGATCATCCTGGTGCACAACCATCCGAGCGGCGATCCCGCGCCGAGCCGCGCCGATATCGAGATCACGCGCAGCATCGCCGAGGCGGGCAAGCGGCTCAACATCGCGGTGCACGATCACGTCATCATCGGCGCCAGCGGCCATGCCAGCCTGCGGGCGCTGGGGCTGATCTGACCCCGCGCCCGGCCTAGCCCTCGGCGGTCGCGCCTTGCGCCGCGGCGATCAGCGCATCGTCGAGCGCGCCGGCACGCTTATAGGCCGGCCGCGCGAGAATGCGGGCGAGATAGGCGTCGAAGGCGTCGCGCTGCGGCAGCGAGCCGAACTGCTTGCCCCAGGCGATCTGCGATCCGGCATAGACGTCCGCCGCGGTGAACCGGTCGCCGGCGATATAGTCATGCGCCGACACCGCCTGTTCCAGCACGTCGACCATCAGATCGAAATTGCCATAGCCTGCCATCCGCCCCTGCTCGGTGGTCGGCGCGAAGCCCATCGACTTGTTGGTCACCGCCTGCTCGGCCGGGCCGGCGGCGAAGAACAGCCAGCGATAATAATCCGCCCGGTCCGCCGGCGGCGGGGCCAGGCCGGCCGCGGGAAACGCATCGGCGAGATAGGCGCAGATCGCCGCCCCCTCGGTCACCACTTTGCCATCGTGGACGATCGCCGGAACCTTGCCCATCGGGTTGATCGCCAGATAGTCCGCGCTTTTCATCGATCCTGCCGCGGTCGGATCGTAGCCCAGCACCACCGTCTCGTACGGAGCGCCCGTTTCCTCGAGCATCCAGCGCGCGATTCGGCCACGCGACATCGGATTGGTATAGAAGGTAAGGCTCACGGGGCATCCTCCGACAAAGGTCTATTGCGAGAACAATAGTGGAACATGCGACGCCGCCGCGTCAAGTCGTTACGCTAGCGATCTGTCAAATAACGCGAGCATCCGGCCCCAGGCGCGGTCGGCCTGCGCGGCGTTGTAGACCTTGCTGTCGGGCGGGCACCAGCCGTGCATCGTGCCCTTATAGACCTCGATTTCGGCCGGAAGATGGGCCGCGGCGAAAGCGCTGCGCAGCCCGTCCTTGTCGGTCGGGGCGCGTGCGTCATCATTCTCGGCGATGGCGAACAGATAGGCCGCCTTCATCTTCGGCGCCATCAAATGCGGACTGTCCGGCTTGTCGGTGACCAGCCCGCCGCCGTGGAACGAGGCGCCGGCGCGGATCCGATCCGGGCGCAGCGCCGCGGTGATCATCGTCATCGGCCCGCCCATGCAATAGCCAGTGCTGGCCATGCCCCTGCGGGTATCGACAGATTTCTGCGCATCGAGGAACGTGGTAAAGGCTTGCGCATCTCGCGTGGTGGCCTCTGTGGTGAGGGCCGTGCGCCACGGCGCGATGCGCGCGCGCACCTCGGGCTGGTCGTAGCTCTCGCCGGACTTGAGGAACGGCGCCTTGGTGCTGCGGTAGAATTGATTGACGACGAGCACGGCATAGCCGGATTCGGCAAGCCGGTTGGCCATCTGCTGGAATGCCGGGCGCAGGCCCATGATGTCCGGCCAGACGAGCACGGCGGGGTGCCTGCCACTGGTCGGCGCGACGAAATAGGCGTCGGCGCTGCCATCGGGCGTCTTGATCGTGACGTTCCTGCCCTTGACCGGCTTGGCATCAGCCGGGCTGGGGAGCAACATGGCGAGCCCGACCGCGCCGGCAGCGGCGCCGAACTGGCGGCGCGACAGGCCGGCAAGATAGGTCGCATTGTCGTCGGCGGTATGTTCGTCGCACATCCACTGTCTCCTGAGTCGTGAGGAAGGCTAGCGCCTGATGGCGGAGGCGTCACTAGTTCCCCGGCGAAGGCCGGGGCCCAGTCGTGGCTCGATCAGAAACCGCCGCCGTGCGCTGTCACTTCCGCCAGCGCTACTGGGCCCCGGCCTTCGCCGGGGAACGGCTATGCCTTTGCGGCTAGACGGCGCGATACCACCACACGCCGTCGCGAACGTCCTTCGCCGCCCTGCCCTCCACTTCCAGCCGGCGCAGATGCGCGAGCGCTTCGCCGGTCGCCATGCCGAGCATGTCGGGGCCGATCGCGCGGCGGAACAGGCGGCCGAACACGTCCACGGCGCGTTTCCCCTCGCCGAGAAAGGCGTGCAGCTCATTCAGCCGGTCGCGATGCTCGCGGTCCATCGCGTCGAGCCGGGCGTGCAGGCCGGTGAACGGGTCGCCATGCCCGGGCAGTACCAGCAGATCGGCCGGCAAGGTCTTCAATTTGGCGATCGAGGCGAACCATTCGCCCAGCGGATCGGCATTCGGCTCGGTCACGCCGAGCGAAACATTGGGGCTGATGCGCGGCAGCACCTGATCGCCGGCGATCAGCACGCCGCCCGTCTCGTCGAGCAGACAGGCATGTTCGGGGCTGTGGCCGGAGCCGACGACAACGCGCCAGTCGGTGCCGCCGAGCGTCAGCGTGTCGCCGTCCTTGATCCGCGTGTAGCTGAGCGGCAGCGGCGAAACGATGCGACGGAAGCCCGACCAGCCGCGCGCCGCGGCATGCGCGACCTGCTCCTCATTCCAGCCGCAGCCGATGCGGAACGCGGTGACCTCGTCCGGCACGCTGTCGCGCGCGTCGGCGACGAGCATCTGCGCGGTGAGCCATTCGCCGCGGGTCATCAGCAGCGGTGCGGCATGGTGATCGCACATCCAGCCGGCCAGCCCGATATGATCGGGGTGCATGTGCGTGCCGATCATCTTTGTCACGCGGACGCCGGCGAGCGGCCCCTTGAACACCGCCTTCCAGCCGTCGCGCGCGTCGCTGGTGTTCATGCCGGTATCGACCAGCGCGACGCCGTCGCCGCGATCGTCGGCATCGTCGATCAGCCAGCAATTGACGTGTTTCAGCGGGCCCGGAATGTGCAGCCGGACCCAATTTATGCCGGGCGCGACGGACATCACATCGCCGCTGGCGGGCTCGGCGCCGCCGAACGGGTAGGTCAGGCCTTTGTGGCTCGTCGGGACGAAACTTTCGTCCGGAACATAGGCGGCGTCAGGGTTGGGTTTGCTGGACATAGGTTGCGGGTAGCAACGGAATGGCCGGCTAGTCACGCGACAAATCTTCTACCGTCATGCCGGACTTGGTCCGGCATCCAACGTGCCGCACAATCACCGGCGGATTGGTTTGCGGCGCGTTGGACCCCGGACCAAGTCCGGGGTGACGATAAGGTGCGCTCAGCTCTTGAACAGATTCTCCGCGGTGCGCTCGATCGGCGCGGACATGCCCTCGCCACCTTCCACCGCTTCGGCATCGAGCGCGGCCTGCGCGCGCTGGGCGCGCAGTTCGGTGATCAGCGCTTCGCGGTCGCCGTCGAGCTTGGTGTCGACCACCGGCTCGAGGCCCGCCGCCTTGCCGGCCTTGGCCACCGCCGCGTCGAGCTCGCGCTGCGTCGTCAGGCCGAGCGTCACCGGATCCTTCGGCGTGATGTTGGCGATGTTCCAGTGGCTGCGATCGCGGATCGCGGCGATCGTCGTGCGGGTGGTGCCGATCAGGTTGCCGATCGCGCCGTCGGTGATTTCGGGATGGTTGCGGATGATCCAGGAAATGCCGTCCGGCTTGTCCGAGCGCTTCGACACCGGCGTGTAGCGCGGGCCCTTGGTGCGGCGGACCTGCTCGGGGCCCTTGATGATCTTGAGGCTGTACTCGGGATCGGCCTGGCCCTTGTCGATCTCTTCCTGCGTCAGCTCGTGCGCGCGGATCGGATCGCGGCCCGTCAGCTTGGTCGCGGCGGTATCGTCGGCGATCGCCTGGATCTCGAGGATGTGGAGGCCGCAGAACTCGGCGATCTGCTCGAACGACAGCGAGGTATTGTCGACCAACCAAGAGGCGGTGGCATGAGGCATGAGCGGCTGGGCCACGGGAAACTCCTAGAAACAGAAAGGGCCGCCCCTTTCGGAGCGGCCGCGCTGCACCGTGATGTACCTTTATTGGCAGGCACTAGCAAGGCGCGTGGTGGCGGCGCTCAGGCGGCGAGCGCCTCGGCATGGACGGGCACCAGCGCGGAGACGAATTGCCGCGCGCTCGCCGCCCAGGTGAACCCCGCGCCGAACGCCGCGCAGGCGGCGCGATCGCGCGTCAGCGCGCGGGCGATCGCCGCGTCGAGATCCTCGTCCATCGCCGCGACGGAGTCGTCGAGGACATCGATCGGGCCGGTAACCGGATAGGCCGCGACCGGCGTGCCGCAGGCGAGCGCCTCGATCATCACCAGCCCGAACGTATCGGTGCGGCTGGGGAAGACAAGCACGTCGGCGGCGGCATAGGCGGCCGCGAGGTCGCTGCCGTACAGGCCGCCGAGGAACAGCGCGTGCGGATATTTCGCCTCCAGCGCGGCGCGCGCCGGGCCGTCGCCGACCACCACCTTGGTACCGGGATGCGCGCTATCGAGAAAGGCGGCGATGTTCTTTTCCACCGCGACCCGGCCGACGTGCAGCAGCACCGGGCCAGGCAAGGCGCGCAGCACCGGATCGGGCGTCACGGCCGGCGAGAAGGTGGCGAGATCGACCCCCCGCCCCCATTGCCGGACGTGATTCAGGCCATGTGCGTTGAGCGTGCCGGCGATCGACCGGGTCGAGGCGAGGATCGACTGCGCGGGTGCGTGAAACCAGCGGATATAGCGCCAGATCCAGGCCGGGTTCACGCCGGTGCGGGCCGCGACATATTCGGGGAATTGCGTGTGATAGGCCGTGGTGAAGGGAAAGGCGCGCGCGAGGCACCAGCGCCGGGCGGCGAGGCACACCGGCCCCTCGGTCGACAGGTGGATCGCCTGCGGCCCGAACGCCTCCAGCATCCGCCCGACCGCGCGGGTCCGCGCGAAGGCGAGGCGGATCTCGGGATAGGTCGGGCACGGCATCGAGGCGAACAGATCGGGCGAGACGACCAGCACCTCATGCCCCTGGGCGCGGAGTTCCGCGCTGACCGTCTGCAACGTGCGCACCACCCCGTTGACCTGCGGGCTCCACGCATCGGTGACGATCGCGATGCGCACCGGGCTCAGGCCGCCAGCATCGCGATTTCCAACGTGCCGATCCCCTCGCGCGCGGCGATCTCGTCGGCCCAGTGGAGCAATTCCATCCGCCCGTCGAAATGCTCGACCAGCGCGGTGCAGCCCTCGACCCAGTCGCCGTCGTTATAATATTTGATGCCGGCGATATCGCGATATTCGGCGGTGTGGATATGGCCGCACACCACGCCGTCGACGCCGCGATGCGCCGCGGCCTGCGCCACCACTTCCTCATAGTTCGAGATGAACTCGACCGATTTCTTGACCTTGGCCTTGGCGTGCTTGCTCAGCGACCAATAGGGCATGTTGAAGAAGCGGCGATAGGCGTTGAGCCCGCGGTTGAGCGCCATCAGCAGATTGTATGCGGCATCGCCGACATGCGCGAGCCAGCGATGCGCCAGCGTGATCGCATCGAATTCGTCGCCGTGCAGCACCAGCAGGTGGCGGCCATCGGCGGTGGTGTGGATCGCCTGGCGGCGGATTTCGACGCCGCCGAAATCGAGCCCCGCAAACTGGCGGAACACTTCGTCGTGATTGCCCGGGATATAGACGACGCGGGTGCTGCGCTTGGCGCGCTTGAGCAGCCGCCAGACGACATCGTTATGCGCGACCGGCCAATAGAACTTCTTGCGCAGTCGCCAGCCGTCGATGATGTCGCCGACCAAGTACAGCGTATCGCTGTCGACATGATCGAGGAAGTCGATCAGCATCTCGGCATTGCATCCGCGGGTGCCGAGATGGACATCGGAAATCCAGATCGTGCGGAATTGCCGCCGCCCGGATATGGTCCGCTCGGGAATAGCAGGCTGGGAATTCGCGAAGTCCCCCAACTCCGCGAGATTATCCAACCCGATCCTGGTGACGACGCTCATGCTGCCTGCCCCGCATCATTCCTCAATGACGATGCCTATGCCGGATCATTGTTACAGGATGACGGAGCCCTTGGCCTAGTCTTGCCCCGGCGCCGGCGCGCTCAGATCATCCCGAGCGCGTCGCGACGGCGCCGTTGCGCGCCAAACTCGAACGCGCCGATGCCGAGCAGCGCGAGGACGAACAGCCACCCCCACCAATGCGGCCAATAGGCATAGTCGCCGGCGTCGAGCGGCTTGGCCATCGGCACCTTCACCTGGCGCAGATAGTCGTCGGTGATCGGCGCGATGACATATTCGTGCGGCGTTTCGTAATAGAGCACATGGCCGTGTTCGGTGCTCGCGGTGAACGGCAGGCCGATCGCGGCGCCCTCGCGGATCGAATAGCCGAAGCGCAGCGGCGTCGCCTGCGCCAGCGTATCATAGGCGGGTTCGGGGGCGGCGCCGATCGACAGCAACGGGCGGCGGGCGAATTTGGGGATATGCACGCCGTAATCGTCGAGCGAGCGCTTGAACGTGTCGGGCAGCGCGCCCTTGGGCACCAGCGCGCCGGGAATGACCTTGGAACGGGTGCCGTAGAACAGCACGCGATCCGACAGCACGAGCGTGATAGCGGTGACCAGCACGAACACGCCGAGCAGTATGGAGCGGATCGTCTCGTCCCGCTGGATCACCGGATGTTTCTGCGCCATGTTTCCCCCTTGGCCCGTCGCCCCCCCGACGGCACGGCCCGCCCTACGCGCGATCCCCGCCCGGCGGAAGCTGGTGTCTCGTGTAGTTCCTTGTCACGCGTGCCACTCGAGATCCCTGGCTGCGCCGGGCTTGCGGATTAGTCGGCCGTCTTTGCTTGTGCCGATGCATCCGCTGGCTGGTCGATCGCGCCGGAGCGCGCGAGCGCGTCGAGCGATGAGCCATCAAGGCCTAGTTCCTTCATCAGGCCATCGATCAGCGGCGCCTGTGCTCGATAACGCAAGGCGGCGGAGACCGCGGCGTTAGCGAGGTTGCCGTCGCCGTCATCCGCGCCGACCGTCGCCTGTCCGGCGCCGCCGTGCCCGGTGATGCCATCGACCTGTACGATGCGGATGCTGTCGATCTGCTCCATCGGCTTAGCGGCTTCTCGGATCAGTTCGGGCAGCACTTTGAGCAGAGCAAGCTTGGTCGCAAGCGAGACCTGATCCGAGGACAGGATGTTCGATGCTTCGTTGACCGCGCGCTGGCCCGCCGCCTCGACCTCGAAGCGCAGCCGATCGGCCTCCGAGCGGAAGCGCGCGGCATCCGCCTCGCCCTCGGCGGTGAGGCGGATCGCATCGGCGCGGTCGGCCGCGGCCTGTTTCTCCGCCTCGGCCTGCACCTTGATGCCAATCGCGGCGCGCTCCGCCTCGCGCGACGCGTCGATCAGCTCGATGCGCTTCTGGCGCTCGGCCACCTCGGCTTCGCGCGCGGTGCCGACGCGTTCCTCGGCCACGACCGCCGCGGCCCGGGCATTATCGGCTTCGGCGCGCGACTGGCTTTCCTCGCGGCTCTTGTTCTGCACCGCGATCTGCTGTTCCTGACGCGCGAGTTCGAGCGCCTGGGCCTGCGCGATCTGCGCCTCCTTCACTGCGCGATCGGCGATGATCTGCGAATTATCCACCTGCTGCTTGGCCTCGATCCGCGCCTGATCGGCCTCGCGCGTACGCAACGCCTGTTCGCGCGAGACTTCGGAGGCCTGGCCGGCGCGCTTCAGCTCGATCTCGCGTTCCTGCTCGAGCCGGGCGAATTCGGTATCGCGACCGATCAGGAAGGATTGCCGCTCGGCCTCGAGATTCTTGGTCTCGATCTGAATTCGCGTATCCTGCTCGATATCGTTGCGCGTCTTCTTGCGCAGTTCGATCTGCTCGGTCAGCTTGGTCAGGCCTTCGGCGTCGAACGCGTTGTTGGCGTTGAAATGCTCGATCGACGTCTGGTCGAGACCGGTGAGCGAAACGGATTCAAGCTCCAGCCCGTTCATCGCCAAATCGGCAGAGGAGACCTGCTGCACCTTCTGGACGAAATCAGCGCGCTGTTCGTGCAACTGGTTCATCGTCATGCCGGCAGCGACCGAACGCAAGGCGTCGACGAACTTGCCCTCGACCAGCTCCTTCAGCGCATCGGGGTTCATCGTGCGCATTCCGAGCGTCTGCGCGGCGGTGGCGATCGACTGCGCATCCGGACGGACGCGGACGTAGAATTCAGCCTTCACGTCGATGCGCAACCGATCGAGTGTGATCAGCGCATCGGTATTCTTGCGCTCGACCGCGAGGCGCACGGTGTTCATGTTGACCGGCATGGTTTCGTGAAACACCGGCAGCACCAGCGCGCCACCATTGATCACGACCTTTTCGCCGCCGAAACCTGTGCGCACGAAGCCGATCTCCTTAGAGGCGCGCTTGTACAATTTAGCGATGATCAGCCCGAGCACCAGCAGGGCGCCAAGACTGACGCCGGCATAGATCAGATACGGCAGCACCGAACCCGTCTGGGTCACCACGTCGTTCATTACGGTCAGACTCCGATATGCGGCAGGCGATGATCGCCGCGGGAAATGGCACGGAACAGGTCGTTCTCGCGGCGAACGAGCAGGATGGCCTCACCCTCCTCGAAAGTTTCGGAGGCGGAATTGGGCTCGACCATCACATAATGCGCCTGCCCATATTGATCCTCGACACGGGCGCGAGCGGGCGAGCCGTGCGTGGCGCGACCCGTAACGATGCGCGCGGGCTCGCCAACGAGATCGTCGAGCGTGATTGCCGTGGTGTGATCACCGGGCAGGATGCGCGCCAGACCGCGCGCCGCGAAACCGGTGAGCGGAAGCGCGGCGACGACCGCAAGCGGAATGGCGATCCAGGCCGCAAGCAGGTGTCCGGTGATGTCGTGCAATGCCTGCTGCCCGACCAGCCCGATCGTCCCGAACAAGGCAAGGAACACGACGAGCAGCATGAGTAACGGCAGCCGCCCAACGCCGAGCCAGCCGAGCAAATCGGGGTGCGAATCGAGATCGGCATCCAGATGCGTATCGACGCTCAGGCCGATCGCCTGCACGACGCCGATCAGCACCATCAGCAGCAATGCCGAAACGAAGACGACGTTTTCCGACGCCGCGATGAAATTCAGCATGTCCCCGTCCCCATGCAGAGGGGATAGAGCGGTGTTGGAGCGCGTTCTAGTGGAATCGGTGGGGGTTAGGACGAAGAACGAAAAAGTGGCTGCCCTGTCGTCGGCAAGGGCCGGACCGCTATGGACAGGTGTGCCGCGGCTCACACGGCAGCCCCGACCTCCGGCGGCGACGAAGTCTCGACGTCAGCCCTCCATCACCAACACGATCTTGCCGACATGATCGCCCGCTTCCATCCGCTCGTGCGCTTTCGGCGCATCGGCGAAGGGGAAGGTCTTGTCGATCGCCGGCTTGAGCCGGCCGGCCTCGACATGCGGCCAGACGGTACGGACCAGTTCGTCCGCCACCAACGTCTTGAACGTCACGTCGCGCGGGCGCAGCGTCGATCCGGTGAGCGTCAGGCGGCGGCGCATGATGTCGAACAGCGGAATCGTCGCCTGCGCGCCGCCCTGCACCGCGATCGAGACGTGCCGGCCGTCCTCGCCCAAGCATTGCAGGTTGCGCGGGACATAATCGCCACCGACCATGTCGAGCACGACTTGCACGCCCCTGCCCTCGGTGATCGTCTTGACCCGCGCGACAAAATCTTCGTCTTTGTAGTTGATCGCGTGATCCGCGCCGAGCGCAACGGCGGCGGCGCATTTCTCGTCGCTGCCGGCAGTGACGATGATCGTCACGCCGAACAGCTTGCACAGGCCGATCGCCATCGTGCCGATGCCGCTGGTGCCGCCATGGACCAGCACCGTATCGCCTTCGGCGGCAAAGCCGCGCTCGAACAGGTTGGTCCACACGGTGAACAGCGTTTCAGGCATCGCTGCGGCCTCGACCATGGTCAGCGCCTCGGGCACCGGCAGGCATTGGCCCCAGGGCGCGACGGCATAGTCGGCATAGGCGCCGGCGGTGATCAGCGCGCAGACCGGCTGGCCGATGATTTCGGGCATCACGCCCTCGCCGACCGCGACGATCGTACCCGATATCTCCATGCCCAGGATCGAGGACGCACCGGGCGGCGGCGGGTACAGCCCCTTGCGCTGCATCACCTCCGGCCGATTGACGCCGGCTGCCGCGACGCGGACCAGCACCTCGTCGGGGCCGGGCACCGGCACCGGTCGTTCGACCAGCACGAGCACCTCGGGGCCGCCGGGGGCTTGCGGATCGATCGCCCGCATCGTCATCGGAAGCTCGTTCATTGGATCCGCGTCCCCCTGTTTTACCCGTGCATAGTTACGCCGCACGCGGCTGCTTATTGACATCGGCACCCACAGGGTCAACTTTCTTCCCCATGGATCTGGACGAGATTTTCGCCGGCACGCCCGATGACCCGCTGACCGCGCTGACGCGGCAGGATCTCGACCCCCTGTCCGTGACCGAACTCGACGTGCGGATCGCCGCACTCGAGGCCGAGATTGCCCGGACGCGGATGAAAAAAGAACGCGCCGTTAACCATCGCGCAAGTGCTGACGGGCTATTCAGGCGATGACCCGGGATGCGCCGGCCGAGAGGAATCACCGGGGCATTTTTCAAGTGCTTGTTACAGGGGCGTTGCCTTTCCACATTGTAGGAAAGGGCCGCATGTTGTTCGTGGCCCGCTTGGAGTAACCTTCTCATGCCATCTTTCGCCTCCGCGCTGGAAACAACACTCCACAAGGCGCTCGAAGCCGCTTCGTCGCGGCGCCATGAATATGCCACGCTGGAGCATCTGCTGCTCGCGCTGGTCGACGACGAGCACGCCAGCAAGGTGATGATCTCGTGCGGCGTCGAGCTCGACGAGCTCAGGACGACGGTCGCGCACTATCTCGATACCGAGCTCGAGGCGCTCAAGGTGGAGGCGGCAACGGATCCGTCGCCGACCAGCGGCTTCCAGCGCGTCGTGCAGCGGGCTATCCTGCACGTGCAATCCTCCGGCCGCGACGAAGTGACCGGCGCCAACGTGCTTGTCGCCTTGTTCAGCGAGCGCGAGAGCTATGCGGTCTATTTCCTGCAGCAGCAGGATATGAGCCGGCTCGATGCGGTCAGCTTCATCAGCCACGGCGTCGGCAAGGGCGGCGCAGCACCGGAGACTCGCGAAGTGAAAGGTGCGGAGGAGGAAAAGCCGGCCAAGGCAGGCGAGAAGGGCAAGAGCGAATCCGCGCTCAAGCAGTTCTGCGTCGATCTCAACGAGAAGGCCAAGAACGGCAAGGTCGACCCATTGATCGGCCGCGGCCCCGAGGTCGACCGCACGGTGCAGATCCTGTGCCGCCGCTCGAAGAACAACCCGCTCTATGTCGGCGATCCCGGCGTCGGCAAAACCGCGATCGCCGAAGGGCTCGCGCGTAAGATCGTCGAGGGCGACGTGCCCGAGGTGCTGCTCCCGGCGGTGATCTATTCGCTCGACATGGGCGCGCTGCTCGCCGGCACGCGCTATCGCGGCGATTTCGAGGAGCGCTTGAAGGCGGTCGTCACCGAGCTCGAGAAGATGCCCGACGCAATCCTGTTCATCGACGAGATCCACACCGTGATCGGCGCTGGCGCGACCAGCGGCGGTGCGATGGACGCGTCGAACCTGCTCAAGCCGGCTTTGTCGGGCGGCACGATCCGTTGCATCGGCTCGACCACCTACAAGGAGTTCCGCAACCATTTCGAGAAGGACCGCGCATTGCTGCGGCGCTTCCAGAAGATCGACGTCAACGAACCGACGATCGAGGATACGGTCAAGATCCTGACCGGGCTGCGCTCGGCGTTCGAGGACCATCACAAGGTCAAGTACACGCCCGACGCGATCAAGTCGGCGGTCGAGCTGTCGGCGCGCTACATCAACGACCGCAAGCTGCCGGACAAGGCGATCGACGTGATCGACGAGGTCGGCGCGATGCAGATGCTGGTGCCGCTCGCCAAGCGCAAGAAGACGATCACCAGCCGCGAGATCGAGGCCGTGATCGCGACGATGGCCCGCATCCCGCCGAAATCGGTCTCGACCGACGATACCAAGGCGCTGGAATCGCTCGAGACCGATCTGAAGCGCGTGGTGTTCGGGCAGAATGCGGCGATCGAGAAGCTTGCCTCGGCGATCAAGCTCAGCCGTGCCGGGCTGCGCGATCCGGAAAAGCCGATCGGCAACTATCTGTTCACCGGCCCGACCGGCGTCGGCAAGACCGAAGTCGCCAAGCAGCTTGCCTCGATCATGGGCATCCCGCTGCAGCGCTTCGACATGTCGGAATATATGGAACGCCATTCGGTCTCGCGGCTGATCGGTGCGCCTCCCGGCTATGTCGGGTTCGACCAGGGCGGCCTGCTCACCGATGCGATCGACCAGCAGCCGCATTCGGTGCTGCTGCTCGACGAGATCGAGAAGGCACATCCCGACCTGTTCAACATCCTGCTGCAGGTGATGGACAATGGGCGGCTGACCGATCAGCACGGCAAGACGGTGGACTTCCGCAACGTCATCCTGATCATGACGACCAACGCCGGCGCATCGGACATGGCGCGCGAGACATTGGGCTTCGGTCAGCTCACCCGGGAGGGCGAGGATGAGCAGGCGGTGCAGAAGATGTTCACGCCGGAATTCCGCAACCGTCTCGATGCGATCGTGCCGTTCGGCTATCTGCCGACCGAGGTCGTGGCGCGCGTGGTCGACAAGTTCATCCTGCAGCTCGAGCTGCAGTTGGCCGATCGCAACGTGCACATCAATCTCGACGACGAGAGCAAGGCGTGGCTCACCACCAAGGGCTATGACAAGCTCTACGGCGCCCGGCCGATGGGCCGCCTGATCCAGGAGAAGATCAAGCAGCCGCTCGCCGAGGAGCTGCTGTTCGGCAAGCTGGTCCATGGCGGCGAGGTCAGCGTGAAGATGAAGGACGGTGCGCTGTCGTTCGAAATCACCCCGGCGCCGCCCAAGAAGCCGCGCAAGAAGGGCAAGGCGGAGACGGTCGAGGCGCGATAGCCTCGCCGTCACCGGTGCCGCTGCGGCGCGTCTCCCCCGGGAGGCGCGCCGTTGTCGTTTCGGCTGCGCACGAACCGGCCCTGCCGGCCATATATTTACCTAATCTTCGCTCGCGCATGTCTACATCGCGGCCATGTCGATCGTGCGTTTCCTTGTTCTGTTCACCATCGCGATGTCCGGCATCGGCCTTGCGCCAGCGCAGGCCACAATCCGTGCCGGCAATGTCGGCGTGCCGATCGCCACCTGCGTGCGACCGGCGACTCCCGGCCTCGACGCCGGCACGCTGCTGCGCACGCCGAGCGGCTTCGATTGCACTACGCCGCAGCGCGCCTTTGGCCCCGGCGACTATTGGGTGATCAGCCAGAATCTGCAGCTCGATTCAAACGGCCAGCGGCTCGGCGTGCGCGTCGCCAGCGTCTGGCAGACGCGCATGACGCTGTACGCGCTGTACGCCGACGGCGTGCGCGCCAAGATCGTCACCGATGCGCGCGGCGCGACCCGGAACTTGCAGCTCGGCGCGATCATCGAGAACGCATTGCCCGATCGGCCGGTGACGCTGACCCGGCTGTTGTGGCATGTCGAAGGCAGCGCCGCGGTGCGCGGCATCGTGCTCGCGCCGACGGTGGCGACCGAACGCGAATCGGCCGCGTCGAACATCGTGATGGCCGCGATCTATGCTGCGTTCGGCGGAATGTGCCTGGCGCTGTTGCTGTACAATCTCGGGCTCGCGCATGCGCTGCGGCATCCGTTCCTGCCGTATTATTGCGCGATGATGGCGGGGATGCTGATCTATGCCTTCTCCTCCTCGGGCGCGCTCGCCTGGGTGATGCCCGAGGTCAGCAACAATGACCGGTTGCGGCTGAACTATGTGCTGCTGGCGATGACCGGGGTCGCCGCCACGCTGTTCCTGCGGCACTTCTTCGAAGCGGGCGTGATCCCGCGCTGGCTGGCACGCGGCACCGATATCGCCTCCGTCGCGCTCGCCGTGCCGACGCTGGCGGTCGTGCTGCTCGCGCCGTGGCAGTTTCGCGCCTTCGACCTGGCCTATGCCACCGGCTTCGCACTGCTGATCTGTACGGCAATCCCGATGATGGTCTGCGCCTGGCTGAAGCGCAGCCAATTCCTGTGGCTGTTCGTGATCGCCTGGACCGCGCCGATCGGCCTGGCCGTGCTGCGCATCGGGCACGGGCTCAATCTGGTCGGCTACAATTTCTGGATCGATAATTCGACGATCGTGTCGATGGTATTCGAAGCTTTGCTCTCCAGCCTCGCCATCGCCTATCGCATCCTGCTGATCACGCGCGAGCGCGATGCCGCCAAGGCGCAGGAGATCGCCGCGCGGATGCTCGCCGATGCCGATCCGCTGACCGGGCTGATGAACCGCCGGTCGTTCCTGCGCGAAGCGATCGGCCGCGCCGACGCGCAGCAATTGCTGCTGCTCGACATCGATCATTTCAAACGCGTCAACGACACGATCGGCCATGACGGCGGCGACGAGGTGTTGCGGCTGGTGGCCCGGGCGCTGCGCACCGGGCTGCGGCCTAGCTCGCTGCTGGCGCGGATCGGCGGCGAGGAATTCGCCATCGTCACGCCGCTGACCGACGCAATCGATCCCGAAGAGCTGCTCGCGACGCTGCGCGCGTCGCGCATGCCGTTCGATCTCACCGTCACCGCCAGCATCGGCATGGCGCGCGGCACGCTGGCGCGCGAGGCGGACTGGAAGACGCTGTATTGCGCCGCCGATCTCGCACTGTTCGAGGCCAAACGCTCGGGCCGCGACCGATCGCGCGACGCCAGCAATGCCGCGCCCCGCGGCCGCGCCGCGGCCTGACGCTCCCTTGCCCCTGCGGCGCGCGCTTGTTACCATGCGCGCGCAGCGGAAAGGGGCCGATACTATGCGCGAACGTCGAATCGGCCTGAGCATCGCCGCGGTCCTGCTGGTGCTGGTCTTCGCGCTGCGCCATCCTTCCGCCGATATCCGGATCATCACGCACGATTCCACCGATCGTGCCCCGGCGCGCGTCCAGGCGGCGCTCGATCTGGGCATCGTCGCGGTGTCGGTATTGATTACCTGGTCCAAACGGCTCGTCTGAACTTGCGGCCCGCGGGGCGGTTGCTTACACGGCTGTAAATGATCGACCCGACTGCCGCCTGGCGCACGCAATACCGCCATCCGACCCCGTGGACCACGGAATTTCCGCCGCTCTCGATGGTCGACCTGTTCGATCGCAGCGCCGCGGCCCATGCCCGCGCGCCGCTGATCGATTTCCTCGGCCGACACTATAGCTATGCCGAGACGCTCGACGGGGCGAACCGCGTCGCCGCGGGCCTTGCCGCCCTGGGCTATGGACCGGGCGATCGCATCGGCCTGTTCCTGCCCAACGTGCCGCACTATCTCGCCGCCTATTACGGCATCCTCAAGCTCGGCGCGACGGTGGTCAATTTCTCGCCGCTCTACACGGTCGACGAACTCGCGCATCAGGTGGCGGATTCGGGCACGCGATTGCTGTTCACCGTCTCGGCCAAGGCGGTGCTGCCGACCGCATTGAAGGTGCTCGAGCAGAGCGGCCTCGAACGGCTGGTGGTCGGTTCGGTCGCGGGCGCGCTGCCGGCGGGCAAATCTTTGCTCTACCGCCTGTTCAAGGGCAAGGAGACGGTGGCACCGCCGGCCGATCCGCGCATCCTCGCTTTCTCCAAGCTGATCGCCAATGACGGCCGGCACACGACGCCGCCGATCGACCCGGTGGCGGACGTTGCGCTGATCCAATATACTGGCGGCACAACCGGCGTGCCCAAGGGCGCGATGCTGACGCACCAGAATCTCAGCGCCAATGCCCGCCAGGTGATGGCACTCGATCCGCATCCCGGCGAGCCCGACCGGATCCTCGGCGTGCTGCCGCTGTTCCACGTCTTCGCCAATACCTGCGTGCTCAACCGCACCGTGCTCAATGGCGGCTGCATCGTGATGCTGCCGCGCTTCGATGCCGGACAGGTGCTCGCCGCGCTCAGCCGCACCAAGGCGACCGCGCTCCCCGGCGTGCCGACGATGTACCAGGCGCTGCTCGACAATCCCAAGGCGGCGAGCACCGATTTCTCCTCGCTGCGCGTGTGCATTTCGGGCGGCGCGCCGCTCTCGGCCGAACTCAAGGCCAAGTTCGAGGCGGTGACCGGCGCGACCGTGGTCGAGGGCTACGGCCTGTCGGAAAGCTCGGGCGTGGTCTCGGCCAATCCCTACGAGCAGGAAGGCAAGTCCGGCACGATCGGCCAGCCGATCCCGGCGACCGAAGTGCGGCTGGTCGACAAGGGGGATCCGACGCAGCCTGCGCCCGAGGGCGAACCGGGCGAGGTGATCCTGCGCGGGCCGCAGATCATGAAGGGCTATTGGGGCAAGCCCGATGCCAATAACGAAGTGTTCGTAGACGGCTGGCTGCGCACCGGCGATGTCGGCGTGATCGACGAGGACGGCTTCATCCGCATCGTTGATCGCCTGAAGGACATGATCGCGGTCAGCGGCTTCAAGGTCTTCCCGAGCCAGATCGAGGCGCTGCTTTACCATCACCCGGCGGTCAAGGAAGCGATGGTGATCGGCCTGCCCGACGCCTATCGCGGCGAGCAGCCACGCGCCTATGTGACGCTCAACGACGGCATCGCCGCCACGCCCGAGGAATTGCGCGAGTGGCTCAACCCGCAGCTCGGGCGGCACGAACGCGTCGACCAGGTGGTGATCCGGCTGACCATGCCCAAGACGATGATCGGCAAGCTGAGCCGGAAGGATCTGGTCGCGGAGGTCATGGCCGAGGGAGTCTGACGTCCTCCCCTCCCTGAAAGGGAGGGGGGAATTATGCCGCGGTGATCGCCTGCCCCGTCGCCAGCCGCTCGCCGCGCGTGACGATGACCTTGTCGCCGAGCTTCGCCGCACCGAACACCTTCTTGGCGAAGGCGGTCGGGACGCCGATGCAGCCGTGCGTGACATAGCCGTCGCCGACCTCGCTGCCGTGGATCGCGATGCCGTCATTGGTCAGCCGCAGCATATAGGGCATCGGCGCGTCATAGATGTTCGAGACGTGGTCGGCATCCTTCTGCGTGATCGGGAAGATGCCGAGCGGGGTGGGCGTGTCATCACCGCCATAGATGATCACCGCCGTGCCGATCTCGTGGCCGGCGCGGAACACCGACACGGTCTGCGCGGCGAGATCGACGGTGATGACGACCGGCCCGGTCGCCGGGGCATGGCTTTCGTCCCAGTAGGAATCGCCCTGCCGCATCGGGCCCTCGATCTTCAGGATGCTCTTGACGACATAGTTGGATTCGGGCGCGGTGACCGCTGTCGCGGCGGGCGTGACCGGTTTGGGCTGGGGCTGCCGCTGAACCCTGCGCGCGGGCTGGGCCTTGATCGCAGGCGCGGCGGCGGCCGAGGGCTTGGGCAGGTTCGCTGCCACCGCCATCAGCCCGACACCGCCGAGCAGGCAGGCGGCGAGCGCGCCGGCAAAGAGTCGCGTGCCACGGCCTTGGCCGATCATGCCGGAGAATCGTCTGCTTGCCATCGCGCTTGATTGCGCAATCGGGCGTCAGAGAAAAGCCGCTGTTTTCGGCCGTGCCGCGGCGGGACGGGGGATCGCGGCGTTAAGGAGTGCCATCCCCCTCCCCCCGCGCCCGTCATCCTGACGAAAGTCAGGATCCATTTCGCCACTTGCTCGATCGCTACTGGGGCGGGGTGAGCGTTGGGGGCAGCGCCGCGCATCACCAAACCGGCAAGCATGCCGCCCGATGGATCCTGACGTCCGTCAGGATGACGGGAGCGCGTTACCCCACCACCGTCTTCAGGTTCATGAATTCGTGCAGCCCGTACGGCCCCAGTTCGCGGCCATGGCCGGAGCGCTTGATCCCGCCGAACGGCGCCTCCGGGCTACTCGCCAGCATCTGGTTGACCGCGGTCATCCCCGCCTCGATCTCGCGCTCGAACCGTTCGCGCTCGGCCGGCTCATTGGTCCACACCGACGAACCGAGCCCGAACGGCACGTCGTTGGCGAGCGCGATCGCGGCATCGATATCGTCTGCCTTGAACAGCATCGCGACCGGCCCGAACAATTCCTCCTGCGCCACCGCATGATCGATCGGCACGTCGACCAGGATCCCGGCGGACATATATGCCCCCTTGCCCGGCAGCTTTTCCCCGCCGAACAGCAATTTGCCGCCTTCCCGCTCGATCATCGCGATCTGATCGAGCACGGTCTGGCGCTGCTCCTCGCTCGACAGCGGCCCCATGTCGGTCGCCGGGTCCATCGGGTCGCCGGCCGTCACAGCCTGCATGCCGGCGGAGAATTTCTCCAGGAACGCGTCATACACGTCGGCGTGCACGATCATGCGTTTGGCGCAGATGCACGATTGCCCCGTATTCTGGATCCGCGCGGTCACCGCGGTCTTCGCCGCCGTGTCGATATCGGCCGAGGGCATGACGATGAACGGATCGGATCCGCCCAGTTCGAGCACGACCTTCTTGAGCGCGCGCCCCGCCGCCTCGGCGACCTTCATGCCCGCGCCTTCGCTGCCGGTCAGCGTCACCGCGGCGATGCGATCATCGGCGATCAGCGCATCGACCTTGTCGGACTTGATCGCGAGATTCTGGAACAGCCCTACCGGCGCACCGGCGGCAATCACCATCTCCTCGATCGCCGCGCCGACGCCCTGCACGCTGGAGGCATGTTTCAGCAGCCCGACATTGCCTGCCATGATCGTCGGCGCGAGGAACCGCACCACCTGCCAATACGGGAAATTCCACGGCATCACCGCCAGCACCGGTCCGATCGGCAGCCAGCGCGCGGTCGCCTTGCCGGCGGACGTGGCGAACTCGCGCGAGGCGAGCATCCCCGGCCCTTCCTGCGCGTAATGGCGGAAGCCGACGGCGCATTTCTCGACCTCGGCCAGCGCCGATTTCAGCGTCTTGCCCATTTCGCGCACGGCGATCTCGGCGAGCCGCTGGCGATTGGCGTCGAACTGCTCGGCGATCGCCTCGAGCAAAGCGGTGCGCGTGGCATAATCGGTCGCGCACCAGGCTTTGTAGGCGTCCGCGGCGCGCTGCACGCACGTCTCGATCTCGTCCGAGGTCAGTTCGGCAAAGCTGTCGCCGGGCGCACCGGTGGCGGGGTTGATGCTGGTAAACATGGGGGGCTCCTGAATAGGTCGGACGCTCAACGCACGACGCCCTGTTTTGGTCGCCGTTGGCGCTTCGAGGTGGGCCGAATGCTGTGATCACGGATATGGTGCTGCCCGACCCTCCGTCACCCCGGGCTTGACCCGGGGTCCCGCTTCTTGGCTTCTGGCATCGTATCGAGATCTGGCCACATGGCACGACGATAATCGGCGATCACATATACCTAGCCACCACGAGGTCCCATCCCGGCAGAAGTAAGAAGCGGGACCCCGGGGCAAGCCCGGGGTGACGGCCGGGAACAAGCGGCAGTGAACCCCAACCCCGGTCGCTGCCCACCTTAGCACCACGTATGCTTATATATTGCCCCCAGCGCCCCCGCGCCAAGCTGCTGACGCAGCAGGGCTGAGCCTTGACCCCCATCACCCGCACAGGCCATAGCGCGCCTCATGGAAATTCCTGTCGAAGACCTGTCGTTCGAAGCGGCGCTGCGTGAGCTGGAGGCGATCGTCGGCCGGCTTGAATCCGGCGACGAGCCGCTGGAGGATGCGATCAAACTGTACGAGCGGGGCGACAAGTTGCGGCTGCGCTGCAAGGAGCGGCTCGATGCGGCGCAATCGCGCATCGAATCGATCCGCACCGATGCCGACGGCCGCGCCGCCGGCACGCAACCCTTTGCCGCCGGCTGACCCGGTGGGGGGGGCGTCACCGTTGCTGCAGGCCGCGATGGCCGAGGTCGCGCGCGATATCGATGCGCGTTTCGATGCGCTGCTCGACGTGCCCGCGGATCCGCGCGCCGATCTGTACCGCGCGATGCGCCACGCCGCGATCGGCGGCGGCAAGCGGCTGCGGCCTTTGCTGGTGCAGGCGACTGCGCAATTGTTCGCGGTCGATCGCGACTGTGCCGGGCGCGCCGGCCTCGCGATCGAATGCATCCATGTCTATTCGCTGATCCACGACGATCTGCCGGCGATGGACGATGACGACATGCGCCACGGCAAGCCTGCAGCGCATATCGCGTTCGGCGAGGCGACCGCGATCCTGGCGGGCGATTGCCTGCACGCGCTGGCGTTCGACGTGCTCGCCGACCCGGACACGCATGCCGATCCGTTCGTGCGCGTCGAGCTGATCGCCGATCTGGCGCGCGCCTCCGGCCCCAACGGCATGGCCGGCGGGCAGATGATGGATCTGGAAGCCGAGAAATCGAGCTTCGACCTGCCCACCGTCACGCGGCTGCAGGCGATGAAGACCGGCGCCCTGATTGCCGCCGCGGTCGAGGCCGGCGCGATCCTCGGGCGCCTGCCGATCGAGGGGCGGACGGGCCTGCGCGGCTATGCCCGCGATCTCGGCCTGGCGTTCCAGATCGCCGACGACATTCTCGACGTCGAGGGCGATCAGGCGCTTGCCGGCAAGGCGCTGCGCAAGGACGAAGCGGCGGGCAAGGAGACGTTCCTGTCGCTGCTCGGCCTGGACCGCGCGCGCGAACAATTGCGCCTGCTGGTCGATCAGGCGATCGCGCATCTCCACGCTTATGGCGCGGAAGCGGATCTACTGCGCGATATCGCCCGCTTCGTAATGGCGCGGGATCATTGAAGCCGTCCGGAGATAGAGACATGACCACCCGTATCGGCGTCTATCCCGGCACGTTCGACCCGATCACGCTCGGCCATACCGACATCATCCGGCGCGGCGCCAAGCTGGTCGATCGGCTGGTCGTCGGCGTCACCACCAATGCCGCCAAGTCGCCGATGTTCGACATCGAGGAGCGCATGGCGATGGTCCGCCGCGAGGTCGAGGCGATCGGCGGCGATATCGAGGTGGTCAGTTTCGATTCGCTGCTGATGGATTTCGCCGAGCGCCAGGGCGCCAAGGTGATCGTGCGCGGCCTGCGCGCGGTCGCCGATTTCGAATATGAATATCAGATGGCGGGGATGAACCAGCAGATCAATCCGCGCGTCGAAACCGTGTTCCTGATGGCCGATGTCGCGCTGCAGCCGATCGCCAGCCGGCTGGTCAAGGAGATCGCGCTCTATGGCGGCGACATCACCAAGTTCGTGCCTGCCCGCGTCTCCGACGAGGTGATCGCACGTGTCGCCAGGATCGGCCGCAAGGGCAGCTGAGCGGGCGGCCGACGTTCAGATTGGCGCAAGCGCGGATATGCTCTAGACGCCGCACTTGCTGCCGGAAATTTCGCGGGGATAAGATGCGTTCGATTGCCACCATGATTGCGTTTGCGTGCGCGCTGTTTGCCGCCCCGGTGCTGGCGCAGAAGGCGCCGCCGGAAAAGGCGCAGCCGTTGAAGAACGTCGAATCGCCCGTGGTGTTCGCGCCGCGCATCGCGCCGGCGTCCGCCACCGATCCCGAAAATCTGCTGTATCTCGATCTGTCGACCGGCGGCCGCGTGGTCATCTGGCTGCGCGGCGATGCCGCGCCCAAGATGGTCGAGCGCGTCAAGCTGCTCACACGCCAGCATTTCTATGATGGCCTGCCGTTCCATCGCGTGATCGACGGCTTCATGGCGCAGGGCGGCGATCCCAAGGGCGACGGTACCGGCGGCTCGCCGCTGCCCAACGTGCCCGCCGAATTCAATTATCTGCCGCACGTCCGCGGCGCCGTCTCTGCCGCGCGCGCCGACGACAAGGACAGCGCGAACAGCCAGTTCTTCATCGTCTTCCAGCCGCGGCTCAGCCTCGACAAGAAGTACACCGTGTTCGGCCGCGTGCTCGATGGCATGCAATATGTCGACACGATCGAGCGCGGCGAACCGCCGACGAACCCGTCCAAAATCCTCCACGCCTATATCGCGGCGGATAACCCGCCGGCCTATATGCCGCCTGCGCCGGTCGCCCTGCCCGACCCGCTGCCCGTGCCGGGCACCAAGCCTGCGCCCAAGCCGGCGACGAAGAAGCTGGCGCCCAAGAAGTAACCACGCGCCCCGCTTGCGGGCGGGAATTGTCACGATGAACGTTGATCTCTTCGATTTCTCCTTGCCGCCGGAGCGGATCGCGCTGCGCCCGGCGGTACCACGCGATGCCGCGCGGCTGCTCGTGCTGGACGGCACCGAGACGCGCGACCTGCAGGTAGGCGATCTGCCCGGCCAGCTCAGGCGCGGCGATCTGCTGGTGTTCAACGATACGCGCGTCATCCCCGCGCAGCTCGAAGGCAGACGCGGAGACGCCAAGATCGGCGCGACCTTGCACAAGCGCGAGGGCCCACGCCGCTGGCGCGCCTTCGTGCGCAACGCCAAGCGCTTGCGCGACGGCGAAACGGTCGATTTCGGCCATGGTGTATCGGCGATCGCGTCCGACAAGCTGGCCGATGGCAGCATCGCTTTGACCTTCACCGGCGACGAGCCGGTCGAATTGCTGCTGGAGCGCGCCGGCCGCATGCCCTTGCCACCGTACATCGCCGCCAAGCGCCCGGCCGACGCCAGTGACCTTGACGATTACCAGACGATGTTCGCCGCCGAGAAGGGCGCCGTCGCCGCCCCCACCGCCGCGCTGCACTTCACGCCCGATCTGATGGCGGCGCTCGATGCCGCCGGGATCGGCCATGCCACGCTGACGCTGCATGTCGGCGCAGGCACGTTCCTGCCGGTCAAGGTGGACGATACCGACGCGCATCAGATGCATGCCGAATGGGGCCGGATCGATGCGTCCACCGCCGACCGTCTCAACGCCACTCGCGCTGCCGGTGGCCGGGTGATCGCGGTCGGCACGACCAGCCTCCGTCTGATCGAGAGCGCGGCCGGCGAGGACGATGTGGTCCGCCCGTTCGAAGGCGACACCGCGATCTTCATCACGCCGGGCTATCGCTTCCGCGGGATCGACGGGCTGATGACCAACTTCCATCTGCCGCGCTCGACCCTGTTCATGCTGGTCAGCGCGCTGATGGGGCGCGAGCGAATGCAGGCGGCCTATGCGCATGCCATCGACAGCGACTATCGTTTCTATAGCTATGGCGATGCCAGCCTGTTGTTGCCAGCGAAGGAGTCGTGATGCTGCTTGCCGCTCTGCTGCTTGGCCTCGCGCAGCAGCCTTCACCCCCGGTCCCTGCTGCCAAGCCGCAGCCGTTCGCCTCGATCGTCGTCGAGCCAGCGGCGATGGCAATCGCCGCATGCGATGCGGATACCGATGCGGTGGTGACGCGCGCCGAACTGCACGCCTGCCTGGCGCGCAGCTTTGCTGCCGTCGCGCAGGGCAAGCCCGACATCGGCTATATCGGCTATGGCGACTGGGCGCTGCGGTGGCTCGGCGACGCCAATGCGCTGCCCAGCCAATATGGCATCGACACCGATAATGACGACCGCATCACGCTGGCCGAACTGACCGCGGAATTCGATCGCTTGTTCGACCGCTACGATGCCGACAAGAATGGCTCGCTCAGCCGCGCGGAACTGCTGACGATCCGCAGCGCCATCCCACCCCGCCCGCCGGGCAAGCGCCGCTAACCACAGCGCCGTCATCCTGAACTCGATTCAGGATCCATCAGGCGGCATGCTCTCCCGCCAAGAGTTACGGCCACAGTGCGGCTTCGGGCCCGGGCTGAACCAATAGGGTCGTCCGTTTGGCGCGATGGATCCTGAAACGAGTTCAGGATGACGGATGGGGGGCGAGGGAACCTCGTCACGCGCAGCAACCTCGACAGCCAAGACCCAAGACGGCATGGACGCTCGCATGACTCCCCGTTTCGACTTCACCATCGCCGCGACCGACGGCAAGGCGCGCACCGGCGCGATCCGCATGCAGCGCGGCGAGATCCGCACCCCCGCCTTCATGCCAGTCGGCACCGCCGCGACCGTCAAGGCGATGAAGCCCGGCGACGTGCGCGCCAGCGGTGCCGACATCATCCTCGGCAACACCTATCACCTGATGCTGCGCCCGACCGCCGAGCGCGTTGCGCGCCTCGGCGGCTTGCACGCCTTCATGGGCTGGGACCGGCCGATCCTGACCGATTCGGGCGGCTATCAGGTGATGAGTCTGAGCGATCTCAACAAGCGCAACGAGAATGGCGTGACCTTCCGCAGCCATATCGACGGCTCGAAGCACACGATCAGCCCGGAACGCTCGATCGAGATCCAGCGCTTGCTCGGCTCCGACATCGTCATGGCGTTCGACGAACTCGTCCCGACGACGTCGACGCGCGAGGTGCAGGCCGCGGCGATGGCGCGGTCGATGCGCTGGGCGAAGCGCAGCCGCGACGCGTTCGACGGCGGCGGTGACCATGCCGCGCGCGCCGCGATCTTCGGCATCCAGCAGGGCGCGCTGGACGAGCGGCTGCGCGCGGAAAGCGCCGGCGAGCTGACCGCGATCGGATTCGACGGCTATGCCGTCGGCGGGCTGGCGGTCGGCGAGGGGCAGGAGGCGATGTTCGGCTGCCTCGATTTCGCGCCCAGCCAGTTGCCGGCGGACAAGCCGCGTTACCTGATGGGCGTGGGCAAGCCCGACGATATCGTCGGCGCGGTCGAGCGCGGCATCGACATGTTCGATTGCGTGCTGCCGACCCGTTCCGGCCGCACCGGCCAGGCGTTCACCCGCGGCGGCCCGATCAATCTGCGCAACGCGCGCTTCGGCGAGGATCAGGGCCCGCTCGATCCCGCCTGCGCCTGCCCGGTCTGCGGCACCTGGACGCGCGCCTATCTGCATCACCTGGTACGCTCGGACGAGATCCTGGGCGCGATGCTGATGACCGAGCACAACCTCTATTTCTACCAGGCGCTGATGGCCGATCTGCGCGCGGCGATCGCCGAGCAGCGCCTGACAGTGTTTGCCAACGGCTTTCGAGCGGCATATCGAAAAGAGCCAAAATCCGGAGAGTGATCGTGGCCGACCAAGAACCCAACGAGATCGTCGCTGCGGCGGCGCATGCCAAAGCCGCCAAGGAGCGCGCCGCGGCAAACCAAGAGAAGACGACTTGGCCGATCGCCGCGATCGGGCTGGGCGTCGGCATCGGATCGGCGGCCTTGGCCGCGGCGGTGATGTTCGCCGGGCGCAAGAAGGACTGAGGCGCGTGCCGCTCTGGCCGCGGGCGCAGACGGCCAAACTTTACGTTAACCAGCAACTGTTTCGCGGCGGGACGCGATGAAATCGCCGGCAGATTACCGCCGCGAATCCGGCTATGCGCGGCGCGCCGGCACCGCACGCCGCGCGCATGGAGCCCGAGACGGCGTGAGCCTGGACCTGATCACCGACTGGCTGAGACTGCGGCTGCTGACCAAGCTCGGCGCGCTGTGTCTGCTCGCGCTGGTCGGCGTCGGCGTGTCGGCGCAGGCGGCGCTGCGCGCGATCGCGGCGACCGCAGAGGCGCCGATCGCGCCGCCGCCGCGCCCGGCCGGCTACGAAACCGAAGATCATTTTCCCGGTGCGGCCTATTTCTACGTCGCCGAGGAAAGCGCCGCACCGACCACCGGCGCGACCGGCACCGCCGCCTTGCCCGATCTGCCGCTGCCGGCGGAAGCGCAGGCCGCGACGCTGATCGGCGACAGCTCGATCCAGGCCGCGCCGCCCTTCTCGCTGCGCGCCGCCAGCGCGATCGATCGCGGACGCGCGCTGCAATGCCTGACCGCGGCGATCTATTACGAGGCGGCGAGCGAACCCGATGCGGGGCAGCAGGCGGTGGCACAGGTGATCCTCAACCGCGTGCGCCATCCCGCCTTCCCGAACACGGTGTGCGGCGTGGTCTATCAGGGATCGGAGCGCACCACCGGCTGCCAGTTCAGCTATGCCTGCGACGGATCGATGGCACGCGTGCCCGCCAGGGCCTATTGGAACCGCGCTTTGGGCGTCGCGGCGCGCGCGCTCGCCGGATCGGTCTATGCCCCGGTCGGCATGGCGACGCATTACCATACCTATGCGGTAACGCCGGCGTGGAACCGCAGCCTGGTCATGACGGCGGCGGTCGGCGCGCACTTCTTCCATCGCTGGAAGGGCTATTGGGGCACGGCCGGCGCGTTCCGGCAGGCCTATGGCGGCCACGAGCCGCTGCCCGGCCCGCATCCGCGCCTCGAGGCACCGCTCGTGCCGTTGGCGACGGTCGCGCTGGCCGCGCAGGTGCCGCCGATCGTGGCCACACCGCCCGCCGTCATTCAGCCGGCCTATGCACAGAGCGGACTGCCGGTCACGGGCACCGTCAGACCTGCGCCAACGCCCGCGCCGACGGCAACGCGCTCGGATGACTCGCAGATCCTCGACCGCTGGAAGGATTCGGGCAAGCCGCTGCGCTGATATCTCCCTGGCCCTTCCCCGGCGCTCGCGCGGGGATGGACAGGAAAACGGCCTCGCCATTGCTGGCGAGGCCGTCCTTGTTTCCGGCCTAAGTGCGATCAGCGGCGATGGCCGCGCCGGTCGTGCTTCTCGAAGCGCACGCGCTGGCTCAGCATGTCGTAGCGCCGGTTGAGATCGCTGCGTTCCCAGTTGGTCAGCCCGCCGCGGCGATAGCGCGATTCGAGATTGAGCAGCCCGCGGAACTGCGTCTTGACCTGCGCGGCCTCGCGGCGGTCGAGCGTGCCCGAGCGGACGCCCTGGTCGATGCGCTGGTACAGGTTGGCCTGGCGCTGGTTGATATTCTGCCACGGCGCGGCATTGGCGGTGGCGGGGATGGCGGCCGCGGCGAAGCCCAGGCCGGCGAGCGCGAGCGTGATCTTGTTCATAACCGTAACTCCTTGTTCCCGGCCGATCGTGTCGGCCTCGGGGAACGTTATGAAGCCGGTCTGTCGCAATCCTGTGCCGGCGCGCGGCCGAAAGTGTCGCGAATTATGTCGGCCGCGCCCCCCGCGGGGGCAGGGTCACTCCGCCGCCGCCAGCCGCCGCGCGAAATGCACTTCCACGGCGCGGCGCACGCTCTGCGCAATGCGCTTGCGGCCATCGGACGAGTCGATGAAGGCGGCATCGACCGGGTTCGAGAGATAGCCCGTCTCGAACAGGATCGAGGGCATGTCCGGCGCCTTGAGCACCATCAGCGAGGCCATGCGATGGAAGTTGGCCTTCATCGGGATCAGCGGCTGCGCCTCGCGGCCCAGCAGCCGCGCGAAGCTGGCCGAGGAATTCATCGTCTCACGCTGCGTGAGATCGATCAGGATCGAGGAGATGTCAGTGGTGGTGCCGCCGAGATCGATCCCGCCGATAATGTCTGCCTTGTTCTCGCGCGCCGCCAGCCGCGCCGATTCCTTGTCAGAGGCGACTTCGGACAGGGTGTAGACCGACGCGCCCGAGGCCATGCCCGAGCCGACGCTGTCGCAATGGATCGAGATGAACAGATTGGCCTTCAGCTTGCGCGCGATGCCGTAGCGCTCCTGCAGCACGAGAAAGCGGTCGTCCTCGCGGGTCAGCGCAACGCGCACGCGGCCCGAGCGCAGCAGCTCGTCGCGGATCGCCTTGGCGATACGCAGCGTCACGTCCTTCTCGCGCAACTGGTCGGTCGGCGCGATCGCACCGGGATCGATCCCGCCATGCCCGGCGTCGATCACCACCAGCGGGCGGCTATCGTCGTCGCCATAAACGACCGGCAGCTTCAGCTTGCGGCTGGGCTTGGGCACCGCGATCGTCACTTCGTATTTGCGACGCGGGATGGCGGTCGCGCCGAACGGCGGCAGGAAGCGCATCCGCCCGCCCGATACGGCACGTGCGAACCGGGCATCGTCGACGCTGCGGAGTTCCAGCGTCAATTCGCGTCCGTCGGTGGCGAAGTTGCCCTCGGTGATCACCACCGGGCGCGACAGATCGAACACCAGCCGCGCGCCATCGCTGCCATGTGTGCCTTGCCGCACGGCATTCGCCACGCCGCCGGCATTGCTGCGGCCGCCGGGCGTCGCGCCGGCCAGGTCGAGCGCAAGACGGTTGGGGCCGGCGAGCACGAACGCGGAGGCGCCGATGACCTGTTCGTCGAAATGGACGACGATGCGATCCTGTTTGACCTCGACGCGTTCGATCGTCGCCGCAAGCGCAGGAACGCCGGAGAACCAGCAGGCCAACAAAGCGAAGAGCAATGACACGCGGCGGTATTGCCGCGCCGATACAGGCGCGGTCCAGCTAAAAACCATGGGCGGGGGGTCCCATACGAGTTAATCCAACAACAAGACTGTTGGATACGGGCCGCCGCCTTCCCGTACGGTGAAGTAGCTAGGTTAACAGTCCGTTCGGCAATTGGTTGCCGTCTGGCCGGCAGGAACGTGCCAGTTGCTGCGCGCCAAGTCCGGTGCTAGCAATGAAACAGCACCGGCCAAGGCATTCTGCCCGCAGGTCCACATGGCCCGCGCCGCTTCAGGTGCGTGGCCGATCCAGGTTGACGTACGCATGATGCATTCCCCCTGCCCTCCGCGCCGACCGGCTTTTGCCGGCGGGCGTGCGGACGTGGCAGGCGCCCAGGGCCAGATGCCGGGGCGTGCACCGCGTACAGAGGCAATGTTGTCCATCGACGGCACGCAATCGGGCGGCACACCGCCCCCTGCGCCGCCGCATCACAATCGCGCGCGGGGAGCCCCAGGCACCGGACCGCGCGTCCGGAGAATAATACATGACAATGCGTATGCTGATCGACGCACGCCACCGGGAAGAGACCCGGGTTGCCGTCGTCAACGGAAATCGAATCGAGGAATTTGATTTCGAATCCTCTGAGCACAAGCAGCTCAAGGGTAATATCTATCTCGCCAAGGTTACCCGGGTCGAACCGTCGCTGCAGGCGGCGTTCGTCGATTATGGCGGCAATCGCCACGGCTTCCTCGCGTTCAGCGAAATCCACCCCGATTATTACCAGATCCCCAAGGAAGACCGCGACGCGCTGCTGCGCGAAGAAGCGGAGCATGCCGCCGAGGAAATGGCGCTGCGCGCGCAGCACGACGACGATGAAGACGACCTGCACGACGACGAGGACGGGTACGTCTCGGGCGGCGAGCATGACGACGAGATCGACGAAGACAGCGTCGAGCGGTTCGAGGACGATGGCGGCGTAGAGCCCGAAGGCGCCGCCGAACCGCGCGGCCGTCGCCGCAAGCGCGGTGCCAATGACGAAGCGGCCGAGGATCTGCGCGAGCGCCGCACCAATCTGCGCCATCGCTACAAGATCCAGGACGTGATCCGCCGCCGCCAGGTGCTGCTCGTCCAGGTCGTCAAGGAAGAACGCGGCAACAAGGGCGCCGCGCTGACCAGCTATCTGTCGCTCGCCGGCCGCTATTGCGTGCTGATGCCCAACACGTCGCATGGCGGCGGGATCAGCCGCAAGATCAGCAATGCCGGCGATCGCAAGCGCCTGAAGTCGATCATGGCCGACATGAAGCTGCCCCCGTCGATGGGCTGCATCGTGCGCACCGCCGGGCTGCAGCGCACGCGGCAGGAGATCAAGCGCGACTTCGATTATCTCGCCCGCCTGTGGGACGGGATCCGCGAGAAGACGCTCGAGTCTTCGGCGCCGGCGCTGGTCTACGGCGACAGCGACCTGCTCAAGCGCGCGATCCGCGATATCTACAACAAGGATATCGACGAAGTGATCGTCGAGGGCGTCGAGGGCTATCAGCAGGCCCGCGAATTCATGAAGCTGCTGATGCCGAGCCATGCGCGCAAGGTGAAGCATTATTCCGATGCCGTGCCGCTGTATCAGCGCGCGCGCGTCGAGGAGCAGCTCTCCGCCATGTATCACCCCGTGGTACAGCTGAAATCCGGCGGTTACCTGGTGATCAACCCGACCGAAGCCTTGGTGTCGATCGACATCAACTCCGGCCGCTCGACCCGCGAGCACAGCATCGAGCAGACGGCGACCGCGACCAACCTCGAAGCCGCGCAGGAAATCGCGCGCCAGTTGCGCCTGCGCGACATGGCCGGCCTGGTCGTGATCGATTTCATCGACATGGATAACAGCTCGAACGTCCGCAAGGTCGAGAAGGCGATGAAGGACGCGCTCAAGAACGATCGCGCGCGCATCCAGGTCGGTCGCATCTCCAGCTTCGGGCTGATGGAAATGAGCCGCCAGCGCCTGCGCACCGGCGTGCTCGAAGCCTCCACGCGCCAGTGCCCGCATTGCGAGGGCACCGGTCTGGTCCGCACCGCCTCGTCGTCGGGCGTCTCCGCGCTGCGGCTGATCGAGGACGAAGCGGCGCAGGGCCGCGGGTCGATCCTCACGCTGCATGCCAGCGCCGAGGCTGCCTTCTTCCTGCTCAACCGCAAGCGCGGGGATCTCGCCGAGATCGAGGAGCGCTACGGCGTGACGATCGAAGTGACGCCGGATGGCGAGCAGGAAGGCGCGCGCATGTCGGTCGAAGTGGCCGGCCCGCCCCCTGCCTACGCACCGCGCTTCGCCGCGCCGATCGTCGAGAATGACGAGGACTATCTCGAGGAAGTCGAGGAAGAGTTCGACGAGGTCGAGGACGACGAGGAGACCGAAGAGGCCGCCGAGCCGCGGGCGCCGCGCGAACCGCGCGAGCGCACCGAACGCGCCGCCGATGATGAGGGCGGGCGCAAGCGTCGCCGCCGTCGCGGTCGCCGCGGGCGCAATCGCCCCGAGGGCGAGGAAGCGCGCGAGGGCGACGAGGCGTCGGCCGACGAGCCGGTCGAGGGCGAACTCGACGGCGAAGAGTCCGCGGTCGAGGGTGATGCCGAGTTCGTCGGCGAGCAGCCGGTGAGCGAAGAGGGCGAAGGCCGTCGTCGTCGCGGGCGTCGCGGGCGTCGTGGCGGCCGCCGCAACGAAGGCGATCGCGCCGAGGGTAACGGCGAGACGACCGAAACCGGCGATGTCGAGGCGATGGGCGACGCGCCGGTCGCGGTCGAGGCGCCCGAGCCGGTTGCCGACGCCGAGGAAGCGCCCAAAAAGGGTCGTCGTCGTCCGCGTGCGCGCGGTGCCGATGCCGCGCCCGTGGTCGCCGCCCCGGTCGTCGACGCCGAACCGGTCGTCGAGGCCGCACCCGTGGCCGAGCCGGAGGCCGAAGCGCCTGCCAAGCCCAAGCGTAGCCGTCGCAAGAAGGCGGATGTGGAGGCCGAGACGCCAGCCGTAGAGACGGCGGTGGTCGACAGCCCGGCGCTGATGGACGTGCCGGTTTCGGAAGAGCCCATGCCCAAGAAGCGTCGCGCGCCACGCAAGAAAGCGGAAGTGGAAGCCGAAGCCGAGGCACCGGTTGCCATCCGCGCGCCGAAGCCGGCGGCCAAGCCCCGCACGCCCAAGGCGGCGGCCGCCGCCCCGGTCGCGCCGGCGGTGGAAGTCGAGCAAGCGGACATGCCGGCCGAACGTGAGGTCGATGCCGATCCGGGCGAAGCCGGCAGCCCGCGTCGCGGCTGGTGGCAGCGCACGTTCGGCGCATAACCGCCTGAACGGCTGAACAAGGCCCCCTCCCGCCGCGGGAGGGGGCCTTTTTCGTGCATGCTCCGTTCTGCCGTGGGACAAGTGCCGCTTCACCACCCGTTCAGCCGCGCCGGCTAAGGCAAAGCGCTCCCGTCAATTGCCAGCACCGGAAAACTACTCGATATGTCCGGCATGAAACGTCTCGTTACCGGGATCGCCGCCTCCCTCCTGCTTCTGGCGCAGCCTGCCGCCGCACAGTCGATCCTGCGCGATGCCGAGACGGAGGCAATGTTCGCCACCATGTCGCGGCCGCTGATCGTCGCCGCCGGCCTGTCGCCGGCGAACGTCCGCGTCGTGCTGATCAACGACGATTCGATCAACGCCTTCGTCGCCGGCGGGCAGACCGTCTATGTCCATTCCGGGCTGCTTGCGGCGGCCGACAATGCCAATGAAGTGCAGGGCGTGATCGCGCACGAACTCGGCCATATCGCCGATGGCCATGTCGTGCTGCAGGATGTCGGCAGCAAGCCGGCACTGGGCATCACGCTGCTCAGCATGGTCGTCGGTCTGGCCGCCGCGGTGGCCGGGGCCGGCGATGCCGGGATGGCGATCATGGGGCTCGGCCAGGCTGCCGGCATGGGCAAGTTCCTCGCCTTCAGCCGCGTGCAGGAATCCACTGCGGATGCCGCCGGCGCCAAATATCTCAACGATTCCGGCGTCAGCGGGCGCGGCATGCTGTCCTTCTTCAAGAAGCTGCAGAGCCAGGAATATGCCTACGGCCTCAAGAACATCGATCCGTTCGCGCAGAGCCACCCGCTGAGCGGCCAGCGGATCGAAAATCTGCGCAACGACCTGATGGCCGGCAAGTCGTGGAACGCCAAGCCGGACGTCGCGCTGGAGGAGCGCTTCAAGCGCGTGAAGGCCAAGCTGAACGGCTTCGTCGCCGATGCCAAGACCACGCTCAACGTCTATCCGGAGGACAATCAGAGCGTCTACGCGCATTATGCCCGCGCCTATGCGTGGCACAAATCGGGCTATCCCGACAAAGCCGATGCCGAGGCCGCCGCGCTGATCAAGGCCGATCCGCACGATCCGTATTTTCTCGAGATACAGGGCCAGATCCTGCTCGAGGCGGGCAAACCGGCCGAGGCGATCGCGCCGCTGCGCGAGGCGACCGAGCGGTCGAACAATGCGCCGCTGATCGCCACCACCTTCGGCCATGCGCTGATCGCCACCGACGATGCCAAGAATTATCCCGAAGCGGTGCGCGTGCTGCGCCAGGCGGTGCAGCGCGACGATCAGAACCCGTTCGCCTGGTATCAGCTCGGCACGGTCTACGAACGGATCGGCGACGAACCCCGCGCGCTGCTCGCCACTGCCGAGCGCGCCAGCCAGAATGGTGATTCACGCACCGCGGCGTACAGCGCGCGCGGCGCGATGGCCGGCCTCACGCCCAACACGGCGGACTGGATCAGGGCGCAGGACATCGCCATGACCGCGCAGAACGACATGGACGACAACCCCAAAAAGTATCGCAAACGATGATATATGCCGAAACCCGATCCTCGCTGAAGCTCGTCGGGCTGATGCTCGTCGCGACCTTGCTCGGCGGCATCATCCTGTGGGCCGCGCAGCGCGCCGCGCCGAACGCGCTGCAGGGCGCCGACAAGGCCCGGATCGAGGCGACGGTGCGCGATTACGTGCTGGCGCACCCGGAGATCATTCCCGAAGCGATGCGGCTGCTGCAGCAGCGCGAGACCGGCAAGTCGATCGCCGCCAATCGTGCGCAGATCCTCGAGCCGTTCGGCGATGCCTGGATCGGCAACCCCAAGGGCGACGTCACGCTGGTCGAATATTTCGACTATAATTGCGGCTATTGCCGCTCCAGCCTGCCGGTGATCGCCGAGCTGGTGCGGCGCGATCCCAATGTGCGCGTGGTGTTCAAGGAATTCCCGATCCTGAGCGAACAGAGCGTGACGGCGGCGCGGCTCAGCCTGGCCGCCGCCGCACAGGGCAAGTTCAAGCCGTTTCACGACGCGCTCTATGCCGCGGGGCCGGTATCCGAACAGACGATGCAGCAGGCGGCGAAGACGGCCGGGCTGGACCTGGCCAAGGCCGCGGCAATGACGCCCAAGGCCGAAGCGGAGATCGCCGCCAACCGCCGCGTCGCGCAAACGCTGGGGCTGACGGGCACGCCGAGCTGGGTGATCGGCACCAAGGTGGTGTCCGCCGCGCTGCCGCTGGAGGAGCTGGAGAAAGCCGTGAAGGAAGCGCGCGCGCAGAGCTGAGACGCGCATGTGTCGCGCCCCCGCCCCCACACACTGCCGTCATCCTGACGAACGTCAGGATCCATTCCTCCTCTCGGACGATCGAGCATGAGGCACGATGGATCCTGACGTTCGACAGGATGACGGAATAGCGTACCGCACGGTTGCACCGCACCGCCCCCGCCCCCATCTCCCCTCCACCCAGGGGGATCTCCAGCTTGCCAGCCATTCTCACCGTCGCCGGCGTCTCGAAGACGTACGATTCCGGCACCACCGCACTGTCACCGATCGACCTCGAGATCGAAAAGGGCGAGATATTCGCCCTGCTCGGCCCCAACGGCGCCGGCAAGACCACGCTGATCAGCATCATCTGCGGCATCGTCACGCCCTCCGGCGGCACGATCGATGTGATGGGCCATGACGCGATCAAAGACTTCCGCGCCGCGCGCCGCCTGGTCGGGCTGGTGCCGCAGGAATTGTCGGTCGACATGTTCGAAACGGTACTCGCCACCGTCAAGTTCAGCCGTCGCCTGTTCGGACGCTCGGGGCACGACGCCTATATCGAGCAGGTGCTGCGCGACCTGTCGCTGTGGGACAAGCGCCATGCCAAGATCATGGAACTGTCCGGCGGCATGAAGCGCCGGGTGCTGATCGCCAAGGCGCTTGCCCACGAACCCGATATCCTGTTCCTCGACGAACCCACCGCCGGCGTCGACGTGTCGCTCCGGCGCGATATGTGGAAGCTGATCCACCGCCTGCGGACACGCGGCGTGACGATCATCCTGACCACGCACTATATCGAAGAGGCCGAGGAGATGGCCGACCGCGTCGGCGTGATCGACAAGGGCAAGCTGGTATTGGTGGAGCGCAAGACCGAACTGATGAAGCGGCTCGGCAAGCGTGAGGTGCTGGTATCGCTGCGCGAACCGTTGCGCGCGGTCCCGGCGGCACTCGCCAATTGGGACGTCGAACTGGCCGATGAAGGCCATAGCCTGCGGCACAGCTTCGTCGCCGATGGCGATCGCGACGGCATCCCCGCGCTGCTCGCCAAGCTGCGCGAACTCGACATCGACTTCACCGATCTCGAGACGCATCGCAGCTCGCTCGAAGACATTTTCGTCGACCTGGTCGGCCGGAAGGACGCGGCATGACCGGTTTCAATGCGCACGGCGTATGGGCCATCTATCGCTTCGAAATGGCGCGCGCGCTGCGCACGCTGTGGCAGAGCGTGGCGACGCCGGTGATCACCACCTCGCTCTATTTCGTCGTGTTCGGCGGGGCGATCGGCAGCCGCATGCAATCGGTCGACGGGGTCGGCTATGGCAGCTTCATCGTGCCCGGGCTGATCATGCTCTCGCTGCTCACGCAGAGCATTTCCAACGCCTCGATCGGCATCTACTTCCCCAAATTCACCGGCACGATCTACGAACTGCTCTCGGCCCCCGTATCGGCGATGGAGATGGTGCTCGGCTATGTCGGCGCCGCGGCGACCAAATCGGTGATCCTCGGCCTGATCATTCTCGCCACCGCAATGCTGTTCGTCGATCTGCCGATCAAGCACCCGCTTATGATGCTCGCTTTCCTCGTGCTGACCAGCATCGCGTTCAGCCTGTTCGGCTTCATCATCGGCGTCTGGGCCAAGGGCTTCGAACAGCTGAACTTCGTGCCGGCGCTGCTGATCACGCCGCTCACCTTCCTTGGCGGCGCGTTCTACTCGATCGACATGCTGCCGCCGGTGTGGCGCACGGTCAGCCTGTTCAATCCGGTCGTCTATCTGGTCAGCGGCTTCCGCTGGAGCTTCTTCGGCCAGGGCGATGTCGGGGTCGGCGCGAGCCTTGCCTTCACCTTCGCCTTCCTGCTGGCGTGCCTCGGCGTGATCGCCTGGATCTTCAAGACCGGGTATCGGATGAAGGAATAACTCCTCCCCGGCACGGGGAGGGCGTTTTCAGCCGAGTGGTGGAGGGCGGCCACCGCGAGCGCCAACTGCTGCGTTGCCGGCCCACCCCCTCCGTCAGGCTGCGCCTGCCACCTCCCCGTGCCGGGGAGGAGTGTTTTAAATCCGATGTTCGCCCTTCACCCAGCGCACCGTGCCGCTCGACGCACGCATCACCACGCTCTCCGTCGTCATCGTGCCGCCCTTGCGCTTCACGCCTTCGAGCAGCGATCCGTCGGTCACGCCGGTCGCGGCGAAGATGCAGTCGCCCTTGGCCAGCTCGGTCAGGTCGTATTGCTTGTCGAGATCGGTCACGCCCCACTTGGCCGCGCGGCCGCGCTCGTCGTCGTTGCGGAACAGCAACCGGCCCTTGAATTGCCCACCGACGCAACGCAGCGCTGCGGCCGCCAGCACGCCCTCCGGCGCACCGCCCGAGCCCATATAGATGTCGATCGTCGTATCGGGATTGGTCGTCGCGATCACCCCGGCGACGTCGCCGTCACCGATCAGCATGATGCCGACGCCGAGTGCGCGCAGTTCGGCGATCAGCGCCTCGTGCCGCGGGCGATCGAGCACGCAGGCGATGATCTCGCTGGGCTCCACGCCCTTGGCCGCGGCGACGGCGCGGATATTCTCGGTCGGCGTGCGATCGAGATCGATGATCCCTTCGGGATAGCCCGGGCCGACGGCGATTTTGTCCATATACACGTCGGGTGCGTTGAGCAGCCCGCCCTGTTCGGCGATCGCCAGCACCGCCAGGCTGTTCGGGCCGGCGGTCGCACAGATCGTCGTGCCTTCGAGCGGATCGAGCGCGATGTCGATCTTCGGCCCCTTGCCGATCGCCGAGCCGACCTTTTCGCCGATGAACAGCATCGGCGCCTCGTCGCGCTCGCCTTCGCCGATCACCACGGTGCCGTCCATGTACAGCGAGTTGAGCGCCTCGCGCATCGCCTCGACGGCGGCGGCATCGGCGGCCTTTTCGTCGCCGCGGCCGACCAGTTTGGACGCAGCGACCGCCGCCGCTTCGGTGACGCGCACCATTTCGAGGACGAGGACGCGGTCGAGTACCTGGCTGGCGGCAGTGGTCATGAGAATTCCCTTGTTTGGGTTGGGCCTAAGCATGGCCTGTGACAATGTCGAGACCGGTCCCCCTCCCGCTTCCGGGAGGGGTCAGGGGAGGGCATGCCAGCGGGTCCTTGACCCCTGCATGCAGCCCCTCCCCCAGCCCCTCCCGCAAGCGGGAGGGGAGAAAGATCAATCCCGCAGCAATTCGTTGATGCTGGTCTTGGAGCGCGTCTGCGCATCGACGCGCTTGACGATCACCGCGCAGTACAGCGCCGGCTTGCCGTCCCCGCCGCCGATCGAGCCCGGCACGACCACCGCAAAAGGCGGCACCTCGCCACGGAACGTCTCGCCGGTCGCGCGATCGATGATCTTGGTGCTGGCCCCGAGATACACGCCCATCGACAGCACCGCGCCCTCGCCGACGCGCACGCCCTCGGCCACTTCGCTGCGCGCGCCGATGAACGCACCGTCGCCGATGATCACCGGATCCGCCTGCAGCGGCTCGAGCACCCCGCCGATCCCGGCGCCGCCCGAAATATGCACGTTCCGGCCGATCTGCGCGCAGCTGCCGACCGTCGCCCAGGCGTCGATCATCGAATTCTCGCCGACATAGCCGCCGATATTGACGAAGCTCGGCATCAGCACCGCGCCCTTGGCGATATAGGCGCCGCGCCGCACGATGCTGCCCGGCACGCTGCGGAAGCCCGCGGCGCGATAGCGCGCCTCATCCCAGCCCTCGAACTTGCTCGGCACCTTGTCGAACCAGGTCGATCCGCCCGGCCCCTGGATCACTTCGTTGTCGTTCAGCCGGAACGACAGCAGGACCGCCTTTTTGAGCCACTGATTGACCGTCCAGCCGCCCTGCCCATCCGGCTCGGCGACGCGCGCCTGCCCGGAATCGAGCAGCTCCAGTGCCTCGTCCACCGCGCTGCGCACCGCGCCGACCGTGGCGAAGCCGAGATCGGCGCGATCCTCCCATGCGGTATCGATCGTCTTCTGCAGATTGTCGCTCATGCGGCCTCCAATATGTCTTCCAGCCAGTGGCGGATGTCATGGGTGATGAAATCGACGTGCTCGTGAGTCTCGTCGGGTGTCTGTTCGGAGCCGTTATCGACCCACAGGGTGGTCATGCCGATCGCCTTGGCCGGCTTCAGATTGCGCGCCATGTCCTCGGCGAACAGCGAGGCCTGCGGATCGAGATCGAATGCGGCGCACAGCCCGGCATAGGCCGAGGCCTGCGGCTTGGGCGCGAGGTTCATCGCGTGGATATCGTGGATCGCCTCGAAACTGTCGCTCAGCCCCAGGCGGCCGAGCACAGTGGTGGCATAGGGCGTATCGGCGTTGGTAAAGACGATCTTGCGCCCCGGCAGCTTGGCGATCGCCGCGGCGAGCGGGGCATTCTCCTCCAGCGCGTCCATCTCGATATCGTGGACGAAGGCGAGGAACTCATGCGGATCGACGTCGTGATCGGCCATCAGCCCGGCGAGCGTCGTGCCATGCGCGTGGAAATAGCCCTTCTGGATGCGCCGCGCCTCGGCCAGATCGACGCCCAGGCGCTCGGAGATGTACGCGCCCATTTTGGCATCGACCCCGTCGAACAGACGCGCGCTCGCCGGATACAGCGTATTGTCGAGATCGAAGATCCAGGTGCGGATATGGGCGAGCCGGGGGTCCATGTGCCGTGGCTCTAAGCAGCGCGGGCGTGGGGGGCAACCTCAACCCGCGCACCGCGCCGCATCTCGGCGGCCGGCACGTCTTGCGCTCAGCCGCCGCGTCAGCTCCGCAACCAGCGGAAGAAGCGCGGCACCGGCGCGTTGCGCTCCATCCACGCACTATACTCGACATAGGCCGGATCGAGCCCGAGATGCCGTTCCTCGGTGCGTGCGCGCCAGTAATAGACGCCGGCCACGACCCCCATCAGGATCGTCGCGCGCGCCGCGTCGGTCAGGCTGCCGGTGCTCAGGAATGGGAGCACCGAAATCAGCCAGAACAGGTTTTTCGACAGATAGGCCGGATGCCGCGACCAGGCATAGGGGCCGTTGGTCAGGATCCCGCGGTTGGTGAGGTTGGAGAAGCGAAAGCCGAACGTGACCGTCGCCCAGGCATAGATCGCGGTCAGCCCGACCAGCACCGCGCCGAACACGCTCAGGATCAGTGGATGGCCGGCAAACCAGAACGACCATTCGGCCGTGCCGGGATGATAATCGAGCGGCCCGCCCGGATTCATCAGGATGAACGGTGGATAGCAGATCAGCGCCGCCGTCCAGCCCGCGGCAAAAGGCGAGGCGCTGCGGATATGCGAATCGAGCGGCTTCAGTGCGAGGATATAGCCGACCGTGGCGAAGGCGACGTCGATCATGAACATGAAGGTGATCAGCCAAGTCGATAGCGCGACCGGATCGGACAGCAGCCGGCCGGTATCGGTGCGGATGAACTCGCCGAACCCGGGTGGGACGATCGCCAGCATGAACGGCAGGAAGAACGCCTTCACGCCCCAGCTGCGCAGATGATTGTGGATCGCCGCGCTGTCCGCATCGCCGGCCAGCCCCATCAGCCACGCGCCGAACGACCAGCAATCGTCCCTTGGCGCGGTCGCGTGGCGATCGAGCAGGATGATATAGGGGATCGAGACGGCAAACAGCAGCGGCGCGACGGTCTGCAGGCACCACATGGCGAACTGGAAATTGCCTTCCCAATAGAAGCGCCCCGTTGCGTAGATCAGCGCGATCGCGCCCCAGGTGACACACAGGCCGGCAAGCTTGGTCAGGCTGATATCGAGCGTATCGCGCCACGGCTTGGCATTCGCCCAGTCCATCCCCGTCGTCGGGCGGCGGTGCACGCGATCGACCAGCACTGCCCATGCCAGCATCGGCACGCCGCAGGCCGCGAGGCTGGCCAGTGCCGCATAGGTCCCGTCCATCCCGAACCAGCGCGCGATGCCGACCCAGATCAGCAGACCCGCAAGGCCGGCCAGCCCCGTCCCGGTGCTGACGGCGGAAGCGGGGCGCGGGTCAGCCGCCCGGGCTGCGCGTGCGAGAGTGCGATCCTGATACATCGCGGGCAGCATAGCCCTGATCTGGTAAGCAAGCCGTAAAGCATCTGCCACCCGTCTTGCCGCGCAGCACCAGGAGCAACCCCAGCGCCTCTCGATTGCAGTTTATGCAATTGCGATCGCGCGCTACGCACTTGCGGCAAGTCGTGCTGCAGTGCACAAAGACGGTGCCTTTCAGGCATCCTCTCCTAAAACTTTCAAGGGGTCGGCTTTTCGGAGCCGACCCCCTTTTTTTTGGCCTGCACTTACGGTAGAGCAAGAACGCTGTCGTCACGCCGAACAAACAAAATAAGAGTTCGAGGAGTGGAGCCAGCCGGTCAGACCGGCACCGGCGCGATGCAGTGTGGGGGATGGAGCGCGACGCCACGGCGCTCTCCCCCACGCGGTGCCTGCATCTATTGCGTCTGCGTTGACCGGTTCACGGCCAATCCCATCTATTCCTCACCACGTTGCGGCTCGCAATGGCGCTTGGTCGCCAGCGTTGGGCGCGCAGTCCCGCGAGTGAGCTCTGCTGTCCTGCTTCGGCGCCAGCACGGGCCTTGCCTCAAGCCGGGACCTTACCGGACGAAAATAGCGCGCCCCAACCGCATCCGCGCCGCAGCCTATTGACGCTCACGGCGCTGCCATGGCAGGTCGCTTGCGGCACGGCCACGCCTGCGCTTCGGCGCACCGATCGTCGTGACGCTGCATGATGCGGGTATAGCTCAATGGTAGAGCAGCAGCCTTCCAAGCTGAATACGCGGGTTCGATTCCCGCTACCCGCTCCACTGCCCTGGTTTGCGCTCAGCTCCGCCGCGGTGGGGCGGTGGACTGACGCAGCACCAAGGAGGCCGGGACGATGGTCGGTCCGTCCGGCGTTTCGCGACCCATCTGATCGGCGATGATCAGTTCCACTGCACGCGCGGTGACTTCGGCGATCGGCTGGGCGATCGCGGCCAGCGGCGGATGGGTGAAATGCACCATCGGCGTATCGTCGAAACTGATCAGCGAGAGATCAGCCGGCACATCGAGCCCACGGGTACGCGCGACGTCCAGTGCGGCCAGCGCCATGCGGTCATTGCTGGCGATGATCGCGCTCGGCGGAGCCACCGCGTCGAGCAGCGCCACCGCTGCATCGCGCCCTGATTCATAGCCGAAATCACCCTGCGCGAGCAGCCCGGCGGTGGCATATCCGGCCGTCGCCATCGCCTGGCGCCAGCCATCGACGCGCCACCCACTCAGTTCATAATCCGCCGGGCCGGCGATAAACCCGATCCGCTCATGGCCCAGATCCAGCAGATGTTCGGTGGCGAGGCGCGCGGCGCGCTCGTCGTCCATTGTCAGCGCAAAGCCGGGACCGGGCTTGAGCGAGCCGATCCGTGCAAAGCTGATCCGGTGCTCGGCTAGCAGCTCGGTAATCAGCGGGTTGGCCGAATGCGGCGGGGTGAGGATCACGCCATCGGGTTGCAGCGCGGCGATCGCGCCGAGCAGTTCGCGCTCGATATGGTCGCTATGCGTGTCGACCAGTTCGATGATCAGCCGATAGCCGTGCTCGGCACAGGTCAGCATGCCGCCCAGCAGCATCTGCCCCACCCAGTCCGCGCCCTGCCGCTCGCGCCAGTCGGCGATCGTGCGATCGCGGTCGTTGAGCGAGAGGATGATGTAGGAACGCGATCCGCCCATACGTTGCGCGGCGATCGACGGCACATAACCGAGCCGCGTGATCGATTCCTGCACGCGCAGCATCATCTCGGGCCGCACGTTCGGCTCCTTGTTGATCACGCGGCTGACGGTCTGCAGCGACACGCCGGCATCGGCGGCGACGTGCTTGATGGTTACGGATTGACGCCGTCTTGCCATGGTCGAAGCTCAGGCGGCGCGCGGCGCGTCGGCACCGCAATAATGCGCGACATAGGCACCATGTGCGGGCAGGCCGGCAACGGTATCGCGGACGCGCCCGCGCAGCGTGCCGAGCAGACGATCCAGTTCCTCGTCGCCGAGCTTGGCGGCGATCGGGTGGTGCGATCCGGGGATGATCCCCTGCCCCAGCATCACCTGCACCCAGCTATTCTCCGCGAACAGTTCCTCGTTCTTGCGGAACACCCGGCCGGTATCGCGGAACAGCTCAATCTTCTGCGCGAGCGTGTCGGGGATCTCCATGTCGCGGCACTGGCGCCAGAAGGCGCTGTCGCCGCGCTCGGTCGCTTTATAATGAAGGATCAGGAAATCGCGGATCTGCAGCATGTCGGTATGCTGTTGGTCGTTGAATTCGGCCACATCGCGTTCGCTGATCGCGCCCGACGGCAACATCCGCAACAAGCGCAGCACGGCACGCTGGATCAGATGGATGCTGGTCGATTCGAGCGGCTCCATGAACCCGCCGGAGAGGCCGATCGCGATGCAGTTGCGGTGCCATTGCTTGCGCCGGGCGCCGGTCACGAAACGCAGGCGGTTGGGTTCGGTCAGCGCCTCGCCCTCGATATTGCCGAGCAGGCGCGCCTGCGCTTCGTCGTGCGAAAGATAGCGGCTGCAATAGACGATGCCGTTGCCGGTGCGGTGCTGTAGCGGGATGCGCCATTGCCAGCCGGCATCATGCGCCATCGCGCGGGTATAGGGCACCGCCGGTCGGACATTCTCGGTCTGCACAGCGATTGCGGAATCGCACGGCAGATAATGCGTCCAATCGTCATAGCCCGCATGCAGCGCACCCTCGATCAGCAGCGCGCGGAAGCCGGTGCAATCGAGGAACAGGTCGCCCTCGATCCGCGCGCCCGAATCGAGCACCAGAGCGGCGATGTCGCCACGCTCGCCGTCCAGCTCGACGCGCGCGATCCTGCCCTCGATCCGCGTCGTCCCGTCGGCTTCCGCCATGTTGCGCAGGAACTTGGCGTAGAGCGTGGAATCAAGCTGGTAGGCATAGTTCATCGCGTTGTCGGGCAGATGCGCGAACTTGGATTGCAGTGCGGCGGTCAGCTCGAGGCAGTAATCGTCGTACGGCTGCTGATGGCCGCGCTCCAGCCCGTGCAACCAGAAGTGCTGGAAACCTGCCGCCCAATGATCCTTGCCGGTCAGGCCGAACGAATGGAAATAGCGGTCATGGCCGTCCTTCCAGCCGTCGAACAGGATGCCGAGTTTGAACGTCGCCTGCGTCGCGCGCATGAAATCGGCTTCGTTGATGCCGAGCAGGCGGTTGTAGTTGACCAACGGCGGGATCGTCGATTCTCCCACGCCGATCGTGCCGATCGCGTCGGACTCAACTAATGTCACCTCGGCCGCCCGCCCCATCGTGCGCGCGATCGCGGCGGCCGCCATCCAGCCGGCGGTGCCGCCTCCGGCTACGACGATGCGGCGCATGCTCTTCTCCACTGTCATTTGCTCAACTGCCGGAGCAGGAATGCGCGCAGCCGGCCGGCGCTCTCCGGCGTCAGCGGCGCGAGCACGCTGCGCGCAGGCTCCGGAATATGCGCTACCACGTCATCGTTGTTGCTGAATACGTAATGATCGAACAGATCGCGCCAATGCGCCTTCTGGTCGGCGGGCAGATCGCGGATGGCGAGCAGGGCATGATTGAGCGCGTCCTGCGGCTGGCCGAGCCAGCGCGGACTATCGCGCCACCAATAATTGACCAGCACGTTGAAGTCGGCGAGCCCCTCGACGTGATGCCACCACAAGGCCGGGATATACAGCGCATCACCGGCCTCCAGCTCGGCGACCTGCCCGTGCGCCACCGCATCGGCGAAGCGCGGATGCCGTGCGAGATCGGGGGCGTGGAAATCGACCATACTGATCGGGCGACCGGCGGGCGTGTGATCGAGCGGTCCCAGGTACAGATTGCGGAATTGCTCGCGCGGGAACAGCGTGAACCGGCGGCGCCCGACAGCGACGCAGGCGAGATTGTCCGGCACGTCGTTATGCGCCGCGATCCGCGTTTTGGTGCCGATCCAGATGCTGGCGAGTGGCGTGCGCGTGCCCAGATCGACCTGGTTGGCCTCGTGCAGGCCGGCAAAAAACGCATGCAGGTCGATCGATGCGAGATAGACCGGCGGCGCGTCCGGCTGCCCCTCCATACGCGCGATCTTGGAGAAAATGTCCGGCAGCTTGGCACGCGCCATGCGGAAATTCATCTGCATGGCATCGTCATAGAACAAGCGCCCGTCGGTGCCCGGCGCGCCGACCGAGACGGTAAACGGCACGTCGCGCGCATGCGCGGCTATATAGTCACGCGCGTCCCCGGCGGAACGGCGGCCCGCCTGCACCATCGGCCAGTCGGCGACCAGCCCGCGCACGACGAACGGCGTCGTCGCGTTCAGCAGCCGGGCGTCGAGATCGGCGGCGTCGGCCACCGCGATCTCGGGCACCTGCGCCAGGCCGGCCAGGATGTCCGCTGGCTCAGCCATGCACCAGACGGTTCTTGCGCGCGACCAGATCGCCGAGATGGCCGAGCGAGGCGACCGCCATGAAGATCGGCATCAGATGGCCCGCCTGGTGCAGATCGGCGATCGCGCCCGCGTCCAGGCTGCGCAGCTGTTGCTCGTCGATGACGTGGAACCCGACCAGTCGGTTGATCGATCCGTCGTCGAGCGTGATCTCCAGCGTCAGCGGCTCGAGCAAATCGTACCGCTCCAGCGCGGCGAAGAAGTCGGGCGCAGCGCGATAGCCTTCGTCGAGTTCCCCGAGCCGCTCGGCGATCGCCTCGAGATACGGCGTCGGGCGGCCGACCTCATCGAACAATTGGACACCTTCGCCGCCGCCGATCCGCGGGCTGGCCATGTCGATATGCACCTGCTGACGGTCCCCGCCCGCCGCCGTGCGACCGATCAGGAACGGCTGGATCGCAAGGGCGAGCGGGCGATAGCGCGCATCCCAGCCGTGCTCACCCAGGAACAGATTCTCGCCGTCGACGAAGCCGAACATGGCCAGCGCGGTGAAGCCGGTGCGTTCGGCATCCTGGCGAAACAGGATCGGATAATGTTCCTGCACCTGGCGAAATTCGGCCGGCACGGTGAGGCAACACATCACCGCATCGCCGAGCTCCGCAGCGCAATCGGTACGCACCCGAACGGCAGCGTGGGTTTCGGCGGTGAGGATCTGGTGATCGGACATCAGGCGGCGGTTTCCAGTTTGGCGTGGTGTGCGCGGAGCGCATCGAGATAGGCACGGTTGGTCGGCAGGCTGGCCGCGAGCGCGCGGCCGCGCTGCGAAACCTGGCGCAGTGCGGCGGTGGCCTGCGCCCGTGTGTCGCTCGATATCACGCCATCGGGGGGAGCGGGGAAACCCATGCCGTACAGGACATAAAGGTAACTGGCCGCCGGGAACACCTCTTCCGCCGCGAACAGATCGGCGCGTGACGGCGGTTGGTGTTGCCACAACGCCAGCAGGTCGGCGAGGCGCGGCGGAATCGAGGCGGCGTTACGATGATCGCGCCAATAGGGATCGTCACGCACGCTGAGCACGTAGTGCAGCTTGAGGAACTCGACGATCCGGTCCCAGCGATAGCGGAACAGCGTATTGAACCGCGCGGCATGGATCGGCAGCACCGCGCGGGTCGCCGGAAAACCGTCCAGCAACGCCTCCAGCGACAGTTCGATCATCACGATGGCCGAGGCTTCGAGCGGCTCGAGGAAGCCGGCCGCCTGGCCGATCGCGAGGCAGTTTCGGTGCCAGAACGTCTCGCGATGGGCGGAGCGGAAACGCAATTGGCGGATCGACAGCTGGTCGATTGCCGTATCGGGCGCGGAGCGGCGGAGATAGGCATCGAGCGTCATCCGCGCCTCCGCATCGCTCATATGTGCCGAGGAATAGACACAGCCGACGCCGCGCCGCGTGGGTAGGCCGATATCCCAGATCCAGCCGGCGGCATGCGCAGTGGCATTGGTCTGGGACGCGATCGCGCTGTCGCGCGCCACCGGCACCTGCACGGCCAGCGCCGCATCGTTGAACAACTCGCCGCCGCGATCGATCAGCCCGACGCCGTAATGCTGCCCGATCAGCAACGCGGCATGCCCGGTGCAATCGAGAAACAGATCGCCGTCGATCGCGCCATGGTCGCGCGTCGCCACCGCAGCGATATCGCCATCGGCGCGCGCTTCAACCGTCACGACATGATCGCGCACGTGCCGCACGCCCAGCCGCTCGGTCGCATGACGCATCAGCAAGGCTGCGAGTTTGCCCGCATCGAGATGATAGGCGTAGTTCAACGCGCCGGTATAATCGGGCATGGCGCGGGCGCGCGGCGCGAGATCGCGGGCGCACGCCTGCGCCTGCGCGGTGACGGTATCGGCGAAACGATCCAGACCGGCCAGATCGCGCCATGCCGAGACAACGTCGCGCGGATCGCCGTCGATCGGTGGACCGAACGGGTGCAGATAGGCGTCGTCCGCGCCGCCGTCGCGCCAGCCGACGAAGCGCGAGCCCTGCTTGAACGAGGCATCGCAGGCGAGCAGGAATTCGGTTTCCGAAATGCCGATCCGCTGCAGCGTGCGGCGCATCGTCGGCCAGGTGCCCTCACCGACGCCAATCGTCGCGACGTCGGGCGATTCGATCAACGTGACGGTGATCGGCTGCCGCGCTTTGGGGTCGGCGCGCGCAGCGATCAGGCACGCCGCCAGCCAGCCGGCGGTGCCGCCGCCGACGATCACGATATCGGAAACTGGCTGTCCCATCCGCGCGCCCCTCGATGCCAAATCAGGCCTGCCGCCGGCAGCGTGAAAAAGCCACCCCCAAGCGATGGAGGTGGCCATTCATCCCGATCCGACGTCCCGCCTCAGAAGCTGAAGCGCAAGCCGGCCGAATAACGCGCGTCGCCCGGCTGCGCGAAGGTGACGAAATTGTCCGAGCGGCGGTGCCCGCGGCGGCCCTGTCCGGTCAGGTTGATACCCTCAACGAAACCGGTCAGGCCCTTGATGAACTCATAGCTCGCGCTGGCATCAACCTGACCGTATTTCTCGACATAGGTCGGGTTCGGGTTACCGCCGGCATAGAATTCATCGCGCCAGTTGTACGCCACACGTGCCTGCAGGCCGTTCTTGTCGTAATAGAGCACCGCGTTCGCGCTGTCGCTGAGACCTGCCAGCGCAAACTGACCGACATTCGGGTTCAACGCATTGTTGAACTTCGCATCCCCGTTGACGATCGTATAGTTCAGGATCGCCCCGAACCCCGTGTTCCAGAAACTATGCTGAATGGCGAATTCGAAGCCGTCGATCGTCGCCTTCTGGTCCGAATTGAACGGGGTGCCGACGCGGAAGTCGACCAGCCCGTCCTCCGCCAACCCGAAGATGCGCCCGGTATAATAACCGTTCACGTCGAGTACCGGGGCACCCTGCGCATCGCGCGCGACTTCCACCGAGGCGGGATAGTTGCGCAGGATATAGTCGCGGATACGCGACACGTCGGTCGTACCGCCGAGCGCCGCCTGCGCGGCACGGAAGCGTGGCCCATCACCCGGATTGCGCAATTCAAACGCCGAGCGCTCGACTTCCTGCGAGTTGATGAAATTCGACACTTTCTTGCGGAAATAACCGGCCGAGATGTAGCTCGTATCGCTGTAATACCACTCCGCAGAAAGATCGATATTCTTGGACAGGAATGGCACGAGGTTAGGGTTCCCCTGCAGACCACCGCCGCCGGCGATGCCGAACTGACGGCTAAGCGTCAGGCCGCCTTGCAGGCTGCTATAATCGGCGCGCGTGATCGTATGGCTATACGACGCGCGCAGCTTGACGTTCTGGATCGGCTGAAAGTCCAAATCGATCGCCGGCAACCAGTTTTGGTAGCTGCCCTTATTAGTCAGGAAGGTGCTGTCCGTGCCGTAGAGGATGTTGAATTCGCCCGCCGCAACCCACGCCGTGCCGGTTGGGACCGGGGTCAGCGAGCGCGAACTGATCGTCGTTTGGTCGTAGCGAACACCGCCGATAATATGTGCAGTGCGGCCAAACAGATCGAACTTTGTATTCACCTGAACAAACGGAGAGATTGTCTTTTCTCGGATGCGGCGATCGGTCTCGTAATTGGCCAGGCAATTGCCGTCACCGCCGCAAATCTTGAACTTGCTGTCGAGCAGGTCGACCATCCGTTCGAAGTTGAAACGATAATAAGCCGGGATAATTCCCGAATCCGCACCGCTCACTCCATCAAATTTGTCCGGCAGGCTGACGAGCTCGAACAGGTCGTCGGGCAGGTCTGCCGGCGTGCCGACGCCGCCCCAGGTATCGTTCTGGGTGAAGCCGTAGGCCGAGCGCACCTTGTTATCGACATACGAGAAACCGACGTCGATCGAGTCTAGGAAATCACCGTCGTGATCGTACCGGCCGCTCAGCTGGACCTGGTTGATCTCGTCGCGGAAATAGGCGTTTCGGAACGAGTTGCCGGTCGCGTTGATCAGCGCAGGGTTCAGTGCGTTGATGCCTGGCTGCATGACATAGGAAATGACCGGCAGGTCCTTGGTGAAATCCACCGTCTGCGACGCGACCCCGAAGATTGCGGAGCCGACCGAGGTGCTGCTGCCGTATTTGTTGGTCGGCTTCGATTCCGCGGTCGAATGGTGCGCATCGAGCGACACGGTGACGCCGCCCGGCGCTTCCCACTTCAGATTGCCGCCCAGCGATTTGTTCTCGGTCACGTTGGCGGTCAGCGATCCGCTGTACGACAGGTCCTTACCCGGCCCGAACCGCTCGGTGTAGAATACCGGGCCCGCGACCGGACCGTCGGTCCATGACGTCGAGGTATCGCCGAAGTTGAACCAGACGCCCACGCTGCTGTCGCGCGCTTCGATCTTGTTGCGCGAATAGGTGAAATCGACCGTCGCGGTGAGCGAGTCGGTCGGCCGCGCCTGCAGCACCAGTTGGCCGTTGATGCGCTCGCGCTTGATGTCGGTGAGGTTGTACGCCGCACTCTGCGGCACTTCGTAAACGTCGTTCGGACCCGGACGGTTGATCACGTTGGGCCCCTCCGGCCCGAGCGTGCCCCAATCGTTCTCCGTGCCAAGGAACGAGTTGCCGAACCCGACCGAGCCGGTGTTCACGCTCGCATTGCGCTTCTGATACACGCCGGACAGCAGAATGCCGAACTGATCGCTGGCGCCCATCGTCGCGCTGAAGATGCCCGAAACTTCGGGCGTGACCTGATTCTTGCCGTTCTGCGACGTATCGACGACGCCCTTGGCCGCGATGCTGCCGCGCAGGCCGGGCCGATCGAGCGGGCGCGGCGTGCGGATGTTGATCGTCGAGCCGATCCCGCCCGACGGCACGGCGGCGCGGCCAGTCTTGTAGACCTCGACCGCAGCGACGCCCTCGGACGCGAGGTTGGCGAAATCGAACGAGCGCGAGGCCGGCGCGCTGGCGCCGTCGCCGAGCGTCGCGGTCGGCATCTGCCGGCCGTTCAATGTCACCAGGTTATATTCCGGGCCGAAGCCGCGCACCGTCACGGTGGAGCCTTCGCCGTTCGAGCGATCGATCGACACGCCGGTGATGCGCTGCAGCGATTCGGCGAGATTGGTATCGGGGAACTTGCCGATGTCTTCGGCCGAGATCGCATCGATCACGCCCTGGCCGTCGCGCTTGATGTCGACCGCCTGCCGCAAGCTGGCGCGGATGCCGGTGACGACGATATCGCCGTCGGCAGTCTCGCCGTCGGCGGGCGCCGGGGGAATGTCGGAGGGGCCGGGATTACCCATCGTCGCGGCGGCATCCTGCGCGACGGCGAGTTGCGGCAGGCCGGCAAGCGCCAGCGTGGACGCCGATAGTACGAGTTTCGAGAGCGTCCTAGCCGTAAAGCCGCGCATGATTGTCCTCCCCATTACACTACGTGCGGTTGCCCCCGCACCTCATTGAGAACGTTCACTTGCTGCGTTTCCGCGATCTTGTCAACAGTTTGGCGGGCTGCACGACAATATTGTGAACGTTCCCAATCTATGCTCTTACTGCTGCCGATGCTAGCGGCAACGCGCTAGCTTAACGCATCGCCAATACGCGACACGGCCGCAAAGACGGCACAGGGAGGATATATGTCGACGAAATTCCGCGCGGCGCTTGCCATATCGTCAATGCTCGCGCTGACCGTTGTGCCCGCCGCACGCGCCGGTGCGCCGCGCACGTCGACCGTGCGCGACGACGCCCGTGCCCGCGCCGATTCGATCGTTGCGCGGATGACGCTGGCAGAGAAGATTGCGCTGGTCCACGGCCTGTTCCCGCCCTTCGCGGTCGGCAAGACCAAGAATGAGCTGATCATGGCCGCCGGCCATATCGACGGTATTCCGCGTCTGGGCGTGCCGCTGGTGCGCGAGAGCGATGCCTCGCTCGGCGTCGCCAATCAGGTCGAGCAGCGCAAGGGCGATGTGGCGACTGCGCTTCCCTCGGCACTCGCCACCGCCGCCAGCTTCGATCCGGCGATCGCCCGCGCCGGCGGCGCGATGATCGGTAGCGAGGCGCGCGCCAAGCGCTTCAACGTCCTGCTGGCCGGCGGCGTCAACCTGACGCGCGATCCGTGGAACGGGCGCAATTTCGAATATCTCGGCGAAGATCCGCTGCTCGCCGGGCGGCTGGCGGGGCAGCATATCGTCGGCGTGCAATCCAACCGCATCGTCTCCACGATCAAGCATTTTGCGCTCAATGCGCAGGAAACCGGCCGGATGGTCGCCGATGCGCGGATCGGCGAGGCGGATCTGCGGATGAGCGATCTGCTCGCGTTCCAGATCGCGATTGAGACGGGAAAACCCGCTTCCGTGATGTGCGCCTATAACAAGGTGAATGGCGATTGGGCGTGCGAGAACGATTTTCTGCTCAACCGCGTGCTCAAGCGCGACTGGCGCTATCCCGGCTGGGTGATGAGCGATTGGGGCGGTGTGCATTCGACCGCCAAGGCGGCCAATGCCGGGCTCGATCAGCAATCCGGGCAGGAACTCGACAAGGCGCCCTATTTCTCCGCGCCGCTCGAGGCCGCGGTCACGTCCGGCGCCGTCTCGGCCGCGCGGCTCGACGACATGGTCGCGCGCTATCTGACCGGGCTGATCCAGACCGGCGCATATGACACGCCGATGCCGGCCAAGCCTGCCGCCATTCCCTACGCGAAGAACGCTTTGGTCGCGCAGCGCACCGCGGAAGCGGGCATCGTGCTGCTCAAGAACGAGGGCCGACTGTTGCCGCTGGCGCGCTCCGCCAAGCGGATCGTGCTGATCGGCGGGCGCGCGGATGTCGGCGTCCTGTCGGGCGGCGGATCGAGCCAGGTGCGCTCGGTCGGCGGTGCGCCGATCGAAATCCCGCTGACCTCGGGCGCGGCGATGTCGTTCGCGCGCTATACCTATCACGCCTCCTCGCCGCTCAAGGCGATCAAGGCGGCGCTGCCACAGGCGCAGGTCACGTTCGTCGATGGCACGGACGTCGCCGCGGCGGCGGCAGCGGCGCGCAACGCCGACATCGCGATCGTGTTCGCCACGCAGTGGACCACCGAGGCGCAGGATGTCGCCGATCTGTCGCTGCCCGATCGCCAGGATACGCTGATCGCGGCGGTCGCCGCGGCGCAGCCGAAAACCGTGGCCGTGCTCGAAACCGGCGGCCCGGTGACGATGCCCTGGCTGGCACAAGTGCCGGCGGTGCTGCAGGCCTGGTATCCCGGGCAGCGCGGCGGCGAGGCGATCGCCAATCTGCTGACCGGCAAGGTCAATCCATCGGGCCGTCTGCCGATCACCTTCCCGGCCAGCGCCACGCAGGCGCCGCGCCCCGCACCGGTCGGGATCGACACGCTGACCAGCCTCGAGGCGCAAGCCGCCGCCAATCCCGCCAACGCCTCGAATTACCAGCTCAAGAGCTTCCCGATCGACTATGTCGAGGGCGCCGATGTCGGCTATCGCTGGTATGAAAAGAAGCGCCGCGCGCCGCTCTTCCCGTTCGGGCACGGGCTCAGCTACACCAACTTCGCCTATCGCAATTTTGCAGTCACCGGCGGCAAGACGCTGTCCGTTTCGTTCGAAGTGATCAATACCGGCAAGCGCGCGGGCGCAGACGTACCGCAAATCTATGTCGCGCGGGCCGGATCGGACACGCCGATGCGCCTCGCCGCCTTCACCCGCGTGACGCTGAAACCGGGTGAAACGCGCCGCATCACGCTGACCGCCGAACCGCGCATCCTGGCCGATTACGACACGCGGCTGCCGGGCTGGCGGATCACCGGCGGCCAGTACCGGGTCGCGCTGGCGCGCGACGCGACCGATCGCACGCTGACCAAGATGGTCGCGCTGGACGCGGCGACGATGCAGCCCTGAGCCGGCGCACGCCGGGAGTTGCCCGGCGGCCAGCGAGGGGCCACAGCGACAGCGGATGTCGTCGCCCGTTCCCCTCGCCCCCCGCGCCAGTCGTGCGCTGCCACTCTACGCGCTGGCTGCCGCGGGGGGCGTGGTCGGCTATCTCCCGCTCCTCACGCTGCTGCTGCCGATCAAGGTAGAATTGCTCGCCGGCGAGGCGCGGATCGGCGTGCTCACCGCGACCGTCCTCGCCGGCGCGGCCGCGGCGAGCCTGGCCAATATCCTGTTCGGCTGGCTCAGCGATCGATCGGTCGCCGCAGGCGGCGGGCGGCGCATCTGGGTCACCGCCGGGCTGGTGGGGACCGGCATGGCCTTTGCCGCAATCGCCGCGGCGGTCACGCCGCTCGCCATCGTGCTGAGCATCGCTGCGTTCCAGATCGCGATCAACGCCGTATTGGCCCCCTTGTTCGCGATGATGGCCGAAGAGGTGCCGGATGACCGCAAAGGACTGGCGGGGGGATTGCTCGCGCTGGGGAGCCCGCTCGCCGCGGCAGTGTCGGCCGTGCTGCTCAGCCTGACTGCGCTGGGCGAGGCGATGCGCCTCGCGCTCGTCTGGCTGACGCTTGCCGGCTGCGTGCTGCCTATCGTGCTAACACGCCCGACGCGAAAGCCCGACCCAGGCGCATCCGACGCTCTGCCGCCCGCACCCGCGCGTCGCGATCTGGCCGCGGCCTGGGCGGGCCGGCTGTTGATGCAGGTCGCCGGCAACGTCCTGTCGCTATACCTGCTTTATTACATCGAAAGCATCGCGCCGGGCCATGGGCCGATCGCGCTTGCACCGCATATCGGCAGCCTGATGACCATCGCCTTCATCGTGCCGCTGCCGCTCGCCATCCTGCTCGGGCGCGTGTCGGATCTCACCGGGCGGCGCAAACCGGTGCTGCTCGGCGCCGCGCTGGTCGCCGCGCTCGGGCTGGCCGGCATGGCGCTGGCGGCAAGCTGGCCGGCGGCGGCAATCGCGTTCGGCATCTATGTCGCGGGCTCGCAGGTCTATCTCGCGCTGCACACCGGCTTTGCCATGCAGTTGCTGCCCGATCCCCGCCGCCGCGGCCGCGATCTGGGGCTGCTCAACCTGACCAACACGCTGCCCGCCATCCTCGGCCCGCTACTGACCTGGCTGCTGGCGACCCCGAGCGATTTCGCGCCGCTGATGATCGTATTGGCGGTACTGACCGTAAGCGGCGGGCTGATCACCATGCTGGTACGCCAACGGCGCTGACCCCATTGCCGATCGGCCGCACCCGCGGTCAGCCCGCCCAGTTGCCGTGGCGACAACGGGCGGACCGGCCAGGTCGCAGATCGGCTCAGTGCGGCGGGATCGTGCCCGTAAAGGCGCCATTGGCAACGGCGCCGGCGCTGTTGAGATTACCGTCGAGGTGATTGTTTCCATAGCTCGCCAGGACCGATCCGTTGCCGGCGCTGACGCCGGTCGCAGCCGCGGCCGAGGCTGCGCCATTGGCGGTGATCGTATTGTTGGCGAACCGCCCGGTCACCCCGCTGCCATTGCCGGCGACGCCGAGCGAGCCGTTCCCCGCGATCAGCGCATCGACCATGGCCACTTCCACCGTGCCCGTCCCGGGCAGCGCCTTGGCGAAGAGCCCGATGCCGCTGTTCGTGATCACGCCGCCATTGGCCTGAACGCTGATCTTCGTGCTCGTCGTCCCGGTCAGATCGAGACGCAGCCCGACATTCTTGCTGTCCTGGATACGAACATGATTGAGCACGACATTGGCGGTCGCCCCGGTGGCCGGCGCGATGCGCACGCCACCGCTGCTCGCGTCGGCCGTCGCACCATTGCCGGTGATGATCACATTATCGAGGTTGAGGAACGCGGTGTCGCCCGTCCCCACCTCGAACGAGACACCCTGCGCGTTGAACCCCTTGATCGTCGTATTGCGGATATTGAGTCCTGCGCCGTTGATGAAGCGCACGCCGTTCAACCCCGGCGATCCGGTCGGCCCGAAAATGTCGATGCCGCTGATCGTCACGACATCGGCGTCACCGGCGTTGATCGTGAACCCATTGGTGCCCGCCACCAGCACGCCGGCCTCCGTGGTATCGCACAGGAAGGTGACCGCCTTGGTCACGGTGACCGCACCGAAGCCGCCGGGATCGATGCAATTGATCTCGCCGCCCGCCGCGGTCTTCGAGATCGCGCCGGCAAATGTCTTGCACGGTGCGGTGCGACTGCACGGATTGGCATCGTCGCCGACACCCGAGACCCATGTGCGCGTCGCCTGGGCGCCCGCCGGCGTGGCGGCGAGGCCGCTGGTCAGCACGGCCAGCCCGGCAATCACGAAGCGTGTATCGATCCTTATCATGCCCCTCCCCCTTCGCTCATGTATCGCCAACAAGCCCCTTGGCGAACGCACGCCATACATGCATATTATGGGCCATTAGGCAAAAGAAGATTGTGCGATCTACTACACCTAATCATTAATTCGACAGACGAATTGCAGTCAGAAAGCTATCTATACAGCGAGCGCGCCGATACTCATTGGCCATATCCAACTCATAGGCGAGCCATACGACTTTGCTGTTCATCTGTTCTTCGATCGACTGGAACGACCTTGACGGAGAGCTCGCGCTGTTCGACCCGCGCGACGGCCGCTATCACGCGCTCAATCCTCCCGCAGCGGCGATCTGGCGGGGCATTGCGGACGGATTGAGCCCGGCCATGATCGTCGCGCGGCTCGCCGGCCTTTATGCTGCGCCGCCCGACCATATCGCTGCCGATGTCGCGGCATTCATCGATCAGGCACTCGCCAAGGGGTTGATCGAACGACGCGGCGACGCCGGATGAGCGCGATCGCCGGCGCGGTGCATGTCGATGGGCGCGCGATGCCCGCGACGACGCTCGCGCGCATCGCCGCCGCCGCCGCGCCGCGCGGTTTCGACGGCCGGAGCATCTGGCACGCCGGCCCGGCGGGCCTGATCCGCTTCCACCACGCGACCACCCCCGAAGCGGTCGGCGAGCGTCAGCCGTTGACCGGCGCATCGGGCGCGGTGATCGCATTCGATGGCCGGCTGGACAATCGTGCCGATCTGCTCGGCCTGCTTGGCGCCCCCGGCCAGGCCTTGCGCGACGCCCCCGATGCCACGCTGGCGCTCGCGCTGTTCGAGCGCCGCGGCGAGGATTTCCTGCAGGCCTTGGTCGGCGATTGGGCGCTGACGATCTGGCAGCCGCACGCGCAACGGCTGTTATGCGCACGATCGCCGATGGGGTGGCGGCCGTTCCTATGGACGTTCGACGGGCGCACGTTCGGTTTCGCCACCGAACCCCGCGCGCTGATCGTCGGGCTGGGGCTTGATCGGCGCCTCAACGAGGCCGCGATCGGCGAAATGATCGCCGCCCGCTTCATGACGCATGACGAAACGGTGTGGGCGCAGATCCAACGGCTTGGGCAAGGTGCGGCGCTGCGCCTCGAACGCGGCCGGGTCGCGCACTGGCAATGGCATGTCGGGCCGTTCGCGGATCACCGGCGACTGTCCGAAGCGGACCATGTCGACCGGTTCAACGCGCTGTTCGATCAGGCGCTGAGCGCGACGATGCGCAGCAACACCGGAGTCGGCGCGCATCTTTCCGGTGGCCTGGATTCGTCGAGCGTGGTCGCACGCCTCACCGAACTGCACCGTGCGGGGCAGGTGGACCGGCAGATCGGTGCGATATCCGCCCGTTTCCCCGGCGAAGCGCAGGACGAGACGCGGTGGAGCAGCGCGGTCGAAGCACATTGCGGGATCGCTGCGCGTATCGTCGGGCGCGAAGCCTATGACCTCGACGCCGCCGGGCGATGGTGCGCGGAGACGCTGCAACTGCCGCTGCGCCCCAGTCTGACGGATGGCACCACCGCCGGGATTCGCGCCCAGCAGGCAGCGGGCGAACGCGTGCTGCTGACCGGCGAAGGCGGCGACGAATGGCTCGGCGGCGGGCTTGGCCACCTGCCCGACATGCTGCTGCGTGGCGATCTGCTCGGCCTGCTGCGCGAGGCGCTCGGCCAGTTCCCGGCCGAGCCGCGCTACAGGCGGTTGCAACGCACCGCCTTCCGCGCGCTCGCCCCGATCGTCAGCCCAGCCTATCGCGCCAAATTCCTCACCCCCGCCTTGGTGTTCGACACGCCGATGCCCGAATGGATCCGGCCGGAATGGGCCGCGCGGATCGGGCTCGCCCAACGCTGGCACGACACGAAACCGCCATTCGCCCCGCACGGCTTCGCGCAGAAGCAGCGTTATGCCGTGTTCGCGCATGCGCGCCGCTACGTCGGCTATGAGCCGCTGCTCGCCTTCGCCGAGGCGCACGGCGTCGAGATGCGCCATCCGTTCCACGATCTGCGCCTGACCACCTTTCTGATGGGCGCGTCGGGACCGATGCTGCGCCACAAGGGGGAGCGGAAATATCTGCTACGCGAGGCGATGCGCGGCACGCTGCCCGAAGCGGTGCGGCAACGGCAGGACAAGGCGCTTTTCCTGAACAGCACGGTGGATGTACTGGCGGATTATTTCCGCCGCCGGCCGCCGCGCACCATGACGCTCGCCCGGCTAGGCTGGATCGATGGCGACCGGATCGACGCGCTGTTCGCCCCCGCCAAGGCATGGCGCGACAGCGGATCGACCACCCCGCTCGGCACCACCCGGCTGGCCCCCTTATGGTTCGTGGTGGCGATGGATCTGTGGCTGGATCACGCGATCGGCGTTTAGCGGCCTGCGCCACCACCGCGCTCGCGGAGATAGCGCAGCACGAGCGCTTCGTCCGCCATTCCCGATTGTCGACGCATCCGCGCCGCCGGGACCGCCGCCGTGCTGCCCAGCCAGGCAAGCGTGCCGGCGACCGTCGCCTGATAATCCCGCTTGAGCGCCTCATAGCTAACGCCGTGCGGCTCGGCGCCGATCGCGGCGAAGAAATTGCGCCAATGCGCGTGGCACGCGTCGGTCGTGGCGATGTAGCGATCGATCCGGTCGGCATCATAGGCGACCGGGCCGCGCGGTGCGCGCGCGCCGGCGGCGGGGATGACGCGCCAGATCCCGGTTTGCATCGCGGTCATCCCCGATATCGCCAGACGCACCCGATCGTTGCGCTGCAGGTGCACGAAGCGCGGGTTGGGCACTATATCGGCCAGCAGCGCCGCGATCGCGCGATAGGTCTCGGGCGGCACTTGATCGGGCGGCGACAGCCCCGACGCGGCGAACCGATCGGGATCGCGTTCTGCCGCCATCTGCTCGATATCGCGCCAGAACAGCTTGACCGCGAACGTGCCGCTCGGATCGGTACGCCAGCGGTGCGCGGCCCGGATATACTCGGCCAGCGTGGGTGTCGCCCAGCGCTCGGCCAGGCCGGGGCGGAAGCCGGGGTGGAAATATTCCAGCGGGCAGCCCAGCCCGCCGGCGAAATACAGCGCCTCGCCCAACAACGTACTGCCCGAGCGCGGATGCGTGCAAAGCAATACGGTCCGCCGCGGCGGCCCCTCCCAGGCGCGATAATCGTGCGCCGCGGTGGTCAGATCATAGGGCGTGGCTCCGGTCATGCGCGCAGCAGCCCGCGCAGCACCGGCTCGACTGTTCCCAGCGCCGCATAATCGCCGCGATAGGTCAGGCGGTAACAGGGCGTGACGCGCACGATCGCGCGCAGCCGCGCGAACAGGTCGAGCGCTTCGCGGCCACTGTCATCGCCGGGGTTGAAGCGCACCCGCTGCTGCGCCGCGCGGATCAGCGCCTCGGCGGCGCGTAGCCGTTGCAGCATGTGGGCTGCCGCGTCCGGTGCGCGCTGCACGAAGACCAGCGCGGCGAGCGGCACGGGGGCGACGCCGCCCTGCTGATCCGCCTGGCAATGGGATTTGCCGTCATAGCCGGCGAGCGGCGTGCAGCGCGCCGCCGCGAGGCCGAGCGCTGCGCGACTGTCATCCCACAGGCATGTCCCGGTGGTGGCGGGCGCGACGTGAGGCGCACCCGCCTCCCATAGCAGCGAGATATCCTCGCTCAGCACGTCCCAGCCAGCCGTGCCGAGCATCGCGCAGAGCGTCGACTTGCCGGCCCCGGACGCGCCCAGCAGCAATATGGCGCGCGCGTCGCTGGCGACCGCCGCGGCATGGAGCGCAGCGGCGCCGGCCAGGATCGCGACCCGCGGCAACACGCGGCGGACCAGCACGTCGCGCCACGCTCGGCCGGCCGGATCGGCCACGATACAGCGGATCCGGGCCTGTTCGGGATCGATCAGGAACGCGCCATCCAGCGCGGAGGCGAACAGCCACTCGCCGGCCGACCTGCCCAATGTCAGGCCGTAGCGCCCGACCCAGCGATACAGGATCGTGTCGGCCAGCGGCATCGCACCGTGCGTGACGTCTATGGTGAAGGCCGCGCGATACGCGGCAGCCCCCGGCGGCGCTTGACGCAAGCCGTCCAGCGGCACCGCCGCATCGAGCCGCAGCCCGCCGAAATAATAGCGCAAGGCGCGACGTTTTAGCTGGCGCTATTAAGGAAATCGCCCAGATTAGTGCTGGTGTTCTCCGTGACGGCGACCGCATCGAACGACTCGATCTCCGGCATCACCCAAGTCTCTCGCGCCCCCACCGAAGCAGCCTTCGCTTCCGGACCTTCGCCATCCCGTCCCATCGATCGCCCCCGTCTCAATACATGAAGGCCCTACCCACTAGCATACTGACCGCTGCTGTAAAAGCTTTCAGAGTTCATCGATTAATAGGCAGCATCCTGAGACTTATACTTGCCCTTGTGGCAGCGGGGACGCTTCCCTCCTCAATGCTATAGTGCCGCCATCGCACATGGCAGGCGACTTGGGATGCTGAGGGACAAGTATACGGGCACGGGCTCACGCCCGACGCGGTGTCGCTCCGACGCGGAGCACGGCGAAGCCGGCCACCGCCGAGGCGATCGAGCCGAGCAAAATGCCGAGCTTGGCGGCGTCGTTCTGGTGCGATCCATCGCCCAGCGCGAGCCCGCCGATGAACAGGCTCATCGTAAAGCCGATCCCGCACAGCAAGGACACGCCATAGACTTGCACCCAGCTGGCATGCCGCGGCCGCGCCGCCCAGCCCATCCGCACCAGCAGCCAGACCGCACTGAAGATGCCGACCTGCTTGCCGATGAGCAGCCCGAGCGCCACGCCCAGCGGCACCGGCGCGAGCAACTCGGCGGGCGAAAAGCCACCCAAGGCCACCCCGGCATTGGCAAAGCCGAAGATCGGCACGATCGCGAACGCGATCCAAGGATGGAGGCCGTGTTCGAGGCGGATCAGCGGTGCATGTTCGGCATCGGGCCGGCCCGGCGTCCGGATCATCGGGATGGTCATCGCCACCGCCACCCCGGCAAGCGTGGCGTGGATTCCCGACTGCAGCGTGAACGCCCAGACGACCGCGCCGACCAGCAGATAGGGCCACAGCGCGTTGACGCCGCGGCGATTGAACAAGGCCAGCACCAGCAGCCCGCCGCCGGCCCCGGCCAGCGCCGCGAGGTTCAGCTCGGCGGTGTAGAACAAGGCGATGATCAGCACCGCAATCAGATCGTCGATGATCGCCACCGCGGTAAGGAAGATCTTCAGCGACGACGGCACGCGCGACCCGAGCAAGGCGAGCACGCCGAGCGCGAACGCGATGTCGGTGGCGGCGGGAATCGCCCAGCCCCGCAAGCCGGCAGGATCCCCCCGGTTGATCGCGACGTAGATCAGCGCGGGCACCACGACCCCGGCACACGCCGCCACGCCCGGCAGCAGCCGATCCGACCAGCGCGCCAACTGCCCGTCGAGCACCTCGCGCTTGATCTCCAGCCCCACGACCAGGAAGAACAGCGCCATGAGACCGTCGTTGATCCAATGCGCCAGGCTCAGACCGCCGAGCATCGTGTGCAACGTGTCGAAATACTCGGCGGCCAGGGGAGAATTGGCGACGAGCATCGCGGCGGCCGCGGCGGCGATCAGCACGATCCCGCCCGCCGCCTCGGTGGCGAGGAACGCGCGCATCATCGAGAAGGGGCGGAGCAGAAGTCGTGGAGCCAGCATGGCGCTTACCTAGCGCGCGGCGTTGACCGTGACCACCACGTGGCGCCCGGCGCCGGGCGCGATCCGCTGGACGTCAGCTCAATCCGCTAGCCTGACCAGCATCTTGCCCGCGTTGCGGCCGTCGAACAGGCCGATCAGCGCCTCGGGGGCGCGATCGAACCCGTCGAGGATCGTCTCCTGATACTTGACGTGCCCCGCCTTCAGCCAGCCGGTCATATCGGCGACGAACCGCTCGGTGAGCGGCACCAGATCGGTCGAGACGAAGCCCTGCATCCGGACCCGGCGGTAGATCATCTCGGACAGGTTGCGCACGCCCTCGCCCGCGCCATTATAGGTCGAAATCATGCCGCAGAGCGGAATGCGCCCGCGCACGTTCATGCGCGGCAGTACCGCGTCGAGATGCGCGCCGCCGACATTTTCGGAATAGACGTCGATGCCCGCGGGGGTCGCTTCGGCCAGCGCCGCGGCCAGATCCTGCGTGCGGTAATTGATCGCAGTGTCGATCCCGGCCTGTTCGCGCAGCCAGGCGACCTTGTCGTCGCTGCCGGTGATGCCGACGACATGACAGCCCTTGAGCTTGGCGATCTGCGCCGCCACCGATCCCACCGCACCGCCAGCCGTGGAGACGACGACCTGTTCGCCGTCCTGCAACGCGCCGATCTCGAACAGCCCGCCATAAGCGGTGAGCCCGGTCGCCCCCAAGGCATGCATATAGACGCTGAGCGGCACATCGGGATCACGCACCAGCGGGCGCAGCGCCGCCGCGGCGACGACGAACCGGTCGCGCATGCCGGCGCCGTGGCGCACCAGCGTGCCTTCCGCGATCCCGGCGTCCCGCGATCGGACCACGCGCCCGATCCCGGTACCGAGCATCGCTTCGTCGAGCGGCTGATCGCTGTTCAGGCGCGGCCGCATATAGGGATCGACCGACAGCAAGAGCCCCTCGACCTCGACCTCGCCGGCTTCAGGCTCGGGCAAGGCGCGCTCGACCAGCGCGAAGTCCTCGGCGACGGGGACGCCGCTGGGGCGGCGGACGAGATGGATCTGGCGGCTTTGCATGTGGCGCTCTCCGGTCTGGCAGATGGGTATTATGCCGCCGCGCTGGGGCGCTGCGAGACGCGATCATGCCAGCTGGCGACCGCCTTGCGATCCCCGATCGGCGCGAGCCCGATCAGTTCGGCGAAATCGAGCATCGTAAGCGCCGCGATGTCGGCCATCGTGTAGCTATCACCAACGATGAACGCGCGGCCGTCATCCAGGTCACGCTCGAGCCAGTCCATCGCGCGGGCGATGATCGCGCGGTTCGATTCCCCGAACACGGTATGCTGCGCGATCAGCGCCGCGGTCGCCGGATGCGCATGGCGCCAGAACATCCGCGTCGGTTCGCCCAGCTGGATCTCGATGCGCCGAACCCACATGTCGATCAGCGCTATCTCGATCGGCGTCCGCCCGAACATCGGCGGCTCGGGATAGCGTGCATCGAGATAGCGGCAGATCGAGATCGTCTCCGAGATCATCGTGCCGTCTTCGAGCTCCAGCACCGGCACCTGACCGAGCGAATTGCGCGCCAGATGCTCGGCCGATTTATGCTCGCGCGCGCGCAGATCGAGCAGCACTTCCGGCAAGACGATGCCCTTCTCCGCGGCGAAGATGCGCACCCGGCGCGGGTTGGGGGCGGGCATCGGGGCGCTGTACAATGTCATCGTGGCGGGCGCGGTCACAGCTTGAAATCCACGCTGAGGCCGATCGTGCGGACCGCATCCGGGCTGTAATATTGCAGATAGCCGCCGGGATTGAGCGTCGTCGTCGGGCTGGGATTCTTCTGCGCCGCCCAGCGTTTGTCGAGCAGGTTGATCGCGAACACGCCGACGCGCCAGCGGCTGTCGGCCGCGCCGATGCCGATATTGCCGCCGAGCAAGCCGAACGCCTTCTGGATCGTGCCGGGATCGCCATTGGCGGAATAATTGACGTCGGACTGCCCGCTGAAATTGAACTGCACCGAGCCGCGGAGGGAATCGCCGATCGGCTGCTGGTAATCGGCGACGAGATTGTAGCTGAACTTGGGCGCCGCCGCGAGCCGCAGGCCGGCAGCGTTGAAGAAGCCGTCGATCGAGGTCGGATTGGCCGGCGGCGCGGTGCAGGGGCCGCCCTGCGCGACCTTGGGCTGGCCGAAATAGCATTGCACGCCGTTAAAGTCGCCGTAGCGCGCATCGACATAGGAGCCGCCGCCACTCAGCGTCAGTGCCGGGATCGGGCGCGCGATGACGCTGAATTCCACGCCCTTGCTGTTGAGCGACCCTGCATTGGTGATGCGATTGGCATAGCTGGCGCTCGACAGATCGGCGACCTGCGCCTGGAAATCGCGCACATGCGTCTTGAACAAGGTGGCGTTCAGGGTCAGCTTGCGTTCGAGCAACGATGCGCGGACGCCGATCTCGTAATTGGTCGGGATTTCCGGCGCGACGCTCTGATCCTGCGAGGCGTTCGATACCGTCAGCCCGCTGAAGCCCGGCCCCTTATAGCCGCGCGACACGGTCGCATAGGTCATCACGTCGCTGGTCGGGCTATATTGCGCGCCGATGCGGAACGAGAAATTGGTGTTCTTGATGCCCTGCTGCAGCGACAGCGTGACACCGCCCGGGATCGGCACCGCGCCCGGTACCGTGCCGCGCCTGTAGTTCAAATCGAGCACATCGTGCGTAAGCCGCCCGCCGAACAGAAAGGTCAGGTTCTCCGTCGCGTGGAGATTGGCCTGGGCGAAGCCGGCATAGCTGCGCGAATGGACCTTGTTGGTCAGATTGCCGTCGAACAGCGTCCCCACCGGCTGGCTCGGCACGACGCGGATGACCGTGCCGTTCGAGGCCGGCACGATCCATTCGAGCCGCCCCTGCTGGTCGATATAGCCCTCGGCATTCTGATCGAACAGGAACAGGCCGGCGACATAATCGATCAGGCCACCGGTCGGCGAGGTCAGGCGCAATTCCTGGCTGAACTGGCGAAGCGCATTCGACCCGCCGTTGCGGTCGACATAGTTCACCGTGGTATTGTCGCCATCATAGAAGGATTCGCGATACGACTGGCGATAGGCGCTGAGCGACGTCAGCGCATAATCGCCCATCTCGTAATTGACCTCGAGCGAGGCGCCGCCGCGATGGGCATAGCCGAACGAACGGCCGCCGATCGCGACCTCGCGGTTGGTCGATGAAGGGGTAATGCCGTATTGCGCCAGCGTGACCGCGGGCGCGTAGCCCGGCGCGACCTTCGCCCACACCATCGAGCAGCAGAACCGCCCGACTTCGGAATAGTCGCCGGACAGGAACAGGCTGAGCGTGTCGGTCGGCTTCCACAGCAATTTGACCCCGCCGCCATAATTGAGCTGGCCGTCGACGTCGCGTGGCTGTGCCGGATTGCGGTTGGTGACCACCCCGTCGCGCTCCTTATAGAAGCCGAACACGCGCAGCGCCGCCGTGTCGGAGATGGGCACGTTGCCAACCACCGTGCCGACCAGATGCCCCTGCGTGCCGACCTCGCCATGCCCGGTCACTTCGGTCACGCCGATCTTCGGGCGGACGGTGGTGAACGACACCAGCCCGGCCGAGGCGTTCTTGCCGAACAACATGTCCTGCGGCCCACGCAGGATCTCGACGCGCTCGATATCCACCAGCGTCGAGATGGTCGAGGGATCGCCCAGCACCACGCCGTCGACGACGGTGGAAATGCTCTGCTCGATCCCCGCGGAAAAGCTGCTCGTGCCGATGCCGCGAATCAGGAAACCGGAATTCCCGGCACTGGTGCTCTGCTTGTACTTCACGCTGGGATCGATCAGCGTCAGCTGCTGCGGACTGGTGATGTTCAACCGCTGCAGGGCATCGCCCCGCACCGCGGTGATCGCGACCGGAACGCGCTGGACGTTTTCGGCGCGGCGCTGCGCGGTGACGATGATCTCGGCATCGTCGGTGGTGGCCACCGCCGTCGCGGAATCGGGCGTGGTGGTCGCAGCCTGTGCCGCCTCTTCCTGCCCGACCGGCGCCGTCTGTGCGGCCACGGTGGACGGCATCGCCAAGGCGGCGGCTCCCGTCAGCAGCGATGCGATCGTCGAACGTACGGTCATCCAAACCCTCCCCGGTGACGATGCCGGCGATGCCGGCACATGGACGGGAGGAAGAAGCCGGCCGGGCACACTTGCCCAGGCCGCCAATCCTCTCCCGACGCACTCGGCTCATTCGAGCTCTATTGGTGCGATGGTTACGGGATAGATTCTAATTGGACGAGTCGTCAATAGACCATGTGCGCTTGCCAAGATAATCCCGACATGGTTGATCTATGCATAGTGCCAGATCCCGAAGCCGCCCCGCGTCCTACAGACGCCCCCCGGACGCTGTCGCGAGACGAACTCTATGATCTGGTCTGGTCGCAACCGATGACTGCGATCGCGCTGGAGCTCGGCCTGTCCGGTAACGGGCTGGCCAAGATCTGCGATCGCCTGCTCGTGCCCTATCCCACGCGCGGCTATTGGGCCAAAGTCTATGCCGGCAAGGACGAGCCGCAGGTTCCGCTGCCCGCCGCGCCGCCCGGCAGCAACGTCCAGGTGGTCATTGCCCCGGCGCGCGCGCGCTCGCGCCGCCCGCGCCGCCGCATGACGCGTGAGGAACGCCGCCAACAGATCGTGGACGAGGCCGATCGGCTGGTGCGCGCCGAGGGCGCACACGCCGTATCGATGAAGCGGATCGCGCGCGAACTCGGCATGAGCGAGGCGCAGACCTACAATTATTTTCGCAGCAGCGCCGAATTGCTCGCCGAGATCGCCCGCGCCGAGCTGGTCGAGATGAACAAGGCGCGCCTGGCGGCCGGTCGCCAATGCACCGATCCGCAGATGCGCTACACGCTGACCACCCTGGCCTATCTGCGCCAGGTCGCGCAGCGCGGCGAAGTGTTGCAGCAATTGCTCGCTGTGGCGGAGGTGCGCGCGATCCTACGCGACGCGCATGAGGACCGGCGTACGGCCAATCGCAAGGTGCTGGGCGGCGTCTATAGCGAGGCGTACAAGGTGCCGCCGCAGGTCAGCGCGCTGGTCGGCGCGATGCTGACCGCCCTGTCGCTGCGCGGCGGTCGATTGCTCGCGCGCGGCAAGATCGATCTCGCCACCGCCGAACGACTGGTCATGCCGGCGACCGGCGGCGGCACCGCGCGCATGATCGACCGACACGGTACGCGATCATAGGAAGTCGGCGGCGGCCGACAGATCGGCAAGATGCGGGGGCGCCTGGCCGTTGAGCGCCGCCAGGCTGGCCTCCACCGTCTCGGCGCACAGGCGCCGCGCCAGCGCGGCATCCGCCTCCCCCTTGAACACCTTGCGGCCGGCTTCCTCCGGCAGGGTGAGCAGCAATTGCAGCACGACATTCGCCTCGCGCGACGAGATGTCCAACGCTGCCCGCAACCGCCGCACCAGCGGCAGCAGGACCAATGCGATGCGGCCGAAGATCGCCCGATCCGGCCCGCGCGCGAGATAGGCATCGGCGAGCAGGACATGCAGCAGCGGCCCGCGCACGCTGACGAGATCGAAATAGAGCAGAGCGCAGCGCCGCGCCGCCGCGGACAGATCCGGATCGGCCGCGGCAGCCCGCAGCGCATCGCGGTCGACCCCGCCGATCGCGTCGCCCAGCAAGGCGTTTCCCAGGGCGTATTGGGTTGGAAAATAATTGTAGATCAGCGCCTTGCTGACCGCAGCCGCGCGCGCCAGCCGATCGAACGAGACCGGAAAGCCGCCCTGCGCCAGGACCTCGCGCGCGGCGTGATGCAGCAGATCGGCGCAGCGTTCGTCGCGATTGACGCGCGGCTGCCGATCGCTGGTTGCCGCCCTGCCGGTCTCCGGGCCCGTCGCCGCGCCGCGCCCTGCCGAGGATCGCTCATTCATCGCGCGATCCTATCGCCTGGTTTCGGCAACGTACAGGCCGGGGTACAGGCCGGGGTACAGGTCGGGGGTACAGGCCGGGCGGGGACGGTCCGTCACCCCGCCGCCGGCACCGCCGCCCGCCGCTGCAATCGATCGACCAGCGCGACATAGGGCCGATAACCGATCAGCAGGCAGGTCAGCGACAGCAGCAGCATCGCGACGCTGACGGTCAGGATCGCCAGATGTATCATCGCCGGATCGTGGAACACGCGGTCCGTCATCAGCGCGATCAGCGTCGGCCCGAGCCCCAGCCCGAGCAGGTTGATGACCAGCAGCGCGATCGAGATCGCCGTGCCGCGCATCTGATTCGGCACCATCTGCTGGATGATCGCCGGGCTGAGGCCGTTGAGGAAGGTCGGCAGGAACACCGCCCCGGCGAGCGGCAGCAGCGCCAGTGTGCCATCGGGCGACAGGGTATAGGCGAAGATCAACGGAATGGTGACGAGCTTGACCCACAAGGCGGCGCGCAGCCGGCCCGCCGCGCCATGCCGCCGGGTCATCACGTCGCCGAGCCAGCCGCCGCACAGCACGCCGGCGGTTCCGAAGGTCAGCAGCAACAGCCCGTAGATATGGCCGATCTCGACCGCGCTCCAGCCGTAGCGCCGGATGAACATCGACGGGATCCAGGCCGCCACGCCGTATCCGGCGACCGCCGAAAACCCCATGAACAGGTTGATCGCGAGGAAGGCGCGCTTGTTCTCGCGCAGATAGGCGAGCACATCGCGCAACGGCAGCGCGGCGGCGACCTCGGAGCCGTCCGCCGCGATCACCGAATGCACCGCCCCGGTCCGGCGGGGCTCGCGCAGGCACAGGGCGACCAGCGCCACCAGCAACCCCGGCAGGCCGATGATCAGAAACACCGTCTGCCAAGGCCGGATCTCGCCGATCAGCGGCAGCAGCATCGGGCCGGACTGCAGCGTGCCGGCAATGATCGTGGCGCCGATCACCAGCGCCAGCCCGCCGCCGATATAGATGCCGATACTGTACACCGCCAAGGGCAGCCCCACTTTGTGCGGCGGGAAGTGATCGCCGATCAGCGAATTCGCCGCCGGCGTCAGCACGGCTTCGCCCGCGCCCACGCCCATCCGCAGCACGAGCAGCGCGCCATAGCCACGCACCAGCCCGCAGGCGGCGGTGGCGAGGCTCCAGAACGCGATGCCGCCTGCCACCAGCCAGGTGCGGCGGTGCGAATCGACCAGCCGGCCGAGCGGCAACCCGACCAGCACGTTACACAGGGCGAAGGCGAGACCCTGCAACAGGCTGATCTGCGTATCGCTCAAATGAAGGTCGCGCTTCATCGGCTCGACCAGCAGGCTGAGGATCTGGCGATCGAGGAACGAGAAGACATAGGCGACGGTGAGCACGAACACCACGAACCAGCCATAGGCGGCCGACGGGTATGTCTCCGGCGCGTCGGCGGCGACTGCCGGACCGAGAGCAGCTTCCTCGTTCGCCACGGACGTCTCCCCTAAAATGTGGGGATCGACAAATCGTCCCCGCTATTGGTGCGATATGTAGTTCGTATTGCGGGGCGCTTGTCAAGCATGGCGGCATCGGTCGCGCGGCATCTGCCGGCGGCGCGATAGCGACGGATCAGCCGCCGACCGTTGACGCGCGCCCCGACACGCGGCCATTATCCCCGAACGGCGGTCACCGCCGGGGCGTCGATCTTGCCGCCCCGCGGGTACGCGCCGCCCCAGCCCCTGCAATTTCATGGCGACCAACATGCACTTCGACGATGTCATCCTGGGCCGCCGCAGCATCCGCGGCTATACCCCCGCCCCCGTCCCGCGCGCGCTGATCGCGGAGGTGCTGACGCTTGCCATGCGCGCGCCATCCTCGATGAACACCCAGCCCTACCATTTCCATGTCGTCAGCGGTCCGGCGCTCGATGCGATCCGCGCGGGCAATAGCGAGCGGATGATCGCCGGCGTGCCGCAATCGCGCGAGTTCCGGACCGGCATCGCGTTCGGCGGCGCGCACCGCGAGCGGCAGATCGGGGTCGCCAAGCAGCTGTTTGCGGCAATGAACATCGCGCGCGACGACGCGGATGCGCGGCAGAATTGGGTGATGCGCGGCTTCCGGCAGTTCGACGCGCCGGTCTGCGTCATCATCACCTATGATCGCGATCTGGCCGACAGCGACGATACCGCGTTCGACTGTGGCGCGGTCGCGACAGCGCTCGTCAATGCTGCCTGGTCGCGCGGGCTCGGCACGGTGATCAACAGCCAGGGCATCATGCAATCCCCCGTGGTGCGTGAACATGCCCGCATCCCCGGCGACCAGGTGATCATGAAGAGCATCGCGCTCGGCTGGCCCGATCACGATTTCTCGGCCAATGCTGTCGTGTCCGAACGCCGGTCGGTCGACGAAGCCGCGGTGTTCATCGGGTTCGACGACTGAGGGGCTTCGAACGCCGGGCGCTGCGCCGCCGCGAAGGCGAACGCGCGCCGCCTCCGGCATCAGCCCGTTGCGCGCCGTGTCGCCGGCCCTTGCGGTAGCGGGGGTCACCCCGCCAGGGTGGCGCGTCGCCAGGCCTCGATCTCGTGCCAGAGTGGCATCATCGGCTCCAGCACGGCGGATACTTCCTGCCGGCGCGCCAGCCACTTGTCCGGCGCGGGGGGCGACACGGTCGACGCCGATATCGGCAGGGGCTTAGCGCGCCAGCGCTCGCCGGCGGCACCCAGACCCAGCCACGCGCCGAGCCGCGACATCGTCGCTGCAGGATCGGCGACCAGTTCGGCATAGCTGATCGCCTGCGCCGCATCCGGCGCCGCGCGCACGCGATCGACGATTGCGCGGTTGCACGCATCCCATTGAAAGGCAGCGATCTCGGCCAGCGATCGCCCGCGCAGGGTGCGCCAGCCGCGCGGCAGGGCGAAGCACCAGGCCGCGCGGTCCCAGCCCGGCAGGTGGCGGTATGTCACGAACTGGCCGGTCCGAAGCCCCGTCTCCCATCCCTCAATCAGGCTGGCGATGACGTCGGCGGGGTGGCGATACAGGAAGACGAAGCGCGCGGCGGGAAACACCGCCTCCAGGAAGGGCAATGCCAGCGCATTGCGCGGCGTCTTCTCGATGATCGGGCGGCCCACGGCCTGGCGATCGGGCAGATCGTACAGCAGCCGGCCCGTATCATCGCGCAGCATCGCCAGGAACGCGCAGCGGAACTGCCGGATCGTCGCCGGATCGGCATGGCGGGCATCGAGCATGCCCGAATCGAAGGCGGCATTTTCCGCCGCCAGCTGCGGAAACTGGCGATAGACGACGTGCGATTCGCCGCCGATCGTCAGCGCGCCCGGCGTTCGGGCAAGCAGATCGAACAGCAAGGTGCTGCCCGAGCGCGGCGCCGACAGGATCATCGTCATATTCGACAGACGCGCGAGCAGCTCCGCATCGCTCAGGCGCTGCTCGTATCGGCGCGCGATCATGCCGATCCGCGCCCCCTCTGCCGCGGCGCTCGCCACCTAGCGCGACAATGCCTGGCCGCTCTTGCGCATCAGATCCGCATACAGCGCGTCCCAATCGATCGGATCGAGCATCAGCGCCGGAAAGCTCGCCTTGACGATCATGCTGTCCAGCGCCTCGCGCAGATACGGAAACAGCGCATTGGGGCAGACCGCGTGCAGGATGCGGTCCTTCATCGCCGCCTCGTAGCCGGCGACCTTGAACAGGCCGGCCTGCACGGCTTCGGCGAGATAGGCGGTCGCGCCGGCATTCTCCGCCGTGACGGTGATGCGCGTCGCCACCTCGAACGTATCCTCCGCCACCTGGCTGGCCGCCACATCGGTGTCGAGCGAGATGTCGGGCGCCCAGGCGCTGGTGAAGCTGTGATGCCCGCCCGGCGCCTCGAACGAGAAATCCTTGATGTAGATACGCAGGATCGAAAAGGTGGCGGGGGGCGGGTTCATGAGCGCATTCCTGTCGTGAGGGGATCAGGCGACGAGCGTGCCGTCGCGGTCGAGCACGGATTCGCCCGGCTGGACGAAATCGAGGATCAGATGCACGCGCGCGGTCGCCCCCTCGTTGGACACGGCGTGCACCAGCCGGTTGTTGATCTCCCAGATCGCGCCCGGCTTCATCGCCACCTGTGTGTCGCCGACCTGGAACCGGCAATCGTCGTTGCTGTGCACCGGCACATGGATGCGGTGGCAGCGTGACAGCGAATAGCCGCCATCGGCATGCGGCGTGATTTGCCCGCCGGGCTGAAGCCGCGTCAGGATCACGCGGACGAAATAGCCCGCGCCGTGCCGCGCGATCCAGCGCCGCTGGCGCAGCGTGCGGGCATAATGCGCGCGCACCGTGTGCAGGATCGGATCTATTACGGGTGCGAATTCGCCGAACGCCGGATGCACCGTCGGCGCGTGGTGACGATAATCGGCATCGAAGACCAACTTGATCGTGTTGGTGCTGGCATGCGCCTCGAACAGTTTCTGGCGCGTCTCGTCGTCATGCCAGCGCGCCTCGTCCAGCGCCGCGACCGCAGCCTGGAGCGGCGCGATATCGATCTCGCCGAGCGACGCGATTTCGCCTGCGAAGTTCATCCTTCACTCCCTCCGACCAGACCTGCCGCGGCCAGCACCGCACGCGCCGGCGCCAGCGCGTCGCCATAGCGCGCGGCATGATCGAGCGCCGATGTGTAGATCGGCTGGCGCACCTGCGCGAGGCTCGCGGTGTCGACCGGCGCGGTGTTGCGCTCGGGCGCGAGGCAGGCCGGATCCCATTCGAGCCCGAGGAACGACAGCACGCCGCGCATCGTCGCCTCCGGTGCGCTGACGAGCTCGCGATACGCCACGGTCATGATCCGCCCCGGCAGCCGTTGCTGCCAGTGATCCATCAGCGCGCGGTACGACAGATAATAATGCGCGGCTTCCTCCAGATCGTAGGAGAAATGGTGAAAGCCGAGCGAGAACATCTGCTTGTAGTTGGCCAGCACCGTATCGAGCGGATCGCGCACGGTATGGATGAAGCGCGCCTCGGGCAAAGCCTCCGCGATCAGCCCGAGATCGAGGAAGTTCATGTGATATTTGTCGGTGAACCACGCCCCGGCGAAATCGTCCGGCGCGGCGGTCGTGCGGTACAGATGACCGATCGCCGCGACATCCACGGGTCGCCCCTGCTGGGCATAGAAATGCTCGTGGAAGCCGGGGCCGCCGGCATAGCCGGTGGCGACCTTCATTGCTTCCTTGAAGTTGCCGAGTTCGCCCATCGATCTGACATCGGCATGGCAGCCGAGCATGCGATCGAGCAGCGTGCTGCCCGTTCTTGGCAGGCCGACGATGAACAACGGGGCCGGTGCACCGCCCTGCTGCGCGGCAGGCACGGCGCGGTCGCGGAAGAAATCCGCGGTCAGCGCGAAGGCGCGCGCGCTGGCGTCGTGCGCATAAGGCATCAGCCCGCGCATGATCGCGCATCCCGATGCGAACTGCTCGAATGCCCCAGCATAATCCCGCACATCCTCGAGCGCCTTGCCGAGCGCGAAATGCGCCGCCGCCGCCTGCTCGCCATCCGGTGCGAGCGCGGGCAAGGCCTGCGCCACGAGCGCGGCGATCTCGCGCGCATCGTGCTGCCGCCGGACATAAGCGAGCAGGCGGATGCCGTGGCCGGACACGGGGTTGATCGCCAGCGCGCGCCGGAAACAGACCTCGGCCTCGGCCATCTCGCCGCTTTTCTGATGGATGTGCCCGAGATTGACGTGCACCGCGGCGTCGTCTGGATCGTCCACAAGCAGCACGGCATAGCCAGTGCGGGCGATCTCGAACATGCCGAGCTCATGCGCGGCGCGCGCGATCTCGTGCCGGGCCGCACGGTCGAGGTCGGTGCGCGCGGCCAGCGCCGTGACGAGCGGGATCGCCTGCTTGCGCGCGAAGGCCGCCATATGGCCGCGCAGCTGCAGCAGTTCGAGCTTGATCGACCGGCCGTGTTGCGCCCCGGCCCGGCCCGCCACCGCCGCGGCGAACGTGCCGCACCCCAGATCGAGCAGCAGCGCCGCCTCGAGCCGCGCAAGGTCGAGCCCGGTGCCGCCGGTATCCTGGATCCGGTGTAGCTCGGCCAGCGCCGCGCGCGGATCCTGCGCGCGCAGCGCGGCGACGCGGGCCAGTCCGCGCCGCAGCCGCGCCGCGCCGAGCGTCGGAACATCGATCGTCATCGACCGCGTCATAGGAGCGTCACCCCGCCCCCGCCAGTGCCCGATGCCGCGCCCGTCAGAACTTCGCCGAGAAGGTGAGCCCGACATAGCGATCGAAATCGCGCGGCACGTTTGCCTGCACCGCCGCCTGGCGGAAGAAGCGGCCGTCCGGCGTCGCGCCATAGGTGGGATAGGCCTGCGCCACCCCGACCAGCTCCGGCACGACCGCCAGATCGCCACCGACCGCGCGGCTGCCCAGGCCATCGCCATAATCGGTTTTCAGGACATAATAATGCTTGGAAAACAGGTTCTTGACCGACAGGCCGAACGTGAAGCGATCATCCGCGGTGCTCGTGCCCAGAAACAGATTGTGGATCCCGACGCCGGGCACCGTCGTGTTCTCGTTATTGTTCGCTTCGCCACCGTGGTTGGTGAACTCGGCCGAGCGGTAGCGGTAGTTCCAGCGGATGAACGTCGGCATGCCGGCCACTTTGAACGATACCGTCGCGTCACCGACCACGGTATCGACCGGCGCATTGGCCAGCCGTGCCCCGTCGAGCTGGAAGAAGCGGCCGCGCCGCGGGAAAGTATAATCGAAGAATTCGCCGTAATTGATCACGTCCGAACAATTGGTCGCCGCCCCGAAGCAGGGAATCGTCACGTCGGTGTCGGCGAAGCGCGCATCGACATGGCTCCAGGCACCGTGCAGCGACAGGAAGTTGGTCACGCGCCAATCCGCCTCGGCATCGAAGCCCTTGGTCTTCAGCGTGCCCGCGTCGATGATGTCGAAGCGGTTGATCGGCTGGCCACTGGCGGTCGGGTCGTTGGCGATGTTCTGCAGCCCGCCATTGACGATCGGGAACAGATCGTAATCGAGCAGCCGCAGCCGCTCCTGGTAATGATGGAAGTCGGTCTTGAAGTAGGTGAAGTTGACACGCAGCCGGCGATCGAACCATTCGCTGCGCGCGCCGAGCTCGAAGTTGCGCGAGCGTTCGGGCGAGATCGGATATTTGCTGTCGAGCCGCGCCTGGGTGATGTCGCTGTCGGAATGCCAGGCCGCGCCCTTATAGCCGGACGACAGGTTGGCGAAGAAGGTCAGGTCGCGGGTCGGCTGGAACAGCAGGGCGGCCTTGTAGCTGAACGCCCAATCGGACGCGGACTTGCCGATCGTCGTGAACGGCGTCGCGGGTGAGCGGATGTCGAGGTTGGCGGCCGGATCGAGCGTCGGCTGCCCGAAGAACGGGTTCCGGACGAAGATGCGCCGGCCATCGATCGTGATGCGGTTGCCCTCCGGATCGTTGATCCACAGCAGGGTCGGGCGCGTATCGATATTGGTCACGCCATCGTCGCGCACGTCGATCTTGTAGTTCTGATTCTCGTGCGTCAGGCGGCCGCCCAGCACCAGCGTGAGCTTCTCATGCAGATGCACGTTGCCCTGGCCGAACAGCGCCGCGTTGTGCGTGGTGATCACGTTGTTGCGATATTCGCGGTTGTAGATCAGATCGGACAGGCCGTTCTGCACGCCGACACCGGTGACGGCGGGATTCACCTCGTCGAAGCCGAACGCATAGCCGGCGCAATCGAGCAGGTTGAAATTGGCATCGACCGTCGACGTCGCCAGGCCCGGCTCCTGGCAGGCAAGCGTGCGCTGATCGCGTTCGACGCGCGAATATTGATAATAGGTGCCGGCGACGAAATCGATCGTCTCGCCGATCGGCGAGGCGATCCGCAATTCATGCTGGAAGGTCGTGCTGTCGACCGTGCCGGCGAAATTGAGCGGGAAGATATCGACCGCCACGCCGATCCCGGAATCGTTGGTATAGAGATCCGTCTCGCGCGCATGCAGCGTGGTCGTCAGATTATACCCGTTGGCGAGATCCTTGCTCCATTCGAGCGAGGTGCCGTACGATTTCTGGCCGCCATTGTCGCGGCCCGGCGACGCCGAGGTGCGATTGTTGTTCGGGCCGGCCGGCGTGTTCGACAGTTCGTGCAGCCGCGTCTTGAGCAGGTTCGCCTGCTGTTCGGGCGTCAGGTTGAGCCCGTCGACCACCGATTGCGGGATCTGCCCGAACGCGTCGCCGATCACGAAATCGTCGCGCCGCAGGAACACGCGGATACCGGGGCCGAAATTCAGATCCGCATAATCGGCGCGCGCCAGCAGGCGCGACGTGCCGTCGAATTCCTTGAGATACTGAACGCGCCCGCCATAGCCCGAGCTTTCGCCGCCATTGTCGCCGTCCTTGATGACGTTCGGCACCCAGCCCTGCTGTTTCTTGCCGTACGCGTTGAGGCGCAGCGCCGAGCTGTCGCTGAGCGGCTGATTGAGCATGATCGAGGCGTTGACGCCGCCGAACAGCTGGCCCTCGCCCTCTTCGAGGTTCATGTCGTAGCGGCCTTCGCGCCGCCCCAGCTTGGGGCGATTGGTGCGCACGAGCATCGCGCCGGCGACCGAATTCTTGCCGAACAGCGTGCCCTGCGGCCCCTTGAGCACTTCGATCGATTCGAGATCGTTGATGTCGCCGAACAGGCTGGAGTTGCGCGACTGCACCTCGCCATCGACGTTGATCGCCGCGCTCGGCTCGATGCCGATGAACGACTGGTTCGAGCCCACGCCGCGGATCAGGAAGCCGACATTGCGCTGATCGTTATTCTCGCGGATCGAGATGCCGGTGACCAGCTGCTGGATATCTTTCAGCGTATCGGCGCCCTGCGCGCGCATCTGCGCACCGCTGACATGGCTGATCGTGACCGGCACGTCCTGGAGATTTTCCTCGCGACGCTGCGCGGTGACGACGATGTCGGTCAGGCCCTTGTCATCCTGCTCGGCCGGCTCCTGCCCTGGCGCTGCGCCGTCGACACCAGCGGGCACCGCCGTCGCGCCCTGCGCGTGCGCCGCCGCCGAAAACTGGACCGCGGTGATCGCTACCAGCGACGCGCCGAGCCGTAGCGCCAGCTTGCGGTGAAGATGCAGTGCCATGATGTCCCCCTCGTTCTTTCGAGGGATAGTGCCAAAGAGCTACCAAAATGCAACATATATATAGCGCCATTTTACGTCATGCCGATTTGTGACATTTTTGCACAGGGTGACCGCAAGGCGGGCCGCAGGGCGAGGATGCAGGGTAGCTAGCGGTCTAACTCCGCCCAGATACGCCGTCCGCTCACTTGGCATAGCGTCGGCATCGCGCCCTATCCAGCGTTGACAGGTGCTGGAGCAATCCGCATCGTGGTACCAAAGAAGGTCCATTTTCAGCTTCAGATCAATGTTGGGAGATCGCCATGCCGCGATACCGTCGATCCAGCCTCCGGTATCTCGCCGCCCCGCTCGGGCTGCTGCTGATCGGTACGGCCGCACCGCCCGCGCCGCCGCCCGCTCCCGCGGCCGCCGCATGGCAGCGCTTTGCCGATACGCTCGGCGTGCGTTTTGCAATGATCGACAACAATCCGCCGTCCTGTCCGCCGACGTTCGCCGATTGCTTTACCGCGCAGCTCACGCTGACCCTGCCGCGCGATCTTCCGGCCAGCTCCGAACAGGCCGGGATGCGACTCTATTACGGGTTCGTCACGCGCCTGATCGGGTTCGACAGCGACGTCTTCCAAGATCGCTTCGTCAATGGCGACCTGCACGAATTGCGGCTGAAGCCCGGCGCCCGCCTGACGCCCGGATCACGCCATGTGATCACGCTGACCGGGCGCGGGAATTTCTTCTCCACCTCCTATGTCATGCCCAATTATTACGTCGTGACGCCCGCCGGCGCGGCGCTGACGGTGCGCGCCACCCGCGCGGTGATCGATCCTGAGACCGGCCTGGAAACACTGCCGTTCGCCGCGGCGATGACCGACGAACGGCGCCTGGCGCAGGGCAGCGCGCCCGACCGGACGCAGTGGCTGAGCCCGGCGCGTGCCTTCCAGCGCTACGCCAGCTGGGACGCGGCGAGCGCGCCGGCGGTGTCGGCGCGCCCGACCGCGATCCTGCCCACGCCGGCATTCGAGACGGCCGTGCCCGGCGCAGCCGTGGACCTAAGCGGCGGCGTGACGCTGGCGTTGCGCGGCATCACGCGCGCGCCGCTGGCGGCCGCCCTGACGCAGCTTGCCGGTGCGGGCGCACGCGAGCGGCGCGGCGGCGTGTCGCTGACGATCACGATCGATCCGGCGCTGCGGCTGGCCGAGCTCCCGCAGGATCTGTCCCGCCGCGCCGAACGCTATGCCATCACGGTCGGCGATCGCGCGATCGCGATCGTGGCGGCGACGGGCGACGGCGCCGCGGCGGCGCTCAACGCGCTGGCGCAAGAGACTGCGCGGGGGAACGGCACGATCGGCCGGTTCCGCATCGCGGATGCGCCGCGCTACGACTTTCGCGGGCTGCACATCGATGTCGCGCGCAATTTTCATGGTGCACGCGAACTGACCGTGCTGCTCGACCAGATGGCGCGCTACCGGCTGAACAAGCTGCATCTGCATCTCGGCGACGACGAGGGCTGGCGGCTGCAGATTCCCGCGCTCCCCGAACTGACCGAGATTGGCGGGTTTCGCTGCCATGATCCGGCCGAGGACCGCTGCCTGCTGCCGCAGCTCGGCGCGGGCCCCGATCGCGCCGCACCGCAGAACGGCTTCCTGACCCGCGACGCCTATATCGCGCTGCTCCGCGCGGCCAAGGCGCGGCATATCGAGGTGATCCCGTCGTTCGACATGCCGGGCCACAGCCGCGCGGCGGTGCGATCGATGGAGGCGCGCTATCGCCGGCTAATGCGCAGCGGCAATCGCACCGCGGCGGAACGCTACCGGCTGGTCGAACCCGGCGATACGACGCGCTATCGCAGCATCCAGAATTACGACGACAACACGCTCAACCCGTGCCTGCCGGCCACCTATCGCTTCGTCGAGACCGTGCTGGACGGGCTGCAGGCGATGCACGTCGCGGCCGGCGCGCCGCTCAGGACCTATCATATCGGCGCGGACGAGACCGCCGGCGCGTGGACGGAATCGCCCGCCTGCCGCGCGGCGGCGCCAGGCGGCGTGGTCGACGGCCACCGCGTGGGTGCCGACTTTATCGAGCGCGTCGCCGGTATCCTCGCCCGGCGCGGCGTTACCGCGGCGGGCTGGAGCGACGGCATGGGCCATGCCGATCCCGCCAAGCTGCCGGCCGGGGTGCAGGGCAATGTCTGGGCGATGCTGCTCGACGATGCGCCGGCGGTCGCGCATCGCCAGGCCAATGCCGGCTGGCGCACGATCGTGTCGGTGCCGGACATCACCTATCTCGACCACCCGGCGGCGACCGATCCCGACGAGCCGGGCTATGACTGGGCATCACGCGGCACCGATCTGCTCAAGGTCTTCTCGCTGCTGCCGGACAATCTGCCGGCCAATGCCAGCGTGATGCGCGATCTGCTCGGGCGGCCGGGCAAGGCCGCCGACCCGCGCCCGCGACAGGCCGGCGCGGCATTCACCGGGGTACAGGCGCATCTGTGGAGCGAAACGGTGCGCAGCGACGCGCGGGTCGACTATATGCTGTTCCCGCGCCTGCTCGCGCTGGCCGAGCGCGCCTGGCATCGCGCGCCGTGGGAGCCGTCCTACGCGCCGGGCACCAGCTATGCCTATGACGACGGCAAGGTCGACGGCAAGGCGCTGCTCGCCGATTGGGCCCGGATGCGCCTGGTGCTGGCGGCGCAGATGGCATTGCTCGACCGCGACGGCATTCGCTACCGCATCACCCCGCCGGGCGCGCGGATCGCCGGCGGGCGGCTCGAAGCGAACACCGAGCTGCCCGGCATGCGCGTGGAGTGGCGCCCGATCGGGACCGCGGCGTGGCGCGGCTATGACGCGCCGGTGACGGTCGACGCGGATGTCGAGGTGCGGGCGCGCTCGGCCGATGGCCGCCGCGCCAGCCGCGCGATCATCGTACGGCGGCGCGGCGGGAGCTGAGTATTGAACTCACAAATGACCGCTATCGGCGCCAAGGCCGGACGGGCGTTATTGGTGGAAAGTTGCCCATCTCATTGATCGTCACCCCGGGCTTGCCCCGGGGTCCCGCTTCTCATCTTCTGCCGCGATGGCGCATCCTCGCGCGTGTTTTTACATCATGGCAGATCGATATCGCGGCGCCCTGTAGGTCGGCGTGACTGCTGGATCGCCGGCACGCATTCAGCAGCATCGGGCCGGCGACGGATCCGACTTCTGCCGGCAGTATCGCCTCCACCGTCTGGTTTATGCCAGCCAAGCACAGTCTATTTCCGATGCCATCGCACAGGAAGCGGCCCAAATGCTGGCGGCGTGCATGTAAGGTCGCGCTGATCGGATGTGGCAATCCCGCGTGGCCGGGATATGATGATACGATGGCGTAGGCCGAAAAGCGGGACCCCGGGTCAAGCCCGGGGTGACGATAGGATCAGGTCTGTAATGGGGCGGGAGCCGACAGGCCGATACACGATCCTACCTCCAAAATCAGCTGCCGTTGATCTCGGAGATGAAGTCGTAGGAATCGCCGCGGTACCAGCTCTTGGTGAATTCGATCATCTGATCGCGGACGTTGAAGCCTCGGCGCTCGATGTACAGCGCCGGGGCATCCACCACGGTGCCGAGCAATTCCGCCTGCGCGGCATCGAACGAGACGGCACGCAGACGCTGCAGCGCGCGCACCGGGCGGTTGCCGTGCGCCTCCAGCGCGGCATAGAGCGACGCGCCGACTTCATCCACCGACGACAAAGCGAAGCTCGGCACGGTGGTCATCTCGATCGCCATCGCCTCGCCATCGGCGCAGCGCACGCGGTGAAAGCGCAGCACGCGCGAGCCGAGGCTCTCGCCGAACACCAATGCTTCCTCGCTGGTGATCCGGCCGCTGCCGCGTTCGACCCATTCCGACGTCACCGTGCGGCCGGACGCGGCCATATCCTCGCTGAACGAGGTGATCGTGGCATATTGCTTGTCGATCCGCGAGGCGACGTAGGTGCCCGATCCCTGCTGCCGGACGAGCAGCCCTTCCTCGACCAGACCCGATATCGCCTTGCGCACGGTGATGCGCGAAATATCTAGCCGCGCAGAGATTTCGCGTTCCGGCGGCAGCGTCGCGCGCGGCTTGAGATCGCCGTCCTCGATGCGCTGACGAATGGCGTCCTGCAACTGCAGGTAGAGCGGCCCCGGTGAATCGCCGCTCGTCATCGTGATGCGATCGAAGAATTCGAACTTGGGGGGGGATGGGTCCGCCGTCATGCGCACGGAGTGCCTCGTATCCACCCCCGGATCAATCGCGATTGTTACGCCGGCGCACGCTTATCCCGCCAGCAGATGATAGGCCCCCGCCGCCGCGCGGAAATAGCGCCCGGGATAGGCGCGATCCAGCGCCGCCATATCGACCCGGGCGGCATCGGCGACGGTGACGATGGTGCGCGATCCGCACGGTATCGCCGAACGGATATTGCCCTGCCCGCCGAACAGAGCGGCCATGACCGCGCTATCCACGGCATCCGGTGCGGGTGCGGGCGTGGGCGCGATCGCGGGCGCAGCCGTCGGCGGTGCCGCCGCATCGCGCTGCCAGGCGCGGCGGATCGCATCGGCGATGCTATCCGCCGCCGGCCCGACCACCACCTGCAGCCCGCGCTCGCCCACGGCGATCGAGCCGCGCGATCCGAGCGCGGTGAGCCGGGCGTCGTTCACCGCGGCACGATCGTGCAGCACGAGGCGCAGGCGCGTGGTGCAGGCCGATACCTCCGCCAGATTGCGATCGCCGCCCAGCGCTTCGACAAAGGCGCGACCGCGATCGTCGATGCCGAGCGGTGCGGCGATCGGCTCGGGCGTTGCCGAGACCGGCTCGCGCCCCGGCGTTTGGAGGTTGAAGCGCCGGATCGCGAAACTGAACGCGAAATAATAGAGCGCGAAATAGACCGCGCCGATCGGGAGCAGCAGCAGCGGCCGCGTCGCCAGCCGGTAGTTGAGCAGATAATCGAACAGGCCGGCGGAAAAGCCGAACCCGAGCCGCACGCCGAGCAGATCGAGCACCGCCATCGCCAGCCCCGTGAGCAGCGCGTGGATCACGTACAAAGCGGGGGCCAGGAACATGAAGGTGAATTCGATCGGCTCGGTCACCCCGGTGAGGAACGAGGTCAGCCCGAGCGACAGGAACATGCCGCCGACCGCGGCGCGGCGATCCGGGCGCGCCTGCCGCCACATCGCGAGACACGCGGCGGGCAGGCCGAACATCATCACCGGGAAGAAGCCGGCCATGAACGCGCCCGCCGCCGGATCCCCGGCGAAGAAGCGGTTGAGATCGCCGGTCGCGCCCTTGAAATCGCCGAGCACGAACCAGGCGATGTTGTTGAGAATATGGTGCAGCCCGGTGACGATCAGCAGACGATTGAGCGCGCCGTATGCGAATAGGCCGAGCGGGCCGGCCTGCGCGACGCCGTAGCTAAGATGGTCGACGCCGGCCTTGAGGATCGGATAGCCGAGCCCGAACGCGGCGGCGAGGACGAGCCCGACCATGCCGCTGAGGATCGGCACCAGCCGTCGACCGGCGAAGAAGGAAAGATATTCGGGCAGGCGCAGCGTATGATAGCGGTTGTAGAGCGTGCCCGCCGCGATGCCCGACAGGATACCCGCGGGCACACTGAGCTTGGCCATTTCCTTGTCGCGCCATGCCGCCGCCAGCGTGTTCCGCACCCCTTCATCCAGTATCCCTGGCGGCAGCGCGTCTGCCGGCAGCTGGATCAATTGTTTGGCACCCTCGATCAGCACGAGAAAGCCGACCGCCCCGGCCAGGCCGGCGGCGCCATGCTGCTCGCGCGCGATGCCGACGCCGACGCCGATCGCGAACAACAGCCCGAGATGCGCAAAGATCGCATCGCCCGCCCCTGCCACGAACGGCAGGTTGAGCAGATCGGGCTGCCCGATGCGCAGCATGATGCCGGCCACCGGCAGTACCGCGATCGGCAGCATCAGCGCGCGGCCGAGCACCTGCAGCCGCTCCTGGATCGTCTGCATCATGCTCATCGGCTTTCCTCCACCAGCAGGGCCCGTACCGCGTCGGCCGATTGCAGGCCGCGCGCACGATCGGCGAGCGCGCGGCAATCGTCGGCCGACCAGCGCGCCAGCACGCGCTTGATCTCGGGAATGGCGCGCGGCACGGCCGACAGCTCGACACAGCCCAGCCCGACGAGCAACGGCGCGACGCGTGCGTCGGAAGCCATGCCGCCGCACAGGCCGAGCCAGCGGCCGTGCCGCCGTGCCGCGGCGCCGGTCAGCGCAATCGCCGCGATCACCGCGGGATGCAGCGCATCGACGCGCGACACGAGCGCGGCGTTGCCGCGGTCCATCGCGAGCACATATTGCGTGAGATCGTTGCTGCCGATCGACAGGAAATCGGCATGTTGCGCGAGCTGATCGGCGAGCAGCACCGCGGCCGGCGTCTCGACCATGATGCCGATCTGCGGGAACGGAAAATCGCCGAGCCGTGCGCATTCCTCGCGCGCGATCGCGCGGACCTGCTCGATCTCGCCGACATCGACGACCATCGGCAGCATGATGCGCAATTGCTCGGCCGGAACGCCGCGCAGGATCGCGCGCAGTTGCGTGCGCAGCAGATCGGGCGCCTGCAGCGACACGCGGATGCCGCGCATGCCGAGCGCGGGGTTTTCCTCCGCCGGCATGGCGAGATAGGGCAGTGGCTTGTCCCCGCCGACGTCGAGCGTGCGGATGATCAGCGGGCGCCCCTGCAGCGCCGCGGCAATGGCGGCATAGGAGGCACGCTGGCTTTCCTCGTCCGGCGCGCTCGCCGCCTCGGCAAAGAGGAATTCGGTGCGCAGCAGACCGCAGCCTTCCGCGCCCTGCGCGACCGCCGCGGTCGCATCGGCGACCGAGCCGATATTGGCGAACACCTCGATCCGTGCGCCATCGGCCAGCCGGCAATCCTGCGCGGCGCCCTGCAGCAGTTGCGCGCGCGCATCGCGGCTGCGCGCCTGCTCCGCGTCGAACCAGGCGAGCAGCGCGGCATCGGGCGATGGATCGAGCCACCCGTCGTCCGCATCGAGCATGGCCTTCTGCCCGGCCTCCAGCGCGAGCACGCGGTCGCCCGCCGCGACGAGCATCGGAATGCCGGCCGCCGCCGCGAGGATCGCGGCATGCGACGTGGTGCCGCCGCGCGCGGTGCAGATGCCCGCGATCAGCCCTTCGGGCAGGCCGATGAGAAAGGACGGGGCGAGTTCGTCGCAGAGCACGATCGCGCCGGGCGGCGGCAACAACGCCCCGGTGGCATCGTCCCCCGACAGCGTGGCGAGCAGGCGCCGCTCGACATCGCGCAGATCGATCGCGCGCTCGCGCAGGCGCGCGTTGGCCGAGGCGGCAAGCTCGGCCTCCTGCCGCCGCGACGCGTGGCGCCAGGCGGCGGCGGCGCTCGCGCCGTCGCCGATGGCGCTGTCGGCGGCAGCGACGAGCGCGGCATCGCTCAGGATCGCGAGATGCGCCTCGGCGATGTCGACGGCGGCACCGGTGGCGCGCGCAATCGTGTCGCCCAGGCCGGCGGACAGTGCCGCCACCGCCCCATCCAGCGCGGCGCGTTCCTGCGCCACGCCGTGGCCGGTCTCGGGAACCGCCTGATCGATGCCATCGAGCCGGAAGATCGTGCCCATCGCCAGCCCGGGCGACGCCACCACGCCCGCGATGCGCCCCGCCGCGGCTGGCGGCGGCAGGCGGCCCGGGCGGTGCTCGGCGGTGGTCGCCGCCTGGGCCACCAGCTGCGCCTCGGCCGCGCCGAGCGTTTCGAGCAGATCGGCGATCGCCAGCGCGGATTCACGCGCCTGCCCGCCCACCGCGCGAATCTCGAGTTCGGCGCCGAGCCGCGCATCGAGCGTCATCAGGTTGGTGGTGCTGCCGGCATCGGCGGTGCGGCCGTCGCACGACAGCGTGATCGTGGCGGTCTGCCGGCGGGCGAGCTCGGCAATCCGCGCCGACGGTCGCGCGTGCAGCCCGTGCGGCAGCGTCAGCGTGACGAACACATGCGCGGTCGAGCGCGATGCGTCGCTTGCCACGCCCGCGGCGTCGGTGGCCGTGGGGCTGGCCGAGGCAATCGCGGAGAAGAGGATGTCGCCCGCCCGGATCGGCCCGGGCGTGCGCGCCGCCGGCTTAAGCGTGGCGCCGCCGACGATGAGGATCGGCGTGAGCAGGCTCGCGGCCCCCGCCCCCACCGTGTCCGCGTCGAAGCGCAATAGGGCGTCGCCGCAGCGCACCTGTTGGCCGATCGCGACCAGCGGCTCGAACCCGCGCCCACCCAGCGCGACCGTATCGATCCCGACATGGATCAGCACTTCGATGCCGTGCGCATGCTTCACGGTGACCGAATGGCCGGTCGCGGCCAGACCGACGATGACGCCGTCGATTGGCGCCCGAACGCGTTCCTCAAGCGGGTCGATCGCCAGCCCCTCGCCGACCAGCCCCTGCGCGAACGCCGCATCGGGCACGTCGGACAGCAAGCGCAGCATCCCGGAAAAGGGTGCGCGTATCTCGATTTCGGGTCCGATTGCTGCTGCGCTCAACGCGAATTCCCCCAAAACCCAATATCATTGCCCGTGCGCCGCTGTCGCGGTCGATGCGGATGCCGAAGCGATTAAGCCGTTTACAATACCAATTCAAGGCTGATACAAGACCAAATATCGCCGGACGATGGGGATGATGAGGCTGCCGGCATCGGCTGGCAGTGCGAGGGGACGTGATGAGCCGGACGTTGATGTGGTTGGAGGCGGCCTCCGCCTCGAAGGTCGTAGCCGAACAGCTGGCGCAGAATGGCGGCGTCCTGGCCGCGATCGCCGCCGCGCTGGCCGAGACGCCGGCGCCGGTCGTCGTGACCTGCGCGCGGGGCAGTTCCGATCATGCCGCCGGCTATCTGAAGTTCCTGCTCGAAACCCGCGCCGGCACGCTCGTCGCCTCGCTGCCGCCATCGGTGGCGTCGATCTACGAAACGCTGCCGCGGATCGGCGACGGTGTCTGCGTCGCCATCTCGCAATCCGGGCGATCGACCGATCTGCTGTCCACCGTGGAAGCAATGCAGCGCGACAAGGTGCGGGTGATCGCGATGGTCAACGACGCCGACTCCCCCCTGGCGGCGATGGCCGATTTCGTCGTGCCGCTGCACGCCGGCGTCGAGCGCAGCGTGGCGGCGACCAAGAGCTATATCGCGACCCTGTTCGCCGGCCTGCACCTGACCAGCGTACTCGCGCCGGCGACCTTGCCGTCGTCACTGCTGGCGGCACTGCCGCAGCAGCTCGATCAGGCCTGGGCGCTGGACTGGACGCCGCTGATCGATGCGCTGGCCGACGCGCGCGGGCTTTATGTCATCGGCCGCGGTGCCGGGCTTGCCGTGGCGGCGGAGGCGGCGCTCAAGTTCAAGGAAACCTGCGCGCTGCACGCCGAGGCGTTCAGCGCCGCCGAGGTCCGGCACGGCCCGATGGCGCTGTTCGATGCGGACCTGCCGTTGCTGGTGTTCCGGCAGGACGATGCGGCGGCCGACAGCATCGACGCGCTGGTGGATATCGCCGTCGGCCAGGGCTGCCGCGTGTTCGTCACCGGCCGTGCACGGGCGGGCGCGACCGCCCTGCCGGTGATCGACGCGCCGGCGATCGTCCAGCCGCTGTTGCAGATCCAGTCCTTCTACCGCGCCGCCAACGATCTGGCGCTGCGCCGCGGGCTGGACCCCGACAATCCGCCGTTGCTGCGCAAGGTGACGGTGACGGTGTGATGAGCATGTACCTCACCAATGGTACGATCCTGCATCCGGACCACGGCATCGTCGACGGTCATGCGCTGCAGGTCGCAGACGGCCGCATTGCGGGTATCGTGCGTGCTGGCGACGTGCCGGCGGGGGCAATCACGGTCGACCTCGGGGGCAACCTGCTCGCGCCGGGGTTCGTCGATCTGCAATGCAATGGCGGCGGCGGCGTGCTGTTCAACGACGATCCGTCGGTCGCGGCGTTGCGCGCGATCTCCGCCGCGCATAGCCGGTTCGGGACGACCGCGTTCCTGCCGACGCTGATCAGCGACGACCTGCCGACCATGCAGCGCGCGCTGCTCGCGGTGAACGAGGCGATGGCGGCCGGCGTGCCGGGGATCGTCGGCATCCATCTCGAAGGGCCGTTCCTGAACACGGAACGCAAGGGGATCCACGATTCCGCCAAAATCCGCCCGCTGACCGCCGCCGATGTCGATGTCATCCTGGCCGACCGCCCGGCGACGACGCTCGTTACGCTGGCGCCCGAGCTCGCCCCGCCCGACCAGCTGGGCCGGCTGCGCGACGCCGCGGTGCTGATCTGCGCCGGCCACACCAACGCGACGTTCGAACAGACGATGCAGGCCTTCGCCAGCGGTGTTTCCGGCGTTACCCATCTGTTCAACGCGATGTCGCCGCTGCGCGCGCGCGAGCCGGGCGCGGTGGGCGCGGCCTTGCTGTCGCCCGAGTGCTGGTGCTGCATCATCGTCGATGGCGAGCACGTCCATCCCGCCGCGCTGCAACTGGCACTGCGCGTCAAGGGATCGTCGGAGCGCTTCATCCTCGTCACCGATGCCATGCCGACGGTCGGCCAGGCGGTGAAGGAATTCGTGCTCAACGGCGAAACGATCACCGCGCATGGCGGCGTGTGCCAGAATAGCGGCGGCACGCTGGCCGGATCGGACCTCGACATGGCGCAGGCGGTGGCCAAGACCGTTGCCCTGCTGGGCGTCGACCGCGCCGAAGCGATCGGCATGGCCAGCGCCAATCCTGCCCGCTACCTCGGATTGGACGACCGGTTCGGCACGCTGGCACCGGGGCTCGCGGCGAACCTCGTCGAACTCGCGCCCGATGGCGCCGTGCGCCGGACCTGGATCGACGGCACGCTGGTCTGGGATGCAGCGGCCGGGTGACGCCCGCGAGGCCCGGCTAGATGCTCTGCCGTCACGGAAGGATCGAGCACTGACCCGGCCCTTTGACAAGCTTCAAAGGAATGATACCATTCTGCTTCCTATATAGAACGACTCGAACGTTTAGGGAGAGATGAGATGATGCGACGGCCTTCTTACCGGATTGCGGCTGCCTGCCTGGCGACCTCGCTCGCGACGGCGGCGCTGCCGGCTGCGGCCAAGACGCTGCAATTTGCCGGTCACACCTGGACGGTTCGGGCCAATGGCGTCGGCGCGCCGCGCAACAATGCCTGGTGCGAGGACAATGCCTTTGTCGATGCCAGCGGCTATCTCCACCTCAAGCTGACCAACAAGAACGGCGCCTGGTGTGCCGCGCAGGTCTCGTCGACCGACAGCATGGGCTTTGGCACCTATCAGTGGCAGCTGCGCAGCCGGGTGGACAATCTGGACAAGAACGTCGTCGTCGGGCTGTTCAACTATCCCCCGAGCAATGTCGCGCCCGACGAGACCAACGAGATCGATATCGAGTTCACCAAATGGGGCATCGCCGGCGCGAATGCGCTGAACTACACGATCTATCCCGCCGTCACCGGCGTGCCGTACACGACACAGAACTTCCCGATCGCGATGAACGGCGATTTCAGCACGCATCGCTTCATCTGGAAGCGGCAGTCGATCCGCTTCCAATCGACCAACGGGCATTACGACAACAATCCGCTGCCGATCGCCGACTGGACCTATGCCCCGGCCGATTATGCCCAGCGGATCGGATCGACCCCGATCCCGGTGTTCATGAACATCTGGATGACGGCCGCGCCGACCAATGGCCTGCCGGTCGAGATCGTCATCTCGTCGTTCAAGTTCACGCCGGGCTGAGATCGGGCGGCGGCGGGGCATCGAGGCGAGCGACATGAAGACGATCGGCGTGATCTGCGGTGGCGTGGTAGCGGGCGCCGCGATCCTGCTGGCCGGCACCGGGCGCCGGCCCGCCGGTTTACGGGACCGTCCGGTCCAGGTCGTCGCGGCGGCACCGGCCGGCGGAGCGGTCGTGCCCGAGCCGGTACGCACAGCGCCGCGCCGGGACGATGCCCCGCCGGCAGGGCCGTCGCTCAAGTCGGGGATCGGCGCGCGTGACGATGCGCGTGCCATGCTCGGCATGCTCGCGGCACAGGCGCACACCGAGAAGCGGGATGGGGCCTGGGCAGACCGCAGCGAAGCGCAATTGCGACCGTTGCTGGCCCGGATCATGCCCTATGGCGCGGTCCCGGCGGCGGTAGAATGCCGTGAAACGATGTGCGCGATCGTCGGGTCGCTGCCGGAGTCGTTTGGCGCCGGGGAGGTCAGTGCGCTGTTGCAGGCCCTGCAGGGCAAGGAGATGCGCGCCGCCTTGCCCGACAGCAATCTGGTCGGTGGACCCGCCGTCACCACTCAATCCCGGGGCGGCAGTCGGTACGCGCTGTTCTTCAAGCGCGCGGAACCATGAACCCGCGTCGTGGTGCAGGATGGCGCTACGCGTTCTCGCCGGGCAACGCCTGCAGGACCATCGCGCGAACATCGACCCGCGCCTTCAGCCGCGCCGCCAGCAGGGCGGTGCCGCTGATCTTGCGCTGGACGAACAGCGTGTCGACCGGCGGCACGTGCCAGGTGTCGCGATCGGCGGCCATCGCCATGCCCTGATCGCGCAGCACGCCGACGAACGCGCGATCGCCGAAATCGAACGGCCCGGTGCGGTTCAGTTCGACCAGGATCACGTCGATCATCCGGTCGATCAGCGCGCCGTGCCGCGCGACCGCGGCGTCGCCGAGAAAGCCGACGCTGATCGCCGCCTGGCGCACGGCGTCCCGGCTGCCCGACAGGCCGGCGCGCAGCAGTTGGCGATAGCCGTCGACGGTCGATTGCGCGACCGCGCGCGCCGCGCCGAAATCCAGCAGCACCAGCTTCCCGGTGTCCGGCTGATAGCGGTAATTGGCGAAGTTGGGATCGGTCTGCATCACCCCGAACTCGAACAGTTCGCGCAGCACCAGCGCGATCAGCGACGCCATCGCCGCATCGCGCCGGTCCTGCGCGCCCTCCGCCAGCGTCTCGATCGGCACGCCCTCGACGAAGCTCATCGCCAGCACGCTGGGCCCGCTGAATTCGGCATCGAACGTCGGCACGACATAGGCATCGTCGCCCGCCAGCAACTTGTGGAAGCGCGCCAGCTGCGCCCCCTCGCGGACATAATCCGCTTCCTCGTGCAGCTGCCGCTTCGCCTCGGCCAGCAACGGCGCGATATCGAGCGTCTTGGGCAGCGCGCCGGAGACGCGCAGCAGCGTCGCGACATTGTCGACATCGGCGTCGATACTCTCGCGGACACCGGGATATTGCACCTTGATCGCGAGCTCGCGGCCGTCATGCGTGCGTGCGCGGTGCACCTGGCCGATCGACGCGGCGGCCATCGGCCCGGCGTCGAACCGCGCGAACCGCCGCCGCCAGTCTTTGCCCCAGGCCTGCGCCAGCACCTGCTGCAACTGCGCCGGGGGCATATGATGCGCGCGATCGCGCAACCGCGCGAGGATCTGCGTCAGCTCGGCCGGCAGGAAGTCGCCGGCATCCATCGAAATCATCTGGCCGAGCTTCATCGCCGCGCCGCGCAGGTGCGACAATTGCTCCGCCACGCGCCCGACATTGCCCGGCGTCAGTAGCAGATCGCGCAGCTGCGGGCGCTGCCCGTCGGCCAGCCGCCGCGCGCCTTCGGCGATCACCCCGCCCGCCACGCCGCCGGCCAGGCGACCGAACACGCCGAGCCGCGACAGCCGCCCGCTCGGCACGGCCCGGCCACGGGAATCGCGCTCGTCGGTCATCCGAACCTCACCAATATCGACTGCCCGGCACGCCCTTGAACGGGCCAGCCAGCGCGCCGGTTATCCACCCGCCATAAAATGCGCCCGGCTGCGGGACGACCGTTTCGCCATCGACGCTGCAGCGATCGAATGGCGCGGCATAGAAAGCGACATGATCCTTGAGCAGTGCGAACGGCGCACTCGGCGCGGCATAGCTCCAGCCGACATGCGGCAGGACCAGATCGCCGAGCACGACGTCCCAATAGCCGGCAACGCCCTTCCACTCGCAGAACGAGCTGCCCGCGGCGCGGCGCAGCACGCCCTCGCGAATGTCGGCGCGCGGGATGTAATAGCTTGGCGGATGGCTCGTCTCGAGCGTGCGGACGGTCGCGCGACTATCGGCGATCACGACGCCGTGATGCTCGATCACCACATGGGCATGGGTCGCCTCGGCGATGGCGGGGCGCGGAAACGACCATACGCTTTCCTGCCCGGGGCCGACCGGCAACGGCTCCGGCCTCATGACCGTTCCAGCCGCACGGCAAGCCGCTGCAACCGCGGGCGCAGCCGCAGGAACCCGCGATACGCCTGCTCCAGCCCGGCCAGCACCAAGCGGTTGCGCGCCAGCAGCCCCAAAGGCCTGAGCAGCGGGATCGCCCGCCACATCGCGCCGAACGCGGCCGCGCCCGACAGCATCCGATCCCCCTCGCGGGCGTGGAACCGCGCCAGCAGCGCCGCGCGATCGACCGGGCACGAACTCGACTCGCCCGACGCGAGATCGACGAAATCGATCCGCCCGGCGCGGTCGAGCCGGCGCATACCGGCAATCTCGCGCCGGCACAGCGGGCAACCGCCGTCATACCAGACGGTGAGCGGTTGCGCCGCGGAAGGAGTCGAGGACATCATGCGAAGGGCACAACGCCGGGGAAGCGCGATCGGGCGCGCGGGCCTATCGTTTCATCCGCGGCATGCCCAGGAAGTCGCGCTTGCCCAGCTTCACGCCCTGCGCGCGCAGGATCGCATAGGCCGCGGTGGCGTGAAAATAGAAGTTTGGCTGCGAGAAGGAGAGCAGGAAATTGGCGCCGGTGAAGGGCATCCGGGTCTCGCCCATGGCGAACTGCGTGTCGCTGTCGGCCAGCGCATCGAACGTGTCGCGATCGATCGCCTTGAGGCTGGCGATCGCCGACTGCAGCACCTCGTGCAGCCCGGCGAACGTGGTCGGCCAGGGCGTCATGTCGGGCGAGAAGCTGCCCGCGCGCACGCCCTCGATGCCGCCGATCGAATGCGCCGCGCAGGATTTCACCTGATAGCCGAACGGCAGCATGTCGGGCGCAAGACGCGCATCGATGAGGTCGGCCTCGGCCATCCCCTGCGCGCCGCAAAACGCCTCCGCCTTGTCGAGCAGCGCATCGATCGCGCCGAGGATCTGGAGGTTCGACGGTATCACGGCGTCATATAGCGAGAACGACATGTCTTATGCTCCATCCGGTGTGCCGGCCTTATGCGATGTCGCGGTCCTCAGGTCCACGGGCACAGTGTCCATGCTCGTCGCGTCCGGTGATTTTTCGGCGACGGAACGGCGCGGCGGCTGCGTTGAAGCGGTATCCGGCAGCCGGGAGCGCGCTGCCGGCGAGCAGAAGGAGACTATCATGCGAACATTGCTGCTGGCCGCACTTGCGGCAGGCGCCGCCTTCGTGGCCGCCCCGCCAGCCGAGGCGCGACAGGGCTGCGGCGTCGGCGCGCATCGCGGCCCGAACGGCTATTGCCGCCCCAATCGCGGTCGCGTCGTTGTGGTGCCCGCCCGGCGGGTCGGATATTTCTATCACGGGCGCGGCTATTGGGATGGCCGGCGCTATTGGGGCCATCGCTATCGCGTCCGTGGTGGATGGCGCTATCGCTGAGGATCTGGCGGGGGCGCTGGCACACGGCGCCCCCGCCATTCTCCATGTCGGGCGCGACGGGGTTGGCGCAGCAATGGGTGACGGTTGAGCGTAGACGATCCCGATACGCAGCTGATCGAGCGGGTCGGCCAGGGCGAGCCGGCGGCGATGCGCCTGCTCGTCGCGGCCAAATTGCCGCGTGTCCTGAATCTTGCGACGCGGATGCTGCACGACACCATGGCGGCCGAGGACGTCGCGCAGGACGCGTTCGTGCGCGTGTGGCGCAACGCCGGCAAGTGGCAGCCGGGCCGCGCGCGGTTCGACACCTGGCTGCACACCGTGGTGCTCAACCTGTGCCGCGACCGACTGCGGCGGCACCGCGAGGCCAGCGGCGCGGCGGTGCCCGACCATCCCGATCCCGCGCCCGATGCCGAGGCACAATTGATCGCCGCGCAGCGCGGGCGCGACGTGGCGGCGGCGATTGCGGCCTTGCCGGCGCGCCAGCGCGAGGCGATCCTGTTGGTCCATTACCAGGATCTGTCCGGCGTCGAAGCGGCCACTGCGCTGGACATCAGCATCGAGGCGCTCGAATCGTTGCTGGCCCGGGGGCGGCGCACGCTGCGGGGCCAACTTCAATCGCAGAAAGGTGATCCATGACGACGCCCTTGCCCCTGCCGAGATTCCAGGAACTGGCGGATGCCTATGGCGGCGTGATTGCGCGCTGGCCGGCGGCGGTTCGCGACGCTGCGCGCGTCACCGCGATGCACCCCGTCGCCGCCGCGATCCTCGCCCAGGCATTGTTGCTCGATGAGACGCTGGATGCCTGGCAGCTTGCGGCGCCGCCGGCCCGGCTACGTGACGCCGTGTTGGCCCGCGCCCCCGATCGCACGCCCGATCGAACGATCGTCCGCAGCGCGCGGCTGTGGTGGTCGGGCGTCGGTATCGCCGCCACGCTGGCGGGCGCGACCGCCGGGATCGCGGCGGTCGCCATGCTTGGCCCGATCGACGCGCCGTCCGATGCGGTCACGTCGTTCGGCGATATCGGCGCACAGGAGAGTTGATCGATGGGAAAGATGCGTATCGTGCTGGCGGTCTCGATCGTCCTCAACCTGTTCCTCGCCGCCGCGCTGATTGCGGGATATGTTTCGCTGCGCGCCGACAACCGCATGATCAACGCCGGCGCGCTCCGCGTCGCCGGCGCCGAGCTGCCCGCCGGAGTGCGCAAGCCGTTCCGCCAGGCGCTGCGCCAGGCGCGCCGCGCGATGCGGCCGACGATCGCCGAAGGGCGCGATGCCAAGGCCGAGGCCGCCGCCTTGCTGCGCCGCCCGACCGTCGATCAGACCGCCGTCAACGCCGCGCTCGATCGTGCGCGGGCCGCGGACATGGCGGTGCGCGCCGCGGTCGAGCGCCGCGCGGTTGCGTTTGCAGCAACGCTTTCGCCGGCGGATCGCCGCGCACTCGCCGAAGCGATGCAGCGCCGCGCCACCGCGCCGAACCGCCCCGCCAGATAACCGGCCGCGACGGAAAGACCCTGCTCGTGCGTTGAAGAGGCATCGAATACCCAGCGAGGTGCCCGCCGTCATGCCGTCCCCATCCCTGTCGCCCGCGGCGATCGCGCTCAACCGCTTCGGGCTCGGCGCGCGCTCGGACGATGCCGCCCCCGCAGATCCAAAACGCTGGCTGACCGATCAGTTCGGCCGCTTCGAGGTCCGCCCGGCGGGGTTCGCCGCGCTCGACGATGCCGGGCTGGCGGCACAGCGCTATCGCGAGGCGCAACAGGCCGTGCGGCAGATGGCCCGGCAGGAGGCCGCCACCGACGCGACCGACATGAAGGCGGCGCGCAAGGATTCCCGCCAGGATCTGCAGGCACTGTATCGTGCCGGGGTGCAGGCGCGCGCCGATAGCGCGCTCGCCACCGCGGCGCCGTTCGTCGAACGGATGGTGCATTTCTGGGCGAACCATTTCTGCGTCTCGGTCGATACCCCGCCGGTCACCGCCTTCGCCGGCGCGTTCGAGCGCGATGCGATCCGCCCGCACGTGCTCGGCAGCTTTGCCGACATGGCGCTGGCGGCGGAGCGCCACCCGGCGATGCTGCTCTATCTCAACCAGGTCCAGTCGATCGGCCCCGGCAGCCCCGCGGCGGCGCGCAATCCGGACCGCAAGCGCGGGCTGAACGAGAATCTCGCGCGCGAGATCATGGAGTTGCACACGCTCGGCGTACGCTCGGGCTATACCCAGGCGGACGTCACCGAATTCGCGCGCGCGCTGACCGGCTGGAGCGTCGAGGGCCTGGGGCCCGGCGCGCGGCAGGGCGATCCCAACGCGTTCGCCTTCCGCGCGCGCCAGCACGAGCCCGGCGAACGCACCATCCTCGGCAAGCGTTATGCGCAGCCGGGCGACGCGCAGGGCCGCGCCGCTCTGCTCGATTTCGCCGCCGCCCCCGCCACCGCGACGCATATCGCCACCAAGCTTGCGCGCCACTTTGCCGGCGACGATCCGCCCCGCGCGCTGATCGCGCGGCTCGCCGACAGCTTCACGCGCAGCAAGGGCGATCTGCCCACGCTCTACGCCACGCTGATTGCCGCGCCCGAGGCATGGGTGCCGACCCCGACCAAGTTCAAGACGCCGTGGGAATGGACCATCTCCAGCCTGCGCGGTCTCGGCTACCGGCAGGCCGGCCGGATGCAGATCGCGACGCTGCAGACGCAACTCGGGCAGCGCGTGTGGAAGCCCGGCGCCCCGGCGGGCTGGGACGATATCGCGGCGAGCTGGGCCGGGCCCGATGCGCTGCTGCGCCGGGTCGAGGTCGCGCAGCGCCTCGCGGCGCCGCTCGGCGAGCGGCTCGATGCCCGCACGCTCGCGCCCAAACTGCTGCCGGCGTCGCTCGGCGCTGCCACCGCCGACCAGATATCGCGTGCGGAAAGCCCGGCCGGGGCGCTCGCGCTGATGCTCGTCGCCCCCGATTTCCTGAGGAGATGATCCGATGATCGCCCGCCGCCACTTGCTCTCCGCCGCCGCGCTCGGCGCCGGTGCGCTGTTCGTTTCCCCCGGCATCGCGCTGGCCACTGCGGCAACCGAGCGCCGCTTCGTGTTCATCATCCAGCGCGGCGCGGCGGACGGGCTGGACGTGCTGCGCCCGACCGGCGACCCGGCGTTTGCCGGCTTGCGCGCCAGGCTGATCGGCGAGACGCCGGGGATCAAGCTCGATGCGATGTTCAGCCTGCATCCCGCGCTGGTCGAGATCGGCAAGATGTACGCGCGGCAACAGGCGCTGTTCGTCCATGCCGTCGCCTCGCCGTATCGCGATCGTTCGCATTTCGACGGGCAGAACGTGCTCGAGACAGGCGGCGCGCAACCCTATGTCGTGCGCGACGGCTGGCTCAACCGGCTGGTCGCGATGCTGCCGCGCGCCAGCGACGACGCGATCGCGATCGCCGCGACCGTGCCCACCGCGCTGCGCGGATCGGTGCAGGTCGCCTCCTATGCGCCCTCCGCGCTGCCGCATGCCGCGGACGATCTGATGACGCGCGTCACCGCCTTGTACGAGGCCGATCCGCAGCTGCATCCGCTCTGGGCATCGGCGCTCGAAACCAGGGGTCTGGCCACCGACGTCGGTGCGCGGCAGGATCCGGCAAGCCTCGGCACGCTGACCGCCGGCTTCCTGACCAAGCCGAACGGCCCGCGCATCGCGATGCTCGAGACCCTCGGCTGGGACACGCACAATGCGCAGGCCGGGCGGCTGGCCAACCAGCTCAGGAATCTCGACGCGATGCTCGCCGCGCTGCGCGACGGGCTCGGCGCGGCATGGGCGACCACCACGGTGCTGGTGGCGACCGAGTTCGGCCGCACCGTGGCGGTGAACGGCACGGGCGGAACCGATCACGGCACCGGATCGGTCGCGATGCTGCTCGGCGGCGCGGTGCAGGGCGGGCGCGTCGTCGCGGACTGGCCCGGGCTGGCGCCCGGCCGGCTCTACGACGCCCGCGACCTGCGGCCGACCGCCGCGCTCGACGCGCTGATCGCCGGTGCGGCGGCGGAAAGCCTGGGGCTCGATCCGGCGCGCGTCGGGCGGACGCTGTTCGCCAAGAGTGGCGCGGTCACGCCGATCACCGGATTGATCCGCAGCTGACCGCCCGTTGTGGCGCCTGCGCGGCGGAGCGACACCCGGCGTCGGCTAGGCGTCGATCCCCGCCGCATCGACCGTGCACAGCACCGCATCGACCATTCGCATGATCACGGCGCGCGCGGCGTCGCGATCGAGATCCTCATCCTCGCGCAAGCGCCGCCAGCAATGGAAACTCAGTGCTAGGTGCAGCGCGATGGCGAGCGGCTGGTCGGCCTTCACCGCATCGGGCAGGATCGCCGCCAACGTCGTCCATTCGAGCTTCAGCTGGCGGCGATAGTCCTTCATCAACACGTCGGAATTGAACCGCCGCAGATCGGCGGCGGCACGGAACGGCAGCAATTCCTCGTAGATCTTCCAGCGCCGGTCGGCGATCTCGCGCACCCGGCCCTGCCAGTCGGTCGCTTCGAGCGGACGGATCAGGATCGGCATGACGCGATCCTCGACCCGCTCGCTCACCTCGCGGTAGATTTCCTCCATATCGCCGAACTGGCGAAACACGGTGCGCTGGCCGACTCCGGCGAACACCGCGACCTGATCGGCAGTGGGCGACAGATTGCCGTTCTGGATCAGTTCCACCATGGCATCGATGATCGCCGCGCGACTGGCCTTGCTTCGTTCGCGCCGGCCGTCCGGCGCCGCATCGGCGCTGGGCGTGATCCGCTTGATCGATCGTGGTTTTGCCATGCCATCTTTGTCCCAGGCGCCAGGGTCCGCGCCGATGCGCCTTACCTAGTTGGGGACGCCCTGCCCAAATATTTTCTTGATAAGGATTGTTCCAGCCCCCGAATCATTTGACAGCATCACTGCCGATTAATACGCATATCGAGCAGCCAACAGATATATCGGAGAAGACGTTCATGCGACCGATCGATATCCCGCTCGCCTCCCTGGCCCTGATCGGTCTGGCGCACGCCTCGGCCGCCGCGGCCGGGCCCACCGTACGCCAGGCGTGCATGCCCGAAATCCGGCAGCTGTGCGCCGTCGAGCTCGCCGCACGCAACCGCGACCGGGTCAAATCCTGCCTGATGAGCAACAAGGATCGATTGTCCGAAAATTGCCGCGCGGCGATCGCGGAAAGGCAGGACGCGAAGAAGGAATAGCGCGGCGCACCTATGCCGCGCCGGTCGCGCCGGAATGCGGGCGCCGGGCGCACTCAGCGGTCCGTTCCCCGATCGCGAATTGTCGATAAGCCAGGGCCAGAATCACGATCATCGCAAATTCCGCCGCCATCGGGGTGACTGTCGTCGCAACCATGCCGTCCATCGCCACCCCGATCGACCGGCCGCCGAGCGCGATTCCCAGCAAGAGCAACGGCACGCGTAGCGGCGCGCGCCGGGCCTGCCATGCGCCGATGAACGCAAACAAGCCGCCGCACAGAAAGAAGGCGGAGAAATCGGCACGGAGCGTCGCGATCCCCTGCACGCCGTTCGGCATCACATTGAACGACGGGGCAATGCGCACCGGCGCGAGCAGGAAGACGAGCCCGAGCGCGAGATTGAACGCCGCGACGACGAACACCAGGATGCGCAGCAGCAATGTCATCGTGGTTCCCCTGTAACACCCGGCAGCCGCTCGCTGGCGCCGACATGCGAACAATGTTATGACACTTCGAGTGCCGACACAATGGCAGGAGCGCATTGCATGAGGCGGGGCAAGCGACGCATCGTTGCGGCGGCTGTGGTTCTCACGGCCGCCCTCTGCTTCGGCCTCGTCAAAGCGTTCCAGCCGCAACTCGGCGCAATGCTGCTCGAGCGGATGGTCGATCGGCGCGTCGGGCGCGACGTGCTGGCGGATCTGCCGGACGGCCTGCACGTCCTGCTCTGCGGCACCGGCTCGCCGCTACCAGATCCGACCCGCGCCGAGGCTTGTACCGCCGTGCTTGCCGGCCGCCACCTGTTCGTCGTCGATGCCGGTGACGGCGGCGCGCGCAAACTCGCACTGATGGGCGTGCCGCTGGGACGGATCGAGCGCGTCTTCCTCACCCATTTCCATTCCGACCATATCGACGGGCTCGGCCCGCTGATGCTGATGCGCTGGACCGGCAGCGCCGCGACAGCCCCGCTGCCGGTCGCCGGCCCGCCCGGCGTCGCGGCGATCGTCGCCGGTTTCAATGCGGCTTATGCCACCGACAATCGTTACCGTATCGCCCATCACGGCGCCGACATTGTCCCGCCCAGCGGCGCCGGAGCGATTGCGCGGCCGTTCGCGCTGCCGGCGGACGATGCCGCGCTGGTCTACCAGCGCGACGGCGTCTCGGTCACCGCCATCCGGGTGAACCATGCGCCGGTCGCGCCCGCCGTCGGCTATCGCTTCACCTATCGCGGCAGATCGGTAACGCTGAGCGGCGATACGACCTGGTCGCCCGCGCTGGTGCGTGCGGCCCGCGGCAGCGACCTGCTCGTGCACGAAGCGCTCCAGCCCAGGCTGCTCGTGCGGCTGACCGATCGACTTGCCGTGACAGGGCAGGCCAATACCGCGCAGATCACGCGTGACATCCGCAACTATCACGCCACGCCCGAACAGGCAGCCGATACTGCCCGGCGCGCGGGCGTGCGGCATCTGGTGCTCAATCACATCGTCCCGCCAATGCCGCTCGGTTTCGCCTATCCCGCCTTTCTGGGCGATGCGCACCGTCATTTCCCCGGCCCGATTACTGTCGGCGAGGATGGCATGCTGTTCAGCCTTCCGGCCGGCAGCACGACGATCACCCGGAAAGCGCTGCTGTGAACCGCGGCGTCCGATGCGCGCTGCTGCTCGCGGCGCTGTCCGCCGCCGCCCCGGTTGCAGGCGACCCCCGCCCCGCCCCACCGACCCGGCCGAATATCGTCGTGCTGCTCGTCGACGATTGGGGATTCAGCGACGTCGGCGCGTTCGGCAGCGAGATCCGTACCCCCCATATCGATGCGCTGGCGGCGCGCGGCGTGCGCTTCACCAACTTCCATGTCGCCGGGTCCTGCTCGCCGACGCGCGCCATGCTGCAGACGGGGGTGCGCAACCACCGCGCCGGCCTCGGCAACATGCCCGAGACGATCCCGGCCGAGCATGTCGGCAAGCCAGGCTATGACACCGTCCTCAACGACCGCGTCGTCACGCTCGCGCAAGTGCTGCGCGATCAGGGCTATCACACCTATTTCACCGGCAAATGGCACCTTGGCAAGACGCCAGCCAAGCTGCCGCACGCGCGCGGCTACGACCGTGCGTTCGCGCTGGCCGATGCCGGTGCCGACAATTTCGAGCAGAAGCCGATCATCGGACTGAATGACAAGGCCGACTGGAGCGAGAACGGCCGCCCGGCCGCGCTCCCCGCCGATTATTATTCCTCGACCTTCATCGTCGACAAGGCGATCGCCTATATCGACAGCGGCGCGCGCGGGCGCCCGTTCTTTGCCTCGATCAACTTTCTCGCCAATCACATCCCGGTGCAGGCGCCCGACGCCGATCTCGCGCGCTACCGCGACCATTATCGCGCCGGCTGGGACGCGACGCGCCGCGCCCGGCGCGCGCGGGCGATCGCGCTCGGGATCGTCCCCGACGGGAGCGCGATGGTCCGGATGGGAACGACCACGGCGTGGCCAGCGTCGCCCGAGGCGGCTACCGCAATGAGCGCCTATGCCGCGATGGCCGATGCGGCGGACCGCGAGATCGGCCGGTTGGTCGCGCATCTCAGGGCGATCGGCGCCTACAACAACACGATCTTCGTGTTCCTGTCGGACAACGGCCCCGAGCCGACCAACCCGCGTAACCGCCTGCTCAACCGCCTGTACCTCGGTGCCCATTACGATTTCACACCCGCTCGCGCCGGGCAGCGCGGCACGTTGACCGCGATCGGCCCGAGCTGGGCGAGCGCCGCCGCCGCCCCCTTGCGCGGCTACAAATTCACCGCCGACGAGGGCGGACTGCGCGTTCCCCTGGTGCTGGCCTGGCCGGGCAACCCGGCGATCGCCGCCGGGCATATCGCCAGCGCCTATACCGACGTCACCGATGTCGCGCCAACGCTGCTCGCGCTGGCCGGCCTGGCGCCGCCGCGCGCGCGCTATCGCGGCCGCGCGGTCGAACCGATGACCGGTGCCAGCCTCGTCCCGCTACTCGAGCGCAAGGCGGCGCAGGTCCACCCCGACGACCAGCCGATCGGCTACGAACTGTCGGGCAACGCGGCCTTGTTCAAGGGCCGCTACAAGCTGGTCAAGAACCTCCCGCCGACCGGTGACGGCAACTGGCGGCTGTACGACATCGTCGCCGATCCCGGCGAGACGCGCGACCTGACCGCTCGCGATCCGGCGCGCGCGCGCGCGATGCGCGCCGATTATGCCGTCTTTGCCCGACGCGACGGCGTGCTGCCGATGCCCCCCGGCTATACCGCGGACGAGCAGATCAATGCCAACGCCTTCGCCACCGTCGCCCTGCCGCAATTGAAGCGCGCCGCGGCGATAACCGCGCTGTCACTACTGCTGGTGATCGGCTGGCTCGTCTGGCGGCGCGCGCGTGCGGAGCGGCGATAAGCGGCGAGCGCGGCGGCTGGCGGCGCACGATGGCAGCGACGATCAGCGGCGCGCCAGCCCCTTTTGGCGCATGCGCCATTGCAGTTGATCGAACCGATCCTGCCCGAAGAACGGCTCACCCTCGAACACCATCAGCGGGACGCCGTAATGGCCGCCGACGCGTTGCGCCGCTTGGTTGGCGATGATCGCCGCATCGAGCCGGTCGCGCTCGGCGGCGACGACCGAATCCATTTCGGCCAGGTCGAGCCCGGCGCTCCCGACAGCGCGCGCGAGGTGATCCCCCGCGTGCCAGCCATCGACCGAACCGTCCCATAACAGCCGGCTGACCGCATCGAGAAAGGCGAGCCCGCGCCCGCGCTCCGCTGCGAGCTGCCCCAGCTGGCTGAGGCGGTAGATATAGGGCTGCTCGGCCGGATAGGTGCGCGTGGCGAAATCCATCACCACGGGATCGGGCACCGGCCAGCGGACCGGTATGCCGAGATAGGCGCCGCTGCGCGCCACGTCGCGCAGCAGATAGCCGAACCACAGCGGATCGACGTGCGCGAAGAAATCGGCCTGCCGCACCGCGATCGGATAGACCACGCGGACGGCGCAGCGCACGTCGTATTCCGCCTCCAACGCTACCAGACGCTGCGTCACCAGATACGAATAAGGCGAGCGGAACGACCAGTAGAGATCGTAAGCCAGCGTCACGGCAGCGGCGCCTGCGTCTTGATATTGAGCTGCCCCGCCAGTCCCGCGAGGCGATGGACGGCGATCGCCTGATAATCGGGATGCTCGACCATCGCGCGCATCGCCGCGAGCGAGGGATAATGCGCCAGCGCGACCATGTCCCACAATTCACCGACCTCGCCGATCAGCAGCCCGGTGACGGCACCGGCATGGCCCGGCCGCGCGCCGACCCGCGCAAGCTCCGCGCGCACCGCGACGGCATAGCGCATATAGGCTTCGGCGCCGGTCAGATGCGCATCGCGGCCATCGGGATAGTCGGCCTTTGCCTTGAACTTCAGGAGGTTGATCATCACGAACGGCCCCTCGGGGGCGCCGAAGAAATCGGTCACCTGCTGCGCGCTCGGCAGCACGGCGTTGACGACGTTCATGCGGTGGCTCCCGTTGCGGCAATGAAGGACAGGATCAGCGAAACGATCTCCTCGGGCTTGTCTTCCTGCAGGAAATGCCCGGCATCGGCGATCGTCACATGCGGCTGGCCGGCGGCACCGGGGATGCGATGCTGGAACGGGCGATCACCGCCCGCGGTGACTGGGTCGCGATCGCTGAAGCAGGTCAGCACCGGCCTGCCAAAGGTCTCGAGCACCGCCCAGGCCGCCTTGTTCTCGGCGACCGACGGATGATCGGGCGTGATCGGCACCAGCGCCGGGAACTGCCGCGCGCCAGCCTTGTAGCGATCGTCGGGAAACGGCGCGTCATAGGCGGCGATCTCCGCGGCGCTCAGACCGCGCACCGTGCCGCCGCTGACGATATGGCCGATCGGAAAGGTCGGGCTCGACTGGCTGAACGCGAGCCAGGCGTCGAACCCATCGCTGCTGCCCTCGCCGGTCGGCAGCCCGGTATTGGCGATCACCAGCCGGGCGAAGCGATCGGGTCGTTCGGCGACCAGCCGCAACCCGATCAGCCCGCCCCAATCCTGGCAAAACAAGGTGATGTCGCGCAGATCGAGCGCCTCGAGCCACGCCAGCATCCAGTCGACATGGCGCTCGTAGCTATAATCCTCGCGGGCGGCGGGCTTGTCTGATTTGCCGAAGCCGATCAGATCCGGTGCAACCACGCGGTGCCCCGCCGCAACCAACGGCGCGACGAAGCTGCGATAGAGATAGGACCAACTCGGTTCGCCGTGCAGCAGCAGCACTGGTGCGGCATCGCGCGGCCCCTCGTCGATCGCGTGGATACGCAGTTCGCCGCCATTGCCCGACGGAACGAGCGTGTAATGTGGGGCAAAGCGGTAATCGGCCAGATCGTCGAACCGCTCGTCCGGGGTACGCAACACCTGCATAGCACCTCCGTTCAATTGACACTCTCTGTGCCATAATATTGCGACACGGTCAATCGGGTGGTGCGCGGCGATTGTCGACGAAGCGCACGCCGATATGGTCGGTGCCGAGCCCGCGTTCCTGGAACTGCCGCGCCGCCGGGCGATAGCGCGCGCAGTAATTGGCGGCGCACAGATAGGATCCGCCTTTGATGACGCGCATGTCCGGCTGTGGTCCGCCCGGGCTGCGCGTCCATTCCCACACATTGCCGATCATGTCGTACAGGCCGTAGCGATTGGCCGGAAAGCAGCCGACCGGCGCGCGCCCGATATAGCCGTCAATGCCGAGATTGCGCCGTGGGAACACGCCCTGATAGACGTTGCCGATCGGCCCGCCGTCCGCAGCAACGGATTCGGGCAGCGTCGGGCGGCCGCCGCGCGCGGCATATTCCCACTGCGCTTCGCTCGGCAATTCCTTCCCCGCCCAGCGCGCGTAAGCGAGCGCATCGTCATAAGCGATCTGCACCACGGGCACGCGCGCCTGCCCGGCGATCGTCTCGCTCGGGCCCGACGGGTGCCGCCACTGCGCGCCGATGGCCCAGCGCCACCAGCGTGGATCGGCCTCGTTCGGCACCGTAAATACGGCCGAGCCCGGAATGCGCATATCGGCCGGCGTCCCGGGTGCAACCGGCGGCGCGCGTTCGGCCAGCGTGCGGTAGCCCGTCGCGCGCACGAAACGCGCAAATTCCGCATTGGTCAGTTCGTGCGCGTCGATCCAGAAGCCCGGTACGGCCACCCTGCGTGGTGGGCCTTCCTCGGGATAGTGCGGATCCTCGCCGATCGTGAAGCGACCGGCCGGGATCCAGCGCATCGGCGCGCCGGCCGCGCCCGCACAGACCGACACGGGCGGGGCGGACGGCGACGGCTGGCACGCAGCGACCGGCAGCAGTAGCAGGATCGCCCGTCCTCGCATGGCCTCTCCCCTTCGTGCTGCATGAATTGGCATAGCGCGCGCCACAAGACAATCGCCGGCGACAGCCTGCCCGGCAAGCGGCCTCGCGCGTCAATCATGCCCGGAAGCCGGGGCGAGGTTACGGCTTGATCTTCGCCAATACGGTTTGGAGCTGCATCGCCGCGCCCATATCGCCCTGAACCTTCAATTTGCCCTGCATGAACGCCATGGTCCCGCTGAGCTTGCCATCGGCCATTGCCAGGAAGTTGGCGAACGACATCCGGACGGTGGCATCGGCGGGTGCGTCGTCGGCGCCCACGCGACGATCGACCCCATCGAGCAGGATATGGCCATCGCCACCGAAATCGAGCCGCACCCGCTTGCCCGGCACGACCGCCATCGCCTCGGCCATGATCCGCGTCACCGTTGCCACATCGCGCATCGCATCGCTCCGATCTATCGACACTGAGCGTGCAACTATCTCGGGTGCCGCAAAGCGTCAATCCAATCGAGCCTTGCTCTGCTGACACAGCGGCGGGATTACCGTTCATCGGCGACACGCGCTGCGAACACGCCCGCTTGACAAGAGCCGATCATCCGCCATGATGATATTGGCATAGTTAACGCCAATACTATACCGGCAAAAGCCGGATCGGAGGAGGGTATGGCCGGTATCGCACCTTGGTTGCGCGTTTCCACGCACGTGCGGCGCGGCGCCGCCGGAGCGGCGGCGTGAGGTCGCGGCTGGCATGGCTCGCGCTGGTCGCGGGCGTGGTCGCCGCCGGCTATGGCGCGTTCGACCGCTACAAGATCGCGCTGCCCGGGCTGCTCAGCGAGTGGCGCAACCCGATCGCACGGTATCACCCGGTCGTCTGGTCGCGCGGGCCAGCCACGCCCGCTGCCGCACGCCCACCCAACGTCATCCTGATCGTCGCCGACGATCTCGGCATCAACGATATCAGCCTCGATGGCGGCGGCGTCGCCGGGGGAATCGTCAAGACGCCGCATATCGATGCGCTGGCCCGCGAGGGCGTCAGCTTCCCCACCGCCTATGCCGGCAACGCGACCTGCTCGCCGTCGCGCGCGGCACTGATGACCGGGCGCTACCCGACCCGCTACGGTTTCGAATTCACCGCGGTCCCGCCCGCCTTCGCCGGCGCCGTCGCGCATGTCGCGCAAGGCACGTCGCCCTATCCGACGATCTACCATGACGAACTAAGCCACGACGTGATCGACTATGCCGAGCAGGGCGTTCCCGCCGACCAGATCACCATCGCGCAACAGCTCAAGCGGCGCGGCTATCACACGATCCATCTCGGCAAATGGCATCTGGGCGAGGCGGATGCGCTCGCGCCGCACGCGCGCGGGTTCGACGAGACGCTCGGCTTCCGCGCCGGCGGGAGCAAATATCTCCGCCAGCGCGACCCTGGCGTGGTCAATGCCACGCTGCCCTGGGATCCGATCGACCGCTTCCTGTGGCCCAATTTGCCCTATGCCGTTCAGTTTAATAACGGCCAGCGCTTCGCGCCGAACGCGCACATGACCGACTATCTGACCGACAATGCGCTCGCCGCGATCGAGGCGAACCGCAACCGGCCGTTCTTCCTCTATCTCGCGTACAACGCGCCGCACACACCGCTACAGGCGACACGCGCCGATTACGATGCCTTGCCGATGATCGAGGATCACAAGACCCGCGTCTACGGCGCGATGATCCGCCAGCTCGACCGCAGGATCGGCGACGTGATGGCGAAGCTCAAGGCGCTGGGGATCGACGACGAGACGCTCGTCATCTTCACCAGCGACAATGGCGGCGCCTGGTATCACGGCATCCCCGCGCTCAACGCGCCGTATCGCGGCTGGAAAGCGACTTTCTTCGAAGGCGGCATCCGCGTGCCGCTGCTGATGCGCTGGCCGGGCAAGATCGCGCCGGGCACGCGATCGGCGACGCGCGCGAGCCATCTCGACATGTTCGCGACGATCGCCGCGGTGACCGGGGCGCCGGTACCGCGGGATCGGGTGATGGATACGACCGACGTGCTGGCCGGGGTCGTTCCCGGCCTGTCGCCAAGCACGCGAACCGCGCCGCTTTTCTGGCGCTCGGGCGCCTACCGTGCGGTGCGCGACGGTAACTGGAAGCTGCAGGTGACGGCGCGGCCCGCCAGCGTCCGTCTCTACGATCTCGCGAGCGACCCGACCGAGCGCGTCAACCTTGCCGCGCGGCACCCCGCGCAGGTCGCGCGGTTGCGCGCCGCGCTCGACCGGCACGATCGGGACATGGCGAAGCCGCTATGGCCCGGTCTGGTCGAAGCGCCGGTGCGCATCGACGTCCCGCTCGACATGCCCTGGTCGCCCGGCCAGGACTATGTCTACTGGACCAACTAGGCGGGCGCCCGCGGCAAGCCGCTGGCGCAGCAAACCGTCCGGCATTTGGCGATCCTGCCCCCGGATGTCTGAGGGGTGGACGTGTGGCGGCACCGGGCCTTGGTCACTCCGCGGGTTACGCCCGCAACGCGCCCGGGGTGAGCCCGTCCTCGCGGCGCATGATCGCCGTCAGATGGCTCTGGCTCGAAAACCCGCAGGCAAGCGCGATATCGGCCAGCGGCAGCACGCCACCGACGATCAGCGCCCGTGCCTGATCGAGGCGCAGCCGCATCAGATACTGGTGCGGGCTGGTGCCGGTGCGGCGCCGGAACGACCGCATCAGCTGGCTCGCCGATAGCGCGACCACGGCGGCCAGTGCCTCCAGCTTCACGCTTTCGGCAAGGTGCGCGACCATATAGTCGCGGACCTGCCGCAACTGCCGGTCCGAAAGACCGCCCAGATCCTTCTGCGGACGAGCGATGCCATAATGTTTGATGAGGTGGATGCCGAGCAGGTTGAGCAGCGAATCGAGCTCCAGGCCGGCCATCATCGCATGCGTGCCCGAACGAAGCTCGTCGCGGAGCATGCCACCGATCAGCGCGACGCGACGGTCGACGATCGGCAGGGCGTCCGCGTTGACGGTCGCGGCCGGCAGATCGAGGTCGGACTGGGCCACGCGGTCGAGCCAGTCCTGCGAGAGCGCGAACGCCGAGACCTCCTTGGGTTCGTGCCAGCGCGACCAATAGTCTGCCCCCGCCGGAACGATCTCGCACGCGCCGCTGGCGGCCGAAGCGCTGCGGACCCGCGTGCCGCCGAGCCGGGACTCGCGGTTGCTGAACGGCTTGAACGACAGGAGCACGAGATGATGTGGGATCGTCTGGCTGATCTCGTCGGCATCCCGCCGGTTCCACGCCGCCGTGCCGAACTCCGAACTGACCAGCCGTCCCCAATTGGGCACCGGCGCGTCCGCGGTGGCGATGTGCGGCGATGCGGCAGGCTGGGCTCTGGCATAAGCGTTCCTGCTCGCTGCATGCCGCTTTCCTAACAGGGATGCGGGTATCGTGAAAGCCGCGTCGGGCGCGGGCGCCTACTCCTTGGTCACCAACCAGGAGAATGACGATGACGACCACCGACCTCCACCAGCCCCTCGCCGGCAAGATCGCCATCGTGATGGGCGCGACGCGCAACCAGGGCCGCGCCTATGCCGTCATGCTCGCCCGCAACGGCTGCCGCGGCGTCGCGGTCCACTATCATGGCGAGGGTTCGCGCGGCGAAGCGGAAGAAACCGCGGCCGAGATCGCCCATCTCGGAGCGGAGCCCCTGCTGATCAGCGCCGACCTGACTCAGGTGGCGGACGTCGTTCGGCTGTTCGATACGGTGGAGCAGAAATTCCGCCAGCTCGATATCGTCGTCAACACCGTCGGCAAGGTGGTGAAAAAGCCGTTCGTCGAGATCACCGAGGCGGATTTCGACCAGAGCTTCGCGATCAACGGCAAGGCGGCCTTCTTCTGCATGCAGGAAGCGGCCAAGCGGATCGAGGACAATGGCCGCATCATCTCGATCGGAACCACGCTGCAGGCCGCGACCACCGGGCTCAACGCGGTCTATGCCGGGTCCAAGGCGCCGCTCGAGCACTTCACCCGTGCGCTCGCCAAGGAGATCGGCCACCGCGGCATCACGGTAAACACCGTGGCGCCCGGCCCGCTCAACACATCATTCTTCTATCCGGTCGAAACCGCCGACTCGAAAGCTTTCCTGTCGCATATGGCGCCCCAGAACCGGCTCGGCGAAATCGACGAGATTACGCCGCTGATCGAATTCCTGGTCGGCCCGGGTGGCGGCTGGGTGACGGCGCAGACGCTGTTCATCAACGGCGGCTTCATCGCCCGCTGAGCACCGGCGCGATCGCCGGCAAAGGATGCGCTGGCCGACGACCCGGTGATCGGGGGGCGGCCCGCGCGTCGCGCAGTTCAGCGCCGCGCGAGATCGGCCGCCGCAATATCGTGCAGCCGGCGGTAGCGCGCCTCGATCAGGCTGAACACGCCGAAGCCGAACAGGCCGACGCCGATCACGATGTCCGCCGGGCTGGTCAGCCAGGACAACGCCTGTGCCATGCCGCCGGCCTCGCTCGCCTGATCGTTCATGCCGGCCTTGAGCAGCAGATAGCTGCAGATGATGAAGACCACGCCGCGCGCGGCATAGCCGGCCCGGCCGCTCCACCGGGCCCAGGGCTGTGACGCGATCCGTGGTTCGAGATAATCGAGAAAGCTGCCCTTGGCCGCCTTGACCAGCTGGAGCACGCCGACGCCGAACAGCATGACTGCGCCGATCATCACCAGCAAGGTGCCACCGGGCAGATCGAGCGCGACCTGCGTGCCCGCCTCTGCCCCGTCGCCGCCGGTGCCGAGCCCGCGGATCAAATTCACCGCCTGCCAAGTGAGCAACAGATGGACCATCCCGCTGATCCCCGCGCCGATCCGCTCGACGATGCCCTTGCGATCGGTGCCGTGGCGTTCGATGTCGAGTGCGGCATCGGCCAGCCGCCAGATGCCATAGGCGCATAGGCCGACCGCCATCACCGACAGCAGCACGCGGCCGGCGCCGTTGCCGACATATTGCAGCGCGCCGGCCGGATCCTCCGCGCGGCCCGCGCGGATCACCAGGAAGGCGATGACGAGATACAGGATGCCGCGCGTGGCGAAGCCGATCCGGGTAAGTGTGGTCAGCCGAGCGCTGGCGTTCATGGCAATGGTCCCCTTCCCGCCCAAACGGCCTGTATCGGCATTACGTTCCTCAGCCGTCGACCCGGCCCATGATCCGCGCATCCCGCCACCCAGGTCGGCGATGTCGATCGAGGCCGACACGCCGCCGCCGGCTGGCGCGCGACGCCGCGATACCGCATGGCGAACGGGATATGATCCAGTGCTTCCCATCCGGCGTCGCGATGCTGCTTGCCGCTACCGTAACCGTCGCCGCGGCAGCCGCGCCGCCGGCCGTCCATACGCCCGCCCCCGGCAGCGCCGAGCGCACCGCGATCGTCAGGACGCTACACTCCGGCGACGCCAATCCCCGATCGCGCTTCACGTTCCGCGCCTTTCGCGTTCTTGCCTCGGAGCCCCGGGCGATCGCCTATGTGCGCGCCGACGGCCCGGTCGGTAGCTTCCAGGCGCTGCTGCAGCGCGACGGCCAAGGTGCGTGGCACAAGATCTGGGGCGAGAGCGATGGCGGCAGCAACAGCTGCGATGTCGGCGCACGCCACTATGCCTGGGCAGCTCGGCTGCTCCGCACCTACACCGCCACGCCCGACGCGATCTTCCCCGGCCTCGTCGCCCGGACCGAAACGTTGCGGCGCATGGCCAGGACGGCCCCCGGTCTGCAATGCGTGGGCGATTTGGAGGGCGGCCCCGGCTGATCGCCGCGCGCGACCATCGCCGTCAGTGTGCGGCCGCCGCGCCCGATGCGGCCTCCACCACCGCCGCCCCCTGGTCCGCCATCTGCCGGCACAGCGTCCGTTCGGTCGATTGCTGCGCCCGGGCATTGTCGGCCAGCGACATCGTCTGCCCCTCGCCCAGCTCTTCGGGCCGGTCGCGGTTGCTCGAGTTCATCAGGCCGATCACCTGCGGCCCGACGATATGACCGCGCCGGCCGACGGCCTGCTGCGCGCGGGCCTCGGCCGCCACCGCCATCCCCGCGATCGTGGCGGTGACGGACCTACGGCTGTTGGCGACATCCCCGGCGTCGGCGAACCGCTTGGCCGCGCAATATTCCATCAGCCCCAGACGATTATAGACCGCGCCGAAGGCGGCCTGCAGTTGCCGGTCGGTCGGAAGCTCCTGCGCCTGCACCGTTCCCAGCGACACGGCACCGGCGAGCATGCCGCATGCCACGCACCCGGCAATGCCGCGCGGCCCGCCCCGGCTCACAGCGCCGTCCCGTCCTTGTCGAGCAACTCGAGCCGGTAGCTGCAGCCGTAGAAGGTCTTGCCCGGATGCGTCGTCGCATTGGAGATCGTCCGCGCGACGACGAAATGGCTGCCATAACCGTCCTCCGCTCCGGCCGGCTCGGTGACATCCGTCAGGATGCGCTCGCCCATGAACTTGCGGAACGGCAGCGCCGCCTCGGCCTGCGGACGGGTCATCGTGCCGGTGGCAGCAAGCGCGGCGATCATCGGGTCGGCGGACATGGCGTTGTCGATCCGTTCGGCGCGCGCGATCGTCGCCGGGTCGGGCAGGTCGAGGATGGCAAGGATAGCATTACCGGTGAATCCGATGCGGCGCGTGCGATACGCGCCGGCGACGGTGATCGCGGCCGGCAGCTCATATTCCTTGATGAACGCATTGCGCGACGCGATCGCTTTCCAGCGGCGTTTCCGCGCCAGCTTCTCCTCGCCGTCGAGCGCGAGCGCGAACTGCATATAGTGCGGCACATCGAGACGGCAGTTGATCGCATCGAGTTCGGACGTCCGCGCCGGACCGTCCTCTGCGGCGTCGGCATGCTGAACGGCCAAGGCCAGCGTCAGGGCAAAGAAAAAATCCATCCGCCCTCATACCCTCGTCAACGGCATTAGCCAGACGATGTACCGCGCACCCGCGGGGCGTCGGGCAATGTTGAGGAAGATGGTGGCGGAGACGGAGAGATTCGAACTCTCGGTACCCTTTAAGAGGTACGACGCTTTAGCAAAGCGTTGGTTTCAGCCACTCACCCACGTCTCCGGACCTGGCGGCAAGCGGCGGCTATAGCGAGCGCAGCGGGCGTGATCAACCGTCGGTTGCACATCATCCGGCGTAAAATCGACTCTGTCTGCCGCCCGGGGCAATATCGTTCATTGCCGGTCAAGCCAGGAAGGCGCTAGTCGCTGGTTCTGGGCGCCGGGGGAGTAGACCATGGGCAGACTGTTTTCGACGATCGTGATGACTGGACTGATGATCTGTGCCGGCCCCGGCACGGCGCAGGAGGTACGCACGATCGATCCCAACCAGGCGATCGACGCCGACCTCTCGACGCCGCGATCGCCCGATTATCGGCCGCCCGCGGCGGCGCCGCAGAGCCCGGCCTATCCGCCTTATGATCCGCAAGGCCCGCGCGTACCCGCCACGACTCCGGCCGCGACGCTCGATACGCAGCAGCAGGATGTCGCACGCGAAGGCGCCACGGTCGAAGCCGCGCGCGGCGAGACGTTCAGCCGCACCGAATTGCTCAGCGCCGCCGAAGGTACGCTCGGCAAGGGTACGGCCGGGCTGGCCGGCATGCTGGAAAAGGTGCTCGAGGAACAGGGCGAGCCCAATGCCTATATCGCCGGGCGCGAGGCCGGCGGCGCGTTCGTCGTCGGGCTGCGCTACGGCCAGGGCGAGATGTTCCACAAGATCGAGGGGCAGCAGCCGGTCTATTGGACCGGCCCGTCGGTCGGCTTCGATATCGGCGGCGATGCCAGCAAGGTGTTCGTGCTGGTCTACAATCTCAACGATACCGAGGATCTGTACCGCAAGCGCTTCGCCGCGGGCGAGGGCCGCCTGTTCTTCGTCGGCGGTGTCGCGGCGAGCTATCTGCGCATGGGCGACAAGGTCGTCATCCCGATCCGGCTCGGCGTCGGCTGGCGGCAGGGCGTGAACATCGGCTATATGAAGTTCAGCCACAAATCGAAGTGGTTCCCGTTCTGAGCGCAGCGCGGCAGGCGGCAACGCGCGCCTGACTCGCGCAAGCGCGGGCGGCGGGCGTCAGCCCGGCCGACGGCGTGGGCTTTGCCCACGCCCGCCCGGCGCGTACACTAACCGCATGCCCCCATCCCCCGCCCGCCGCGCCGAACGCACCCGCACGATCCTCCGTTGGGTGCTTGCCGCCGCGTACCTCGTCGCCGGCATCGCGCACATTGCGATCCCACGCCCGTTTCTCGGCATCACTCCGGCCTGGGTGCCCTACCCCGCACAGGTCATCCTGTTCACCGGCGTCTGCGAACTCGCCGGCGCGCTCGCATTGCTCACCCCGCGGCTGCGCTGGTGGGCCGGCGTCCTGCTCGCCGCCTATGCGGTGTGCGTCTATCCGGCCAACGTGAAGCACGCGATCGACCAGGTGCTGGTCGCCGGCAACCTGCGCAGCCTGTGGTATCACGTCCCGCGCCTGGCCGCGCAGCCGGTGATCGTGTGGTGGGCGCTGTTCGCCGGATGCGTGATCGACTGGCCGCTCGCTCGCCGCCGCGCCGGCGCCTAGCCGCGGCGTTCAGTCGACCAGCTGCCAGGCGAGTGTCTGCCCGGCATGGAACGGCACCACTGCCGTCTCGCCCGCGCCGAGCAGATCGGGCACCGTCACGGCGCGCCGCTCGAGCGTCACCGTGCCCTCATTGAGCGGCAGGCCGTAGAAACGCGCGCCATGTTCGGAGGCGAAGCCCTCGAACCGCTCGAGCGCGCCTTCTTCCTCGAACACGGCGAGATAGCTTTCCAGCGCATAGGGCGCGTTGAAGATGCCGGCACAACCGCACGCCATCTCCTTGCGCTCGCGGACGTGCGGCGCGGTGTCGGTGCCGAGGAAGAATTTGGCCGATCCCGATACCGCCGCCGCGCGCACTGCAAGGCGATGGCGCTCGCGCTTGACCACCGGCAGGCAGAAAGCGTGCGGCTGCAGCCCGCCGGCGAACAGCGCGTTGCGGTTGAGATGGAGATGCTGTGGCGTGATCGTCGCCGCGACGGTCGGCCCGGCGGCGGTCACGAAATCGACCGCTTCGGCGGTGGTGATATGCTCGAGCACGATCTTGAGCGCCGGAAAATCGCGAACCAGGTGCCCGAGCGTGCGATCGATGAACACCTTTTCACGATCGAAGAAATCCACCTCTGGATCGGTGACCTCGCCGTGGATCAGCAGCGGCATGCCGATCCGCTGCAGCGTCTCCAGCACCGGGCCAAGCGCGCGAATGTCGGTCACGCCGTGCGCCGAATTGGTCGTCGCATTGGCGGGATAGAGCTTGCATGCCGCCCACACGCCGGTTTCAAACCCGCGCGCGATCTCCTGCGCGTCGGCCGCATCGGTCAGGTAGCAGGTCATCAGCGGGGTGAAGTCGCTGCCCGCCGGGAGCGCCGCCAGAATGCGGTCGCGATAGGCCGCGGCCGCCGCCACATCGGTCACCGGCGGGGACAGGTTGGGCATGATGATCGCGCGGGCGAACTGGCGCGCGGTATAGCGCGCCACCGCGCTCAGCATCGCGCCGTCGCGCAGGTGGACATGCCAGTCGTCGGGGCGGCGGATCGTCAGGCGCTCGGTCATGGGCCGGGCCTAGCGTGCGGCGGCGCAAATCGCCAGTCGCGTATTGCCGCTGCCCCCCGCCCCCCCTACCTCAAAGGGCATGAACGCCACCACCCTCACCGATCGAGCCCTGCTGCGACTGTCCGGCGAGGACGTTCGCGGCTTCCTGCAGGGCCTGCTCACCGCCGACGCCAACGGGCCGTTCCCGGCCTGGTCCGCTCTGCTCAGCCCGCAGGGGAAGGCTTTGTTCGATTTCATCCTGTGGGCCGATGGTGACGACGTGCTGATCGATGGCGAGGCCGATCAGGCCGATGCGCTCGCGCGCCGCCTGTCACTCTATCGCCTGCGCCGCCCGATCACCATCGCGCGCGACGAAACGCTGGCGGTGCACTGGTCGCGCGACCCCGGCCAGGGCGTCCCCGATCCGCGCCTGCCCGAACTCGGCTGGCGCTGGCTTGCGCCGGCGACCGCGCCGGCCAGCGGCTGGCAAGCGCATCGCCTGTCGCTCGGCGTCACCGAAGGCGTCGCGGAGCTCGGGAGCGACAAGACGCTGTGGCTCGAATGCAATGCGCGCGAGCTGGGCGGGGTGAGCTTCACCAAGGGCTGTTATGTCGGACAGGAAAATACCGCGCGGATGCATCACCGCAGCAAGGTCAACCGCCGCCTCGTCGTCGCGCCGCTCGCTGAGTCCGGCGACCGCACGCGGGCGACTTATCCCGAGCTTGGCCTGATGGTCGAGCATCGCCGAGTCGAGGCGCTGGGCGATGCACTGGTCCCCGATTGGCTCGCCGCCGCGCTGTAGCCGGCGTGTCGGGATCATGGTGCCACGCACGACGGCTGCACCATCACGTACAGTCCGCCACGGACCATCATCGAAAGCATCGATATTCTCGCATCGTTCCCCTGCGAAAGCAGGGGCCCAGGGGCGCCAGCGCAGCGCCTCGGCGATGAACTCCTGCTTGAGCAGGAGGACGACGTCTGTTCAGCGCCCCCGGTCGCCGCTGCCGACAGTGTCTTCCGCCAACACTGGACAAACAAAAGGGAGGCCGGCTTTCGCCGACCTCCCCATCGTTCTAGCCAGGCTAGGTTTGGAGCTTACTGCCCCGAACCCGGACCGTACTGGATTTCCACACGACGGTTTTCCAGCTCGCGAACGCCATCGGCGGTCTCGACGCGGGGACGGCTTTCGCCGAATGCCGACGTGCTGATCACTGCTTCCGGGATCGAGCGAGCCGTGAGGTACGACTTCACCGAATCCGCGCGACGCTGCGACAGACCGACGTTGTAGCTTGCCGAACCCGACTTATCGGCGTGGCCGGCCAGCATGACCTGCGTGTTGCCGCAATTCTGGTACTGCGAGATCGCGCCGTCGAGCAGCGTAGCTGCCTGTGCCGTGATGTCCGACTTATCCCACTCGAAGAACACGATGTACGGTCCAGGAGCGCAGACCACTTCCGCAACCGGCGGCGGCGGCGGAGGAGGGGGAGGAGGCGGGGGCGGCGGCGGCGGCGGCGGCGGCGGTGCTGCCGGTTCGCCGAAGTTGTAGGTCAGGCCACCCAGGATGCTGTGCGAGCGGAAACGACCTTCGTACGCACGACCCGTAACATCGACCAATGCAACGTCGTCGACGTTGAAGAAGCGATACTTGAGCGTTGCGTCGATGCGGCTGCTGAGCGGTGCACGAATGCCTGCCAGACCCTGCCACGCGAAGCGCGTGTCGGAATCGTTCAGGAAATCGCCACGGTCGCTGAGGCCGACACGCGCCTTGACGCGCGCGACGCCGACGCCGCCGCCGACAAAGCCCTGGATGCCGTCATCGTCGCCGAAGTCGAGCAGAGCATTGGTCATGAAGCTGAGCGCCGACGTACGGCCCCCGGCGACATTGTACGTGTTTGCCGGCCGCGACACTACCGCACCACTGGCAAGATATTCCGGCGTGGTTGCCGTCGAGCTGTAACCGTCAAGAGTCGCGCTGCGATAGCCGACTTCTGCCTCGAGGCGGAACGCCCCGAAATCGTAGCCGATCACGCCGTCGACGTCATAGCCATAGTCATGGTTGACCGTGCCGGTGCCCGTGGCAGCGGCAGTGGTACCGGTGATGTCGTAGTCGATGTCTTCCACGATCATTGCGCCACCCTCGACGCCCACGTACCACGAATTATCGCGTGCGAGGGCAGGTGTGGCCAGTGCAGTGGAGGCAAGCGCCATTGCGATGGCAAGCTTCCGCATAAAAATCCCCTTTCGTCGTTGTCACTCGGACAGCGCAAACTCACTACCTAACAGTTGGTTTCCACGCAAGCGCACAAATTCTGCGGGCTGTTGCCCAAACGCAACAGAAATGGGGCTGAAACGGTCCGGTTTCAGGGGAAAATAAGCCCGTGATTGCGCAGCGCGGCGAGCAGCGCCGAAAGCGCCGCACGCGCCTCAATATCGATCACATCGCCCCCCGCGGGGTCGGGCACGCCTGCCTGGCGGGGTCCCAGCACGCGCGCACCATCGACCGATACCCGAGTCGCGGCGATCTCGCCGATCCGCCACGTGCCGCCCGCATAACACGCGGCGATCGCCCGTTCCCGTATCCACACGGTCATCCCCTCGATCGGCGCGACGAACCGCCAGCCGCCCTCGGTCCAGCCGGCGAGGGAATCGGCATGCCCCGCCCAGTCACCGGTCGGCGCCGGGCCGACCACCCAACTGGCGCCGGGCTCGGGTGCCGCCGGCGGACTGTCGACCGCAAAGCCGGTCACCGCCGGGTGGAGCAGCAGGTCGATCAGCGCGAGCGCCTCGTTGTGCGTCAGTTCCTTCTGTGCCTGTCCGGCGCGCAGCGTCGGCAGCCGCAGCCGCGCGGTGGTGTCGCTCATCTCGCTCTCCTCACAAGGCCGGCAGCGCGATCTCGGCTGCCGGCGATTCGCCGAATGACCCAATTTGGCGGACCTGCAGCGCGACCGCCGCCGCGCGGTCCGCTGCGGTCACGGTCAGCTCCGGCACGGTCGTCTCGATCGCCCGCCCGGCGCCGCCGATGAGCGTCACGCGATAGGCTTCGCGTTCCTCGCCGAGCGGCGCGTCGACGCCGTCGATCCAGCGCCACCCGGCGCGGCTGCGTCGCACCCAGCGCAACCGCACATCGCCGTCGCCGATCGACTCCAGCGCGAGATGTACCGGTGCCAGTGGCAGCAGCGATCGGCCCGGCACCGTGGCCGTGACGGCAACCGGCCCCGCAACGTCGCCGATGCCCGACGCCAGCAGCCGGACCGTCGCGCCGATGCTTGACAGCGGCAGCTCGATCACGCCGGCCGTCGCCGCCTCGAGCAGCACGAAGCGATCGCCGGCCGCCTGCAGGGCCATCGCGCCTTCCGTCCCGCGCCGCCCGCGCAGCAGCTCGCTGATCCGCCAGCGCCGCGCTCCGATCTGTGTCGCCTGCCCGAACTGCAGCAGTTCGTCACCGACCAGCGCGATGTTCGCCCCGGCATCCAGCGCCGCCGCGTCGGCGCCGGCCAGGCTCATCCCCTCCTGCGCCAGATCGACCTCGATCGTGTTGATCCGGTCGATCAGGTCGCGCGGCCCGATCCCGGGCACCGACGCCAGCACGCCCAATGTCGCCACGCCGGTGGTCGCCCCGGCCGGCAGCCAGCGCGCGCCATCGTCCAGGCTGTAGAGCAATGCCGCGCCGCGCCAGCCAGCCTCCGTCCCCGCCGCCGCCACGGTCAGCCGCGGTGCGCTCGGCAAGCTATCGTCGAGCGGCGGCAGCTCCGCGGCGTGCAGGATCGTCGTCCCCGCCACCGCGTCCGGCGCCGGCAGCACGCGCCCCGGGCTCGCGCTCGCCGGTGCGGTCGCCGCCGCCAGCCGCACACAGTCCAGCGTCAGCACATCGTGCTCGAACGACCAGGAAGCGACGCGGTACACGCCCGGTGCCCCGGCGATCGCCACGCACGCCCCCGGCGTCACGCCGAGCGCGGCCCAGCCGAGCGCCAGCGTGCGCCGCTCGCGCCCCGCCTCGCCGCGCGCCAGCTCGGCCGCGGCGATCGTCTTGGCGGTGTCGGCGGAGACCGACGCCGGCAGCTCGATCCGCGCCACGCGCTGCCCCGCGCCCGGCCGCCGCGCCTGCTGCAGCCCGGTCTGATAGTCCCGCGCCGCATCGTAATGCGCCACCGTCACGGTCTGCGCCACGCCGTCGAGCGCGCCGAACGCACGCACCGCTTGCGCGCCCGGCCGCTCCCCCGCGCCACAGCCGGCATCATCGAGCGTCGCCTCCACCGCCCGCCCGTCGCGCAGCACCAGCGTCCGCCCCGCCGGCACGAACCACGCGCCGCTCGCCGCCCCCAACAACTCGAGCACGCCGCGCGCATCGCCGTGCGCGGCGAACCCCGGCAGGCTGAGCGCGACCGTCCCGCCGACCAGCCCGTCCGATACCGCCGCGGCGATCACCCCCACCGGCACCGGCGCGGCATCGGCGATCACCTCGAAGGTCAGCGATGGAATGCGATTGCCGTAATCCGCCAGCTGCAGATGCTCGAACACCGCATAGGCGATCCCGCGATGCGCCGGCGCCAGCGCGCCCTCCGCCGCGGCGATCAGCGGATCCACCGCCTGGTCCTCGCCGCCCCGGTGCAGCCGGAACCCGGTCGCCGCCTTGAAATCCCCCGCCGCACCGCGCAGCAACTTGCCGTCCGCCCAGATCCGCCCGACGCCGGCGATCGGCCGGCCTGACAGCGCCACCGCGAACGACGCCGCATAGCTGTAATTGGTCACTTTGGGCTGGCCCTTGCCCGCGCTGCTGGTCGATCGGCTTTCGATCAGGTCGGTCGACCAGATCACGCAGCCGCCGATCCGCATCGTGCCGAAGACCTGCGCGATCGACGTGCCATAGCTCGACGTCTGCAGCGCCAGCTCGGTCAGCCGTGCCCCCTGCCGCGCCTTCGGCGCGAACAGCAGGTTGCGGTCGATCTGCTGCCCGACCAGCGCGCCGATCGACGCGCCCACCGGGCCGCCGACGATCCCGCCGACCACGCTCAGCACCAAGGTCGCCATCTATCCCTCCCCCAGCACGATGCCCCGGACCGGCCCGTCGTCGATCAGCGCCCAGGCCGCGAGCAGCGGCCAAGGCGGCACGCCCGGCCGCTCGACCACGCGGCGCAGCAGCGCATCGGCGTGGTAGATGCCGTCCGCGCTCTTGATCGCGAGATGGAACTGCGCCGGCCCGACCGCGAACAACAGCAGGTCGCCGGGCTGCGGCCGGTCGGTGCGCAGCAGCGCGGCGCGATCGATCAGGTCCAGCATGCCGCCCGCCGTCCCGCCGCGCAGCGCATAGCCTGCCGGAATCGAATCCGTGCAGCCGCCCGCGCGCAGCGCCAGGCCTGCGAGCCCGACGCAATCCAGCCCGAACCGCGGATCGCGCCCGTGCAGGCGATATCGGGCGCCCACCGCGCCGCGCGCCGCCGCCACGGCCCTTGCCCGCGCGCTCATGCCCCGGGATAGCGCGTCAGCAGGTCGATCCCCGGCAGATACGGCTCGCCGCGGAAGTTCGCCACGTTGCCGAACCGTGCGCCGCACGTCGCCAGGCTTTTGTCGCAGCCCTCGATCAGCTCGACCAGATCGCCCGCCGCCGGCGCTCGCACCGGCTCGGCGCGCAGCGTCAGCATCGTGCCGGCCGATGCGGCGATCGCGCTCTCCAGCCCGGAATTCTCCCCCCCGATCCAGCGCAGCAACCCGCCGCCATAGGCATCGGCCAGCGGCTCCGCCGCATCGACGGTCACGCTCCGCGCGGTCCACGACGTCACCCGTGCGAACCGTCGCCGCCCCGCCAGCGCCACGCGGCAGCGTTTGTCGCCCAGCGCAGCGCGGCATTCCGGCGAGGTCTCCTCCGCCACCGGCCGGTCGAGCGCCGCGCTCACCCCGCGCAACTCCGCCGAAAAACCGCCATTGCGGGTCTCGACCGCGCCGATCACGCCGTCGCCCAGATCGACCCGCCCCGCCGCGCCGCTCCAGTCGACCGCGAACACCATCACGCGCGCACCGTCCCAGCGCCCGGCCAGCAGATCGTCTGCGCCGATCGCCGCACTGGTCAGCGCGCCCGCGACATCCATCGTGTCCGCCTCCAGACCGTCGCTGCGCTGGATCGCCGACGGCACCATCCCCGGCGCGGCGCGATGCACCAGCCCGTCGACCGTCAGGTCGCGGTCGTGATCGGTCAGCCCGATCGCCACCCCGTCGCGCCGCTCGATCCGCCAGCACAAGGCGATCGTCGTCAGCTGCCCTTCGAGGAAAGTCATCGCGTTACCCCCGCTGCTAACCGTCATTCCGGACGTGATCCCGGATCCATCCCACCCCAAGCGCCACGCATGGTGTCGCGCGGCACAGTCGAACCTTTGGCGACGCAGGTTCCGCGCCTCCGCGTCCTCCGCGCCTCAGCGCGAACCAACTTCTATTCCTCCCGCACCTCGATCAGCGGCACGCTCGCCGCCGCGCCAGCCAGGAACGTCGCCCGGCTGACCGCCAGCCGGTCCTCAGCGAACCGCACTGGCACGTCGAACGCGAACCCCGCGCTCACCACCGCGCCCGCCGCTGGCGCGACGTCCAGCGCCACCACCCCGCCCGACAGGACGGAAAAGGCCGCCGTCTCCACCCCGTCGATCGCCACCCGAACGCTCCCGGCCACGGGCCGCGTGATCCGCCGCACGCCCTCGCCATAATGCTTCACCAGCGCGAACCGCGTCGCGGCGCCGTCGCCCACCCCCAGCCGCTGGTCGACCGGGCTCCCCGCCCCCGAGCTCGCATCGAACGGATCGCGCAGCCGGAAGCCCCGCGCCGGCCCCAGCCGCGCGCGGAAGAAGCCCAGCAGCGCGGCGATATCCGCCTCGGAGCGGATCCCCGGCCCGGCATCGTAGCGCGTCCGCCCGCCCGCCCAGCGCGCGTTGCGCGTCTCATGGCCGCCGGCGCTGGTCAGGATCGCGGTCGAGAATTCCGGCATCACCTCCGCCTCGCGTCCCAGCGCGATCGGAAACTGCACGTCGTCGAACGCCTGCATCTCGCTCTCCGTCTCGAACTGAACGAACCCGTCGCGCAGCACCTGCGGCAGCGCCCAGACGAACGCCCGCGCCGCCCCCCGCGCGATCGCCGCATCCGCCGCTGCGGCGATCGCGCGCCACTGCCCCGCCGGATCGGGCCGCAGCACGAAACCGGCCAGATAATGCTGCTCGTGCGGCGCATAGCCGAGCCGCTCTTCCGCCAGCGCCACGCCTTTGGCGGTCGAGGCGTTGTCGCCCGCCACCACCCAGTCGTAATCCTCGAGCTGCAGCACGTCGAACGCCGGCTTCGCCCAGCCGAGCGGCAAATTGGCCCGCTGGAGCTCCGGCGCCGCCGCATCCAGCACGGTCGGCAGATAGGCCAGCAGATGCGTCTGGCACCCCGGCGCCGCGGCCTTTGCCGCCGCCGCCAGCACCGCGGTCGATCCCGCCAGCAGCGCCCCCGCCGCATCGAGCAGCGCCGTCTGCGGCGCGCCGAGCGGCGCGCGCACGCTGGCGATCGCCACCGGGCTTCCGCCCAGCGCCGCCTTCGCCGCATCGTCGTACAGGCATGGTCGCCCGTCGGGCATCACCCACCACCACGGCTCGCCGATCTGGAATTTCGGCGCCAGCCCGGCCGTCGTGGCAATTCCCATCAGCGCGGTCGCCACATTGCGCAGATAGCGCATTGCCCCGTTATGCGCCGGCGACAGCAGCGCCGACGGCGGGTCCCAGCCGGTCAGCCCCGGCGATCCGTCCGCGGCACGCTGCTTCCATGCCGCCCAGCAATGCCGGTCGAGCAGTTCGTACGACACCGACCAGATGATCCCGAAGCCGAGCCGCTTGGCCTCGGCGGCGAAGGCGCGGTGCCAGGCCAGCGCCGCGACGTTCATCACCTCGCCCGACGTGCTGACGAAATAGCCGCCGGACGCCGCATCGAGCCGGAAATAATGGCTCATCCCGACATAATGGACGATGCTGCCGCGATAGCCGAGCAACAGCGCGCCCCGCAGCAGCCGCGCCGGGGTCAGGTGATAGCTGTCGTCATAGCCGCTCGCCACGCCCAGCCCATGTTCGGGCACCACCACGTCGCCGATCGCCAGCACCGCCCCCGGCCCGTCGCAGGCGATCTCGCTCAGTTCGATCCAGCCGGTGCCCGGCGCCGCCAGCGCCGCATCCGCGCCGGTAAAGCCCGGCGGCACGATCGACACGAACATCCGGTCGATATCCCCCGCCCATACCGGATCCGCCTCGCCGGGCAGCAGGAACCCGCCACTCAGCTGCGCGAAATCGAGCGAGACCAGCGCATCGGTCGGGCTGCCCGCGGCATAATTCCACAACCGCACATACCAGGCGCGCGGGCTGCCCGCCGCGTCGCGCCCCTCGATCGTCAGCACCGGGCCGTTGATCGCGTCCAGCGCCAGCACGCCCGCGGACCGCCAGCGAAACCGCAGCCGGCAGCCGCGAAAATCGCGCGCCGTCTCATAGGCCAGCAGCGGATGATCGTGCCGGTCTTCCGCCTCCCAGATCAGCCCGGCGAGATCGTTCGTGCGGTAGAAGTGCGCATCGACGCGCAGCGCCGCAGGCCCGGTCGTCGTCACCGACGCCATCATCGGCCGCGGAAAGTTGACCGTCCAGAAGCGCGGATCGAAGCGCGTGATCACGCCCTCATTCTGCACCGTCCGTTCGGACGCCAGCCAGAATGCCATCACCCGGCTCCCCTCTCTGCAATGCTTCCCCGGCGGACGCCGGGGCCCAGTCGGGACACAACAGTAGCAACGCGTCGCGCATCCTATTTTCGGCGATCGCCCCCGGACCCCGTCGCTCGCCGGGCAAGTAAACCGCCCGAGGCAGCGCGCGCTATTCCGCCTCCAGTGCGGCGCGCACCGCGCGCGCCACCTGCCGGCTCGATCGCGCCAGCGTCGCCGGCGCTTCGCCGTCGCGCGCATGGACCGCGATCGACACGCGCACCTCTCGCACACCTCCACCGCCCGCCGCCTCGACGCGCCCCGCGCCGGTCGGCACGAACAGTTCCGGCCCGCGCTCGCCGACGCGGTAGGCTCGCCCGGGCGAGACCGGTCCGCCCGTCGCCCGCCCCGGCGCGCCGGCGAACAGGCTGGTGGCCAGCGACAGGAGCCCGTTCGCCCCGCCCGATCCGCCGCCGCCGCCGCCGAACAGCGACTGTAGCCCGCCCTGCACCGCCGCCGCGGCGATCTCGCCCAGCACCGACAGCGCCACGCCGCGCAGTTCCTCGAACCCGATCTTGCCGCTGCGCACCGCGCTTAGCAGCCCGCGCTCGATCGCCTGCCCGGCGCGGTCGGCGCCCGCCTGCAACGGCCCGTCCAGGCTCGCCCGCATCTCGCCGACATCGCGCGCGAACCCCTGCGTGTCCGCGCGCACGCTGATCACCAGCCGTTCGATTTCCTCATCCATCGGGAAACGCCTCCCTCAACCGCGCGATCGTCGCCGCATCCGGCGGCACGTCGCCGCTATCGCCCCGCAACGCGGTGACCACCGCCAGCAGCTCCGCCGGCGTGGCGCGCCAGAACGCCGCCGGCGTCCAGCCCAAAAACGCCCCGGCAAACCCCGCCAGCCGCGAGGCGCTGTCGCAAAACTCCTCCCCGGCACGGGGAGGTGGCGCGCGCAGCGCGACGGAGGGGGTGGGCCGGCAACACAACCGCTGCGTTGCCGGCCCGCCCCCTCCACCAGCTTCGCTGGTCCCCCTCCCCGTCCCGGGGAGGATATCCCCCGCCATCACCGCCCCGCCAGGATCTGCCCGAGCAGCACGCGCAGCGCCGGCGTCGTCGCCGCCAGCCCGCCCGCCGCCACGCCCTCGCCGAACGCCTCGCGCGTCAGCCCCGCGGGCCGCGCGCGCAGGCAATGCCAGAACAAGGCGACCAACTCGCCCAGCCCCAGCCGCCCCTCGGCCGCCCGCTCGACCAGCGCGAACAGCGGCCCGATCTCCTGCTCGGCCGCGACCAACGCGGCAAAGCTCGGCCGCAGCACCAGCAGTTCGCCGTTGATCCGCACCGAAGCCTCGCCCCGTGCGGGATTAGCCCCGCTCACGCCGACACCACCGGCCCGCTACTCTCCAGGCTTAGCGTGTAGGATCGCTCGCCGTTATAATCCCCGGCATAATCGAGCCGCGTGACGAGGAACGTGCCCGTCATCGTCTCGCCGCTCTCGAAGCTCAGCCGATACTCGTCGAGCACCCCGGCCAGCGCATTGCCCTTCACGCGCAGCTCCGCCGCCGATCCGGTGAACACGCCGGCCCCGCTCACCGATACCGATCGCACGCCCGCCCCCGACAGCAGATCGCGCCACCCGCCCGAATCCTTCGAAGTCGTCCCGACCATCTCGCCATTGACGCTGAGCTGCGTCGTGCGCAGCCCCGCCACCGTCTGCCAGGCGACCGGCGTCGCCCCGTTCCCGACCTTCAGCAAGAAGGCACTACCGCGTTCCACGCCCATGATCGTCTCCTGTCTCTTGCGATGGTTGATCCCTCTTCTCACCGTCATCCCGGGCTTGACCCGGGATCCCGCTTCTTCTGTCTCCAAAGGCAGCGGCATGCGCCCTCACACCGCCATCATCCGCACGCGATACTCGACCACCGCCGCCCAGACCCCCGGCGCGCCGCGCAGCAGCCGCGTGCGCAGCAACGCCACGCTCGCCACGCGCCACCCGGCCAGGTCGCGCGGCACCGCCTCGATCGCCGCGCCGACCATGCCGGCCAGCGCCGCCACCGCCGCGCCCGTATCCCCGGCCCCGCGCACCGTGACGGCCACGCGCAGCTCGCGCCCGGCCACAGTCTTGGTGCCCCAGTCGACCGACAGCAGCTCGCCCAGCTCGGCAAAGGGCGGCGATGCCTTCACCGCCGGTCCCTCGAACACGCCGTTGAGCCCCGCCGTCAGCGCCGCATCCCCGCGCAGCGCCGCCAGCAGCGCCGCCTGCAACACGCTCTCCGCGCTCATCGCAGCACACTCCCGATCCAGCGCAGCGCCGGTTCGGACACCGCACGCCAGCGCACACCGCGCCCGGCCACGATCACCTCCTCGCCCTCCACCATCACCGCGACGTCCGGCACGTCTCCCAGCAACGCCGCGACCTCCCCGCGCACCCGCGCCGCGCGCCGATCGCCAAGCGCCCGCCCACGCTCCACCAGCCGCGCCATCATCGCCCGCGCTCCGCCAGCAGCAGCCGGCGATACGGCCGCCACAGCGCGGTCACCGCCGCCGGCGGCGCCCCGCCATCGCCGTCGCGTGCGGCATGGAGATGCCCGATCAGTCGCACCACGCCCTGTGCGATCGGCCCCGGCAACCCGGCCCAGTCCAGCGCCAGCCCGGCCTCCACCGTCACCGCCACGCGCCCCGCCGCGCCCGGCGCGGTCACCCGTACCCAGCCGTCGCCCGCCGCATCCACGTCGATCGCATAGGCATCCACCGGCAGCGCGAACGCCGCCCCTTCCGCCGGTACGCCCAGGACCGCGACGATCGCCGTCACCGGCCCGACCGGCAGCAGCTGCCACCCGCCCGCCGCCGGCAGCACCACGCGGTGCGCCCGCACGATCAGGCTGGTGCGCAGGAACGTCTCCGCCATCGCCAGCGCCGCCGCGGCAAGATCGTCGAACAGCGCATCCTCGCTGCCGAGCGACACCCGCGCATAGTCCTTCGCCGCCACGCGCGCGTCGGCGATCACCTGCGCCGGAAAGCCAGGAGCCATGTCGTTTCCCCTTACCTGTTCACCCAACGGCCCCCGCCGTCACCCCGGACGTGGTCGCTGCACCGTCGAACTCGATTCGCCATCCCCGCGCAGGCGGGGATCCATACCGGCGAGCGTCACGGCTCGAGCCTTGACGTCCGAGTGTATGGATCCCCGCCGTCGCGGGGATGACGAAGTGTCCAAGCCGTAGGATCCCCGAACACATCCGCGAGGCTCAGCTGACGGCGAACTTCAGCAGCTTGATCGCCTCCGAATTCGACACGCAGCCGCCGATCCGCTTGGTCGCGTAGAAATTGACGAACGGCTTGTTGCTGTACGGATCGCGCAGGATCGCGGTCTCGCTGCGCTCGGCAATCAGATAGCCCGCCTTGAAGTTGCCGAACGCGATCGCCAGCGCGTTCGCCGCGATATCCGGCATGTCCTCGGCCTCGATCACCGGATAGCCGAGCAAGGTTGCCGGCACGCCCGCGCTCATCGACGGCGTCCACAGGAATTGCCCGTCCGTCGTCTTGAACTTGCGGATCCGCGATACCGTCGCCGCGTTCATCACGAACACCGCGCCCTGGCGGTACGGCGCGCGCAGTGCCTGCACGAGGTCGATCAACTTGTCCTGCGGGCTGGTCCCGAAATCCCCCGCCACGCCGCTGGCGAGATGCTGCAACTGCCCGAACGCGCGCGTCGCATCCGCGGTCGCCGCGGTGGTATAGGTCAGGAAGCCCCTGGGCCGGTTGACGCCGCTGCCGTTGATGAACGCGCTCCCTTCCGCCTTGGCGAATTCGGTCGCGATCTCCCCCGCCAGCCATTGCTCGACATCGAATGCGGCATCGTCGAGCATCGCCTGGCTCGCGCTCGGATTGGCGTAGAGCTCGCCCATCGGCGGCACCAGTTCGGTGAACACCGGCGTCGCCGTCTCGGGCCGCGCCGCCGTCTCCGCCGCCCAGCCCGACGGCGTGCCCCCGGTCGTCACCAGCTTGCGATAACCGGCGCTGCCGACATTGACGACATTGGCCACCGAGCGGATCGGCGACACCGATTTCAGCGTCGCATCGATCACCGCATCGATCTCGCGCGGCACGGCATAGCCGCCGGCGTCGCCGGTGAGGCCCGTAAACGACTTCATCTCGACGCTGGCGCCGCTGCGCAGAAACCCCTCGAACGCCGCCCCGCCCGGCCGCGCGCCCTCCAGCATCGGCCGCGAAACGGCCGCCAGTTCCACCGTCTCGAAGCTCGCCTCGAGCGCATCCATCGTGTCCGTCATGTCCGTCTCCTTCGCCCCAAAAGAAAAGGCGCGCCCGGCAAGGACGCGCCCAAAAAAGTCACCTGCCCTCACCCCAAACCCGTCATCCTGAATTCGATTCAGGATCCATCATGCCGCAAGGAAGACGCTCACCCCGAAGCGCTGGACCCAGCCGCCCGGTGGATCCTGAACCCAGTTCAGGATGACGACACCGGCGGGTCTGGCACCACCGCATGAACCACAGCCAGCCACTGCATCGGCTGCGCCACCAGGCTGATCTCGACCAGTTCGAGCGCCGTCAGTTCGCGCACCCGCCCGCTCTTGGCCGCGCGCACCCGATAGCCGAACGACAGGCCCGCCACCGCGCCCGACGCCACCAGCCCGGCCAGGTGCGGCTCCTCGACCCGCCCGATCACGCGCAGGCCCCGCGCATCCTCGGCCACCCGTTCGATCACGCCGACCGGGCACCCGCGATGCTGCCACAGCAACGGCACGCCCGCACGCACCGCCCCGAACGCGCCGCTGCGCACCACGTCGCCGCCGCGATCCGCGACATCGAACACCGCGGCATAGCCGGCAAAGCGCACGCTCACTTGAGCAGCTCCCACAGCCGCAGTTTCACCGCCAGCCCGGCCAGCATCAGCACCAGCGCGGTCTTGGCGATCCAGCCCAACACCGCCTTCCACAAGGATTTCTTCGCCTCGCGCCAGGCGGCGAGCAATTCGCGCAGCTCGGCCATGTCCTTGCTCGCCTGCGCATCCTCGAGCCCGAGCCGCGCCAGCGCGCGCGTCGCGCCGAGCGTGCCCGCTTCCTCGACGATCGCGCGCAGCGCGATCAGGTCCGCCGCCTGCCCCTCGGCCTGCGCCAGCAACTGCGCCAGCACCGCATTCTGCCCGCCGCCCATCATAGCCCCACCATATTGCGCTTTTCCTCCGCGCTCAGGAAATCCGCCCCCGCGACCAGGGACCAGAGCGCCGCGCGATCCTCCGCCAGCGCGGTCACCCGGTCGAGATCGATGGCGAGCGCCGCGTCCGGAAACCAGCCGCGCAGCCCCTGCGCCAGCGAGCCCAGGATCGATCCCGCCAGCGGCAGGATCGTCAGCCGCCACAAGGCCCGGCTCGCCTCGCGGTAATTGGCATAGGTCGCGTCGCCCGGCAGCCCGAGCAGCATCGGCGGCACGCCGAACGCCATCGCGATCTCGCGCGCCGCCGCCGCCTTGGTCGCGGCGAAATCCATGTCGGCGGGCGACAGCGACAAGGATTGCCATGTCAGCCCGCCTTCCAGCAGCATCGGCCGCCCGGCATTGCCTGCGCCAGCGAACCCCGCCTCCATCTCCGCCTTCAGCCGCGCGAACTGCTCGCCCGACAGCGCCGATCCGTCGCCCGCATCATAGACCAAGGCGCCCGACGGCCGCGCGGCATTGTCGAGCAATGCCTTGTTCCAGCGCGCGGCGGCATTGTGCACTGCCACCGCCCCCGCCGCCGCGCCCAGGCAGCCCAGCCCATAATGATCATCGCCCGGGTTGAACGCCTTGATATGCACCACCGCCGGTCGCCCGCCGCCATCCTCCGCCGGCAGCCGCGCCACCCGTTCGCCGACGCGGTAGGCATAGGCCGCCGGCCACCCGCCGGCATCCGGCTCCACCGTCACCCGCTCGGGGCGCAGCGCGAACAGCTCGCGCAACGCCCCGTCGGCGTCGGTGAGCAATTGCACATAGGCATTGCCGTGCAGCAACAGCTGCGCCGCCACCGTCGCCAGCAATGCCTGCCCGCCCGATCGCGCGCGCACCAGCCGCGCCAGCTCCGGTGACGACACGGCGAGCGGCGCCTCGCCGATCGCGTCCGCCACCACCCGCACCGCACGCTGCGCAATGGCGTTGCCGAGATACGCCTCGCGCACCTGCGCCTCGTACCGCACCGGCCAGTCCCCGATCACCCGCGCGCCGCCGACACGCGACAAAGCCGGACGCAAATCCTCGCGCCCGGCCGATTTCCAGCCGAAGAGTTTCATGTCGTGCTCCTGAAAAGCGCCGCGCGCCAACCGTCATCCCCGCGCAGGCGGGGACCCATAACCTCGAACGCCCGGGGAAATGCCCCCCCCTAGCCCGTCACCCCGGGCTTGACCCGGGGTCCCGCTTCTTGCTTCTAGCCCGAGGAAAAGCGGGACCCCGGCTCAAGGCCGGGGTGACGAAGAATAGCGTGCCGTACTTTCACTACCTCAGGCCCCGCCGCTCACCTGCGATCATCCTCCCGCTTCGTCGCGAACCAGATCACGTGCCGCGGCCCCTTGCCGTTGCTCCTCGCCTTCACCGCCACCTCGTCCACGACGAACCCGGCATCGCCCAGCCGCTTCAGGAATTTCGGGTCCGACGCCGCCGACCACACCGCCAGCACGCCGCCCGGCGACAAGGCATTCTTCGCCGCCGCCAGGCCGCGCGCCGAATAGAGCCGCCCGTTGCTCGGCCGCACCAGCCCGTCGGGGCCGTTGTCGACGTCGAGCAGGATCGCATCATAGGTCTCCGTGCCATCGAAGATCGGCGCCGCGACATCTTCCATCACGAGGCGCACGCGCGGGTCGTCCAGGCAGCCGGCGGTCAGCTCGGCCATCGGCCCCTCCGCCCATTCGATGATCTTGGGCACCAGCTCGGCGACCTCGATCCGCGCATCCGGCCCGAGCTCCGCCAGCGCCGCGCGCAGCGTGAAGCCCATGCCATAGCCGCCGATCAGCATGCGCACGCCGCGCAGCCCGCCGGCGCGCGTGCGCAGGCGTTCGCACGTCATCACCGCCAGCGCCTCCTCCGATCCGCTCATCCGGCTGTTCATCAGCTCGTTGCGCTCGAGCACGATCATATGATCCGCGCCGCGCCGGAACAGCCGCAAGGGCTCGCCCCCCGGCACCTCGGCCACATCGATCAATTCACGCGGTACCATCGGCCTGTCCTTGTCTAGCGCCGCCGCGATACGCAGATCACCGCCCGAACGCTACCGTCGCGCGCGCCGTCACGTCCCCGCCGGTGGCGGCGCGGTCGCGGTGCCGTTGCGATCACCGCCCGGTGCGCCATCGTCTGCAGCGCGCGCGTCGCGCGCCGCATCGTCCCGCTCCAGCGCCTGCCGTTCCGCCTCGCGGCGCTGTTCGGCCTCGCCGGCCGCGTCATAGTCGTGCCCCGACACATCCGGGCGGGGCGCCGCGCGCTGGTCTTCCGCCATCATTCGCCGCCCTGCACGCTGAGATCGTCGACCGACGTCTCGTCGATATCGCGTTGCTCGGCCGCATCGTCGATTGCGTCCGGGTCGATCGCGCCCGGGTCGTTTGCCCCCGGGTCGATCGCTTCACCCGACGCATCGACGGCGCCGACCGGCAGGTCCTTAGGGGGGGTGCGTTGGTCGCTCATCACATTCTCCTGATCTGGCAGCGGCACAACGCACCAGCGCGCGGAAGGTCACAGCCCGCGCACCGCCGCCTGTCGCTGGCGGCCCAGCATCAGCTCGCTCAGCCCCCAGACCAGCGCGTCGGCGCGGTCCGGCGAGCGTCCCGGGCCGTGATAGACCCCGCCGACCACCATCCCGCACAATTCGTCCTCCAGCGCCGGCAACGCGCCGACATGGCTGACCCGCCCGGCCTCGTACAAGGCCGCCACCGGCTCGGCGCGCGCGATCTTGCCGCGCGCGGCATGGACCAGCCTGAGCGGCAGCCCGGCATCGGCCGCCAGCAGCACGCTGCGCACCATCTCGCCGCCCTGGTTCTTCTCCGCCACCACCCGGTCCGCGCCGTGCCGCGCCGCGCACTCGGCCACCGCGCGCGCCCAGCGCTCGGGCGACAGGCCCGCCACGCTGGCATCGGCGAGGACATAGCCGCGCTGGTCCGCCCCGAGCGCAACGCACACGATGCCGCAAGCATCGCCGTCCACCCCGGCCGGCGGATCCACCGCCACCACCACGCGCACCAGCGCCGGCGCCGCCGCCACCCGCCCGGCCTCGATCATCCCGCGCGTCCACAGCGCGCCGTCGATCTCGTCGATCAACTCGCCGTCCAGCTCCTGCCGCCCGAGCCGCGTGCCGCCATACAGCGCCGTCACGTCGGCGACGAAGCTCGCCGGCAGATGCTTATTGTCCGCCGTACGCCCGCCGGTGACGTGCTCGCCCGCCAGCGCCCGCACGCGGCGCAGCAGCAGCACCGGCCTGGGCGTCGTCGTCACCAGCACGCGCGGCCGGTCGCCCAGCCGCAGGCCGAGCACCAGATTGTCCCACGCCGCATCGCCGTAGCGCCATTTCGCCAGTTCGTCGCACCACGCCGCATGATGTTCCGGCCCGCGCAATTTCTCCGGCGCTTCCGCCGAATAGACATAGGCCTTGGCGCCCGAGGCGAACGTCACTTCGCCCGAGGTGCGGCGATAGACGATCGGTTCGCCCGCGCGCGCCACCGCGCCCAGCCCGGACTGCCCCTCGATCATCACGCGCTGCACGTCCTCGGCGGTCGCGCCGACCAGGGCGATCCGCGCCTCGGGCACGGCGCGCGCGAGCTCGCTGACCCATTCCGCCCCGGCGCGCGTCTTGCCGAAGCCGCGTCCGGCCTGGATCAGCCACACGCGCCAGTCGCCGACCGGCGGCAATTGCCCGTCATGCGCGTGCCGCTGCCAGCGCGCGTCATATTCGCGCCGCGCGGCCGCGCCGAGCGACCGCAGCAGCGCGCGCCGCGCATCCTCGTCCAGCGCCGCCAGCCGCGCCGCGACCATCGCGTGCCACGCCGCGCTGCCGATCGCGGGCTCGTCCGCCCCGCTCACGCCCCCGCCCCCGGCGACGCACCCGGCGCCGAACCGGTACCCGCCGGGCGCCGCGCCAGCGCGTCCAGCGCCGTGAGGATCGCCGCATCGGTCTCGACCCGCGTGGCATAGCGGATCCGCGCGCCGCCGGTGGTCTTCGTGCCGCGCAGCGCCGCACGGTGCCGTGCGAGCAGCCGCAGCGCCTGGTCGATATCGATCGGCCCGTACGCGCCCTCGACGATCGTGCGCTCGCCCCGCCCGCCCCCGCCTTCGCCCCCGCCGAGCACATGGCCGAGCACGAGCGTCTCGAGCACGTCATAGGCCAGCACCACCGCCTCGCGCCACGCCGCGGCGAACGCCGCATCGCGCCGCCGCAGCTGATAGACCGAGCTCGGCACCACGCCGATCGCCGCCGCCGCCCCGGCAATGCTGCCGGTGGCGGCCAGATGATCGAGGAAATCGCTCTTCATGCGCTTGCTCCAGCGCACCCATTTCCGCCCGGTATAGGCGGTGCGTCGGTCCGCCGCGATGATCCGCCCGTCCGGCCCCGAGGTGGTCATATCGCTCTCCCACGCAAAAGGGCCGGAAAGCGTCCCCGCCCCGGCCCTTCTCTTCCATCCCGTCCGCGGCGAAGCGGCCCCCGCACCGCCCGACTCGCAATCCGTCATCGTTCCTGATATGTACCCGAACAGCGTGACGCTGTCAAGGAATTTTATCCCATCTGGTTATCTGTCGCGCTCACATCCAGCCGCGACCATCCGGCCCGGCGCAGCCATAAGGCGGCAATTTCCCCGGAAAGCGCTGCTCCATCTTTCCGCAGCCCCAGCGCCGCAGCGGTGCCGGCATATAGCCGTTGAGCGCGATGCCGACCTCGTCATACGGGCTCTCGCCCTGCGCGACATACATGTACCAGCGCCCGCCGAACATCACCACGGCGCCCACCAGCACGACACACACGACCTGAACGATTTTCTGCATCACGACCCTTTTTGAAAACGAGCCCGGCCCTGACAGACAATCGCCGCCGCGTACAACGCCAATGCCGGCGACGCTCCCCTACGCCCCTCCCGCCGTCACCCCGGGCTCGACCCGGGGTCCCGCTTCCCGGTCTGAGCCAGCGTGTCGAACCGATCCCGTCTCACGGAATTGCCATGCTCGATCAGTGCGACCGTCCGCCCTCAGCGATCGTTTGGGTCGCCTCTCATGAGCGATGGCCTCGGCGATCGACGGCGGTCGCCCCAAGCAGTCATCGTGCGCCCCGACCGTCCGTCACCCCGGGCTTGCCCCGGGGTCCCGCTTCTCGGCCTTGGCCAGCGTGTCGAACAGGTCGCGCCACGCGGGATTGCCGCGTTCGACCAGCGCGAACGTCCACGCACGCCGCCAGCGTTTCAGCCGCTGCTCGTGCGCGATGGCATCGGTGATCGACCGGGTGTGGTCGGCCCAAACCAGGCGATGCAGACCATAGCGCCCCGGCAGAAGTCCGATCCGTCGCCGCTCCGGTGCTGCCGGATGCGTGCCGCCAGGTCGGGGGTAACGCCGACATACAGGGTGCCGCGATAACGATCGGCCACGATATAGATCCGCCCGCCACGATGCCCATGGCGGCAGAAGATGAGAAGCGGGACCCCGGGTCAAGCCCGGGGTGACGATCAATGAAAAGGCAGCCAATTACCCACGTTCGGACATTCGGCATGGTCGGTCGCGCAACCTGAGCGTGCGTTCCGCTTCGCCCAGTTGCGGACGTCGAGCGCCCCAACCTCCCGTCACCCCGGGCTTGACCCGGGGTCCCGCTTCCCGGCCTAAGCCAGCGTGTCGAACAGATCCCGCCACGCGGGATTGCCGCGTTCAATCAGCGCGAACGTCCACGCACGCCGCCAGCGTTTGAGCCGCTTCTCGTGTGCGATGGCATCGGTGATCGACGGTGTGTGGTCGGC
>NZ_JANQBK010000009.1 GCF_025370105.1 Sphingomonas hylomeconis
CAGCGTGTCGAACAGATCCCGCCACGCGGGATTGCCGCGTTCAATCAGCGCGAACGTCCACGCACGCCGCCAGCGTTTGAGCCGCTTCTCGTGTGCGATGGCATCGGTGATCGACGGTGTGTGGTCGGCCCAGACCAGGCGATGCAGACCATAGCGCCGGCAGAAGTCGGATCCGTCACTGTTCCGGCGCTGCCGGATGCGTGCCGGCAGGTCGGCGGTAACGCTGGCATACAGGGCGCCGTGACAGCGATCCGCCATGATATGGATCCACCCGCCACGATGCCCCATGGCGGCAGAAGATGAGAAGCGGGACCCCGGGTCAAGCCCGGGGTGACGATCAAGGAGAACGACCGCTCCCCGCCATAATCGGACGTTTGGTGCCGCCAGCGTAGGCACCAAAAGCGGACGGTCCGCTTCCGCCCAGTAGCGGACATCGCGACAATGACTTACGACGCTCTGATGTCCAAGACAGACCCATCCCGATCGCTCCTAATTGGTTTCGCGCTGGCATTGGGTGTCGTCGTTTCGGTCGGAGAGCGCGCTGTGTTCGCGGCGTCGTTGGGTCGAGAAATAGACCTGAGTGAAATCGACGTGCTCACTATGAACATGGTGCTTGTCGCAATCCCATTTCTGGCGCTCGCCCTACGATCATCGAAGCGTCTTGCGCCTTGGGCGTTCGCGCTCGCTGCGACTGTTGGTCTGCGCTGGTGGTGGCTTGCCAAGGGCATTGCTTATCAGCGGGGTCCGGACGGGTCCGGGGTCGATATGTTCGGGGCCTTGCTCATGCTGCTGTCTCCATTCGCCATCACTGCCGTGGCGCTTGTCATAGACCGAATTGTCCAGCGGCGTTCGAAGGGCAGCTAACCACCCAGGCCGGGCCGTTCCGGCTGGCGATCACGTCTGACACAAAGCCGCCCGGCCGGAGTCGCCCAATTGCCGACCTTGGGTTACGGTGGCACTCTCGGCTTGATGAGCATGGAAAGGCGCGATGCGGATACCGATACGCAACAAGAGCGACAGCCCCCTTACGGTGTTTGTAGAGCTGCAATGCGACCAGTTTGAAGTTCCGGTTGGAGGTGAGGCGATTGTTCGGCTCGCGGATGGCCGTCCACACTCAATTGACGTGGATCGTGATTGGGTCACCATCTGGGATGAAGAGGGTGACGCATCCGTCGAGATCATCTCCAACAGTGACAAGCGCGTTGACGACGCACTGATGCTCGCCCGGGTCTGGCTTCATAGGATGGGCGCAGAGGCGGACGCATTGCTTCTCGACGACACTGTGGAAAGTCTAGAGCTCGACGTCGGTTATCTCGCCGCGCGAGACCGAGTATTTCAGGCTTTCTATACGGGATTTGCAGGCCATGACGTGCCTTCTCAGAACGATGAAACAATTGTTCAGTGTTGGCGCGCTGGAGCGACTGCCGCCCGGCTGAACGATGCAGCTCGCAAGGCGCGGACCTTTCCCGAGTTAAACGCGGCACCCTTCGACACTGACACGGCTCGCATGGCTTTTGATCGGGCTGTGGGCAATGGCAGCTAACCACCACGGTCAGACTTTCCGCCTGCCCGGCGGTCATACCGAAAGAGGCCATTCCGCTTACGCCCAATAGCGGACGCTGAGAGCCTTACGGCTTTGTCGGTGCTTGCATCTGCGCCGTCGCCGTTTGCTCGTCGATGATGCCAACAATTTGAGACATAGGGATGGTGAAAACGCCGCCCTGTGCCTTACGCCATTCCTCGATACCCTCAACCAAGGCGGAGGTAGGGAAATCGCGCTTTTCGGCTGATAGCTTCGTGACACTGGCATCGAGCGTCTCGTCGGAAACCGGAATGTGCGGCAAAATGCCCGCGATACCCGGCGTTGCGAAGTGAACGCCGACAACGCTGATGTGATAGACCTTCTTGGCACCCATCATCGCGACGCGCTGCACCTTAAGCAGCGATCCAGCATCCTGTGGTCGAGCGCGGTATTCCCAGACTTGCCCCTCTACATACTTGGGAGGCGAAGCCTGACCGGACAGCCCCATGGCAGTGAGTAGACCGGCTGCGACAGATGAAAGCTTCATAGGTTCCCCCGAGCGAACGAGGTGCCACGATACTCTCATCCCGCCCCTTCTCAATGTCCGCTTCCCACCAACAATAGACGTTCAGCGCTGCTGACCCAAGCACCAAAGCGGACGGTCCGCTGCTCCGGAACGCTTTCTGTCCCACATCGATCAGAGCGGCAGCGTAAGCTGACCCTCTGCCACGTCTATCGTCGTATAGAGCCGGTCGTACAGATGCGTGGCCAGCTCGTGTGCCGCGTCTTCCCGCATCGTGTCGCGCGGTGCGGTGAGGCCCACCAGCGCCCAGGCAGGGGCGTCGTGGATGGCGGTAGCGATGATGTCAGGATTGATCAGCATGGTTCGAATCTCCGTTCGAAATCCATAGAACGAAACGCGAACATCGCGCAAGCGGCTAGCCCCGGCGCGCCATAACGTCACGACCGGACACCCGAGGCCACCACCCCCAAGCGCAAACACCGCCATCGTCGCCCGTTGCATAGGCCGCCGCCAGGCGTCACGCTGCGCGCATCGAGGGAGACCCCGCATGACCCTGTTCAAAGCCTTTCTGATCGTCGCCTGGATCGGGCTGGTCGGCTATACCGGCCTGGTCGTCGCCGCCCACGGGCTCGATCTGCTGCCGATCTTCTTCGGCGACATCGCCCGCCTGGCCTGGCCGGGCCAGTTCAATCTGGATTTCTTCTGCCTGCTGATCCTGTCCGGCTGGTGGACGGCATGGCGGCACGGTTTCTCCCCCGCCGGCCTGGCGCTCGGCGCCGTCGCGCTGGTCGGCGGCGCGGGCTTCCTGCTGCCTTATCTGCTGATCGCCACGGTTCGCGCAAACGGCGATCCGGCGCGCCTGCTGCTCGGGCCGGAGCGGGCGGACCGGCGCCCGACATTGCCGGGCTGAAGCGCGCAGGTCTACACGATCGCCAGCGTCATATCACCGGCCGGGGGCCGCGCGCCTCATTGCTTTTATCGGCGAGATATTTGGGCCCGGCGGGGCTCTCGAAAATCTCGAACAGGTCGGTTGCTTCGAACAAGGCGACGAAATTCTTGACGCCGAGAGCGCGCGGATTGATCGACACTTCGCGGTTGGCGGCCCCGCCCGCCTTGGACATCGCCGCCCAACCATTCTCGTCCGCCGTGCTGCGCACCGCTTCGCGCAAGGTGTCGATCAACTTGGTGTTCTGCCGCAGCGTCTTGCGCAGGGCTGCGCTGCCCGGTGCCGCTGCCGTCACCCCGGTTGCCGTTTGCGGTTTGGACTTGGGCTGCGGCTTCGGCTGGGGCTTCGGCTGGGCTTTTTGCTTCGGCGGCGGCGGTGGCGGCGGTGGCGCTGGCCTGATTGGCACCGCGACGGCAACGGAAGCCTCGGTCGCGGCCTGCGTCTCCGGCACATCCGGCGCACGCGGCTCGGCCGCGGCCGGCGCCCCGCCGATATCCTCGAGATGCACGAACGACGTGCAGGCATGGACGAACGAGGCCGGCGTCTTGCGTTCGCCGAAGCCGTACACGTCCAGCCCGTGGCCGCGCAGGTGCAGCGCGAGCGGGGTGAAATCGGCGTCGCTGGAGACCAGGCAGAAGGCGTCGGGGCGTTGCGTGTGGAGCAGTTCCATCGCGTCGATGACCAGCGCGATGTCGGTCGCGTTCTTGCGCGGCGTGTAGCTGAACTGCTGGATCGGGCGGATCGCGCAGTCGCGCAGCTTCTCCTTCCAGCCCTTCTGCAGCGTCGCGCCGCCCCAGTCGCCATAGGCGCGGCGGATATGCGCGGTGCCGTGAGCGCCGAGCGCGGCGATCACCGCGGCCAGCGTGTCGTGCGGCACGTTGTCGGCGTCGATCAGCAGCGCGATGCGGCGCCGCTGGCGCAGCGCGGGAAACAGATCGGCGGGGAACGGATCGGGGTGCATGCGGCCTCGTGCGGCGGAGCGGATGGCCCGTTGTGCCGCGAAGCCCTTGATATTCCGTAAGCAGTCCGGGCCGGCCGCGGGGGCCGGGCGGGGGCGTGGCGCCCGCGCGCGGTGCTACGGTGCGAGTGCGGCCCAGGCGGCGATCTCCGCCGGGTAGCGCCGGGTGATCACCAGGTCGCTGGCCGTGCCGGTCGCCAGGTCGACCTCGACCGTGCCGGCGAATTCCCAGGTCGCATTGCCCGACAGGCGCACCATGCCGTCGCGCTCGGCCTGCGCGCGCACCTGCCCGCCGCGGTTGAACACGGTGATCTCGGTGCCGAACGGGACGCGCCCGGTCAGGCCGGCGGCGAAGGTCGAGGCGGCCATCGCGCTGCCGCAGCTGTCGGTCAGCCCGACGCCGCGTTCGTGCGTGCGGACGAACAGGTCGGCGCCGCGCCGCTCGACGAACGACACGTTGGCGCGGTTGGGCAGCCAGTCGGGCGCCGCCTCGCATGCTTCGCCGACGCGCACCAGCTCGGCCTCGTCGATCGTCGCGACGAAGCTCACCAGATGCGGGTTGGGCATCGCCACCGCGGTGAAGCGGCGCGGCGTCGGCAGCAGCGGGATCGGTTGCTCGATGATCTCGTGCCCCAGGCCAGTGAGCGGCCAGGCGGTCACGTCGAGCGACGAGGGGCCGGCCACTTCGCGCACGGTATAGACGCCGGGGGCCAGCGGCGTGTCGATCGCGGCATAAGCGGTCGAGGTCTTCAGCTGCACGTCGGCATGGTCGATCCCCAGCGCCTCGAACCCCGCCCGCGCGACGCAGCGCAGCCCGTTAAGGCACGTCTCCGCCTCCGACCCGTCCGAGTTGAGCATCACCATGCCAACCCCTCCTCCCCCCGCGGTGAGCAGCAGGATTCCGTCGCCGCCGAGTACGCCGTGCCGATCGGCCAGCGCGCGGGCGACCAGCGCCCAGTCGGCCTGGCTGAGCGTGCTCCCACGGGCATCGATCAGCGGGAAATCATTGCCCGAGCCGTGGCATTTGACGAAGCTGAAGTTCATCCTGCCGCCCTAAACACCTGCCCCGCCCGCCGCAACGGGTTCACCGCGCAGCACGCCAACGAAGGAACACGAACCGCGCGAGCACCGATATCGAGCATATGGCGTGAATTTCCCACGATCGACCAGAACCATCCGCACATGGACCCTTCCGCAATTTTCGTTCGCTTCCGCAAAAATCGTGCTAGCGTGCACTATGGACACGCGTGTTTCTCTTGAGATGGCCTACGCCTTGCCTCCGCCCAGCCTCATGACTCGCATTCCACGCGACTGGCACGGCTTTTCGGCAGAATATGTCGAGCTGGCCAGCGATGCGCCCTATGATTTCAAGAATCGTGGTGACACGCACTATCTGGCATTGCACGATATGGTGTTGCGCGACGGCGAACTACGGGTCGACGGATTGCCTGCAAGTCGCTCGCAGGACCTGCGCGAAACGATCACGTTCACGCCAAAAGGCTGTGTCGTGGAGGGGTGGGCGCATCCGGAACAGCGCCCCAACAGCTTTGTCGCGCTCTATTTTGACCCCGGCGTCGTCCGCGAGGACTTGGGAGCCCGTTTTGCGCGACACGAGCCTCCCCCGTTCGTCCACACCCGCGATCCACGGCTGCGGCACACGCTCAAAAAGCTGGAAGCGGTGGTCCGCGCGCCCGATGTCGACGACCTTCACGCCGAAAGCCTGTGCCTGCTTGCCTCGCTCGAGATCTTCGGTGTGCTGGCTGATCCGCAGGGGCGATTGTCGGATCGGCAGGTCACCGCGGTAACCGACTACGTCGAGGCGCATCTCACGCAACAGATCGGCCTGGCGGACCTTGCCGCCGTCGCGGGGCTGAGTAGGTTCCATTTCTCCCGCGCGTTCAAGGCAACGACCGGCGAAAACCCGCACGGCTTCGTCCAGCAACGCCGCATCGCGCGCGCCGCGGACCTGCTTCACAGCACAACATTGCCGATCGAGGCGGTCGCGATCGCCGTTGGTTATCGCGGAGCGCCCCAGTTCCGAAGGGTATTTCGCGAAGTCGTCGGCGTGCCGCCGCTGACCTATCGCATGCAGCGGCGCTGAGCCGACGGAGGCCATGTCCGACCACATTTCGATCCCGCCCGACCTGACCGACTGCGACCGTGAACCGATCACGCGGCTCGATCGCATTCAGAGCTTTGCGTTCTTGGTCGCGATGGCGAACGACTGGACGGTCGTACGCGCATCCGGAAACGTCAAAAGCTTCCTCAAAACCCCGCCTGCCAAGCTGCTCGGTTCGCGCTTCGACGTATGGATCACGCAGACCGCGCTGCACGACATCCGCAACCGCATGGCGATCCTCGGCTCGACTGGCAGCGAACGGCTGTTCGACGTCAAACTGGTGCAGGGAATGCCGTCGGTCGACCTATCGATCCACTTCCAGGGCGATCTGCTGATCATCGAGGGCGAGCGATCGCAAAACGTCGAACAAATGGAAGCTGCATCGATGGTGCGGGCGATGGCAGCGCGCCTCATCAAGGCGCCCACCTTGGAGAAGTTCCATACCGACGCCGCACGGCAAGTGCTGGCGATCACCGGGTTCGACAGGATCATGATCTACCGCTTCGACAAGGATGGAAATGGCGCGGTCATCGGGGAGTCGACGCGTGCGGGCGTAGAAAGCTTCCTTGGGCTGCATTATCCGGCATCGGACATACCGCAGCAGGCGCGCGCGCTCTATCTGCTCAATCCTTTCCGGATCATCGCGGATGTCCAGGCGCCGACCGTCGCGCTGCTGCCGGCAGTCGATGTGGTCACGCGGCCGCTCGACCTATCGCTTGCGGTCAGCCGCGCGGTGTCGCCGGTCCATATCGAATATCTCCGCAACATGGGCGTAAGCGCCTCGCTGTCGATCTCGATCGTGGTCGAGGAGAAATTGTGGGGCCTCATCGCCTGTCATGCCAACAGCCCACGCTTGCCCAGCTTCGTCATGCGCAGCGCCACCGAACTGTTCGGCGCGATGTATTCGATGATGCTGGAAAGCCGGCTGCGGCGGGGCGCGGGCGAGGATGAACAAAAAGCGCGCGCGCTCGCCGACCGTCTCATCACGATGATCGCCGCTGACGAGAGTCTGATGGAAAACGCGTTGTGGCTGCACGACATGACGCGCGATATGATCGATTGCGACGGGGTCGCGATCTATCGAGGCGGCACCACCTTCCTCCATGGCGCGACGCCGACCGAGCAACAGGTCGTGGCACTCGCCCATCACCTCAACGCTGCCTCGCCGAGCCGAGTTTTCGTAAGCCACCATCTGGCCGCCGTGCACCCGCCGTGCGCCGAGACCGCCGATCGCGCTGCGGGGATGCTGTCGATCCCGATCTCGCGCGTACCACGTGATTATATCCTGCTGTTTCGCCGCCAGCGACTCGATGAGATCCGCTGGGGCGGCGACCCCGCCAAGGCGATGGAGCAGGGCGAGGAGGGCCCGCGTATGGCACCGCGCAAGAGCTTCGCTGCCTTTACCGAACTGGTACGCGGCCACGCCGAACCCTTTTCGGAGCGTGAACAACGCATTGGCGAGGCGATACGCCAGGCGCTGATCGAAGTGATCCTGCGCTATTCCGATGGCGCCCACGAAGAGCGCAACCGCGCGTCGGAGCGGCAGGAACTGCTCATCGCCGAACTCAATCACCGCGTGCGCAACATCCTCGCACTGATCCGCAGCCTGATCACCAAGACGGGTCAGGACGCCGCCGACATTGCCGACTATGTCGAATCGCTGGGCGGCAGGGTGCAGGCGCTCGCGCGCGCGCATGATCGCATTACGCGGCAGAACTGCTGGGGCCCGGCGCCACTGGCCGGGCTGTTCGAAGATGAGATCGCCGCACATGATTCCGCCAAGGGCCGGCTGGCACTGGTCGGCCCCAATGTCATGCTTCAACCGCAGGCGATCGCGACCATGGCGCTGGTCGTTCATGAACTGGTGACCAACTCCTGCAAACATGGCGCGCTTTCGGCGGCCGGTCGGGTGGAGGTAACGCTCGATCCGGTGGACGGCGAAGGCGTCTATATCCGCTGGAGGGAAATCGGCGGGCCGGCGGTGGTCGCACCGACGCGGCGCGGGTTCGGGTCGGTAATTCTCGAGCGCACCATTCCGTTCGATCTGCAAGGCACGGCCAAACTGCGCTATCTGCTTGCCGGATTGGAGGCGGAATTCTTCATCCCGCACCAACATGTCCTCGTCACGAGCGAGTCGCCAGCGATGGAAGTACGATCCGTTGCAAACGGCGCGAGTCTACCGATGCCCGCCTACGACATGCCGCTCCGCGGCGCGCATGTGCTGTTGGTCGAGGACAATATGCTGATCGCCCTCGAAACCGAGGACATGTTGCGCGAAATGGGCGCTGTCGATGTTCTGCTCGCTTCGACGATCACCGAAGCCGAGCGGCTGATCGCAGACCAGCGCTTCAACTTTGCCATGCTCGATATCAACGTGGGCCGGGGCACCAGCTTTGACCTAGCGACACAGCTGAGAGCGATGGGCACACCCTTTATCTTTGCGACCGGCTATGGTGACGAACTGGCGCTGGAACGCCGCAACGGCGTCGAAGTCCTGATCCAGAAGCCGTATGAACGCGATCATCTGGCACGTGCCATTCAGCAGGTGCTACAGAACGCCGGAGCATGAACGACGCCGCAGTCGCGCTAGCCGGCGCTTCGTTTCATGTCGTCGTTCCCACCAGCAGGCCTGTCCCTGCCGTCAGCGCCATCGCCAGCGCGCCCCAGAAAGTGACACGAAGGGTCGCGACCCCCACCCGCGCTCCGCCCGTCTGGGCGCCGATGGCTCCAAGCACGGCCAGAAACAGCAGCGACGCAATAGCTTCGATCACGACCAGCCACGGGGCGGGCGCGACGACCACGATCGCCAGCGGCAGCGCGGCGCCGGTGGTGAAGGTAGCGGCCGATGTCAGCGCTGCCTGGATCGGGCGCGCCGTCGTCATCGCGGAAATGCCGAGCTCGTCCTGGGCATGGGCCGCGAGCGCATCTTTGGCCATCAACTGCCGTGCCACGGTATCGGCGGTGCCGGCATCCACGCCACGCTTGATATAGATGCCGGCGAGCTCCTGGATCTCCGCATCGACATCGCCCGACAGCTCGGCACGCTCGCGTGCAAGATCGGCCTGCTCGGTGTCGGATTGCGAACTGACGGAGACATATTCGCCCGCCGCCATCGACATGGCGCCAGCGACCAACCCCGCCACCCCCGCGACGAGGATATCGCCGGGCTTGGCCGCGGCCGCCGCCACGCCGATGATCAGGCTCGCAGTCGAGACGATACCGTCATTGGCCCCGAGCACAGCGGCACGGAGCCAACCGATGCGTGATACCAGATGGCGCTCAGGATGAAGATGCAGCCTGGCCATCGCACATTCGCCTTTTCCGCATCGCTGCCACCATTACCACCATCGGCAGGGTCACTGCCGTGGACGCTAGGGACGCAATCAGAGCGGCTCCATACGTAATACGCGCGGTCGCGTCGGCGGGCGTTATAGCGCTGCGATGGGAATCCCTCGTCCTGGCGGCACCGCAGAGACTAGGGTCGGGCAGCTATCGCCGCGCTAGGCAACGCCGCCCCGGCGCTCTAGGTCTGCATCATGCTCTTGTTTCGTCTCCTGATCGCACTGGCGATGTGCGCCGTGGCCGGCACAGCAAACGCCGAATGCCGCACCGGCGCGCTCGATGCCCTCCCCGAACGCGCGTTCTACGTGCCCACCACGCCTGTTGCGTCCATGCCGCTCGTCATTTTGCTGCATGGAAGCACGAGCACGGGAGCGGAAATGCTGCGCGACAGCGACCTTGCCACCACCGCGCAAAGGCACGGTTTTGTGGTCATCGCGCCCAATGGCGGGATCACCGCGGGGCGCGGTTATGTTTGGAACATACCAGGCGTGCCGACCGTCACCGGCGCGCTGCCCGGCAAGCACGCGCGGAACGACGTCGCCTACCTGATCGCTTTGGTCGATCAGCTCGTCGCGTCCGGCTGTGTCGACGGCAAGCGTGTGTACGTGACGGGATTGTCGGGCGGCGGTCGGATGACGTCGTGGCTCGGCTGTGTCGCCGCACGCCGCTTCGCTGCAATCGCGCCAGTCGTCGGCCTACGCGCCGGGCGCCCGCTCGACGCCAATCCGACGCGGGCCGACCCGGCGACCTGCCACCCCCGCGCATCCGTGCCGGTGCTCGCCTTCTCCGGCGACGCGGACGCGACCAACCCGATTGCTGGCGGCGGCGCACCCTATTGGCAATATTCTCAGAGCGCCGCCGTGCAGCGCTGGGCGGCAATCAACGGCTGCGCGGAACCCTATACCCGCAATATTAGCGCGACGGTGTACGAACAAGGCTATGCCCGCTGCCGCGGCAACGCCACCGCCGCGGCTCGGGTAATGCGCGGCGGCCAGCACAGCTGGTCGGTCGTCGACAATGAGGCGCTGTGGGCATTCCTGTCGCAATATAGCCGCTGAACAGGGTGCACGGCGGCGCCACGGCGCGTGCGTGATCACCAGGCGAGCCGCGCCACTGTTACAAGAGTGCGTGCCCGGTCCAGCCCACTTCAGCGCCTGCCACGCGCCACCGCCGTGCCCGCCGCGCCACACCGCATCCGATGGGGTAGCGCTGATTGCCGCCCGCGGCGCCGCGACTTAACGGATCACGGGGCTGTCCGGCGACCGGGAGCGAGATCGGGTGGACAGTGGAACTGTCCTAAGCGATCGGCTGAGTCCGCCTCATGGCAAACTCCTCCAAAAATCAACGTAAAGCGGCGTTGGCCCAGGTCGCGACGATCGGCATTCCGCTCTTCATCGAACGCGTGCGCACGACCAGTTCGATCACCTTGATGCCGCGCGTATCGGCGGCCAGCGCACGGGCCGGATCGCCGAACGCCATTGCCGGGCTCGAGGCGAGCAACCGTCCGTCCCCGTAGACCAGGAATTGCGCGCGATCTTGCGTGTTGCGCGTGGAATCGTCGATGCCGACCAGCGCCTCGAACCGGCCCCGCCGGCTGCTATTGCGCACCTCGAGCCGCGATTGCGATAGGATGCCAATCCCGGTGTCGAACCGGCGTCCGCCGATCGCCAGCATCTGATCGTACGGTGTGGCATCGGCCTGGGCCCCGCCCCAGCCGCCATAGGTCGGGCGTTCCCCGGTATCGCGCGTGCCGCTCCACTGGCCGATCATACGGTGGACGACCGGATCGGGCTCGGAAACGGTGATGCCGTCCTCGGCGACGTTCACGTCTCCGGGGATCTCGGACAGGAAGACACCGTCCGTCAACCGCCGCACACCGCCGGCCTCGAAAATCAACGTCTCGCGCGGCGCCAGTTTGAAGCTCGTCTCGCCGGTGAACGGCTTCAGCGTCTTGCCGTCCCACAGATTGCGCAGCGTGATCGGCGCATCGGCCGCGAATTTCAGCTGTGCCGCGGTGAGGTTGACCTCCGCCGGGGCCAGGCCGCGGTTGAAGATGGCAACCGCCTTCTTGCCAGTCGCCAGCGTCTTGACGATGATCTGCGCATCGTCGCTGGCATAGGCAATCACCCCCTGGTGCCCGCCCGCATCCTGGTTCACCGCCACGATATCGGCGTTGCGCCAGATGTTCATCAGGCTGGCCGGCGCGCTGCGCAGATCGTAGCCGATGAACAGCGGCGCGTTGATGATCGCCCAGAGCGCGAAGTGCGATCGCGCCTCGGTCAGATGCTTTTCGTCGAAATCGCCATGTCCGATGAACAGCATGTCCGGGTCGTTCCACGCCCCCGGTTTGGCATAGAGCGCACGGGTCGAGGCGCTGTCGAAATTGTGCAGCATGCGCGACCAGTTCGGCGTGATGTCGCCGCTGGTGCGCCACATATGCGCGGTCTGCTTGCCCCAACGGCGCACGTCGGCGCTGCCCCAGGCACACAGCGCGAGGATATAGTCGCCGTCGCGATTGGCGCCGTCGAGCGCTCGCGCGACAGTGTCGTACAGCGCCTTGACGGCCGCCACATCGGTACGGTTGACCGAGGTCTGGTCGATCAACGGCGCGAACGGGCGATAACCGTTCTGCTCGACGACGGCGCTTCCCGGGGCATAGACGTTGATGCCGCAGGCATCGACCTTGAGATAATCGAAATTCCACTCGCGGAAATACAAGGCGATGTCCTGATCGACATGACCGTACAGCCCGACCTCGCGCTCGGCCGTCGTTCCTTCGGGCAAATTGGGCGAGTGCAGGTCATAGGCCTGCGAACAGGCATTGCGGCCGATATCGGTGTACAGCCCCGCCTTCAGCCCCATGCCATGGAGACGGTCGGTGAAGGGACGGAAGCTGCTTTCGCCATTGGCCAGCGCGGCGGACGGAAAGATCTGCGTGCGGACCAGCAACCGGCCATCGCTCGCCCGGCGCTTCAGCCACCAGCCATCGTCGACGTTGACATAGACATAACCGAGCTTGGCAAGACCGCTATCGACCAGCTTTTGCGCCGCGCCGATCACTTTCGCCTCGTCCACCTCGGTGCGGAACGCATTCCAGGAACTCCAGCCCATCGGCGGAGTCCGCGCCTGCTTGCGCTCCGGCAAGGTCCAGCGGCCGGCGGGCTGGAGCGCATCGCCGCCCGCGATCGCGGGTGTTGCCATCAGCAACGCGGCGGCCAGCGCGCAACCGGTCTTGCGGAAAGTCATGATGGTCATTCCTTCGAATAAGCGGTCGAACAGCGCGCGCGGTACGACGCGCAAGATCGATCCGATGGATTGCCGCCTGCCGGCACCCGTCCGGCCATCAGCGCGCCGTTCGCGTCAGCCGGCCATCCCGACGCTTCCACCGGCCCAGAGCGATTGCTCCCATCTGTCCGGCCCCATCTTGTGATCTTGTCGCCGCTATGGCCGAAAGATGAAGCGTTGGAAACAAAACGCAAGCACCATGTTTGCCAATCCCTGACATTCGTCACGAAAGGAAACTTTTCCACGCCACCCCGGGCTCGGCTGATCGGTGCGTTACGACGCTCGTCGGCTATTTCGGGCGAACCGCCGTCCGCCGATCGTACCGCTGGCCGACAGCCCGGCTGCGGCATCGGCGGCGTCCGGTCACCGCATGCGCATGAACATGGCGAGCGCGTTGCGCGTGCTGTCGGCAAAGCGGTCGTAGATCACGCGTGAAACCTCGGCGATCACCGGCTGGCGATCGCGTCCGCCGCGCGCGAACACGGCAACCGCCACGCGGCGGCCATCCGGCATGGTAATGAACCCCACATCGTTGGTGATGCCGTCAAGCGTGCCCGTCTTGTCTTCCACCAGGGTGCCGGCCGGAAGCAGTGCGCGGATACGGCGGGTGCCCGTCTGACATCGGCGCATCAGTTCGAACAGAAAGGCGCGGCTTTGTGCCGTCAGCACGGTGCCGCTATCGAGCCTCGACAGCAGCGCGACCATGGCGACCGGCGTGGCGACATCCTTGCTGTCGGCAAGGTGGCCACGCTCGCGCAGCAGCTGCGCTATGGTCCGGTCCACCCGCATCCCCGTTATATTCCGTGACGAAAGCCACTGCTGGACGGCACCGGGGCCGCCAACGGCGGCAAGCAGCTGATCGGTCGCATAATTGTCGCTCCGGACGATCATCAGCTCCAGGAGCTTCGCGGCAGAACGACCCGAGATCAGCTCATCGAGACTGCGTTGCCTCTGGTCGACCTCCGCGAGATAGGTGGCGGCGATGGCGAGCTTGACGGTGCTTGCCATGGGAAAGGAGATGCCGCCGTTGACGGCAACGATGGAACCGTCGCGAAGGTCGAGCGCAGCGATGCCATATTCACCGGGGCGGGCCGCGACCAGCATGTTGAGCTCGTGCTCGAGCCCGATGAGCTCAGGGGAGCTCGCGGCCGCCGGTGCCGGGACGAGAAAGCTGGCAGCGATACCGGAAAGCAGCAGACGGCAAAGCAGGTGTACGCGCATCTTCATCCTTGAATGTTGCCCTTCAGCGAAGGCTTCATCCTAAACTGATAAACCTGAACATCACGTTTTGCATGCCCGCAAAGCTACGGAATAAGCAACAATCTCGCTTTCCCCCACAGCTCGAACTCCGAAGCCCCCAGCGCTTCAGTCGGGTACGCAAGGTTTCGGCAGCGAATGCAACGAACGGCCGGCCGTCGGATGCCCGAGCGGCCGGCGCTAGCCCTCAGAAACGCATCGTCGCGCCGAACAGGATCGTGCGGCCGCTGGTCGTATTGGTCATCATGCGCTTGGCGTCCTTATCGGCATATTGGACGAGCGGTTCGTTGCCGATGTTGATCGCCTCCAGCGTCAGCTGCAGCTGCGGCGTGACGTTGACATAGGCCGAGGCATCGAAGTTGGTTGTGCCCTTGATATATTCACCAATATTGCCGTTGCCGCCGCTGCCCCAGCGATACTTGCTGCGCATCGCCGCCGATCCGCGCACGCCCCAGCGACCGGTATCGTAATAAAGCGTGGCGTTGGTCGACACCTTCGACAGGTTGGTCAGCGGCAGGTTTACCGGCGCACCGGAAAACAGCACGTCGGTCTTGCCGTCGGCGAGCGTCAGATTGCCGAGTACGCCCAGTCCATCGAACGGCGCGGGAAGAAAATCGAAATCGCGCTTGGCGGCGATCTCGACTCCCTTGATCGACGCGCCCGGCCCGTTCACCGGGCGCGTATAGTTGAACAAGATCGCCGGATCCTGGCCCGGCAACAGCAGCGACAGCGGAAAGCCGGTGGTGTTGTACGGCACTGGCGTCGTCTCGGTGGTGATGAACGACTTCATTTTCTTGTAGAACACGCCGATCGCCAGCGATCCGCGCTTACCATCATAATATTCGAGCGATCCCTCGACCGAATCGGCGATGAACGGCGCGAGATTGGGATTGCCCGCGCTGATCGTGCCACCGAAGGCGGCAACATTGATCGTCGCCGCCGCGCGCATATCGCTCAGCGCGGCGCGGCTGACGTTGCGGTTGGCGCTGACCCGCAGCACCAGCGAGCGATTGAGATCGAAGGCAAGGTTGGCGGCCGGCAGGAAGCCGTCATAGCTGTTGGTGATATTCACCGGCGTCAACGTCGTGCCGGTCAGTGCCATGCCCGAAGAATTGAGCGACGTGTGATAGTAATGCAGCCCGAGGTTGGCGCGCACGCCGACCTCCCCCAGCCGTGTGTCGAGATCATATTGCACGTAAGCGGCAACGGTCTTCTCGCGCACTGCGTAATCGGCGCCCGCGATCGCGTTGCTCGCATTGACCGTGCCGCTGATGCCGAGCGCCTGATAGGCGCCGTCGATATCGGCGATGATATACGGCGTACGGCTGGTATATGGGATCACCCTGGTCGGCACCGCCGGGAGCCCCGTCTTGCCATCATAATTGTACTGAGCGCGGCGCTGCAGCCCGCCATTTTCGAAATGCTTGTAACTGGCCCCCGCCTTGAGCGTCGAGCCCTCGGCGATGCGCCAGGCAAGCTCGCCCTTGGCATTATAGAATTCGCTGTCGATGCCGTCGTCACGCGATTCGGCGCCCTGCACGGTCCATTGCGCCGGATCGGCCGGATTGAAGCCGTACGTGTTTGTCGGGTTGCCCCCGTTGATCCCGGAAAAGCTGTAGCTCTTCCCGACTGCTTCCAGATACACTTGGTCATAGGTCGAATAGAATTTCGAGCGCGACCAGCCGCCCAGCACTTTGACGCTCAGCGTATCGGTGATCTCGGTGCGGCCGTTGAGCGCCACCTGCCAGAAATCGGTCGTGTCGTGCGTGTTGCGGGTTTCGGTCCGCATATCGACACCATCGAAGGATGCCGCGACGATGCTGTTGTGCTCGTCGAACGTGACGTCGGTCAGGACCTGGGTGCCGGTGATGTCGTTGGCCGACACCCCATTGGTCCCCGCGGCGCCGAGCACGTCGGTCTCGCGATTGTTGCTCAGCTTGCCGTACAGAATGTCGAGCGTCACGTCGGTACGGTCGCTGGGGTGATATTGCAGCGCTGCCGTGATACCCAGTCGTTCGCGCTCGTTGAACCACGTGGCATAAGTCTGCGCGCGGCTGTTCCACACGCGGTTCGCGCCAGTGGCATTGACCAGCAGCGCACGGTCGGCGGCGGAGATATTGGGCCCGACATTCGCGGCGCGGAAATTAATCTGCGACCAATTCCAATTACGATATCCCGTCTCGATCGTCTCTGCCTTGCTGTAGGCGACCGAAACCAGCGCACCGAAATCACCCCACCGATCCGATACCAGCCCGACCAGCCGCGGCGTCAGCGACTTACTATATTGGTTTACCTGCCCTTTGGCCGAAACGACCGCGGTCAGCCCGGGATAGTCGAACGGCTTTGCGGTATGCAGCCCGATCGTGCCACCGATCCCGCCTTCATCCTGCTCGGCCGCATAGGACTTCTCGACCGTCACCTGATTGAACAGCTCGGAAGCGAAGATGCTGTAGTCGAACGAGCGCGAACGGCTCACGCTGCTGCGGCTGTCCAGCCCAGAAGCGGTGTTGGTCAGCACTTCCATGCCGTTGAGTTGCGTGCGGGTGAAATCGGCGCCGAGGCCGCGCAGCGAGATCTGGCGGCCCTCGCCGCTGTCGCGAGTGATCGCCACGCCGGGGATGCGCTGCAGCGCTTCGGCCAGGTTCTGGTCGGGGAAAGCGGCGATGTCCTGCGCCACGATCACGTCCTGCGATCCGGTCGCCGAGCGCTTCAACTGCAAGGCGCGCGACAGGCTTTCGCGATAGCCCGTCACGACGATGTCTTCGCCGCCATTCTGTTCGTCAGATGCCACGGATGCCGTTTCGGCGGCATCCGCGGCTTGTGCGAAATCGGCGCGGTCCTGTCGCTCCAGGACGACGGTATCGCCGACGATGCGGCCATCGATCGCGGTGCCGGCGGTAAGCACGCGCAGCGCTTCCGCAGCCGGCATGCGGCCGCGCAGCCGGTTCGCCTTAAGGCCATTCAATTTGGCCGGCGAGGTTGCGACCTGCAGTCCGGTGACGCGCGAAAAGGCGAGCAATGCCTCCGTCATCGATTGGGCCGGCAGGTTGAAATCGAACTGGCGTTGTTTCGCCGACACCGTCGGCTGCGCCATGGCTGGCGACCAGGCGACGCTGGCGAGTGCGACCGAGCAGAACAGCAAATGCGAAAGGCGACCCGTGCGTATCATCATTACCCCCAAAATTTTCGTCGATTGCGGGGAAGACGGGCGCGCCAAGCAAAACCCGACAAATTAGTTTAATTACTGTTCAAATGATTATTTGTTACCTTTTTAATACAGCGTGGCTAAAAAGGCATAAGTCAGAACATTTTACAGACTAAGATATAAACACAATGCCTTCCCTACGATATTCAAAGCCTAATTCGTCCAATTTCATCACAGTATAGTCGCAGCTGTTTGCCGAACTTCCAGAATTAAACGCTAAAACGGGTGATTATAGGAATTTTGACAACGGCAAGCCGTTTTGGCCACCGCCGCGCAATGCTCCGCCAGATTGTCACAAAGGGATCATAGAAGCACCGGACCTACCGTGCGGAGCTCCATGCCTGTTTCCCTGCCCCAGATCGATGACCGCGAGAGCGACGTTCCGGACCAGGACTGGGAAACCGTTGCTGCCACGCTCGCCCGCTATGTGCGGGCGCGGACCAGCCGGCACGACTTGGTCGAGGACGTCGTGCAGGAAACGCTCGCGCGCCTGGTTCAGCAAGGCCGGCAACAGAAGTTGGTGAGCGTCTATGCGCTCGGCTTTCGCATCGCCGCCAATCTGCTAGTCGATCATCACCGTCGCGATCGCCATTATTCGACCGAAACGGAGATCGATCATGCCAGTGATGCGCCCTTGCCCGATCGCGTGATCGCCGGGCGGCAGGAGCTCGCGGCGCTCACCGCGGCGCTCGATGCGATGCCGCCGCTGCGCCGCGACGTCTTCATTCGACGGCGACTGCAGGGCCAGAGCTGCGCCAGCATCGCGCGGGACCTTGCGCTCAACCTCAAGGCGGTCGAGAAACATATCACGCGCGGATTGGCCGATCTCCACCGGGCAGTCATACTGGCCAACGACGCGGGGAATGACGGCCGATGACGCGTGAGACGCAAATCGCGGAAGACGCCGCCTTATGGGTCAATCGCCTCGACCAACCTGCGATCGACACATCCGCCAGTCGCGCGTTCGATGCCTGGATGGCGGTGGATGTGGCGCATCGCGACAAGTTCACTGACCTGCAGGCGCTATGGCATTCCGACGCGCTGATCGAGGCGCTGCGCCAGACGGTCACGGCTTCCGCAACGTCCGACCTGGTCACGCCGTCCGTCACTGCCCCGCCGTGGCGGAAGCCGGTGGTTTGGCTCACAACGACCGCCTGCGCGCTGGCGGCCACGCTCGTCATGCTGATCCCGTCGCTATCCCCAGCCACCTACCGGACCGGGATCGGCAATGGCCGATCGATCGTCCTCGCCGATGGGTCGCAGGTCGCGTTGAGCGGCAATTCCGAGCTTCGCGTGCGCGTGCTGCCGTGGCAGCGCGTGGCAACGCTGGTGCGCGGCGAAGCGTTCTTCGATGTGGCGCACGAACGCTGGCGCCCGTTCCTCGTGCGGAGCGGCGACACCTCGGTGGCGGTGCTCGGCACGGCGTTCAACGTCGACCGGCAGGACGCCACGCGCACCGCGGTTGAAGTGTATCGTGGCGCCGTGGCGCTCGACGCGGGCCAATCCGACAATCTCGTACTGCGCAAGGGCGACCGCGCTCGCGTGGTCGACGATCGGATAACCACCCAGGCGCCCAATCCCGCCGCTGGCGCGACGGCCGCTGCCAGACCCGACTGGACCGCAGGCTGGTTCGAAGCCTCCGACGTCCCGCTGAGCGTGTTGATCGCCAAGGTCCAGCGCCATTCGGCCAAGCCGATCCGGCTCAGGGATCCGGCGCTGGCCGCGCTGCCAGTCAGCGGGCGGTTCCGCGTATCGAACCCGGCGCGCGCGCTGAACGCGATCCGCGGCGCCTATGCGCTCGATATACGCTACGGGCGCAGCGCGATCCTGATTGCCCCTTCGCGCGCCGACCAAGGCTCCTGAAAAACGCGCTGCGCTGTCGGGTTTGCGGCGTGTGCCGCGTCTTCCCCGCACCGGTCCATGCCGGGAAGGACCGTGCCTGATGACCGAGATCGATCGCCGCGACATGATGAGACACGGCGCGGCACTTGCGCTGCTCGGCGGCGCCCTGCCGGCCCGGTTGCTGGCCGCACCGCGCTTCACGCGCTATCCGTTCACGCTGGGTGTCGCGGCTGGCGACCCGCTGGCCGATGGCTTCGTACTGTGGACGCGGCTGGCGCCCGAGCCGCAAACCCCCGACGGCGGCATGCCGGCGGTCGATGTGCGGGTGCGCTGGGAAGTGTCCGAAGATCCCGGCTTCCGCCACATCGTGCGCGCCGGCACCGCGATTGCCGAGGCACGCCTGGCGCATTCGGTGCATGTCGAGGTCGGCGGGCTCCGCCCACAGCGTCCGTATTGGTATCGCTTCCTGGTGGCCGGCGCGGAGGCGAGCCCGGTGGGCACGGCGCGGACCGCGCCTGCAGCGGGCGCCCCGGTCGATCGGCTGCGCATCGCCATGGCCGGCTGCCAGGATTTCGAGATGGGCTATTATACGGCTTTTGCGCATCTCGCGCGCGAGCCGGACCTCGACCTGGTCTATCACTATGGCGACTATATCTACGAAATGGGCATTCGGACCACGCCCAGTCCGCGCAAGCATCTGAGCGCTGAGATCTATACGCTCGACGCCTATCGCCGTCGTTACGCGCAGTACAAGGCGGATCTAGACCTGCAGGCGGCGCATGCCGCGGTCGCCTTCGTGACATCGTTCGACGATCACGAGATCGACGACAATTGGGCCGGCGCCTTCGATAAGGACGGCAACCCGCCCGCGGTGTTCGCGCTCCGCCGAGCCGCAGCGTTGCAGGCGTGGTACGAGCACAGCCCCGTCCGCCATGCGCAGCGGCCGGGCCCCGACGGCGTGCGGATGTATCGCCGGTTCGACTATGGCAGCCTGGTGCGGATGCATGTGCTCGACACCAGGTCCTATCGCAGCGATGAATTGTGCCGGCCGAACCGGCCTCGTGGGGAGCCCGAAGCCTGCAAGCCCGCCGATCGCCCCGAAAGGACGATGCTGGGCGCGGCGCAGGAGGCCTGGCTGGATCGCGGACTGGCCGGCGATGCGCGCTGGAACTTCGTCGCGCAGCAGGTGCTGATGATGCCGTTCGACTCGCGCAAGGACGGCGCCACCACGCCGGTCGTCGGCGCCGACAATTGGGGTGGCTATCCGCTCGCCCGGCAACGTCTGCTCGACGGTATCGACCGGCGCAATCTCACCAACGTCGTCATCGGCGGCGGCGACATGCATCAGCACGTCGTCGGCGCGGTGCCGCGCCGGATCGAGCATCTCGACGGACCGGCGATCGCGACCGAATTTCACGGGACGTCGATATCCTCGAACGGAACGGGCGGGCGGCATTATCCGGGCGAAAGCCAGATGCAGTCGAACAATGCCAACGTCCGGCTGCTCAACAACCAGCGCGGTTATCAGCTGTTCACGGTCACACCGGATCGGTGGCACGCCGATGTGAAGGTGCTCGACCAGGTCGACACCCCCGGCGGCGCGCTCAGCACCTTCGCTCGATATGCCGTCGATCCGAGGCGGCCCGGGCCGCAGGCGGCTTAGGCGCGTCGCGATGGGGCCTCGGCCCCGGGCCCGGCGATCAAGGCAGCGCTTGCCGCTCCGCCGCCCGCGCGGCGCAGGTTGCGGCGAAGCCCGCCGCCATGAACCGCGCCATACGCTCCTTTACGGCATCGAAGTCGTTCGAGCGGCACAGACCGCCGGACAGTTTGTCGATCCGCCCGGTACGCCCAAGCGTCAGCATCAGGCCACCGGTGACGAAGTGATAGCCCCAAAACAGATCCTCACGCGGGCAATCGGGCAATGCCTGCTGCAGCAGATCGATCAACCGCAGCACGACGACGTCGAAATGCGTGTCCATCAATTCGCCGCCCCATTCCGCGGTGTTGCTGACCTGCGCGCCGAGCTGCCCGTAATTGCGCCAGCCGGCGTCACCCTGGCCGTGCAGGTCGAGATCCGCATCGAGATAGGCATGTAGCGCGCCCTCGACTGTGATGGTGCCGGCCGCCTCACGCTCGTACGCGTCGAGCGCGGCCATGCGGCGCTCGATCGTAACCGGCGCACGCCGGGCGATCACGGCATCGAACAGGTCCTTTTTGTCCTTGAAATAATAATGCAGCAGCGACTGGTGAACCCCGACCTGATTGGCGACGTCCTTCAGCGTGACGCCGTACAGCCCGCGTTTGGAAAACAGCTCCTCGGCCGCGTCGTAGATCTGCTCGATCGTCGCGGCACGCTGATCGGCCTTAGTGGTGCGCGGGCGTGGTTTCGCTGTCATTGACGCTTCTTGGCGGACGACGGAGGGCGGGGCAACGGTCGAGGCGTGCTTAGCCATGCGCGGCGCGCAGCCGGATCTTGTCGATTTTGCCGGTCGTGGCCAGCGGCATGGCGGCCACGCGGATGATCGCATCCGGCATCCACCATTGGGCGATCCGCCCCGACAGTGCCGCGACCACCGCATCGTCATCGAGCTCGGCACCGCGGCGCAGCTCGATGACCAGCACGGGGCGCTCGCCCCATCTGGGATGTGCGCGCGCGATCACCGCGACAAGGGCAACCTGCGGCAATGCGCCGACGATCGTCTCGATCTCGCTCGGATTGATCCATTCGCCGCCCGATTTGATCAGGTCTTTGGCGCGCCCGGTGATGGTCAGCGTGCCGGCGGCATCGATCGTCGCCAGGTCGCCCGTGTCGAACCAACCAGCGGTATCCGTGGCGGACGCCTCGGTGCCGAAATAGCGCTCTACCGCGCTCGCCCCACGGACGCGGAGATGACCTTCCACGCCACGCTGCTCCGGCAGCGCCACACCGTCCGCGTTGGTCAACAGCAGATCGACGCCCATCGGCGGACGGCCCGACGTGCCGGCACGGCGAACAGGGCTGTTGGCCGCGGTGACGCTGCCGAGCGGCGACAGTTCGGTCATGCCCCAGCTCGTCTGCACGACAACCCCCAGGCGCGTCTCGATCCGGTCCATCAGCGCCTGCGGTACCGACGCTCCGCCCAGCAGGATGCGGTTTAGCGAAGGAACGTCGCCGCCCGTGCGGTCGAGATGCTCGATCAGCCCGAGCCACACCGTGGCGACGCCCGCCGCGACGGTCACCTGCTCGTCATTGATCAGCCGCGCCAGGCTTCCGCCATCCTGATCCCGGCCGGGCAGCACCAATTTTGCGCCGGTCGCCGGTGCCGCGAAGGCGAGCCCCCAGCCATTGGCGTGGAACAGCGGCACTGCGGCCAGCACCGCGTCGCGCGCCGTCAACCCGAGCACGTCGGCATGGAGCAGATGGATCGTCTGCAGATAGTTCGATCGGTGCGTATAGCTGACGCCCTTCGGCGCACCGGTGGTGCCCGAAGTGAAGCAAAGGCCGGCAGGAGCATTTTCGTCGAACCTGCCCCACGTCATTGCCGCGCCATGCGCGTCGAGCAGTTCCTGTTGCGCCCATATCCTGGCCCGACCCGCATCGACCGCGCCGTGCGTGCGATCAGGCTCGTCGAGCAGCACGACGTGTTCAATCGTCGGGCATCGGGCGAGCAGCTCGGTGACCAGCGATTCCAGCCCCGGGCTGACGGCAAGCACGCGATTCTGCGCTTGATGGATCATGCCCGCCAGATGCGCGGGCGAGAGGCGTGGGTTGAGCGTATGGCAGACGATGCCGATGCCGATCGCGCCGTACCAGCATTCGAGATGCGCCTGGCTGTTCCACGACAGGGTGGCGAGATGGTCGCCAAGCCCCAGTCCAAGCGCTGCGAACGCCCCGGACGTGCGGTTCGCGCGCTCGCGCAGCGCGGCATAATCGATCCGCCCGCCGCCACCGGTGACGACCTCGGCAGTGCCATGCCACTTGGCGGCGTGATCGAGGAACTTGTCGAGCGTCAGCGTATAATTCTGCATCGCGCCGGGATTCATGCAACCGCCTTAGAATGTTCGAGCTTCAGCGCGCGCGCGAGTGCGAAATGCAGGGCGATGGCGACGAAATAGAAGGGCACAAGCGTATAGAAGGCGAGCTGCAGCGAATTGCCGGGATGCGCAGGCTTGAACCAGTCACTCGCCATGCCGAGCCAAGTCGGGCCCAGCCCCAGCCCGATCAGGTTCATGATGAGCAGCAACACCGCGCCGGCCAGCGTGCGCTGCCGCGGCGCGACGGCATTCTGCACATAGGCCACGGCCGGGGTCAGATAGAAATAATTGAGGAAGGTCGGCCCGATGAGAAATGCCATCGCCAGCGGCCAGGTCGGCGCCCAGACGAACCCGATGAAGAACGGCACGGCGAGCAACAGCGCTATCGCCGGCATCGTACCATAGATCTGCGGTGTCGCGACGGCGCGGCGATCGATGATCCGACCGGACAGATAGATTCCCGCACTTACGCCGATAGCCAGCACGAGCGCATACCAGATCGCGACCTGATCGAGCGTCATGCCCTTTTCGCGCATCAGGAACAGCGTGGTGAAACCGAGCGTGGCATAGGTGACGAACTGCGTTGCCCCCGCCGCCAGCGAGACCAGCGTCAATGTCGGGCGGGTGGCGAACAGCCGGAACGTGGCGCCAAATGTGGGGGCCTCCCCCGTGTCCGGCGCCGCGCGTCGCCCGTCGCTGCTACCGCGCACCGGTTCGCGCACGAATGCCCACACGGCGGCGGCCGCGATCAGCCCGGCGGCGCCGAGCAGCACGAATGCCAGCCGCCAATCATAGGATGCGGCGATCTTCGCGCCGAAGGCAACACCCAGCGCCTGTCCGAGCGGCGGCCCGAGGTTGAACAGGCCGAGCGCGAGCCCCCGTCGTTCGGGTGGAAAATAGTCCGAGATGATTGAATAGGATGGCGGTACGCCACCGGCCTCACCGATCCCGACGCTCATCCGTGCGGCAGCGAGCTGGCCATAGGAGTGCGACATCCCGCACGCGATCGTCGCTGCGCTCCACAGGGCGCAGGCGATGGTCAGCACGCGGACTCGATTGCCGCGATCGGCGAGCCACGCGACGGGGATGCCGAGAATGCAATAGAACAACGCGAAGTAGAGGCCGCCCAGCCGTCCGAGCTGCCCGTCGGTGATGCCGAGCTCGTCCTGGATCGGCTTGGCCAGGATCGACAGCAACTGCCGATCGAGGAAATTGAGGACGTAGACGATGCATAACAGCGTGAGCACTGCCCAAGCATATCTGTCCACCACCGGCGGCCGCGCCACCGCGACCTCCAAAACGCGCTCGCCCGGCATCAGAAGCTGCGGCTGACGCGCAGGCCGTATTGCCGCGGGGCACCTGCCAGGCGCCGCACGCCATTGATCGCGCCGACATAATGCTGGTTGGTAATGTTGGTGCCGAAGCCGGCGACCGACCAGTCGCCGGTAGTCAGTGTCAGCTGCGCGTTGACGATGTTGCGCGCCTCGAGCCGGTCGCCGAGCGCGACGTTCTGGAACAGCGTGCCGAAGGTCGGGGCGATATGCGCGTAATCGACGCGCGGGGTCAGCTTCGCCTCATCGCCCAGCGCAATGGCATATTGCGCACCGGCGCTGAGCGTGAACTTGGGTGCATAGGCCTGTTCCCGGCCGCTTAGGTCAATGCAGCGCGTCGTGGCCGGGCCGGCGGTCGCGTTGCACACCAAGGCTGCGCTCGTCCCGAAGCGCGGATCGATCGCGAAGAACGTACCGAGCTTGGAATTCGATACCGACGCCGCGACATCGAAGCCCAATGCGCCGAAGCTGCCCTGCGCCGAGAGTTCCGCACCATACAGCTTGGTCTTGCCGGGGACGTTGTAGACCGACGAGATACTGCGCTGATCGGGATCGACGATGCTGATCTGGTAGTTTTCGTATTCGCTGTAATAGCCGCCAAGCTGCGTGCGCAGGCGCCCGCCCAGGAACGTGCCCTTATAGCCCAGTTCGTAATCGGTTACGTCCTCGGCCTCGAACGCCCGGGGGGTGATGCCGGCGGTGTTGGGACCGTTGAGCCCGCCCGCCTTGGCGCCGGTGGCGACGAAGGCGTAGAAGAAATTGTTGCGATCGACCGTCCAGTTAAGCGCGACCTTGCCGTTCAGCTTCTTCTCGACGACCTTGTCCTGCTGGCGCAGCGTCAGGATCGGGGTCGGGAGGATCGGCAGCGTCGCCTTCGCCACCGCATCGTTGGCCGATGTGGTGCGCGAATAGCGCGCGCCGACCTGCAGCTGCAGACCGTTAGACAGTTCGTATCCCGCCTGCGCGAAACCGGCGAGCGCGGTCTTGGGATTGGTGCCCTCCAGGATCGTATCGAAGACCAGCGGGCTGATCGAATTCGGCGTATTGTCGACGATATAGCCGCCGTTCGGCGGGATGGTGATGTTGTCGTGCTGGTAATAGCCGCCGAGCACCCAGGTGAACGGGCCGGTATCGGGCGAAATGATGTTCACTTCCTGCGACCAGATTTCCTGCGTGATATTGTCGCGGAAATTGATCGCGGGAGCGGCAGGCGTGCCGACCGCGGCGGTGCCGTCGCCATCATAGGAAACGTGCGTCGTGCCCCGCTGGAACCCGCTGATCGAACGCAGCACGATGCCGCTGTCCAGCGTGTACCCGACATTGAGGACGACGCGGCCGAATTCGTCGCCGCCAGACAGATGGGTATTATTGGCGACGTTCAGCGGGTCGCTGGTATTGGCGATCGGCACGCCGCCGCTGATCGTATAGGCCGCGCTGGCTGGAATACCGCCATAATTGATGTTGTTATAGTCGCCCTTGAGCAGGACCCGCAGCTGCGGCGTCGGCTCCCACAGGATGCTCGCGCGGGCGCTGTAGTCGCGCCGGTCGCCGGGGTTGCCCGTCCATGGCCCGGACACGTTGTAGAACGTGTCGCGATGCTCGAGATTGCCCGCGAAGCGGATCGCCAACGTGTCGCCGCCCGGGATGTTGAGCGCGCCCTGCAGCTTGATCTGATTGTAATTGCCATATTGCGCCAAGGCATAGCCCTTGACCCTGTCGAACGAAGGATTCACCTCGTTAATGAACACCGCGCCGCCCGTCGCATTGCCGCCGGCAAACGTGCCCTGCGGCCCGCGCAACACCTCGACGCTGGCGATGTCGTAATAGGGTTCGCTCTGGAGATAGCCCGGGAAGGTCGCGACGCCGTCGCGATAGGTGATCACGCCGACGCCGATCGAACTCGACTGCTCGGTCTTGCCGATGCCGCGAATGTTGAAGGCATTGCCCTGGCCGGCGGTGTTGACGGTCAGCGACGGCGTGGCGAACTGGAGCTGCTCGACACCGTTGACGCCCTTGCGCACCAGATCTTCGCCGGTCAGCACCGACGCGGCGACGGGGGTGCGCTGCAGGCTGGTCGAGCGGCGCTCGGCGGTGACGACGATGTCGGCTCCGGTATCTACCTGGTCATCCGTGCTCGCCGCGGCGGCAGCGGGATCGGTGGTTTGATCGGCGGGCGCCGAGACGGTCTGGGCCTGAGCGGCCGCGCTCATCATGGCGCAAACTGACGCCGACAGCAGAAATTTGCGCATTCGAGGATCCTCTCTGAATCGTCGCGCTCTGAGGCGCGTCCGATCTTGCTGTGGCACCCACCTGGGGCCATTGTCAACTTTCATTAATTTGCTAATGAACTTCTTGCAGGCATGTTATCGGTGTGCCGCGAACCGCGTGAAGTGGTCGCATGGAGAGGTGATGATGGCGCCATGGCCATACGGGAAAACGACGTTGGTCTGCGCCTCTACCGCGCTGACGCTGCCGGCATGCGCCGCGGCGGTGACCGAGTCGCGGGCCGCGTCGACGGTTCAAATCGTGCCGATCGCTGAACGATCGAACAATCCTGCCGATACGCCGTTTGTCGGCCCCAACTTCGACGGCGCCTATGGTCCGCCGATCGATGTCGCTGAAAATATTCGGAAAACCGTGTTCAACCAATGAGCGCTTTAACAATGGAGAGGAATTTCATGCTTCCACGCTTCCTGCTGGCGCTCGCCCTGCCCGTGACGCTTGCCGCGCCGGCCGCGGCACAGACCCGCGCAGCGACTGCCAAGCTCGACACCGGGACGGTGGCCGGAACGGCCGAGGGCACGCTTACCGTATTCAAGGGTATTCCCTATGCCGCGCCACCGATCGGCCCGCTGCGCTGGAAAGCGCCGCGGCCCGCTGTGCCATGGACCGGCATACGCGCGGCTCACGCGTTCGGCGCCGCGTGCCCGCAGGGGCCCGAGCATAAGGAGCCGTGGGCGCAGGTCGGCCCGCAAAGCGAGGACTGCCTGTTCCTCAACGTCTGGCGACCACGCAAGCCGGGCACGTATCCGGTGATGGTGTTCTTGCACGGCGGCGGCTTCACTTACGGCGCAGCGGGCGTGCCTTTATATGACGGCAAGGCGTTGGCGCAGCGTGGCGCGGTGATCGTCACGGTCAATTACCGGCTGGGTCGGCTGGGCTTCTTCGCGCATCCGGCGCTGACCCGGGAAGACCCGGACGGCCAGCTCGGCAATTTTGCGATCATGGACCAACTTGCCGCGCTGGGCTGGGTGCAGCGCAATATCGCGCAGTTCGCCGGCGATGCGGGCAATGTCACGATCTTCGGGGAATCCGCCGGCGCCGGCACGGTGCAAATCCTGATGGGGACGCCTGCGGCAAAGGGCCTGTTCCACAAGGCCATTTCACAATCGGGATCCGGCAGCAGCGCGCTGTTCCCGATCCGCGGCGGGGCGATGAATGCCGAGAAGATCGGCGAGCTGTGGGCGGCGAGCCTTGGCCTGAAGGATGCGACGCCCGCGCAGTTGCGCGCCGTGCCGCTGGCCGACGTGGTGAAGAATGGCCGCGCGTTTCCGTTCATTGATGGCAAGGTCGTCCTGCGCAGTCCGGGCGCGCCCTTCTACAGCAACGACGAGGCGAAGGTGCCGCTGATCATCGGCGCCAATTCGAACGAATCGAGCCTCGGCGGCATGACCGAAGCAGCGGCCAAAGCCTTGCTCGGAGAGCAATTTCCGGCGCTGCAGCAGGGCTATGTGGCAATGAGTGGCAAGCCCGCGGCCGCGGCGACGATCGATCTTGCCGAGGATGTCGGCTTCGTGCTCCCCTCCTATGCGCTGGCCGATCGGCACGCGGCGAACGGGGCGGACGCATACGCCTATTTCTTCGATCAGGTGCCGGTCGATCAACGCACCGGTGCGGCCGGAACGGATCACGGCGGCGAACTCGAATATGTCTTCGGCACCAAGCCGATCGAGCATCGCTGGGACTCGCGCGACGCCGCAGTGTCGAAGCTCATGGGCGATTACTGGGTGCGCTTTGCACGTACCGGCAATCCGAATCGGTCGGGTGCCCCGAACTGGCCTGCGGTGAGCGCCGGGCCGACCACGTATCTCTCAGTCGGCGCAGAGACGAAGGCCGCGAGACTTGAGCCGGTGCGGGATCGCGCCAAGGCTGCAGCGATGGCGGATGCACAGAAGAAGTGGACGGCGATGCCGGCACTTCCATCTGCGCCACGGCCCTGAGCCATCGTCTGGTCCGCCACCGGCCAAGCAAAAGTGTCGAAGCCCCGGGGCAGTCCCGGGGTGACGACTGAATTCAACAAGGGGAAGACCATGGCCATCACCAGACGCCAGCTTGTCGCCAGCGCGGGCCTGCTTGCCGGCGGCAGCACCGCCGTCGCACGAACCAAGCGCGGCGCCCGCGCGACCCCGTCCGGCTTCCTCTGGGGCACCGCGATCTCCGCGCACCAGAGCGAGGGAAACAATACCGCATCTGACAGCTGGCTGCTCGAGACCATCACCCCGACCGCGTTCAAGGACCCGTCGGGCGACGCGTGCGACAGCTTTGCGCGCTACGCGGAAGATCTGGACATCGCTGCTTCGCTAGGGCTCAACTGCTACCGTTTCGGCATCGAATGGGCGCGCATCGAGCCGGCCCAGGGCATGTTCTCGCAGGCCGCGTTGGACCATTACGTCCGCGTTCTGGAGGCGTGCCACGCCCGCGGCCTGTTGCCGATCGTGACCTACAATCACTTCACCGTGCCATTGTGGTTTGCGATGCGCGGCGGATTCGAGGTTGCGGACGGCGCCGATCTGTTCGCGCGCTTCTGCGAGCGCGCGACCGCGCGGCTGGGGTCGCTCATCGGCATGGCATCGACCTTCAACGAAGCGAACATTCTGGGCTTGCGCAAGGTGCTGCCGCGCTTCGCCAGCGACGCCGCGGCAGAGAATGCGCGCGCGATGATCGCCGCCGCCGCCCGGCGGACCAATGCGCCGCGTTTCTCCTCGATGCTGTTCGGCGATCCCGACAAGATCAATACGGTGATGCTCGATGCGCACGCCAAGGGTCTCGCCGCGATCAAGGCCGGGCCAGGCAGCTTCCCCGCCGGCGTCACGCTGACGATGCAGGAAATCCAGGGTGTCGGCCCCGGCAATCGCGCGGCCTGGGCGGAGGAGACGATGTACAGCGGCTGGATCGAGGCCGCGCGCAGCTCCGATTTCGTCGGCGTGCAGACCTATTCGCGCCTGCGCATCAACGACAGGGGCCTGATGCCGTCCGAACCCGGCGTGCCGCTGACCGACATGGGCTACGAGAACTATCCCTCCGCGATCGGCGCGACGATCCGCTATGCCGCTAAGCATATCGGCCGGCCGATCTATCTGACCGAAACCGGCATCGGCACGACCGACGATGCGGCGCGGGCGGCGTTCATCGACGCGACCGTCGCCGAGGTAGCGAAGTGCATCGCCGACGGCATTCCGGTGAAGGGCTATCTGTACTGGTCGCTGCTCGACAATTTTGAATGGACTTCGGGCTATGCCAAGCAGTTCGGGCTGGTCGCGGTAGATCGCAGGACGTTCAAGCGCACGCCCAAGCCCAGTGCGCAGGTGCTCGCGCGCCATGCGCGGGCGAACAGGCTGTGAAGCGCTGGGCCTTGCGCGGATTGATCGGGCTCGGAGCGATCGTCGTCGTGCTGCTGCTGGCGTTTACCGCGATCGGCGGCTGGGGCCTGGTCCAGACGCCATCTCCACCGTTCGACCTGGCGCAGGCGCCGCCCGCGCCCGATTATGCCGCGCGTCACGCCTGGCTGGCTTTCCCGGGCAGTAACGGGCTGGAACGCTCGGCTCCCCCCGGCATGACGGCGATCGACGAGCGGCAGGCGCCGGCGGACGTGTTCTTCGTCCACCCGACGACGTTCAAGGGCAGCCCGGTATGGAACGCGCCGTTCGACGCGTCGGATGAGGCCGCGCCGCTCAACCCGCCGGTGCTGCTCGCCCAGCTCAGCGCGTTCAACGGCTGCTGCCGCCTGTATGCCCCACGCTATCGCCAAGCGACGCTCAACGCATTGAAGGAACCGCGCGCGCTGGATCTGGCCTATGGCGATATCGCCGCGGCATTCCGCCACTATATCGCGAATGACAATCACGGTCGGCCGTTCATCATCGCCGCGCACAGCCAGGGCACTGCGCACGCCATCCGGCTGCTGCAGGAAGAGATTTTGAAGACACCGCTCCAGCGGCGACTGGTCGCGGCCTATTTGATCGGCGGCTATGTGCCGGACACGTTCGGCGAGCTCGGCCTGCCGATCTGTGCCGCGGCACGGCAGACCGGATGTGTGCTGTCCTACAATAGCAGCGAAACGGGCCGCACCGGCGCCCGGATGATTACCGATACTCGCACGTATTGGTGGCGGGGGCGTCACGTGACGAACGGCCGATCTCGCGCACTTTGCGTCAACCCGCTTACCTGGGCGCGCGACGGGCGGGCGACGGCTGCGGCGAATCCGGGCAGCCTGCCGTTCCCCACCGCGCCGTTCGGCGACACCGCCAAGCATCTGACCGCGCTGGTGCCCGCATTGACGGGCGCGGAATGCCGCGATGCGCTGCTGGAGGTGACGGTGCCGTGGTCGGCGCCATCCGGTTTCGTCGATAAGCTGAGCATATTGTTCGGCAGCTATCACCTCAACGATTACGGCATCTTCTACGCGGCGCTGCGCCGCAACGCGAGGGACCGGGTTCTCGCATGGCAGCAGCGGAACGACAGGCGCCCGCCGCTGCCATCGGGGGGAGAAGAACGGTAAGGCGGAGGATCCGCCCTGCCCTTCACCTTCGCACGCGACGAATGCGCAGGCCGCGAGAGGTGTCACCACTTAAAAGTCGTTGTTCACCGCGTGTCGAAGACAGCACCTCGTTCGCCACGCTGCAAATCCAAAACAGCTGAAACGAGCGATAGACACCGCAGCGACTGAACCGCGCTGGAGTCTGCACGGCTTATCGCCCAGCTCACAATAAAGCCAAAGCGCCAACACGATCTCACTGCCGCCTGATCAGGAAACGACATCAAGTAATACTTAACCTCCCGCTCGCATTATATCGCCGGATCAATCCGTGTCGGGGGACATCATGACCATCGAAAGCCTCGCGCGCTCGCTGGCACGCGCGATACCGGCGTCCGCGCCCGCGCTCAAAGCCGGCTACCGCGCCAGCGAGCGGATGCTCAGCACTTTGGGTGGCAACTGGCCATCGCTGATCCGAGCGCGCACCGAAAAGATCACCATCGCGATCACCGCGCACTGCAACTTGCGCTGCAAGGGATGCAAATACGGCCGCGATTTTATGCCCGGCGCGCAATTGCCGCTCGAGACGGTGCGCCTGCTGCTCGAGGATGCCGCCGCGGCCAAGGTGCCTGCCGTCCGCCTCTACGGCGGCGAGCCGCTGCTGCACCCCGATGTGGTCGAAATGGTCAAGATCTCCAACGATCTCGGTGTCGGCTGCTACATGACGACCAATGCCTTGATCCTCGACAAGAAGATCGTTGCGTTGCACGCGGCGGGGCTGCGCAAGGTGACGATCGGCTATTACGGGCAGGACGGCGCGTTCGACGATTATGTCCAGCGCCCCGGTCGCTACGCGCGCTTGCTCGAAAGCCTCGAAAACACGCGCGCCCTGTTCGGGCCGGACGAGCTGGACATCCAGATGAACTTCCTGCTCAGCCGTCGCTCGGCCAATCTCCCCGCGGTGAACGAGATGGTCGATTTCGCCAACCGTTTCCAGGCCAGCATCCACATCGACATCGTGCATTATTCCCTGCCCTATTTCGACGAGGGCGAGGATCGTGAACTGCAGTTCCGCGAGGAGGATCGTCCGGCAGTCGACCTGGTGATCAACCACCTGCTCCAGCTCAAGATCGCCAATCCCAAGCTGTTCACCGAAAGCGCCACCGCGATAGCCGCCTTTGCCGACTGGGCGCTCAAGCAGGAAGCGATGCGCATTCCGTGCGATGCGCGCAAATTGCTGTGGGTCGGCGCGGATGGCTCGGTGATGTTGTGCTACGTCACCTTTCCGTTGGGCAATCTGCACGAGACGCGACTGAGCGAGATCCTCTACACGCAGGCGCACCACCAGGCGGCACGCGACGCGTTCCAGCTGGATTGCCCCAACTGTCATTGCGAGGCCGCCTCCCGGGTCGAGAAGCACGCGCCGTCGTTCCGCAAATATTCCCGCGACGCGGCGGAGCGCCTGATGGCGCGCTGATGCTGCGCGTCGCCCATCTGCTGCCCAATATGGTCACCGGCGGGCGCGAGCGCATCGTCGCCGATCTGTGCCGCGATGCCGCGGCGCAAGGCATCGCGCCCTATGTCGTCGCCTATGACCCGGTGACTGGCCCAGCGCGGCAGATCCAGCTCTTCGACACGCCCTTCCAGGCAATCGACCGTCGCGCCCCCGCCTTTGTCCCCAAGCTCCGAGCCTGGCTCTGTGCCAACCGCATCGATGTGCTCCACGCACAGGGCCATGTCGCCGCCGCGCTTGCCCGCCCGGCACTCGGCACGGTGCCGATGATTGCCACGCTCCATATGGCGCTGGGCAGCGGCTGGCGTTGGGCCCTGCCGATCGCCCGGGGCCTCCGCGCCGCCCATGCCGTCACCGCCGTTTCGCACGATCTCGCCGCCCGCTTCCGCCCGCTTGCCCGCCGCCCCATTGTTGTCATTCCGACCGGCGTAGATCTTAAGCGCTTCCCGCCCGCCGGACCGCGATCGGCAGGCGGCCCGTTCACCATCGGTATCGCCGCCCGCCTTCACCCGATAAAGCGCCACGAAGACGCAATCGGCGCGCTTCGCCTCCTGCACGAACGCGGTATCCACTGCCGCCTGTCGATCGCCGGGCAGGGCCCTCGCGCCGCAGCGCTAGCAGCGCTGGCCGCTGGCCTGGACGTCGTCTTTGCCGGCGACGTTGCCGACATGCCCGCCTGGCTCGCCGGCCTCGACGCCTTCTTGCTCGTCTCGGACCATGAAGGCACCCCCGCCGCCTTGCTCGAAGCGATGGCCAGCGCGCTGCCCTGTATCGCGTCGAACGTCGGGGGCATTCCAACACTGGTCGGCGATGCCGCCCTCCTCGTGCCGCCCCGTGCCCCGCGCCGCATAGCCGATGCGTTGGCGGGGCTGATCCTACAGCCCGCCCTGCGGCTGCACCTCGGCACCGCCGCCCGTGCCCGCGCGCTCGACCATTCCCTGCATGACCAGAACTTCGCTTACGCCAATCTGTATCGTGCCAGCGCGTGGTCGTCCGATACGCACCTGAACATCCGGCAGAGTCGGGATCGGTGATGCGCAATCGCCGGACCAGACCGCGCTTGAACGCGGGCGATGGTTCAGTAGCGACCGATCAGGGCCAGCACGCGATAGGCGGCGACGATCCGGTCGGTGGCCGCACGCGCCGCGCCTGCCTCGGCGGCGATCGCTTCGCGTTCGGCATCGAGCAGGTCGAGCTGCGGCTTCATCCCGACGCGGACCTCATGACGGACGCTGTCGCGCGCCTGCGCCGCGGCCTGTGCCTGATCGGCCGCCGCCTGTTCGATGAGCTGCGCCGTGCGCACGTCCTGGAATGCCGCGATCACCTGCTCTTCGACCTGCAGCCGCATCGCGCGCATGCGCGCATCGGCGGCGCGCACGTCGCTGTCGCTCGCGATGACCTTGGCCGACGCTCGACCGCCGCTGAACAGATCCCAGCGGGCGCGGACGCCGATCGTCGCGCTGTCGGCGCGATAGTCCGGAAAGAACTGGTCGCGGACCGTGGCCCCCTCGGCAAAGGCACCGATGGTCGGCAGGCGCTCGGCGCGCGCGCCGCGCGCGACCGCCTGCGCGCCCCGCAACGTCGCCTGGGATTGGGCCAAGGCAGGGTTGTGGCGGATGGCTGCCTCCAGCGCGTCGTCGAGCGTGGCAGGCAGTGCGGGATTGGCCGGAAACGGTTGCAGATCGCGCGGTTCGAGCCCCGTCAGATTGCGGAAACGCGCCTGCGCCGACACCTGCATGCCCTCGGCCCGCGCGAGCCCGGCGCGGGCCTCGGCGCGCCGGGCACCGGCCTGCGCGACATCGGTGTTCGGGCTTTCGCCGGCGCGGAACTTCAGCCGCGCCTGGCGCTCGATCTCGATCGTCTGGATGACGAGCCGCCCGTGGAGACCGACCATGTGCGCGGTGGTCAGGACATCACCATAAGCCTGGATCACGGCCAGGACGAGCTGGCTGCGCGTGGCGGCCTGACCGGCCTGCGCGCCAGCCATACCGGCCTGTGCCCGGTCGAGCCCCGCGCCCACTCGCCCGCCATCGAAGAGCGGTTGTTCGACGGTCAGTTGTGCGGCGCGTGGGGTGACATCGGCAGCCCCCAGGCCGAAGAAACCGCGCGGGTCGAGCCGGCCATAGCCGATCGTGCCGCTCAGCGTCGCGGTCGGCAGCCGGCCGGCCTTCGCCTGATCCAGCCGCGCCCGCGCGGCATCGGCATCGGCATCGGCGGCGGCGATCTCGGGCGCGCGCGCGATCGCGGCGGCGAGCGCGTCCTCCAGCGTCGTCGCCTGTACGGGACCGGCCCACACCAAAGGAGCGGCACACCACAGCATCCAAGCAGCAAGGTGGAGCGTGCGCGTCACCTGAACGCGGCGCCGGGCCGGACGCCCAGCGCCTTGAAAGCCATCGCCGCCGGGCAAAAGCCGGTAAAGCTCGCCTGGATCATGTTCAGCCCGGCAAAGGCGCTGAGCGCGATCCACCAGGGGTGGACGACAAGGGACAGCGCGATTCCCAAAAGAACGACGCAGCCAGCGAAGATCAGGACGGCGCGGTCAAGCGTCATGGCATTTTCCCTCTGTGGTTGGAACCGAATCACATCCGTAACTTGTCGATGCCCATGACGTGCAGCGCGAGCTTTTCGTAAAAGGGCTCGCTCTCGCCTCTGCGGACCTTGTGGAGGAAGTATTTCTCGAACCCGATCTTGGCGACATGGACCCATTTGCCGCGCGCGGCCCAATTGACGTTGCGTGGCGGAATCTGCGGCTGCGCGACGAAGGCGACGCCACCATCACCGAAATCGGCAAGGCACACGGCATTCCAGGTCGCTTCGGCACTCGGCTCCTTGCCGTCGAGGATCGCCGCGAGATTGGCGGCGATCGCGGTGACCATGCTTTCGATCATGAACCCGGTCTTGGGCACGCCGACCGGCACCGGCGTCGGGCCGGTCGGCGGGATTGCGACACACACGCCGAGCGCGAAGATCTCCGGAAACGCCGGATTACGCTGATGCTTGTCGACCAGGATGAAGCCGCGGGGATTGGTGAGCCCCGGAATGTCGCGCACGGCGGCCACGCCGCGGAACGCGGGCAGCATCATCGAGAAGGCGAACGGCAGGTCGTGGGTATGGGCGACGGTGCCGCCCTCGGCAATCTCCTCGACATGCATCATGCCCGCCTCGACCCTCGCGACGCGCGCGTTGGTGACCCATTTGATGTGGCGGTTCCGCAGTTCGCTCTCGAGCAGGCTCTTGGTATCGCCGACGCCGTCGAGCCCGAGATGGCCGATATACGGCTCGGCGGTAACGAAGGTCATCGGCACCTTGTCGCGAATCCTGCGGCGGCGCAGTTCGGTGTCGAGGATCAGCGCGAATTCGTAGGCCGGCCCGTAACAGGACGCGCCCTGCACCGCGCCGACGACGATCGGTCCAGGATTCTCGACGAAACGGTCGAAGACGTCGGCCGCGGCCGCCGCGTGGGAGGTCCGGCAGATCGAGACGGTGTGGCCGTGTTCGGGCCCCAACCCCTCGATTTCGTCGAACGCCAGATCCGGGCCGGTGGCAATGACGAGATAATCGTAAGCGACGAAGCTTCCATCATTGAGCTCGAGACGCTTCGCGCCCGGATGCAGACGCTTTGCGCCGACCGCAGTGAAGCCGATCTTCTTCTTGGCGAAAATCGGCGGCAGATGGATCTGCACGGCCTCCGGCTTGCGCCAGCGCATCGCCACCCAGGGGTTCGACGGGATGAACGAATAGGTTTCCGTATCGGACACCATCATCACCTCGGCGCGTCGCCTGGCCGCCGCCTGTATCTCATAGGCGGCAATCGTGCCGCCCAACCCTGCTCCCAGCACGACGATCCTTGGCATGGTCACGATGCGGTTCCTCTCGCACGATCGCCATCGGCAAACACCAACTCGCATCGCGCAATCGATGCGAGCGTCTCGAATCAACTTTGTCCGGCGGTCCCGTGCGTCGCGCCGAGCAACCTCGACGATGTCGGGACCATCCCTATCGAGCTGCACTAGAGGCCCCGCCGCCGACCGCCGCACTGCGTAATGTACCGGATGCAGCAGGGCGGCCGGTCATGCTTCAGTATTGTGGCGGCACGCGGTCGGGCTGGCGCCGACCGCTGCGCCAGCGCGCAATCGAGCATCGATACGCATCGCTCAGGCGGTATCGGCGCCCGAAAGCCGCGGGTCTGCCGGTCGAGCGCGGTTGAGACGATGCAACAGGGAGGCCGGCGGCAGTGACGAAAATGGCATGGATGATCACCGGCGCAGCGCTGACCCTGGCGAGCTGCAGTGGCGGCAGCGCGCCGCACGATCAGCAAGCCGCGACGTTGCCCCCCGGTGAACGACTGACCGTCGCGCTCGCCGACACCGCCGACATCAAGACGCTCGGCGCCGAAATCACCACCCGCGACCAGGCTCAGGCGCTCGCCCGGATTGCCGGCACCTTGACGCGCGTGTCGGTTCGCGCCGGCGACTTGGTGACCAAGGGGCAGCGGATCGGCTCGATCGTCGATTCACGGCTTGGTTATGAAACCAGCGCGGCCGGCGCGCAGATCGCCGCCGCGCAGGCCGAGGCCGCGCGCGCGCATGGCGACCTCGCGCGCGTCCAGGATCTCTATAGCCATCAGGTCTATGCCAAGGCCCGACTCGACCAGACGGTCGCGATCGCACGCGCAGCCGATGCCCGGGTCGCGGCCGCGCGCGCGCAGCGGAATGCCAGTGCTAGCGTCGCCGGCCAGGGGGCGGTACTGGCTCCCGCCACCGGTCGCGTGTTGCGCGCCGATCTTCCCGCAGGCTCGGTCGTGGCGCCCGGCATGTCGATCGCGACGGTTACCGCGGGGCCCCCGGTGCTCCGGCTCGCCTTGCCCGAATCGCTCGCCGACGCCGTCCATGTCGGTACGGCAGTGATGGTGGCCAAGGGTGATCTGCCCGATGCCGCCCGTCGGGGGAAGGTAACGCAGATCTACCCGGCGATCGCCGGCGGTCAGGTGCAGGTCGATGCCACCGTGCCCGGCCTGACCAGCGACTTAGTGGGACGGCGCGTCGGCGTGGCGATCGAGGTGGGCCACCGCCGTGCGCTGCTGGTGCCGCGCCGCTTCGTCTCGACCCGTTACGGCATCGACTATGTCGAGCTCGTGACGCGCGATCGGCGGCGTAGTGCGGTCGCGGTGCAGACCGCGCCGGCCGCCGATCCCGGCACGCTCGAAATCCTTGCCGGCATCGCCCCCGGCGATACGGTGTTTGCGCCGGGACGCCGCAAGTGAAGCTCGGCCTTTCGGGGCGCCTTACGCGCGCGACCATCAGCTCGCCGCTGACGCCGTTGTTTCTGCTCGTCGCGCTTGCCATCGGGCTGCTCGCGTTGTTGACGATCCCGCGCGAGGAAGAGCCGCAGATCAGCGTGCCGATGGTCGACATCCAGGTGCCGGCGCCAGGCCTGTCAGCGCCAGACGCGGTGCAACTCGTCGGCATCCCGCTCGAGACGATCGTCAAGAGCGTCGATGGTGTCGAGCATGTCTACACCCAGGGCGAAGACGATGGCGTGATGGTGACCGCGCGCTTCGTCGTCGGCTCGAACCCCGAAACGGCCGCGACCCGGATCGACGAGAAGCTGCGCGCCAATTGGGACCGGATTCCCGTCGGCATTCCCGACCCCAAGGTAACCGTGCGCGGGATCAACGATGTGCCCGCGATCGTCTTGACGCTGTCGCCGAAGCCAGGCGCGGCAGGGCGCTACGATGACCAGACGCTCTACGCGCTTGCCGCGCGGCTGCGCACGGAGATCGCCAAAATCGACAATGTCGGCCTGACCTTTCTGACCGGCGGCCGGCCGGAAGAGATCCGGATCGCGCCCGATCCAGGCAGGCTCAGCCAGTACGGCGTGCCCTTGGGCAGCGTCATCGATGCCGCCGCTCAGGCCAATCGTAGCTTTCCCGTGGGCAGCATCCGCGACGGCGGCAAGGCGGTTGCGGTCAGCGCCGGGCAGACGCTCACCTCGGCGCAGGAAGTGGGGCTGCTGACCGTCCGGTCGGCGGCCGGCGCACCGGTCTATCTGCGCGACGTCGCCGCCGTTACCCAGGGGCCGCGCGAGGACCAGGCCCGCGCGTGGCGCTGGGCTCGAACCGACGGGCATTGGGCCAGCGCACCCGCGGTCAGCATCGCCATCGCCAAACGCTCGGGCGCCAACGCGGTCGTCGTTTCCGACGCGGTGCTGGCGCGCCTTGCCACGCTCAAGGGCAGCCTCATTCCCGACGGCGTCGATGTCGCCGTGACGCGCGATTATGGCGCGAGCGCGAACGAAAAAGCCAATGAGCTGCTGTTCCACCTCGCGCTCGCGACGGTGTCGATCGTCGTGCTGATCGGCTTTGCCATCGGGTGGCGCGAAGCGGCCGTCACCGCCGTGGTTATTCCGACCACGATTCTGCTGACAATGTTCGCGTCGAACCTGATGGGCTATACGATCAACCGCGTCAGCCTGTTCGCGCTGATCTTCTCGATCGGCATTCTGGTCGACGATGCGATAGTGATGATCGAGAATATCGCCCGGCATTGGGCGATGCGCGATGGCCGCAGCCGCACCGAGGCCGCGATCGAAGCGGTCGCCGAAGTCGGCAATCCGACGATCGTCGCCACGCTCACCGTGATCGCGGCACTGCTGCCGATGCTGTTCGTCTCCGGGTTGATGGGGCCGTATATGGCGCCGATCCCGGTCAACGCATCGGCGGCGATGGTCTTTTCGTTCTTCGTCGCGGTCGTGATCGCGCCGTGGCTGATGATCCGTTTCGCTCGCACGGCGGTTGCGGACGATGCCGGCCCCCTTGCGCACGATGAAAGCGGCGGCAAGCTGGGGCGCCTCTATGCGCGGGTGGCGCACCGGATCATCGATCGTCGGGCGTCGGCGCGCTTTTTCCTGATCGCCGTCGGGCTCGCCACCTTGCTCGCCTGTTCGATGTTCTATGTCGAGCTGGTAACGGTCAAGCTGCTGCCGTTCGACAACAAATCCGAAGTCCAGGTAGTGGTCGACATGCCTGAGGGCAGCAGCCTCGAGGGCACCGGCCGCGTGATCGAGGACGTGACGCGGCTGGCCCGCGACCTGCCCGAAGCGACCGCGATGGAAGCCTATCTGGGGACCGCCGCGCCGTTCAACTTCAACGGGCTCGTGCGCCACTACTTCCTGCGCAGCCGGCCCGAAATGGGCGACGTGATGGTGACGCTGCTGCCGAAGGGCGAGCGCGAACGATCGAGCCACCAGATCGCGCTCGACCTGCGCCGGAAACTCAAGGCGCTGGCCCTTCCGCCCGGTGCATCGATCAAGGTGGTCGAAACGCCGCCGGGACCGCCGGTATTGGCGACGCTGCTCGCCGAAATCTACGGCCCGGACGCGCCGAGCCGGCGCGCCACGGCAGCCGAAATCGAGAAAATCTTCCGGTCGATCCCCTATATCGTCGATGTCGACAACAGCATCGGCCAGTCGCGACCGCGGCTCCGGTTGATCCCGCAACGCGACCGGATCGACTATTATGGCCTGTCGACGCGCGATATCGACGAGACGATCGGCGCGTTGCTCGGCAGCAAGACGATCGGCTATGCGCCACGCGGCGACGAGCGGACGCCGCTGCCGATCACCATTGCGCTGCCGCAATCGGCGCGCCGCTGGACGCAGACACTCGCCAGCACGCCGGTCGCGGTGTCACGCAGCGCGACAGGCCCCCATCTGGTCGAGCTCGGCGCGCTCGTCGCGGCGCGACAGGAACAGGGCAGCCCCGCCATCTTCCGCCGCGACGGGCATTTCGCCGATATGGTCACCGCCGAACTGGCCGGCGACTATGAAGCGCCGATCTACGGCATGCTGGCGGTGAACCGTGCGATCGACCGCTACGACTGGGCGGCGAAGGGCCTGCACAAGCCCGCGATCCTCCTGAACGGCCAGCCGGTCGACGAAAGGGCGACCAGCCTGCTGTGGGACGGCGAGTGGGAGATTACCTGGGTCACGTTCCGCGACATGGGGGCGGCGTTCATGGTCGCCTTGCTCGCCATCTATATTCTCGTCGTCGCACAGTTCCGCAGCTTCCGTCTGCCATTGGTGATCCTGACGCCGGTGCCATTGACGCTGGTCGGCATCGTCGTCGGCCACATGCTGTTCCGCGCGCCGTTTACCGCCACGTCGATGATCGGTTTCATCGCGCTCGCCGGGATCATCGTGCGCAATTCGATCCTGCTGGTCGATTTCATCCGGCACAGCTCGACGCCGGACAAGCCACTGCGCGACGTGCTGATCGAGGCCGGGACGATCCGGTTCAAGCCGATCGTGCTGACCGCCGCGGCGGCGATGATCGGTGCCGCGGTGATCCTGACCGATCCGATCTTCCAGGGCCTCGCGCTTTCGCTGCTGTTCGGCCTGGCCTCATCCACCTTGCTCACCGTGCTCGTCATCCCGGCGATCTATGTGCTGCTGCGCGATGACGGAAAACCGGCGAGCCGGTGAAACGATGATGCGGCAGAACCACGGGCGTTATGCTCGCCGCCGCGCCCGTTGCTGACCCTCGACCGGTCCGGGCTTGGGCATTGTGCGTTCCAGGAGACGTTTCCACTCGGTTCCGACGAAAGCGCCTCACCCGTGCCATGATCGCAATACGCTCGATGCAGACTATGCCTACGGCTTCTCGCCTTGGCTATTCGCGCCTCTTCCCGCCATCTTGACGCGGCGGACGCGCTCCAAAATGGTTGCCTCGTAAAGCGCAAATCCGCCCAGTGTGACCTTCGAACGTCCAGTCGCAACGGACCAAAGCAGCCGATCATGGCCGATTGGGGGGAATAGGTGGATCGGGTCGCGATACAGCGACAGATCATAACTGAAGGCCGGATCCATATCCGGCGCGTGAACGCTTACTAACGGCCCCGCTTGCACCGCCTCTTCCAACACGCAACGCCGGAACGCCATGATCTGCGGCAGTACAGCACCGGGTGCAAAGCGCGTCGACGAATTAGCCCGCCGCTCCATCATGACATAATAGGTCGCTGCGGGATTCGGCGGAAATACCACGTCGACCTGCACCCCCTTTGCCACCGCACGGCGAAGCATCGTGCGATAGTAGCGGTGCACCAAAGGATAATCCCCGCACCTTACAGGCGGGCCGATCGTGGCCGCAGCCGCGCTGTAGGCACGTACCGCAGCATCGAGCTTGCGGATCTCTGACGGATTGCGAGACATCGGCACACGACCATCTACACTGCTGATCCGCGAATTCGCCCAAGACGGCGGGTCATACCGACCGGTCAGAACCCTGTTCCATGAACCCAGTACGGCTGCCAACTCGTAGTCGGGCATGTGCAGCAAGCCCGAGTGAAGCAGTCGATCGGCTGCGGTTGCGTCTTCCAAGAGAGTTTCGTCAGATCGCATGCCGGTATAATCGAGTGAAATGATGATCTGCCTGACACTGCCGATCGGAAGAAATTCGTTTAAGGTGTCGAGAAGATCCACGGGCGTCGCGCGACGATAGCTGAGATTGGCCGGCACCGTTCGATTTGGGAATGCCTGGATCAGCATCTGTGGCGTGACGGCCATCACGGTGGACCCGCCGAGCAGAATGAGATCGGGGCGCTTGGCGACGAACGCCCTTCTCAGCTTGGCTCGCTCATTGTCCGGATAATTATAGTCAGCCAGAACCGGTGCTAAACCCCATGGCCGCGTATCATAAGGGTCAACGATCAAGATCGTGAGGAACGGTAGCGCCCCCAACATGAACGCTGCCGCAAGAGCCCAGCCGAACTGCCGACGGGCATAGTGCCGGCGTTGCATCAAAACCCCCCGTAAACGAAAGGCGTCTGGCTGCCGAGTTGAAAGATCACCGCGAGGCTCATGATAACGAGCAGGAGCCCGCATAGGAGATTTGGACGCCATGCAACACGCAGCAATTTTGGCGTAAGCGTCGAAACGGGAAATGTGACCAGACCTGGCCTGTATCGACGCAAGAATTCATAGGCGTTCGGCAGCAACAGCGCCACACCATAGGCCAAGGGCAGCAGGTATAGGGTTTTAAGTGCAACCAACCGGATCTCCCCCCGGACGACCCAGGCACTCCAGTCACCCTGCAGCGCAAAGATAAGCTGACCGTATTGCTGCAGATCCTGAGATCGAAACAGTGCGAAGGTCAGCATCAGCGGAATTACGGTCAAGAGCTGGCCGTGCCACCGCCTTACGTTTTCGGATGTCCGTTTCTTGTAGCGCTTCCATCGCGCCGTCAGACGTATCTCGGTTTCGAAAATAAACCACAGGCCGTGGATCACGCCGAACGCGACGAACGTCCATTTCGGACCATGCCAAAGACCGATGATGGTGAAGTTTACGAGAAGCGGCAACCAGGTCGAGATGATACGGCCAGCCAGCTTTGCCAACTTGCGCCGCATTACGAAACGCGTGCCGCTCAGCGACAGTGGTGAATATAAGAAGCGGGCGATGACCCGCGTCAGCGTTATGTGCCAGCGCTTATAGAAATCGACTATCCCGGTCGATCTCAGCGGGGAGTTGAAATTGATCGGCAGCCTTACACCGAAAAGGCGCGCCAGCCCGATTGCTATGTCGGAATAGCCCGAGAAATCGAAATACAGCTGAACATAGTATGCCAGTATCGCAATCAAGGCATCGATGGGAGAAACCTGTCCGGTTTGCAAAGCAGCGAAGACGGGGTCGACCATGTTCTGACCAAGCGTGTCGGCAAGAACCAGCTTCTTGAACAGGCCAATGACGATCAGCGTCGACCCAACCTCTATATCGGTCTTTCGCCGTACGCCCAGGGATTCCATTTTTAATTGGGGAAGAATTTCCTTCGCGTAGGATATCGGACCGATCAGCAGATAGGGGAAAAAGGTTAGGTAGGCAGCGGTACTCAACAGAGCGCCGGGCATGCGAGGCCGAAGCACGTCGAATTCTGCGCCGCCACGATATGCGTCCAGCAGGAATACCGAACGCTGAAAGCTGAAGAACGAAATGGTGATCGGCACAAGACTGGAGAGGTAGAGCGAAACCGCGGCCCCCTCGGCAAAAAAGGTGAACACAGCCGAGTACTTCAGCAGCGCCAAACTGCCCAGGTTGAAGGACAGTCCCGAAATCAGGCCAGCCTTGCGCATCATCGGCGCGTGCGAAAGGATCGCCTGAAGCGCAAAGTAGTTGAGCAGCGCTCCGATGATCGCAATGAGAAAGAAAGGCAGGCCGAAGGAGGCGCAGTATGCGAAGGATCCTGCGACCAGGACGATCACGGCGCCGGAACCACTATACAAGCGCCGTGCCGTCCAGAACGCCGCCAAGACGATTGGCAAGAACCCAAACAGGAATGTCGGCTCGGTAAAGCTCACGCGGCCTCGCGATGTGGCAGGCGCGAGGCGATGTGGTCGTTCAAGGCCAGCATGTAGTGAACGCTGCCGTCTTCCCCTTCGGCAGTTCGCTTGAAGCCAAGCCTGTCAAAGTGCTCGGCGACCATCCCGTTTTTGGTGGTCGGGCGATAGGTGCCCAACAGGCCAGTCACATTGGTCGCATGGGCGTCGGCGGCGATGTGGTCCAGCATCGCACGTTCGACCTCGCGCCCGAGCACGCGACAGCTCATTAGCCAAGTGTCGATATCCCACCACACTTCGCCTTGCCGACTGACCGCGCGGGCAATCACGACGCCAATCATCCCGAAATCGCCGAGCCGGTCGGCCAGCCGGACCTGAAGCGTGTATGCGCTCGGGTCCGACTCAACGGCAGCGACTTCCTGTTCGGTATAGCGCCGCGTAGTCAGATTGAACTGGTTCGATTTGTTGATCAGCTGCGCAATTCGCGCACGGCTCAATGCGTTGAACCGCTCAAACCTGATGACCATCTCCAGAGAGGTGAGATAATCACCTAGATCTCGACTTTTCAGCAGGATCGCGCTGCGTTGTGCATTAGCCGCATAGGATGCGGCACGGCCGCGATCCTCCTCGGAGAAGGACACCGCCTCGAAATAGCCGGCAGCGCTCAGATAGGTTGCGTACCACGATGCATCTGCGGGCAGTTCGGGCACCGCAACCATTGGCAGAGCAGCGCGGACCTGCGCCCGTTCCGCACCGTTGTCGTCGAGAAAAACCAGCGCATCCAGCCCGATCCCAAGCGTGGCGGCGATGGCTTCAAGGTTACTGGGTTTGTCGTTCCAGTTCGCCTGAAACACGGCAATGTCCGCCTCCCGCAGCAGCATGTCGGGGTGATCGCGAAAGACGCCTCGCGCCGTTTCGTCGTAATTTTTCGACGAAACGGCAAGAAGAATGCCTCGTGATTTAAGTTCCAGCGCTGCACGCTGCACGCTGACGAAGGCTTCGCCCGCCGGGCTCCCCTCCCCCAGCAAGATTCCGTCTATACCGTCGTCCCCGATGACCCCGCCCCACAGAGTATTGTCGAGGTCCAATACCAAGCATTTGCGGCTGCTGCCGCGAATTGCTCCCAACAATCGGCCTAACGCATCGGCATATAGCGGCGTCAATTCCAGAGCGAATGGCAGCTTGTACAGATTCCAGGCCGCAGCGTCGATCCACTTGGCCGTACCACCCTGCTCGGCGAACGCCGCCACATCCAAAAGATAATTGCCTGGGCGCGCGGCGTATTCGACGATACGCTGATTCAGCCGTTCGATCTGCACCCGCACACTGCCCGCCATCTGCCTGTCGAGGCTGCCGAACAACGTCGCTGGCGGCACCGGTATGGTTTGCCAAATCAGGGCGGAGACATTGACCTGCGTGACCGCGGCATCGAGCGCCTCCAACTTGAGCATGCCGAAGCCATCCGAACCAGGATCGAGCGCCGGCTTGTGTGCACCGAACCAGCGGTGGTCCAACGCCAGCAACAGACCATCGGGCATTGCGTGCATCACCTCGGACGAAGGGTCCAGGATGGACTGCATCACGAGATCGAAAGGTGCGAGGACGATTTCCGCCGCCACGCCGTGGCGCGCTGCCGCCGCGGGTATGGCGTCGACGATAAATTCCGCCGTCGCGTTTGACACTAAGCCGAGCTTGAAGCCGCTTAAACCCTGCAGGTCGGCTGAGGCGCCACGCAATCGTTTAAGCGCATTGGCAAATCGCAGCGCCTGCGCGGAATCCAGCTTATGCGTCGCGAGCCGGCGCAATTCATGACCGAGACCGCGATTAGCCGGATCTAAATCCCTGCATAACTGGCGATAATTTGCCGGCGCTGCTGGCAGCCACGGCAGAGCGGCGATGTCAAAGGCCATACAAGCCCCCCAAACTTGCCTCCGGAACGATGCGCAGCATTCGACTTAATCGGCGCCGCGGCCCCCTATCGCGCGTCAGCGTGACGCCTCAATCAAGCGGACCAGATCGCCGACATTGTCGAGGCCGGAAATATCGGACGTTCTGAATTCGATGCCGAAGCTCTCTTCGATGGCAACCATGATACGAACATGCGCCAGGCTGTCCCAGCCATCGACGGCCTTAGCTACCGTGTCCATCGTCAGCGAGACCTCGTCATCGTCAAGCTGGTCACGAACCACCGCCGTCACGCGATTTAGTGTCTCCTGATCGGTCACTGTCCACACCCCCGCTGAGCCAACCTCGATTAAGCTGTTGCATTATTTACCCGCAGCCGACTCGCCACAGCATTACGAAAGTAGGACTTCTTGACATCTTGAGTCCATCTCTTGCGTTACTGTGTCAAGTGTGAAAAATAGTCGCCATGACACTAGCCAACATCGCTGATTCATGGATTTTCGACCATCTCGGCCTGGTGGTTAAGTCACTCGAGCGTGGTCGCAGCGCCCTTGAAGCATCACTGTTGATAAGGGGCTGGACGCCCGAGACTATCGACCCCGTGAATGGCGTACGCCTGCAGTTTGGCCGAGACCTAGCAGGAGTCGTCTATGAATTACTTGAGCCCTTGGGTGAGGACAGCCCCGTTCATCAGGCGCTTGTCAGCGGCCGGAACATCCTAAATCACGTTGCCTATCGCGTTTCGGATCTGACCGTGGCCGCAGCGCACCTGAAGGCCGCAAAGAACACCCCCACATCCACGCCGAAGCCAGCCATTGCCTATGGCGGGGCACAGATACAGTTCTTCGTATCACCCTTGAATTTCATTATCGAACTCATAGAGGCGCCAACACATCAACACATCTTTTCCCCGGTGGAAGCGAGCTGAGAAATGATTGACACAAAATCATATGCTAATCTGCATAATCTAACCTCGTCACTCTTGTCACATTGGCCGGAACACACTGTTTTTATAGAGAAGAGCCTAACAGGTCGATCGACGGATGTTCTTGAGGTTTCCGAAGAGCTATCAAAGGCGATTTTCAAATTATCCGAAGACATCCCCGGAGGGATCGGCGCAATCATTACCGACTACCGGTTCCTGTGCGAAGACATCGTACTTCCCGAAGAGATATATTTCCGCCGCAATGGAAAGTATCGATTGACCACGTTTGATGAAGCCAACGCCGAGTGCTATGCCAATCACGCATTTATGGATCGCTACATGAACGGGCTGCTTCTGTCCGACGTCATGTGGTCGAACCATGCACATGGATTTGGATATTTCGTCAACAGCTACTTGCCCCGGCTCCCGGAGATGGCACACCATCTGGAGATCGGGCCGGGCCATGGCCTCTTTCTCTACTTCGCGCAGCTTAGTGACAAAGTCGGCAAGTTGACAGGCTGGGATGTCAGCCCGACGAGCATCGCCAAGACCACGCACGCACTCAAGAACTTGGGTGCCGTCAAGGCGGCCGATCTAGTGCTGCAGAACCTCTACGACGCCGCAGGAGACGAGCAGTTCGACAGCATCATTTTGAGTGAGGTCCTCGAGCACCTCGAAGATCCCGAGGTTGCGCTACAAAGCGTCGCAGATCGGCTTGCGCCTAACGGTCTCCTTTGGATAAACGTCCCCGCCAACAGTCCAGCGCCAGACCATATCTTCTTGGTGGACAGCGTCGAACACGCCGCTCGCTTAGTCGAGGCGACAGGCCTGAAAGTTATAGAGGCCGTTGGCTTTCCGATGACCGGAACAACCCTCGAACGTGCAAAGAAACACAAGCTTGCGATCACGTGCTCTGTCATCGGCCAAAGAATCTAGAGCGCCGCGAGCATATCTGCGCAGCCTTCGACGTCGCGATTCGCACTTACCAAAAATCCGGATACCTTGCCGTCGGTCGAAAATGACGACCGCCAACGCATGCAAAGGCTTCGGCGGCATGCCGCGGCCTTCCCTGAGGTTCGCCGCTGTCGCGGGCGTTGGCGGCGAAGGCCTGGGGTCACACCGGGCGCGGGCGAGCCGCCGCGGCGCTATCGCGGCGAATTTTACCCCATGCCCGCCTGGCGCCAAGCGGCTGGTGATAACGCCGTCACGTTTGTGCAGGCCTCGGTTCGGTTAGTGGTCGTACCAGACCGAGAAGGCACCGGCACATGCGATCAGCGCCAGCGTGACGATCAACAGCATGTGAGACGGCATGACATCGAGCCTACGCTTCTTCTGCCGCGGCTTACTTTTGCGTTGTACGAATTCGATTCGGGTTTCGTCCATGCCGCACCTTTTAAGCTGATGCCATGCTTCAGAAACCGTAGATCCTCACAAAAAGTGCCGCATTAATCTATGTTTTCATTTAGCCTGTCCTTGGCGCGATCCGAGGGCAACTCGCTGGTCACACGTCTTGATGCCCGATCGGTTGTTCCCTTGTAAGGTCTCGCTCGCAAGAGCCCCTGCGCTACTTGGGACAATCGCAACCGGCAGGGCGCCGCAACGGTCACGCCAGAAGCGGTCCTGGGGCGCGCGAATGTTCGCCTACGCGGCCGAGCGAGGGAATGTTTGCCTATGCCGCCGAACCCAATCGCCAGTGCGGCTCGCTGCATGCACTTCTTGTCGCATCCGTGATCGCTCGCCCCGGCACGGTTGTCGATATCTCCGCGGCGCCCGATCGCCAGCAATGATAGCCGGGGGCGCCGACGATCGATCTCACCCTTAAGGCCGCACACAGAACAAGAAGCCTGCACACTACCTCCTGCCTACCCTTGCGCAGTCGCTGGCCGACCGGGGAATACGCGACCTACGTGGCGCTGCAGCAGGCCGAGCGCGCCGGCGCGGCTGGCTCGTTAACCATCACGACCGCCCCGTTCAGGACGTCGATCGGGCTTGGGATACCATGCTCACAAAACTCGGCATGCCCAGCGGTCGCGAATGGCGTCCGTACGTCCTCCGCCACAGCCTTGCGACGCTTGTCCGTAACCGGGGTGCAGAAAAGTGGGATCTCGAAGGCTTCATGGGCCACCGCGCCGGAAGCCAGACCGAGGTCTATGCGATCGGCGACTTCCCCACTGTCGTAGCGGCGCTGGGCAGCATCATTTCCGAAATCGAGAAGCTGGCGCCGGGCTCCACGCACCGGAACGGCACCGGACCAAGCCCCTCGACTGCAAGCGACAAGGAGAAGAAAATGTAACGATTATCAACAACTTGTCGATGGTGCGCTTACAGGACTCTCATGCACACGCTATCATATTGACTTACCGCCATAAACACGATGTGATTTTGCAGGGAGCCCCCGCCAAGGCCCCCAAGAATTTTTGCTCCGATACGGACTCGAACCCGGTGCGGACGTGTACTTAAGTGGATGATTTTCAAAGGTTTATACTTCACCATTCGAGGCGACGATTCGTCGATCTTTTAACGCTTGTGGGCCGGCGGCGGATCGGCAGTTTACGGGCGCCAAACACGATAAGTGGACGTCGCTTTGGAGTGCTTGCCACCGGATAAGACTCACTTTGGGACATTCGAGCGCCCTCCCCGACCTTCCACTTTCGGCCGTCCGTTCATCTGGTTGGATGACGGTTTCCCGGCGCCTGAATCAGCCCCCCCGCATGACCTAGACTGGTGGAAACGGATCAGCCGGTTTTCGAACGGGATGGGCGAGCTGCCGCCCCCGACGGCAGTGCGCTTGTGGCCAATCAACGGCGCCTGCCAGTCGATGTGCATCAGATATATGCGTCGCGCGATCACCGGAATACCGCCGTGACCAGCACGATGCAGACCCCGTGAAATTTGCATCAAGGCAGATTTCGCGATCAATTGTTAAGCAATTTTGGCGAGAGATAGAAAATATTATATCCGATGGAATTTGAAGTGGTTGCTAGTTTTTTCGAGTATGACCGGACGCGAGAAACAGAACGTCTTGCTGCAATCGCCGATTATGGCCTGGTCGGATCGTCGTCCGACCCAGAGTTCGATCACATCGTTGAGTTGGCTGCGTCACTATTCGATGTGCCAACCAGCCTCATTTCGATTGTAGAACAGGACAGACAGTTTTTTGCTGCCCGCATCGGCCTTGAGGCGGATGCCACCCCGCGTGATATGTCGTTCTGCGCTCACACCCTTGATCTCGATGGTGCGATGGTTGTCCCAGACGCCTCGCTCGATCCACGTTTCGCGCAAAACCCCCTTGTGCTCGGGCCACCTTATATCCGCTTCTATGCGGGTGCTCCGTTAACTGTAGCCTCGGGCCATACGCTTGGAACTCTCTGCATAATCTCGCCGGAACCTCGCCATTTGGACGCGCATCATGTGCGTCAGCTCGAAGGTCTCGCGCAGGTTCTCGTTGACCGGCTAGAACTTCGCCGCAGCGACTTCCAGCATCAGATCAATGAGAGGCGGCTCGCTCAGCTCGCGCATGTTGATCAGCTTACAGGCCTTCACAATCGGACCCGCTTTCATGAGCTTGCCTCCGGCTTGATCGCAACAACACCCATATCGACCGTGCTGCTCTTCGATCTCGACGGCTTCAAAGACGTCAACGACGTACTAGGCCATGCCACAGGTGACAGCCTTTTAGCTGCTGTCGGAGACCGACTTCGATCGGAAGCCAAGGATGATTATCTTTTGGCCCGTCTTGGCGGCGACGAGTTCGCGCTGCTCATACCCGGTATCGGCGATCCCCGCGAGGCTCACCGCATAGCCATCGACCTGCGCAACGCGTTCCGACGGATATTCATCATTGATGGCGAGGAGCTGCAACTCGATACAAGCGTGGGCATAGCAGTCTCTCCCCATCACGGGAGAACGATCGAAGCCTTACTTATCGCGGCCGATCTTGCTCTCTACCGTGCCAAAAGCCAAGGAGGTGGATCTGTTGGATTTTTCGAACCCCACCTGCGTCATACCGTAGAAACCAGACAGCGACTACAAGGCGAACTTCGCCGCGCCTTCGAAGGGGGAGACTTTGAACTCCTTTATCAGCCGCAGATAGATTTGGTCGAGCAGCGTATTGTTGGTGCCGAGGCACTATTGCGATGGAACCATCGGGATCACGGACAGCTGGCCCCAGCTCAATTTTTAGAGGTTTTGGAACGCATGCCACTAGCGGCAGCTATTGGCACCTGGGTACTGCGTACGGCGATTGCCCAAAGTGCAAAATGGTACGAGCGAGGAATGCCGATCAAGGTCGGAGTAAACTTGTTTCCCGCTCAATTCAAATCAGGCAACCTTGCAGAACGCATTGCCAATAAGCTACACGATTACAAATTACCTGCCGACCTGATAGAGATAGAACTCACAGAGACGGTCGCTATCAAGAATAGCAATATGGTAATTTCTTCCTTACATTCGCTACGCAGGATTGGCGTTGGAATCGCGCTGGATGATTTCGGAACAGGTTATGCGTCACTGAGCCTTTTGAAAGAACTGCCGGCAAACCGACTTAAGATAGACAAAAGCTTTGTTCAGAATATGGAACCGGGGGGCTCAGACGCTATTATTGTTGATGCCATTATTCGGATGGGCGATAGCTTCAAGCTGGATATAATCGCAGAGGGGGTCGAGACAGTCGATCAGCAAGAACGGCTCATCCAGGCAGGCTGCCGTGCGGCGCAGGGGTATCTCTACGGAAAGCCGATGCCCGCGGAACAGCTGACGCAACTGATACAAAATTGGCAATTTCCCCAAAAATTATGCGCCGCGTGATATAGAATTTGCGCAGGAATGGCAGGTTTGGACTGCCTGGGGGCTAGCCGTCGGCACCGTTCAGTTTGGCTAGGCGCAGCCTGACCGCTTTGTGGCGGCCGAGACCTACAAGCAGTCACTCGGAGCTGCGATATCGCCCCTCCCGAAACTGAACCCTCCTTCATCGGAGTTCAGTGCCTTATCAGCGGGTGGAAGAGCAACGGAAAGACAATGGCACGCATTCGACTAGATGGCGACATCCACCGAAGACACAGCTGCTTTGCTTTGGCGTTGAAGAAACTGCCCATCCAAGCCTATCTTGACTGCGCCTGACCGCATCTTCCCAAGCGTGCGCGCCCGCGCCCTCCACACCCATCCCGTCCAGTGTAGGAATGCCCACCGCCGCAGTAAGATTGCCGTCGGATCCGCCGCCGTCCATCGGCACGTCACTACGATCGATGCCGAGCGGCCGGGCCAGACGGGCCGCTTCCGTAAGCAAGGCCGCCACGCCGTCGATCTTCTCATAAGCCGGACGATCGAAATCCCCGATCGGCTCATCGTTGTAGCGGGGCGACCGTCTGCAGCGCCGCCATCGCCCGGCTGATCCGCTCGGCCTCGCCCGCCTTGCTGACCCGCATATCGGCCGAGAACCTGCACTCGCTGGGGATGACGTTCTTACGTTATCGCTAGGGACTGTGGCTTTGCTCCATGCCACGCGCTTTTCGTGCCCAAAACACTGGCCATGCCAACAGGCAAGCTTGCCATGCCGAAGACGACCAAGCGCAGTCCAGTGTTGAAAGAGACCCGAAAACGACATTTGAGCCGGCTCTGGCGCTTCCTGACTTGGGCCGTTGGTTCATGTCACGGGAGCAAGGGTCCAACCGCTTGATTTGGGACAAACCCGTCGGTCCCATGCCACAGGGCGAACGTCTGCTCGTGTCAGAAGCTGACGTTTGGCCCTTGTCCGAGCGGCGTCGCGTTATGACCGGAACTGGCCGATGCCGACCGGCGGGTTTTCGTTGGCAGATTGCGATAGCCGCCGTTGGTTCAGACAGCTTTGGAAGCTGCAGGGTCAAATCATGGCATCCACGTCGCCTTTGCGCCACCCCGAAGCGGGCCGTCCAGTCATGCCCCGACATCGACCTGGATTTGTCACGAACGGACGGCAGCTATTCAAGATCAATAGAGATAAGCTGCCGCTTCGGTCCCGTCCTTGTTCGCTAAATCACGGCAGGACCAGACGGCAAAGCATCAAGCTGGAGGCGCTCTATGCTCCGTCCGAGCGTCAGCCAGGGCTCCCCCGCCGCCACCGAATATCTCGGTTCCGTTTACGAAACTGGCGCGTTCGCCGACAGTTCTCTTCGAATTGGATGCAAGAGGTTAGAGGAAGTGTGATCGGGCAATTGCGCGAAGAGCCATTTGAGACGGGATACCGCGTCAGCTGCAAAGATGGGGTCGGACTTGAGCTTCGCTTGGAACGCCCTCCTGACTGTCGCATTATTACCTAGTAACGCCTCCGCGAGCGGTGCAGCCACGAAGTGTTCGGGGGTGGATGCGGGGGTCAACATCTCCGGGAAGAAGCCCCAGGCAAGGAACGAGTCCGGCGCCTCCGGTTCCAGCAAGGCCGCGGCGAGCAAGCCGAGCGGCTGGTCGGACGGTACGCGGATCGTGCCGGCGGGCAGGGTTTCGGTGACAGCAACGTGATCGAACGACGCCTTGAGCGGAAACCGCCCATCCTGCGCGGGCTGCACCACCGGCGCGCGAAGGCGGACCTGGTCGAGCGCCAGCGAGCGCGGGGCGTCGATCGCCTCGAAACGAATGCCGTGCAGGCGCAACCGATCGAGCACCTCCGCCTGCTCTGCCGGCACCCACCATGCGGTCGGCAGCGTCACCGTCTCGACCGGATCCTGCCCGATGATCGGCATGCGGAATGTAATCGGCTTGCCGGTCCAGCGCTGTTCCAGGCGTCCGCTCGCCGGCGACCGATAGGTCGCGAACGCAATGCCCTTAAAGTCGTCGATCCAGCCGATCGGCGTTGCCGCAGGCTTCCAGCGCGCGAGCATCGTGGCGGGCCGGCTGGCGCGGTCGGTCGCTTTCGCGGCAGTAATCCGGTCGCGATCGGTCGCCGCCAGTTTCAGCGCCGCTTCGAGCAGGACATAGGTGCCGAGCACACGCTGGCGATAGGGTTTGAGCATGTGGTTCTCGACCAGCACGGTCGGCACGCCGATGAAGTCGCCATAGCCGGTCGAATAGCGCGGGCCCTCCGGCGCCTGGCGGATGCCCTTTGCCGGTTCGCGCGTGTCGATCGGGCTGGGATAGAGCGTCGGGATATGGCCGGCGCGCTCCAGCGCGGTGGTCACGGTCGGGCCGAACCGGCCCGTCAGCCAGTCGGCGGTCGCGCGGTGATAGGCGTAGCGCCCCCAGCCGGCATAGGTAAAAGTGATGTCGTACTGCATGTCGAAGCCGTCGCTGACATGGCAATCGACATAGAGGATCGGATCGAGCCGCCGCAGCAACGCGATCATCGCGCGCGTCTCGGGCGCGTCGGCCTTGGCGTAATCGCGGTTGAGGTTGATGCCGCGCGCGGTGGCGACATGGCCCTTCTCCGCAGGGCCGCGCAGCGCCGGGAAGTTCCAGCGGCTCATCGCCTCGTGCCCGTCGATATTGTAGATCGGCACGAACACCAGATCGACCGTGTCGAGCAGACTGTCCTTGCCCCTCAGCGCGATGTCGCGCAGCAGCATCAGCCCGGCGTCCTTGCCATCGATCTCGCCCGAATGGATGCCGGCCTGGATCAGCACCACGGGTTTGTCCGTGCCCCCCTTGCTGGCGCGGACCATCAGCATGTCGCGCCCCTGCGCGGTGCGGCCGAACGTCTCGATGCGGATCAGCGGCGACGCAGCGGCGAGCCGCTCGAGCCAGGCGCGCGTTTCTGCATAACGGGGCGTCGTCGCGAAGCCCGCGCGTTCGCCGGGCGTGATCCACGCATCGGTCGCTGCCGCGACCAGGCGCTCGCTCGCGCCCGACCAGGGCTGCACCGGCGGCAGTACCGCCGCCGGCAGCCCCGGCAGCGGCGCGGTCGATTGCCCAAAGGATGCGGATGCGGCGGACAGGGCGATGATCGCCAGAGGGATAAGACGCATGAAGACTCTTACTCAGAAGCTGGCGCGAAGGCCGATCGTGGCGGTGCGTGGCGCACCCGGCTGCACCCAGACGGGCGAATAGCTGTTGGCGTACCACTGGTCGTCGAGCAGGTTGGCGACGGAGCCGAACAACTGGACGCCGTCGATCAGGTCGGCCTGGCCGAACACGCGGAACAGCGTGTGGGAGGGCAAGGTGAAATCGGTCCCGGTTTCGCCGTTGCGCGCCCCGACATGCTGGACGCCGGCCCCCAACAGCAGGTCGCGCCCGCCCGCCTTGAAACGCTTGGCCGCCTGCAGGTTGAGGTTGTGCTTCGGGATGTTGATCAGCGGATCGCCCGGCTCGATCTGGAACGAGAAGTTCGGGTCGAGCACGCGCGACCGCGCTTCGGCATCGGTATAGGCATAGCTCAGCAGCAGATCGATCCCGCCGGGCAGCCGGCCGTTCAGGTCCGCCTCGATCCCGCGGCTGCGCGCCTTGCCGATCGCCACCGAGAACCCCGGATTGAGCGTGTCGGTGGCCAGCACGTTGGATTTCTCGAGCTGATAGGCCGAGAGCGTGCCGGTCAGCCGGCCGCCGAGCGCAGTCAGCTTCACGCCCGCCTCGATCGACTTGCTCGTTTCGGGTTCGAACACGTTGCCGCCCGCATCCGCACCGATATTGGCGCGGTAGCCCTCCCCGTACGCCGCATAGAGCGACAGCGGGGTGCTGAGCTCGTAGACGATCCCGGCCTGCGGGCTGAAGCGGCTGCGCTTGCGGCGGCCGAGCACATTGGTCAGCCGGTTGTCGACGCGGAGCAGAAAGTTGTCGTAGCGGCCGCCGATGCGCAGTTGCAGCCGATCGGTCAGGCTGATCTGGTCCTGCACATAGGCGCCCATCGTGCGCTGCACGTCGAGCCGGTTGGTGATCGGCGCCGTGACGGGCACCGGATAGCGGCCATAGACCGGGTTTTGCAGGTCGAGCACATAGCCCGCCTGATCGGTCGTGCTCGCCGTCACCACCGGCCCGCGATAGCGCGTGAAGAGCTGGTCGGTATCGAAATAGTCGAAATCGCCGCCGATCAGGACGCGGTGGCGCAGCGACCCCGTGGCAAACTCGCCGGCCAGCTCGGCCCGTAGCACGCTGTGCTCGGACGTGTATTGGCGGGTGCGCCGCTGGCGCGACAGCGACCGGCCGTCGACATAGAGTTTCTGGCGCGAGCGCAGCGTTTCGGCGTCCGACGACGCACCGTCGAGCTGCGTGTCGCGGTGGCTGGCGCCCACCGACAGCGACCATGCACTGCTGAAATCATGTTGGACACGCAACTGGTGCCCGGTCGCGCGCGCCACGGTGTCGCCGTCGCTCGGCTCGCCCAGGAACCGCGAGCGCGGCACCGTGTCGAAATCGCCGTTCAGCACGACGATGCCGCGATCGAACGGCACCTCGACGCGCGTCCATTCGAAATCATAGGTGACGCGCGTGGCGTCGCCCAGCTTGACGCCGATCGACGGGAGGAAGCCCCAGCGCTTCTGCTCCACCGTGTCGCGGAAGGTGCCGCCGCGTTCGGCATAGCCGATCAGCCGCGCCGACAGCGTGTCGGTCAGCGCCAGGTTCGCATCCCCCTCGGCGCGCACGGTATCGAAGCTGCGATATTGCACCGACGCGGTGCCGAAGGTGCGGCCGAGTTCGGCCTGCTTGGTCACCAGGTTGATCGATCCGCCGGGCTCGCCGCGGCCCAACACCGCCGCGGCCGGCCCCTTCAACACCTCGACCCGCTCGATCCCCGCGACGTCGCGCTGCCCGCTGAACCCGCGCCCGGCGTTGAATCCGTTGACCAGATAGCCGCTCGGCAGGTTCTCGTCGCCGGTGAAGCCGCGCACGGCGAAACTGTCCCACAGCCCACCCAGCGTGTTCTGCCGCACCACCGAGGCGTTGAGATCGAGCGCATCGGTCAGGCGCAGGATAGCGTTTTCCTCGATCACCGCGGCGTCGATCGTCGCGATCGCCTGTGGGATTTCCCGCAGCGTGAAGCTGCCGCGATACGGCTGCCGAACGCCGGTGACGGTGATTTCGTCGCTTCCGCGTGCGTCACGCAGCTCTTCATCCGATTGCGCGAACGCGGGCGAGCAGCAAGCGGCCATGGCGAGCGGAAAGGCACCGGCCCGTGCGGAAAGTCGCAAAACATATTCCCTTCAGAGTTGGCGATCGGCGCCGCTCTGGCGCCTCCGATCGGCCCGCCTATGAATGCGATGATGTAACATCGTCAATGATATCTTGTTACATGAAACGGATTCCTGCATTGAGCGCCGGCCAGCAATACCGAGGTACCCGATGCCCCCGATGACCGATCCGATCCTGATCGACGATCTAACACTCGCCTATGGCACGCAGCGCGTGCTGAGCGGGCTGTCGCTACGCGTGCCGGCCGGCAGCATCACCGCCCTATTGGGGGGCAACGGTGCCGGCAAATCGACCACCTTGTCGGCGTTGCTGGGCTTCACGCGCGCACAATCGGGTAGCATCGCGGTATGCGGGATCGACCCGGCGGCCGACCCCGACGGGGCCCGGCGGCACATTGCGTATCTGCCGGAGAATGTGGCGCTGTACGAACATCTCTCGGCCGTAGAAAATGCCGATTATCTGCTCGCGCTCTCCGGTGAGCGCCAGCCGCGCGACGCCATCGTCGAAGGGTTGGCGGCGGCCGGGCTGCAGGAACAGGCATGGGACCAGCGGCTCGGCGGCTTTTCCAAGGGCATGCGCCAGAAAGTGGCGATCGCGGTCGCGCTGTTGCGGCGCGTGCCGGTGTTGCTGCTCGACGAGCCGACATCGGGGCTCGATCCGCGTGCGACCGCGGACTTCAACGCGCTGCTGGTGCAGGTGCGCGCGCGCGGCACGGCGGTGCTGATGGTCACGCACGACCTGCTCTCCGCCGCCGACATTGCCGACCGGATCGCCTTTATCGAGGCAGGCCGAGTGGCGCATGAAGCCTCGGCGAGCGGGGCGGAGCGCTTCGACGTGCGCGCGCTGCACGCCCGCTTCCAGGCCGGCGGCGCGAAGGTGGCGGCATGAGCATCGTGCGCCTGATCGCGCGTGACGAACTGCGGCTGATGGCGCGCAACCGCGTCGCCGTGATCGCCGTCGTGCTGCTCGTGCTGCTGACGCTGGTGGCGGTGGCAAGCTCGTGGGCGCACCAGAACGGTATCGCCGAACTGCGCGGGCGCCATGCGCATGCGGCCGAATCCGCCTTCAAGGCGCAGCCCGACCGACATCCGCACCGCGTCGTCCATTACGGCACCTTCGTCTTCCGGCCGCTGGGGCCGCTCGCCGCTTTCGATCCGGGCGTCGACGCCTTTACCGGCAACAGCATGTTCCTGGAGGGGCACCGACAGAACACCGCCAATTTCGGCGATGCGCGGCAGAGTTCGCTGCTGGTGCGCTTCGGCCAGCTGACGCCCGCCTTCGTGCTGCAGGTGGTGGCGCCGCTGCTGCTGATCTTTCTCGGTTACGGGGCGCTCGCCCGCGAAACCGAACGCGGCACGTTGCGCCTGCTGATGCTGCAGGGCACCAGCCGTGGGCAGGTGGTGCGCGGCAAATTGCTGGCGCTCGGCGCCGTGGCGATGCTTGCCGGCCTGCCGGCGATGATCGGCCTTGTCGGCATCGCAGGTCAGCCGGGCGCACTGGCGCTGCCGATGCTGGCGATTGCGCTTGGTTATGCCGGTTACCTGGCATTGTGGGCGGTGCTGATCCTGCTCGTCTCCACGCTGGTCCGCCGCAGCCGCGACGCCTTGCTGGCGTTGGTGGCATTGTGGGCGGTGGCAGTGATCCTGCTGCCGCGCGTCGCACCCGACGCGGCGAATGCAGCGGTGCCGCTGAGCAACCGGCTGCAGACCGAAGTCGCGGTCGCACGCGACCTGCGCACGATGGGCGATAGCCATAATCCGGACGATCCGCATTTCGCGCAGTTCAAGCAAGCGGCGCTGGATCGCTATGGCGTGGCGACGGTCGAGGATCTGCCGGTCAACTATAAGGGCCTGCTCGCGATCGAGGGCGAGCGGCTGAGCGCCTCGCTGTACGATCGCTATGCCGATGCGAGCTATGCCGCCCAGGCGCGGCAGAACGGGCTGGTCGACTGGGTCGGGCTGCTCAGCCCCACCATCGCGCTGCGGTCGCTGTCGATGGCTGCGGCGGGCACCGATTTCGCAGGGCATCGCCGCTTCCTCGAACAGGCCGAGGCATATCGCTTCGCGCTGGTTCAGCGGCTCAACCGGCTGCAGATGGAAGACGTCAGCTACGCCGACGACGGCGCGACGGACGCCGGCGCAGATCGCCGCAAGCGGATCGCCGCACACAACTGGCAGGCAATGCCCGATTTCCGATTTTCTCCGCCAAGCGGCAGCACCCTGGTCGGCAAGGCGCTGCCCGGACTGGTGATCCTGTTAGGCTGGATGGCGGGCGCACTGGCCTCGCTGGCGTTTGCCAGCCGCCGTCTGGGAGCACGCCGATGATACTGTTTCGCCACGAATGCCGGCTGCTGCTGCGGCAGCGGCTGACCGTCGGTGCCCTGGCGTTGCTGGCGCTGCTGACCATGGCCGCCCTCGCCGGCGGCATGGCCGAAGTCGCCCGCCAGCGCGCTGCGATCGCCGCCATTCCGGCCGCGCACGCGGAGGATATCGGCGCCATCGCCGATTACGTCGATCGCACGAAGGACGCTGGCAGCGCCGCTTATTACAGCTTCCATCCGACCTGGGACGCCCCGGCACCGCTGGCGTTCGCGGCGCTCGGCATGCGCGATATTTCGCCGTACATCCTGCGCGTCCGCGCGCTGGGCCTCGAGGCGCAGATCTATGATGGCGAAACGTTCAATCCCGAGCTCGCGCTGCCGGGGCGCTTCGACTTTGCTTTCGTGCTGGTGTTCCTGGCGCCGCTGTTCGTGATCGCCCTGTTCCACGACCTCGTCTCCGGTGAGCGCGAGGCCGGGCGGCAGCGCATGCTCGAGGCGCTGCCGAACGGAGGGCGGGCATTGTTGCGGCGCCGGATGGCGCTGCGGCTCTTGCTGCTGTGGGGCTTGCTCTGCCTTCCCTTCATGATCGCCGCGGCAAGCGCCGGCGTGGCAGTGTCCGCCGTGCTGATCGTGGTTGCGATTGTCGCCGCCTACCTGCTGTTCTGGGCCGCGCTGGCGGCGTTGGTCGGTCGCCTGCGGTGGAGCTCGGTGGCCAACGCCGCGACGCTGGCCGCCGCATGGCTGGTGCTGGTGCTGATCGTTCCCACGCTCGCCAACGTCGCGATCAACGCGTCGATACCGGTACATCAGGGGGCGGAGATCGCGATGGCGCAGCGCGAGGCGGTGAACGCCGCGTGGGACGTGCCGCGCGAGGCCACGATGCGCCGCTTCTATGCCGATCATCCCGAATGGGCGGACTCGGCGCCGCTCGGCCCCAGATTCCATTACAAATGGTATCTCGCCTTTCATCAGAACGGCGATGCGCGCGTCGCGGACAAGGTGCACGCCTATCGCGCCGGGCTGGAGGCGCGCGATGCCACCGGCCGGTCGCTGGGCTGGGTACTGCCGTCGGTTGGCGTGCAGGCGTTGCTGACGCAGCTGGCGGGCAGCGATCTGGCCGCGCAACTCGCCTATCAGGACCGAATCCGCGCGTTCCACGCGCGGCTGCGGGCTTTCTATTACGGCTATCTTTTCCGCGACCGGCCGTTCGCCAAGGCTGACTTTGACCGCGCGCCCCGCTTCAAGGATGTCCCCCGTGGCTGACAGCAACCAGATGTTCCTCGAGATGTTTTCCGACCGCGCGCGTATCGCGCAGTACGCCGACGGTCCGCGGCGCTTCACGCCACCCCGATATCGAGGTCGACCTCGTCTCCAGCAACCGTATTGTCGATGTCGTCGGTGAAGGGTTCGATGCAGGCGTACGCTATGGCGGCATCGTGCCTGAAGACATGGTCGCGCAGCGTCTTTCCGGCGACCTCAGATGGGTCGTCGCGGGATCCCCACGTTATCTGGACGAGCATGGCACGCCGACCCATCCGGACGAGTTGAAGCAGCACCGATGCCTTGGGGTTCGGCTCGGTGACGACAGCGTCTACCGCTGGGAGTTCGAGGGACCGAAGGGTGACTTCGACGTGCCCAGCAAAAGCGCGATGACCGCCGACGACAGCCGCTCGACCCTGGCAATGGCACTGAACGGTGCAGGTCTGACGTTCGGGCTTGAGCCACTGCTTGCCAAGCATGTCGCCGATGGCAACCTGCCGCTGGTGCTAACCGACTGGGCAACGACGGGGCCGGCCTTCTATCTCTACTATTCCGGACGACGGCAGCTACCAGCAGGATTGCGGGCTCTGCTGGCCATAGCGGGTGAACTAAAGCCCCTCGGCTGATGCATACGCATGTTTCAGGTATTCAGCTCGGCCGTCGCGGCCGCGTTCTAGATCGCACCCTTCGTCGGGTGACTGGCAGGACTCAATGACAGCCATCCAGCGCTGGCCCGCTGCTTCCCCAAACCAGACGCTCGTTCATATTTCGATTTCTCTGGGATTGACCGCAATGTGCCGGTGCACCTTTCAATGGATCCTAGTTAATGCGGCATTGGTTTGGTGAGCAGTCGCCGCTTGGCTGAGCGCTTCGGGCGCTGCCGCACGGTCGTTCAAGCGCATCCATAACGTCGAGGATTCGTCACCCCGCCAGAACTTCCGCGAAAGCCCGCAGCGTCGCGGTGTCATCAGAGAGTGATAGGGACCAATTCTGGCTGAACATGGCCTTCGTCGGCTTCATTGAGGTGCAAGATCGCGAGGTTTCGTTCGTGTTGCTTTCTGTCGATTTTATAGAGGAATAGCAGCCCGATTGCGACGAGCGTCATGCCGATAACCGTCGGCAGATACAGTAGCCCGAGCCCATAGATCATGGTGGGATCCACCGCGCCGGGCTTTGCGTCGCGCGGAAAGGCGATCAGCGAAAGAACGCCGCCGGACACCATTACGCCGAGGCCCGACACTGCCTTCGTGAAGAACTGATCTGCGGAGAAAAGCAGCCCTTCCGATCTCTGGCCGGTGCCGACCGCCACATCCTCGACCACGTCGGCGAGCATCGAATTCATCATCACCGCACTCATCACGTAAAACAGTCCGAGGAAGAAAGCCTCGCTCGCAAGTATGGCAAACAGGGCGTCCGAGCCGTTCCGTGGCATCAGATCCAGCAGTCTGAGGGCGATTGGTATCACCCCATTCAGCAGACCGAGCGTATAACAGGTTATTGTCCCGCGACGCTTGCCCAGTTTGCGGCTGACCAATCCCACTGTTAGCGCGCCGCAAAGTGCCCCGGCGGCGCCAAGCGTGGCCATGAGCGACAGTTGGGCTTGCGACAACTCCCAGAAGTACAATCCGAAGTAGAGATCCAGCCCGGTCTTCGCCCCGGCGGCCACCGACTGGAACCCCCCTACCCCTAGCATCACGAGCGCAGACCGGTTTCGCAGGATGCCCCGCGTATCGGCCCAGAATGTCCCCCCGGACCGGCCCTGCGGGGTCGGACGCCGTAAAAAGGGAATGAAGCGGTGCGTCGCTGCGGCCGAGATCAAGATCACCGCGAACATGATCAACGACATTGTTAACGAGAAGCCGAAATAGCCAGCGCTCTCCGTCGCACCACCCGATCCGTCCGGCCGCTCGCGCATGAAGACCTCAAGACCGAGAACCGTTACCAGGAGTCCGGCGATGGTCCGGAAGAAAATGCGGAAATTCACGATCCGCGTCCGGCCATCATAGTCCTCTACGAGTTCGGGCGCGAGCGCGGCAGAGGGGAGTTCGAAGAAGGTGTCGGCAACGCGGATCAGCAGCAGGCAACCGAACAGCCAGGCCAGCAGCACATTGTCGGCCAGACCGCCCGGGGGGTTCCAGAGCAGGAAAAACCCGACTGCCAGCGGGGCGGCCGAAAGATACATGAACGGGTGCCGCCGCCCCCATGGCGAGCGAAAGCGGTCCGACAGATGGCCTACGACAGGATCGCAGATCGCGTCGAAGACGAGAATCACCGTGATGACCACGGAGACGCTGGTCGGCGACAAACCCAGCACTTGGTTATAGTATAGCAGGAGGAACGCGCTCAGCGCGCGCATTTTGATACCGCTCGAGACGGCACCCAGCCCGTAAAGAGCCTGCGTGATGAAACCGGCGGTCGGTCTTTCGCCGGCGCGCGAGGCTTCAGAGTTCGACATCGAGCAGCCTGACATATTGCTGGCCGCCGTGCATATCCCGTTCCATTGTTCCCCCTTGCGGCGTGGCTCGGGGGTAGGAGAATTTCAGCACCGAGAGATCGGTTACCATGAAGCGCTTCATCCGTACGGGATCGACGCCGAACATCGCGGCGACGGCCGAACTCGTGAGCGACGGCGCATCCGAGTAGCGCGCGAAGGTCTCGGCATCGGGAAAGAAAAGATCGACGGTAATCCAAAAGGGACCGGCATTCTTCGAACGGACGTGCGAGCAGACGTCATTCAGCTTCGGCATGACTCACCTCTTCCGTGGCAGGATATCGGATCCGCACGAGCTCCAGCGGGTCGTTAACTCTAACCACGTGATTCAACCTGAACTCGTAGACCTGCCCCCGCTCTATCTCGGCAGGGGAGAACGGAAACGCGTAGCTCGGCAATTCCTGGTCGAGGTTGAGCGGCATGTGGAAGAAGGCGGGGTTGCATGTCTTGGCGATCTGGGTCGCCAGCTGCTGCGTCGCCGCGGTTGCAACGAACATCAGGCCGATCTCGCGCGGCGCTGGCGCTGCCGCCTCCACCGCATCCCCCGTTACGCCGTTCCAACCATAAGCTCGAAGGGACACATCATAATCGCCGAGACGGGGGCCGATCGTCGCCTGCAGCCGCGATCGAAAGAACTCCTCCATCTGCGTGAGGAAGCGCGGGATCTCGGCCAACACGCCGCGGTCCTGGATTCCGACCAGCATGATGGTCTGAAACGGCCCACCGGATGCGCCCTCCAGTTTCATCGTGTAGGGCGCGGACTCGAAAACGGAACCCGACACCCGCACGATCCGATTGTCCAGGGCATCGTAGCGCGCCGTGCCCACGTCCAGGACGCCGCCGGGTTCGGTGAGCCGGAACGGATCACTGTTCTCGTAAAGCATGTGAGCCGATACCGTCGTCGTGGTGCACGCATTGCTCATGGCCAGCGGCTCGACGTCGAAATGGTCGGCGCCGACCCGGACGATGACGCCGCCGTCACGGGATCGAACCGTGCAGAGCCCGCCACATTCCGAAGTCTTGCCGGCATGCCAGGCCGCACCCGCGCCGGCGCCCATCATCAACGGGACCGCGGCGATGACGGCGGTGTCGGTCGTCCGCCCGCCAAGGACGATGTCGGCACCCCCGCGTAGCGCTTCGATATACGGTTCCGGACCCATAAGGGCGACGATGTGGTCGCACGCTGCGAAGACGCCGGGCAAAATCTCCCCGACCGGTTCCAGCGGCATGATTGCTCCCGCCGCAGCACGCTCCTCGAGCAATGACGCCTTCTGTTCCGAATAGAGCAACGCGATGCTGGGGCTCAGCCCATTCTCGCGCGCTATCTCGACGGCGATGTCGTGCATCCAGTCGAGCGCCATGTCGCACCCGCTGGTGCCGCACGAACCGATCAGCAGCGGGATGCCGGCGTCGGCTTGCGCTCGCATCAGGATGGCAAGATCCGTCTTGACTGCATCACGCGAGTATTTGGACTTGCCCGTCGCAAGATACGCCGGCCCGCTGTCGGTGGAACCGGCGTCGCACGCGATCGCGTGCGCGCCCAACGCTATGCCGCGCGCGACGTCCGGCGCACGCACGCCGGCCCCAAGAGCACCGACCGGCACGATCACGTTGCAGGTGCGTCCAGGTGCCAGAGTCATGGTCGCTTCCTGACGGGAGCAGCACGGCCGAGTTCAGAAACGCGCATCGAGCGTCACTCCGATCTGTCGCGGGGCGCCATATTGCACGAACAGGCCGTTGGCCTGGTCCACATTGTAGACGCGGTATTCCTTGTCGGTCAGGTTTCTGACCCATAACCTCGCCGAGAACCGTTCATCGGCATGATAGGTCACGCTAGCGTCCCAAAGAGTCCGCGGGCGACGATACTCGATGAAATCGTTATCATTATCGTCGAAGATATCGCTCTGATAATCGAGCGAAACGACCGCGCGTAACCAGCCCCAGTCCCATTTCGGGGAGGTGAACCCCAGGTCCGCTGTCACCGCATGCTGGGGCGTACGGCTCAGGCGGCTACCCGCCAGGTTGCGCTGGACCGCACTACCATCGGCGAGGATCGCCGACGTCTGGGTCAGCCGATCGAAGAAGGGGTGCAGGTACGTATAGCGCGCCGTCAGATCGACGAACTCGACCGGCGCCAGCACCAGTTCGCTCTCGATACCCTTGATCGTAGCATCACCGGTGTCGGTGGAGACGCGTGTGCCACCGGGTCCCGCCGTCGCATCCGGAATGACCTGGATCGTCTGCAGATCGCGGTATTTGGCCTGAAACACTGACACGTTGAACCGCAGCCGCCGATCGAGCCAGTCGGTCTTGATGCCCGCCTCGTAATTGGTGACCTTCTCTGGCGCGGTCGCGACGCGGGCCAGGACCGCTGATCCCGGCTGTTCCTGAAACGCCCCCGATTTGAAACCCGTCGATACCGTACCAAACACGAAGATGTTGTCGTTCACGCGGAAATCGGCGCCGACGCGATAGGTCACAAGCTTCTGCCGCGTCACGCCAGGAGAGCCGACCGTCGAATAGCTCACCGTCGGCAGCGCGGGATCGCCCGTCAGCCGCGTGACCTCGTATGTCTTTTTCTCATCGGTGTAGCGCGCGCCGCCGAACAGCCCGAGACCGAAGTCGAACTTATACTGCGCCTCGCCGAAGGCGGCATAGCTGCGGTTGCGCGAATGCGCGACGAAGCGGTTCTCGCTGTTGTCGATCACCGCGGTTTCGCTTTCGCGCTCGCGGTCGATGTCGTCGCGATTATAGTAGAGCCCTGCGACCCAGCTAAACGGTCCCGAACCGAGCGAGGTCAGCCGGGTTTCAGCAGAAAAGGAATCCGCCTGTTCCTTCGCCAACACCTGGATCGCGGGCGCCAGCACGCCGGTGGCTGCGTTCACGGCAGCGGTCGCTCCGTCCAGATCGTCAGAGGAATCGTAGTCCAGCGTCCGCCACGCTGCAGTCGCCGTCAACGTGGCAAAGCCGAGCACGTCCGTGTTGAGCTCGCCGCGGACGCCGCCCGTCGATGTCTTGATGAAGCCGTAGCGATCGGGATCGGCCACGCGCGGCTTGTTGTAGTCGTCGAAGCCGGCGTTCGGCCTCGTAGGATTGAACGCGAGCCGTCGCACGTTGAACCTCGATCCCTGTGCGAGATCCTGATCCGCGATGTCGGCCGAGATCAGGAAGGTCGTGCTGGAACCGAGACCAAACATCGTTTGAAAGCGAGCGCTGATCTTGTTCTCGTCGTCCAGCGGCCTGCCAATCGGGGTCTTGCGGAAACCATCGTTGCTGACCGCGCCGAGCACGATGCGCGTGGCGATCGTATCGGTGATGGGGACGTTCAGCATCACGTTGCCGTTCAGCTGTTTGAACTCTCCGGCGGTGAACTGGACCTGCGCCTCGGCGTCCCGGGTCGGCTTGGCGGTGATGAAGTTTATCGCACCGCCGACGACGTTCTTGCCGAACAATGTGCCCTGCGGCCCCTTCAGAACCTCGATGCGCTGCATGTCGAAGAAATCGATTCCGAGCATCGCGGCACGGCCGAGATAGACGCCGTCGAGGAATGCGACCGAGGACGGATCTCCCCCCGCTCCCTGATTGGCGCTGCCGATCCCGCGAAAGAATGGTCGTGGAGCGGCTCTTGGAAACGCGTCGAAGTTCACCCCGGGTGTCGCCTGCGCCAACTTGGCGAAATCGTTGATCCCCTTTTCCTGCAGCTGGGCGTTGGTGAACGCTGTGACCGTGACTGGCGCACTTTGGAGCGTTTCCTCGCGTCGACGCGCTGTGACGACGACGTCGGCGATGCCTGCGGCCTGCGGATCCTCGACCTCCGGCGACGCCACGGTCGTCGCGGTCTGTGCGCCGGCGGGCATTGCGGCAAGACTGCCGAGAGCGGTCGCGGCGCATAGGAGCGATCGGTAGCTGATCATATTCAGGTCCTCCCCTGCCCCCGCTTTTGGTCAGCGGGGTTGTTGACGCGATGACGCTGTTCGCCATTCGCTGTCCGACACGTGGACCATCTGACGGGCTAGTACGTGTCACCCATGTTACACCCGATCGGATTTCTTACGGGTATGGCAGTGACTGCTCATCGAATCGGGAAGGATCCACGATGGACGACTGCGCGAGGCAACCGGTCCCTGGCATCATCAACCGGGAAAACTGGATCGGTGCGCTTCCGGACTCCGTACGCCTGGCCGTCGAGGCGCGCATGACCAGCTTCGCCGTCGAGCCCGGCATGCCGGTCAAGCGTGCCGGTGAAGCAGCGACTCGCATCTTCCAGGTCGAGAGCGGTTTTCTGAGCCTCATCGGGCTGCACGCGGATGGGCGCCAGGCGCTGATTACGATCTATGCGGCTGGAAACTGCTTCAGCGAGACCGCGATGATCTCGCGGCGCCTGCACAATCACACGACGATCGCGCTAACCCCCGCCGTGATGCGCCAGCTGGATAGCGAGGCTTTCTGGGAACTGTACCACCGACACCCGGAGATACCCGAAGCGCTGTGCCGGAAGTTCGCTGAGGCGATCTCCCGCCAGATGGCCAGCCGCGAGCAGCGTGCGACCCAGCGTCTTGGCAAGCGCGTGGCGATGATGTTTGCCAATCTCGCAGAACATGCCGGATCGGGCACAGGCGAGGGCGGCATCCGTATCGCTTTGCCAATCACGCAAAGTGACATTGCTGACCTTTTCGATGTCACACGCCAGAGCGTGCACCGCGAAGTGACGTATCTTAAGCAGCTGAAACTGGTCGATAGACATCGCAAGGACTGGATCATTCTGGATCCCTCGCGGTTACGCCAGATGTGCACCTACTGATAATGATCTAACGGTTCGGGATGCTTGGCTGATGGAAAAACAGACAAGAAGACCCAGAATCCGACATTCACGGCTTCCCTCCGGCTTACCGAAAGCGGACACTCGTTCAGCTTCTGCGTCGCAAATAGCTGCCGAGCACTTCGAACGTTGCTTACTAAGCTAGGGCATGGCGTCGCACTCTAGAATTACTTGTTGGAAAGCTTAACACGCAGCCAGGCGAGGAAGACGGGGTTCGCGCCATAGGCGATGTTGATGCGCATCGCAGCGGGCGGGTCGGGTTTGCTCGAAAAGTTGGCGGCGGGTGCGATGAAAATGCCTGACCGGGCGGCATCGTAGACCAGATCGTCGCCCGCCATATGCTCCGGCAGATCGACCCACAGGTAGAAGCCGCCTTCTATCGGCCGACGGATGGTCAGGCCGAGCGACTCGAGCGCCGCCACGCTTTCCGCCGAGGCCTTGATGGCGCGGGTGCGCAGGCGCCGGAGGTGTTTGAGGTAGTGCCCGTTCTCGATCAGCTGAAAGATCAACCGTTCGTCATGCGCCGAGGTCGACACGGTGGTGATGACCTTCAATTCGTTCAGGTCGTGCGCGAGGTCGTGCGCCGCGGCGATATAGCCGGCGCGGAAGCTGCCCGCCAAGGTCTTGGAAAAGGTGCCGATATAGATCACGCGATCGAGCTGATCGAGCGCGGCCAGCCGCGGCGCGGTGTAAGGCAGCAGATCCGCGAACGGATCGTCCTCGACGATCAGCAGGTTGTACTCGGTGGCGGCGCGGAGCACCGCATAGGCGGTGCCGAAAGTGATCGAGCCGCCGGTCGGGTTGTGCGCCAGCGATTGCGTGAAGAAGAGGCGCGCGCCGCTGGCTTTGGCCTTGGCGGCCAAATCAGCCGGGTCGGGGCCGTCATGCCGGCGCTGAATGCCGATCGCATTGGCGCCGGCCAGTGCGATCTTGGCGAGCAATGGATAATAACCGGGATCGTCGACCAGCACATTGTCGCCGGCCGAGACGTAGCGGCGGATGATCAGGTCCATCGCGTGATTGGCGCCGTGGGTCATCAGAAGTTGATCGTTGCTGCACGCGATTCCGCGCTCGGCCAGCGCGCCGCACAGGCGATCGCGCAGCGGCGCATGGCCCCAGCTCGAGTTGTATGAATCCGCTTCCTGGAAACGCTGGTAGGAGAGGTAGCGGTGCAGTTCCGACGTCTCGAGCCATTCGGGCGGCGGGCGGCCGTCGCCGGGGCGGACCGGCAGGCGACGATCGAGCTGCTCCGTGAGCAAGGAGACGCGACCGATCGCCGCCGCGAACGGGATGCCGGGCGCGCGGGCGGCTGGCGCAGGCGTGTCGACGACATAATAGCCCGATCCCGGCTTGGCGTGCAGCACGCCCTGACTGACCAGCCGCAGATAGGCCTCGACCACCGTGTTCTTGCCGACGCCCAGCCGTTGCGCCTCGTCGCGGATCGAGGGCAGGCGCTGGCCGGGGCGCAGGCTGCCGGCGCGCATCTGCATCAGGATGCTGTTGATGACGAACTCGATCTTCATGGGCGGTGCGGGCACGGCAGCGATCCCCCTGGCTGGTACGACGTCCCTATCACATTGTCCGGGATTGTACCTGCATCCCGCGCGACGCTGCGTCTATTGGTTCGGGGACGAATGGCAGAGCAACGCTCCGCAAGCCAAGAAATGACGGAAGGGACATTGTGACCAGCAGTGAGGCGGATCGTAGCTCGAGGATTTCGGGCTTCCACAAGCTGAGGGTTGCGGAGCGGATCGATCGGGTCGCGGCGTTTGCCGGGCTCGACGACGCACAGCGCGCGCAACTGGCCGTCGCATCGAACATCGATGCCGAATTGGCCGATCACATGATCGAGAACATGATCACGACGATCGCAATCCCGGTGGGGATCGCTACCAACCTCAAGGTCGATGGCCGCGACGTGCTGGTGCCGATGGCGACCGAGGAATCCTCGGTGATCGCCGCGGTCGGAAATTCGGCGCGCCAATGCTATGAGTCGGGCGGGTTCGTTACGTCGATGTCGGGCACCGAGATGATCGCGCAGATCCAGTTGCTCGACGTTCCCGATCCGCGCCGCGCGCGGCTGGTGATCCTCGAGCGCCGCGACGAGATCGCGGCGATCTGCAACGCCTGCGATCCAGTGCTGGTCAGGCATGGCGGGGGTTTCCGAGATCTAGAGGTGCGCATCGTCGAGACGCCGACCGGGACGATGGTCGTCACCCATCTCATCGTCGACACGCGCGATGCGATGGGCGCCAACGCGGTCAACACCATGGCCGAACGGCTCGCGCCCGACATCGCGCGCTGGACCGGCGGGCGCACCTTGCTGCGCATCCTCTCCAATCTCGCTGACCGCCGCATCGTCCGCGCGCGGGCGACCTGGACCTGCGCGGCGATCGGCGGCGAGAGCGTGCGCGACGCGATGATCGCGGCCTATCAGTTCGCCGACAACGACCCCTATCGCGCGGCGACGCATAACAAGGGCATCATGAACGGCGTGTCGGCGGTGGTGCTGGCGACCGGAAACGACACGCGCGCGGTGGAGGCCGGGGCGCATGCCTTCGCCGCCGCAACCGGGCGCTATCGCAGCCTGTCGAGCTGGGAAGTCACCGCCGAGGGCGATCTCGCCGGATCGATCGAGCTGCCGATGGCGGTCGGGCTGGTCGGCGGCGCGGTCAAGATCCATCCTACCGCGCGGGCGCTGTTGGCGATCCTGCGGGTCGAGCACGCGCACGAACTGGCGCGGATCATTGCCGCGGTGGGCCTCGCGCAGAATTTCGGCGCGATGCGCGCGCTGGCGACCGAGGGCATCCAGAAGGGTCATATGTCGCTCCACGCGCAGAATATCGCCTTTGCCGCCGGCGCGACCGGCGACGAGGTCGGCGAAGTGGCGCGGCGCATCATCGAGCGGCAGGCGATCGGCGAGGAAGCCGCGGCACGCGCGCTTGCCGAATTGCGTGGCGGCGGATGAGACCCGTGCCGGCCATCCGCATCGTCGAGGTCGGCCCGCGCGACGGGCTGCAGAACGAGGCGCGCATCGTGCCGGTCGCGCAGCGCGTCGCGCTGATCGATGCGCTGTCGGCGGCCGGACTGGGCGCGATCGAAGTCGGCAGCTTCGTTTCGCCCAAACGAGTACCGCAAATGGCGGATAGCGATGCGGTACTGCACGGCATCGCGCAGGCCTCGGGGGTGCGCTATCCGGTGCTGGTGCCCAATGCGATCGGCATGCAGAATGCGATCGCCGCCGGCGCGCAGGAAGTGGCTTTGTTCCTGTCGGCGACCGAGGCGTTCAGCCAGCGCAACATCAATTGCTCGATCGCGGAGTCGCTCGAGCGCGCCGCGCAGGTCGCCGCAATGGCGCAGCGCCATGCGATTAAGGTCCGCGCCTATGTCTCGTGCGTGCTGGGCTGTCCCTATGAGGGCGCGGTCACGCCCGGCGCGGTCGCGGCGGTGGCCGCGCAGCTCGCCGCGCTCGGCTGCTACGAGATTTCATTGGGCGATACGATCGGGGTCGGCACGCCGCGCCAGGCGCAGGCAATGCTGCGCACCGTCGCCGCCGACGTGCCGATGCAGCAACTGGCACTCCATTTCCACGACACCTGCGGGCAGGCGCTGGCCAACGTGCTCGCCTGCCTCGAACTCGGCGTGACGACGATCGACAGCGCCGCCGGGGGGCTCGGCGGCTGCCCCTATGCCGAGGGCGCGAGCGGCAATCTGGCGACCGAGGATCTGCTCTACATGCTTGACGGGCTGGGTCTCACCACCGGCGTCGATATGGACCGCCTGCTCGATGCGGTGGCGCTGATCGCCGGCGAGCCCGGCATCGCGCCGCGCTCGAAGCTGTTCGCGGCGCGGCGGGCCAAGCGCTGATCCGACACGATACAAAGATCACCTAGAACAATATAGGGATGGAGATGGATAGCATTGCAGCTGCGGAGGGCACTCCGAAACGCGTTCCCACGCCAAAGGAAGTTCGCACCGTCATCGCCGCGTCGTCGCTCGGCACATTGTTCGAATGGTATGATTTCTTCCTCTACGGCACGCTCGCCGCCTCGGGGATCATCGGGCGGACCTTCTTCCCGACCGGCAACGAGCAGATGCAGACCTTGCTCGCCTGGGCGGGGTTTGCGGTGGGGTTCGGCTTCCGCCCGCTCGGCGCCGCGTTGTTCGGCTATCTCGGCGATAAGCTCGGGCGCAAATACACGTTCCTGGTGACGATCTCGCTGATGGGCGTGGCGACCGCCGGGGTCGGCTTCGTGCCGTCCTACGCCGCGATCGGCTGGCTTGCGCCGGCGCTGATCCTGCTGCTCAGGATCTGCCAGGGGCTGGCGCTCGGCGGCGAATATGGTGGTGCTGCGATATATGTCGCAGAGCATTCGCCCGGTAGCCGGCGCGGCTTCTACACCAGCTTCATCCAGGCCAGCGTCGGCGCGGGCTTCTTCCTCAGCCTGGTAGTGGTGCTTGCCTGCAAATGGAGCATGTCGGCCGAGGCGTGGAGCGCGTGGGGCTGGCGCGCGCCGTTCCTGCTGTCGATCCTGTTATTGGCGATGTCGCTGTGGATGCGCGCCAAGCTGTCCGAGAGCCCGGTGTTCAAGGCGATGAAGGCCGCCGGCAAGACGGCGAGGAATCCGCTCAAGGAAAGCTTCACCTATCCCGGCAATCCGCGGCGGCTGTTCGTGGCGTTGTTCGGCATCGCCGCGGGCTTCACCGTGATCTGGTTCACCGCGATGTTCACCACCCTCGGCTTCCTGCGCAACGCGATGCATGTCGAGGAGACGGTGGCGCAGATCATCGTCGGCCTGGGCGCGCTGATGGGGCTGGGCTGGTTCATCCTGTTCGGCCACCTGTCCGACCGGATCGGGCGCAAGAAGCTGATCGTCGCCGGCTATGCGCTGACGTTGGTGCTGCTGTTTCCGTTGTTCTGGTGGCTCGGCGCGACCGCCAATCCGGCAATGGCACAGGCGGCCGCCCGCGCGCCGGTGGTGGTGACGAGCCCGAGCTGTGGTTACGACGCCTTTGCGGACAAGCAGAAGGATGCCTGCGGGCGGATCCTCGGACATCTCTCGCGCAAGGGCATCGCCTATTCGCTCGCGACCGCGCCCGATTTTGCAGTCTCGATCGGCGGCACCGCCCTGCCCGGCGCGACCAACCCAGAACTCGATGCCGCGCTGACCCGCGCCGGCTATCCGCTCGGCACGATCACGCCGTCGGCGGGCAATATCGCGGTCATCCTGCTGATCATCCTGATCCTCAGCGGCCTGTCCGGCGCGACCTATGGTCCGGTCGCGGCCTTGCTCAGCGAGCTGTTCCCGCCGCGCATCCGCTACAGCTCGATGTCGATCCCCTATCATTTCGGCACCGGCTATTTCGGCGGCTTCCTGCCGTTCGTGGAGCAATATATCGTGGCGCGCACCGGCAATCCCTATGCCGGCCTGTGGTACAGCTGGGGCGTTGTGGCGATGGCGCTGGTGGTAACCCTGTTGTTCCTGCACGAACGCGATCTGATCAAGGATGACTGACATGCCCGCCCCCCTTCCGTCGGGGCGCAGCGGCCCGCTCGCCGGCGTCACCGTGCTCGACGTGACGCGGGTCGTCGCCGGCCCCTATTGCACGATGATCCTCGCCGATCTCGGCGCGACGGTGATCAAGGTCGAGAACCCCGCCGACCCCGATTATACCCGCACCTTCCCGCCGATGATCGAGACCGAGGACGGCCAGACCAGCGCCTATTACGCGCAATATAACCGCAACAAGCAGGGCATCTCGCTCGACCTGCGCAGCGAAGCGGGCAAGGCCACGTTCCTGCAGCTCGCGCGGATCGCCGATATCGTCGTCGAGAATTTCCGCCCCGGGGTGATGGACCGGTTCGGGCTCGGCTATGACGTGCTCAAGGCCGAAAACCCCCGGCTCGTCTATACCGCGATCAGCGGCTTCGGGCGCACCGGGCCCAATGCAAGCAAGCCGGGCTACGACAATAGCGGCCAAGCCTCGGGCGGCCTGTGGTCGATCAACGGCTATCCCGATCAGGCGCCGGTGCGCGTCGGCACGATCATCGGCGATCTCTCCGCCTCGCTCTATGCCGCGATCGGCACGCTCGCCGCGCTGCGCGAGGCCGAGCGCACCGGCCTGGGTCAGATCGTCGACATCTCGCAGCAGGACGCGGTGCTGTCGCTCACCGAAAGCGCGGTGATCCGCAACACCGTCGCCGGCGAAGTGCCGGGGCCGATCGGCAACGAACATCCGTTCGTCAGCCCCTACGGCCTGTTCCCCTGCGCCGACGGCTACGTCTTCTTCGGCGGCTATACCGACAAATTCTGGAGCATCACCTGCGCCATGTTCGGCGAGCCCGAAGTGGCGCGCGATCCGAGGATCGACACGATGGACAAGCGCTTCGATCCCGCGGTCAGCGAAAGCGTGGTCAAGCCGTTGCTCGAACGCTGGTTCGCGACGCGAACCAAGGCCGAGCTCGAAGACATGGCCGGCGACAAGGTGCCGCTCAGCGCGATCAAGTCGATCGACGAGGTGATCGCCGATCCGCACATCGCCGCGCGCGGCATGATCGTCGACGTGCCGGTGGGCGGACAGATGGTGCGGATGCTCGGACTACCGATCACGCTCTCGGGCAGCGCGGTCCAGCCGCACGTCGCGGCGCCCGATCTTGGGCAGGACAATCTGGCGGTGCTGCAGGGCATGCTCGGGCTCGATGCCGCGGCGCTCGCCGCGCTTGGGGTGCGCTGACATGGGCATCGAGGTGACCCGCGAAGGCGCGGTCGGGATCGTCCGCTTCGTGCGGCCTGAAAAGCTCAACGCGCTGACGCTGGCGATGTACGACGACCTCGGCCGCGCCTTTGCCGAATTCGGCCGCGACGATGCCATCAACGCGATCCTGCTCGCCGGATCGGGCGACCGGGCATTCTGCGTCGGCGCCGATCTAACCGAATCGATCCCGGCTTTGGCCTCCGGCCAGTTCGACATCAGCGCCTGGGATCCGGCACATCTCAAGGTCGCGGGCTTCTACAAGCCGGTCGTCTCGGCGGTGCGCGGGCTGTGCATGGGGGGCGGGTTCGAGATCATGCTGGCGACCGACCTGCGCATCGCCGCCGAGGACGCGGTGTTCCAGTTCCCTGAGGTCGATCACGGCTTCGTGCCGGCCGGCGGCACGTTGGTGCGGCTGGTCCGCCAGATCGCATATGCGCACGCGATGGAATTGCTGCTGTCGGGGCGCCGCTTCAGCGCCGCCGAACTGCTCGCGCGCGGGGTGGTCAACCAGGTGGTGCCCGCCGATCGCGTCGAGCCGGTCGCGCTGGAACTCGCCACGTCGATCGCGGCCAAGAACCCGGTCGCGGTGCAGACGATTAAGGAAGCGGTCGTGACGCTGTACGATCTGCCGCTCGCCGACGCCTACGCCCGCGAAGCGACCCTCGGGCAGCGCGCCTTCACCAGCGACCGCGCCCGCGACGGCCTGTCGCGCTTCGCCGCCCGGACCGTCCGCGACTAACACCGAATTGTACCCGTTTCCGGACGGCAACACGAACATGGCATTGCCTGAAAAGCGTACCTAAGAATTTCGGGCTTGTTGCCGTAGGACTTGGCAACAGTAAAAAAACTGAAACCTAAAAATCGCGGGACACGGGCTGCGGGCGACATGTCGAGGAGACGTGCGTCCGGCAACAGGAGGGCGTGCATGTTCAGGTTGATTACCGATGCGGAAGGCGCCGCGAAACCTGAACAGACAACACGAATTCACCCTGCCGATGCCTGCGCAAACCGGCTGCGGGAGCCGAACGATACATCAAGCAACACGATACAATGGGGGTTTACCGTGCATCCTACATCTAAGCGCTTCTTCATGACGTCTTCCGCCCCGCTCGTCGCCCTGGCGTTGCTGCAGGCGACCCCCGCCTTTGCCCAGGCATCGACCGGCGCCGCCGTCGATGTCGCCCAGCAGGATGCGGACATGCCCTCGCAGGACATCGTCGTGACCGCGCAGAAGCGCGAGGAATCGCTCAGCGAGGTGCCGATCTCGATCGCCGTTCTGTCGGGCGCGACGCTCGATGCGTCGTCGGTGGAGGGCGTCGCCGAAGCGCTGCGCAGCGTGCCCGGCGTCACCACCAGCCAATATTATCAGGGCGGCGGCACCGGCGTCACGGTGCGCGGCGTCACCGCCAATGCGCCGACGCTCAACGGCTCCAACCCGGTCAGCTATTATCTCGACACGGTGCCGTTCAGCTTCGTGAAGTCGGCGATCGCGCCGGACTCGAGTGCCTACGATCTGCAGCGCGTCGAGGTGCTGCGCGGGCCGCAGGGGACATTGTACGGCGCCAGCGCGCTCAACGGCGTGGTTCGCGTGCTGACCAACGATGCCGATCTCAGCGCGATCGACTTCAAGGGCCGCGCGGCGGCTTCCTATACGGAGGAGGGATCGCTCAACTATCGCGCTGACGGCATGGTCAACGTGCCGATCGTCGCGGACAAACTCGGCATCCGCCTCGTGGCCGGCTATACCGACAATGACGGCTGGCTGGACCGGCCGAACAAGGACAATTTCAACAGTTCGGAGAATCTGTCGCTCCGCGCCAAGATCGGCTTCCAGCCGATCGAGGATCTGCGGATCGACGCATCCTATTGGCTGGCCCGTGACAATTACGGCGGCCCCTCGGTCGGCACCGAGAATTATACCCGCGGCACCCGCGTGCCCGAGCCGATGTCGATCGACTACGATGCGCTGGGTCTCAAGATCGCCTACGACATGGGCGGCGTGACGCTCACCAACTCGACCGGGTATCTGACGCTGAACAACAACGGCATCTTCGATTATGCCGGCACGATCTTCAACACGACGCTGACCAGCGAGTTCAAGACCAAGATCTTCAGCAACGAAACCACGCTCAGTTCGAACAATTCAAGCTCGCTCACCTGGAGCATCGGCGGCAGCTATCGCTCTGCACGCGACGAGCTGATCCAGGCGACCGATCCCAACTTCTTCAACTATACCGGAATCGACCGGTCGAAGGCGTTCGCGGTGTTCGGCGAAGCGACGCAGGAGCTCGGACAGTTCCGCCTCACCGGTGGCCTGCGCTATTTCAAGGATCGCGTATCGGCGCGTGCTGAAGTGCCCGTCGCCGCGCCGGTCAAGGCCAATTTCAGCGCGGTCACGCCGCGCGTCGTGCTCAACTGGCTGCCGACCAACCGCACCACCGCCTATCTGTCCTATTCGCAAGGGTTCCGCAGCGGCGCGATCCAGTTCCAGGGCCTCGTTCCGGCGAGCTTCCCCACGCTGAAGCCCGATCGGCTGCACAATTACGAGGTCGGCGTGAAGGCGGGCCTGTTCGACAACCGCGTTCAGTTCGAAGGCGCGGTCTATTATATCGACTGGCAGGATGTGCAGCAGTCGCTGCGCATCCCGTTCAATCAGGCCGTGGTGACGGCTTTGGTCAATGGCAGTTCAGCCAGCGGCGTCGGCGTGGATGCGAAGGTCTCGGCCCGCGTCACGCCCGCGCTCACCGTGTCGGTGGCGGGCAACTGGAACGACCTGACGCTGGACGCGCCGGTGGTGTCGCAGGGCTTTACGCTGTTCGAGAAGGGCGATCGCCTGAACCGCTCGCCCGCCGCGACGATCGCCGGTTCGGTCGATTATGCCTTCTCGATCGGCGATCGTAAGGCGCATCTGTCCGGCGCGCTCAACTACACCTCGCCGCAGGAAGATCGCACAGTCAGCGGCGGGCTGCTGATTTCGCGTGGCCAGAACCAGCTGATCGGCGGTTCTCGCTTCTCGATCGAAGCGACCAACCATGTCCGCGCGACTCTGTTCGTCGATAACGTCACCAATCAGAACCACTTCATCGTCGGTGCCGCCGGTATCTCGACGCGGGACTTCGACGCGCGCGTTCGCCCGCGCACCTTCGGCATCCAGCTCGAGTATCGGTGACGCCGGGCGGGCGGATGCTATAGGCGATGTCGGCGCAGCAGAACGGAAGACGGTATGACCAGGCCCTTTGACATCACACGGCGCGGCGTCATCGCCACCGGGGCGGCGGCGATGCTGTGCGGCCCGGCGTTCGGCAATACCGGCGTGCTCGACATCGCCCTGGTCAACGCCCGGGTGTGGACCGGCGACCGCGGGGGCATGTCGGACGCCGTCGGCATCGCCGGCAACCGCATCGCAGCGCTGGGCGCTGCCGCGGTCCGCTCGGCCAGCGGTCGGACCACGCGGGTGATCGATTGCGGGGGCGCGTTCGTCATGCCCGCCTTCATCGATTGCCACACGCATTTCCTGCGCGGCGCGCCGAACCTGACCCAGCCCGATCTGCTCGAGGTGAAGTCTCGCGCGGAGTTCGTCCAGCGGATCGGCGCGGCGGTGCGCGACGTGCCCAAGGGTCAGTGGCTCACCGGCGGGCCGTGGGACGAGCAACGGTTCGGCGGCCAGTTACCGCGCAAGGAATGGATCGATGCGGTCTCGGCCGACACGCCGATCGCGATTCCCCGTACCGACCTGCATTCGCTGTTCCTCAACTCCGCGGCGCTCAGGCTGGTCGGGATCGATCGCAACACGCCCGACGTTGCGGGCGGCGTGATCGAGCGCGACGAGCGCGGCGAGCCGACCGGCGTGCTCAAGGACAATGCGGCCAATCGTGTCTTCGAGATGATCCCGCCACCGACCGAGGCGATCATCGATCAACAAATGCGGCGCGGCATCGCGCATGCGCTGAGCAAGGGCGTCGCGCAGGTCCACAACACCGAGGTCGACTGGTCGGTGCAGGAGGCGGCACGCCGGCTGCGCCGGGCCGGGCCTACCGGCCTGCGCTTCTATTCGTTCGTGCCGCTGGCCGATTGGGCGCGCATGCACGCACTGGTCCAGACCGAGGGGCGCGGCGACGATTGGGTGCGCTGGGGCGCGCTCAAATGCGTGTCGGACGGCTCGCTTGGCGCCCGCACCGCGCGCTTCCACCAGCCCTATCTCGACGACCCCGCAACCCGCGGCGTGTGGACCACGAAAGTCGAGGACATGCGGGACTGGATTCCCGCGGCGGACGCCGCGAAGATGCCGATCACCACCCACGCGATCGGCGACGAGGCGAACGACGTGGTGCTCGACATCTATGCCGACGCAGCACGCCGCAACGGCCGGCGCGATCGGCGCTTCCGCATCGAACATGCCCAGCATCTCAGCCCCGGCGCCTGGACGCGCATGGCGCGGCAGAAGATCATCGCCTCGGTTCAGCCCTATCACGCGATCGACGACGGGCGCTGGGCGGGGAAGCGGATCGGCGAGGAACGGCTCAACCGCACCTATGCGTTCAAGACGATGCTCGATGCCGGCGTCACCACCTGTTTCGGATCGGACTGGCCGGTCGCGCCGATCGACCCGCTGACCGGGATCGACGCCGCGGTGCTGCGCCACACAATCGACGGCACCAATCCGAACGGCTGGCATCCCGAACAGCGCATCATGATCGAGGCGGCGCTCACCGCCTATACGCGCACCGCCGCCTTTGCCGGCTTCCAGGAAGACCGGCTCGGCCGGATTGCGCCGGGCTACCTTGCCGACCTGGTGGTGCTCGATCGCGACCTGCTGACCACGGCGCCGGACCAGTATCTCAAGACCAATGTGCTACGCACGTTCGTCGATGGGCAGGAACGGTTCACCAGCGCCGCCGCGCCCCGCGGCTAGCCCGATGCGAACGACCGACCGGAGATCCACGATGACCTTGCCGCTCAGCCGCCGCGCCGCTTTGGGCGGGCTCGTCGCCCTGCCCTTTCTCGGCGCGGCCGCGCCCGATCCCGCTGCGGCAACCATCGTGATCCGCAACACCTATCTGTTCGACGGGACGGGCAGCGCACGCGCGCTGCGTAACGTGCGGATCACCGGCAACCGGATCGACGCGGTCTCGGCCGGCGATATTCCCGTGCCGGCCGGCGCGACGGTGATCGACGGCGCCGGCCATACGCTGATGCCGGGCCTCACCGACGCGCATTGGCATATGTCGGCGGTAAAGGGCGCGTCGTGGATGGGGCCGGAGGACGCGGTCTCGATCGCGCTGGTGTTTCAGGATGCCGAGCGCCAGTTGCTGCGCGGCTTCACCACGGTGCGCGATACGGCCGGATCGGTGTTCGGCATCCGCGACGCGATCGACCGCGGCATCATGCCCGGGCCGCGCTGCTATCCGAGCGGCGCGGCGATCTCGCAGACCTCGGGCCATGGCGATTTCGATCCGGTCGACGATTTGCCCCCCACGCTCGGTGGTGCCGCCTCGCGCTATCGCCGCTCGGGCATGACCGCGGTGGCCAACGGCGTGCCGGAAGTGCTCGCCGCCGCCCGCCAGCAGTTCAAGCGTGGCGCGACGCAGATCAAGATCATGGCCGGCGGCGGCGTCACGTCCGATTTCGATCCGATCGACACGCTGCAATTCACGCCCGAGGAACTGCGCGCGATCGTGCAGGCGGCGACCGACTGGGGCAGCTATGCCTGCGCGCACGTTTATACCGCCGCCGGCATCCAGCGCTGCCTCGATGCGGGCGTACTGTCGATCGAGCATGGCCATCTGCTCGACGACGCGGCGGCCGCGCGCATGGCACAGAAGGGCGCGTGGCTCTGCACTCAGCCGTTCGAGAATGGCGACAATATCCTCAACCCCGCGCAGATGGAGAAAGCCACGGAGTCGCTGGGCAGCGCCGGCTGGCAGTCGAGCGTGCGGCTGGCCAAGAAGCATGGCGTGAACGTCGCGTTTGGGACCGATCTGTTCTCGCGCACGCCCGCCTCGCGCACCGAGAATGCAATGCTGCCACGGCTCGGCACGGTGTTCAGCAATGCCGAGGTGCTGCGCATCGCCACTTCCGGCAATTGCAGCCTGTTCGCGCGCAGCGGCAAGCGCGATCCATACCGCGCGGCCCCGCTCGGCGTGGTCAAGCCCGGCGCCTGGGCCGATTTGCTGCTCGTGCGCGGCAATCCGCTCGACGACCTCAGCCTGTTCGAGGATTACGAGCGCAACCTGCTGGTGATCGTCAAGGACGGCGTGGTCCACAAGAACCTGATGGCAGCGTGACCGCCATGCGTCGCTCGCTGCCCCTTCTCGCGCTCACGACCTTGGTCGGCGCGCCCGCCGCCGCGCAGCAGGCCCCCGCCCCGCAGGCCTATACGCTGCCCGACACGCAAGTGTTCGATCTTACCGCACGCGACGACAAGCAGGTCTATCGCCTCTTCGTCTCGGTCCCGTCGCAGCCCGCCCCCGCAGGCGGCTTCCCGGTGCTCTATGTGCTGGACGGCAACGCCTTCTTCCCAGGTTTCGCCGGCGAGCGCCGGCTTGAGGAATTCGCCAAGCAGGCCGGCGGCGCGATGATCGTGGTCGGCATCGGCTATCCGACCGACCAGGCCTATGACCTCCAGCGCCGGCTCTACGACCTCACCGCGCCTTGGCCCGGCAAGCTCACCGCGGCCCAAGCGGGCGGCAACGAGCATTTCGCCAAGTTCCTGCTCGATCAGTTGCGCCCCGAAATCGCCCGTCGCTACAAGATCGCCGCCGATCGCCAGTCGCTGTTCGGCCATTCGCTCGGCGGCCTGTTCGCACTGCACCTGCTCTACACCCGGCCCGACGCGTTCGAGGCGATCATCGCCGCCAGCCCCTCGCAATGGTGGAGCGATCAGGCGCTGCTGGCGGAAGAACGCGCCTTCACTGCCCGGCTGACCAGCGGGAAGATCGCCGGCCGCGTCAGCCGCCTGCTGCTGCTGACCGGCGCGCGCGACGAAGCCGCGACAATCACCTGGGATTCCGAGGCGCTGCTGCAGCGGCTCCAGCCGCTGACCGCCTATGGCCTGCGCACGCGTTTCGAGAAGTTTGACGGCGAGACGCATATCACCGTGCCCTATCGCGCGATCACGCCGACATTTCGCTTCGCGGTCGGCCTGCCCTGAACCCCGTTCAGGCCGGATCAGATCGACGACAGCAGGATGCTCGTCTCGCTGTTCAGCACGCCATCGATGCCGCGCACCTCGCGCAGGACGCGGTCGAAATCCGCCAGGCTGTCGGCGCGCAGTTCCGCCACCAGGTCCCAGGCGCCGTTCGTCGTGTGCAGCGTGTGCAGTTCAGGCAAACCACGCAGGTTGCGGATCACCGCGCTGGTCGATCGTCCCGAAACCTCGATCAGCATGATCGCCCGCACCATCGAGGCGGCGCTGTCGGATGCCCGCACCGTGAAGCCGAGGATCACGCCGCCATCGACCAGTCGCGCGATGCGCTTTTCCACCGTACCGCGCGCGACCCCCAGGCGGAGCGCGATCTTCGACACCGGCTTGCGCGCGTCGGCGCGCAGCTCCGCGATGAGGCGACGGTCGATCGAATCCATGGTGAGGGCGGGCGGCGATGCGGATGGGCTCATGCCTCATCTTAAGGACCATGGCGCGGCGCGCCACAGCAATCGTGCAATATGCATCATACCGTTGCGCAATGTGTATCAAGTGCTGACCAGATTGCGGCGTTCTGGCGGTTTCGCCTGTCGCGCGTCGCACGCATTGTCCGGCTCCAAGGAGATCTGACGATGCGATTGGTTGAAGTGAAACATGTGATCGCCTTGGTGCGGCAACGCGGGCTGGCAAGCGTTCTCGTCGATCTGGCCGAGCGGATCGAACAGGATTATCGTCGCTGGGGCCAGTTCGACAAATCGCCGCGCTATGCGGCGCATTCGCCGCACGGCGTGATCGAACTGATGCCGATCGCCGATGCCGAGCGGTTCGGCTGCAAGTATGTCAACGGTCATCCGGCCAATCAGGCGGCGGGGCTGCAGACGGTGATCGGCTTCGGCGTGCTCGCCGATGTCGCCACCGGTTATCCGCTGATGATCGCCGAGATGACGCTGATGACCGCGTTGCGCACCGCGGCGATGTCCGCGCTTGCCGCCCGGCATCTCGCGCGACCGAATGCGCGGAGCATGGCAATCATCGGCCTCGGCGCGCAATCCGAGTTTCAGGCCGTCGCGTTCCAGGCCTTGCTCGGCATTACCGAGTTGCGCGTGTTCGACGTGGATCCGGCCGCCACCGCCAAGTTCCTGGGCAACATGCAAGGTAGCGGGCTGCGCATCGTCTCTACCGACACCGCCGGCGAAGCCGTGGAAGGCGTGGATATCGTCACCACCGTCACGGCCGACAAGCGCGCCTCCACCGTGCTGTCCGACAACATGATCGGCGGCGGCATCCATATCAATGCCGTGGGCGGCGATTGCCCGGGCAAGACCGAGCTCCAGGCGGCGATCCTGCACCGCGCGCGCGTCTTCGTCGAATTCGAGCCGCAGACGCGGATCGAGGGCGAGATCCAGCAGGTGCCGGCCGATTTCCCGGTCACCGAATTGTGGCAGGTGATCGCCGGCGAGACGACTGGGCGCGAGCACCGCGACGAGATCACGCTGTTCGATTCCGTCGGCTTTGCGATCGAGGATTTCTCGGCCTTGTCCTATCTATTCGACGCCACGAGCGATATCGCCCTGCATCGGGAAATCGATCTGCTCGCCGCGCCGGCCGATCCACGCGACCTCTTTGGCCTTCTGCGCCAGCCTGAACCGGCGCTTGCTAGGGTATAAACTATGACTGATCGAACGCCCGCGTCCGCCGATGCCGATAGCGGCCCATTCGGCCGGTTCGACGACGGGGACGTGCGCGCGTTGATCACGGAATATCCGCTTGCCTGGGTCACCGCGCAGAACGACGGTGCGGTCGCCAGCCTGCTGCCACTGATCGGCGTCTATGACGCCGCCGGCCGCTTGACCGAACTGATCGGCCACCTGGCGCGGTCGAACCCGCTATACGCGGCGTTATGCGCGGCGCCGCAGGCCGCCCTCCTGTTCCGCGGGCCCGAGGCCTATATTTCGCCCGAACATGCCGGGCTGAGCGATTGGGCGCCAACCTGGAACTATGCCCAACTCGTGATCCCCGCCGAGATCCGGTTCGACGCCGATCAGACCGAGGCGGCACTGAACGTGCTGATCGACGCGATGGAACACGGCCACGCCGCGCCTTGGACCACGGCGCAGATGGGGCCGCGCTATCACGGCATGCTGGGCGCGATCATCGGCTTCCGCGCAAAGGTGACCGACGTGCAGGGCAAGTTCAAGCTCGCGCAAGACGAGCGCCCGGACGTGCTCCGCGCGCTCTTAGCCAACCACCCTGATCCGGCGATCTGCCGCTGGATCCGCCGGTTCAACGCCACGCGGCTATAGCGTTTCGATCAGCACCAGGACGCAACGCTACACGAAGTTAGGACAGTTCCTTTGCTATCTTGGGCGGTAGGACCCAATCCCGGTCACTCGCCGCCTGATTTCGCCCCCCCCAACAGCGGACGTTGGTTCATAAGAGTTCAGGGTGCTCCACTCTGCCGGAAACCGCAGCGCGGAAAGGCAAGAAATGGGACTTAGCTGCCGTTCCGCATTGCAACTGGGAATGTCCGCGCACGCCGAAAACGGTCACTCCTAAAGCGTCTTTAGCCCCGCGCTGCCATTTCCGCCGCGTCGGGAGCCCAGTCCTCTCGAAGGGCTTTTACTTCTCTCCGGATCATTGGTCAGGCGGGGCAATATCCTCGCAAAACGGCAAGACATATATGCGGAAACATATAATTTTCAACTCGAATATGCTGGGACATATTTCCAATTGAGTTTATAGCGCTATTTGATATGCTCAAGCATATAATATCAAACAAATATATGCCAGGGTAGATAAATGAGTGCGGGAATTGAAGAGATAGCAGCGGGTATCCGCGGGGCGCGTATCGCAAAGGCACTAACCCAGAAGGAGCTGGGGCAGCGCGTTGGCTTGCCCCAAAGCCATATCTCCAAAATCGAAAAAGGCACGGTGGATCTCAAACTTTCAAGCCTTGTCGAGATCGCGCGCGCGCTCGATCTTGAGATCACGCTCGTGCCGCGCAAGGCTTTGCCTGCCGTCGAGGGAGCGGTGCGTGCGCATGGCACGACCGTCGAAACAAGCCGCGCAGTGAGCTTACTCAACGAACAGGCGCATATCGCAGAACGCATCAAAGCAAACTTCCCAGACCTCTCTCAGGTTGAAGGCTTCCAGAATGCGATCCGGAGCATCCCCAGACTGCAATTTGATACAGCTCAACTCAAAGCCCTCGATGAGGCCTTGCAGCCAGCAAAACGGCTGAAGACGATCATCGAGGCTCAGGGCGGGGCAGCTGCTCTCGCCAAACGCATTGAGGAGGCGACTTCGGCTCTCCGGCATTTCCGCAACATTCAGGTGCATCATGCGCCGTTAATCGAGGCTGCACGCCAGCTTCCCGCTTACCGGCTGGAGGAGGATGACGCATGATTGATCCAGCCGCTCTCGCCATACTCCTGCATGATCGCCGCATCGGGACGCTCGCGCGCCTCGATGGCGATCGTAGCATCTTCACGTTCGACGAGGCCTACCTCGCCGACGAAGATCGCCCGACGCTCTCGCTTGCCTATCGTGACCAATATGGCGCAATCATCAATGCGCCTCGCGCCTATCAAACACAGATCGAGCCGTTCTTCTCGAACCTTTTGCCCGAAGGAACCCTGCGCGATTATCTTGCGCGGCGCGCCGGCGTTAAGTCAGTGCGCGAATATCTCCTTCTCGCGCAGCTTGGCGGAGACTTGCCAGGCGCGGTCAAGGCCGTGCCCGTCGAGGCGCGTGACGTGCAGCCTGAAGACGCAGACGAAGAAGGCGTTGCAGCTGAAGCCAAGCGCGCACTGCGCTTCTCGCTCGCCGGCGTTCAACTCAAATTTTCAGCCTTGAAGAACAGGGGCAAGAATGGTGGCCTCACCATTCCGGTGAGCGGCACGGGCGGCGACTGGATCGTCAAACTGCCGTCAGCCCGTCATCCCGACGTTCCGGAAAACGAGTTCGCCGCCATGAGCTTGGCCTCCAAGCTCGGGATCGATGTCCCCGACATCGATCTTCTGCCGCTCGAAACGATCGACGGATTGCCCGACGGGATCACCCGATACGGGGCGTCGGCATATGCCATACGCCGTTTCGACCGGACCGATGCCGGCCCCGTCCACATCGAGGATTTCGCGCAAGTCTACGGTGTCTACGCCGACGACAAATATGAGAACGCGAGCTACCGCCAAATTTTGTCGGTGCTCGCAATCGCAGCCGATGAGGCAAGCTCGGTCGAATTCATCCGCCGGCTCACCTACTCCGTGCTGATCGGCAATGGCGACATGCACCTGAAGAACTGGTCACTGACCTATCCCGATCAGCGCCGACCTATCTTGGCGCCAGCATATGATCTTCTCTCGACCGTCGCCTATATCCCTGAGGAGGTTGCCGCCCTCAAATTTCATCGGTCGCGCGAATGGGAGTCCTTCACCTACCGCGAACTGGAGACGATCGCCGACAAAGCGCGGCTCCCGTCGCATCTGGTTATCTCGACAGCGAAGGAAACAGTAGAGCGGTTTGACGGGCTTTGGGAGCAGGAGAAGACGCATCTCCCCTTCTCGGGTGAGGTAATTGCCGCAATCGAAAAACACAGAAAGCGCCTCTCAGTCTGAACCAACTGCAACAGAATGCGCTTGCATCGAAACAGTTGGTGCGCTGCAGCGGGAGGGCTTAATGGGACAGCAATGGCTGGTTGCGGCAGGAGCGGTCATTGGCGCCCGCGGCGTCGAACGGCGAAAGTTGGTCGAGAGCTGCCACAGCGTTCCGGCGACAGTGACCCAATAGCAGCCCCTCGCAGCGCGGATTTGGTTTGCCGTTTCGGACATCCATTAAGGCTAGAGCCCACTATCGTGTGCTGCAGTGGTGAGGGTCTGAGGCGCCGGTTGCATTTCTTGCCGGCCATCCCGCGCTTTCGAGCAAAACCCCGAATTTCGTACGCGCTCTGGCCGGTATGGCCATCGGCACTTGTCGCCGCTAGCCAATACGGGGTGAGGGTTATTCGCTTTGGGAGACAAGGATTGAAAAACGGGAGGCAGGGCGAACGTAGTGGCCGCTCGCACGCGCGTGCTACGATTGCGGATGTCGCTGAGCTCGCCGGCGTGTCCGCGATGACCGTGTCGAACGTGCTCAACCGCCGCCCCAAAGCAGGTGCCGATGCGCGCGCGGCGGTTCAGGCAGCGGTAGAGCAGCTTGGCTACGTGCCCAATCGCGAAGCCAAACGGCTGGCCGGCGCGCAGACATTGCGCGTCGGGATCTTTTATACGGACGCCGCCACGGCGTTCGTCGGCACCGTCCTGGTAGGCGCGCTGAACGCTTCCGTGCCGATGGGCGCCGAGATCATCGTCGAGCCTGCCGACCCGGCCGATCCTGATGCTCTGCGTGCCTCGCTGCTTCGCTTGCAGCGAAGCGGCGTGAACGGCGTGCTGCTGCCCCCGCCGATTGCCGAACTTGTCGCCATGTCGGGGTGGTTGAGCGAGATCGACCTGCCTGCCGTCGCGGTCAGCCCCGGCGCGTCGCTGCCCGGCTTGCCCTCGGCGCGCTGTGACGAGCAGCACGCCGCTTATGATATCACCCGATTGTTGATCGCGCGTGGCCATCGGCGCATCGGCATCGTCGGTGGCCCGGAGGGACATAGCGCTGCGGCGACGCGGCTGGAGGGATATCGATGCGCCATGGCCGAGGGCGGACTGCCGGTCGATCGCGAGTTTATCGCGCCCGGTGACTTTACTTTTCAGGGCGGCCAGAAGGCGGCGGCGCGGCTGCTCGCCCTGCCCGCGCCGGTCGATGCGATCTTCGCGACCAACGATGCATCCGCCTGCGGTGTGCTGGCGACCGCCCATCAGTTGGGCATTGCGGTACCCGAAGATTTGTCGGTCGTCGGCTATGACGATACGCCGGTCGCTCAACAGGTCTGGCCGGCACTGACCACCGTGCGCCAGGACACGACGGCAATGGGCAAGATCGCCATGACCCTTCTCGCCGACCTTATCGCGGCACGAAGCACGGGGTCGGCGGCACCGCTGGATCGACTGGTTCCCTATAGCGTGATCGAGCGCGGATCGATCCGACCGGCATAATCGAACCGCTTGACATCGACGGTCGAGCTGGCGTTGTAGCGCTAAACCGATCGGAAACTAGATGGCCAGTCTCTCGTCAAGCATCGTCCTGCGGAACTTCGCATGATTGAAAAAATCGCTGGCGATAGGCCTGACGGATGGCCTCCGCGCCGTACGGCTTGGATCGCGGCTGTCATTCTGATGCTCGCCAATACGCTAGCCTTCGTTGATCGGCAGGCACTGGCCCTGTTGGTGGAGCCGATCAAACGAGACTTCGGCGTCTCGGACACCAGCATGAGCCTGTTATATGGGCTCAGCTTCACGCTGTTCTACGTCCTATTGGGTATTCCAATTGCGCGGCTCGCGGACCGGGCCAACCGCCGCAACATCGTGGCCGTGTCGGTGTTCGCGTGGAGCGCGGCGACCGCTTTGTGCGGCGCGGTACGCAGTTTCCCCCTGCTGTTCGCCGCCCGGATCGGCGTCGGCGCAGGCGAGGCGGGGCTGGGCCCGGCGGCCTATTCGATCCTGTCCGATTACTTCCCGGCGAAACGGCTCGCCGCGGCGATCGGCGTGTATCAGATGGGCACCTATCTCGGTGGCGCGCTCGCACTGGTCCTGGGCGGCCTGATGGCGGCGGTAATTCCGACGGATGCGCTGGTGACCGTTCCCATGATTGGCGCCGTCAAGGGCTGGCAATTGGTCTTTCTCGGGCTCGGTATCCCGGGACTGCTCCTGGGCCTGGCAATGCTCTTGATCCGGGAGCCGATGCGGCGCGGGCTGGGCGAGCACGGTGGCCAGGTGGTGCCGCTCCGGCATTTCGTCGCCCATATCATGGCGCGACGCCGCGCCTATCTGGGCATCGGCATCGGCTTTGCGCTGATGATTCTGGTCGGCAACGGGACCGGCGCGTGGATTCCGGCATTTTTTCAGCGTCGCTTCGACTGGACGACGGCGGAAATCGGCGTGCGATATGGCGCCGTCGTCTTCGTTTTCGGTACGTCCGGCGCGTTCTTCGGCGGACATTTCGCCAGCTGGCTTTCGTCGCGGGGCCATCCGCGCGGTAATCTCGGCGCCGCGCTGCTCGGCTTTTCGGCGCTCATACCGCTGACGATCGCTTTTCCCCTGGTGCCGAACCCCTGGATTGCGCTCGGCCTGATCGCAGGCATGAACTTCTTTGCCGGATTCAATTTCGGCGGCGGGCTGGCGGCCTTGCAGGAAATGACGCCCAATAGAATGCGCGCGCTGGTCGCGTCGGCCTATATGCTACTGATCAACCTGATCGGCGGGACGCTGGGCCCGATGGCGGTGGCGTTGCTCACCGATCACTGGTTCGCCGATCCGCAACGGCTGCCGGAGGCGATTTCGATCACCTGCGCGATCGCATCGCCGCTGGCGTTGCTGTGCCTGATAATCGGCATGGCCGGACACCGCGCGACCATGGCCGTCGTCGCCGCTCCCGCGCCATGATCGTGTCCGCCAAGGAAATGCCCAATCCACTGGCCCTCGATGCCGCGGGCCAGGCCTGGGTCGAACGGACACTGGCCGGCCTGTCGACCGAGGCGGCGATTGCGCAGCTGTTCGTGTTGTCCAGCCGCGAGGACACGATCGAGGAAAACCTCGCCATAGGCGCTCATCGCCCGGGCGGCATCCACCGCTTTCCCGCGCGCGATCTCGCCCAGGCGGTGGCGGCCACGCGCCGCATGATCGAAGCGGCGGAAATTCCGGTGCTGCTGAGCGGCGACATCGAGGGCGGCACGGCGAGTTACCCCTTCGCGACCCCCCTGCCCAATCAGATGGGCATAGCGGCGTGCGATGATCTTGCGCTGTCGGCGGCGGTGGCGGAAGTGATCGCGCTCGAAAGCCGCGCGCTGGGGTATGACTGGTCCTTCACGCCAGTCGTGGATCTCAATGTCGCGTTCCGCAACGCCGTGGTGGGCACGCGATCCTATGGAGCCGATGTGGACCGCGTGCTGGCGCAGGCGCGCACCTATGTCCGCGTGCTGCAGGCACACGGCATCGCCGCCAGCGCCAAACACTGGCCCGGCGACGGCATCGACGACCGCGATCAGCATCTCACCACAACCGTCAATCCGATGACGCCCACGGCGTGGGCGGAAAGCTTCGGTCGCATCTTCCGCCAATTGATCGCGGACGGCGTGATGACGATCATGTCGGCGCATATCGCCTTGCCCGCTTATGCCGCAGAAGCCGGTGTTACCGGGCGGGAGCGGTACGCCCCGGCGTCGGTATCGCTGCTGCTCAACCAGCGTCTGCTCCGCGAGGAACTCGGCTTTCGCGGCCTGATCGTCTCTGACGCGACGGTGATGGGCGGGCTGACGAGCTGGCTGGATCGCCGCGAGGCCGTGCCGGCCGTCATCGCCAACGGATGCGACGTGTTCCTGTTCAGCCGCGACGCGGCGGCGGACATGGCGCTGATGTTGGATGGTCTGCGGGAGGGCCGCTTGTCGGAAGCGCGGCTGGAGGAAGCGGTGCGTCGCATGCTGTCGTTCAAGGCGGCACTGGGCCTTGATCGGCGCACGCCGGCCGATCGGCTTGGGTCGCTGGAGGCCGTTCGCGCCGGACTGCAGACCGAGCGCAGCATCGGGGTTGCCCGCACCGCCGCCGGCCGCAGCGCGACCTTGGTCAAGGACACGCAGAACCTGCTCCCGCTCGATCCGCAACGCCATCGTCGCGTCACCGTGATCACCGATCCCGGATGGACGTTTTTTGCAGGGGCAGTGGAGCGTAGTTTCGATCCGTTCTTCGAGGGGATGCACGAACGGGGGTTCGAACTACGCGACTTCGACCCCGAGGCACCGCCCAGCGGCGACGACACCGACCTGCTGATCTACCTGATCGGCCAGGAAGCGACCCCGAGCATCGGCCAGATCCACCTGGACTTCGCCAAGATGCACGGCGGCATGCGCCGCGCGATGATGCAGTTCAATCAGGAGATGCCGACGCTCTTGCTGTCGTTCGGCCAGCCCTATTACCTGCGCGACGCCGCCAACTTCGCCACGTACATCAACAGCTATTCATCGCTGGAGACGGTGCAGCGCGAGCTGGTGTCGCGCCTGGTAGGCGCAACGCCGTTCACCGGCGTCAGCCCGGTCGATCCGTTTTGCGGCGAGGCACAATTGTGCTGGTAAGGATATCAGCACGTGGCGCCGGGGCCACACAGCGATCCAATCCAGCGCGATCTGCCGATGTGGCTTGACATACCACGCCCGTATATTGTTTTGCGCTAAACATAACAAGTATGGAGCGGGATGATGACGGGCAGCGCAGGGACGAACGGTAATCTCGCAAATGGCAGCACGGGGCTGCGGGCAGTGCGGACGTCGACGGCCGCGCGTGCGCTGATGGCAGCGTCGCTGTCGATCGCGTCGCTGGGCATAGGCACCGCAGCCGCCCAGGAAGCGCCTTCCCCGCTCGACGCCCCGGAGGCCCAGACGGCCGAGGCCGGCGATATCATCGTGACCGCCAATCGCACCGAATCGCTCGCGTCGAAGACGCCGATCGCGCTCAATGCGGTCAGCGGCGCAGACCTGATCGGCGCGGGCGTGACCAATCCGACCACGCTGTCCGACATCATCCCGACCGTGGCGATCGATCGCACCGATGGGCTGCGCATCACGATCCGCGGCGTATCGAGCAACGACAATACCGAAAAGGGCGACCCTTCCGCGGCGTTCCTGCTCGATGGCGTCTATATCGCCCGGCCACAGGCTCAGGAGGTATCGTTCTTCGATCTTGATCGGGTCGAAGTGCTGCGCGGGCCGCAGGGGACCCTGTATGGCCGCAATACGACCGCCGGCGTGGTCAACGTCATTTCGGCACGCCCCAAGCACCGCTTCGAGGCGTCGATCGAAGGCGGCTACGGCAATTTCGACACGCGCCAGCTGACCGGCATGGTCAACGTGCCGATCGGCGATCATGTCGCGGTGCGCGCCGCGGTCAATTACGATCGCCGCGACAGCTATATCCGGCAGGGAAGTTCGCCCTACGATCTGAGCCCGTTCAAGGATAATCTCTCGGGCCGGCTGAGCGTGCTCGCCGAACTCGGCGAGCGCACCAACCTGCTGGTTCGCGGCGATTACAGCGCGATCAAGGGGCGGCCGACCAATGCCGTGTCCGCCTACAACTTCTTCGCCCCATTCGCCGGGCCGGCAGACGGGCAACGCGGCACCGACCCCCTCTATCTGACCGGCGTGTCGTCCAAGGATCGGCGTCTGCTGGGCTTTAGCGAAGGCAGCCAGAGCAGCCGCGACAACAGCACCTGGGGCGTGATGACGGAACTCAATCACGAGCTGAGCGACCGCCTGACGCTGACCTATCTCGGCTCGTATCGCGAATTCGAACGCGACGAGGAGGCGCCCGGCCTGACCGGGTTCGTGCCGGGCATCAATCTGGCGCTGTCCAACCCCGGCTCGCTCGACGCTTCATACTGGCAGACCTCGCACGAGCTGCGCCTGGCCTATGCCGGAGACCGCCTGACGGCACAGATCGGCGGCTATTTCTTCAAAGAGCATTCGGTGTCGGAGGTGCTCATCACCGGTCTGCTCAGCCCAACGCCGGGCACGCCGGGCTATATATTCGGCTTCCTGCAGAATCCGACCACGGCGCGCTCGGTCGCCGGCTTTGGCCAGGCGACCTACAGCCTGACCGACGCGCTGCGCGTCACAGGCGGGCTGCGCTACACCAGCGATCACAAATCGCGGGTTGGTGCGACGATCATCCACAGCGCGGTGGGCGAACCGCTGGTCTTCCCGCCGGATTCGCTGAACGATGCCAGCCGCCGGTTTCACAAACTGACCTGGAAAGGCGGTTTGGAGTTCGACCTGAACAACCGCACCTTGCTATATGGCAGCGTCTCGACCGGCTACAAGGCAGGCGGTTTCAACGATGGGTGCCTGGCCGGCGATGACAATTGCAACGCGCCGGTGCCGGAAGAAGCGCTTTTCTATCAGCCGGAAACGCTGACCGCCTATGAACTGGGCTTCAAGATGCGCACCCTGGGCAACGCGCTACGGCTGAACGGCAGCTATTTCCATTACGATTACAACGGCCTGCAATTGAGCCAGGCGAGCAACATCTGTGGCGGGCCGTGCCAGATCACGACCAACGCGGCGACGGCAAAGATCGACGGCGTCGAGCTGGAAGCGGTCCTCACGCCGAGCCCGCGCAACCGTTTCGGCGCCACCGTGGCCTGGCTAAACGCGCGATTCACCGACTATGAGGTCGTGCCCGGCGTCAATTTCGCCGGTGCGAAGCTCGATCGTTCGCCCAACTGGGTCGCGTCGGTTGATTACAGCTACAGCCTGCCGCTCGGCAATCGCAGCGACATCACCGCGCAAGTGCGCAGCCGCATCAGCGACTCCTACGAGTTCCTGTCCACCACGCTGCGCGCGCAGTTCCGCCAGCCCTCCTACACGCGCACCGACCTGACGCTGACCTACAACGCGCCGGACCGCCGCTGGTATGTGCAGGGTTTCGCCAAGAACCTCGAAAACGCCGTCGTGCTGTCGAGCGCCACCACGGTGGCGGCGTTCCCGGGTCTTGCCGGCGGCACGGTGACGTTCCAGGATCCCCGCACCTACGGTATGCGCGCCGGGTTCAAGTTCTGATCTCGCACGTTTGCCTATCAGCCCGGTCGCACCGCAGGGAATATGCCATGACGATACGCATGATAACGCTCGCGGCGGCCGGGCTGGCCACCATGATCGCGCCGGTCGCAGCGGCGCAAAATCGCAAGAGCCCGGTGGTGGCGGTGACTGGTGGCACCATTGCCGGCGTACGCGACGGTAAGGTCGAGGCGTTTCTCGGTGTCCCCTATGCCGCGCCACCGGTCGGCCCGCTCCGCTGGCGCGATCCGCGACCTGCCCCGCGCTGGTCCGGCCCGCGCGATGCCCGTGACTTCGCGGCCGACTGTGCCCAGCAGCTTTTCCCGGGAGACGCCGCCCCGCTTGGCACGCAGCCGTCCGAGGACTGCCTCTATCTAAACGTCTGGCGCCCGACCGGCGCTGCACCGACCAGGAAGCTGCCGGTGATGGTGTGGCTTCATGGCGGTGGCTTCGTCAACGGCGGGAGCTCGGCACCGGTCTATTCGGGCGCGCCCTTCGCGCGCGACGGCGTGATCATGGTCAGCCTCAATTATCGCCTGGGACGCTTTGGTTTCTTCGCGCATCCCGCGCTCGAGGGCGAAGGCGGCGGCGGCGGTAACTTCGCCTTTAACGACCAGATCGCCGCGCTGCGCTGGGTGAAAGCCAACATCGCCGCGTTCGGCGGCGATCCCGCCAATGTCACGCTGTTCGGCGAAAGTGCCGGCGGCATCTCCGTCCACGTGCTCATGACCTCGCCGTTGGCGCGCGGCCTGTTCGCCAAAGCGATCGTGCAATCGGGCGCCGGACGCGGGCTGACCGACCCGACGCATATCCCGAGCTTCACTGAGGCGCTGATCGCGGGGCAGAAGTTCAGCGCGCCGCTCGGTCGCATCGTAAGCGCAGCGCAGTTGCGCGCGCTACCCGCCGACCGCGTGATCAAGGGGCTGAACATGGCGACGATGGACGTCGCCGACTATGCCGGTCCGATGATCGACAATCGGACCGTGATGGAAGCACCGATCGATGCCTATCGCGCCGGTCGCGGTGCCGCCGTGCCGCTGCTCATCGGCACCAATTCGATGGACGGCCTGCCGTTCGGGCCGGACAAGGAGCTTTTGTTCGCCGGCTTCGGCAGGGAAGCAGCCACTGCACGGCGCTTGTACGATCCGCGGGGCGATCGCGCGTCGCCGGCGGTGGCGACCGATCTGTTCGCCGATCGCTACATGAACGAGCCGACCCGGGCCGTCGCGCGCCTCCTTGCCCCCCGCCAGCCGGTCTGGCTGTATCGCTTCGATTATGTCGCCACCGCGATGCGTCAGGAGTGGGCGGGCGCGCCGCATGCGAGCGAGATACCGTATGCATTCGACACGGTGCAGGTGCGTTATGGCACGTCGACCACGCCGGCGGATCTGGCGGTCGGTGCGCTGATGCACCGGAACTGGATCGCTTTCGCCCGGTCCGGCGAAAAGGCCCTGTCCCGTCTCGGTTGGGATCGTTATGCGCCGGGTTCGTCCTCGCTCAACCTCATCGATGCGCAGGGCAGGAGATTGGCCGCCGATCCATTGCGCGCGCGGCTCGACTTCATTGAATCGACGCGAAAATAGGCAAAGGCAGCGCTGTTGGAGTTTGCGAGTACGCGGCGGGTTCCATAAGCTGGGTTGAGCATGATTTGTAATGTGCCGAGCATGGTCCGGCGTGCCGGTGCGCTTTTGGACCGGCTGTCAATAGCCCCACAAGTGGACGTTTGAACCATCGTCGCCGCACGCCAACTCCAGCCATTCGTTAATGGGTGGAGGGCCTCACTTCCAGCGAGGAAAAGCAGCTGTCCGGGGTCCCAAATCGGGAAAATGGCCGGTCGGCGCTCGGCCAAGGATCACTCGCTCGGGTTATGGTAGGCCGGGCGGAGAAGAGTGATCGCAAGTTTGAGTTTGCGGATTTGACGGCACCGCATTCGAAGCCAGCGGGCTATGACGCCCGCTGGCTTAGCTCCTCAAATCTGAGCCAATCCTCCGTCCGTGAACAGCTCGCTGCCCGTCATAAAGCTGCTATCCGACGATGCGAGAAACGCAGCGGCCGCCGCGACTTCGGATGGGTCGCCGACATGCCCGATCGGTGTGGTGGCCCCCATCTCGATCATCGCGTCGCGGCCGACGACTTCGGCCGCCAGTTCGGTCAACGTTGGTCCAGGCGATAGGACATTGACGCGAATACCCGTACCGCGCAGATCCTGCGCCCAGCTGCGCGCGAGGTTGCGAACAGCAGCCTTCGAGGCGCTGTAGATGCTGAACGCCGGCGTGCCCATCACACCGGTGGTCGAGCCGGTGAGGATCACCGAACCACCCTGGCCCATCAGCTTCAAGCCCTTCTGCACCGTGAAGATCGTGCCCTTCACGTTGATGTCGAAAGTCTCGTCATAATGCTCGGGCGTGATCTCGGTAAGCGACAGCAGCGTGCCCGTTCCTGCATTGGCGAACAGAATATCGAGCGTGCCGCGCTCCTGCTTCACCGTATCGAACAGCCGGTCGAGATCGCCGGAATCGGTGACCGATCCCACCACCGCACGCGCGTTCGCACCGAGTGTGGCCACTGCCGCGTCCAGTTTCTCCTGCCTTCGGCCGAATATATAGACGAACGCGCCTTCCTCGATAAAGCGCTTCGCCGAAGCCAGGCCAATGCCCGTCCCGCCGCCGGTGATGACTGCAGTCTTGCCTTCTAGTCGGTTCATACATGCCTCCAGTTCTTGGTTGCATGTAGTTGGACCTCTGCCTACCTAACGACAAGTATGCACCTTTTGGTAAGTATCTCTAATGGCTGAAAAGCGCCCCCCCCCCCCCAGCGCCGATCCCGCTCCCGTTGCGCCAGCCTTCACCTGCGGCCTCGACGCGACACTCAAGATCATTTCCGGCAAATGGAAGCCGCTCATCTTGTATTTTCTGTTGCGCGGACCGACGCGATACGGGGAGCTAAAGCGCGCCGTGCGCGACGTCAGCGACAAGGTTCTGATCCAGCATTTGAAGGAGCTGGAGGCGGACGGCGTGTTGCGCAGGAACGACTACAAGGAAGTGCCGCCACGCGTCGACTACACGCTCACGCAGCTCGGCCAGAGCCTCGCCCACGCGCTTGAGCCCCTATGCACCTGGGGAACCGAGAACATGACAGAGATGCAGAAGATCTTCGTCGAGCGCGATAGCTGGGCGCGCGAGAAGCACACCTAGCTGCCGCCCGCACACGAACGAACCTGGGTTGGGGGTGCGTCGAGGCGCCCAGCTGGACGGCTAGATCTGGCAAGAGCTTAGCGTCAGCTTTGCTCCCGAAACGACCCAATAGATGACATTCGCGGTCGTTTAGACACGTCCCAACAGCGGACATTCAATCATCTTGTGGCTCGCACGCGTCTCTGCTCAGATCGGCATCTATGATCGCATGAACCTGGAAGCGGCGCACGAAGTCGCTTGCCGACTCAGAGCTCCAAGCCGGCAAGTGAGCGACGATGGCTGGTCAAGCTTCCGTGAGCGCCGAGAAGTCCATTGCGGCAAGATCCGTGAGCAGCTCAGGCCCGGTCGGCTCCCACCCAAGGCGCGCGCGTGTCCAGGCACTCGATGCAGCCATGCCGAGCCCAGCGAACGGTGCCATCCAACCGAAATAGCGCCGGACTTCGTCGGCTGCGACCGAGCGGACGGGCAGCCCTGTTCCCTTCCCGATCCCCTCGGCGATGGCGCGTGCCGTAACACCCTCCTCAACCGCCGCATGATAACGAGCGCCCGGCTCGCCCTTCTCCAATGCTAGGACGTACAGCTTTGCCACGTCGCTGACATGCGCTGCGGCCCAGCGTGTGTGCCCCTCGCCGAGATACGCCACCGCTCCCGCCCGGCGCGCCTCGGTTACCAGCGGGGTGATCAGCCCGGCCTTGGTGGTGTCGTGCACCTGCGGCAGTCGGATCGTTCGCACGTCGATGCGGCGCGCCATCAGTGCCGCGCCAGCCAACTCGGTCGCGATCCGCGGATTGGCGTGGAGCGGGTTGAACACGTCCTCCATCGCAGGACCGCCGTTAAGCGGTGTGCCGATGCCGACGCCCGAGGTGATCAGTATCGGCTTCTGCGTCCCCGCCAGCGCCTCCCCCATTGCGGCGATGTTGCGTTCGTCCTTCTTGGTATTCTCGAAGAAGGTCGCAAAATTATGGTCGAACGCGCAGTGAATTACAGCGTCGGCCGCCGCAGCGCCACTCGCGAGCGTATCGGGCTGTTCGAGGTCGCCGCGATGGACGTCGACGCCAGCCGCTTCGAGGCGATGGGCACCCGCCTCGGATCTGGTGAGGCCAAGCACATAATGGCCGCGACTGCGTAGCTCTTGAATGACGTGCGAGCCGATAAAGCCGGTCGCGCCGGTTAGAAAAACGCGCATGGGACATCTCCTTGTTACCAAGTCGAGGTATCGATCCCTGCCGGACCGTGTTAAAGTAGTGATCTTATCATGGTATAGCGCCTAACAGGATCGATCATGGCCAGTGAAGCCTCTAACCCGCTCGGCACCTATCTTCGCGATCGTCGAACCCGTCTGGACCCAGTGGCATTCGGGCTCGGAGGCGGGCGGCGACGTACCCCGGGGCTCCGCCGCGAAGAAGTGGCAAGCCGGGCAAACATAAGCCCGACATGGTACACGTGGCTGGAACAAGGTCGCGGTGGCGCTCCCTCAGCCGACGTGCTCGATCGCATCGCCAAGGGCCTGATGCTTACCGAGCCGGAACGCGAACACATCTACATGCTTGGCCTCGGCCGTTTGCCCGAGGCGCGCTACCAACCAGTCGACGGCATCAGCCCCCGGCTTCAGCGCGTACTCGACGGAATGGTGCTTAGTCCTGCAATCATCAAGACAGCGATGTGGGACGTCGTCGGCTGGAACAGGGCCGCTGCGCTGCTGCTGACCGACTATGCCAAGCTGCCGCGCGAAGGGCGGAACGTCCTTCGCCTGATGTTCGGCAGTGACCGTGTCCGCGCCCGGAACGAGGATTGGGCTGGCATCGCCCGCTACGTCGTTGGCGCCTTTCGCGCCGACGTTGCGCGGGCGGGTGCGAACAACAGCACGGCGACGGCTGACCTGGTCGCCGAACTGTCTCGCAGCAGCCCCGAGTTCGAAGCACTGTGGCGAGACAACGACGTGGTCGCTCACACCGAGGGGACAAAGCGAATCCACCACCCAGATGCCGGACTGCTCGCCATGGAGTTCTCCTCGTTCGCAGTCGAAGGGCGGCCCGAACTCGGCATGATCATCTACAACCCCGCATCGTCGGCGGATGCAGAGCGACTGCGCGCGCTTTTAGACGCTCGCGGAAATTGATCGAGACCAACAGATCACGGGTGGCTCGATTTGACCCAATAGGCGACCTTCAGCGGCCTTCCGGCGCTCTCCGAGAAACGCTGTTCGTACACATCGGCGGCACAGCGTGATAAGCATAAAATCGCAGCCACCTGGGCGCCATCTGTCCAACAGTATCGGGAAAGCGGAAACACCAGAGGCTTAAGCAAAACGATCGCCTCAACGAACCGGCAAGGGATCGGCTGCTCAGCGTTTCGCCCCGGGTTCCAATGCCTTTTGCCAAACCCGTTCCGCCCCATAATCAATGGCGAACTGTCTAGATCCGATCCAGTCCATCCCGATGACCGCCAAAGGCTGATTGACCCCGCCAAGCCTGTCGAACAACGGCAGCGCCGCAACGCTCACGCCGACATTTTTGTAGGACCAAGAGCCGACGGTTGCCGAACCCTTATAAGCAACAAGAGGCGTTTCCTTGCCATCTATGCCGGTAATCCCTCCAGCCACGATGCCAACCGCGTCCGCCCGTCCGAAATTCGCCAGTCGGGCGAATTCCGGCGAAATGATCGACTTCTGTGCCCCCGTATCGAGCAGCCCCCATCCCTGTGCGGTCCCGATTTTTACGGGGATCAGCACCTTCCACGGTTTCAGCCATTTCGAACGGATGGGTTTCCATCCCAAACCCGACGGTTTGCCACCCGATCCGCTAAGTTGAACGCATGAACGATCCCAGCGCCATGTGGTCAGCAATCGACCGAAGATATCGACCCCTGCAAGGCCCGCGATATCGTGGCTGGCCAAAGATGGCGCAGCGACGCCGGGCACGATCATGTCTTCAACGGCAAGCGGTCCCGCCTCGAAACGATTTATTCGAAACAGCCGAACATCAATCTGACCGCCCATGCCCTGCGCTTGTTCCCCCGGACCATCCGGCTGCAAACGCAACTGCTTGACTCGTCTCTCATCCAGTGTCGTGCCGCTCGAGCCTGTGTCGAGGACAAAATCGAAGGGTCCGGTATCGTTGATCCGAGCGGTGATGACAGGGCTTCCCCCATCTCCATGCTCCAACGGTAGGCACCCCAGCGACGTTGCCGGCATTGGCGTTAGGCCCCCCAGCGCTGTCGCTACGATGGCTAGTAAGATCGTCACGCCATCCCCAATCCGCTAATGTACCACCTGTATTACCACAATACCACACCCTGCAATAGCCGGGACCGCCGAGCGCTCGTTTCTGGTCGAATAAAGTGGACACTCGGGCGCGGACTAAGCTGGCGAGCGCTTGTATGGCGGCTCTCGTATCTGGATAGAACGCGGCGGCCGCCAAGAGCAACCTAGATCCATATCCGGAGGCCCACTTAACCTTCCTGGCTTCCCAAATTTAGACGTTCGTTCACCCAGCGCCGACTGAGCTTGGCGAAAGGTTGTTCGCCGTCACTGTCGTGAGCGGGAAGGAACGAGACGGATAGCTGTCAGGGATCTCACGAAATCTGAGCAGCCCGCTACCCAAGTAATATAGTCCAGATCCGAAAAATGTCACTCAAGTTCGAGTTGAGCAATGCGTTGTTCCGTCATGTGCAAAACCTCGGACAACCGCGCCCCAATGGCATTCTCATTCACTGTATCGGCAATGTCCAATGCGCGATCAATCAGGACCGCAGCAGTTTTCAGCTTCATAATCTTCAAGGTCATAATCGCCCCCTTTCGTATCGCCCTTAGCTATGGATACAAAACGAACGATCAATGATGCATCTCCCCGAATGAGCGACAAGACGTTCCTGAACGTAGACGAACAGCGAAGACAGTTCATTTGTTGATATATTATTTTAGTTACGTGAATTTTTATTATATCTGTTGATAGTCCTGGTGCAACGAGTAAAAAACGCGCCTATTTTGTCGGGGAGTTGTCATGTGCTATTCTTCGCCCAAATGCTTCATCTAAGAAGGGATTTAGCCTTTGCCCCGACATAGCGCCGCTACGCGCCTCGCGACCGATATGCTGGACTTCCGTCGATTTCGCGGAGACATAATCTCGCGCGATATTTTCGCGGAGCCCGCATGGGACTTGTTGCTTAGACTATATGTTGCTCAGGCCAACGGCAATCGGCTGACGGCAGAAGATGCGAAGGGCTCAGCAGACGTACCGTCAAATGTCATGATTCGCTGGATGAAGCATCTTGCGAACCTGGGTTACATTCGGGGATTTGAACCAGATCGCCCAGATAGTCGCCTAGAACTAGCCGAAGTAGCCTTAAAGAAGATCGAGTTGGTTTTAGAAAAGGGCCTTTCGATGCAGAACTTCGCCGAATAGAATCGAGATTGCGACAAGCAACTGTGCTTGTCGATCGCCTGCGCCATCCACTATCCGCCGCTTGAGTTTTGCAGGCACACGCTGCCGTTCTGTCGGGGTTGGCCGAGGATTTCTTCACCAGCAAAGCAGCTGCGGTCTCGGCCTTCGGCTTTGGCGCGATATGCCGCCGCATCGGCAAGCGCGATCAGAGCGTTGCCCGTCATCGGTCCCCGGATTGGCTGCCAATCGGCGATGCCAGCACTAAACCGGATCGGTATGTTCGTCCCGGCCCCGCCGCGAATGGTCTCGCGCAGCAGTTCCAGCAGCATCGCAGCATCGATGGCGGTGGTATCGGGGAATACAGCCAGAAACTCTTCACCGCCCCACCGCCCCAGAATTGCAGGCGGCGGCAGGATGTCGTTCGCTGCGCGAGCCAGCGTGACCAGCACGGCGTCGCCACCGGCATGGCCGTGGGCGTCGTTGATCGCCTTGAAATGGTCGAGGTCGATCAGCGCGATGGCCGCCGATCCGGTCAGACGGGCGGCATCGGCCAATGCGCTATCAGCACGTTGAATGATGCCGCGTCGGTTGGGCAGACCGGTCAACGGGTCGGTGAGCGTCATGGCAACAAGGTGTCGTCGGTGCCTCGCGCCGAGGAGAATGAGAACGATCAGCATAACGAGCCCGAGCACCGCCGTGATGACCAGCAGCCGGACCCATCCGATCCAGTGCGCAACGACCAGAGACTCCTGAGCCAGGCGGGCTTCCGCTTTGCTTGCCCGCAGCATCTGCTGATCGCGCGAAAGCCACACGCCCGTCACTACCGTCTGGCGCGCGCGCGCCGCCTCACTCCAGGCACGATAGCGCTTCACATATTCCTGCAGATCAACAAATGCCCCCCGGTTGTTCCCGACCCGACGCTGAGCGTCGGCCCGCAACCGATATGCGTCGCTGATATTGACCGAGGAGGATCGTGAATATGGTCCAGCAATCACTGGGTCGAGCAGACGGATTGCGTTTCGTGGCTTTCCCGACGACAAAGCGATCTCGGCCCTCAGAATATCAGTCTGCGCCGCCGCACTGAGCGAGCTGGTCGCGAAAGTACGGTGGGCGATATCACAACGCCGGCCTGCCTCCTTCGCGCGACCCAGCCCAACCAGCGCGCGACAAATTTCGAGTGCGCGATACGCATCGCCGACGTCATCACCGCGACCCCGCATCGCGCTTTCCGCCAGCGTCATGAGATGGAATGCTGTTGCAAACTCGCCACGCTTGTTCAACAGGCGTGCCCGAAAGACCGTCAACAGCACCGATTTGGCCCGCGCCGGTCGCCTGGCATAGAACCGCAAAGCGGAGGCGTTGAGCGCCAGTGCGGTGCTATCGTCGCCAGCATCTGCGACCAGCTTGAACAGCAGATGCGCCGTATCTGCGGCGAGCCGGCCGTCGGCGCCCCGGCGCGTCTCGCGATAAGCGTCAATCAGATAATGTGCCGCGTCGATTAGATTACCGGCGCGTCGTTCGAGGTCACCGGCGGCTGCCACCGCACACGCGTGAAGGCCGACGCCTGTGGGATATCGTTCGACGATCTGGCGCAGCAACGGCAGATCATGCGCCGCCTTATCCAAATGGAATGTGTTGCTGGTCTCCAAGACGGTCAGCGCGTCGCGCAACGGAACGGCGCTTGCTGGCAAAAGATCCCTGGCCGATCGTGCTGCTGAAGCGGCGTCGTCGTTACGTGACAGCACGCCGAGCGCAAGCGCTCGCACGCCGAGAAGATGCGCGCGCCGCACAGGGTTCCGTTCTCTCGAAAGCGCAGTATCAACCTGCTGCAGACCCTGTTTCGGGTCATCGTCTATTCGGTCGAGCAGGCGGTTTACAGTCGTGCCACTCCCAGGCAAACAGGTCGCCGCTCTCGCAGGTGGCGAAAAGACAAGCAATATCGCCGCCGGTATCGTGGCGAGCCGTCCGCTCTGGAGGGAGATAAATCGATATCGATCGTCCACCCACTCCGTTATTCAGACGAGCGTTAACGAGCCCTTTAAAAACCGTACTGGATCTAGCGATGTACAGTAGCGCGACGGCCTGAATTGGTCGCGAGCGGCCTGTCCGCTTTCGGATTCGTACCAGATGTCGCAAATGCCCGGAATTGGTGGAAAGCCGAAATTCACAGTAGTGGCTGCATCAGGTGAGTT